>NZ_WBMS02000099.1 GCF_008923205.2 Actinomadura physcomitrii | reverse complement strand
GCATGAGTAGCCCTGTGTCAAGCAGCAGTGGGTTGATCTTGTTTGAGGAGGGTCTGGAGGGCTCGGTGTTGGGCGGGGTCGTAGGGGACGCGGTCCTGCCAGCAGTGCCAGATCACGAACAGCCAGGCGCGGGCGAGGATGCGGACGGCGTGGGGGTGGTCGTGGCCGCGGGCTCGTGCGCGGTTGTAGAGGTCGGCGGCCCAGGGGTTGGCGCGGCGGCTGTCGCCGGCGAAGTCGCAGACCGCGTCGCGGAGCTGTTTGTCGACCGCCCAGCGGAAGGCGACGTGTTTGACCTTGCCGGACTGCCGGGTGGAGGGGGCGACGCCGGCCAGGCAGGCCAGCGCTTCGGGGGTGGGGAAGCGGGCGCGGCAGTCGCCGATCTCGGCCAGCAGCCGGGCGGCCCGGACCGTGCCCGAGCGGGGCAGGGAGGTGAAGATATGGGCGTCGGTGTGCAGGGCGAGTTGCTCGGCGATCTGGTGCTCCAGGGCGGCGATCTGCTCGACCAGGCTGGTCAGCACCGCCAGCATCGCCCGGGTGATGTGGGTCTTGGCGGCGCCGTCGTCGCCGGTCGCGCCGCGGGGCGCGTCGGTCAGTCGCGCGTGCAGGACGGCCGGGTCGGTGCGGCCGCAGTAGCCGACGCTGCGCAGCCAGGCGGCCAGGCGGCGGGGCGAGAGCCAGTCGGCGCGGTCCTGGCAGTCGAACCGGGTCAGGAACGCCAGGCTGATCGGGCTGTCGATGTCGCGGAACAGGCCGACCGCGGCGGGGAAGGCGGTCTGCAGGTGGGCGCGCAGCTGGTTGGCCAGCGCGACCCGGTGGGCGACCAGGTCCCGGCGGGCCCGGCAGGTCTGGCGCAGCGTGAGGGTGGCGGGGCTGTCGGGCAGCAGCCGGCGCAGCCGGGCCCGGTCGGTGCGCAGAGTGTCGGCCAGCACGAACGCGTCGAACCGGTCGTCCTTGTTGCCCGCCGAGCCGTAGCGCGAGCGCAGGTTCTTCAGCTGGTTCGGGCTGATCACCACCACCGTGAGCCCGGCGTCCAGCAGCGCCTCGACGACCTTGCCGTCACTGCGCTCGATCGCCACCTCGGCCACTCCCGCGGCCCGGAGCTTGCGGACCAGATCTCGCAGGCCCGCGCTGGTGTGCGGGACGGTGAACCGCTTGATCGCCCGTCCGGTGCTGTCGACGACCGCGACCGCGTGGTCGTCGTTGGCCCAGTCGACACCGGCGGTCACACCGCCCGGTGCTACCGCCGGCAGGCTCGTAATGGCAGACTCCATGTCAGCCTCTCCGCTGCTAGACCCAGTGGGGAGGCACCCTCATCTCGGTACCGGGACGTGCCTGCCAGTCCGCTCACTGTTCGGCGCTCACCGCTGTCGGCGGTGGCGCTCAGCCCTGTCGACGGTCTCCACGCCCCGGGCCACCGCCGGATCCCGCAGAACTCATGCTGGACGTCCACGCGTCGAGCGAGCGGGGCGGTGACCCGGCGGCACCTCGGGTGCATCAGCAGCCTCACGGCTACCGACAAGAGGATGGTGCACCAGTGAGCG
>NZ_WBMS02000098.1 GCF_008923205.2 Actinomadura physcomitrii | reverse complement strand
TACGGCAGCCGCATTTCGTTAGGTGAGCTGCGGGTATGCGTGTTCGAGTGGTCGGCGGAGGCGGGTTCGTTGGTGGTGCCAGCGGGCTCGTGCTCGGTGCCGGTCTCGCCAGTTCTGCCAGTGGATGGTGTGGTCGATGCCGTGGCGGCGGGGGTGTAGGGCGTTGACCAGGTTCTTGAGCGCCGCGACGGTGAGCGGGGTGTGTCCGGGTTCGGCGGGCGGTGGGGTGTCCGGGCCGGTCGGCGGTGGTGCTTGGGTGTCGGTGCGGGGCCGGGCCGAGGCCGCTGCCACCGCGAAGACGGCCAGGGCGAGCATGACCAGCACGGTGTGCCGGCGGATCGCCTCATAGCGGCGGACCTGCGACTGATCCAACCCGAACAGGTCCTTGCCGAACTCGAACGACTCCTCCACCGGCCACCGCAGCCCGGCCGCGGTGACCAGGAGATGCAGCGACACCGGCCGCCCGGCGGGGACGTGGCAGTAGTGGAAGGCCAGTTCGCCGGTGCGCAGATGCTTGCGGACCAGTAGCCAGTGCACCGCCGATGCGGTGGCCACCCACGCCCAGGCGTAGTCGCGGGCGCCCTTGTCCCCGGAGCCGGCCGAGCAGATCTGCCACCGCTTCTTGGGCCACAGCATCGACCGGACGATCTGCTTGCAGGTCATCGGCTTGCCGGCGCCGAGCTGGAGGGTGAAGGTGGACCGGACCCGCAGGACATAGGCCTGTCCGGAGGCCTCGCAGTGCGTGCGCAGGTCGGGGCTGTGGCCGTAGACCTCGTCGCCGGCGACGAAGTCCAGGACCACCCCGTCGTCGGCGGTGTCCTGCAGTACCTGCACGGCCAGTTGCCCCTTGGTGGCCAAGCCCAACCCGTCGGGCAGCCCCATCCGCGCGGCGGTGCCGGGGTCGGCTACTTGCTCGGCCGGGATCCACTGCCGGCAGCCGATCAGCGCGTGCCCCACCTGCTGGCGGACATAGGCCAGGTGCACGGTGTTGATCCCGTTGTCCACGCCCCCGGCGCATCCCATGTGCTGCCGCTTGACCCCGGCGGTGGCCCGGCCCTTCTTCTCCTGACCGGTCTCGTCCAGCGCCCCGACCCGCAGCAGGCCGCTCCGCCCGCACGTTTCGGCGGCACGCTCCAGCCCGGCGACCGCGTACCGGCGGACGTGCGCCATCACCCCGCCGGTGTCCCAGACCGCGTGGTTGAGCAGCCGCTGGGTCTTGTCCGGGCTGCGGTCACCGATCCACTCGGCGATCGTCCACCCGTTGCGTTCGGGCAGGTCCGAGGAGACCGCACGGACGTACTGGCGGGCCTGAACCCACGGCTCGATGCGGGCGAAGCAGCCCCGGACGGCCCCCATCAGCTCGTGCAGGCCCGCCACGGCCCGTTCAGCCTCTACGATGAGCGCAGCGGCTGTTCTGGATCTTGTACTCGTCACACAGACTTGATCACAGAGCAGCCGTCTTCACGTCCGGCGTTCCGGTCACAAGACCACATCAACCGGCCCGGATTCCCCGCTTCCCTCAGGCCTGCCTATACGCCCAGCTCAGGCCGCGAAATGCGGCTGCCGTA
>NZ_WBMS02000097.1 GCF_008923205.2 Actinomadura physcomitrii | reverse complement strand
GCGCCACCCCACCACCCCCCTCCGCAACCAACCAAGACAACCAACAATCGAACGGCCCACCCCCCGCGTCGACGAGAAAACCAATGTGAAACATATTCAAGAAAGGTCGCCCAATCGGTCGACCAGCCCACGAAGCAAGAAAATATTCGCCCTCGATCGCTGCTTTCCACTCGCAAATGCCGGTCACATCGGGTAGTATTCAGGTATGCATTCAGTGACGGTCGATCTTGAGGCGGCGTCCACCACGCAATTGGTGAACGCGCTCTCGGTCATCGCCACTGAACTCGCCCAACGCGAAGCGCCCGACTCGGCCGCCGCGTGTCTGGAACTCACCGAGACTCTTTCCGCAGCCGCAGATATGCAGGAAAGCGCGCTGGCCGGGTTCATCGGGCGGGTGGATGCCGCCGGGGAGCAGGCCCGGTGGGGGTATCCCTCCACCCGGGCGTGGCTGCGGTCCCGGCTGGGGATGCGGGAGAGCCGCGCCAAGGAGCGCCTCACTCTGGCCCGCCAGCGCCACCGCCTCCCGCTGGTCGCCGAGCGGTTGGCGGCCGGGGAGCTGTCCTACGGGTACGCGACCACGGTGGCCGACTCGGTCGCCAGGCTCGATGACACCGACTGCGCTCAAGCCGAGACCACGCTGCTGGGGATGGCCGATCAGGGGTTCTCGGCCGGGAAGGTCGCCGCGTTCGGCCGCCGCATCCGCGACGTCATCGCCGAACGCGACGGCACCGAACACGCCCCCGACGAAGACACCAAGCGGGGTTATGCCAGGTCGTGGCTGACCACGACGCGGTCGCTGGACGGCGGCCGGTATGTGAAGGGCTGGCTGAACCCCGAGGACGCCGCGATCTGGGACGGGACTTTGGCTCCGTTGGCCAAGCCGGCGGGGCCCGATGACCGCCGGGACGTGGCGGAGCGGACGGCGGCGGCGCTGTCGAGTGTGCTGTCGGGCGGGCACAAGGCCTCCAAGGTCACCGTGATCTGCGACCTGGACACCCTCACCGGCGGCAACGCCCCGGCCCGCCTCACTGATGGGACGCCGATCCCGGCCGCGCAGGCCCGCCGCATCGCCCTGACCGCCGGAGTCTCACCCCTCCTGCTGGGGCGTGGGAACACCCCGCTGTACCTCGGGTACCGGGAACGGTTCGCCTCCGCAGCCCAACGCCAAGTCCTCGAAACCCTCTACCCCTCCTGCGCGGTGCGGGGATGCGAGATGCCGGGCACGCTGTGCGAGGTCGACCACGTCCACGGATGGGCACTCGGCAGCCCCACCGACATCGATCAGCTCGCCCTGACCTGTGGCTGGCATAACCGGTTCAAGCACACCAGCCCCGACCAGATCCACATCAGCAAGGATCCGGACGGGCGGTACGTCTACCGGCTGCTGCCACCGGCCGACGCCCGAGCCAGGACGGGGACGGGACCGCCCGGCGGCACCGGCCCACCCGATGACCCCCTCGACTGGGCCGCATAACCCACCCCACCAGCACGACCGGCATGACCGCCGAGTCCGCCCGGAACCACTCGGTACGAGGAACGCCTTGGACGCGGTCGTGGGGGTCGGGCGACCGTTCGCCCATGGCCACGGGCTGTGAGGTCGGAACCGTCCAGAGCCGGGGCCCGACGCAGGTGCGGCAGCTCGCGGCTCTCGGGATCGGAGGCAATGAACGCGTGGTGATCACGCGGCACAGCGTCATCTACAGGTGGGGCCTCGACTCCTGAGCCGTTCGTCGAGGGGGAGGGGGACGCTGGTGAAGGTGGCGGGCTTGTGGTCTTTCAGCCAGGTTGTCAGGGCCTCGATGCTGGTCTCGCGCAGGGTGGTCGGAGGTCGACGACGTGTCTCGTCGTCGGGTGCCCCCCGCTGCGTCCCTTGGGTTCTCTTGGTTCCTGACGGAGGGGGGTGGTGGGGTGGCGCGACCCGGGGGCGGGGGGGGGGGGGGC
>NZ_WBMS02000096.1 GCF_008923205.2 Actinomadura physcomitrii | reverse complement strand
TTGTCAACGGCGGCTGAATTTTGACCCCCTGGGGACGTCTGAAAGTTGACCCCCTGATGTTGTTGTTCGCTGCGTTGTGTTACTGCTCGTCGTTGCTGGTGGTGGTGTTGGCCGCGGGGACGCGGCCCAGGTCGCGGTTCTTGAGGCGGTAGCTGTCTCCCTTCAGGCTGATGACCTCGGCGTGGTGGACGAGGCGGTCGATCATGGCGGCCGCGACGACGTCGTCGCCGAACACCTCGCCCCAGCGGCCGAACGGCTTGTTGCTGGTCACGATCAGTGAGGCGCGTTCGTAGCGGGACGAGACGAGCTGGAAGAACAGGTTGGCGGCCTCGGCCTCGAAGGGGATGTAGCCGACCTCGTCGACGATCAGGACGGGGATGCGGGCGAGCCGGGTGAGTTCGTCTTGCAGGCGTCCGGCGGCGTGCGCGTCGGCCAGCCGCGCGACCCACTGGGCCGCGGTGGCGAACGCGACGCGGTGCCCGGCCTGGCAGGCGCGGATGCCCAGCCCGATCGACAGGTGCGTCTTGCCGGTGCCGGGCGGGCCGAGGAACACCACGTTCTCACGGCCGGCGACGAAGTCCAGAGTGCCCAGGTGGGCGATGACCTCCCGCTTGGCCGACCGCTGGTGGTCGAAATCGAAGTCTTCCAGGGCTTTGCGGGCGGGGAAGCGGGCGGTGCGGATGCGGGCCTCACCGCCGTGGGCTTCGCGGGCGGCGACCTCGCGTTGCAGGCAGGCGGCCAGGAACTCCTCATGCGTCCAGGACTCGGCGCGGGCCCGTTCGGCCAGCCGCCCGGCCGCGGCATGCAGCGACGGTGCTTTGAGGACCCGGGTGAGGTAGGCCAGCTCGGCCTCGACATTGCGGCCGCTGGCGCTCGCCGTGCCGGTGGTCGTGCCGGTGGTCGTGCCGGTGCTTTTGACGCGGTTGGCCATCACGCCGCCCCTTCGACGTCGGTGCGGGTGCTGTCGATGCCGAGCAGGGTGTCGTAGTCGGCCAGTCGCCGCTGCTCGACCTCGGTCTCGGCCGGGGGGCGGGGGGTCTGCAGGCGCAACCGCCGCATCTGCGCGGCGGCCTGGGCGTGCGCGGGGTCGGTGATGGTCTGGTGCACGGCCCAGCACCGCCGATGGGTCGCGACGGCCTGTCCGCCGCAGGTGACCCTCACCTGCTCCAGATCGGCGACGACCTCGACCAGCCGCCCGATCGCCGAGGGATGCACCGAGTAGTCGTTGGAGGCGACCCGGACGTAGTGGTCGCGGGCCAGCCGGGTCGCCGTCCGCCACCCGACGACAGGGGCGACCGGCGGCAGCGGCACCATCGCCGCCATGTCGGCCACGATCCGGTCGGCGGGCCGGCACCCCAGCCGCCGGTGGTGACGGACGTTGGCGCGATGCGCCAGCCAGCCGTCCAGCTGAGCGTTGAAGTCGCCGGGTGAGGTGAACGAGCGGCCCGGCATGAACGAGGTCTCCAGGTACTCGTTCGCCCGCTCGACCAGCCCCTTGGCCTCAGGATCGGCGGGGCGGCACTGCACGATACCGATGCCCAGGGTGCCGCGGAACGCACTGGCCTCGGCGGTCAGGACCGGACGTCCGCCCCGCCACTGCCCGATCGCGCCCTCGTTGTCCCACACCAGCGACCGGGGCACCGCCCCCAGCATCCGCAGCAGCGCCCACATCCCGGCGAACAGGTCCCCGGCCGCCCGCGAGGGCAGCATCCGCGCCATCATCCACCGCGAATACCCCGACACCATCACCAGCACCGGCGGACTGGCCTGCTGCCCGGCCCCCACCGGCACCTTCGCCGGCGGGAACCACAGATCACACTGAGCCAGCTCACCGGCCTGATACGCCGTCCGCGACGCCGGATCGGCCGGCCGGTACTGCGGCCGCAGCACCCGGATGCGGTCCTTGAGCACCGTCATCGACCGCTCCCACCCGATCCGCTCGGCGATCACCGTGGCCGGCATGTCCGGGAACTCGGCCAAAAGGTCCCGGACCTGCGACTCCACCGCGTCCACGATCGACCCCCTCCCCGCCCGCTGGTACTTCGGCGGCTCATCGGCCGCCAGCGCCCGCTTGACGGTGTTCTTCGAGATGCCCAGCCGCCGAGCGATCGCCTTGATCGGCATGCCCTCGGACCGGTGCAACCGGCGGATCTCCGCCCAGTCCTCCACCTTGATCACCCTCCACAGAGTGGGAGGGGGTCAGTTTTCGGCCGTCGCCTGGGGGTCAGTTTTCACCCGTCGTCGACA
>NZ_WBMS02000095.1 GCF_008923205.2 Actinomadura physcomitrii | reverse complement strand
GTGTATCTCGGCGGCTGCGTGAGAAAGCCGTTGCGGAGACAGTCCGGTCGATCGCCGGACGCGCCACCGGTCTTTTGCGCTGCAGGTCGTGGTCGGGTTCGGGGGTTGACGAACGGTGGTGATTTCGGACGGTCGGGTCTGTGGGGTGTCGGCGGCAGCCGGTGCGGGCGAGTTGGTGTCACGGGGCGCGGGAGGGTGTGGATGAAGGGTTGGGGGGACATCGACGGGTGGGACATCGATCCGGTCGGTGTCCAAACGGTGCTGGAAAAGGTCATGACCCTTTACGCGGGTGAGGACGGCAAGGGGAACGGTGGCCTGGTGAAGCAGGCCGGCCAGTTCGCGCAGTATGTGGATGACGCCGTGGCCGCCGCGTCGAGCGAGCCGATAGGTATCGCCCTGAGGGAATATGTCAAGGCCGTCAAACCCGATTTGAAGAGCACGTTCCACAAGGTGCACAGCTGTGTCAAGGGTGCCATGGACGCGACGAATGCGTATATGGATGGCGACATCAAGATGGCGGAGAAGGCCCAGAGGCGCGCGGTGGACGCCCCCAGCCCGCAGGCGGGTGGCCGATGGTAGCGGCGGCTGATCCGGGGGCTGATCCGGGGGTTGCCGTGCGGGTCATGGTGCTGGGTGTGCGCCGGAGGTAGGCATGGCTGATTCGCTCGGCCCGGACGATGTGATCGTCCGGGACCCTTCGGTCACTCCGTACGGTCCGTTCGTTCCGGAAAAGCCTCCTCCGGAGCCTGATCCAGATGATCCGGTCGATCCGTCGAGGATGCCGGTTCCGGATGTTCATCTGGCCGAGCTGGAAGCCGCGGGTCGCGCGTTGAAAAGGGTCGGGGAACGGTTCGCGAGGACCAGTGGTGATCTCGATTCGGCGTGGCGCGGCCTGTCGGCGTTCTACCGGGCGCTCGAGGCCTCGGATCTGATCGCCGCGACGCGGGACGTCCCGGTGACGGGAGAGCAGTTCGGGCATGAGGCCAAGACCGTCGGTGGGGCACTGCTGGCGTTCGTCGACGAGGTCCGCCCGATCGTCACCAGGCTGCACGGGCTGCGGGCGCAGGCGACCGACTTCCGCGCGAAGGTCGACGGGAACTGGGACGGGGATTTCGGTGACTGGCAGAAGAACGGGGAGTGGGTCAAGGAGAACAACCGGCTGAACGATGCCGCCATGGCGGCACTGGTGCAGTATCAGGAGGCCGAGCGGGCCTGCGCGAACAAGATCACCGCGCTCTTCGGTGGAACCCATTTCGCACCCGACACGCCACTGAAACACCGCGGTGACCATATCTACGGGCTGGCGGAGGCACCGAAGGGCGCACCCACACCGTGGGGGGCTCCACAAACGCGAGACAAACCCTGGTATGAAGACGTCGGAGACGGTATCTATACTTTCGGGTCCGCTCTGGTCACCTTCGGGCTCGACGCGATCGGCGGGCACGTCTACGGCGACCCTGACAGCTACGGCGGAGCGGGAACTTTTACTCAGTGGCTGGGCCGCCTGGAGGACAACTGGGGCGGAATTCTCGGCGACCTCGGCACGCTGGTGGGAAAGCTTGACGGGCGGATCGACGAGAACGGCGTCTACCACCAGGACCTGACCGTCGGACAGTGGTGGCACAACGTCAAGAGCGGCTGGAAGGGTTTCGCGAACTCTCTGGTCCCCTGGCAGGAATGGAACGACCGTCCCGGATACGTGATCACATCCGGCGTGCTGAACGTCGGATCGCTGCTGTACGGCGGGGCCAAGGGCATATCCAAGCTCAACAAGGGCCTGAATGACCTGCGGCACGCGTTCCCGAAGAAGACCGAGCCGAGCCTGGTACCACCACCGCCAGGGCCGGCTCCGCCGCCTCGTTTCGGCTTCACTGAGATCGATGTCCCTGAGATCGTCAAGCCCCGTTCCTTGGACCCTGTGGAAGGACGGGTCTTCGATAGCGCGGCCAATGTTCCGGGCGAACGTCTCGGCGCCGGCGACCTCATGCCCGACAAGGGGATGAAGTTCGACCGCCCACCGGCGATGAACGACCCGGCCGGGCTCAACAACGCCGCCGGCGCCGCCGACAGGCTCGCACGGATCAACGTCCGCGACCTGGCCGACGCACTCAAAGCAAACCCCGCTGCCGCCTCAGCTTCAGCCGCCGCTGCCGCACCTACCGCGGCAGGAGGACCCCCAGGACCAGCGGTGCAGGCCCAACCCACCACACCCGGGCCACCACCAGCCGCCCTCCCGACCGACGGAGGCGACATCCCCC
>NZ_WBMS02000094.1 GCF_008923205.2 Actinomadura physcomitrii | reverse complement strand
CGCAAATGCCGGTCACATCGGGTAGTATTCAGGTATGCATTCAGTGACGGTCGACCTTGAGGCCGCGTCCACCACGCAATTGGTGAACGCGCTCTCGGTCATCGCCACTGAACTCGCCCAACGCGAAACCCCCGACTCGGCCGCCGCGTGTCTGGAACTCACCGAGACTCTTTCCGCAGCCGCAGATATGCAGGAAAGCGCGCTGGCCGGGTTCATCGGGCGGGTGGATGCCGCCGGGGAGCAGGCCCGGTGGGGGTATCCCTCCACGCGGGCGTGGCTGCGGTCCCGGCTGGGGATGCGGGAGAGCCGCGCCAAGGAGCGCCTCACCCTGGCCCGGCAACGCCACCGCCTCCCGCAGGTCGCCGAGCGGCTGGCCGCCGGGGAACTGTCCTACGGGTACGCGACCACGGTGGCCGACTCGGTCGCCCGCCTGGACGACACCGACTGCGCCCGAGCCGAGACCACGCTGCTGGGGATGGCCGATCAGGGGTTCTCGGCCGGGAAGGTCGCCGCGTTCGGCCGCCGCATCCGCGACGTCATCGCCGAACGTGACGGCACCGAGGACGCCCCGGATGAGGACACCAAGCGGGGTTATGCCAAGTCGTGGCTGACCACGACGCGGTCGCTGGACGGCGGCCGGTATGTGAAGGGGTGGCTGAACCCCGAAGACGCCGCCATCTGGGACGGCACTTTGGCGCCGTTGGCCAAGCCGGCCGGGCCCGATGACCGCCGGGACGTGGCGGAGCGGACGGCGGCGGCGCTGTCGAGTGTGCTGTCGGGCGGGCACAAGGCCTCCAAGGTCACCGTCATCTGCGACCTGGACACCCTCACCGGCGGCAACGCCCCCGCCCGCCTCACCGACGGCACCCCCATCCCCGCCGCCCAAGCCCGCCGCATCGCCCTGGCGGCGGGTGTCTCCCCGCTGCTGCTGGGGCGCGGGAACACCCCGCTGTACCTGGGCTACCGGGAACGGTTCGCGAGTGCTGCGCAACGCCAAGTCCTCGAAACCCTCTACCCCTCCTGCGCGGTGCGGGGATGTGAGATGCCGGGCACGCTGTGCGAGGTCGACCACGTCCACGGATGGGCACTCGGCAACAGCCCCACCGACATCGACCAACTCGCGCTCACCTGTGGATGGCATAACCGGTTCAAGCACACCAGCCCCGACCAGATCCACATCACCAAGGATCCCGACGGGCGGTACGTCTACCGGCTGCTCCCACCGGCCGACGCCCGAGGCGCAACCGGGCCGCCGGGCGGCACCGGCCCACCCGATGACCCCCTCGACTGGGCCGCATAACCCACCCCACCAGCACGACCGACCGGCTTGACCGGCATGACCGCCGAGCCCGCCCGGAACCACTCGGGTCCCGGGCGGACTCGGCATGCCCACACCGCCGCGCATCGCATGCGAGTGGGTCACCCTCGAGGCCGGGCTGCCTGGCCCTGCGCCTGGGACGACCACCGACCGGCCGCCAACCGGGGTCGGTGGCACCTGACACGCGACCGGCCGATGATCGAGGGGCGACCGGGCCGCCGGGCGGCACCGGCCCACTGGACGCCCTCCTCGGCTGGGCTGTCTAACCCGCCCCACCAGCAGGACCGGCATGACCGGCGAGGCTGCCCGGACCCACCCCTGTCCCGGGCGGCCTCGGCATGCCCACATCGCACCGCACGCGAGCCCGGCCACCATGGACGAACCGATGACGTGTTGACGATGCCGGTGTGATCGTTACGCGGCCGAGCCGACGGTGGTATCGGGGGATAGCCTCATCGGCATGATCAACTGTTGGTATGTGCGGGCGTTCGTCGACGCTGAGGGCGCGCATGGCAATCCGGCGCTCGTCGTGGTGGAGCCGGAGGGGAGCTCGGTCACTGCCGTGCAGCGCCAGGAACTGGCGACGCGGCTGGGTGTGCCCGCCACCGTGTTCGTCCACGACGCGGCGACCGGGCGGGTCAGCATTCACGGCAACTACGGGCAGGCGATCCGTTTCGGTGGCCACCCGCTTCTGGCCACCGTGGAGGCGTTGCACCGGATCGGGAAGGCGACGAAGGAGCTGCTTCCCGAAGCCGGGCCGGTGGCGTGCCGCCGGGACGAGGACGGCACGGTGTGGCTCACGGCACCGGCGCAGTGGTCGAAGCCGTGGCGCCACTACCAGATGGGGAGTGCCGCCGAGATCGACGTGCTGACCGGCCTTCCCGAGGGTGAGGACTTCACGCAGGTGTGGGCGTGGGAGGACGGGGAGGCCGGGCGGGTGCGGGCACGGTTGTGGGCGCCCCGGATCGGTAAGGGCGAGGACGAGGCGTGCGGCAGCGCGTCCATGCTGCTGACCTTGAAACTCGGCCGTGACCTCGAGGTTCTGCACGGGCGTCACCGGGCCGTCATCCGCACGCGGCAGGTGGACGATGCGCGAGTGGAACTGGGTGGGCGCTGTGCGGTCGAGTCGCCCGGGGCGGATGTCCACGCCGCACTATGAGCTTTACACCGCTCGATGATGTAGAGCCGCTCGGCTCCCCGTACGGAGGGGGGTGGTGGGGTGGCGCGACCCGGGGCGGGGCAGGCGGAGCCTGCCCCTATCACCTGCCTAGGGGCCGCAGAGGCTCCAAAGTCAAGGGTGGACGAAGTCCATCGCGTAGCGACGCCGAAGGCGCCCTTGACTTTGGAGGGGCGGCCCCGTACGCAAGCGCCCCCCCCCCACCCGAACACCCCGCCCACCGACGCG
>NZ_WBMS02000093.1 GCF_008923205.2 Actinomadura physcomitrii | reverse complement strand
TGTGTTGGTGATGGCGTGCCTTTTGAAGAATGAGCCTGCGAGTTATGGTGTGTGGCGAGGTTAACCGGTGGCGGGTAGCCGTAGCGAAAGCGAGTCTGAAGAGGGCGTAATAGTCGCATGCTGTAGACCCGAAGCGGGGTGATCTAGCCATGGGCAGGGTGAAGCGCCGGTAAGACGGTGTGGAGGCCCGAACCCACCAGGGTTGAAAACCTGGGGGATGACCTGTGGTTAGGGGTGAAAGGCCAATCAAACTCCGTGATAGCTGGTTCTCCCCGAAATGCATTTAGGTGCAGCGTCGCGTGTTTCTTGCCGGAGGTAGAGCTACTGGATGGCTGATGGGCCCTACCAGGTTACTGACGTCAGCCAAACTCCGAATGCCGGTAAGTGAGAGCGTGGCAGTGAGACTGCGGGGGATAAGCTTCGTAGTCGAGAGGGAAACAGCCCAGATCATCGGCTAAGGCCCCTAAGCGTGTGCTAAGTGGGAAAGGATGTGGAGTTGCCGTGACAACCAGGAGGTTGGCTTAGAAGCAGCCATCCTTGAAAGAGTGCGTAATAGCTCACTGGTCAAGTGATTCCGCGCCGACAATGTAGCGGGGCTCAAGCACACCGCCGAAGCCGTGGCATTCCAGCGTTTGTTGGGATGGGTAGGGGAGCGTCCTGCAGCCGGTGAAGCCGCCGAGTGATCGAGTGGTGGAGGCTGTGGGAGTGAGAATGCAGGCATGAGTAGCGAATGGAGAGTGAGAAACTCTCCCGCCGGATGACCAAGGGTTCCTGGGGCAGGCTAATCCGCCCAGGGTAAGTCGGGACCTAAGGCGAGGCCGACAGGCGTAGTCGATGGACAACGGGTTGATATTCCCGTACCCGCTGGTATGCGCCAACGCTGAATCCTCTGATGCTAAGACCCCGAATCCTGGTTGGGGCCTTCGGGCTTCTTTCAGGCCTAGCGGTCGACCCGAGGGGGTAGTAGGTGAGTGATGGGGTGACGCAGGAGGGTAGCTCAGCCCAGGCGATGGTTGTCCTGGGGTAAGCATGTAGCCTGGTGTGCAGGTAAATCCGCATGCCGTTAAGGGTGAGATGTGATGCCGAGCCGTTTTAGGTGAAGTGAGTGATCCCATGCTGCCGAGAAAAGCCTCTAGCGAGTGTATCGGCGGCCCGTACCCTAAACCGACTCAGGTGGTCAGGTAGAGAATACCGAGGCGATCGGGTGAACTGTGGTTAAGGAACTCGGCAAATTGCCCCCGTAACTTTGGGAGAAGGGGGACCACGTCTGGTGATCCGTTTTGCACGGGGAGCTGGGTGTGGTCGCAGAGGCCAGGGGGAAGCGACTGTTTACTAAAAACACAGGTCCGTGCGAAGTCGTAAGACGCTGTATACGGACTGACGCCTGCCCGGTGCCGGAACGTTAAGAGGACCGGTTAGACTCTTCGGGGTCGAAGCTGAGAATCTAAGCGCCGGTAAACGGCGGTGGTAACTATAACCATCCTAAGGTAGCGAAATTCCTTGTCGGGTAAGTTCCGACCTGCACGAATGGCGTAACGACTTCCCCGCTGTCTCAACCACAGGCCCGGTGAAATTGCAGTACGAGTAAAGATGCTCGTTTCGCGCAGCAGGACGGAAAGACCCCGGGACCTTCACTATAGCTTGGCATTGGCGTTTGGAACGGTTTGTGTAGGATAGGTGGGAGACTGTGAAGCCCGCACGCCAGTGTGGGTGGAGTCGTTGGTGAAATACCACTCTGGTCGTTTTGAGCGTCTAACCCGCGCCCGTGTATCCGGGTGGGGGACAGTGCCTGGTGGGTAGTTTAACTGGGGCGGTTGCCTCCTAAAGGGTAACGGAGGCGCCCAAAGGTTCCCTCAGCCTGGTTGGCAATCAGGTGGCGAGTGCAAGGGCACAAGGGAGCTTGACTGTGAGACGGACGTGTCGAGCAGGTGCGAAAGCAGGGCCTAGTGATCCGGCATCTACGTGTGGAAGTGGTGTCGCTCAACGGCTAAAAGGTACCCCGGGGATAACAGGCTGATCTTCCCCAAGAGTCCATATCGACGGGATGGTTTGGCACCTCGATGTCGGCTCGTCGCATCCTGGGGCTGGAGTAGGTCCCAAGGGTTGGGCTGTTCGCCCATTAAAGCGGCACGCGAGCTGGGTTTAGAACGTCGCGAGACAGTTCGGTCCCTATCCGCTGCGCGCGTAGGAGAATTGAGAGGGTCTGTCCCTAGTACGAGAGGACCGGGACGGACGAACCTCTGGTGTGCCAGTTGTCCCGCCAGGGGCACGGCTGGTTGGCTACGTTCGGTCGGGATAACCGCTGAAAGCATCTAAGCGGGAAGCCTTCCTCGAGATGAGTTCTCCCTCCCTGCCTTTGGTGGGGGTAAGGCTCCCAATAGACGATTGGGTTGATAGGCCGGGTATGGAAGCGCGGTAACGTGTGGAGTTGACCGGTACTAATAGGCCGAGTGGCTTGAACACACTGAACGTTCAAAGCATCTCGCTGTTGTGTGGAGTGTTCGCGTCCCTGTGTGGTTCCCGGGAAGCAACCGGGGACCCGTTTGATAAGTGAAGATTCTCGAGCCGGCTGCTCGGGACGTCGAGTTTGCCCACTCCTTAGTTGGGGTGGTGCGTGAGGCGTTCGGTGGTCATGGCGGAGGGGAAACACCCGGTCCCATTCCGAACCCGGAAGTTAAGCCCTTCAGCGCCGATGGTACTGCATGGGAGACTGTGTGGGAGAGTAGGACACCGCCGGACA
>NZ_WBMS02000092.1 GCF_008923205.2 Actinomadura physcomitrii | reverse complement strand
TGATCACAGAGCAGCCGTCTTCACGTCCGGCGTTCCGGTCACAAGACCACATCAACCGGCCCGGATTCCCCGCTTCCCTCAGGCCTGCCTATACGCCCAGCTCAGGCCGCGAAATGCGGCTGCCGTAGTAGGGATACCGGCTCGGCCGGACCGAGCGGCCTGCTGCTGAGTGAATGGTGTCCCAGTGCGCAAGGGTGTTTCTCAACGCACCACGGCGGGCAGGGAGTGCGCTGGCCGTTTGTGACGGCGTTCGTGATTACCGTACTCGCAGGCATGGAAACGCCGGGCCGAAGTGCCCCGAGCGCTCTCTGCCCGACCGACCAGATCAACGTCGCTCTGTTGAACGGCCAAGGCCAAGACGAAGTAGCCGAGCCGACCATGCCGGACCGCTCGACCTGAACAACCCGCCGCCCGGCTTGGCTCGACGGTGACTAGATGTTGCAGTCGAAGCCGCAGCGTTTTGACCTGGACCCCACTGACGGGCGATGTGATCACCTCTCGAAGAGCCGTCCTGCGCTCGCTTACGGACCTGCGGTCATACGAACCAAACCCGGGTCACGGACGGCGAGCCCGATGGTGATGTGTTCGTCGCTGTTGGTAGTCAGGAGCGATGGTTCACATGCCGCCTCCAGCTCAGCACACGCGCGTGCCTCCGAAGCCATATGAGCCGTGGCGCGTCGGTCCCCGTCATCGTCGTCCCAAGCGCCGTCGGAGTCGCCGATGGCTGGTTCCGCTACTCGTCGGCGTCGTCGCCTCATCGGGGACGGCCCTGGCTTTTCAGCTCGGGGAGCGTCCGAGAACAACAGCTTCCTCCCACGAAACCCGTGACGTAGGCGCCAACGTGATCGAGCTGCCACCCTCAAGCCCGGCCGCCACACCGAAGCGGTCCTCCGCTGCTCGACCTCACCGCCGTGGCTCCCATCGCGACGGCCGCAGACACCGGCCAGTCATTCCACCGCCAAGCCCGTTTCTGACACAACCACGCACCCACACCCACCGCAAGACGTCCAGACCGCAACCGGTGAAGGAGGGACAGGCCGGTAACGCCCGTCGTCCGGCTCGGGATTTGCACTCGCAACCGAGACACCACATCCGCCAACCGGCCCACGGGCACCGAACTCCGCCGTGGGTCGGTCCTGAATGCCGTCGACGGTTCCCGCATGACGGCACGCGCCAGGCTGCTTGCGTTGCTGCTCTGCGCAACTACTTCAACAACTGACTAAGGGGTTGCGGCCCTTTCGCCCATGACCTGCACCGACATAGTTCGGCGAGTGCAGCGCCACACCGCGCAAAACGCAGGCGTGGCGTAGGTCGTAGGGCCGTTCGGCCAGCGGCGAGACGAGTTGGTCAGCGCTGAGGCCATCCTTGCGTGCCTCCGGCCACGTGCGCCGGTAGGTGCAACGCGAAAAGACCCACCTCACGTCTGGGGCGGTCACCGGGTCGGTGTCGAGACGTCATAGCCGCCCCCCAGGGCGTGTGCCTGGTTCGGGTGAGGGCCAGCCTCTACGAGCCGGTACCCCGTAAGACGGGCGGCCGCCGAGGGTGCGACCCTGTTCGTAGGCCTGGATCTGCATCGTGGTCATGATCCGGTGGCGTGTGCGCAGCACCTCACGCTGCGCGTCGAACTTTAACACCAACGCCCGATGCGCGAGATCGTCCATGTCGACGGGGCGCGGGCTTCTGGCAGCACACCGCCACCCCACAGGCTTTCAGGAGGCCAGCTAGCTTGGTGTACCGAACGCTGGAGAACGCTCGCTCGTACTCGCCGGCGCACCGGACATCGTCCAAGCCATCGAGCATAGGAGCACGACCTCTTCAAACAGTCAGTCAGTGTTGCCTTAGAAGGGTTCAATGGACGTATGAAGGCGAGAGAGGTCTGGGCGTATCGGGAGCGGGCGAAGAGTGCGGAATGTCCAGTTGAGCGAGTGGAGTACCTGGAACCGGCCACGAAGGGGAACAAGTGCCTGGTCCGGTTCCTTGATCGCGATGGTGATGAGAGATGGGTTCCGCGGGGACGCCTGATCGTTCTCTGGGATGAGCGCGAGGACTGGTTGCAGAGCGAACGCCGGATGGCCGCGGTGGTCGAGGTATCCGCGCATGCCCATGACACCCCGCAGTTCGATGCCGTGTCATCGCTGGTGCAAGGCTGGGGGTTCGTTAACGGAGTGGAACTCGGTTTCTCACAGGCTGACCTCTGTACGGTCCAGATCGCAGACCTACCGTCAGTATGCGAGCAACTCCAGATGGAAGACGAAGATTTTCGGCGGGAACCTCTGGCTTTCATGGAGGACGATGACTTTTTCGTGGGGCCGTGGTCGCTCGCTGTGGAGATCGCCAAGCGTGTCGCAGAGCTCCATGGCGAAGCCGTCATGCAGAAGGTTATGGAAGAGGAGGAGAAAGTCGAACTGGAGTCAATCCACGGCTGGACCTACACCGTTGGGCGCGGGCGCGAGGAGCACTGGGTGCCGCCGGAGCGGCTGAAGCACTTCCACGCAAAACGGCTCATGGCGTTGAACATCGTGCGGGAGTGGTGTGGCAAGGAGGTCCTCGAGCGGCTGGACGAATTGGAAGCACTGCGGGAGGAGGTCCGGCGTCTGGGAAATCTGGTCGAGCGAGCCATCACCGAACTTCGCCGATGCGGTCAGGTCTCTACAGCCGCCACCATGGAAAACGACCTTGGCGTGCCAGTATCCAGGTTGGTACTTCGGAAACGTATGAAGAGGAAGGGCGGGTGACGGCCTCCTTCGGAGGAGACCGGTGCTCTTTCCTTGGCCCGAATGGGCTCCAACCGCCTAGTACGGCAGCCGCATTTCGCGGCCTGAGCTGGGCGTATAGGCAGGCCTGAGGGAAGCGGGGAATCCGGGCCGGTTGATGTGGTCTTGTGACCGGAACGCCGGACGTGAAGACGGCTGCTCTGTG
>NZ_WBMS02000091.1 GCF_008923205.2 Actinomadura physcomitrii | reverse complement strand
TTCCTGCATGGTCTGCCGGGTGTGGATCAGGTCGGCGCGGAGGAGCGCGCGGCCCGGTTGGCGGCCCGGTCGATCAAGACGTCGGCGAAGGCCGAGGCGATCGATCTGGCGATCTCGATGGTGGATTTGACCACGTTGGAGGGTGCGGACACGGCGGGGAAGGTGCGGGCGTTGTGCGCCAAGGCCGCTCGGCCCGATCCGGCGGATGCGTCGGTGCCGCGGGTGGCGGCGGTGTGCGTGTATCCCGACATGGTCGAGGTCGCCGCCGGGTCCCTTGCGGGGTCGGGGGTCGGGGTGGCGTCGGTGGCGACGGCGTTCCCGTCGGGGCGGGCGCCGTTGGAGGCCAAGCTCGCCGACACCCGCGCGGCGGTGCAGGCGGGTGCGGCCGAGATCGACATGGTGATCGATCGGGGCGCGTTCCTGTCCGGCGACTATGTGAAGGTGTTCGAGGAGATCACCGCGGTGAAGGAGGCGTGCGGCCGGGCTCATCTGAAGGTGATCTTGGAGACTGGTGAGCTGGCCACGCTCGACAATGTGCGGCGGGCGTCGTGGCTGGCGATGCGGGCGGGCGCGGATTTCATCAAGACCTCGACCGGCAAGGTGTCGCCGGCGGCGACGCTGCCGGTGACGCTGGTGATGCTGGAGGCGGTGCGCGACTTTCGGGCCGCGACGGGGCGTCAGGTCGGGGTGAAACCGGCCGGTGGGATCCGCACCAGCAAGGATGCGATCCGGTATCTGGTGCTGGTGAACGAGACCGCGGGGCCGGACTGGCTGTCCCCGGCATGGTTCCGGTTGGGTGCCTCCAGCGTGCTGAACGATCTGCTGATGCAGCGCCGCAAGCTGTCCACCGGTGTGTATTCCGGTCCCGACTACTTCACCCTGGATTGAT
This sequence comes from Actinomadura physcomitrii, assembly GCF_008923205.2. GTDB lineage: Bacteria > Actinomycetota > Actinomycetes > Streptosporangiales > Streptosporangiaceae > Spirillospora > Spirillospora physcomitrii. Next base: position 2,050 of record NZ_WBMS02000091.1, on the reverse strand, counting down.
CATGGTTTTCGAGTACGCGCCGGCGCCGGAGTCGCGGTCGGTGGTCGATGTCCGCGGCTCCTACGGGCTGTTCATCGACGGCGAGTTCACCGACGGGCACGCCGAGCCGTTCAAGACGATCAACCCGGCCGACGAAGCCGTGCTGGCCGATGTCGCGTGCGCCGATGAGGCGGACGTGGACCGTGCCGTGCAGGCCGCCCGGACGGCTTATGAGCGGGTGTGGGGGCCGATGCCGGGGGCTGAGCGCGCCAAGTACCTGTACCGGATCGCGCGGATCGTCCAGGAGCGGTCGCGGGAGTTGGCGGTGCTGGAGTCGATCGACAACGGCAAGCCGATCCGCGAGTCGCGGGATGTGGACGTGCCGCTGGTGGCGGCGTGGTTCTTCTACTACGCCGGCTGGGCCGACAAACTGCGCCATGCCGGGTTCGGGGTGGATCCGCGTCCGGTGGGGGTGGCGGGGCAGGTGATCCCGTGGAACTTCCCGCTGCTGATGCTGGCGTGGAAGATCGCGCCGGCGCTGGCGTGCGGGAACACCGTGGTGCTGAAACCGGCCGAGACCACGCCGCTGACCGCGCTGCTGTTCGCCGACATCTGCCGCCAGGCCGACCTGCCGGCGGGGGTGGTCAACATCATCACCGGCGCCGCCGCCACCGGCCGCGCCCTGGTCGCCCACCCCGGCATCGACAAGGTCGCCTTCACCGGCTCCACCGACGTGGGCCGCCGCATCGCCCGGACCCTGGCCGGCACCGGCAAGAAACTGACCCTGGAGCTGGGCGGCAAAGCCGCCAACATCGTCTACCAAGATGCGGCGCTGGACCAGGCCGTCGAGGGCATCGTCAACGGGATCTTCTTCAACCAGGGCCACGTGTGCTGCGCCGGCTCCCGCCTCCTAGTGCAGGAATCGGTCGCCGAGGAGGTCCTGGACCGGCTCAAGGCGCGGATGGCGACGCTGCGGGTGGGGGACCCGCTGGACAAGAACACCGACATCGGCGCGATCAACTCCGCCGCCCAGCTGGACAAGATCCGCGAGCTGTCGGCCGCCGGTGAGGCCGAGGGCGCGGCCCGGTGGTCGCCGCCGTGCGTGCTGCCCGAGCGGGGGTTCTGGTTCGCGCCGACGGTGTTCACCGGGGTGGCGCAATCGCATCGGATCGCGCGGGAGGAGATCTTCGGGCCGGTGCTGTCGGTGCTGACCTTCCGCACCCCCGACGAGGCGGTCACCAAGGCCAACAACACCCCCTACGGGCTGTCGGCGGGGATCTGGACCCAGAAGGGCTCGCAGATCCTGTGGACCGCGCAGCGGCTGCGCGCCGGGGTGGTGTGGGCCAACACCTTCAACAAGTTCGACCCGGCCTCCCCGTTCGGCGGCTACAAGGAATCAGGGTTCGGCCGCGAAGGCGGACGCCACGGGCTGGAGGCCTACCTCAATGTCTGAACGCTCTGAACGGCTGGCTGTGCGCAAAACCTACAAGCTCTACATCGCCGGCGCGTTCCCCCGCTCGGAGTCCGGCCGGTCCTACCCGGTGACCGACGCCAAGGGACGGTTCGTCGCCAACGCCGCCCAGGCGTCCCGCAAAGACGTCCGTGACGCGGTCGCCGCCGCCCGCACGGCGTTCGGCGGCTGGGCGGGGCGCACCGCCTACAACCGCGCGCAGATCCTCTACCGCATCGCCGAGATACTGGAAGGACGCCGCGACCAGTTCACCGCCGAAGTCCGCCACACCGGCACCTCCAAACCCCAGGCCGCCGCGCAGGTGGACGCGGCGATCGACCGGTGGGTCTGGTACGCCGGCTGGGCTGACAAGATCGGCGCCGTCGCCGGCGCCGCCAACCCCGTCGCCGGACCCTACTTCAACTTCTCCAGCCCCGAACCGGCCGGTGTCGTCGCCGTCATCGCGCCCGACTCGCCGCTGCTGGGCCTGGTATCGGTACTCGCGCCCGCGATCGTCACCGGCAACACCACCGTCGTGGTCGCCTCCCAGCCCGCACCGCTGGCCGCGATCACCCTCGCCGAGGTACTGGCCACCTCCGACCTGCCCGCCGGCGTGGTCAA
>NZ_WBMS02000090.1 GCF_008923205.2 Actinomadura physcomitrii | reverse complement strand
GACGCCGAAGGCGCCCTTGACTTTGGAGGGGCGGCCCCGTACGCAAGCGCCACCCCACCACCCGAACACCCCTCTTGCCCTTTCGGATATTGCCCCTTCGAACATTTTTCTCTCCCGAACCACCCCATTGCGAAACACCACACCGCGAACCGTCCCCCGGGTGAACTACCGTGAACTACCCACCGCGAAGCGTTCCTCGGTAAGCCGCTCCCGTGAACCGCCCCGCCGCGAACCGCCCCGCCGCGAACCGCCCCGCCGCGAACCGCCCGATCGCGTACTGCCTGCTGCGCAGCAATCGAGCATGAATTACTCGTCGTCGCGGTCGGAGCCTGTTGTTACGGCCACGACATCGGGGAGTTCGCTTAAGACGGCGGTGAGATCCGGGACGGATCCCGGCCCTTCCAGGACGAGGGTGACGACGGCGTTCCAGTGGCCTCGGCGCTGCCCGCTCTCATCCCGCTCATCACGGCCGCGGCGTTCGTCGCGGCCTCGGTCGGAGTCGTCCGGCAGGTATTCGCGTTCCACATTCACTTCGAGGACGGCGAAGCCCCGCTGGGTGCATTCGACGAGGACGCGGCGGAGCGCCCCTCGACCATCTCGGTAGATCAGCCGCATCCGGGTCTGGTCGGCGGGCCGGAACCGGTCGAGCGGCAACCGCCGGGTGAGCGAGCTCAAGCCATAGACGACGAGGAAGTGCCCGGCGGTACCGGCGATCGCGAGGAGCCAGAGCCCGCCGCCCGCCGCCATCCCGACGGCGGCGGTCACCCAGACGACGGCGGCGGTGGTCAGCCCGCGGACGGCGTCGCGGCGGACGAAGATGAGCCCGCCGCCGATGAAGCCGATGCCGGAGACGATCTGCGCGGCGACGCGGGACGGGTCGAACGCGACGGGCCCGGGGGCGTGCTGGAAGCCGTACTTGCTGACCAGCACGAACAGGGCGGCGCCGACGCCGACGAGGGTGTGGGTGCGCAGGCCGGCGCTCTTGTTGCGCACGCCCCTTTCCAGGCCGATGCATGCGGAGAGCACGAGCGCCAGTGCGAGTTCGCCGATCTGGACGAGCCCTTGGCCTGCGAGCACGTGTTCCTCCCGTTCCAAGGTCGATGGCGGTCTCGCGAATGCCGCGTCACCACGGCTGATGCTGCGCCACCCGACGCATAGGCGCCACCCCGGCCGATGCCGCGCGTCCCCGGCGAGCGCGGCGGGGTCAGGTCGCGGTCGGGAAGGCTAGTCCACCGGACGCGGTCCGCGGCTCCGGCCAGCGCGTGGTGACGGCCTTGGCGCGCGTGTAGAAGCGGACGCCTTCGGGGCCGTGGACGTGGGTGTCGCCGAACAGCGACGCCTTCCAGCCTCCGAAGGAGTAGAACGCCATCGGTACCGGAATCGGCACGTTGACACCGACCATCCCGACGTGGACGGCGCGCTGGTAGCGGCGGGCCGCCTCACCGGACGATGTGAAGATCGCGGTGCCGTTGCCGTACGGGTTGGCGTTGACGAGGGCGATGGCCTCGTCGAGGTCGGCGGCGCGCAGCACGAGGAGGACGGGTCCGAAGATCTCCTCGGTGTAGGCGGGCAGGTCGGTGGCGACGTCGTCGAGCAGGCACGGCCCGAGGAAGTGGCCGGGCCCGGGCCGCCGCCCCCGCCCGTCGACGACGATCTTCGCGCCGGCGGCCGCGGCGGCGTCGACGTGGCCGGTGACGCGGCGCAGGGCGTCCGCGCTGATGAGAGGCCCCATGTCCGAGCCGGGGTCGGTGCCGGGGCCGACCGTGACGGCGCGGGCGCGGTCGGCGAGCCGCGCGACGAGCGGGTCGGCGGACTCGCCGACGGCGACGACGACGGAGATCGCCATGCAGCGCTGCCCGGCGGACCCGTAGGCGGCGGAGGTGATCTGGTCGGCGGCGTGGTCGAGGTCGGCGTCGGGAAGGACGACGGCGTGGTTCTTGGCGCCGCCGAGGGCCTGGACGCGCTTGCCGGCGGCGGTGGCGGTCTCGTGGACGTGCCGGGCGGCGGGTGTCGAGCCGACGAACGACACGGCGGCGACGTCCGGGTGCCGGATGAGGGCGCCGGCGGTCTCGCGGTCGCCGTTGAGCACGTTGAAGACGCCGTCCGGCAGCCCGGCCTCGGCGTACAGGTCGGCGATCAGCGCGGACGCGGACGGGACGCGCTCGCTGGGCTTGAGCACGAACGTGTTCCCGCAGGCGATCGCGATCGGGTGCATCCACAGCGGCACCATCACCGGGAAGTTGAACGGGACGATCCCGGCGCACACACCCAGCGGCTGCCTGAACGAGTACGCGTCGACGCCGGAGGAGACCTGGTCGGAGTACTCGCCCTTGAGAGCGGACGGGATGCCGCAGGCGAACTCGACGACCTCGCGGCCGCGGACGATCTCGCCGCGCGCGTCGTCGAGGACCTTGCCGTGCTCGGCGGTGATCAGCCGGGCGAGGTCGTCCTCGTGCCGTTCGAGGAGGTCGCGGAAGGCGAACATGATGCGGGCGCGGCGGGCCTGCGAGACGTCCTGCCAGGTTTCGAAGGCGCGGGCGGCGGCGCGGGCGGCGGCGTCGACGTCGGCGGCGCGGCCGAGGACGACCTCACCGGTCCGTTCGCCGGTCGCGGGGTCGTGCAGGGGGGCGGTGGCGCCGCCGCCGACCTCGGCGCCGCCGATCCGGTGCTGAATCAGGCTCATGGTTTCCTCTCACAGGTGGCGGCGCTGGGTCTTCTTGGCGTCGTCGTAGCGGGCGCGGGCGTCGCGGGTGGCGGCGCGCCGGGAGGTCTCGGCGACGGGGACGTCCCACCAGGCGTCGCTGCCGGGGGCGGGGGCGAGCGGGTCGGTCTCGACGTGGACGACGGTGGTGCGGGGCGAGGCGGCGGCCTCGCGGAGGGCGGCGCGGAACTCCGCGGCGCCGGACGCGCGCAGGACGTCGGCGCCGAGGCTGGCGGCGTTGGCGGCGAGGTCGACGGGGATGGGCGCGCCGTCGAGCCCGGTGCCGGTGCGGACGCGGTGCCGGGTGCCGAACCGGTCGGCGCCGACCGACTCCGACAGGTTGCCGATGGAGGCGTAGCCGTGGTTCTGGACGAGGACGACGACGAGTTTGATCCCCTCGGCGATGGCGGTGGTGAGCTCCTGCGCCATCATCAGGTACGAGCCGTCGCCGACGAGGACGTACACCTCGCGGGACGGGTCGGCCATCTTCACGCCGAGCCCGCCGGCGATCTCGTAGCCCATGCACGAGTAGCCGTACTCGACGTGGTAGCCCTTGCGGTCGCGGGCGCGCCACAGCCGGTGCAGGTCGCCGGGCATCGATCCGGCCGCGCACACCACGACGTCGCGGGGGCCGGATTCCTCGTTGACGATGCCGATGACCTGCGACTGCGCGGGGAGTGCGCCGTTGTCGTACCCGTACGCGCCGTCGACGACGGCGTTCCACCGGGCCGTCAGGTCCCGCGCGTTGTCCCGGTGCGCGTCGGGGACGGTCCAGTCGGCGAGGGCCGCGTCCAGCGCGCCGAGCGCCTCCCGCGCGTCGGCGACGACGGTGAGGCCGCCGAGCTTGACCGCGTCGGCGCGGGCGACGTTGATGTTGACGAACCGCACGTCCGGGGCCGCGAACAGGCTGTGCGAGGCGGTGGTGAAGTCGCTGTAGCGGGTGCCGATGCCGATGACGACGTCGGCTTCCCGCGCCAGGGCGTTCGCGGCGGTCGAGCCAGTGGCGCCGATCGCGCCGACGGCGGACGGGTGGTCCCAGGGCAGCGAGCCCTTCCCGGCCTGCGTCTCGGCGACGGGGACGCCGGTGCGTTCGGCGAACGTCCGCAGCGCGTCGGTGGCGCCGGAGTAGATGACGCCGCCGCCCGCCACGATCAGCGGGCGCTCGGCCGACCGCAGCGCGGCGCAGGCACGGTCGAGGTCGCGGGCCTCCGGCAGCGGACGCGGGATCCGCCAGACGCGCCGCGCGAACAGCTCGTCCGGCCAGTCGTACGCCTCGGCCTGGACGTCCTGGGGCAGCGCCAAGGTGACGGCGCCGGTCTCAGCGGGACCGGTGAGCACCCGCATCGCCGCCATGAGCGCGCTGGGGAGTTGCTCGGGACGGTTGATGCGGTCCCAGTACTTCGACACCGGCTTGAAGCAGTCGTTCACCGAGACGTCGTAGGAGCGGGCGTCTTCGAGCTCCTGCAGCACCGGATTGGCCGGGCGCGTCGCGAAGACGTCCCCCGGCAGCAGCAGCACCGGCAGCCGGTTGACGGTCGCCAGAGCCGCGCCCGTGACCA
>NZ_WBMS02000009.1:230288-270649 GCF_008923205.2 Actinomadura physcomitrii | reverse complement strand
GGCCGCGTCCCCGCGGCCAACACCACCACCAGCAACGACGAGCAGTAACACAACGCAGCGAACAACAACATCAGGGGGTCAACTTTCAGACGTCCCCAGGGGGTCAAAATTCAGCCGCCGTTGACAACGGCCGAACCGGGCTGTTGAAGCACTCAGCCGAACCGAGAAGAGAGGTCCCGAATGGTCCGAATTCAGTTGACGCTGGAGAGCACCTCACATGGACGCACTCGCCACTCGCATCGACGGGGCCACTGAGCGGCCCACCGTCGAGCTGCACGACCAACTCTGCTTGAAAGCACGGCAGGAAAGCTCAGACACCAAGCCCCCGACCAGAGCTCTCAATACGCCGACACGGGCAAGCAAGCACAAGCCTCTCGGACGAGCCCGTTGTCCACAGCATGTGGACAACGAACTGGAGTTCGGGACAGCGTGGACCTACGGTGCTCGATAAAGCCGATCGAACAGGACCGGCAATCGCCTACCTGCCTCCGGCATGAACGGTAACCGCGCAAGCGGACGCGAAGCCTCTGGACTGTGCAGGTCTCCGGCGGACCAACGCTGACTCACTCCGGGCGGAGGCGGCGGCGAGCGGCATCGAGACGCTCGGCGTAGTCGGCGGCGAAGAGATCCGGCAGTGCCTTGTCGAGGGTTCCCGCGATCCGATGAAGCGGTGCCCAGACGGCTGAGTCGTCAACGACACGGCCGAGGTCGGTCATCTGCAACCGTTCCAACCACTCGGACAAGACGAGCGCTTCGTCCCGCGTGAGTCTAATGACGATCTCTTCCCCTTGCATGCCTGCACCCTAGCCGCGGGCTCTGCTGACGCAGGGCAAGAAATGGAAAACGCAAGCGTTATCGGCTGCAGACCGGGCGCGGTTCACAGCCTAGGACGGGATCGAGCGCGATCCCAGGACAGGAGGCCAATGGTCGAACACGGCAGTGGCGAGTCCGCGTCGAGCACGGTGAAGAGACGCAACCGCCGAACCCATAGCGGGTCGAAGCGAAGGCGAGTGTTGTACGTCCTGTTGTCGGACAACGAACACGCAGTGGTGTCGAGGGCCGCCGAACGAGAGAGTCTGGCGATCGCGGCGTGGGCGGCGCTGACGCTGCTCGCCGCCGCAACCGGTAAGCCGCGCGCACAGAACAATGAGCTGCGCGAGGTACTGCAGGCCGTCATGCAGGTGCGCGGTCAGGCTCACCGGATCGGCGTCAACCTCAACCAGGCGGTCGCCGCGTTGAACTCAGGAGAGGTGTCCTCGACGGTCCAGTGGTACGCCCGCGCCGCCGCGCAGACGATCCGCAAGCTCGATGAGCTGGCCGACGAGCTGAGAAGGCGGCTGCCATGACAGGGGCCGTCGTAGCCACGAACGCCACGGCACGGAGCGCCGCAGGGTGATCGGGAAGGTTCTGCGTGGTGTCCGGGTCCAGGGGCTGCTGCGCTACCTCTACGGCCCGGGCACCAGCGGCGAACACCTCAACCCGCACATCGTGGCCGGCTTCGGGGACCTGGCCGACCTGGAACCGGCATTACGCCCCGATGGCCACCGCGACTTCCGCCACCTGGAGGGCCTGCTGACCCAGCCGCTGGCGCTGCTCGGCGAGCGGAACTACCGCAAGCCCGTCTGGCATTGCGCCGTGCGGGCCGCTCCTGAGGACCCGATCCTGACCGATGCGCAGTGGGCACAGGCCGTCGGCAAGATTATGCAGCGGACGGGCCTGGTCCCGGCCGGAGACGTTGACGCCGTCCGCTGGATCGCCGTCCGGCACGCCGCCGACCACGTCCACATCGTGGCCACGCTGGCGCGGCCCGACGGCGTCCGCCCCGAGGTATGGAACGACGGGTACCGGGTGCGGGACGCGTGCCGGGCGGTGGAGGCACGGTTCGGCCTGCGGTCCACGGCGCCGGCGGACAGGACCGCCGCCCGCCGCCCCAAACGCGGCGAGACCGAGAAAGCCGTCCGCCGCGGCCGGCCAGTACCTTCACGTACGTTTCTGCTCCACAAGGTTCAGACGGCGGCCGCCGGCGCGGGAAGCGAAAGGGAGTTCTTCGAACGACTGCAGGCCGACGGTGTCCTGGTGCGGCGGCGGCTCAGTCAGCGGACGGCGGGTGAGGTGACCGGGTACGCCGTGGCCGCGCCCGGTGATGTCAACGCGGCCGGGCAGCCGGTCTGGTACGGGGGCAGCAAGCTCGCCGCCGACCTCACGCTCCCCAAACTCCGCTTGCGCTGGACAGGTGCGGACGGCTCCGACCACGGTCCGTCGGCCGTCCGTCCGCTGGGCGGACGGCACCTGTCCGCGCGGACGAGGCAGGCCGTGCTGCGGACAACTGTCCGCCGCACCGCGGACAAAGCCCGGACGACCGCCGAGTTCCTCGACCAGCTCCAGGACAACGGCCTCCTGGTCAAAGTCCGCTACAGCCAGTACATCCCCGGACAGATCACCGGGTACACCGTCGCGCTCCCCACCGAGCCCGGCGACGAAGAACCGACCTGGCATCCAGGAAGCCGCCTCGCAGACGACCTCTCGCTCACGCGCCTCCAGCAACGTTGGGCATCACCTGGGGCGCGTCGCATGCCCACCGCTGTCGATGACGACCTCACCGCTGAGGAGCGACAGGCGTTCTACGACGACGCGGCCCGCGCCGCGTCCTACGCCACCGCCCACATTCGCCGCTACCTCGCCACCAATCCTCACGCAGTCCAGGACGCCTGCTGGGCCGCCTCCGACGCTCTCCGCACCGCCGCGCAAGCCACCGGCAACCACCACCTCCACCGCGCCGCCGACACCTACGACCGCGCCGCCCGCGCACCCTACGGCCGCATTCCACAACCCACTCCTGCCGGCAACGCCTTGCGCACCACAGCCCGCCTCCTCGCACTCACCAACTCCGCCAAGAACCGGGCGACGGTGTCGATCATGATGCTCGTCGCCAACCTCATCACCCTGCTCGAAACCATCGCCGAGCTGCGCCGACTCCAGCACCGCCAAGCCCAAGCCGACGCCGCCCGAAAAGCCGCCGAACACGTCCGCGAAGCGCAACCCACCGCCCCCACGAACACGCCACAACAGGCCGCGCAGGCGGCCATGCCCACGCAGGTACAGCTGGCCATGGCCGCGTTCCCCAACCCGTGGGCGCCTCTAGAACCCACGACCCCCAGCAGATCCACGGCACCTACCCCCTCTCCACCAACCCGCCCAAGCCGACACCGGCGGTAGCGAACCAACCAACGTCCTCGCACTGCGAGCAGGACAACAGCGGAGGACGCTGTCCAGTCCCCTCCGAGATCAACTCATTCGAACGAGAGGCGCTCGAAGATCCATGCAAGCTCCGCCAGAACCACCGCGACGCACTAGGCCACGGAGGCATCCGAATGCAGACCATGCAATACGAAGACCTCGCCACCCTCCCCACGGTCGTCAGCATCACGACCGCTGCCCGCGCGCTGGGACTTTCCCGCACATATGCCTATGAACTGGCGAAACGCGGAGAATTTCCCTGCCGCCTCATCCGAGTCGGCACCGCCTACCGAGTACCGACCGCAGAACTCCGCAAGCTGCTCGGCGTGACGTAGCCCCGACGAGCGGTCGGCCCCCTCCGAATCCGAGGCGCTGCCGACCATCGCTCAACCCCTGGGTGAGGAACTTGCCAGCACGCGCCGGACGACCCCGAGCGATGGCGCTTCGAACGCATTAGGCCCAGAGCGGCGCCGGTTCAGCGTCAGCGTCCAGACAGTCCCAAAGCGATCAACACGTCCCCGATCGCACGATCGGGGACCAGAGGAGGAGAACAGATGAAGGGCCGAACCTTCAAGCGATGCGGATGCCGCAACCCTGAGACCAAGAAGAAGTACTCCGAGGGCAAGTGCCCCCAACTGAAGAAGAAGCAGCACGGCGCCTGGTGGTTCCGCTACGACGCCCCACGAGGAGCAGACGGGAAGAGACGCAGACCCTTGGTCGGCCCCTTCACCACCGAACGCGACGCAGACAAGGCGCTGGCAGAGGAACTCGCGAACGTCAGCCACGTCGGCCAGGCCGTGGACCGTTCGCTGACGGTCGGGGCCTACCTCGAAAAGCAGTGGCTTCCCGGCAAGAAGAGCCTCGCCCGGTCCACGTACGCCGACTACGAGGAGATCGTCCGCCTCTACCTGAAGCCGGCCCTCGGCCATCTCCGCATGGTCGACCTGTGCGACCGCGACGCCCACGAGATGTACGCCGCCATCTCACAGATCAACCGTCCACAGAAGGACGGCGAGCGACAGAGCGAACTGCTGCGGCGACTCATGGAGGTCAGAGCGGCATCCGCGAAGAAGCAGCACACCGAGGGCGAAGCATCCAGAAAGAAGCAGACCCGACCGATCTCAGCCGCGCGAATCAAAAAGGTCCATGCCGTCCTGTCCTCGGCCATAGGAACGGCGGTGAAGACCAAGCGGCTCACCTACAACCCCGTGGAACACGTCGAACTCCCGCGCATCAAAGGCCGACGGTCCAAGCCGCTCGTCTGGACGACTGAACGCGTCCGGCACTGGCTGGAGACCGGGAAGGCGCCCGGCCCGGTCATGGTGTGGACGGCGGAGCAGACGGGGGCCTTCCTCGACTTCGCGGCCGAAGAGCGGCTCTACGCGCTCTTCCACCTGGTCGCCTTCCGAGGGCCGCGCCGTGCCGAGGTCGCGGGCCTGCCACGGACGGACACCGACCTGGACGACAGCGAGACGCTCACCATCCGCGAGACCCGTCCAGACGACGAGTACGACGACACCAAGTCCGAAGCCGGAGAGAGAACCGTCAGCCTCGACCAAATGACCCTCGCCGTCCTTCGCCGGTGGCGCACTCACCAGAGAGAGGAGCGGCTCTCGGCGGGCCCGGAAGTCTGGGTGGACTCAGGACGGGTGTTCACCCGCGAAGACGGATCCGCCTTGCGGCCAGAGTGGATCTCACTGCGCTTCGAAGCCCTGATCGAGCGCTACAACACGATCCGACGGCGCCACTTTAACGAGGAGTGGCCCGTCGAACAGATAGCGCGCCGCCACCGCGTCAGCCGACGAGCGGCCCAAGTCGCCATCGACCGCGGCCCGCTTCCACCGATCCGGTTCCACGACCTGCGCCACGGCGCGGCGACGCTGAGCCTGCTCGGCAAGGTCGACATGAAGGTGATCAGCGCGACGCTCGGTCACTCTCGGTCATCGTTCACCGCCGACACCTACGCCTCGGTCCTGCCCGAGGTGGCCAAGTCGGCAGCCGAGGCGGTGGCCGCGGTGGTGCCGCTGCGCCGTGATGGCCACACCATGGCCACACCAGACACCGAAAACGCCCCCGCCGAGATCATCTCACTCGGCGGAGGCGCTGGTAGTGGCGGAGGATCGGGGATTTGAACCCCGGATGGGCGGTAAACCCAAACCGCATTAGCAGTGCGGCGCCATAGACCGGACTAGGCGAATCCTCCAGGAGCCATCAGGCTCAGCACAGGGTACCGGTTCGGCGAGCCAACCGGCAAAGTCTGGCCTGTGGCTTCGAAGCATAGTCCGAACGCGCCCGCGGGGCGACGAGGCGGCCGGACGATTCGCTCCCGGGGCCGCGGGAGCGAAGCGCCGTCGGTCAGCCGATGTGGAAGCCGGTGTAGCCGCAGGCCTTGCCCAGGTCCTCGCCGTGCTGCTGCATCTGGGTGAAGTTGGGCGTCCCGCCGGACAGGTTGCCGGAGCTGAGCTTGCGCAGCGTGGCGGCGGTGTCGTCCAGGTCGCCGGCGAACGCGGTCGCGGCGGTCTCGACGTCGCCGCCGGCGTTCTGGCCCTCGGTGCGGATCTTGGCGGCCGCGTCGGAGAACGTCTGGGCCGTCGCCTCGGAGCCGCCGGCCGACCCGCCGCTCGAAGCGACGTTCTTCAGCTCGGTCTCGATGTTCTTGCAGGCGGTCTTCTTCTTGCCGCCGCCGGTGATGGAGTCCACCGGGCCGCAGGCCGTGGAGCCGAGCAGCACGCCACCGATGGCCAGGACGCCGACGAGCTTGGCGGCAGACATGCGCATGAAACCTTCTCCTTCAGGGGGGTTTGGGACTTCGGACGAGGGTAAACCTCAGAGGTCACATCCGTCTCGATTACACCTTTGGCGCTGGTTCGCCACAGACGGTTCCGTGACCCGGCTCACACTGCCCGAGGCGCGTCTTCCGGCGCCGATTCGCCGTCCGGCCCCAGGAGCCGGTACAGTTGGCTCCGAACGGGCACCCGTAGCTCAATGGATAGAGCATCTGACTACGGATCAGAAGGTTAGGGGTTCGAATCCCTTCGGGTGCGCCCAGTTCAGAGGCCCCTTCCGATCATGGAAGGGGCCTTCTGCGTTGGCCATGGGAGCCACGTTGGGAGCCACGGGCACCGATCACGCTCCGAAGAGCGCCCCGCTCATCGCCTCGGCCGCCGCCCGCTTGTCGTCCACCAGGAGATGCCCGTAGACGTCCTTGGTGATCGCGATGGACGTGTGCCCGAGGATCTCGGAGACGACATGCAGCGGCGTCCCCTGCGCCAGCATCAGCGAGGCGCCCGAATGCCGCAGTTCGTGCGGATGCCAGTGGCCGAGGCCGGCGCGCTTGGCGAGCTTGGAGAAGGTGTGCGAGAAGTTGTCCGGGTCCATCGGCGTCCCGACCTCGCTCGCGAAGATCAGCCCGTGATCCTCCCACAGCTCACCGGCCGCGATCTTGGCCTTGGCCTGCCGGGTGTGGAGCGTCCGAAGCTTGGTCACGAGCTGGGGAGTCAGGACGAGCGTCCGGCGTGACTTGGGCGTCTTCAACTCCCCCACCACCAGCCGCGTCTTCCGTCCGCTCGCCTTGTCGCGGTCTTTGATCCTCTTCACCGAGTGCGTCAGCCGAACCGTTCCGGCGTCCCAGTCGACGGCAGCCCAGTGCAGGCCGAGAACCTCGCCACGGCGCAGGCCATAGGCGAGAGCGAGCATGATGGCGACGTCGAAGCGGTGGCCGGCGACCGTGTCGAGGAGCGCTTTCGCTTGGTCGATGGTGAGCGTTCGGCCTTCCTTCGCGACGACGTGAGGCGCTGCCGAAAGAGCAGCGACGTTGCGCGGAAGGATGCCTTCCCGCTCCGCCTGTGTGAGAGCCTTCCGCAGGACCGTCCGCATGATTCGGATGCTGTTGGCGCTGTAGCCCGCATCCCGCTTGGCCTGCCACAGCTTGTCGACGTCCAGAACGGTGAGCTTGGCCAGCTTCTTCCGTCCGAGCGCGGGCGCCAGATGCAACCGCACCGTGTCGTGGTAGTCGTCCTCGGTCGACTCGGCCACCGTGCCGGGAAGGCTGTGGGCCAACCAACGGTCGAGGAACGCCTTGACGGTGACCTTGTCGTCCGGAACCGTCCCGGCATCCACGAGCTTCCGCAGTTTGCGGAGCTTTTCCGCCACCTCGGCACGCGTCCGGCCGGAGACCTTCTTCCGGACGCGCCGTCCCTTGTCGTCGTAGCCCAGGTGGATCGCGCCGCGCCAGCGGTCGCCATCCTTGTAGATCGAGTCTTCGCCGTTGCCGCGTCGCTTGGTCATGCCGCGTCCGTCTCCTCTTCGAGCCGGGCAACGAACTCGGTGAGCGCCGTTGCCGGAATCCTTCGAGAGCCGCCGAGCCGGACCGACCGCAGCGCACCGGTACGCATCAGGTCATAGACCTTGGTGCGTCCGATGCCGAGCATCACGGCCGCCTGTTCGGGCTTCCAAAGGAGCGGTTCCGCCGCCCCGTTCGCCGTAGTGATCACGCTGCCTCCGCAGTTGCCGAAAGTTCGGAAGTCGTGTTCTGGGTCGCGGCGTCGAGCTGGCGGCGCCGTTGGATGCGTTCGTTGATCAGGAGCAAGAGCCGATGCTCGGTCGGCCGGACGTCCGGGTCACCAGGCCCCGCGCGTTCCCAGACGTAGGCCGCTTGCGGGTCGGCCGGGTTGGAGACGGGGATGCCGGCCTCAGCCAGCCGGGCCAGTGCCCAGGCTTTGCGGTCGGCCTTGTGATCGGCGAGGGTCTTTCCCGACCATTTGCGTGAGACGAGGACGCGGCGTCCGCCGTAGCCGAGGTGTTCGCGCCTGTGCGCTTTGCCCTTGCAGAACCCGGGAGTCATCCCCCGCCGGGCGTTCTTGGGCTGCACGCCGTAGCGCAGCCAGTTCGCGCACGTCGGCGAGCACGGCTCGAAGCGGAGCGCTTCGGCCATCCGGTCGACGTGCTCACGCTGCGCCGCCGTCTCCGCTTCGTGGCATTCGGCGACACCCTTGACCAGGTACTTGGTCAGGTAGCCGATGCAGCGCCGCGAGTCGGCCGAGTCGGCCAGGACGCCTTGGGCGTCGATCTGGCGGCCGAAGCGGACGACGTGCAGGGGTTCGGCGTTCTCGTCCAGGCCGATGGCGTCCAGCGCGTCATCCCAGGTGGGGAGGACTTCGCCGGTTTCGGGGTCGAGGTAGCCGCCGTTCTCGCCCGCAGCCTCGTCCCAGACCGGCAGCCGATTCCCGGAGTAGACGACGCGATCGGTGGAGGGCCACCACACCTGGTGATAGGTGGCCGCGACGACTTGCCGCAGTTCGGTGCGGGAGATGGTTCCGCGGATCGCCATGTGCAGGTGCGGAGCCAGCCGCCGCTGGGGCTCGACGGTGGCGAAGTACTGCACGTCGTAGCCGACGAACCGGCGCAGGTTCTGCACGAACCGATCTACCAGCTTGGAGAAGTGCAGCGCATCGCGTGCGGCCCGCGTGTAGTCGTAGGTGGCCGGGTCGACCGGGGTACCGTCCGAGCGGACCCGCCCGTAGGAGTCCAAGGTCAGGGTCAGGAACAGCGACGGCCGGAACGTCTTCCCGTCGCGGCCCCGGAACACCTTGCCGACCGTGCGGGAGTCGACCGGACGCCGAGGCAGGTCCGGCGCGTCCTGCCGCCGCCGCGTCGACCGAGTCCGCCGGCCCCGCGCCTCCCCACCGGTCTTGAGCGAGCCCCGCACGCCGGTGCGTTCGATCTCGATATCAAGGGGCGGCGGCGCTCGGGCCGCTGGCGCGGCCCCGCGCCTGGCCGCCCGGAGCGTGCGGCGTGGGCGCCGGTCACCGGGCGGCCGCGCCGGGCCGCGCATCGCGACGCGTCCGCCGGCCCCGCCCCGTCCGGCCGCCACGGGTTCGCGCCGCCGCCTACGATCGGTTCAACCACTTCGAAGGTGACTGTGACCATCCCTGCGGAACTCAAGCGTTCCTTGAAGCGGCTACGCGAGGTGCGTGCCCGTCGACCAGCAGAGGCCCAGTCCCTCGCGCTCGCCGAGTGGCGTGACGAGATGGCGGATGTCCTCGATGAGCTGGCCGAGCGGCTCTTGTTCGAATCAGACCGAGAGCAAGCGGCAACAGAAGCGGAGGCCGCTCGGGCGCAGGCCAGCGAGATCCGCGCAAGACTTGGTTGAGCGAGCTCGAACCAGGGGGCTGCGCCGCCCCCTGGACCCCCGCGACCCGGAGGGCACTCCCGCGCGAATCTGTCTGTCACGGGGTGCGCGCCGTTCGCGCGGGAGCACCCTCCGGACAGGTCCGTCCGTCCGTCGCGGTCCGATGGAGACGACGGCGATGGGAGAGCGGAGATGATCATGCCGGAGCGCTACGACTACTGCGGGCTCTACCTACGAGGTCTGTCCAAGAACGCTGCGGTTGACCTGGTGGCCCAAGCCACCGCTACTGCCCTTGACGGCACAGTCGCACATCTCGACGGCCTTGAGATCGAAGTCTTGCGCAACCCTGGTTTCCTTCCGGACTCGGAGGACTTTCCCGCCTGGCCAATCAAGATCGAGGTCGAGAAGCAAGAAGCCCTTCCCAGCCAGGTGGTGGACGTGGTGTCGAAACTCCTCACCTCCGCCTGGCGGGCCGGATACGACGCGGTCGCCGCATGCGACTACGAGGACGAACTACCCGCAGGGGGTGGGTACGTCCGGTGGCTCCCCGGGAGCCACGGTGGGAGCCACCGGGGCGGATGATCTTGGATCGGGGTGAACGGGTTCGGACGGCGCGCAGGTCATCGGCCCAGTGTGCGGACGGGTTCGGACGGGGGCAGTGATCGTTTGGGAATCTACGGATCAGAAGGTTAGGGGTTCGAATCCCTTCGGGTGCGCCCAGTTCAGAGGCCCCTTCCCATCATGGAAGGGGCCTTCTGCGTTGGCCATGGGGGCCACGGGCACCGATCACGCTGTGAAGAGCGCACCGCTGCGGGGCGCATTGGTTTGCGGCTTACCGTGGGCGGGGTGGAGAGGTGCTGGTCTGGCATCCGTCTGGCCCACGCTGGCGGAGTGGATGAGGGACGGCCCCGGCCCTCGGAAGGGGCTTCGGCCGGTGGCGGCGCGCTTCCGGGTGACCGGGGAGGAGCTGCCGCTGCCCCCTCACGTGCCGCCATTCAGCGCGGTGAGTTCCCTTGGGCGGGTCATCCGGCGCCGCGGGACCCCCGCACATAGTGGCCGGTGAGGGCGCGCAGGTCGGCGAAGGTCTGGGAGAGATGGGCGTCCAGGCTCTGTGAGGGGTCGTCGATCCAGGCTTGGACGGCGTGGTGGAAGGCGGCCCAGCCGGTCTGGGCGGCGAGGGCGGCCAGCCGGTCGGCGACGCCGCGCCGGCGCAGGGCGTCCGCCAGGGCGTCGGTGAGCGCGGCGGCCTTGGCCAGCTCGCGCTCGCGGAGCGTGGGCGTCGCGGCGATGATCTCCTGCCGGGGTTCGGAGAAGGGGCGGTTCTCCTCGAGGATTCGTCCGCCCTCGCGGAAGGCGCCGAGCAGGACGTCGAGCGGTTCCAGGCCGTCGGGCGCCTCGGCCACCGCACGGGTCAGCGCGTCGCGCAGGTCGGCCTGGCCGTCGAAGAGCACCTCGCGCTTGTCCGGG
This sequence comes from Actinomadura physcomitrii, assembly GCF_008923205.2. Lineage (GTDB taxonomy): Bacteria > Actinomycetota > Actinomycetes > Streptosporangiales > Streptosporangiaceae > Spirillospora > Spirillospora physcomitrii. Next base: position 259,815 of record NZ_WBMS02000009.1, on the reverse strand, counting down.
AAGTGGCGGAAGAACGTGCGCTCGTTGACGTCGGCCCGGGCGGCGATCTCGGCCGTGGTGGTCTGGTCGAATCCTCGTTCCCGGTACAGCTCGAGGGCCGCCTGGCGAAGGCGGCGGCGCGCTTCTGCTCCGCTCCGTGGCACCCCTGGAGGCTATCGCATGTGCCAGTGACTGGCGCTACGTGTAGGGTCAGTGACTGTCGCTAAGAAGCGCCAGTCACTGGCGTTAAGGAGAAGCTCATGCATGTCTTCGTCACGGGTGGTTCCGGGCTGACCGGTCCGGCCGTCGTCGCCGAGCTCTTGGCGGCCGGGCACACCGTCACCGGGCTCGCGCGGTCGGACGCCGCGGCGGCGCGACTGGAGTCGCTGGGCGCCGTGCCGCACCGGGGATCGCTGGACGATCTCGACAGCCTGCGCAGCGGCGCCGAAGCCGCAGACGGCGTCGTGCACATGGCGTTCGGCGGCGACTTCGCCGATCCGGACGACATGATGCGGCGCGACCGGACCGCGATCGAGACGCTCGGACGCTCGGGCGCGCCGCTCGTCATCACCTCGGGCACGCTGGTCATGCCCGCCGGACGGGAGAGCACCGAGCAGGACGAGCCCGACGTGTCCGGGATCGCCGCTTTCCGGCTCCCGGGCGAGCGGGCCTGTCTCGGCTTCGCGGACCGGGGTGTGCGGGCGAGCGTGGTCCGGCTCGCCCCGACCGTCCACGGCCCTGGGGATTACGGGTTCATGGGCATGCTCGTCGACACGGCGCGGAAGACCGGTGTGTCGGCTTATGTCGGCGACGGCGCCAACCGGTGGCCCGCGGTGCACCGGCTCGACGCGGCGGTCCTGTTCCGCCTGGCGTTGGAGAAGGCCCCCGCGGGCAGCGTGCTCCATGGGGCGGCTGAGAACGTCCCGTTCAAGAGCATCGCGGAGGCGATCGGCCGTGGGCTCGGGCTGCCCGCCGTTTCGTTGCCTCCGGACGAGGCCGCCGCGCACTTCCCGAGTCCGTTCATGGCCACCGTCTACGGGATCGACGCGCCCGTCTCCAGCGCGCGCACACAGGAGCTGCTCGGCTGGGCGCCGGTGCACCCGACGCTGCTCGACGACCTGGAGCACGGCGACTACCTCACGGGCCCGGCTTCCTAGCGCGGAGGGTGGGCGGCGCCTGGTGAGGGGAGCGGGGCGCGGCGACAGTAGGATCCCGCCTGGACGGCACGCCCGAGGAGATCGGAGAGACATGCATTCCAGCTCTGACGGCGCGGCGCCCCGCGAGGAGGATCTCGACGGGTCCGAAGACGAGGCGTCGGAGCGGTCGGACGACGACTCGGCGAAGGAAAAGAGGAAGGGCTCGTTCTGGCGGGAGCTGCCCGTCCTGATCGTCGTCGCCGTGGTGCTGGCCCTGGTGGTGAAGACCTTTCTGGTGCAGGCCTTCTACATTCCGTCCGGGTCCATGCAGAACACGCTGGAGATCGGCGACCGGGTTCTGGTGAACAAGGTCGTTTACCACACGCGCGACGTCAAGCGCGGCGACATCGTGGTGTTCAACGGGCTGGACTCCTGGGATCCCGAGGTGACGTACGAGAAGCCGAAGAATCCGGTGAAGCGGTTCCTCCGGTGGGGCGGCGGCGCCTTCGGGGTGGCGCCGGGCGAGAAGGACTACATCAAGCGGGTCATCGGCGTGCCGGGCGACCACGTGAAATGCTGCGACGCGCAGGGCCGCGTGACCGTCAATGGGACGGCCCTGGACGAGCATTCGTACCTTTACACCGATCCGGTCACGCATGAGCGGAACAAGCCGTCCGAGCAGCCGTTCGAGGTGACGGTGCAGCCGGGGACGCTGTGGGTCATGGGGGACCACCGGGAGCTGTCCGCGGATTCGCGGGCGCATCAGAAGGACCCGGGCGGCGGCGCCATTCCGGAGGACCGGGTCATCGGCCGCGCTTTCGTCGTGGTGTGGCCGTTGAACCGGATGAAGATGCTGCACATCCCGGACACTTTCGACCAGGCCATCGGCGGTCTTGCGCCCGCGGCCCCGTTCGCGCTGGGAATGGCGGCGGCGACGCCGGTCGTGCTGCTGCGGCGCCGTCACTGGCGTGCGGGCGGTGATCTTCGGGGGTAGGGAGAGGGAAGACCGATCGCGTCGGCTCCGGGGGAGGACGGGTGGCCGGTACCACCGCGACCAGGCCTGCCGCGCTGCTGGCCCTGGCGCTGCCCGCGCTGCTCATCGGCGTTGGGGCGAGCCTGCTGCTGCTCGGCGTGAGCACCGTCGCCGAGGCGCTGCAGAAGGCGGTGTGGGACCGGTTGCCGCACGCGCTCGGGATCGGCGGGGAGCCGGCTTGGTGGACGTTCCTGATCCTCACCCTCGCGGGCGCCGCGGTCGGCCTCACCGTGGCGAAGGTGCCCGGACGCGCCGGGCACGATCCCGCGACCGAGGGCCTGGTCGCGCCGCCGATCCCGGCCCGGGTCGTCCCGAGCCTGCTGCTCGCCACCGTGCTGACGCTCGCGGGCGGCGTCAGCCTCGGTCCGGAGAACCCGATCACCGCCGTCAACGTCGCGCTGGCGTTCGCGCTCGGCACGCGGTTCCTGCCCGCCGCACCGGGCGAGGCGTGGGTGGGGATCGCGGCGGCGGGGACGATCGGCGCCCTGTTCGGCACGCCCGTCGCCGCCGCGCTCATCCTGTCGGAGACGGCGATGGGCGGGCCCGGCACCCCGTTGTGGGACCGGCTGTTCGCGCCGCTCATCGCGGCCGGCGCGGGGGCGCTCACCACGGTGGCGCTCGCCGCGCCGACGCTGAGCGTGGACGTCCCCGGCTACCGCGGCTTCGAGCTCGTGGACCTGGTCAGCGGCTCGGTCATCGCCCTCGTCGCGTGCACGCTCGGCCTGCTGCTGGTGTACGCGTTCCCGCACGTCCACTCCGTGTTCCACCGGCTGCCCGGCCCGGTGGTCGGGCTCGCGGCGGGCGGGGCGGTGCTCGGTGTGCTCGGCGCGGTCGGCGGCCGGATCACCCTGTTCAAGGGCCTGGACGAGATGAAGACGCTCACCGGGCACGCGTCGTCCCACTCGGCGGGCGGGCTGCTGCTGATCATCGTGGTGAAGCTCGCCGCGATCCTGGTGGCCGCGTCCTGCGGGTTCCGCGGCGGACGGATCTTCCCCGCGGTGTTCACCGGCCTCGCGATCGGGCTGCTCGCGAACCGGCTGGTGGACGCCGTCCCGGTGTCCCTCGCGATCGGCTCCGGGGTGCTCGGCCTGCTCGTGGCGCTGACGCGGCAGGGGTGGCTGAGCCTGTTCATGGCGGTCGCCGTCGTCACCGACATCAAGCTGCTGCCGCTGCTGTGCGTCGTCACGCTGCCCGCGTGGCTGCTGGCCACCGGACGCCCCGAGATGCTGATCAAAGAGGGGTGACGCGGGAACGTCAGCCGGCCAGCGCCCGCAGGCTCTCGCGCAACGATTGCGTGGTGGCGAGGACGGCGGTGGGCTCGTAGCCGCAGTGGGCCATGCAGTTGTCGCAGCGCGGGTCGCGGCCCCGCCCGTAGGCGTCCCAGTCGGTGGTCTCCAGCAGTTCCTTCCAGGTGGCGGCGTACCCGTCGGCGAGCAGGTAGCAGGGCCGCTGCCAGCCGAGGAGCGAGTACGACGGCACGCCCCACGGGGTGCAGGCGAAGTCGCGCTTGCCTTCGAGGAAGTCGAGGTAGAGCGGCGAGTGGTTGAGCCGCCAGCGCCGCCGCCGGCCGCCCGCGAACGCCGCCGCGAACAGCTCGCGGGTCTGCTGGACGCCGAGGAAGCGGTCCTGGTCGGGCGCCTTCTCGTAGGCGTAGCCGGGCGCGATCTCCATCCGGTCGACGCCGAGCTCGTCGTTGAGGTAGTCGAGGGTCTCCCGGATGGTCTCGGGAGTGTCGGTGTTGAAGAAGGTCGAGTTCGTGTAGACGGCGAACCCGGCGGCCTTCGCGGCGCGGATCGCGTCCACGGCCTGCTCGAAGACGCCGTCCTTGCTGACGGACTCGTCGTGGCGCTCCTTCAGCCCGTCGATGTGGACCATCCACGCGAAGTCGCGGTGCGGGCGGAAGCGGTGCAGATGCTTGCGCAGCAGCACCGCGTTGGTGCACAGGACGACGAACTTGCGGCGCCGCAGCAGCTCGACGACGATCCGGTCGATCTGCGGGTGCATCAGCGGCTCGCCGCCGGCGATCGACACCATCGGCGCGCCGCACTCCTCGACGGCCGCCACCGCCTGCTCGACCGGCATCCGCTGCTTGAGCAGCGACGCGGGCTGCTGGATCTTGCCGCAGCCCGCGCACTTGAGGTTGCAGGCGAACAGCGGTTCCAGCTCCATGATCATCGGGAACTTGGCGGTGCCGCGCAGCTTCTGCCGCACCAGATGGGTTCCGATCTTGACCGCCAGCCGCATGGGCAGTCCCATGTGCGCCTCCCGTTCCGCGGGTGCCGTCCGTGCGCCGGGCCGTCCCGGCATCCGGACGATGCTCCATACTCCGAGTATGAAACATGGCGGCTGTATGTCAATATAGGTTCGGCGGTATGACGCCGTCCCGACGCGCCCAGCACGCCGCCGACACCCGCGCCGCCCTGCTGTCCGCCGCCCGCGCGCTGTTCGCCGAGCGCGGCTACGCCGCCACCGGCACCGAGGACGTCGTCGCCGCCGCCCGCGTCACCCGCGGCGCGCTCTACCACCACTTCCGCGACAAGGCCGCGCTGTTCGGCGCGGTGGTCGAGCAGGTCGGCGCGGAGCTGGCCGAGCGGCTGATCCGCCAGCAGCTCGACCGGCCGGCGGCGGGCGGCCCGCTGGACCAGATCCGCGACGGCCTCGCCGCGTTCCTCGACACCTGCGTCGACAGCGACTTCCAGCGCCTCGTGCTCGTCGAGGGCCCTATCGTGCTCGGCGCCGACGCCTGGAACGACCTCGCCGAGCGGCACGGGCTGCGGCTGCTCACCGAGTGGCTGGAGCGGGCGATGGACGCCGGCGAGCTGGACCGGCAGCCGGCGGAGGTGCTCGCCCGGCTGATCGTCGCGATGATCATCGAGGCGAGCCTCGTCATCGCGCGCGCCGCCGACCAGGCCTCGGCGCGCGCCGAGGTCGGCGCCGTGCTCGACCGCACCCTCCGGGGCCTGCGGCCCGGATGACCGGCGCGCGGTTACAGTGTGGGCGGGCCGTGACTGGCGCCTAGGGTGGAGCACCACCGGGGAGCGGCCCGACACGGCAGCCGTGCGCCTGGGCGATCCATGACGACGCCCGGGAGCGGACGCCGATGCGAACACTTCTGATCGACAACTACGACTCCTTCACCTTCAACCTGTACCAGCTGCTCGGCGAGGTGAACGGCCGTCCGCCGACCGTCGTCCGCAACGACGCCGACTGGGCGGGGCTGTCGGCCGCCGACTACGACAACGTGGTGATCTCCCCCGGGCCGGGACGTCCCGATCGCGACCGCGACATCGGCATCGGCGCCCGGGTCATCGACGAGTGGGCGCTGCCGCTGCTCGGCGTGTGCCTCGGGCACCAGGCCATCTGCCACCGGCTCGGCGGCAAGGTCGAGCACGCGCCGGAGCCCGTGCACGGGCGGGTGTCGCAGGTCGTCCACACCGGTGAGGGCCTCTTCGCGGGGCTGCCGTCGCCGATGCCGGTCGTCCGGTACCACTCGCTGGCCGTCACCGCGCTGCCCGACGAGCTGGAGGCCGTGGCGTGGTCCGACGACGGCGTGCTGATGGGGGTGCGGCACCGCTCGGCGCCGATCTGGGGGATCCAGTTCCATCCCGAGTCCGTCCGCACCGGGCACGGCCGCGAGCTGCTGGCCAACTTCCGCGACCTGACGCGCGCAAACCACGGCTCCGGACCGTACCGGCTGCACGTCCACCGGATGGCGGCGGCGCCCGATCCCGAAGCGGCCTACCGGACGGTGTTCGCGGGACGGCCCGGCGCGTTCTGGCTGGACAGCGGCACGCACGCGGAGGGCACGTCCCGGTTCACGATCATGGGCGACGGTGCCGGGCCGCTCGGCGAGCTGGTGACGTACCGGGTCGGCGATGGGCGAGTCCGGGTCGACGGGCGCGGGGCGGTGTCCGAGCACGCGGCCGGCTCGTTCTTCGACTACCTGGAACGCGAGGTGGCCCGGCGGGCCATGCCCGAGGACGGCGATCTCCCGTTCGGGTTCCGCCTCGGGTACGTCGGCTACCTCGGATACGAGCTGAAGGCCGAGACGGGCGGCGCCGCCGCGCACGCCTCGCCCACCCCGGACGCCGCGATGGTGTTCGCCGACCGGGCCCTCGTCATCGACCACGCGGAAGGCGCGTCCTACCTGCTGCGTCTCAGCCGCCGGGCCGACGACCCGGAGGTGGCCGCGTGGTTCGCCGCGACCGCCGGGCTCGTCCGCGACCTTCCGGACGGACCGGAGACCGCGATCAGGCCGCTGACCGGCGACGGCACGGCGGAGCCGCCCGTGGAGCTGCACCACGACCGGGACACTTACCTCGGCCTGATCGGCGAGTGCCTCGACGAGATCCGCGACGGGGAGTCGTACGAGATCTGCCTGTCCAACACCGCGACCGCCCGTGCCGCCGTCGACCCCGCCGCCACGTTCGCGCACCTCCGGCGGGTCAGCCCCGTACCGTACGGCGCGCTGCTGGACTTCCCCGGCGTCGCGGTGCTCAGCGCGTCGCCGGAGCAGTTCCTGGCCGTCACGGCGGGCGGGCTGGCGCGGTCCAAGCCGATCAAGGGCACGCGTCCGCGCGGCGCCACCCCGGAACGGGACGCGGCGCTCCGCCGCGAGCTGGCGGGCAGCGAGAAGGACCGCGCCGAGAACCTCATGATCGTGGACCTCGTCCGCAACGACCTGAACACCGTCTGCGCCGTCGGCTCCGTGCGCGTGCCGAAGCTGTTCGACGTCGAGTCGTTCGCGCCCGTCCACCATCTGGTGTCGACGGTCGAGGGTCGGCTCCGCGAGGGGGTGACGGCGGTCGGGTGCGCGCGCGCCGCGTTCCCGCCGGGATCGATGACGGGCGCGCCGAAGGTCCGCACGATGGAGATCATCGACCGGCTGGAGGGGCGGCCCCGGGGCGTCTACTCCGGGGCGCTCGGCTGGTTCTCGCTCAGCGGCGCGTGCGAGCTCAGCGTCGTCAACCGGACGATCGTCGCCGCGCCCGGCGGCGCCTCCTTCAACGTGGGCGGCGCGATCGTCGCGCTGTCGGACCCGGAGGAGGAGTTCGCCGAGATCCTGGTGAAGGCCCGCGCGATGATCGCCGCGATCGCCGCGGCGGGCGCGGAGCCGTCACCGGTCCGCGCCCCGGCCGCGCGGCCGGGCGCGGATGTGGACGCGCTCCCCCTGCCGGCCGAACAGGTTGAGCACCTCCACGGGTGAGTCGCCGGCCGGGCCGAACCAGTGCGGCAGGCGGGTGTCGAACTCGGCGGCCTCGCCCGGCCCCATGACGAGGTCGTGGTCAGCGAGGACGAGCCGCAGCCGCCCGGACAGCACGTACAGCCACTCGTAGCCCTCGTGCGTGCACGGGTCGGGGGTGTTCTGGTCCGCCGGGATGATCGACTTCCAGGCCTGGATCGGACCCGGATGCGGGGTCAGCGGGATCACCGTGCGGCCGTTGCGGACGAGGGGCTTGGCGCGCACCCGCGGGTCGCCGACCTGCGGCGCGCCGACCAGCTCGTCCAGCGGCACCTGGTGGGCCTGCGCGATCGGCAGCAGCAGTTCCAGGCTCGGGCGGCGCTGTCCCGTCTCGAGCCTGGACAGCGTGCTCTTGGAGATGCCGGTGGCCTCCGACAGCGCGGCGAGGCTCACGCCGCGCCGCGTCCGGACGCGCTTGAGGCGCGGGCCGACCTGGGCCAGCGTGTCGGCGATGGCGGCGGGGGCCTGCGGTGAGTGCTCGGTCATCGTCCCATTGCACACCTCCCGCGTCCCGGAAACGGCAACAGATGTTGTCGGTTCGCGGTCCCGGGCCGGACGCCGGCGCCACGACCGTCTCGGCGTTCCAGCTCGGCATCAGCCTCGTACCGGCGCTCGCCGGCGCCGCGCTGAACGCGGGCGCGGGCATCACCGCCGTCTGCTGGATCGGCGCGGCTCTCGCCGCCGCGGTCGTCCCCGCCGCGCTCCTCGACCGGGCCCTCGGCCACCGCCGTTCGCGGACGGCGCCCGACCTCGTCTCGGCGGTGTGACGCACCTTACCTGCGACGCTGTTATGCGCGGCGCCTCCGCGGTGTCTTGTGGGCAGACCCATCCACATGGAGGAGGCGGACATGAAGGTGATCGTGGCTGGAGCGGGGTACGCCGGGACGCTCGCGGCGAACCGGCTGGCGAAGAAGGTGCCGGGCGCGGAGATCACCGTGGTGAACCCGCGGCCCGACTTCGTCGAGCGGGTGCGGCTGCACCAGCAGCTCGCCGGGACCGGCCGGGCGGCGACCCCGCTGGCGGACATGCTCCGCGCCGGGATCCGCACCCGGCAGGCCGCCGTCGAGAAGATCGGCGACGGGTGCGTGGTGCTCGGCGGCGGCGAGTCCCTCGACTTCGACTACCTGGTCCTCGCCGTCGGGAGCACGCTGTCGCCGCTGCCCGGCACCGTCCCGGTCGGGACGTGGGAAGGGGCGCAGGAGGCCCGCGCGGCGCTGGCGGCCCTGCCGGAGGGCGCGGCGGTGACCGTCGTCGGCGCCGGGCCGACCGGCATCGAGACCGCCGCCGAGATCGCCCACGCCCGCCCCGGCCTGACGGTCCGGCTCGTCGGCCGGGACTTCGCCGCGTCCCTCTCGGAGCGGGCCCGCGCACGCGTGCGGACCGGCCTGGAACGGTTGAATGTGTCGATGGTGGACGACACGGTGACGCAGGTGCGGGAGGACGGCGAGGTCCTGCTGGGGTCCGGCGGACGGCTCGCCTCGGACCTCGTCCTGTGGGCCGTCATCGGCGCGGTCCCCGACCTCGCCGCGCGCAGCGGCCTGGAGGTCGACGAGCGGGGCCGCGCCCTCGTCGACGAGCACCTGCGCAGCACCGGCGACCCGCGCATCGTCGTCGCCGGCGACTGCGCCGCCGTCCCCGGGTCGCGCATGTCCTGCCAGACGGCGGAGCCGCAGGGGGCGCACGCCGCCGACACGGTCGCCCGGATGATCCAGGGCCGCCCGCTCAAGCGGTACACGGTGGACTACGTCGCCACGTGCATCAGCCTCGGCCGGCGCGACGGCGTGATCCAGCCCTCGCACCGCGACGACAGCCCGCGCCGCCGGTTCCTCGCCGGACGGGCCGCCGCGATGACGAAGGAAGGGGTCGTCCGCGGCGCCCGGTTCAGCGCCCGCACCGGACTCGGCGCCACGGGCCTGCCCGGATCGAAGTGACCGGCCCCGCGCGACGCGGACACGGAGACGACGCAGACACGGAGACACGGACATGACCGACGACCACGCCACCGGCCCGGCCGACCACGCCGAGGCGGCCGGGACCGATCCGGCGACCGAGGCCTTCGTCACGCACCGCAACCTCCTCTTCACCGTCGTCTACGAGATGCTCGGCAGCGCGACCGACACCGAGGACGTCCTCCAGGAGACGTGGCTGCGGTGGGTGAAGGTCGACCTCGGCCAGGTGCGGGACGCGCGCGCCTACCTCGTCCGGATCGCGACCCGGCAGGCGCTCAACCGGCTGCGCACGATGACCCGCCGCAAGGAGTCCTATGTCGGCCCCTGGCTGCCGGAACCGCTGCTCACCGCGCCGGACGTGGCCGAGGACGCCGTCCTCGCCGAGAGCATGTCGATGGCGCTGATGCTCGTGCTGGAGACGCTGTCGCCGACCGAGCGCGCCGTGTTCGTGCTGCGCGAGGCGTTCGACTTCGGCTACGAGGAGATCGCGGCGGCGGTCGGCAAGAGCCCCGCGGCCGTCCGGCAGATCGCCTACCGCGCCCGCCGGCACGTCGACGCCCGCCGCCCCCGGGAGACGGTCTCGGCGAGCGAGACCCGGGCGGTGCTGGACTCGTTCAAGCGCGCGCTCGACACCGGCGACCTGCAGGGCCTGCTGGACGTCCTCGCGCCCGAGGTGGTGCTGATCGGCGACGGCGGCGGCGTCAAGCAGGCCGGGCCGCGGCCGATCGTCGGGGTCTCGAAGGTCGCCCGCTACATCGTCGGCGGCACCGGCCGGACCAAGGAGACGATCACCACCGAGCACACCGTCGTCAACGGCGGTCCGGCGCTCGTCCTGCGGCTGGACGGGGAGCTCGACGGCGTCATGGCGGCCCGCGTGGAGGACGGCCGGATCACCGGGCTCTACTACGTCCGCAACCCCGAGAAGCTGACCCGCGTGACGTCCGAGACCCCGCTCAGCCTGCACTGATCCCGGGCGCCGCCATTGTTGACGAGTACTTAGCCCGCTGACCGGTCTAGCGGCGACGTGCGCCGGGTACCCTCCCGGAACGTGCCACTTTGAAGAGTTTCGCCGTGCACCGTCCGGAAGAACTGGGAGGCGGCGGATGTCCGAGTGCGCCGTGGCGGGCCGCACCGTGGCCGGCCGGGCCGTGATCGCGCTGGCCGGGGAACTCGGCGTGAACACCGTCCAGCACGCCGAGCAGCGGATGCGGGCGCTGCGCCGCGAGCACGGCGAGCACGTCGTGCTCGACCTCAGCGGCCTGCGGTTCCTGGACTCGGCGGGGCTCAGCCTGCTGCTGCGCTTCTACCTGTCCGCCGAGGGCCGCGGCGGCAGCGCGGTGCTCGCCGGGCCGCTGAGCGGCGAGGTGCTGTACCTGCTGCAGGTCACGCATTTCGCCCGGCGGCTGCCGGTCCGCCCGACCCTGGACGAAGCGCTCGCGGCCCCGCCGCCCGGGTGAGCAGGCGCCGCGCCGGTCAGGAGCCGGTGGGCGGCACCGTGGTCCGGTGCACGGCGACGGCGGGCTCCACCGCGGAGTAGATCGGCACGAACCGGGTGAACCCGGTGGTGCGCAGGACTTCGCGGATCCGCACGTTCACCCCGGCCAGGGCCAGCGTGCCCGGGGCGCGGCCGTCCTCGCCGGAGCCGGTGTGCTCGGCCGAGCAGAGCAGCCGGTGGATCCCGGCGACGACGCTGAGCCCGCTGGAGTCGATGAACGCGACGCCGGTGAAGTCGAGGACCAGGTGGCGGGCGCCGCGGGCGATCAGCGCGGCCAGATGGTCGCGCAGGCGGCCGGCCGTGGCCACGTCGACCTCGCCGGTCAGCGTGACGACGACGAGATCGGTGTGCACCGGGTCGGCCCGGCTCTCCGCGGTCAGGCCCATGGTGGCTGCTCCATACCCGGCGGCGAGCCGATCATTCATTCTTCTCGTTTCGGACATCTTCCACAGAAAGCCCGAAATCTGAACAGCAGGGAAAAGAGGGATTTTGCGGTGCTTGCGGCGCCCGCCGGGAAACGCCGCGGTCTCCGCGGGTCGTCGGCCCGGCGCGGGGTCCCTGGAAGACTCGACGGTCGACATCGACGCGACGAAGAAAGACGATGAACAGCGAGCCGCAGCGGAACACGGCACCGGAGGCCCGATACCGAGGGGAGCGCCGGGGTCCGCGCGCGCGGGCCGCCGCCGGTCCGGCCGCCGCCGTCGCGCATCTCGCGCCGCCCCGTCCGCCGGGGACGCCGGGGTCGCCCGCCGCGCTCCGGCCGCACGCCTCCCCGCCCAGGCCGCGAGCCCGGCGGGCGGCCGTCGGCAGGGCCCTCGCCCGCACCGTGCTGATCGCCCTCGCGGGCGCGGCGACCGGACTGCTCACGGCGCTGACGTTCGTCCTGCTGCTGTTCGCGGTGGCCTACCTGCTGCAGGGGACGTGGCGGACGGGCCTGTGGCTGCTCGCCGCCGCGCCGGCCGCCTTCGCGTCCGCGCTGGCCGCCGGCGGCTGCCTGTTCCGGCTGCTGCGCCGCCGCCGGTCCCGGCCCGTCTGAAGGGTCCGGGCGGCCACCTGACCGGCCGGTCATGCCAGCGGCGTTCCACCGGTGGCCGGGCGGTTGCCGCAAGGGACGCGGGGTAGGGGGCGACCGTAGGAGACGGGCGGTCCCCCGGCGCCCGCGGACGTGTGCGCGCGAGGGGGACTCCAGTGAGGGTGCACAGGCAGGGAGCGTGGCCGCGGCTGCGCGTCGCGGACTGGACCCGCACGCGGGACACCCTGCACATGTGGACGCAGATCGTCGGGAAGATCCGGATGGCGCACGCGCCGCTGGTCAACCACTGGTGGCAGGTCACGCTGTACGTGAGCCCGCGCGGGCTCATCACCTCGGCGGTCCCGTACGCGGCCGGCGCGTTCGACATGGAGTTCGACTTCGTCGCGGACGTGCTGCGCATCCGCTCCAGCAGCGGCGAGGAGCGCCGGGTGGCTCTCGAACCGAAGCCGGTCGCCGACTTCTACGCCGAGACGATGGACCACCTCGTCGGGCTCGGGATCGAGACGGAGATCCAGGCGCGGCCGAACGAGGTGGAGCCGTCGATCCCGTTCGCCGACGACCACCAGCACGCGTCCTACGACGCCGAGGCGGCGCACCTGTTCTGGCGGCAGCTGCTCCAGGCGAACCGGGTGATGGGCGAGTTCCGGTCCCGTTTCGTCGGCAAGGTGAGCCCGGTGCACTTCTTCTGGGGCGCCATGGACCTCGCCTGCACCCGGTTCTCCGGGCGCGCGGCGCCCCCTCATCCGGGCGGCGCGCCGAACTGCGGGGACTGGGTGATGGTCGAGGGGTACTCGCGGGAGCTGAGCAGCTGCGGGTTCTGGCCAGGGCTCGACGAGGGCGCCTTCTACGCCTACGCCTACCCGGAGCCCCCGGGATTCGCCGATCGTCCCGTCATGCCGGACGCGGCGTTCTACAGCCGCGAGAACGGGCAGTTCCTGCTGCCGTACGAGGCGGTGGCCGCGGCCGACGACCCGGACCGCACCCTCCTGGCGTTCCTGCAGAGCACCTACGAGGCCGCCGCCGACCTCGGCGACTGGGACCGCGGGGCGCTGGAGGACGACCCGAACCGCTGGGCCCCGTACCGGGTGTAGCGGACGGCGACGAGAGAAGGGAGCCGGGATGCCCGGCCAAGGTGGTTTCCCCGCGCCGGCCGAGGGGCTGGTGCTGACGCACTTCCTGACCGTCCGGGACGTCGCCGCCTCCAGGGACTTCTATGTGGACGTCCTGGGCGGCGAGGTGGTCCTGGAGGAGAACCCCGCCACCGTGAAGGTGGCGAACAGCTGGATCATCATGAACCCGGGCGGCGGACCGACACCGGACAAGCCGGACATCGTCCTTGCGCCGCCCTCGCCGGGCGACCCGGTGTCGACTTTCCTGAACGTCCGGGTGGCCGACATCAACGCCTTCTATGCGGACGCCAAGGCCAAGGGCGTCGAGTTCCTCACCGAACCGCTGGACCGCAAGGCCGAGATCCGCTGCTACATGCGCGACCCCGACGGCTATCTCATCGAGGTCGGCCAGGCCACCGGCCTGCTCGAGGGCATCTTCGCCGACCCGCCGGCGTCCGGCTCGTCCGGCTGATGGACCAGGATTTCGCGGCCCGCCTGGAGCCCTACCGGGGCGAGCTGCTGGTGCACTGCTACCGGATGCTCGGCGCCGTCCACGAGGCCGAGGACCTGGTCCGGGAGACGATGCTGCGCGCGTGGCGGGCCCGCGACCGCTACGACGAGGGCCGCGCGTCCGTCCGGACATGGCTGTACCGGATCGCCACGAACGCGTGCCTGACGGCGCTGGAGGGACGGTCGCGGCGGCCGCTGCCGTCCGGCCTGCGCGGTCCATGCGACGACCCGCACGCGCCGCTCGCGCCGTCGCTGGACGTGCCGTGGCTGCAGCCGTTCCCGGACGCGCTGCTCGGCGATGCGGCGGAGCGGGACGTCCGGCGGGGGAGCCTGCGGCTGGCGCTGATCGCGGCGATGCAGGCGCTGCCGCCGGAGCAGCGGGCGGTGCTGATCCTGCGCGACGTGCTGGATTTTCCGGCGGCGGAGGTCGCCGAGCTGCTGGAGACGTCCCCGGCGGCGGTGGACGAGGCGCTGCGGCGGGCGCGGAACGGGCTGGAGCCGGCGTCCCCGGTGCGGGACGACGCCGCCGAGCGGGACGGCGGCGCGGTCGACGCGGTCGACGCGGTCGACGCGGTCGTGGACCGCTACGTCCGGGCGTTCGAGGCCGCCGACGTGGCGGGGCTCGTGGCGCTGCTGACGGAGGACGCGGTGCTGGAGATGCCGCCGGTCCCGCTCTGGTACCTCGGCAGGGACGCCTGTGGCCGGTTCATGGAGCGGCTCTTCGCGACGTGCGCCACCGAGTGGCGGATGGTGCGGACGGCGGCGAACGAGCAGCCCGCCGTCGCCGCCTACCACCGGGACGACGACGGCGGTTTCGTGCTCCACACGCTGCAGGTCTTCACGGTGCGGCCCGAGGGGCTGGCGCGCATCGTCGTCTTCCAGGACGCTCGGGTGTTCGCGGCGTTCGAGCTGGCGCCGCGGCTGGACGCCCGCTGAGTCCCGGTCCCCTCCGGAGTTCCGGTTGCGGCCAACTCAATGGACGCAAACGTAGACTGGCGGGCATGACCGGGATCCCCGACGGCGACCTGATGCGGCTCGACCACCAGGTGTGCTTCGCGCTGCACACCACGTCCCGGGCCTTCGACGCGCTCTACCGGGCGGAGCTGCACGGCCTCGGGCTGACGTACCCGCAGTACCTGGTGATGCTCGCGCTGTGGGAGGCGGACGGCCCGACGGTCAAGCGGCTGGGCGAGCGCCTGCGGCTCGACTCGGGGACCCTGTCGCCGCTGCTCAAGCGCCTGGAGGCGGCGGGTCTGGTGGAGCGGCGCCGCAGCCGCGAGGACGAGCGCTCGGTGTCGGTGCACCTGACCGGGCAGGGCGCCGCGCTCAGGGCGCGCGCGGCGGACGTCCCGAACCGCATCCTGGAGGCGACCGGCCTGGACGTCCAGGAACTCGTCGCGCTCCGCGAGACGCTGCGCAGGGTCACCACCAACCTCGACGCCGCTCGCTGATCAGCGCCGATCGCCGGTCGCGCGGCGCAGCAGCCGCGGCCGGACCCGTCCCAGGCCCTGCAGCGGGCGGGGGCGGAGCGAGGAGATGTCGAAGCGGCCGGCGCTGGGCAGCGCCGACGCCAGCTCGCCGTCGATCAGGACGGTGCCGGGGTAGGCGGTCGCGGTGAGGCGGGCGGCGAGGTTGACCGGGGTGCCGAAGACGTCGCCGAGCCGCTGGATGACCTCGCCGTACGCCAGGCCGACGCGGACCTTGGGGATGTCGGGGTCCGCGTTGAAGCGCTCGGCGGCGCGCAGCCCGATCTCGGCGGCGGCGGACGGGTCGGTCGCGACGAAGAGCACCTCATCGCCGAGGGTCTTGACGACGCGCCCGCCGAGGTCCGCGACGATCTCCGCCGCCGCGGACTCGAACCGCTCGACGAACGCGGCGAGCGCGTCGGCGTCGAGGCTGCGGCTGAGCCGGGTGAAGGACACGACGTCGGCGAACCCGACCGCGAGGTGGGCGAGGCCGGCGGCCGGGTCGTTCGGGGCGGCGCCCGCCGTGACGGCGGCGGCGCGCAGGCCGGCGGCGGTGAGCTGGCGGCGCCAGCCGTGCAGCAGCAGCCGCTCGAACGCGGGCCGCAGCTCCTCGGTGGCGGCGAGCGCGGCGCTGACCAGGTCGGGCGTGACGGGCTGGTCGGCGGGCAGCGCGCTGAGCCGCTGCAGCCAGACGTCGCCGAGCCAGCTCGCGAGCCGTCCCATCGTCTGGCCGACGGCGCGGACGAGCTGCAGGACGGTGTCCTCGTCGACGAGGTCGTGGCCGAGCACCTCGTTGATCTCGCGGAGGGCGGTGACGTCGCCGTCGGTGAAGGCGACCTCGTCGTCGGGCGGGATGGGGAAGCCCAGGGCCTGCCAGATGCGGCGCGCGTACGCGTCGGGGACGCCGGAGAGGGCCTCGACGTCCTTGCGGGTGTAGCGCAGGGGGCCGCCGAGGAGGGTCTCCTCGATGTCCGGGGGTCCGCCGGGGTCCGTCATGGACTTCCCCTCTATGTCCCATTGATCAATGTCACAATGATGGCGGAGTAAGATCGCGGCGGTCAAGACGGACACAACCGGCAGGCGAGGCATGGCCGAGTACCGAATCGACGACCTGGCGCGGGCCGCCGGGAGCACCGTGCGCAACATCCGCGCCTACCAGGACCGGGGGCTGCTGCCGCCGCCGCGCCTCGCGGGCCGGGTCGGCCTGTACGACGACTCCCACCTGGCCCGGCTGCGGCTGATCGGCCAGCTCCTCGGCCGCGGCTACACCTTCGCGGTCATCAAGGACCTGCTGACGGCGTGGGAGACCGGCAAGGACGTCGGCGACGTCCTCGGCCTGGAGAAGGTGCTCACCGACCCCTGGTCGGACGAGATCCCCGGCACCGTCTCCTACGACGAGCTGATCGCGATCTTCGGCACCGGCCTGGACGAGGCGGAGCGGGAGCGCATCCGCGAGCGGACCGTCGCGCTCGGCCTCATCGAACCGGACGGCGACAAGTTCCGCGTGCCGAGCCCCCGCCTCCTGCACGTCGGCGCCGAGCTGGTCGCGGCGGGCATCCCGCTGGACGCGGTGCTCGACATCGCCGAGCGGATCCGCGACGACGTGGACGTGATCGCGGGACGGTTCGTCGGGCTCGTCCAGGAGCACGTCTTCGCCCGGCTCGAGGACCAGCCGGGCCGCGAGGAGGTCACCGAGGTCGCCGCGGTGGTGCGGCGGATGCGGCCGCTGGTGAAGATGGTCGTCGACCCGCTCATCGCGCGGGCGATGGAGGCCCGCGTGCAGGCCGCGCTGGGCGAGCACCTCGAAACGATCAGGGACCATCTCGCCGGCGAGGACCGCCCCGCCGGCTGAAGATCGCGCGGGCCCGGGGCGCGGGTCACAGCAGCGAGACGCCCCACTTGACGGTGACCGTGTGCGCGGCGCCCTCGGAGTCGGTGAAGGTCAGCGTGCCCTGCCCGGGCAGCCCGATGAGCGCGGTCCGCAGCGTGACCGTCACGTGCGCCGTCCCGCCCTTGGCGACCCCGCCCTGCATCTGCGACAGCACCAGCTCGCCGTCGGACGTCATCGCCGTCCAGGTCACCGGACCGTTCCGGGCGGACAGGCTGACCTGCGCGGTCTTGGTGCCGTACATCTCGACCGTGCCCGGGTTCACCACGAGCACGCCCGGCCGCGCGGGCGGCTTCGGGGTGGTCGGCGCGGGCGACGGCGGCGCGGACGTCGCGGACGGCGACGGGTCCTTCTCGCCGTTCTGCGGCTGGACGGGCGCGCCGGACGCGCCGCCCGGCACGCCGGACGTGCCGCCGGACCCGCCGGGCGTACCGGACCGGTGCCCGCCGTGCTCCTTGCCGCCGCCGTGCCCGCCCTCGTGCTTGATCGACGGCTGGTTCAGGAACGGCGGCCACGACAGCGTGTCGCCGCCGATCCCGGGGCCCATGATGAGCGCCGCGACGACCGCCGTGACCAGCGCGCCCACCATCCCGCCGCCGGTGAGCAGCCACCGCCGGGTGAACGGCGACGGCACGTCCGGCTGGCTCGGCAGGCCCTCGGGGGTGAGCGAGCCGCCGCGCGCGGCGATGTCCGCGCGGTAGCCGGCCAGCTCGGGGTCGGTCGCGGTGTGCATGACGCGGTGCCGCAGCGCCGCGGGCAGCACCGGCGCGGGCGCCCGGCGCAGCAGCGGCGCGGCGCGGACCCTCGCCCGGGCCAGGCAGGCCGGGCAGTCCGCGACGTGCTCGGCGACGGACGGGTCGGCGGCGGCGGTGTCCGCGCCGGTCTCGCCGCGGCGGTGGAACGTCTGCCACAGCGCGATCGACAGCGGTCCGCGCCTCGGCTCCGCGCGGACGGCACCGGACGCAGCCTCCTCCGGGCCGTCCTCGGCCTGGGCGGCTTCGGGCGCCGGCGGCCGCTCCGGCGGGGTGCGGGCCGCGAGGACGGCCACGGCGGTGGGCCGGGCCTCCTCGGCGGGCTCCTCGGCGTCCGGCTCCGCCGCCTGCGCGGGCGGTGCGGCGCAGGCCTTGGACCCGCAGGAGCGGGCGGCCTGGGCCGCCTCGGCGGCGAGCACGGTCTCCATCGCGGCAGCGGCCATCCGGACCCGGGCGGCGGCGCGGCGCGCCGACATGCCGAGCGCGGCGCCGAGCCGCGCGGGCGGCAGGTCGTGCCGGAACGCCAGCAGCAGGGCCTCCTGGTCGACCGGGTCCAGCGCGGCGAGCGCGACGTCCAGCAGGTCGTGCAGCCGGGCGGACGGCGGCCAGCCGGACACGTCGCCGGCGTCGGCACGCTCCAAGAACGGGGTCTCGGTGAACTCGGCGTCCCGGTCCCAGTACAGGTGCTTGGGACGTCCGCGGCGGATGCAGCGGCGCCGCGCCGCGCCGTAAAGCCAGGAACTCAGGTGCAGATGGTCGCGCATCCGCGGAGCGCGGCGGCACGCGTCGATGAAGGTGTCGTGGACGATGCCGGCTGCGGTCTTCTCGTCCCCCGTCATTGACAAAGCGTAGTCGTAAAGGCGCTCACCGTACTCGTCATAGAGCGTGCCAAGGGCCGCTTCGTCGCCTTCGTTCAGACCCTGGACCAGTTTCCGGTCCGCCGCGTCTTCGGAGGGGGACAACCTGGGCATTCACGCTCCCCGGCACCGGCATGGAAGTCCGCCCCACAGGGGCCGTCCGGACAATCAGCCCACCTTGCATACACCCCTCGGGCCGGTCGACACCACTCGATCCCCCGAAATAGCCGATTCCGGTGACCGAGTGCTCAAGTACCCGCACCCCTGCGTGACCACTTTGTTCATGACCGAGCGTCAGAAATAGGTCAGACCGTATTATCTTGGTACCATGGTACCAGTTGACCGCGTCCAGACCGGCCTGCGGATCGAACGGAACGTGCTGAAGGTGCTCAAGGGGCTCGCCGAGTACCTCGACATCTCCCTCGGCGACCTCGTCGAGGGCATCGCCCTGCACGCCTTCGACGGCAGCGCCCCCTTCTCCGCCGAGACGCTCGGCAAGATCCGGCAGCTCAAGTCCGTCTACGGGCTGACGCTCACCGCCGCCGACGCGCACGCCCTCACCGAGGACGGGGACCCCCGATGAGGCGCCGGCTCACCGGAACCGTCCGGGTCCCGCTGCCGCCCGCCGAGGCGTTCACCCTGTTCACGCCGCGCGGCGAGGAACGCTGGGTGGACGGCTGGCGGCCCGCCTTCCCCGCCGGCGCCGCCGACGACACCGAACCGGGAACGGTGTTCGAGACCGTCCACGGCGACGAACGGACGACCTGGGTCGTCCTCGCCCGCGACCCCGGACGCCGCGTCTCCTACGCCCGCGTCACCCCCGGCCACCGCGCCGGGACCGTCACCGTCGCCATCGCCCCGCACCCGGACGGCGGCAGCACCGCCGAGGTCGGCTACGACCTGACGGCCCTCACCGCCGCCGGCGCGCACGACCTCGACGCGTTCGCCCGCGGGTACGCGGCGTTCCTGCGCTCCTGGGAGGACGCGATCGCTCAATCGACGCGCTCGACCTCCAGCCCGCCCTCCGCATAGCGGCGGCGCAGCACCTTCTTGTCGAACTTCCCGACGCTCGTCTTGGGGACTTCGGCGATGAACGCCCAGCGCTCCGGGAGCTGCCACTTCGGCACCCGGTCGGTGAGGAACTCCCTGAGCCGCGCCGCCGTGACCGACGCGCCGTCCCGGACGACCACGGACGCCAGCGGGCGCTCCTGCCAGCGGTCGTCCGGGACCCCGACGACCGCCGCCTCGATCACGTCCGGGTGCGCCATCAGGTGGTTCTCCAGCTCCACCGAGGAGATCCACTCGCCGCCCGACTTGATGACGTCCTTCGCCCGGTCGGTCAGGACCATGTACCCGTCGGGGGAGAGGTTGCCGACGTCGCCGGTGCGCAGCCACCCGTCGTGGAACCTGCCGGGGTCCTCGTCGCGATAGTAGGCGCCGGTGATCCACGGGCCGCGGATCTCCACCTCGCCGACGGCCTCCCCGTCGTTCGGCAGCACCACGTCCCCGTCCCCGACCACCCGGATCTCCAGCCCGGCCAGCACCCGCCCCTGGGTGATCCGCGCCCGCCAGGCCCGCTCCCCCTCCGCGCCGGCCGGCGCGTGCGCCATCGTCGCGACCGGCGACGTCTCCGTCATCCCCCACGCCTGCACGATCCGCACGCCGATCTCGTCGAACCCGCGCATCAGCGCCTCCGGCACCGCCGACCCGCCGCACGGGACGAGCCGCAGCGAGCTGAGGTCCGACCCGTGCTCCTTCGTGTACCGCAGCACGTCCGACCAGATCGTCGGGACGGCGCCCGCGATCGTCGGACGCTCCGCCTCGATCAGCTTCACCAGCGGCTCGGCCTGCAGGAACCGGTCCGGCATCACCAGTGCCGCGCCCGCCATCATCGCCGCGTACGGCAGGCCCCACGCGTTCGCGTGGAACATCGGGACCACCGGCAGCACCACGTCGGCGCCGCTCATCCCGAGCGCGTTCCCGGTGCACACCGCCATCGAGTGCAGGTACGCGGACCGGTGCGAGTACGCGACGCCCTTCGGGTTGCCCGTGGTGCCGCTCGTGTAGCACATGGCCGCCGCCGCGCGCTCGTCGATCTCCGGCCAGTCGAACTCCGGCGGCGCGGCGGCGAGCAGCTCCTCGTACGAGTGCGGCTCCTTGCCCGCCGCCTCCAGCGGCGCCGTGTCCCCCTCACCCACCACCATGACGTGCCGGACGGTCTTCATCTGCGGCAGCACCGGCGCGAGCAACGGGATCAGCGACCCGTCCACGATGACGACGCGGTCCTCAGCGTGGTTCGCGATGTACACGAGCTGGTCGGGGAACAGCCGCAGGTTCAGCGTGTGCAGCACGGCCCCCATCGACGGGACCGCGAGATACGCCTCCAGATGCTCGGCGTTGTTCCACATGAACGTCGCGACGCGCTGGTCGCCGTCCACCCCGAGCCCGCGCAGCGCCCCGGCGAGCCGGGCGGCGCGCTCACCGACCTCCGCGTAGCTCCGGCGCCGCGCCCCGTCCCCGGTCCACGTCGCGATCTCCGCGGAGCCGCACACCTGCGTGCCGTACCGCATGATCGTGGTGATGGTCAGCGGAAAGTCCTGCATGGTGCTCCACACGGCACACCTCCGGCTCGCTGCGCCCTACCCGCGGACCTCCGTTCTAGCCCACCACCTTCCGTTTGCCCAGAGCCCCGCCCCCAGCGGCTTGAACGCCGGCCCCGGGCACGGGCAGGCACGCGGAGCGAGTGCAGCGAGCGCAGCGGGCCTGCCCGGCGACCAACAGGCTGTGTCGCCGCGGAGCGCCAGCGGAGCGGGGAAACAGCCCGTCAGTCGTGACGGGGGTTCCAAGGGGTCGCCCCCCTGGGCTGGCGCGGGATGCCGGGGAAGTCGTCGCCCAGGGCGTCGTCGTCGCGGAGGCGGGCCATGGCGCGGGAGACGGTGCTCTTGACCGTGCCGACGCTGACGCCGAGGACGTCGGCGATCTCCGCTTCGGACATGTCCTCGTAATAGCGGAGCATGACCGTGAGGCGCTGCCGTTCGGGGAGCCGGCCGAGGGCGCGGCCGAGGGCGTCGCGCATTTCGGCGCGCCGGGTGTGATCGTCCACCGGGCGGTCGGGAACTTGGTCCGTGGGGTAGATATCCAGCTTTTTCCGGCGCCACCATGAGATCTGCGTGTTGGCCATGGCGCGCCGGACGTAGCCGTCGACGGCGGCGCGGTCGTGGATGCGGTCCCAGGCGAGGTAGGTCTTGGCGAGCGCGGCCTGCAGCAGGTCCTCGGCTTCGGCCCGGTCGCTGGTCAGGCGCATGGCGGCGCGCAGGAGGGTGGGTCCGCGGTCCGCCACGTAGGCGCGGAACTCCTCGTGCCGCGTGCTGTTCACCGTCACCACCGTGAACCAGGGGTCGTGGACCCGGCGGGCCAGTGGATCTTGACCACGCCGGTTCCCGGTACAGTTGACGATCTCAGGTTGATCGTAATTCCGGTCCTACTTAAAGTACATATCCGGGTCAACCAGTTAATAATCCTCATCCCAGGTCGATTGAACATCTCCCGTCGATCGACTTATCGCGACAAATCCGTCGACAGAGCGTGGACCGCACGTAACTCTTGACTCGCCGTCCTAACAGACGTCCCGCCCCGTGACCTTCGAGCCGGAGTGCCGCCATGCCGTTGCCACACCGCCGTGGAGCCAGGCGCCGCCGTCTCCGGGAGGCCGTGCTCGGCGCGTCCCCGGAGCCGGGCGCCGGCCTGCCGGAGAACGCCGCGCGGCCGCTCGGCGCGCTGTCCGGGACGATCCTGGACGCGAGCCCGCACCTGCTGGTGCTGAACGCGGACGGCGCGGAGCTGCGGCTCGCGATGAGCGGGGACACCACGGTGTGGCACGGCGGGCGCGGGGGCCCCGCCGCGCTGCGGCCGGGGCGCGAGGCGATCGTGCGGCCGAAGGCCGGCGGCCCCGGCATCGACCGGATCTGGGTCGATGCCGACCGGGTCGCCGGCACCCTGCTGGCGTGCGGGCGGGACGCCTGGGAGGTGGACATGGGCCCCCATCGCGGGCGCGCCCATGTGGCGATCCCCCCGCACGCCCTCCAGCAGGTGCTGGTCCGGCATCCGCGGCTGGAGCCCGGCTACCTCGTCGACGTGATCTGCGTGCGCTCCCCCGGCGGGCCGCAGGCGGTGCGTCCGGGCACGTCGCAGCCGGGTTACCGGGCCGACGACCTGGCCGGGCCGGAGGCGGCGGAGCCCGCGCCGGCGGTGCTGCGCGGGACGGCGACCTGGTTCGCGCGCCCGCCGGTGCCGCGCGGCGCGGCGTACCCGGCGGTCGATCCGGAGGGCGACGGCGGCGGGTGCGCGGGCGCCCCGTCCGGCTGCGTCGCGTTCCCGTTCCTGTCGATCGGCAGCGAGATCACGGTGCACAACGAGTGCAGCGGGCGCGCCGGGCGGGTGCCGGTGGTGGAGTGCGGCTGCGCGGCGGCCCGGTTCTGCGACCGGTGCGTGGAGTGCGGGGCGTCGCCGCGCGGCCGGATCGTGGAGCTGACCCCGGAGACGTTCGTGGGGCTCGGCGGCGATCTGGAGGCCGGGTGCTTCAACGTGCTCGCGCGGCCGGACGTCCCGGCCGTCGGTTCCGGCGGCGCCGGGGAGGGCCCGTCATGGTGACGTTCCAGAACACGCAGGTGCTGCTGCTGGCGCTGGTGCTGCTGGTGGCCTGCCTGGCCAAGCTGACGATCCGCGAGCGGGTGGCGGACGCGCCCGACCACGTGCACGGTGTGCCGGTGCCCGCCGGGCTCGCGCGGCTGACGGCGCTGCGGCACAGCCGGGGGCTGAACGTCGGGCTCGGCGTCGGCGAGGGCGTGCTCGGGCTCGCGCTGCTGGTGACCTCCCAGTTCTCGGTGCGGCTGGCGACGACGCTGGCGTTCGCGGCGGCGACCTGGGTGGTGGGGGAGCTGCGCGTGCGGCGGCCGGACGCGGGGTGCGGCTGCTTCGGCGGCCTCAGCGCCAAGCGGGTCGGCCGCCGCAGCGTGGCGCGCGCGCTGCTGTTCACCGGTGCGGGCATAGCGTCGTTAGGCGCGCCCATGGCGGGCCTGGACGTGCTGCGGGACGAGCGCACACAGGTCGGGCCGGTGCTGATCCTTGAGCTGGCGCTGTTCGCGGCGCTGTCCCCCGAGCTGCCGGAGCTGCTGGACAGGCGCTCCCGCGCGCGCGGGCTCGGGCGCCCGGAGACGCCGTGCGAGCGGCGCCGCAGTCCTGTGGCCGAGACGTACGCGACGCTTTTCGACAGCGCCGCATGGGTGGAGCACGAGAACGCCGTGACGAGCGCGGTCCCGCTGGACGTGTGGCGGGAGGGCTGCTGGCGGTTCGTCGTGTACCCGGCCAGCGTCGAGGGGCGGGACCAGGAGGTCGTGTTCGCGGTGTCGACGGCGGAACGGGGCCGGACGGTCCGGGCGGCGCTCGTCCCGGCGCCGGTGACGACCACCGTCTAACCGAATATTGGACGTGTCCAAGAGTGCGGTAGAGAATCCTCGCGGAGAGGGCCGCCGCGCGTCACGTCACCGGTCCTCGCCGGTCTCGTCGTCGCGGTCGTGCAGGTCGTCGAGCTGGTCGCCGTACAGCTCGTCCTCGTCGTGCATGCCGTCGATGTCGGAGGAGTACTCCTCGTCCCCGAAGCCGGGCTCGTCCTGGTAGCCGCGCGGGCCGTGGCCGTAGCCCTGGCCGCCCTGCTCCTGCCGCATCGGCGGCTCGTCGGCGCCCCGCGACTCCGTCTCGTCGCCGCGCGCGTAGGCGTCTTCTTCGCGAATCGAGTACAGGTCCTCCGGATCTTGGTCCCGGTAGCGGTCCTGCTCGTCCATCGTGGCCCCCCGACATCGGCCTTTCGCGCCCGGTCCGGCGCATCGGCCCCTATACCCAGATAACTCCGCGTAACCACCGCGATGCCGGACAGCACCCTCTGTGTCTTTATAGAGGTACCTAGAAGAAATACTAGAAAGACTTAGAGAAACCTCGGAAGGCGGGGCAGGAGAATCTACAGCTTTCTAGTACTGCACCTAGAAAGCTGTATAGACACCGGACGACGCGCTCCGATGCAGCCTTATAACGGCTTCTAGCGTTCGCGCTAGAAACCCGTAGAGAACCGTCAGGTCAGGCGGGCTGGGAGCGGAGGAACTTGCCGAAGTGCGGGACCGTGAACGCGACCATGCCGCGCTCCGCGCTGTAGATCAGCCCCTTCTTGATCAGGCCGTCGCGGGCGGGCGACAGGCTGGACGGCTTGCGGCCCAGCTCGTCGGCGACCGCCGCCGTCGGCACCGGGTCGTCGCCGAGCATCGCCATCGCGCGCATGTAGTCGCGCTCGGCCGGCGTCGCACGCTCGTAGCGGCTGCCGAAGAAGCCGACCGCGAGCTCGCTCTCCGCCTCCGGCGCGGCGACCCGGATGTCCTCGGCGGTGATCGGGGTGTCGGGCGCGACGTCCCACACCACCTTCGCGTACGCCTGCACGAAGTAGGGGTAGCCGTCGGCCGCGCCGTACAGCGCGTCGAGGGCGTCCTTGGTGAAGGTGACCTCCTCCCGCTCGGCGGGCGCGAGCAGCGCGACGTCGGCGGACTCGCGGTCGAGCCGGTCGATGCGCGCGTAGCGGAACAGCCGCTCGGAGTAGGACTTGCTCGCCGACAGCACCGCCGGCAGGTGCGGCAGGCCCGCGCCGACCACGATCAGCGGGCCGCCGATCTGCGACAGCTCGTGGCACGCGGCGCACAGCGCGGACACGTCGTCGGCGGGGACGTCCTGCATCTCGTCGACGAACAGCGCGATGCCGGCGCCGACGTCGGTGGCGACGGACGCGGCGTCCACGAACAGCTCGGTGAGGTCGATCTCCAGATCGCCGGAGTCGGCGCGGCCGCGCGAGGCGGGCACGTCGATGCCCGGCTGCCAGCGGTGCGCCCGCGCCTTCGCCTTGGTGCCGGACGGCTCCGGACCGGCCTGTGCGAACGCCTTCAGCACGCCGAGGAACGCCTCGATCCGGTCGGGCGCGCGGTGCCGGGGCGCCAGCTCCCGCACCGCCATGTGCAGCGCGGACGCGACGGGCCGCCGGATCGACTGGTCGGGCCGGGCCTCGATCTTGCCGGTGCCCCAGAGCTTCTGGATCGCCATCGAGCGGAACGCGTTGAGCAGCACGGTCTTGCCGACGCCGCGCAGCCCGGTGATGATCATGCTGCGCTCGGGGCGGCCGCGGGCCACCCGTTCCAGCACCACCTCGAACTGCCGCAGCTCGCGGTCGCGGCCGGCCAGCTCCGGGGGGCGCTGCCCGGCGCCTGGGGCATAGGGATTGCGCACGGGGTCCACGCTCTCGGACTCTATGAGGCGATATAGCTGCGGCCGTAGATTTGGGTAGAAACCACTGCGGCGTGTCGCGCGCTCGTGGCGCCGGCCGTGCCGGGCGGGCGCGTCCGCGTGCCGCGCGCGGGGATGTGCCGTGTCGTTGAGGTGCGGGGTGCCGTTGAGAGGTGGGGCCGCCGTCGCCACCATGTCGCCTCCCGGGCGAGCGGGTCCGAACAAGTCGAACTTCTGTTCGACTATTCGAACACAGTAGCGCACGCCTCCCGCCCCGTCACCCGAACCCGCCAACTCCGCCGATCGAACCGGCCGCCCCGCCGAAAGGTCGTGAAGCGGACCGCGATCGGCGGGTTCCTCATGCCGGTCCGCGGAGTCGGCACCGGTGACGCCGACTTCGACAAGAGGTTTCTCGTCCGCGGGCTCGGCGAGCACCAGGCGGTGCGGCTGCTCACGCCCGCGCTGTGCGCGCGATGCTCGCCGGCGACGCCCCCGCCTGGGAGATCTCCGCCGGCGTCCTGATCTGCAGGTACACCGACGCGCCGTCCATCGGCACCTTCCAGCCGCGGGCGGACGCGATCGTCGCCCTGGCCGGCATGCTGAACGACCCCACCACCGCCGGCTGACCGGGCGCTTCAGCGCGTCCGGCGGGCGGCCCAGACGGCGCGCTCGGTGCGGACGGCCAGGTCGTCGCGGCGCAGGATGCTGCCGGGCCCGCCGGTGTCGAGCAGCCGGTCGAGCGCGGCGAGATCCTCGGACGCGAGATCGCCGGCGATGGCGTCACGCATGCCTTGCAGGCTGCTCAGGGCGTAGCGTCCGACGGCCTCGTCGCGCGAACCCTCGATGTTCACGGTCACGACGCGTTCGCCCGCCAGGGTGAAGCCCGCGGCGGTCAGCAGCGGCCCCCAGTCGGCGCCGCGGTAGGGCATCTGCTCGGCTCTGAGACGGTCGGCGACGGCGAGGATCCGCCCTTCCAGGCCCGGCCGGTCCGCCGGGGCGTCGTCCGGAAGGAAGCGAGGGAAGCCGGCCAGTTCGACGAGGGCGAACAGGCCGCCCGGCGCGAGCATGTCGCGGACCTTGCGCAGCGCGCGTTCCGGGTCGGCCATGTGGTGCATCGAAGCCGACGCCCACACCAGGTCCGGCACGCCGAGGTCGGGCCAGTCGGCGTCGAGGTCGGCCCGGACGGCGCGCACGCGCTCGGCCGCCCCGTGCTCGCGGGCCTTCTCCCGCAGCCGGTCGAGGTGCTCCGCCGAAGAGTCGACGGCGGTGACGCGGGCCTGCGGATACCGGGCGAGCAGCGCGAACGTCCCGGCCCCGGTGCCGCAGCCGAGGTCCACGATGCGGCTCGGGCTCCCCTCGACGGGCAGCCAGGCGGTGATGCCGGCGATGTGCTCGGCGAGGACCTGCGCGCCGAGGTCGAGCATGTCGGCCTGGTTCTCGTCACCGTGATGATGACCGTGGCCGTGCCCGTGACCGTGGTGCGCGGAGTGCGGCGGTGCGTCGCTCATGGCCCCCACCCTAGACCGGGTTTGTCAGAGGGCGCGGCTACCGTCTCGATCATGGGGCGGATCCGGTACGTCAAGGGCGACGCGACATCGCCCCAGGCCAAGGGGCCGAAGGTCGTCGCGCACATCTGCAACGACCGCGGCGGCTGGGGCCGCGGCTTCGTCGAGGCCGTCTCGCGGCGGTGGCCCGAGCCGGAGGCGGCGTACCGGCGGTGGCACCGCGAGCGCGCCCGCAACGACTTCGGGCTGGGCGCCGTCCAGATCGTCCAGGTCAAGCCCGACGTCTGGGTCGCGAACATGATCGGCCAGCACGGTCTCAAGACGAGCCGCAGCTCCGGCCCGCCGATCCGCTATGAGGCGGTGCGGGAATGCCTGCACCGGCTCGCCGCCGAGGCCGCCGGCCTCGGCGCGTCCGTCCACATGCCCCGGATCGGCTGCGGCCTGGCCGGCGGACGCTGGGAACTCGTCGAGCCGCTCGTCACCGCCGAACTCACCGGCCGCGACGTGCCCGTCACGGTCTACGACACGGACTGATCCTCGGTCCACGGCGCCACGCGGACGTTGGCTCCAGCGGGTGAGGCGCGTCCGGCACCGCGATTCCTAGCGTGAGGGCTCCCGACGATCAGGAGGAGCATCACGTGATCCGGAACAGGCGTGCATTGGGCGGCGCACTCGCCATCGGCCTGGCGGTCGGCGCGCTGGCGGGCACCGGCGTGCCCGCGCATTCCGCCGCGGCAGCCGACCGCAGCCGGCTGCCCGCGATCCTGGAACGGCTGACCACCGTCGACGGCGCGCCCGGAGCGCTCCTGGAAGTCCGGGGACGGAACGGCCGCACGGTGCTGACCAGCGGTGTCGGGGACGTGCAGAACCGCACGCCCGTCCCCCGCGACAGCAGCTTCCGGATCGGCAGCGTCACCAAGCCGTTCGTCGCGACGGTCGTGCTCCAGCTCGTGGGCGAGCACCACGTCGCCCTGGACGCGCCGGTCGAGCGGTACCTGCCCGGCGTCATCCGCGGGCACGGCAACGACGGGCGGCGCATCACCGTCCGGCAGCTGCTCCAGCACACCAGCGGCCTGCCGGACTACCTCGACTACGTCACCCCGCAGGACATCCTCAAGGACCCGCTCGCCCACCACGACCTGCGCGCCATGGTGGACCTCGCCCTCACCCACCGCAGGGTCTTCAAGCCCGGCCGGAAATGGAAGTACTCCAACACCAACTACCTGGTGGCGGGCCTGCTCATCGAGGCCGTGACCCGCCACCCGTACGGCGACGAGATCCGCCGGCGCATCATCGAACCGCTCGGCCTGGACGCGACGTCCGCGCCGCTCGACGACCCGACGATCCCCGGGCCGCATCCTCGCGGATACGTGCGGCCGGGCGAGGGCGCGCCGCTCCTGGACGTCACCGAGCTGAACCCGTCGGTCGCGGGACCGGGCGGCGGGATGATCTCCAGCACGTCCGACCTCGGCCGGTTCATGGGCGCCCTGCTCGACGGACGCCTCCTGCACCCGGCCCAGCTACGGGAGATGATGCGGACCCGCCCGACCGGCAACACCGACGGCCGCGCCTACGGTCTCGGCCTGGAGAGCAGGCCGCTGCCCTGCGGCGGCCTCTACTGGGGCCACACCGGCGACATGCTGGGATTCGAGACGGTCACCGGCGCGACCACCGACGGCAGGCAGGCGACCGTCATGGTCAACCTCGACCCGGGCGGCCCGGACGCCCAGGACACCGACATGGAGAAAGCCGTCCAGACCGCCCTGTGCGAGGCGCGGGTCAGCGGCCGGTGAGCCCGGCGAGCCCGCGCTCGAACGTGGCCCGCTCCGGTTCGTTGCCGGCGAGCGCGACGGCGGCCCGGTAGGCGTCGACCTGCTGGGCCGCCTCGTCGGTCCGGCCGAGGCGCCCCAGCAGGTCCGCGCGCGCCGCGTGGAACAGGTGGTGGCGGCGCAGTTCCGGGGCGCCGGACAGATCGTCCATGAGGGCGAGCCCCGCGCCCGGGCCGTCGCGCATCGCCACCGCCACGGCCCGGTTCAGTGCGACGAGCGGGGACGGCTGGATCCGGAGCAGCACGTCGTACAGCGCGACGATCTGCGGCCAGTCGGTGCCGTCGAAGCAGGCCGCCTCGTCGTGCAGCGCCAGGACGACGAGCCGCTGCCCTTCGGTGATGAGGTCTCGTTGACTTGTGGCGGGGGGGGGGGGGGGGGGGGGGGCGCGGCCAACAACACCCCCACCCACAAAGCGCGCCCACCCGCGGGG
>NZ_WBMS02000009.1:83637-230278 GCF_008923205.2 Actinomadura physcomitrii | reverse complement strand
GTGTGGGTTTGGGGTGTTGGGGTGGTGGGGGTGTTTGTCGCCGCCCCCACACCCCCCCCCCCCCCACAACTCAACGCTGCCTACCCGACGGGGATGAGGTAGCCCAGCTCGTACCGGTCGGTGGGAACGACGATGTCCGCCGTCTCCACCGGGCGCTCGGCGGTGCGGTACGTCCGGCGGATCACCATGACGATCGCGCCGACCTGCTCGCCGAGCTCCTCAGCCTCGGCGGCGAGGATCGGCCGGGCGGTGACGACCTCCTCCGCCGACTCGACCTGCCGCCCGATCGCCCGCATCCGTGCGACGACCCCGGCGCCCGCGTACGGCCCCTCCTCCGGGAACATGACCTGCGTGCCTCGGGTGATCGCGAGCGGCTCCCAGGAGACCGACGCCATGACGGGCCGTCCGTCGGCGAGGAAGGTGTACCGGCTGCACATGACGTCGTCGCCCGCCGCGATGCCGAGACGCTCCGCGACCGCCTCCGTCGCCTGCTCGGTCGAGGACGAGACGCGCCACTCGCCAGTGCGCCCCTGCCGGGCCATCTCCTCGCGGAACGGGCTGGTCGTGCGGCCTTCCTTGTACCAGTAGCGCGAGAGCCGCTTCAGCTCCGGCCGCCGGCGCACGTAGGTCCCGGACCCGGAGCGCGCCTCCAGATGGCCCTCGGAGGTGAGCAGCCGGACGGCCTGGAGCGCGACCGCGTCCGAGACGCCGTACCGCTCGCGCAACTGCGGGCGTGAGGGGATCTTGTCGCCCGGCGCCAGCACCCCGTCCACGATCTGCCGCCGCAGGTCGTCCGCTATGCGCTGGTATGCGGGCTGCGTCACGGTGACTCCGGGCGGCCGGGGGCGGGCGATGTTCAGGGACAGCTTGACAAGCTGTGCGCACTGCATGCGAGCTGTGCGCACAGCTTTGCGACCAGCGTACAAGATCGCGCGACGGAGGCAACCCATGGAGTGGACCCAGGAATACCCCGGTCTCCCCTGCATGGTCCCGGCGATACGCGCTTTCGTCCGAGGGTTGCTGACCGACACCCCTCGCGCGGAGGAAGCCGAGAGCGTTATCGCCGAGTTGACCGCCAACTCGCTCCGGCATACGCCGAGCGGTGCACCTGGCGGCGTGGTCACCGTTACCGTCGCCGTCCTCCCAGGGTGGGCGCGAGTCGCTGTCTCGGATGCCGGCAACGGGGCATGGTCCCGCCCGGCGTTCACCGAGTGCACGGCGGCCCCTGAAGCCGGGGCGGCGCGTCGCGGTAGGTCATCAGGCGCGCCGCCCCTTCGCGGCTGGGCGTCCGCCCTGCCGATCACATAAGGCGGCCCCGGCGCGGCGATTACGGCGCCGGCCGGGGCCTGACCAGGAAATGGAGTCCTGGCTGTGGCGAATCGTACGATCTCTGGCGACCCGCTCGCTGCGCTTGCGGCGCATCTGTCGGCGCACCGGCTCACGGTGGAGCTGACGTCGCGCGGGCTGCGGGTCGCGAATCCGGACGTTCCGGGCTGCTGTGCCGAGACGCGGTCCGACCTCATCACCTGCCGCGCGCGGCCCGAGGACTTCGGGAACGCGTGGTTCTGGACGTCGTGGGGCGAGCCGATCGCGCGCGCCGACCGCGTCACCGACGCGGCGGTCGTCATCCGCGGCTACCTGGCGGGAGCGGGACGGTGACGGCGCCGTGGGCGGCCGTCGAGTTCGACCCCGAGCGGGTGGCGGCGGAGCTGGCGCGGAGGTTTCCCGGGGTGTCGGCGTGGTGGGGCCAATTCACCGGACGGTGGTGGGCCTTCGCGCGTGATCAGGCTGGGCGTGACCGGCTCGTCGAGGCGTCAAGCCCTGCGGCGCTCGCGCAGGTACTGCACCAGATCGGGGCGGGGCGGCGTCCGCAGGTGCCGGTTCGGCAGGCCAATGTGGCGATTTGTCGACATATCGGCCGGGGCGAGTCGCGACGCAGGCGTCCGCGCCGGCGCGGGTGGTTCCGTAGGGCGTTCGCGTTCTGAGCCGGGGCGATGGTGCGGGGCATGCCCCCGGCCCCGCACCATCGCTCCTTTCAGGAGAGGGGCTCGTCGGCGGCGGACAGGTGCGGGACGGGGACGGTGCCCATGCGGCCGGCCTGGAAGTCCTCGAAGGCTTGGACGATCTCGTCGCGGGTGTTCATGACGAACGGGCCGTAGCGGGCGACCGGCTCGCGGATCGGGAGGCCGCCGAGGATCAGGATCTCCCAGCCGTTCGCGCTGGCCTGGGGCTGGGAGTCGGCGGCGCGGACGACCAGGCCGTCCTGCGCGCCGTGGTGGTGCGAGCCCGCGAACACCGCGAGCTGCCCCTCGTCCAGGCCGGTCTGCTCGACGCCGACGGTGCCGCGGCCGGACAGGACGTAGACCATCGCGTTGAAGTCGCGCGGCCACGGCAGGGCGAGCCGGGCGCCCGGGGCGACGGTGGCGTGCAGGTAGTTGATCGGCGTGTAGGTGACGCCCGGGCCGTCGTGTCCGGCGAGGGAGCCGGCGATCACCCGGACGAGCGAGGAGCCGTCGTCGGCGGCGAGCAGCTTGACGTCGCGGGCTTCGATGTCCTGGTAGCGGGGCTGCACCCACTTCTGCGCGCGGGGCAGGTTCACCCAGAGCTGGACGCCGTGGAACAGGCCGCCCTTGGCGACGAGCTCGGGCGGCGGCTGCTCGATGTGCTGGATGCCGGACGCGGCCGTCATCCACTGGGTGGCGCCGTCGGAGATGAGGCCGCCGCCGCCCGTGGTGTCCTGGTGCTGGAACGCGCCGTCGATGATGTAGGTGACGGTCTCGAAGCCGCGGTGCGGGTGCCAAGGGGTTCCCTTCGCCTCGCCGGGCGCGTACTCGACGGCGCCCATGTGGTCGAGGAGCAGGAACGGGTCGGCGAGGGACAGGTCGATGCCCGGGAAGGGGCGGCGGACCTCGAAGCCCTCGCCCTCGAGCTGGCGCTTCGCGGTGACGATCTTGGCGACGCGGCGCCAGTCGGTGCCGGCGTCCGGCAGGTGCGGCAGCCGGGGCAGGGTCAGCGGGTCGGCCATCACGGCTGGCATGGGGTCCTCCTCCGTCGGGTGCCCGTCCGGGGTGGACGGTCGCCCCCTACAATCTAGTTGATGCTTCAACTATTCCCTCAGTATACTGACCGCATGACCGAACCACGCTGGCTCGACGCCTCCCAGCAGCGTGATTGGCGGGCCTACGTCGACGGCAGCGTCCGGCTCACCGAGATCATGGACCGTGACCTGAAGGCCAAGCACGGGCTCTCGGTGTCGGAGTACGAGATCCTCGTCCGGCTGTCCGAGGCGCCCGGCCACCGGCTGCGGATGGCCGAGCTCGCCGACAACGCCAGCCAGTCGCGCAGCCGGCTGTCGCACACCTGCTCCCGGCTGGAGTCGAAGGGCCTGGTCAAGCGGGACACCTGCGGCACCGACAAGCGCGGCGTCTACGCGCAGCTGACCGACGACGGCTTCGCGGCGCTGGAGCGCGCCGCCCGCGACCACGTCGAGGTCGTCCGCGAGTACCTCATCGACGTGATCGAACCCGAGGACCTCGAGGCCGTCGGGCGCGCCTTCAGGGCCGTCCTCAAGCGGCTCGGCGCGAACTGACCTACAGGGTGACCGTCACGCCGGTCAGGAAACCCACCGACACCAGGGTGAGGAACACCCACGCCAGCATCATCCCCGCGCCGAACGACCGCCACCGGCCGCCGACCTTCCACACCAGCAGCCCGCCCAGCCCGAACGCCAGCACCAGCAGCGTCACGAACTGCGGCAGCAGGCTCGGCCGCCGGCTCGTCATCAGCGGCGCGTACATCATCACGAAGTCGACGAACACGAACAGCCCGAACCCCGCGGCGATCGCGCCGACCTCCCGGCCGCTCAGCGACCGCGTGCGCTCGGCGATGTCCAGCGCCCGCTCCGACCGCAGCCGCAGCCGCGGGCGCTCCGCGGCCGGG
The DNA here is from genome assembly GCF_008923205.2 of Actinomadura physcomitrii. Taxonomy (GTDB): domain Bacteria; phylum Actinomycetota; class Actinomycetes; order Streptosporangiales; family Streptosporangiaceae; genus Spirillospora; species Spirillospora physcomitrii. The sequence continues at coordinate 226,339 of NZ_WBMS02000009.1, read as the reverse complement.
TCCTCCTGCACGCTCTGCGCGACGGCGAAGATCTCGTCCTCGAGGCTCGGGACGTCCCTCTCCTGCGGATCCGCCATTCCGGCTCCCTGAGGGCCGGCGGGTGCCGGGCGACATGCCCGGCGAGGTGGACGACGTTCGCGGCCCGTTCGCCCCGGCCCCTTTCCGGCGGACGCGCCGTCAAACGCACCGTAGCGAATCGCAGGTCCAACGCGAAGGCCATGTGACGTGCGATCCTGCAAAGATGCCAGCTAGAGGGCCACTTCGCAGTGCGGCGTTCGCCGCCGTGTTCATCACCGTGTCGGCCGCCGCGACGGGCTGCGGCAACGGATCCGACAACGGGGGCAAGTCCGGGACGGCGACTCCCGCCACACCGCCGACCGCGACCGGGACCGCGACCGGCTCGGCGTCGCCGTCCGCGAAACCGACGAACCAGAAGTTCGCCGCGCAGATCAAGCGGGTCACCGCCGGAGACCTCAAGTACTCCTGGCACAAGGGCTGCCCGGTCGCGCCGTCCGGCCTGCGGATGATCCAGATGAACTACTGGGGCATGGACCACAAGCCGCACGACGGCGGGCAGCTCGTCGTCAACGCGAAGGCGGCCGGCGACCTCGTCACGGTTTTCCGCAAGCTGTACGACATGCGGTATCCGATCGAGCGGATGGAGCCGGTCGACAAGTACAAGGGGAGCGACTTCGCCTCCATCGAGGCCGGCAACACCTCCGCGTTCAACTGCCGCAACGCGACCGGGTCCAGCTCGTTCTCGCAGCACGCCTTCGGTCTCGCCGTCGACCTCAACACGTGCCAGAACCCGTACGTGTACGCGGACGGGCACGTCGCCCACAAGAACTGCGCGAAGTACGCGAACCGCAAGAACCGCGACCCCGGGGTGATCCACGCCGGCGACCGGGTGGTGAAGGCGTTCGCCTCGATCGGCTGGGGCTGGGGCGGCGAGTGGAGCGGCGCCCGCGACTACCAGCACTTCAGCAGCAACGGCCGCTGACCGGGACGTACCGGACGCGGCGGCCTGGAAGAGGGCCCGCGCACGGGGTGGACGCGCCGTCGCGTCCGCGCGGGCGACCGCCCGGGATCAGACCATCATCAGCGCGATCACGCCGACCACGACCACGACCGCCACGACGGCGAGGCCGACGATGAGGGGCATGTTCGGGCCGGACTTCTCCGCCGGTGCGCGGTTGGCGAAGTTCTGAAACTGGTGGGTGGTACCTGCCGGATCATTCGGTGTCTGCGACATGCCGAAGAGGGTAACGGATGCCTTCCGCCCGTTTCGGGCGGTTTCACGGGTCGGCGGCGCGTCGTGTCGAGCGGAGAGTGTGGGATTCGAACCCACGAGGACTGTCCCCAGCCCTGGGCGCTTTCAAGGCGCCTGCACTAGTCCACTATGCGAACTCTCCCCGGCCACGCCCGGTGGCCACGGCCAACGATAGCGGGCTCATCCGGCCGCCTCGACCGCATATCCCGGGATCGACGGCCACCGGACCGTCATAACGACGGACTCCTCCTCGGCCTGCCACGAGTGGTCGACGCCGCGTCCCCACACCACGTAGTCGCCCGGCTCGGTGAGCAGGACGTCGCGTCCGGGGAACTCCAGCCGGAACCGGCCGCTGATCAGCACGAGCAGCGCGGTGCGCTTCTCCCCGCTGGTCCAGCGCGCGCGCCGCTCGCCCTTGGGGTGGACGCCCCATTTGATCTCGACGTCCTCGCTGTGCCGCAGGTCGCCGGGCGGCTTGAAGTGGCCCAGCAGCCAGCCGCGGTCCCCCGCCGCGTCCGCCGCGGCCCTGCCCACGTAGACGCCCTGGTCGTCGCTCTCCACGGGAGGCGACTCTAGCGGCGGCGACGCGCGGGCCGGGCCGGGCGGAGCGGTCCGGGGGCCGGGTCAGGTGGCGCGGTCGGGGCGGGGGTAGGCGAAACCGTCGCCGACGATCGCGGCGAGGTTCAGGTACGCCTCGCGCGTCGCCTGGGCGAGCTGCTCCAGCTCCACCTCGGCGCCCTCCTCCAGGTGGTCGTCGTAGGGGATCCGGACGACGGCGCGGCAGCGGCTCTCGAAGTGCGCCTGCAGCTTGTCCAGGTCGACCTGGCTGCGCGTCCGGTTGCGGACCATCGACAGCACCACGACGCCGTTGCGGACGAGGTGGCCGTGGTCGTGCGCCTCGAGCCAGTCGAGGGTCGCGCTCGCGGACCGGGCGCCGTCCACCGACGGGGAGCTGACCAGGACGAGCTGGTCGGCGAGCCGCAGCACCCCGGACATCGCCGAGTGCAGCAGGCCCGTCCCGCAGTCGGTGATGCAGATCGAGTAGTACTGCTCCAGGACGGCGGCGACGGCCTCGTAGTCCTCCGCGCTGAAGGCCTCGCTGACCGCGGGGTCGCGGTCGGACGCGAGCACCTCCAGGCGCGCGGCGTTCTGCGAGGTGAACGCGCGGACGTCGGCGTACCGCTGGATCTTGTCGCGGCTGTTCAGCAGGTCGCGGACCGTCGCGGCGGTCTCCAGCCGGACCTTGTCCGACAGCGTGCCGCGGTCGGGGTTGGCGTCCACGGCGATCACGGTGTCGCCGCGCATCGAACCGAGCATCGAGCCGAGGCCGGTCGTGGTGGTGGTCTTGCCGACGCCGCCCTTGAGCGACATCACCGCGACGCGGTGGTGGCCGCCCGCGACGGGCGTGCGCGCGCGGGCGATGAGGTCCTTGCGGCGCAGCTCGCCCTGCGACTCGCCGGGGTGCACGTTGCCGCCGGTGGCCTTGTAGACGGCGCGCCGCCACCCGGAGGACGGCGCGATGCGGCGCTCGCCGAGGAGGTTCTCGGAGCTGAGGCTGTCGGCGCTCTTCGGATCGGCCTGCTGTTGTTGTTGCTGCTGCGGCTGCCCCGGCTGCGGGTAGGGCTGGCCTGGCGGGACTTGCTGGTACGGGCCAGGCTGGCCCGGCTGCCCGGGCTGGCCCGGCTGCCCGGGCTGGCCCGGCTGGGGAGGCTGCGGGTAGGCATAGCCCTGCTGCGGCTGGGCCGGGTCGCCGCCCGGCGGCAGCTGCCCGTACGGCCGGCCGGTGGCGGGGTCTGTGGGGTAGGCCTGGCCGGTGTTCGGGTCGACCATGTACGGCTGGCCCGTGTTGGGGTCGACGGGGTAGGGCTGCCCGGTGGCGGGGTCGACCGGGTACGGCACGCCGCCCTGGTTCTGCGGGTAGGGCTGCCCGGTGTTCGGGTCGGCCGCGTACGGCTGGACGTTCGCGTTCGGGTCCTGCTGGAACGCCTGCGCGTTCGGGTCCGGCGCGAACTGCTGAGCGTTGGGATCCTGCGGGAACGGCTGCGCATTCAGGTCGTGCGGGAACGGCTGCGCGTTCGGGTCCTGCGGGAAGGGCTGGGCGCCGTTCGCGTCGGCGGGGAACGGCTGGGCGCCGCCGACGCCCGGGTCCAGCGGAGGCGGGAACGGCTGGTCCGGCAGGTAGGGCGGGAGCTGGTCGAGCGGCGGCGCGCCCTGGCCGTTGCCCGCGTCGTACGGCTGCGGGGGCCCGGTCTCCCAGGGCTGCTGGGGCTCGTACGGCTGGTACCCGCCGTACGGCGGGGGCAGCATACCGCCCTCGAACGGCTGCGGCATGGGACCGCCGTCGTAGGGCGGCAGGTTCTGCGCCGCGCCGGGGACGGGCGGCGGCGGGCCGAACTGCTCGGGGCCGAAGTTCTCCGGGCCGAAGTTCTCCGGAGGCTGGAGCGGCGGCGCGGCCAGCCAGGGGTTGGCGTTCGGGTCGTGCGGGGGCTGCTGCCCCTGCTCTGCGGCGGCGCCCTCGGGCTGCGCCGCCGGCGGCTGCCCGGCCTGCTGTTCGGGCTGCGCGGGCTGCTCGGCCTGCTCGGGCTGCGGGTTCTGCTGCTCGGGCTGCGCGGGCTGCGCGGGAGGCGCCTGCCCGGCCGGCCGCTCGCCCTCGGTGGCGGCCGGCGGGGCGGCGTCGGACGGCCCCGTCGTCTCGCCGCTCATCGCGTCGAGGGAGGCCAGCCGCTCCTCAAGGGAACGCCCGTCGTGCTCGTTCCTCGCCACCGATTTCTCCCCTCGGGCACACCTCTGATGATCATTACGGAGCAGGAGGGCAAAACGGCCCCCACGCAGGATACCCGCGCGTCAATACCACGCATCACGTCCGGAGATCCACTTTTGCCTGCCGAGCCGGACGGGGCGCGGCGCGGGGACGGCGAGCGCGGTGTCCGGCGGCGGCGACGGTGCGGGCGCCCGCCGCCCGGTAGCGTGACCGTTATGCATGCGATCGTGATTCGCGAGCCGGGGGACGCCGACGTCCTGGAATGGACGCGGGTGCCCGATCCGGAGCCGGGGCCCGGTGAGGTGCTGATCGACGTGGCGGCGAGCGCGGCGAACCGCGCCGACGTCATGCAGCGGATGGGCTTCTACAACCCGCCCGAGGGCGCCTCGCCGTATCCGGGCCTGGAGGTGTCGGGACGGATCGCCGCGCTGGGCGACGGCGTGACGGGCCTGGCGCCGGGCGACGAGGTGTGCGCGCTGCTGGCCGGCGGCGGCTACGCCGAGCGGGTCGCGGCGCCCGCGTCGCAGGTGCTTCCGGTGCCGCGCGGCGTGGACCTGGTCGACGCGGCCGGGCTGCCCGAAGTGGCCTGTACGGTCTGGTCGAACGTGTTCATGCTCGCGGGGCTGAGCGCCGGGGAGACGTTCCTGGTGCACGGCGGCGGCAGCGGCATCGGGACCCTGGCGATCCAGCTGGCGAAGGCGTGCGGCGCGAAGGTGGCGTGCACCGTCGGCAGCGAGGAGAAGGCGGACCGCTGCCGCGAGCTGGGCGCCGACGTCGTGATCAACTACCGCGAGGACGACTTCGTCGAGAGCGGCCCGTACGACGTGATCCTCGATCTGATCGGCGCGAAGTACCTGGAGCGCAACGTCCGGGCCCTCGCGACCGGCGGACGGCTGATGATCATCGGCCTGCAGGGCGGTACCAAGGCGGAGCTGGACATCAACGCACTGCTGCGCAAGAGGGCGCTCGTGCATGCAACGGCGCTGCGGTCCCGTCCGTTGGAGGAGAAGGCGGAGATCGTGGCGGCCGTCCGCGAGCACGTGTGGCCGCTGCTGGAGTCGGGGGAGGTCCGCCCGGTGGTCGACCGGCGCGTCCCGATGGCCGACGCGGCCGCGGCGCACCGGCTGATGGAGCAGAGCGGCCATGTCGGCAAGATCCTGCTGACCGTGTGAGATGAGGGAGAGATGAGCGAGCCTTCGAAGAACCAGTCGGAACAGGAACCGCACGTGCTCGTGGTGGGGCCGAACGGCATCGCCATGGAGGGCGCCGGCGAGGGCGGCGAGCACGAGGGCAAGTCGATCACCGACATGGTCGAGCAGCCCGCGAAGGTCATGCGGATCGGCGGGATGATCCGGCAGCTGCTGGACGAGGTCAAGGCCGCCCCGCTGGACGAGGCGAGCCGGGCCCGGCTGCGGGAGATCCACAAGTCGTCGATCAAGGAGCTCGAGGACGGCCTGGCCCCGGAGCTGGTCGAGGAGCTGGAGCGGCTGTCGCTGCCGTTCACCGAGGGCACCGTGCCGAGCGAGTCGGAGCTGCGGATCGCGCAGGCGCAGCTCGTCGGCTGGCTGGAGGGCCTGTTCCACGGCATCCAGACGACGCTGTTCGCGCAGCAGATGGCGGCGCGCGCGCAGCTGGAGCAGATGCGCCGGGCGCTGCCCGCTGGCATGGTGCCGCAGGGCATGGAGCAGCAGGACGAGCAGGGGCCCCGCTCGTCCGGCCCCTACCTGTAGGGCGCCGCCGGGAAGGCCGCATCCCCGGCGAGCGGGGGTGCGGCCCCCGTCACGGCAACAGGCGCTGTCACGGGAACAGGCGCTCCAGGATCCGCGCGACGCCGTCGTCGTCGTTGCGGGACGTCGTGTGCGTGACGGCGGCGAGGACGAGCGGGTGCGCGTTCGCGACCGCGTACGACGTGCCCGCCCAGGCGAGCATCGGCAGGTCGTTGGGCATGTCGCCGAACGCGGTGACGTCGGCGGCGCCGATGCCGTGCTCGGCGCACAGCGCCTCGAGCGCGCTGGCCTTGGTGACGCCGTGCGCGCTGATCTCCAGCAGCCCGCGGCCGGACGAGTGGGTGACGGTGACGAGGTCGCCGACCGCCTTCACGGCCCGCGCGGCCAGCTCGTCGGGGTCGGCGTCGGGATGGAAGGCGAGCAGCTTGGTGCCCGGCCGGGCGACGAGCTCGGGCCCGTCGGCCGGCCGGCCGCCGAGCGCCTCCGCGTCCCAGTGGGACAGGTCGTAGCTGGTCTCGAACACGAACCCGTCCGGGTACTCGACCGCGAACCGGAAGTCGGGCGAGACGCCGCGCAGCCGATCGATGGCGTCGGCGAGCACGTCCGGCGGGATCTGCCGGGCGTGCACCACGGTCTCGGTGTGCAGGTCGTAGACCAGGGCTCCGTTCGCGCAGATGGCGAGGCCGCGGTGGCGGACGGCGGCGGCGATCTCCGTCATCCAGCGCGGCGGCCGGCCGGTGACCATGACGAGCATCGCGCCGGCGCGCTCGACGCGCGCGAGAGCGGCGACGGTGCGCGCCGAGATGGTCCCGTCGGAGCGCACGATCGTGCCGTCGAGGTCGGTGGCGATCACGCGCGGCACAGGTTCGGTCATGTCACCTTCCAGATCGGCTCGGACTCACCTTAGGCGACAGGTCGGACGGAACATCCGCCCGGTCGCACCGGTTCGTTCCGGGCCGCTTGGATTGCGCGGCTACGCGGCGCGGTAGCGGAAAGGGCCCGTCCGGCGCTCGGACGGGCCCTCCCACATGCGAGATCAGCGCTTGACGGGCTCCAGTACCTCCAGGCCCAGGAACTTCTGCAGCGCCTCCGGGACGCGCACCGAACCGTCCGCCTGCTGGTGGTTCTCCAGGATCGCGACCATCCACCGCGTCGTCGCGAGCGTCCCGTTCAGCGTCGCGACCGGCTGGTTCTTCCCGTCGGCGTCCTTGTGCCGCACCGACAGGCGCCGCGCCTGGAACTCGGTGCAGTTCGACGTCGACGTCACCTCCCGGTAGGTCTTCTGCGTCGGCACCCACGCCTCGCAGTCGTACTTGCGCGCCGCGCTCGCCCCGAGATCGCCCGCCGCCACGTCGATCACCCGGTACGGGATCTCGACCTTCGCGAGCATCTCCTTCTCCCACTCCAGCAGCCGCAGATGCTCGGCGTGCGCGTCCGCCGGGTCGCAGTAGGAGAACATCTCCACCTTGTCGAACTGGTGGACCCGGATGATGCCGCGGGTGTCCTTGCCGTACGAGCCGGCCTCGCGGCGGAAGCACGACGACCACGCCACGTACCGCCGCGGCAGCTCGTCGATGATCTCGTTCATGTGGAACGCGGCGAGCGGCACCTCCGACGTCCCCACCAGGTACAGCTCGTCCTGCGGGAGCTGGTATACCTCCGCCGCGTGCGCGCCGAGGAACCCGGTGCCCTCCATCGCCTCCGGCTTCACCAGCACCGGCGGGTACATCGGCACGAACCCGGCCGCGACCGCCTGCTCCATCGCCAGGTTCAGCAGCGCGTACTGCAGCCGGGCGCCCACCCCGGTCAGGTAGTAGAACCGCGCGCCCGACACCTTCGCGCCGCGCTCCATGTCGATCGCGCCGAGGCTCTCGCCCAGCTCCAGGTGGTCCTTCGGCGCGAAGTCGAACGAGGCCGGCTCGCCGACGTGCTCCAGGACGACGAAGTCCTGCTCGCCGCCGGGCGGGGCGCCCTCCTCGATCAGGTTCGGCACGCCCTTCAGCGCCGCGTCCAGCTCCTCGCCGAGCCGGTCGGCCTCCGCCTCGCGGTCCTTGACCTGCTGCGCCAGCTCCTTCGCGCGGGCCAGCAGCGCCTGCCGCTCGTCGCCCTGCGCGCGCGACACCGACTTGCCGAAACTCTTCTGCTCGGCGCGCAGCTGCTCGAACGAGGTCAGCGCGGAGCGCCGCCTCCCGTCCAGGTCCAGCAGCCGGTCGACGACGGCGTCATCCTCACCGCGGGCGCGCTGCGAGGCGCGCAGCCGCTCGGGATCCTCTCGAAGAGCTCGCAGGTCAATCACAGACCCGAGGCTACCGGCCCCGGCCCCTCCGGCGCGCGCGAGTATCGCGGTCCGGTCAGTCCAGCGCGCCGGCGCTCCGGGTCAGTGCCGCGCGCTCGCCAGCAGCGCGTGCGCGGGCAGCGCCACCCGCCCGTCCGACGCGCCGTCCGGCACCGCGTACCCGGCGACGAGCCGGTCGTACTCCGCCTTGATCCGCGCGACCGCCGCCGCGTCCTGCCGGCCGATCGCGACGCCGGTGCTGCCGACCCGGGACAGCGCGCCCGTCTCCCACCACTCCTCCGGGTCGACGACGTGCTCCCAAGTCACCTCCTCGACCGCCACGTCCGCGAAGCCCGCCTCCGTCACCAGCCGCTGGAACGCCATCGCCTCGCCGTACTCCTCGAACGGCGACGGCGGGATGCCGTCCGGCCACGGCACCCCCGCCGCGTCCATCGCCTCCCGGACGACCCCGAGCGCGCCGACGCCCGGCATCACCCAGCAGCTCAGCGCCAGCCGGCCCTCCGGCCGCAGCACCCGCCGCAGCTCGGTCAGCGCCGCGGCCGGCGCTCCGACGTGGTTGATGACGAAGTTGCCGACGACCGCGTCGAACGTCCCGTCCGGGAACGGCACCTCCGGCAGCACCGCCACCCGCACGTCCAGCCCCGGCACGTTGCGCAGCGCCGCCTCCGCCATGCCCGGCTCCGCGTCCAGCGCGGACACCTCAGCGCCGCGCCGCACCGCCTCCGCCGCCACGAAGCCCGGCCCCGTCCCGACCTCGAGCACCCGGGTCCCCGCCGCGACGCCCGCCGCGTCGAGCAGCGGCCCGACCATGTACCGGGTCATCCGGGCGAAACCCCGCTCGTAGGCGGGGGCCCGCCCGTCCCACAGCTCGCGCTCGTAGAGATCGAAGTCGGTCACGAGGGCAGCGTACGCCAACCTACGGCAGCGTAACCGGCGCTCCCGGCGCGCCTCTCACTGCACGTCGACGTAGTCGGTGGGCTTGTTGGAGGCGAGGTAGGCGGCGCTGCCGTTGTAGGAGGCCCTCCACGTGCCGTCCTGCGACGCCTTGAAGGTCTTGCTAAACCACCCGTTGGACGCCGTCTTCACCGTCGCCACCTGCGTCCACTTCGACGACCCCTTGGCCTGGAAGTAGAGCGACACCGGCGCGTTCGGCCCGGGCATCTGCTTGTCCATGTACCGGAACAACTGCCCCTTCACCGTGATGGTCTTGCCCTTCTTCACCGGCTCAGGAGAAGCGTTGAAACTGTAGATCCAGGTCCGGTAGCGGACGTCGACGTACTGGGGAGCGCTGACGACCGGCGCGTACTTCGGGCCGCCGGCGAAACGGACCCGCCAGTATCCGTCCTTCTTCAAGGACGCGTCGGAGAGGTAGATCGCCCCGTTGTCCTCGGTCCTGACCGTGGACGCCTGCTTCCACGTCTTCTTGTCGGTCGAGAACTCCAGCAGCACCGGCCTGTCCGGGAGGCTGACGCTGGAGTAGTCGCGCAGGTAGCCGTAGGCGTACAGCAGGGCGTCGTAACCGACGGTCTGCGGCAGGATCCGTAGATTGTCGAACCGGGTCGTGCGCCGGACCTGCAGCCTCCCGAGGTCGGCGGACCCGCCGGTCAGGAAGGCCGTGTCGCCCGTCGCGACGCTCAGCGCGCCGGAGCGCGACGCCGTGAACCGCAGCTCGAACGTCCCGTCCGCGGCCGTCGCGTCACTGGTCAGGGAGGCGGCGCCCGGCGTCCCGGCGTCGAGGACCGCGGACACCTTCTGGCCGGGCACGGGAACGGCCCCGGCGGCACCCTGCCGGACCACCCTTCCCCGGACGACGACGTCGGCGCGGTCCGCGTAGGGCTTGATCGAGACGATCTGCCCGGTCGTCACCGTCGCCTGCTTGCGGACGGTCGTGCCCGCATGCACGGTCACCCCGCACAGCGCCCCCTGCCGGGGTACTTCGCTCCGCGGAGCCGCCTCACCACTGGCCTGCTGGACGAACGAGCCGTCCGCGCCCGTTGTCACGTCGGGCCCCGCACCGACGACCCTCGCGCTGGGCGCCGGCTCCGGCTCGACGTCGCGGCTTTTCTGGAGCATGACCCGGCCGTGCAGCGTCACGTCCGGGTGATCGGCGTCGATGACGGCGGGCGCGCTGGTGAAGCCCTGGATCGTCGTGGTGTAGCAGTCCACGAACCCGGTGTTCCGCTTCGTCGTGGCCCCGTCCGCCGTGGTGACCAGCACCTCGACGCCGTTCGCCCCGGGGCGGGCCTGGATGTCGGGATGGAACTCGGCATGCCAGACGCCGTCGTTGTCCGTTCCCGCCGTCCGCGTGAACGGGATGGTGGCGTAGGGCTCGGCCGTGCTGGAGGCGTACCGCACGTTCGCGCGGACATCGGTGACCCCGCTCGCCGACTTCACGGTGACCTCGAACGTGGCGACCCGGGCGGGATCCAGCCGGTCGAACGTGGTGGTCACCGTGACGTCGGTCGCGTCCGCGCGCGCGACGGAGGGAACGAGCGCGGACGCCGCGAGAGTGATGGCCGCGAGGGACGCCTTGGCGGCCTTTCCGGGGCGGCTCATCGGACGTCCACGTAGTCACTCGGCTTGTCGGACGCGAAGTAGTTCGCGCTGCCGTTGTAAGAGGCCATCCAGGTGCCGTCCTTGTCCGCCTTGAACGTCTTGCTGAACCACCCGCTGGACGCCGTCTTCACCGTCGCCACCTGCGACCACTTCGACGAACCCGAGGGCTTGAAGTAGATCGAGACCGGCGCGTTCGGCCCGGGCACCGCCTTGTCCATGAATCGGTACAGCAGGCCCTTGACCGTGATGGTCTTCCCCTTCTTCACCGGCTCGGGAGACGCGTTGAAGTCGTACATCTGCGTCCGGTACTTGACGTCGATGTATTTGACCGGACTCACGGCCGCCGTGTTGCGCGGCCCGCCCGGGTACCGGAACCGCCAGTACCCGTCCTGCGTCACGGGCTTGGTGGTGTTGAAGTAGAAGGCCTTTGGACGGTCCAGCGTCTGCCGCGCCCAGATCGTCCAGCCGGTCTTGCCGTCCCGGGAGTACTCCAGGTACACGGGCAGGTTCGTGACGTTCGTGAAGTCCGGCCGGACCACGAGCGTTCCATCGGCCACGATCGCCTCGCCGTAGGCGAGAGGTCGCCCGAGCAGGACGAAATCGTCGATCGTCGCCGTGTTGCGGATGTTCATGGTGCCCAGCGACGTCTTGCTCCCAGTGAGGAACCCCCCGCCCTGCGCCTCGACCGCCACCGTGCCGGAGACCCCGACGTCCCTGGCGGCCGTGAAGAAAGCGTGGAATGTCCCGTCCGCGGCCGTCCGCACCTGCAAAGGAGACCGGTCCGCCAGCCCGCTCGACAGGTCGAGGGCGACGGTGACACCGGCCGCCGGCGCGAGACCCGCCGAGCCGTGCCGGAGGACCTTCCCGTCCACCGACATCTGCGTATAGGGGGCGACGGTCGACCCGGGCGTCAACCGCGCGCTGATCTCCGTCGCCTGCATCGCGACGGTGACCGGAGCCTTCTGCTCCGTGGAGCACAGCGGGCCCTGCGCGGACGCGTCGACGGTGGGGGCTCCCCTGACGTTCAGTGCGAAAGAGCCGTCCGCCCCGGTCGTGGCCTTCGCGTCCGCCGCCGACACCGCGGCGCCCGCCGCGGGCTCCGCCGCCTCGTCCCGGCTCCTGCGGACCATCAGCCGGCCGCGCAGCGTCGTGTCCGGATGGTCGGCGTCGACGACGGAGGGGCTGCCGGCCAGACCCTCGATGGTCGTCGTGTAGCAGTCGACGAATCCGGCCCGCCTGGTCGTCGTGGCGCCGTCCGCCGTGGTGATCACCGTGTCGACCACGCTCACACCGGGACGCGCCGCGATGTCGGGCCGGTACTCGGCCTCCCATACGCCGTCATCGTCCGTTCCCTGGGTCCGGGTGAGCTGCAGCGTCGCGTACGGCTCCGCGGTCGACGACAGGTAGCGCAGGTGCGCGGTCACGTTCGTGACCGCGCTCGCCGACGTCACGCTCAACGAGATCTTGACCACCCGGTCCGCGGCGAGACGGTCGAAGCCGAGCGTGAGCTCGGCCTCCGACACGTCCGCGCGGGCGGCGGCGGGGACGAGGAGGGCCGAGGCCGCGAGGGCGGTCACGGCCAGGAAGGACGGCGTACGGCGCAAGGAAGGGCCTCTCCGCTGACGTTCAGTGAACGATCAGGAGACGCCCAAGATCCACGACCGGTTGGCGCGCCCGGAAAGCCCGGTGATCACATTTCGGTCTCCGAACTTTCCGCCGCCGGCCGGTCACAGATTCAAAAGAGGACGCCGCGGTAGGGGTGCGGGCGCTCCCACGTCTCCTCCCACAGCAACAACTCGGCCTCCCGCTCCGGAAGGTCGGGACGGTATTCGCGGATGAGGCGCGGGTTGTCCGGGATCGAGGCGAGGAACGTCCAGTACTCCTCCACGGCCTCCTTCACCTCGGCCAGCGTGTACTCCCCGCGTTGGTCGGGGCCCCAGACGTTCTGGAAGCGCAGCCCCCACGGCCCGAAGGCGACCTCGTAGTTCTCGCTGCTCCACTCCTCGGAGGGCGGCTGTCCGGCGACGAGGTCGGCGACCACGGCCAGCGCGTCCAGGCAGGTCCTTTTGTAGATGGAGATGTCGGTGGTGATCCACCCGCCGAGGGCGCGGTGCCTCTCGTCGTCGACCTCGAACAGCGGCAACCGGTAGTACTCGTCCAGCGAGAAGGTCAACATCGTCAGAGGGCGGAGCGGAGGGGGTGGGGGCGAGAGCGCTTCGCTTCCCATTTCGCGAGTTCGCGTTGCTTCCAGCCCGCGCTGGAGTGGTCGGCGAGGAAGGCCCAGTAGCGCAGCATCACCTCGATCGCGCCGGGCAGCGCGTAGTGGCCCTCCCAGTCGTCGGAGAGGGTGTCGAAAAGGTGCAGGCCGTCCGGCCGCACCTCGGCGACCCAGGAGTTGCCCGACCAGTCCTCCGCGGGGCTGCGGCCGGCCCGGACGTCCTCGGCCCAGGCGAGCATGTCGAGCAGCCAGTCGCCGCCGGTCTGGACGTCGCCGACCAGGAACGCCCCGAGCGCGGTCTCGGACTCGTCGGTGAACCGGTAGTCCGGGGCGCCGTGCACGCTGTTGACGAAGGAGATCATCGGTTAGGTCGCCTTAGCTGTAGGGCATGACCGGCCACGCCGAGTCCCAGCCGTTCTTCTTGCCGTTCCGTTTGAACGACCCCTGGATGAGGACGCCGTCCACCATGTTCGACCACCGTCTCCCGTCGGGGCTCACGGTGGGGTTATTCGCGAACGCCCTCTCGATGGCCGAGTTCACCCGCTGAGGGGACCAGTTGTCCGGGAAGAACGTGCTTCCTTGCGGCTTGGTGATCCACTGCCCGTTGGGGCCTTTCATCTGGACGTCACCACGATAGACGCCGGTGTGGGGGTCGCGGTCGAGCACGGTGACCCGCCGGTCGGCGTCGTCGCGGCCCAGGAACCGGTGGTGGTAGCCGGTGGGCGTCGGCCGACCGCGCACGTTGCGGACCTCGCCCCTGAAGACGTGGTGCCGCCCCCCGTGGTTCTTGATGGCCTTGCGCATCCATCGCATCGCGGCCTCGAAGATTCCGGCGGCGGCCTTGCCCTTTCCCGCCTTGACGAGGAGGTGCAGCGCCAGGAAGAGGACGGCGAGCATGAGGCGCCCGGTGGCGGTGCGCGCCCGGGTCCGGCGGGAGGAGATCGGATCAGCCATTGAGGATCGCGTTGATGGCGAGGTCGATGAGCTGGTCGATGATGGCGCCGGTGATCTCCTTGAAGATCGGGATCTCGGCGAGGGAGGCGCCGAAGGTCTCCGGGGCGGTGGCGATGGCCTCGGCGATCTCGACGGCCAGCAGCGTCAGCTGGACGATCGTGTTGATCTTCAGGCCGAGCACGATGCCGCCGCAGACCAGCAGGCCCGCGCCGATGATCTGGGCGGCGGTGCGGGCGTCCTCGAGGTTGGCGTGCGGGGCGTCGTCCTGCGTCCAGGAGTCGCGGAACGCCTGGACGCCGTCGGCCTCGTGCGCCGTCCACACCTGCTGGGCGTAGCCGTGCGCGTCCGCGACGGGGCCGCCGAGGGTGCCGGCGAAGCGGAGCCAGGCGCCGCCCATCTCCATGAGCTTGGTCTCGTCCGCCTCGGGCCAGCCGTAGCCGAGCATCGACAGCAGCGAGCGCAGCTCGCCGGGCAGTTGCAGGCCCATCAGAGGAAGTCGTTGACGCGGTTGACCTCGACGGCGGAGGTGTCCTCGGCCTCGCGGTAGCCGGCGGCCATCGCCTGGACGCCTTCGCCGTGCTCCGCGACGCCGTCGATGTTGTCGTCAAGGCAGTCCTGGAAGACCTCGAGGACCGCCTGGTAGCAGCCGCCGATGATCGAGCCGATGTCGTCGCTCCCCCAGGGCTCCCCGAAGGACGACAGTTCGCCCTGGAACTGCTGCCAGTGGGAGCGGAGGCCGCCGGCGGCGTCGCCGATGTCGCGTCCGCTCTTCAGCATCTGCTCGTGGTCGACCTTCAGTTCGGGCGCCATGCGGCCTCCTTCACCTGGGCTGGATGTCGCTCATCAGGGACTGCAGCGACGCGACGTACCTGGCCAGCTCCCGTATGCCGGCGTCCTGGGCGGCGCGGACGTTCTCGGTGAACTCGGCGGGCGGGGCGGCGGACCTGCGCGCTTCGGTCTCGGCGCGGGCGAGGGCGTCGTTGACGGCGGCGCGGGAGCCGTCGGCGATGTCGGCGGCGCTCAGCCCGTACTCCCAGACGAGCCGGACGACGCGGCCGGACGATGACGCCTTCGCGTACAGCCGGTCGTCCACCGCCCACGCCTCGCCCTCGGCGGCGCCGTTCGCGGTGCCGGCGGCGGCCAGGGCGGCGCGGGTGCGGGCGAAGAGGTCGTCGAAGTCGGGCGGTTCGAAGCTGCCGCGCATCACGGCGCGCTCGTTGATCTGGGCGACGGCGTCGCCGATCGCGCTGGTCGCCTGCCGCATGCCGGCCTGGCCTTCGGCCAGCACGGCGTCGAGTCGGGCGCGGATCGCGGTCAGGTCGACGGGCGGGACGTCCTGGGGTTCGGGCGAGGCGGGGCGCGCCCGGTCGAGGGCCTCGTTAATGACAGTGGTGAGGTCGCCGGCGAGGTCGTCGGCGTCCAGGCGGAGCAGCCGCGGATCGAGCTCGACGGCGGTGAGCCGGCGCCCGGCGGCGGTGACGCGGATGCGCTCGTCATCGGACGCCGCGGTCGCCGGCGCGGCAGTGGAAGTGCCCGGTTCCGCCGGTGCGGGCGCGCCCGCGCGCAGCTCGGCCAGCTTCTGGCGTGCGCGGCTGATCTGCTCGTCCATGCCGTCCCGTGCCCCCGGAAACAAGATCAACGGGCGACGACCCTAGCAGTCAGAACGGTCTTAAGGAATGGTCGGCGACAGATCCCCAGGTCAACGAAATAGCGCCGCAAAGGGACGGCTCGAACGGTTCCACTGGAATAGAGATTACGGACGTTCCAGAAAGGCGGTCCGGGTCAGGCCTGGCCGGTGCGGATCGTGCTGAGCCAGGCCGCGGCCTCGGTGAAGTCGTTGTCGTGGGTGCCGCGGCGGATCTCCGGACGGACCTGGTCGGCGCGCGGATACGAGCCGACGAACCGGACGTCCGCGCAGATGCGGCGCAGCCCCATCAGCGCCTCGCCGACGCGCGCGTCGTCCACGTGGCCTTCGAGGTCCATCCAGAACAGGTACGAGCCGAGGCCGGCGCCGGTCGGCCGGGACTGGATCAGCGACAGGTTGATGCCGCGCACCGAGAACTCGGTGAGGATCTCCAGCAGGGCGCCCGGGTGGTCCTCGCCGATGAACGCGACGACGCTGGTGCGGTCGGTGCCGGTGGCGGACGGCGGCGCGCAGGGGCGGCGCAGCTGGACGAAGCGGGTGACGGCGTCGGCGACGTCGTGGATGTCCTCGGCGAGGACGTCGAGGCCGTAGCGGGCGGCGGCGAACGAGCCGGCGAGAGCGGCGTCGTAGTGGCCGTCGGCGACGTGCTGGGCGGCCTCGGCGTTGGACGTGGCGGCCCGCCACTCGGCGTCCGGGACGTTCTCGGCGAGCCAGCGGCGGCACTGCGGCTGCGCGATCGGGTGCGAGGCGACGGTCTTGATGTCGGCGAGCGCGGTGCCGGGCCGCACCAGCAGCGCGAACGAGACCGGCAGATGGACCTCGGCGACGATCTGGAGGGGCTCTCCGGTGGCGAGCTCGTCCAGCGTGGTGGGGACGGAGCCCTCGACGGAGTTCTCCAGCGCGACGACGGCGGAGTCGGCGTCGCCGCGGCGCAGCGCGTCCAGCACGGCGGGGACGGTGGCGAGCGGGAGCTGCTCGGCGGCGGCCGCGCCCGGCAGGGACGTCAGCGCGGCCTCGGTGAACGTGCCCCGCGGACCCAGGTAGGCGTAGCGTTCGGGCCTGGTTTCTGCGGTCACGAAGATCCCCCGAGGGCGCGGTCGGACGGGGCACCTGCTTCTGCGGTGCCGGAAGAGACGAGTGTACTTCCCGCCGCGTCAAGCCCCCGCCGCGGCGGTCGGATACGGCCGGGTCAGGTGCGGGCGGTGGAGGCGCGGTCGCCGTAGCCGAAGTCGGGCAGCGGGTCGTCCATCGACACGATGGGCCCCTTGCCCAGGCGGGCGGCGCGCAGCACCTGGTTCTCCTCGGGGGAGAGCATCTCGACCGGATGCCCTCCCTGGACGGCCTTGGCGTAGGTCCTGGTCTCGGTGCGGCCGTTGATCGAGCTGACCACGACGCCGTCGCCGACGGCGTTGAGGACGGCGAGCGAGAAGGACCGGTGCCCCGACATCTCCTTGAGCGCGTCGTAATGCACGATGGCGAGGTCGCGCAGCGCGCGTTCGTCGACCTCGCCGGAGGCCACCTGGAGTTGGCGCCTCAGCATTTCCCCGCACTCTTCGACGACCTGGTTCACCCGATTGTGGGCCACCACCGCGATGGAGAGCCCGGCCACACCGGCGACCAGCCCGGCGACGGCCACCGCGACAAGCATCACGTGGTGAGCGTACCCATCCCGACCTGCCGTTGCGAAGGATCCTCGCGACTGGCGCGCCGGGTGACGCGGTTCGTGAGCTGGTTTCCGAGCAGGATGATGGCGGCGATGGCGGCGAGGCCGAACGAATCGCGCTCCAGACTCCCCCAGAAACGGGTGATCGGCGGGTGTCCGGTACGGGACAGGTGGGCGCCCCACCAGGGCAGCGGGAACAGGAAGAAGATCCAGAACGCCAGGCCGGATAGACATCTTCGCGTGTCTCGCCCATCGCCCGCCAAAGCCCCAATGACCGGAATGATCCACACAAGATGGTGGATCCACCCCACGGGGGACAGCAGCACCGACAGCAGCCCGGTGATCGCGACCCCGGCGAGCAGCAGCGCGTACGCGCCCGGACCGGACGCCGGGTCGGCGGCGGCGAGGTGGTCGGTCCCGGCCCGTCCGGTGCGCATCGGAAACCCGCCGACCAGGGCGTCCGCCGCGTAGGTGGCCCGCCGCGCGAGCCTGAACCCGGCGTAGGCCATCACCAGCGCGAGGACGAGCCACGCCGCCGTCCGCGCCGGGCCCTGGTCGAGGACCCGCGCGACGATCCCGTTGATCGCCTGGTTCGTCGTCCCGTCGACGGCGCCGGTGCGGTCGCCGCCCTGCAGCAGCGCGCCGAACCAGTACGCGGCCGAGTCGTGCGGCAGCACCGCGAACCCGCCGAGCGTCGCCACCACCGCGGTGGCCAGCGCGTTCACGAACGCGTCCCGGCGCCCGGTGATCAGGAAGTAGACGAGGAAGACGCCCGGCACCAGCTTGATCGCCAGCGCCAGCCCGACCAGCAGCCCGCGCGGCCAGCGCGGCGCGCGGGTGCAGCAGTCGGCCAGGCACATCGCCAGCAGGAACACCCCGACCTGGCCGAACCTGATCTGGTCGCGGACCGGGTCGAGCCAGGCCATGGCGGCGACCAGCGCCCCCAGCGTCAGCGGCGCCCAGCGCCCGGTGCGGCGGATCAGGTCGCGGAACGCGTACCAGACGGCGACCGCGAGGGCGGCGTAGATCAGCACCGTCCACGTCCACTGCGCGACCCGCCACGACATCAGCGTGAACGGGACGGCGAGGAGCGCCGCGAACGGCGGGTAGGTGAACGGCAGCAGCTGCGGCGGCTGGGTGAGGAAGTCGTACAGGGGCGCGCCGCGCAGCACCGCCAGCCCGCCCTCGCGGTAGACCTCCAGGTCGACGAGCCGCTGATCGGGCTGGTTGTACAGCCACCGGGACGCGATCGGCGTGACGGCGGCCACCACGACGGCGACGCCGGCCAGCGCGATCAGCGCGTCCAGCGGCGACCGCCGGGCCCGCGCCGGTGCGGGCCGCCCGGCCGCCTCGCGCGTCCCGCTGACTGCTCGCATCCCCACATCCCGGTATGATCGGGCCCTGCCGGGCCGGGGCCCGGTCGATGGCCCAGCCCGAAGGATATGCACCCGGGCGGCCCGCCCGCGCCCGCCGCCGTACGGCGCTACGGCCCCGTTCGGAGGCTCGGCGGGCGATGGTGAAGCTCTTGTAACCTGAGCGCCATGACGCAGCGGGGGGCGAATATCGGGATTTTCGTCGCCGCCGTGGCGCTCCTGACCGCCGTGCTCGCCCCGTCGGCGGCGAGCGCCGCGACGGCGCCCGCCGCCCCGCGCGCGGCCGCGCCCGCCGGACGGGTCGTGATCATCGGGATCCCCGGCCTGATGTGGAGCGACGTCAGCGCGAAGACGACCCCCGCGCTGTGGACGCTGACCCGCGGCGGCTCGGCGGGCGGGCTCAGCGTCCGCACGACCCGCACCAACACCTGCCCCACCGACGGCTGGCTGACGCTGTCGGCGGGCCAGCGGTCCCGGCTCGCGCACGGCGACTGCGCGCTGCCGCCGACCCCGATCCTGCCCGGCCAGCCCTCCCCGACCGGCCCGCCGCCCGCCGGCGGCGCCATCGCGCCCGGCTGGCCGGCGATCAAGAGCGACAACGCGGGCACCGGCTACCACGCGCAGATCGGCCTGCTCGGCGACGCCGTGCACGCCGCGGGCGGCTGCACCCTCGCCGTCGGCCCCGGCGCGGTGTTCGCGGCCGGCGACGGCGGCGGCCGGGTCGACCGCTACGTCCCGTCCACCGACAAGGCGACCCCCGCCGACTGGGCGCGCTGCCAGCTCGCGGCCGTCGACGTGGACGAGGTGTTCCGGGCCTACATCGACGCGGGCGTCGACCCGCACGGCGACCAGGTCCCGGTGCCCGACCGCAAGCGCGCCGCCGCCGCGTCCGCCGCCGACCGCCGCGTCGCGCAGGTGGTGAGCCAGGTCCCGGCCGGGACGACGATCCTGGTCGCGGGCCTGTCCGACACCGGCGTCAACCCGCACCTGCGCGTCGCGGTCGCCAAGGGCGGCGGCTACCCGAGCGGTTTCCTCACCTCCAGCGCCACCCGCCAGGACGGCCTGGTCACCCTCACCGACCTGACGTCCACGGCGCTGCAGCAGCTCGGCCTGAAGGAGCCGCAGCAGGCCGTCGGGTCGGCGTGGCGGGCCGAACGCTCCGGCGACTCCACCGCCAAGCGCGTCGAGGCCCTGGAGGACGAGGACGTCGCCGCGCAGGCGATCCGCTCCGTCCAGACGTCGTTCTACTGGGTGCTGTTCGCGACGCAGCTCGTCCTGTACGGGATCGCGGCGCTGGCGCTGCGGCGCCTCGGCAACGACCCGCGCTCGCGGTCCCGGATCCTCGGCGGTACGCGGGTGATCGCGCTGCTCGGCGGAGCGGCGCCGGGCGCGTCGTTCCTCGCCGGGCTGATGCCGTGGTGGCGGGCCGCGCACCCGACCGCGGTGCTGATCTGCACGGTGCTCGGCTTCGCGGGCCTGATGACGGGCATCGCGCTCGCCGGGCCGTGGCGCCGCTCGACGTACCTGCCCGGCCTGGTGATCACCGCGGTCACCGCGGTCGTCCTCGCGCTGGACGTGATGACGGGCTCGTCGCTGCAGCTCAACACGCTGATGGGGTACACGGCGCTGGTCGCGGGCCGGTTCTACGGGTTCGGCAACCAGGCGTTCTCGCTGTTCGCGGTGGCCGCGATCCTCACCGCCGCGTGGGTGTGCGAGTTCCCGCTGCGCCGGCACCGCGCCGCGCCGGACCCGGGCGGGCTCGCCGGGGCGTCCCGCCGCGCGAAGGCCGTCTCGGTGACGACCGTCGCGGCGATCGGGCTGCTCACGGTCGCGGTCGACGGGCTGCCGTCCTGGGGCAGCGACTTCGGCGGCGTCATCGCGATCACCCCGGCGTTCGCGATGCTCGGCATGATGATCACCGGCAAGCGGGTGTCGCCGGTGAAGCTCGGCGCGTTCTGCGCGGCCGGGTTCGCGCTGGTGCTGGCGATCTCCTGGTGGAACTCGCGCAGCGCCAACCCGACCCACATGGGCCGGTTCTGGCGGGACCTGATGGACGGCAACGCCTGGGACGTCGTCACCCGCAAGTTCAACGCGATGCTGAACAGCCTCGGCTACTGGCCGTTCACGCTCGCGCTGGCCGCCGCGCTGGTGTTCCTGTTCTTCGTGCTGGCGCGGCCGACGCGGTGGCGGGCGGTGTCCCTGCTGCACCGCGCCTACCAGCACAGCCGGACGATGCGCCCGGCGCTGATCTGCGCGCTCGCCGTCGGGATCATCGGGACGCTGGTGAACGACTCCGGCGTGGTGATCCTGTCGGTGGCGTTCAGCCTGGCGACCCCGCTGATGCTCGCGGCCGGGGTGCGCTCGCTGGAGATCGACCTGGACGAAGGCACTGAACAGCCAAGGCCGCAAGCACCGCGAGCAGCGTCCACGGAATCACCGTCGGCCTGACGACGGTGAACAGCCACGACAGGTCGTGCGGCATCCCGATGCGCTGCGGCGCGCGCGCGGGAAGGTAGGCGAGGCTGAGCGCGGCGGTGTGCGCCAGCAGGATCCAGTCGATGCGCGACAGGGGGAGCAGCGCCAGCAGCGCCCAGCCGAACCCGTCGTACCAGGGGAGCACGTAGGGCGCGGCCAGCAGCCACGCCATGACGAACGCCGTGGCCATCCGCCGGTTGGCGACCTGCCCGGGATGTTCCGCGAGCGGGTCGTCCTTCGGCAGGCCGCGCGCCAGCAGCAGGAACAGCACGATTCCGAGGATCAGTGACCCGGTCTTGATCACATCGCGCTGGGAGCCGCGGCCGAGCATCCGGTCGAGGAGATGCCAGGGGGTGGCGAACGACACCATGTTGCTCGCCTCCCGCACCTGGTCGAGGGCGTGCGGGCCGGCCAGCGCGTACGCGGTCGCGACCGTCGCGGCGGCGCCTGCGGCGAGCGCGGCGAGCCCGCCGAGCGCCCGCCACGGGCGGCCCTTCCAGCCCTCGCGCAGCAGCGCCCACGCCGGGCCGCCGCCCACGAGCGCCGCCGGCAGCTTGATCGCCGCGCCGGCGCCCGTCAGCGCCCCCGCCGCGAGCGCGCGCCCCCACATCCGCCACCGTCCGCCGGTCGCGTACGCGTCGAACACCGTCAGCGCCGCCACCATCGGCGCGATCGCCAGCACGTCGTTGTGCGCGCCCGAGATCAGGTGGAACAGCAGCAGCGGGTTGCACGTCCACAGCAGCGCGGTCCGCAGCCGCCGGTCCTCGTCGCGGGACGTCCGGTACAGGAGCAGCGCGGTCACCGCGAACGCCAGCACGTTGAACACCGACAGCACGAACACCGTCAGCCGCACCGAACCGCCGCCGATCCACGACGCGACGGCCTGCTCCCCCGTCGCGATCGGCCCGTACACCGACGGTGTCGACCGCCACTCCTCGGGCGCCCCGGCCACCGGGTCCTTCGGCAGGTCCACGGCGCGCGTCTCGTACGGGTCGTGCCCGGTCGCCGCCATCCGCCCGTACGAGGCGTAGTTCAGATGGTCGGTCGACCCGACCGGCGGCATGAACATGAACGCGACCGCCGCCAGCAGCCCGGCGGCGACCAGCGGGAACGCCCGGACGCGCCAGCCCCGCCGGACGGCGAGGAAGCACAGCGCGAGCCCCGCCGTCCCCGCGACGACGCCCGCCACGACGAGCGCGAGCACCAGGTACGGCGACGGGTGCACGTCCAGCGAGTAGGGCGGCTCCCCGAACCGCGCGTCCATCGCGGGCTGGAAGGCGGACGGCCCGAGCAGCGCGGTGGCGACGAAGCAGCAGAGGGAGGCGCCGATGGCCCACAGCCCGATGGTCCCCGGCCGCGCGGGACCGGGACGGGTCACTTGCGGCGGCCGCGCAGGCGGGCGAGCCGCTCGGCGACGACCGGCTCCCGCACGGCCAGCGCCCTGGCCACGTCGCGGAACTGCCGGCCGCGGTGCAGCTGCGCGCGCCAGTCGGTGCCGGTCGCGCGGTGCGCGAGCGGCACCTCGACCTCCACGACCCGGAACCCCTTGCGGAGCAGGTCGATGGTGAGGCCGGTCTCCACGCCGAACCCGGCGGCGAGCGGCAGCGCGGCGTCGAACGCGGCGCGGGTCAGGCAGCGCTGCCCGTTCAGCGGTTGCGTCGCCGCCCAGCCGGTGGCGCGGCGGATCCCGTCGCGGGACAGCCGGACGACGAACCCGTGCCCGCCGAGCTTCACCGTCGAGGAGAACGCCGCGATCGTCATGTCGGCCTCGCCGGCCAGCACCGGCGCGACGAGGGGGGCCGCCTCGGCGGCCGTCTCGGCCAGGTCGGCGTCCAGGAACAGCAGGTGGCGGGGCTGGTCGCGGCCCTCGTCCAGCAGCCGGACGGCCTCCGCGCCGGTCTCCATCGCGGCGCCCTTGCCCCGGTTGCGGGCGTGCCGCACGACCCGGGCGCCCGCCTGCGCCGCCACCGGCCCGGTGCGGTCGGACGAACCGTCGTCGACGACCATGATCAGATCGGCCCCGGGCAGCTCCTGCGCGGCCTTGACGGTGGCCCCGATGCGGTCGGCCTCGTCCTTGGCCGGGATGATCACCGCTACACCCTGCGTATCCGCCTCCTGCATATCCGCGATCGTAGTCGGCGCGCGGGCATGCCGCCGTGAACACCCGGCGACGGCGAGACGACCGGTCGCGGACCGCCGCCGGATCAGTCCAGGGCCGGCGCCGCGTCGTCGGTCACGGTGAACACGGTGTCGAGCCCGGTGACCTGGAGGATCCGCTTCACGGCCGGGCGCGGCGCGGCCAGCTCCAGCGAGCCGCCCTGCTCCTTGATCCGCTTCATGGCCGAGAGCAGCACGTTCATGCCCGTCGAGTCGCAGAACTCGACACCGGCCAGGTCGACCACGATCCGGTCGACGGGGCCGCGCAGCAGCCCGGCGAGGGCCGCCTGCAGCCTGGGCGCGGTGTACAGGTCCAGCTCACCGGTCGCCGTGACGACGGCGTGTCCTCCCTGAGACGCGGTCGAGACATTTAGCTCCACGTCCGGCACACTATCTCGACTCTCGCCCATGAGCCAGACCGTTCGCCAAGTCGCGTGTGGCGCGGGCGTTCCCGTGGCGCGGCGCCGTCCCGTCCCACCCATACGCTTTGAGTACTACGCACCGTGATGTTGCGGTTTCAGGTCTGGAGACGCTCGGTAACCGGTTCCTGGACGCTTCCCGCGCGCGCTTGGGTCAGGTCTATGAGAACTCCCCCATTCGCCCTTCGCGGACGTCCCGAGTAGGGAAGGCTGGCCCCGTGCAACAGCGTCATTAGGGGGTGCGCGGCACGTGAAGGCCAACCGAGCGACCGACCCGAGGCACGCGCGGCTGCGCGACCGCCTGGACGCGATCCGCGCGCGCTCCGCGAAGTCCACCTCCTGGCGCTCGTCCACGCAGTACCTGTCCCGGCTGGTGAACCGGGACGGCGTCGTCCCCGTCAAGGCCCGGCTGACCCGCGATGACCTCGCGTTCCTCGCCGGCGCCCGGGACGAGGTGATCGCGCTCGCCGAGCTCGGCGTCCGCATCCTCGACCTGCACCGGCCGCAGGAGGCCGGCGGCATCACCAGCGACCCGGGCAGCCCCATCCGCCGCTGCCGCGCCTGCATGTGGCGCTGGCCCTGCCCCACCTTCCGCGCGATCGACGACTCCCTCGGCCGTTGACTTGTGGCGTGTCGTGGTTATCGCGGCGCTCATAACCACGACACGCCACAAGTCAACGGGGGTCAGGTGGGGAGGGGGAGGCGGACCTCGAAGCGGCAGCCGGGGCCGGCGTTCGCGACGCCGATCACGCCCGCGTGCGCCTCGACGATGCCGCGCGCGATGGCGAGCCCGAGCCCGGCGCCGCCGCCCGGCGTGCGGGCCGCCTCGCCGCGGAACGCCACGTCGAACACGCGCGGCAGGTCGGCCTCCGGGATGCCGCCGCAGGCGTCCGCGACCGTGACGCGGGCCTCGCCGCCGCTGACCTCCCCGGTGATCTCGATGGCGCCGTCGCTCGGGGTGTGCCGGATCGCGTTCACCACCAGGTTCCGCAGCGCCCGCCCCAGCTCGCCGGCGTCCACGTGGACGGGCAGCCCCGCGCGGACGTCCCCGCTGATCCGCACGCCCTTGGCGCGGGCGAGCGCCTCCGCGCCCGCGACCGCCTCGGCGACCAGGTCCGCCAGGCCGACGCGCTGCCGCGACAGCCGCAGCGCGCCCGCGTGGATCCGGGACAGCTCGAACAGGTCGTCCACCATCTCGGCGAGCCGCTCGACCTCCACCCGGATGCGGCCGTGGTAGCGGCGGACGGTGCCGCCGTCGGCGACGACGCCGTCCTCCAGCGCCTCCGCCATCGCGCGCAGCCCGGCGAGCGGGGTGCGCAGGTCGTGGCTGACCCACGCGACCAGCTCGCGGCGGCTCGCCTCCAGCGCCTGCTCGCGCTCGTGCGCCGCGGCGAGCCGCGCGTAGGCCGCCTCCAGCTCCAGCGAAAGCTCGGCCAGTTCGGCGGGCAGCGGCGCGGCGGGCGCCCGGAACCGGTCCGCGCGGACGGCCTCGACCAGCGTCCGGTTCGCGGCCACGAGCCGCCGCCCGAGCAGCACCGACACCGCCGTCGCGACCAGCCCCGCGGACACCACGACCGTCAGCACGACCGACCGGTCATGGTCGTTGATCAGCATCAGCAGCGAGATCACCAGGATGCCGGAGACCGTCGCCAGCACGGTCGCCGCGGCGACGACGACCAGCTGGATCGCCACCGACCGGGCGCGCAGCAGGCGCAGCAGGCCGAGCGCGACCGCCGTGACCACCAGCGCGGCGAGCGCCGCGTAGAAGACGACCAGGAGCAGGTCGGGGAGCGGGATCATCGGTCTCCCTCCGCCGCCTCCGCCGCGTCGGCCGGCTCGTACCGGTAGCCGACGCCCCACACGGTGACGATCCGGCGCGGCGCCGTCGGGTCGTCCTCGATCTTCTCGCGCAGCCGCCGGACGTGCACGGTGACCGTCGAGGAGTCGCCGAACGACCAGTCCCACACCCGTTCCAGCAGCTCGTCGCGGGTGAACGCGCGGCGCGGGTGGCGCATCAGGAACGCCAGCAGGTCGAACTCGCGGGACGTCAGCGCGAGCGGCGCGCCGCGCAGCCCCGCCTCGTGCGCGCCGACGTCGACCATCAGGTCCCCGTCGTGGAGCGGGCCCGGGGGGACGGCCAGGGCGGCCGGGCCGAGCGCCCCGCGCGCGCGCCGCAGCACCGACCGCACGCGCAGCGCCAGCTCGCGCGGGCTGAACGGCTTGGTCACGTAGTCGTCCGCGCCGGTCTCCAGGCCGACGAGCCGGTCGGTCTCCGCGCCGAGCGCGGTCAGCATGACGATCGGGACCGCGGAGGTCGCGCGCAGCCGCCGGCACACCTCCAGGCCGTCCATCCCGGGCAGCATCAGGTCCAGGACGACCAGGTCGGGCGCGTTCTCGCGGGCGCGGCGCAGCGCGGCGGGGCCGTCCGCGACGCACTCCACGTCGTGGCCGTCGCGGACCAGGTAGCGGGCGACGACCTCGGCGACGGTCGGATCGTCGTCGACCACCAGCACCCGTCCGGCCTGGTCGTTCATCGGTTCACCCTGGGGGGCTCGCAATCGCGCGGGGACATCATCCGTCCACGCTACGGGCGCGCGAACGCGTTCGAGCCCGCCCGTCATCACTCCGTAAGGGTTCGGCTGCGCGTGCGAACCATGACCGCTTTAATGGGCGAATGTCCCAGTCTCGTCCCCCGACGTCCACGGGCGGCGCGATCGCGATGGTCCTGGTCGGCGGTGCCGTCGCCACCGGCGCCACCATCGTGCTCTCGGCGTTCGCCACCTACCCGTCCCCGGAGATGCTGAGCTTCCGCACCTCGACGGGGCTCTACCTGTTCAACTGCGCGATCTGCGGGCTCGTCACCGCGCTCGGGCTGCTGCTGTGCCGGCCGCGCGGCCCGCTGCCGCCGATCCTCGCGGCGGTCTCCGCGCTGGTGGCGTTCGAGGTCGGCAAGCGCATCGGCAGCCTGCTGGCGCTGATGATCGGCCTGGAGCACATGCCGGACGGCATGGTGAGCGCGATCATGAAGCCGCACTTCAACAAGTACTTCGCCTACGAGCTGCTGGCCGTGGTCATCGCGGGCGGGCTCGGCGCGCTGCGGGTCGCGTCGAGCGGCGGCTTCGGGCCGGGCGGCGGTCAGCGGCCGCCCGCGTGGACGGGCCCTCAGCCGGCGGCCGGATACGGCCAGCCGGGCCAGCCGCAGCCGGGGCAGCCGGGCATGGCCTTCCCCGGGCAGCCGCCGATGGCGCCGCCCGGGCAGCCCTACGGCCCGCCCGCCGGGCCGCCGATGCAGCCTCCGGCGCCGTCCGGCCGGCCGTCCTTCGCACCTCCGCCCGGCGGCGCGCCCGCTCCGGGCGGCCAGCCTCCGCCGCCGTCCGGCCCGCCGCTCAACGCGCCGCCGCCCGGCGACCACCAGCCGCCCCCTGACATGACCCCGGGCGGCCCTCAGGGTTGACCTCCGCCGAACGTCCAGAGGTAGCGGGTGCGGCTTCGTACTGGAGGGTGATGCCTCGCCCCGCGTGGACCGAATACGGTGAGGACATGGGTAAGACAATCCTGACCATTGTCGGCGTGGTCCTCGCGATCTGGCTGCTGATGACGGTGATCGGCGCGATCATCTCGATGCTGAAGTTCTTCTTCTTCATCGGGTTCGTCGCGGTCATCGTCGTCCTCGCGGTGACCCTCGTGTCCAAGATGGCCCGAACCAGGTAGCGCATTCCCCTTGCCGGGGCTTCGCCGATGACCGCATGATGCCGGGACAACCAGGCGGTCATCGGCGAAAGGACCTACCGTGCCGGGTCTGACGGAGATGCTGCGCGAGCGGGCGCTCGCGCATCCGGACCGCGTCGCCTACATCGCGGGCGACACGGCCCTCACCTACCGCGAGTTCGACCGGCGCGCCGACCGGGCCGCCGCCGCCCTCGCCGCCGCCGGCGTCGGCCGCGGCGACCGCGTCGCGATCCTCGACAAGAACTCGCTCGAGTACGCCGAGCAGCTGTTCGGCGCGGCGCGGATCGGCGCCGTCCAGGTGCCGGTGAACTACCGGCTCGCGCCCGACGAGGTCGCCTACATCGTCAACAACGCGCAGGCGAAGGTGTTCATCGTCGGGC
Organism: Actinomadura physcomitrii; assembly: GCF_008923205.2. Classification (GTDB taxonomy): domain Bacteria; phylum Actinomycetota; class Actinomycetes; order Streptosporangiales; family Streptosporangiaceae; genus Spirillospora; species Spirillospora physcomitrii. Next base: position 198,716 of record NZ_WBMS02000009.1, on the reverse strand, counting down.
CCGAGTTCGTCCCGGTGCTGGACGCGATCGCCGGCAAGCTCGAGCACACCGCGCACACCGTCGTCATCGGCGGCGAGGGGCACGGGCACCTCGACTACGCCGCCTGGATGGACTCCGCCGCCGCCGAACCGCCCGCCTACGAGGCCGCCACGTCGGACGTCTTCGTCCAGCTCTACTCGTCGGGCACCACGGGCCTGCCCAAGGGCGTGATGCTCACTCACGACAACTTCCTCGCCGCGCTCGAGGCCACCAACGAGGCGTGGGACGTCGACGACTCGACCGTCCTGATGGTCGCGATGCCGATGTACCACGTCGCCGGCAACGTGCTGACGGTCTCCGTCGTCTTCAACGGCATCACCGGCGTGATCAGCCGGGAGCCCGACCCGACCGAGATCGCGCGGGGGATCGAGCGCCACCGCGTCACGCACATCTTCCTCGTCCCGGTGCTGCTGCAGTTCATGCCACTGATCCCCGAGGTGACGGCGTGCGACCTGTCCAGCCTCAAGCTGATGCTGTACGGGGCGTCGCCGATCAGCGAGGACGTGCTGCGCGGCGCGATGGCGATGCTGCCGGGCACCGAGTTCATGCAGGTGTACGGGCTGACGGAGGTCACCGGCGCGATCACGATGCTGCCCGCCGAGGACCACGATCCCGGTGGTCCGAACGCCCGCCGGCTGCGCAGCGCCGGGCTGCCGAACGCGGGCTGCGAGCTGCGGATCGTCGACCCGGCGACGGGCGAGGACCTGCCGGCCGGGCAGGTCGGCGAGATCCTCTGCCGGACCGCGCAGAACATGAAGGGCTACTGGGGGATGGCGGAGGCGACGGCGTCCGCGCTGTCGGAGGACAACTGGTTCCGCACGGGCGACGCGGGCTACCTCGACGAGGACGGCTACCTCTACATCCACGACCGCGTCAAGGACATGATCATCTCTGGCGGGGAGAACATCTACCCGGCCGAGGTCGAGAACGTCCTGATGGGACACCCGGCCGTCACCGACTGCGCCGTCATCGGGGTGCCCGACGAGCGGTGGGGCGAGACGCCGAAGGCGCTGGTGGTGCTGGCCGAGGACGTCCCCGAGCAGCAGATCATCGACCACTGCCGCGAGCGCCTCGCGCACTTCAAGTGCCCGACGTCGGTGGAGCGCCGCGACGCGATCCCGCGCAACCCGACCGGCAAGATCCTCAAGCGTGAGCTCCGCGCCCCGTACTGGCACGGGCAGGACCGCAGCGTCCACTGACCTCCCGGCGGGTGCGGGGTCAGCGGAAGCGGATGGCCGCCGACACGGGACGGTGGTCGGAGGACTTACCGGTTTGCGCCGGGACGGTGCAGGAGACGGTCGCCGACTTGGAGATGAACAGGTAGTCGTCCTTCTCCACGGCGGTGCCCTGCCAGTTCTGCAGGGTCTTCGCGCCGGTGCGGGCCGTCCCGGACTGGTCGCACTCGGCGAAGGCGCGGTACAGCGGGTCGAGGGCCGCGTTCTCCGGCGTCTCGGCGAGGTCGCCGCCCGCGACGACGCGGGTGCCGGTGCCCGCGAGCGCGGCATAGGCGCGGCCCTGCTTGCGCCGCCATTCGCCCTGCGGGTCCTCGGCGGACGAGCTGAACTGCGTGACGCACAGGCGCGTCCGCCACGCCGCGGCCTCGCCGCACAGCGCGACCCGCCGCTTCCCCGACGGCGACGGCAGCCGCGTCGTCTGGGCGCCGCTCAGTGCCGCGCGCGCGCCGAGCGCGACACCGAGCCGCCCCTGCCCGCCGACACAGGACGGGCCGTCCGGGTACGCGGCGAACTCCCAGCTCCACGAGGAGAACCAGGACGCCCTCTTCAGCGCCTGCACCTGCCCCGAGCAGACCTCCTGGAGGAACGCGGCGTTCGCGTGGACCTTGCGCCCGCCGACCTCGGTGACGTGCAGCTGCGCGGCGATCCGCTTGGCGAGCTCGGCGGGACGGGCGCCGAGCGGGCAGCCGGCCTCCGCCGCGCCGCAGACGTTCCAGTCCACCGCCGTGATCGCCGCCTTGGGCGGCGGCGTGCGGACGGCGCCGTCCGCGTGCGCCGGACCGCCGCCCGGAAGTCCGTCGATGTCGGCGCCGACGCCCGCGGCCGTGACGACGGCGGCGGCTCCGCAGACCGAAAGCAGGGGAATCAGAGCGCGGGGGGCTCGCACACGTTCTCCATGAGGAAAAAAATCAGGGGGTGTCGGGAGAGATCCCACCACATCGCGATCTTGTCCGCCACCGTTTCGCGACCGTCCGGTCACGCTTTCGGTGCCGATTCCGGTCCGCCACAACCCACGACACCGCAAAGAGCCGACAAGTCGACAAAAGCGAACGGGTCCGGCGGGCCGTCACCGGCCCGCCGGACCCCTCTCGCACCGCCCTAGTCGAGCAGCTCGACGACCGTTCCGGCGCCGACCGTCCGGCCGCCCTCCCGGATCGCGAACCCGAGCCCCTCGCTCATCGCGACGGGCCGGCCCAGCTCGACGGCCATGTCGACGGCGTCGCCCGGCATCGCCATGCCGCCCTCGCCGCCGAGGTCCACGCCGCCGACCACGTCCGTCGTCCGGAAGTGGAACTGCGGCCGGTACCCGTGGAAGAACGGCCTGCTCCGGCCGCCCTCCGCCGCCGTCAGCACCCGGACCCGCGCGCGGAACCGGGTGTGCGGGCGGATCGCGCCCGGCGCCGCGACCACCTGGCCGCGCCGCACCTGGTCGCGCCGCACGCCGCGGAGCAGCATCGCCGTGTTGTCGCCCGCCTCCGCGTGGTCCATCGACTGGCCGAACGTCTCCAGCCCCGTCGCGACCGAGCCGAACGACGCGCCGAGCCCGACGACCTCCACCGCGTCCCCGATCCGGACGGAGCCCTGCGCCACCACCCCGGTCACGACGGTGCCGCGACCGGTGATGGTGAGCACGCTCTCCACCGGCATGAGGAACGGCTTGTCGAGCACCCGGTCCGGGACCGGCACGTACGCGTCGATCGCGGCGAGCAGGTCGCCGATCCGGGCCGTCCAGTACGGGTCGCCCTCCAGCGCCTTCAGCCCGGACACCCGGACCACCGGCACCTCGTCGCCGGGGAACCCGTACTCGGTGAGCAGCTCGCGCACCTCCAGCTCGACGAGGTCGAGCAGCTCGGTGTCCTCGACCATGTCGGCCTTGTTGAGCGCGACGACGATGTGCCGGACACCGACCTGGTGCGCCAGCACGATGTGCTCGCGCGTCTGCGGCATCGCGCCGTCCTGCGCCGAGACGACCAGCACCGCCCCGTCCACCTGCGCCGCACCGGTGATCATGTTCTTTACGTAGTCGGCGTGACCGGGCATGTCGACGTGCGCGTAATGCCTGGTCGCGGTGGAGTACTGGACGTGCGCGACGTTGATGGTGATGCCGCGGTCGCGTTCCTCGGGGGCGCGGTCGATGCCCTCGAACGGCACGGCGGACGCCAGCCCGCGCTCGGCCAGCACCTTGGTGATCGCCGCGGTGAGGGTCGTCTTGCCGTGGTCGACATGCCCCATCGTGCCGATGTTCAGGTGCGGCTTGTCCCGCTCGTACAGCTTCTTCGCCATTGGTCCGTCCTCACGATGATCCGAACGTGAGAACCCGCGCGCGTGCACGATCGTCCGCGCGCGCTGTGCCGACCCCCCTCCGCTGGTTCTCCGGAGGGCTGGACGGAGAGGGGTCAGCGTCGGACGCCGTCGTCGGCGAACGCCGCTGCTGCTGCCGAGAGGAAGGCAGCCGGCACCGCGCTCAGCAGGCAGTCGCCTGCGAGCGTCCGGGTGCCGGCTGCGAGGAACATGCTCCGCACGTTACGGAGCGTTCCGGAAGATGTCGACCGATTTTCCGCGCCCGAAGGCCCGCACTTGACGTCCCCAAGCTGCTGATCACCTTCATGAGGGCTCGCCCACCCTGGCGATCACCACAACCTGTCAAGGGACAGAACGAGGCCGGCGCGGTCGCAGCAGGATCCAGCCGGACGCCGCGCCGGCGAACTGGAGCGCGGCGATCGCCAGCACGAGGCCGACCGGGCCGACCGCGTCCGCGCACGCCGCGGTGAGCGCGGCCCCCAGCGCGGACGCGCCGATCTTGAGGCTGCCGCCGGTCGTGTTGACCTGGCCGAGCCGGTCCGGCGGCGCCTCGCGCTGGCGGAGCATCAGCGTCGCGGCGAACACCGGCCCCTCGGCGAGGCCCGCCGCGCAGAACGCGGCCATCGCCCACCCCGCCGACGGCGCCGCCGCGACCGCCGCGAGCGCCGCGCCGAACGCGACGAGCCCGCCGACCAGGACCGGCTCGCCGTGCCGCGGCGTCAGGAAGCGGCTCGACGCGAGCGAGCCGAGCAGCGACCCGACCGCCATCGCCACCAGCAGCCGCCCGCCCGCGCTGGCCGGGGCGCCGACGTGCTGGGCGAGCAGCACCGCCGTCACCGCGACGCCGCCGAACCCCAGCCACGCCAGCGTCGTCGCCACCGTCACCGCGCGCAGTACCCGGCCGCGCGCCAGCACGACCAGCCCGCCCGCGATCATTTCGGCGAGGCCGGACCGGGCGTCCTCGGTGACCTCGCCGATGTCCCGCTCGGCGATCGCGCCCTTGCCCGCCTCCACGGCCCGTCCCGCCTCGGCGGCCTGTCCGGCCTCCGCGGTGCGCCCGGCCGGTGCCGTGCCGGACGCGTCCTGGCCCGGCGCGGCGTCCGGGCCCGCGAACGGCAGCAGCGGCAGCGCGCAGAGCCCGAGGACGGCGCTCGCGACGATGGCCGCGCCCGCGTACCGCCCGCCCGCGAGCGACGCGACGCCCGCCGCGAGGCCCGGGCCGACGATCGCCGCAACGTTGTAGCTCGACGCCTCCAGCCCGTACGCGCGGGACAGCCGGTCGGCGGGGACGAACCGCGGCAGCAGGCTCGTCAGCGCCACCACGATCGGCTCGGTGCAGCCGATCACGGCGGCGACGCACAGCGCGGCCGACAGAGGCGACGCGCCCGCCATCGTCAGCAGCAGCCCGGTCGCGGCGGCGTAGCAGAGCGCCATCGGGACGACGGCGCGGCGCGGGCGCGCCAGCCGGTCCAGCGCGTTGCCGATCACCGGCCCGCTGACCACGTACGGCAGCGTCATCGCGGTCTGCAGGTACCCGGCGGTGGCGGCGTGCCCCGTCCGGGCCTGGACGGTCAGGACGAGCGCCGTCGCGACCCCCTCGGCCGACACCCGCAGCAGCGTCGCGGCGGTCAAATGGAACGCAAGCCCCCGGATCACCCTCGGATCGTGACACAGGAACGGCCCGGCGGCTCCGGCGGAAGCCGCCGACCTAGACTTCTGGTGTGACGCAGACAACGGGGACGACGGCGCCGGACGTGCACGAGCACCGGGTGACCAGCGAGGTCGGGCGGCTGCGGACGGTCCTGCTGCACCGTCCGGGCGCGGAGCTGAAGCGGCTGACGCCGCGCAACAGCGACAAGCTGCTGTTCGACGCGATCCCGTGGGTGGGCCGCGCGCAGGAGGAGCACGACGCGTTCGCGGAGGCGCTGCGGGAGCGCGGCGTCGAGGTGCTGTACGTCACCGAGCTGCTGCAGGACGCGCTGGAGTACGAGGGGGCGCGGGAGCAGGCGATCGCGGACGCGATCGTCGACCTGCGGCTCGGCGACCAGCTGCGCGGCGTCGTGGAGGGCTACCTGCGCGACCTCGACCCGGAGGACCTGGCGCAGACGCTGGTCGCGGGGCTGGCGCACGAGGAGCTGAAGGCGGGCCACGGCCTGGTGTACCGGCTGATGGATCGGCTCGACTTCATCGTGGACCCGCTGCCCGGCCTGCTGTTCACCCGCGACAACAGCGCCTGGATCGGCGACCGGGTCGCGGTGACGAGCCTGGCGATGGAGGCGCGGCGCCGGGAGGCGCAGCTCACCGGGCTGATCTACGCGCACCATCCGCGGTTCGCCGGGGTGGACCCGGTGTACTCGCCGGCGCTGGAGCACCTGGAGGGCGGCGACGTGCTGCTGCTCTGCCCGGGTGTGATCGCGGTCGGGACGGGAGAGCGGACGACCCCGGCCGGGGTGGAGCGGCTGGCCCGGCAGGTGATCGGGGCGGGGCTGGCGCACACGGTGCTGGCGGTGCCGATCGCGCAGGAGCGCGCGACCATGCACCTGGACACGGTCTGCACCATGGTCGACGTCGACACCGTCGTGATGTACCCGCCGGTCGCGCACTCGCTGACCGCGTACACGGTGACGCTGGACGGCGGCGAGCTGCTGGTCGCCGGGCCGCGCCCGTTCCTGGAGGCGGCGGCGGACGCGATGGCGCTGGACCGGCTGAAGGTGATCGACACCGGGCTCGATCCGGTGACCGCCGAGCGGGAGCAGTGGGACGACGGGAACAACACGCTCGCCGTCGCGCCCCGGCTGTGCGTGGCGTACGAGCGCAACATCGAGACGAACGCGCAGCTGGAGGCGTCGGGGATCGAGGTCATCCGGATCAGCGGCAGCGAGCTCGGCACCGGGCGGGGCGGGCCGCGGTGCATGTCCTGCCCGATCCTGCGCGACGCTCCCTGACCCTCACGCGGAACGCGGAAGGCCCCGGCGCGATGCCGGGGCCTTCGCCACGTTGGACGCTCGGGCGGTGTCGACGGGGGCACGACAGCGCCCGAGCTTGTTGAGGACCATACAAGGTGCCGCAGTGGTCCTTCTAGGCGGGGTATGCCCTACTTGGGGCCACCTCATTCCTCGTTCCGTCGAAGAGGTCGTCCTCGGGGTCGTCCATGAGGTCCGGGAACGCGGCGAGATCGGGCACGACGCCGTCCGATCGCGCAGGCGAGACCGCGTTCTCGCCGCCGGGCGAGCGCGGTGTGCGCAGCACGGCCCACACGGTGGTGGCGCCGTCCTCGTGCCGGACGCCCCAGCCCTCCGACAGGGCCTCGACGATGCCGAGCCCGCGGCCGCCGAGCGAGGACAGCGTGCCGGGGCCGCGGCGCGGCTCGGTCATCGCGCCCCCGTCGCTGACCTCCAGCTCCAGGACGTCGCCGCGGCGCAGCCAGCAGACCCGGACCTGCCCGGAGGGCAGCGGCCTGGCGTGCCGCAGCGCGTTGCTGATCAGCTCGCTGACGATGACGCTGGCGTCGTCCACGACCGCCTCGTAGACCCCCGAGGCGGCCAGTTCCGAGCTGAGGCGCCTGCGGGCGACCGCGACGCTGGACGGCGCGTGTGGCAGCAGTACGACGCTCGACGCCCTCACCTCCCCGTGGTTCCGCTGTCTCGGACGAGTCCTGTCGCCGCGCTTCCGGTACGACCGAAATGCCCTGATGTCGGGGGCCGGAAACCTGAGCGAGGCCGGCCGCCACCTGCACAACGAGTCACCGGCCGTCCGGTCACGGTGATCACCCCCGTCCGCGGCGTCGAAATGCGGTGCGGGAAGCCGGTCCCGGCACCAACGGCGACCATCCTTGGATCTATCCAGCCGGAGGACGGGTTACTCCTCGCGCGCACGTTTCGTCCGTCACACCGGGTGGCCACCGTACTTTCCCGCACGCAGCAACACTGCCACCAGTCAGGATCGCGCAAACCGCGCGCCACACCGGACTCACCCGTCCGCATCCGGACCGCTGTCCTCACGGTAAGTGAGCGACCGGGCGGTCATTCAGCGGGCAGGACCAGCCGCATGCGGGTGCCGGGCCCGCCGGCCGCGGCGGGATGGGCCGAGATCGCCCCGCCCTGCGCCTCGGTGAGCCGTTTCACGATGTACAGGCCGAGGCCGATGCCGCCGAACCGGCGCCGGTCCCCCGCCTCGCCCTGCACGAACCGCTCGAAGATGCGCTCGTGGTCGCCGGGCCGGATGCCGATCCCCTCGTCCTCGACCGTCACCGCAATCCCTGACGCGTCCGCCTCCGCGCGGACCCGGACCGTCCCGCCGTCCGGGCTGTACTTGAACGCGTTCTCCAGCAGCTGCCCGAGCACGATGTCGGTCGCCATCGCGTCGCCCCGGCAGCGCGGCAGGTCCGGCCCGATCTCCAGCTCCACCCGGTGCAGCTCCGACAGCGACCGGAACCCCGCGACGACGCCCTCCAGCACCCGCGCCAGATCGAACGGCTCGACCGTCACGGCCAGCTCGTCGCGGCCCGCGCGGGAGCCGAGCAGCAGGTGCTCCACCAGCCGGCCGAGCGACTGCGCGCGCTCGGCGATCGTCGCGACGGCGGCCCGGCGGTCGCCGTCGGCCAGCTCGTCCCACCGGTTGACCAGCGTCGACGCGAACCCCTGCACGACCGTGATCGGGGTGCGCAGCTCGTGGCTCGTGGTGGCGAGGAACAGGTCCTTCGCCTCCTCCAGCGCCTTGGCCTCGGTCACGTCCCGGAAGTCGACGACCAGCTCGCCGGTCTCCTCGATCTCGGCGGCCAGCACGTTCAGCCAGACCCCGGACTCCAGCGGGAACGTCAGCATCTCGCCGAGCGCGGGCATGGCGAACGGCAGCGGGCGGCCGATCGCGTCCTCCGGCGGGATGCCCGTCAGCGTGTGCGCCGCCGGGTTCCACTGCCGGACGACCAGGTCGTGGTCGAGCACCGCGATGCCGTCCGCGCTGGAGTCGATCACCGCGCGCTCGTGCGCCCGCTGCCGGACGACCTCCGCGTACGCGACCGCATTGCCGACCGCGACGCCCGCGTGCCCGGCGAGCAGCTCCAGCAGCTCCAGCTCGGTGTGCCCGATCTTGCGGCCGGAGAACAGCGCGTACAGCGCCCCGTACGGCTTGTTCTGCAAGTACGACAGGCCGAGAGCGACGGTGTGCAGGCCGGGCAGCTCGGACCAGATCAGGTCGCCGAGCCGCTGCTCGCCGGTCGCCATCTTCACCGTCTTGCCGGACCGCAGCAGCTCCCCGACCAGGCTCGGGCGCAGCTCGGCGGTCGCCTCGCGCATGTGCTCCGGCAGCCCGGAGCTGCTGACCAGGCGCAGCCGCTGCCCCTCGATCCGGACGAATCCGCCCGCGTCCGCGCCGGTCAGCTCGATCAGCGCGGTCGTGATCCGGTCGAGCACCACGGCGAGGTCCAGCTCGGCGTTCAGGTCGGCGACGATGTCGTTCAGCCGCCGGACGAGCCGCGCCCGCTCGGTCATGTGGTGCTGGACGATCTCGTCGTCCTCCGCCGGGTGGTACACCCCGACCCAGCCGAGCGGGGTCCCGGCCGGGTCCTTCAGCAGGCTCGTGTCGATCCGCACGTCGATCAGCCGGCCGTCCCGGTGGAACCTGCGGGTCGCGATGGAGATCTGCCCGCCCTCCTTCTCCGGCTCGCCCTCCCCGGCGCGCCGGGTGAGCAGCCGCTCCTGGACGGCGTTGTGCTCGGCCTTCAGCTCGTCCGGCACGATCGGCGGGACGCGCCCCACCATCTCCTCGGCGCTCCAGCCGAACATCCGCTCGGCTGCCGGGTTCCACACGGTGACGCGGTGCTTCTGGTCCACGGCCACGATCGCGTCGGCGGCGCTCTCGATGACGGCGCGCGCGATGGGATCGTGGACGTGCTGCACGTCTGTCATCGTGCCACCGGACCCCGGCGCGGCGCCGGGCGATCGGCGCCGAAAAGATCCTGCGAAGCGACCCCGGCGAAGGGAAGAACGCCACGTCAGCGGCCCGGGGACCTGGAAATCGACCATCTCCGTCGTGCCTTTCCGGCGGGCGCGGCGCATCCGTCGGCGCGCGGCTGCGACAACCCTACCGCTGAGTAATACCGGGGCGGCGGCGGGCGGCGCCCGCCCAGCCGACCAGCAGCGTGGCGGCCCCCGCGACGAGGAACGACAGCAGCGACGCGCTCATCCAGCTCTGCGGGGTGAAGTGCAGCGCGTCCCGCACGTCCTGCCACAGGTCCGCCCACCAGCCGACGGTGCCCGCGTTGATCAGCTGGTAGGCGACGATGCCGACCGCCCAGGCCGCGATCATGCTCCACCGGGACGGCGCGGTGCGGCTCGCGTCCCAGCCGCCGGCCCGGCCCCGGCCCAGGAAGAAGTCCGCCGCGAGCACGCCCAGCATTGGGACGAACACCGACCCGATCAGCGACAGGAAGCTTGCATAGTCGTTGATGTCCAGCACCAGCGCCAGCACCGTGATCCCCGCGCCGAGCGCGACCGACAGGACGCGGCGGTCGGCCCGCGGCACCAGGTTCTGGATCGACACGGCGGTCGAGTACACGTTCGCGAACGACTGGTCGGCCTCCCGCAACACGAACACCGCGAAGAACACCGCGCCGAGCGCGACGTCCTGGAACGGCTCGAACACCCGGTCGGTGTCGGCGGCGACGAGCGCCAGGGCCAGCAGCCCGAGCACGTACGCCACGATCTGGGTGACCGAATACCCCACCGATGCCGCACCGAAAGCCCCGCGCGCGCTCTTCGCGTGCCGCGTGTAGTCGGCGGCGACCGGCACCCACGAGATCGACACCGCCAGCGCCGCGTCCGCGCCGATCCAGAACCCGTGCCACGACCCCTCGTTCAGGTCCGGCAGCGGCTGCCGGACGAGCTGCACGTAGAAGTAGGCCAGCGCGACGATCACCGCGACCGTCACGTACCGGCGCAGCAGCCGCACCGACCCCAGCGGCCAGATCGTCAGCACCGTCGTGAGAACCCCGGCCGCGACCACGTACCCCCAGCGCGGCACCCCGTCCCACAGCTCCCGCGCCGCGTCCGCGATCACGATCAGCTCGAACGTGCCCCAGCCGACCAGCTGCGCGATGTTCAGCACCGTCGGGACGTACGACAGCCGCGCGCCGAACAGCCCGCGCAGCAGCACCATCGCCGGCTGCCCGGTCCGCGCGCCCGGCACCGCGGCCAGGCCGAGCATCAGCCCGCCCAGCACGGTGCCGACGATCATCGCGACGATGCCCGCCGCGATCGCCAGCGTCGGCTTCCCGTCCGCATCTGGCGCGAGCACGGTGTAGGCGCCGGAGAAGGCGAGCAGGCTGACCCCGAGATTCGCCCAGAACGCGCTCTGGTCCCAGAAGCCGAGCACCTTCGGGGCGGGCTCGTCGAGGGTGTAGGGGACCTCGTTGCGCGGGCGCTCCAGGGTCTTCTCGACATCGGACGTCACGGGACACGCTCCCTACGCCGGCATTACCCGGACAGGTTCATGCGGTCGGCGACGCCAGGAAGGCCGCCCTCTCAGCCCGGCTCATGGCCCGAGCTCCCGCGGTTATCGGTCGGCACCGATCGTACAACCACCCGCAACCCTTACAAAGGGTGCATATCTCTCTGCTGGGTCAGGCCACGAACGGCTCGCCGTCCCCGCCGTTCTCCATCGGCCGGCCCGCCTCGGCCCAGCCCTTCATCCCGCCGTCCACGTTCTTCGCCAGCCAGCCCGCCTGGTTCAGCGCCACCGTCACCTGCGCCGACCGCGCCCCCGACCGGCAGATCACGAAGATCTCCCGGTCCCGCGGGATCTCCCCGGCCCGGTCGCCCAGCTGACCCATCGGGATGTGCACGGCCTCGGGCGCGTGCCCGGCGTCCCACTCGTCCTGTTCGCGCACGTCCAGCAGGTAACCGCCCTGCGGAACGTCGGCGGCGACCACCGCCGGAACCTCGTCCCCGAAAATCATCACACCTCCATGGAACCGCGCGAGGCGCCCCTGCGTCGAATCACGCATGCGGTATCGGACGCTCATCCTCGCCTCGTCCGGGCTCGCCATGATCTTCTCACTGGCCGCCTGCGGCGACGAACACGCCAAGAGCCTTCCCGGCGAGAAGCCCTCGGGCACCGCCACGGTACGTCCCTCGGGCTCCCCGGCCGACACCCTCACCATCCAGATCCGGGCCTCGGCCCAGGCTCCCGCCAAGACCTACAAGCTGACCTGCGACCCGGCCGGCGGCGACCATCCGAAGGCCGCCGACGCCTGCGCCGCCCTCACCAAGGCCAAGGACCCCTTCGCGCCCGTCCCCAAGGACCGGATGTGCACCGACATCTACGGCGGCCCCGAGGTCGCCACGGTGAAGGGCACCTGGCAGGGCAAGCCCATCGACACCACCTTCAAGCGCAACGACGGCTGCCAGCTGCACCGCTGGACGGAGATCGCCCCCGTCTTCGGCCCCGTCCCCAAGGTCCGCTGACCCCCACCGGCCGCACCCTGTTGAGTGGCGGGGTGTCGCTATGGCGCGCCCATAACGGCGCCCCCCCCCCGGCCCCCCGGTGTGGTGGGGGGGGGTTGGGCGTGGGCCCCCCAAACCCCCCCCCCCGCCACTCAGGAGCGCTCAAAGTGCGAGTTCGCCGTCCTTGACCCTGGCCGTGAACGCGCGCCAGGCCGACGGCGCGAAAGCCAGCACCAGCCCTCCAGGATCAACCGAGTCACGCACACCGACCACCCCCGCCACACTTGCCGAAACCTCGACGCACGTGTCGTTGCCACTACCGCTGTGGCTGGACTTGCGCCACACGGCGTCGGCGGGGAAGTCACGAACCATAGGACTGGAACGGCGGCGATCAAAGCCGCGGACTCCTGGGGCGAGAGCGCCACATCGGCGATACGCCCCAGCATCACCGTACACATCCGTACTTGGGATATGTCTTCGATGTACAGGCCGCCGCCGAGGGTTTCCAGGTACGCCGTGTCGAGTTCCAAGGGTGCATCGAACTCGAAGAGCACCAACGAGCCGCCGCCGAGGCCAGGGCGGTAACCGATGCGCGTCGGAACCACCCGAATCATGACGGACGGACGTTCGCCGGCCTCCAGGAGCGCACTTAGCTGTCCGATCATCACCTTCGGACCGCCGACCGGACGACGGAGCGCCTCTTCAGCGATGATCACATCGAGCTGCGGAGCATCTGCGCGCGCGAGTCGAGCCCGGCGCGTCATCCGAGCCTGAAGTCTTCTGTCGACTTCCGCCGAGTCGTCGGGATACTCACCCTGCATGAGCGTGCGGGCGAAATCCTCGGTCTGCAACAGGCCGGGCGGTGCCTCTGTCTGCCAGCTGCGGATGCGGTCGGCGGCGTCCTCCAACTCGGCGTATGAGCCGGCCAGGACGTCGTCGTAGGACGTCCACCAACCGCGCATGCGGATGTCGCGGGCGAGCTGGAGGAGGGCTGCTCGGACGGCGGCCGAACCGCCGTAGGTCTCGAGGATGTGCGCGACGTCCGCAACGGTCGGCAGGTTCTTCGCGGTCTCGATCCGGACGAGCTTGGTGCGGCTCCAGCCGAGTATCCCGGCGGCCGTCTCGGGGGTGAGCTCGGCTTCCTCTCGCAACCACGGGCGGTGTGCCGTGGTTCGTCGCCTCGACCGGTGACCCGCTCAAGCCGTGCCACGACATCGCGGGCACCGTCGCCGAGATCGCGGCGCGGCTGGGCCCGCTCACCGAGCCGGCGGACACCAAATGCAGGCGGCGACGCGTGGCCAAGGTGATCCGCAAGGTCGCCCGGAAGGAGCGATAAGGCATTGCGTTGTGGCGTGTCGTCCTAGCGGCGGCACGCCGCAGCTCGGCTGGTGGGGTTACTTGAGGAGGCGGGAGAGGCGGCGGTCGGCCAGGGGTTTGCCGCCGGTCTGGCAGGTGGGGCAGTACTGGAGGGCCGAGTCGGCGAACGACACCTCGCGGATCGTGTCGCCGCACACCGGGCATTTCTCGCCCTTGCGGCCGTGCACGCGGAGGCCGGTCTTCTTCTCGCCCTTGAGGTCCTGCGCCTCGAGGCCGCGCGAGCGGCCGACGGCGTCGCGGAGGGTCGTGACGATCGCGTCGTGGAGGGTCGCGACGTCGTCGTCGGTGAGCGTCGCGGCGATCTTGAAGGGGGACACCTTCGCGACGTGCAGCACCTCGTCGGAGTAGGCGTTGCCGATGCCGGCGATGACGCTCTGGTCGCGCAGGAGGCCCTTGATCCGCGTGCGCTTGCCCGCGACGATCTCGCGGAGGCGGTCGGCGGTGAACGAGGCGTCGAGCGGGTCGGGGCCGAGGCCCGCCACGCCGGGTACGTCGTTCGGATCGCGGACGACGTAGACGGCGAGGCCCTTCTTCGTGCCGGCCTCGGTGAGATCGAAGCCGGAGCCGTCGTCGAGGTGGACGCGGAGGGCGAGCGGGTTCTTGCCGCCGGGGCGGGCGGGCTTGGCCGGCACCTCGTCGCGCCACCGGAGCCAGCCGGCGCGGGCCAGGTGGACGACCAGGTGGATGCCGTCGACGTCCAGGTCGAGGAACTTGCCGTGCCGGGCGGCGCCGGTGACGGTGAGGCCGGGCAGGGCGGTGACCGGCGGGTCGTAGGTCTTCAGCGCGGAGATCGCGAGGACGTCGACGCGCGCGACGGCATGGCCGACGACGCGTTCGCGCAGGAACGCCGCCAGCGCCTCCACCTCGGGCAACTCGGGCATCGGACCTCCACTCGCCGGCCGTGACCCCTCCAAGGTAAACGGTCCGGCAGCGGTGCGGCGGACCTGCGCAAGAGGCCCGCCCGGGGGCGCGGACCGCGAGAGGATCGAAGGGAGCGGCGCCCCCGTGCGCGGTGTCCCTTTGGACTGTCCACAGGGCTGGGGAAGCTTGTGGAAAACCTTGTGCATGGCGCGCGGGTCGGTGCGGCGGCGGGGCGTTCCAGGGTGAATACCTTGACGAATATCGACAAATCGCCGCGCGGCCACCGGGGCGGACCGCCGCACAGGGTGTGGATAACTCCGTGCGGCAGGCCGTGACCCGGATCTCGAAATAACCCCTAGGGGGTACGGGTTGTGCGGAGTGTTCGGGTTATGGCACCATGAGGTCGTGCCGATACCCCCAGGGGGTACATGATGAGGAAGGACGAGAGATGAGCACCGCCACCTACACCGTCACCGGGATGACCTGCGGCCACTGCGTCGCCTCCGTGACCGAGGAGGTCGGGCAGGTCGCCGGCGTCACCGCCGTCGACGTCGACCTCGAGTCCGGCCGGGTGACCGTCACCAGCGAGGCCCCCGTCGACGACGCCCTGATCAAGGGCGCCGTCGAGGAGGCGGGATACGCCCTGCGGGCCTGAGGCCTGCCGCCCTACGAGCGAGGTGAAGGACGATGAACACCGCGACCAAGGTGGGCGTCTACGTGGCGGGGCTGGCCGTCGTCTTCGGCGGCGCCGCCGGGATCGGCACGGTGGCCGGCCCTGTCGGCAAGGCCGACGAGGGCGGGCACGGCGCGCACGAATCCGCGGGCACGGCGGTCCCCGCTGGGCTGCAGGTCAGCCAGGACGGCTACACCCTGCACCCGCGGACGACCACGGTCCGGCCGGGCGTGCCGACCGACTTCCGGTTCACCATCGACGGCCCGGACGGCAGGCCGGTGACCGGGTTCGCGCCGCTGCACGGCAAGCGGCTGCACCTGATCATCGCGCGGCGCGACCTGTCCGGCTTCCAGCACCTGCACCCGGCCGAGGTCGGCGGCGGCGTGTGGGCGGCCACGGTCGTCCTGCCCAAGGCGGGCGCGTACCGGTTCTTCACCGACGTCCGGCCGGAGGGCGCCGAGGAGGCGCTGACGCTGGGCGCCGACGTCGCCGCCCCGGGCGACGACCAGCCCGTCCCGCTGCCGGAGCCCGCGCGGGTCGCGAAGGTGGACGGCTACGAGGTGAAGCTGGACGGGGCGCTGGCACCGGGCAGGTCGAGCAAGCTGACGCTGACGGTCGGCAAGGACGGCCGGCCCGTCACCGACCTGGAGCCGTACCTGGAGGCCTACGGGCACCTGGTCGCGCTGCGGCAGGGCGACCTGGCCTACCTGCACGTCCACCCGGACGGCGAGCCCGGCGACGGCAAGACGAAGCCGGGGCCCGGCATCACCTTCTACGCCGAGGCGCCCAGCGCGGGCACGTACCGGCTGTACCTGGACTTCCAGCACGGCGGCAAGGTCCGCACGGCGGAGTTCACCGTGACGGCGGGGCCGTCGTCCGGGCCCGTCGAGCAGGGCGGACAGGACGAAGGCCACGGCGGGCACACCCACTGACATCCCGTACGGTCGAAGCGGAGGAGGAGCGATGACCACCGGCGCCGTGCCAGAAGCGGAATCCGGGCGGATCGAGCTGGCGATCGGCGGGATGACGTGCGCGTCGTGCGCCAACCGCATCGAACGCAGGCTGAACAAGCTCGAGGGCGTCACCGCGACGGTCAACTACGCCACCGAGAAGGCCAGGGTCGAGTTCCCGGCGGGGGTATCGCCGGAGGACCTGGTCGCCACGGTGGAGGCGGCCGGCTACACCGCCGAGCTGCCTACCCCGCCCGAGAGCGACGGGAGTGAGGAGCCCGACGAGGGGCTGCGCACGCTGCGGCAGCGGCTGATCACGTCGGTCGTCCTGGCCGTCCCGGTGATCGCGATGGCGATGGTCCCGGCGCTGCAGTTCGACAACTGGCAGTGGCTGTCGCTGACGCTGGCGTCGCCGGTCGTGGTGTACGCGGGCTGGCCGTTCCACAAGGCCGCGTGGACGAACCTGCGGCACGGCGCCGCGACGATGGACACCCTGGTGTCCGTCGGGACGCTCGCCGCGTTCGGCTGGTCGCTGTGGGCGCTGTTCTTCGGGACCGCCGGGGAGACGGGCCTGAAGCACGGGTTCGAGTTCACCATGACCCGCTCGGACGGGTCGATGAACATCTACCTGGAGACCGCGTCCGGCGTCATCGCGTACATCCTCGCGGGCCGCTACTTCGAGGCGCGGGCCAAGCGGCGCGCGGGCGCCGCACTCCGGGCGCTGCTGGAGCTGGGCGCCAAAGAGGTCTCGGTCGTCCGCGACGGGCGCGAAGAGCGCATCCCGGTCGAGCGGCTGGCCGTGGACGACGTGTTCGTCGTCCGGCCCGGCGAGAAGATCGCCACGGACGGTGTCGTGACCGAGGGGTCGTCGGCGGTGGACGCGTCGCTGCTGACCGGCGAGTCCGTCCCGGTGGAGGTCGCGCCGGGCGACGCGGTGGTCGGCGCGACGGTGAACGCGGGCGGGCGGCTGCTGGTCCGCGCGACGCGGGTCGGCGCCGACACCCAGCTCGCGCAGATGGCGCGGCTGGTGGAGGACGCGCAGACCGGCAAGGCGCAGGTGCAGCGGCTCGCCGACCGGATCTCCGGGGTCTTCGTCCCGGTGGTGATCGCGCTGGCCGTCGCGACGCTGGGCTTCTGGGTCGGCACCGGCTCCGGCCTGGCCGGGGCGTTCACCGCGGCGGTCGCGGTGCTGATCATCGCCTGCCCGTGCGCGCTCGGCCTGGCCACCCCGACCGCGCTGATGGTCGGGACGGGGCGCGGCGCGCAGCTCGGCATCCTGATCAAGGGCCCGGAGGTGCTGGAGTCGACCCGCGCGATCGACACGGTCGTGCTGGACAAGACCGGCACCGTCACCACCGGCCGGATGGCGCTGGTGGACGTCCACACCGCCGGCGGCGCGGACGAGGCGGAGGTGCTGCGGCTCGCCGGGGCGCTGGAGAACGCGTCCGAGCACCCGATCGCGCAGGCCATCGCCAGGGGGGCCGCCGAGCGGGTCGGGACGCTGGGCACGGTCGAGGATTTCGCCAACGTCGAGGGCCTGGGCGTGCAGGGGATCGTCGACGGGCACGGCGTCCTGGTCGGCCGGCCGCAACTGCTGGCCGAGTGGTCGCAGCACCTGACCGGCGATCTGGAGCGGGCCATGGCGGACGCGCAGTCGCGGGGCCGCACCGCCGTCGCGGTCGGCTGGGACGGCGAGGCGCGCGCGGTGATCACCGTCGCGGACCAGGTCAAGCCGACCTCGGCGGAGGCGATCGGGCGGCTGCGCGCGCTCGGGCTGCGGCCCGTGCTGCTCACCGGCGACAGCGAGACCGTCGCCCGGACGGTCGCGGACGCGGTCGGGATCGACGAGGTGATCGCCGAGGTCCTGCCGCAGGACAAGGTCGACGTCGTCAAGCGCCTGCAGTCCGAGGGGCGGACGGTCGCGATGGTCGGCGACGGGGTCAACGACGCCGCCGCGCTCGCCCAGGCCGACCTCGGCCTGGCGATGGGCACCGGCACGGACGTGGCGATCGAGGCGTCGGACCTGACGCTGGTCCGCGGCGACCTGCGGGCCGCGGCGGACGCGATCCGGCTGTCGCGGCGCACGCTCCGCACGATCAGGGGGAACCTGTTCTGGGCGTTCGCCTACAACGTGGCGGCGCTGCCGCTGGCGGCGGCCGGGCTGCTCAGCCCGATGATCGCGGGCGGCGCGATGGCGTTCTCGTCGGTCTTCGTGGTCAGCAACAGCCTGCGGCTGCGCCGGTTCAAGGCGCTGGACGGCGACGCCGCGCCGGCCCCGGCGGCCTCGGCCCCGGCCCGTCCGGAGGTCGAGCCGGCCCGCTGACGACGGCGAATGAGCGCGCGGCCCCCGATCCGGGGCCGCGCGCTCCGGTGTTTCATGTGAAACCCCGCGCGGACGATCAGAGCGGGACGTCCCAGAAGGCGAGTTCGTGGCGCATGCCCTCGAGGAACAGGTGTTCGGCGCGGGCGGGGTCGGCGCCGGACTCGTCGATCATCTGGGCGATGCGGCGGGTCAGCTCCGCGAACCCCGCGTCGGCGTAGGTGTCGACCCAGCGGCGGTAGCGCGGCTCGGCGGGCGGGTCCTCGGCGAGGCGGGCACCGAGCGTCGAATAGCCCCACATGCACGGGTACAGGGCGGCGAGCCCGTCGCCGTAGGAGGCGGCGCTGTCCAGCAGGAAGCCCGTGTAGGCGGCGCAGGCGGGGCCCTTGCGGGCGCCGTCCAGGTCGGCGCCGAACTCGGCGGACAGCGACCGGTGCAGGTCCAGCTCGTCGTGGTAGGTCGCGTGCGCGAGGTCGACGAGGTCGCCGAGGTGCGCGGGCGGGGCCTGCCAGGCGAGCCGGGAGAACACGCGGACGTAGTCGTGCAGGAACAGGTAGTCCTGTTCGAGCCAGGAGCGGAAGACCGCCTCGTCCAGGTCCCCGTGCGCGATGCCGAGGACGGTCGGGTGCTTCAGCTGCTCCTCGACCAGCGGACGGCCGAGGTCCTCCAGGTGCGCCGCGAGACTCATGCCGTCAAGTCTGGCACCGGAACCGGCCCCGAAAATGACCACGCCCCGCCGGGTGTGGAGGCCCGGCGGAGCCGTGGTCGAGCACCGGTGTGCGGGTCGCCTCTCGGCGAAAGGCTCAACACGGCTCCAGCCGAACGGTATTCCGTGAAGGCGATAGGTGAGGCCCGGGGACACCAGGCACACCGGCTATGTCGTGTAACCCCTGGGCGCCCTCGGATTGTTCCCGCCCTCAGGATCCGATCCGGTCAGCGGGCGGACGCTGGCTGCGGCGGGACGTCGGAGAAGGTGCCCGTGCGGCGGATCGTGTGCCAGCCGAGCCGGGCGCCCAGCAGTGCCGTGACCACCGACTGGACGACCACCAGGTACATCAGCTGCCGGTACGCGAACTGCTGGAGCGGCAGCGCCCACAGCGGGCGGACGGCGGGCGCGAACAGCGGCAGCAGCACCTGGAATACCGCCAGGTAGGTGAGGCAGCGGCGGCCGAACCGGCCGGACGCGCCGCGCTCCACCAGCGAGCGGCGGTGCTTCCGCATCGCCTGCATCGTCCCGTGGCACCAGCGGTACCGCTGCCGCCACAGCTGCCGCAGCGACGACGGCGCCTCCGTCCAGGCGATCGCCTTCTCCTCGTACACGACGCGGTATCCGGACCGGCAGATCGCCATGGTCAGGTCGGTGTCCTCGGCGAGGGTGTCGGCGGGGACGCCGCCGACCCGCGCCAGCACGGACCGGCGGAACGCGCCGATCGCGCCCGGGACGGTCGGCATGCACTCCAGCACGTCGAACATCCGGCGGCCCGTCCGGCGCGGTGCCCCTGGGGCCGGGCGGAGACGCGGATCGGCCCGGCGCCGCACCGGAATCCTCGTTCCGGTCATGCCGGTGTACAGGCGAATCGCGGATCATGTGGTCCATCACTTCGCATCGGGGGACGAACGTCGCGCGCGCCCTCCCGGCACGGCCGTTCAGAACGGTCAGTGCCGAGCGCCCCGTACATGTCACACGAGACCTGAAATGCCTGCACAATGGCGCAGGTGACGAGAGTGCGGAGGAGGGACGCGAGCGGCGAGGACGATCTCGACCGCGCTCTCCGCGCTGCCCAGGAGGGCGACGAGGAGGCCTTCCGCGTGCTCTACCGGGACGTCCAGCCCCGGCTGATCCGCTTCGCGGGCGCGCTCGTCGGCGCCGACGCCGAGGACGTCACCTCCGAGGCCTGGCTGCAGATCGCCCGCGACCTGCCCGGCTTCAGCGGCGGCATCGACGGGTTCCGCGGCTGGACCGCCACGATCGCCCGGCACCGCGCGCTCGACCACCTGCGCCGCCGGTCCCGCCGGCCCGCCGCCGACGCGCCCGCCGAGGAACTGCTGACGCTCGCCGCGCAGGCCGACACCGAGGCGCTGGCCCTGGACGGCATCGCCACCGAGGAGGCGGTGCGGCTGATCGCCGCGCTGCCGCGCGACCAGGCCGAGGCGGTGCTGCTGCGCGTGGTCGCGGGGCTGGACGCCAAGTCGGCGGGCAAGGTGCTCGGGAAGCGGCCCGGCGCGGTCCGCACCGCCGCCCACCGGGGGCTGCGCCGCCTCTCCGAGCGGCTCGCGGGGTCCGGCGCGGCGGGCCCCGGGTCCATGATCGCGCCGCTGCCCGGCGCCGGAAGTGACAAAAGCGGCGGTACGGGCGCTGAAGGGGTGAGATGAACGACCATCAGCGAGCCCGACGGCTCGACCGGCGCACCGCCGAGCGGCTGCTCCGCAGTGTTCCGATGAGCGTCGCGAACGGCCCCGCCGACCACCGCGCCGACGGCTACGACGCGCTGCGCGCACTGCTGGCGGCCGCCGCCGGCCCGCCGCGTCCGGGCGAACTGGCCGGCGAGGACGCCGCGGCCGCCGCCTTCCGCACCGCCCTGGCACGGCCCGCGCCGCACCGGCCGCGCTGGGCCGCCGTGTCCCGCTTCGCGACGGTCAAGGTCGCCGTGCTCGCCGCCGCGCTCGCGGCGTTCGGCGGCGGCGTGGCGGTCGCGGCGAGCACCGGGCACCTGCCCGGGCAGTCCCCGGCGCCCGCGTCGTCCCACCATCGCTCGCCGAAGCAGTCGTCGCACCGCCGCGACCGGCTGATGCCGTCGCCGACCGTCGCACCGCGCACGACGCCGCCGCCGCGGCATCAGAAGCCGAGCCCGTCCCCGAAGGGCACGCCGAAGCGCGGCCGGACGACTCCGCCCGGTCAGGCCAAGAGCAGGTCCCCGAAGGCCAAGAAGACCCATCCGAGCAAGGGTCAGGGCAACAACAACGGCAACGGAAAAGGCAAGAAGCACGACCGCGGCGACGGCGTCAAGAAGAACCACGGCGCCCGGAACGTTCCCGGGCGCCACCCGCGGCCGGCCCCGCGATGAGACCCGTCATTCGTGGCGGAGAGCGCCCTCGCCGGTGATCGACCGGTAGTAGCAGGTCGGGCGCGCGTCGCCGGACGCCGACCTGGTGTGGCAGGCGCCGCCGGTCGTCCGGTTGACCAGGTAGAGCAGCGAGTTCTGCTCGCAGTTCACGCGGACCTCGACCAGCTCCAGCACGTCGCCGGACGACGCGCCCTTGCGCCACAGCTCGTTGCGCGACGTCGACCACAGCACCGCGATCCGCTCGTCCAGCGTCGCCTTCAGCGCCTGCTCGTTCGCGTAGCCGATGAACAGCACGTCCTTGCTCGCCGCGTCCTGCAGCACCACCGGCACGACCTCCGAGCCGGTCGCCGCGACGGCGCGCAGCTTGCCGAAGTCGAGTGCGAGCCGCGTTCCCTCTTCGAGTTCGTTCACCACGCGATCCTCCCCGCGCCGCGGCGCCACGGCAACCCGATCGTCACCGTGCGCGCCGATGTCAGCACGCATCGTCGCACGCCCGCCGGGTTCATCTACGTAAACGGCGAATGCACGGCGCCCGGCTTGTCACCGGAGGCGATTGTGCGGCCGCATCCGCGGCCGCATGCTGGCCGGAGCACTCACTTGAGGGAGCGAAGCGATGAAACGGGGCACTGTCCGGACGCGCGGTCCCATGCGGCTTCTCGGCACGACGAGCCTACCCGGCGTAGCCCGCTCCGCTCCCGAGGCGCGCGCGTTCGTCCGCCGCGTCGCCCCGCACATCGACGCCGAGGCCCTCGCCGACGTCGTCCTGTGCGTGGACGAGCTGGTCGCGAACGCCTGCGAGCACACCGCGTCCGGGCTGGGCGGGCGGGTGACCGTCATCGTCAGCGCCGCGGACGGGATGCTGCGCGTGACCGTCCTCGACGACGGCGGCACCGGCGGCGCGCCGTGCGTGCGCGAGGACCCCTGCGGCGAGGACGGCCGCGGCCTGCGCCTGGTCGACGCCCTGTCCACCGCATGGGGCTCGCACAGCGCCCTCGGCGGCCGAGCCGTCTGGGCCGAGTTCAACGCCCCCGCCGCCCCACGCATCGCCTGCTGCCACCCCTCCGCGCTCTGACGCACCGACCGCGCCGTCACGAAGGCCGAGAGGCCAGTCGGGTGACGGATGCCGGGCCCGTCGGGGCGTTTCTAGCGATCCTGCTGCGCGCCGCCGGCCCGGAGCGGCTCGGCCGGCTGATGAGCACGCTCGGGCTGGCGGTGCTGGTCGGCCCGCTCGCCGGCGATGACGGCGGCGACGCGCGGGATATCGCACGAGCAGGCGCCGGCCGCGAGCACCACGGTGAACCTCGTCAACACCACGTCCGGCGCGATCGGGACGGCGCTGGCGTCGGTGGTGCTGTCCACGCTGATGAGCGGCCTCGTCCCGGACGATCCGGACGGCGGCGCGTTGCAGGCCGTGCGCCGGCTGAGCCCGCAGGCGCATGCGGCCGTCGCCGGTCCGCTTGCGGACGCGTTCCAGCACACGTACGCGTTCGCGCTCGGTCTGCTGGCCCTGGCACTCGTGCCGGCGCTCCTCCTGCCGCGCCGCGCTCCGCGGAAGTGACGCGCCGAGAACCCCCGCTCCGATGTCCGGAACGGGGGTCCAGGGCGTGAGGGCCCGGAGGGCGCGGCGGCCGTGCGGGGCCTCGCGTCCTACGTCGCGGGAGCGATGTTGTGGTTCAGGCGGAAGAGGTTCGCCGGGTCGTACCGCGCCTTCAGTTCGGCGAGCCGCCGGTAGGTCTCCGGCTCGTACGCGGCGCGGACCCGGTCGGGTGTCGCGTCCGGGCCGAACAGGAAGTTCAGCACCCGCCCGCGCGACCGGGCGGCGAGCAGCCGGCCGAACCGGTCGTGCAGGGCGTCGACCCCCATGTCGTCCGGACCGAGCTTGGACAGCAGGCCGACGAGGTGCCCGGCGTCCCGGTTGCCGACGGCGTTCGGGACGGCCGGCGGCTTCGCCATCGCCCCGCCGAGGTGCCTGACCTCCACGATCGCCCGGTCGGGCGCGCCCGGTCCGGCGAGGCCGAGCAGGTCGCGGACGAGGCCGCCGTCCAGCGCGTCGACCGCGACGTTCGTCGCCCGGTACGCCATCGGGACGGGCGGCTCGTTGTGGATGAGGCCGGAGTCGGTGTACGGCATCTCGCCGGCCGTGTCGATCAGCCGCGGCCCGACCGCCCGCAGCGGCGCGACGAGCCGCTCGCCCTCCGCCGCGTCCCCGGTGAAGGCGATCCGGACGTGGGCGACGTGCCGGCCGCGGAGCGGTTCGGGGAACGCCGGGACGTCGGGCACCGGCATCAGCGCGACCGACGAGGTCATCGCGTCGGGGACGGTCCCGGTCCACCGCCGCCAGGTCTCCATCACCGCGGGGATCAGGTCCGCGTCGAAGTACAGGCCGCCGCCGTACAGCCGCGCGACCGGGAGCAGGCCGGTCTCCAGGCCGGTGACCACGCCGAAGTTCGCGCGGCCGCCGAGCAGCGCCCAGAACAGGTCCGGGTCGGTGTCCGGCGTGACGTGCCGGAGCCGCGCGTCCGCGGTGACGACGTCGATCGACCGGACGTGGTCGGCCGCGAACCCGTACCGCCGCGACATCAGCCCGATCCCGCCGCCGAGCGTGTAGGACACCGCGCCGACGCCGGGCGACGACCCGCTCAGCGGCGCGAGCCCGTGCGGCGCGGCCCCGGCGACGACCTGCGCCCACCGGACGCCGGCCCCGATCCGCGCCGTCCGGGTTCGCGGGTCGATCTCGACGCCGGTCATCTTCCGGGTGGCGATCAGCAGCCCGCCGTCGGCGGGGAGCGGGAGCCCGTGCCCGGTGTTCTGCACGGCGACCGGCAGGCCCCGCGCGGCGGCGTGCTCGACGGCGGCGCGGACGTCCGCGGCGTCCTCGGCCACGACGATCACCGCGGGACGGTGCGGGCCGGCGGTCTGGAAGCCGGTCCGCTCGGCGTCGTAGCCCTCGTCGCCCGGCTCGAGCACCGCGCCCCGCACATTCCCGTACGCGTTCATCGTGGCTCCTCTCGGGTCTCTTCCCGTCGCTCACCGCCCATCCTGGTCACCGGCTGTCCATACGTCAAAGAGATAGATCTTATGATCTCTAGCAGGATTGCTTATGGATTAGACTCCTTGAGGAAGCCCGAGTCGACGACCTCCGCGCCCGTCGTGCTCGCGGAGCGCGGCGAGGCCAGCAGCGCCACGGCGTCCGCGACCTCCTGCGGCTCGGCCATCCGGCCGGTCGTCAGGCTCATCATCTCCGCCGCGCCGCCGTCCAGGACCGCGTCCCGGTCCGAGCCGGTGGCCTGCGCGATGATGTCGGCCGCGCCGCCCTCCTCGGTCCACCACGCCGTCCGGACCGGGC
This sequence comes from Actinomadura physcomitrii, assembly GCF_008923205.2. Lineage (GTDB taxonomy): Bacteria > Actinomycetota > Actinomycetes > Streptosporangiales > Streptosporangiaceae > Spirillospora > Spirillospora physcomitrii. The sequence continues at coordinate 174,108 of NZ_WBMS02000009.1, read as the reverse complement.
CGGGCGACACCGTGTTCACGCGGATCCCCTGCGGCCCGAACTCCTCCGACAGGCCCTTCGCGAGATTGTTCAGCGCCGCTTTGGCCGCGTTGTAGTCGAAGTTCATCGGCCCGTGGGTGATCAACAGCATCGGCCGGATCAAGGGCGACCACGAGTACGCGATCGCGGTCCTGTCCGACCGGAACGCGTCCATGGACGCGGGCGTCACGCTGGTCGAGACGGTGACCGAGGCGGTCCTCGACGAGCTGTCCTGAGCCGGTGCGCGTCAGGGGCGCGGCGGCATCGCCTGCGCGCCCGCGAGGATGATGTCGACCAGCGTCTCGGCATAGGCGGGGAACGTGCGGCGGAGGCGGGCGCGGCTGCCTTCGGGCGTCGACTCCCAGTGCGTGGACATCGCGCCCACGAGCAGGTCGGGAAGCGTCGAGGACCGCACCGCCGGCGCCAGCTCGCCGCGGGCGACCGCCCGCCGGGTGATCTCGCGGGCGGCCTCGGTGCGCGGCCTGTTGATCATCTCCTCGTAGAGCGCCGCGAGCGCGGGGCGGGCGCGGGAGTCGAGGGAGATCCGGCGGCCGGCAAGGGCCCGGTCGGGATGCCGGTACCAGTGCACCCATTGCCGGGCGTAGTCCAGCAGGTCGGCGCGGACCGAGCCGCAGTCCCGGGCGGTCGGGAAGTCGAGGTTGTGCAGCGCGGAGACGAGCAGCTCCTCGCCGCCGGACCAGCGCCGGTAGAGGGCGGGCTTGCCGACGCCCGCCTCCCGCGCCACCGCGTCGAAGGTGAAGCCGCCCCAGCCCGCGCGGGCGTAGACGCGGACCGCCGCCTCGAAGACCCGGGGCTCGATCAGCGGGTCCCGCTTGCGCCCCGCCGTCGGACCGGACGTTCGGGCGTCGGGCATGGCGGCGTTCCTTCGCGGCGGTTCGGCGGGTGCCCATTGTAGATCCGGCCCTTTACGTACGGGAATCGTACGTAATAGGCTCCGGGCACCGCGATCGTCGAGAGTGGGTCCCATGCCGCCGGCAGACATCGGGTCGCGCGCGACCGTCCCCGCCCTGCTCCAGCGCGCCGCGCGCGAGTTCGGCGACGATCTGTACCTGGTGACGCCCACCGACCGGCTGAGCCACACCGAGGCCGACCGCCGCTCCGCGCTCGCGGCGCGGTGGCTGCTCCGCCACGGCGCGGGCAAGGGGACGCGCGTCGGCCTGTTCTTCACCAGCGACACCGAATGGGCGGTCTGGTGGCTCGCCGCGAGCCGCGTCGGCGCCGTCGTCGTCCCGCTGAGCACGCTGTACGCCCCGGCCGAGATCGCGAAGGTGCTGCGGCTGGCCGACGTCGCCGTGCTCGTCGCCCCGGTCCGCGTCCTCACGATCGACGTCGCCGAGCGGTTCGAGGCCGCGCTCCCCGGGCTCGCGGACCAGCGGGCCGGGGACCTGTGCCTGCCCGCCGCGCCCTACCTGCGCCGCATCGTCCTCACCGGCGACTCCGACCGCTCCTGGGCCACCGTCTGGAACGCTGCGAGCGACGCCGTCGCGCCCGCCGGGCTGCTGGCGGCGGTCGAGGACGAGGTGACTCCCGCCGACCTCGCGATCATGGTGCACACGTCGGGGTCCACGGCCGACCCCAAAGGCGTCCTCCACACGCACGGCACCCTCACCCGGCAGACCTCCACCTGGCCCGCCGCGATCCGGTCCCTCACCGGCGTCCAGGGCGTGCCGCGGATCCTGTGCGCGATGCCGTTCTTCTGGATCGGCGGCGTCCTCGCCACGACGGGCGCGCTCCACGAACCGGTGACGGTGCTCGTCCTGCCGCGCCTGGACGCCGGAGCGGCGCTCGACCTGATCGAGCGCGAACGCGGCAACGGCGTCGTCGGCTGGCCCGCGTTCACCCAGCGGCTGCGCGAGCACCCGTCCTTCGCCGGGCGCGACCTCGCCGCCGCGCCCATGCTGCGGGACGGGCCGCTCGACCTCGCCATGAACGGCGTCCCGGACGGCTACCCCGTGCACCGCAGCATGACCGAGACGGCCGGCGGCTTCGCCTTCACCGACACCGCGATCGTCGACGGCGAGGGCCGCCCGGTCCCCGACGGCGACGTCGGCGAACTGCTGATCCGCGGCACGGGCACGATGGCGGGCTACAACAAGCGCGAGCGGTCGGAGGTGTTCGACCAGGACGGCTGGTACCACACCGGCGACCGCGTCTACCGCCGCCCCGGCGACCCGCGGCTGTTCTACGTGGGGCGCACCAGCGACCTCATCAAGTCGTCCGGGGCGAACGTGTCCCCGCTCGAGGTCGAGTCGGCGATCGAGGAGTCCGGCGAGGTCGCCCAGTGCGCGGTCATCGGAACCGACCATCCCGCGCGCGGTGAGGAGGTCTGCGCGGTCATCGTGCCCGCCGTCCCGGAGATCGACGTGGACGCCCTCGCCGCCGACACCCGCCGGCGCTTGTCCGCCTACAAGGTCCCGACCCGCTGGGTCGTCACGTCGAGCGAGCGGATCCCGACGCTGCCGAGCGGCAAGCTCGACCGCAGGAGACTCCGCGCGCTGGTCACGGACGGCACGCTCAAATGAAACCGACCGGCTGACACGGCCCGGAGGAGAGAGCATGGCGCAGCACGTCGCGGTGGTCATCGGAGTCGGCGGCATGGGGCAGGCCATCGCCCGGCGCATCAGCCCGTCCGCCCACCTCCTGGTGGCCGACCACGACCAGGAGACCCTGGACGCGGTCGCCGGGCAGCTCACCGGCGAGGGCCACCGGGTGACCGCGCAGCGGGTGGACGTCTCCTCGCGCAAGCCGGTCGCCGCCCTGGCCGAGCAGGCCGACTCCCTCGGCCCGGTGCTGTCGGTGGTGCACACCGCAGGGCTGTCGCCCGTGCAGGCGCCGGTGCCGGCGGTCCTGGCGGTCGACCTGCTGGGCGTGGCGCTGGTCCTGGAGGAGTTCGGCGAGGTCGTCGCGCCCGGCGGCGCCGGGATCGTGATCGCCAGCATGGCCGGCCACTTCCACCCGGGCCTCCCGCGCGAGCAGCAGCAACAGCTCGCCACCACCCCGGCGGACCAGTTGCTCTCCCTTCCGATCTGCGAGGCGTCCGCCTTCGCCGACAGCGGGACCGCCTACGCCTTCGCCAAGTACGCCAACCGGCTGCGCGTCCAGGCCGCCAGCACCGCCTGGGGCGCGCGCGGCGCCCGGATCAACTCGATCAGCCCCGGCGTCATCGCCACCCCCATGGGCCGTGCCGAGCTCGACAGCGAGCACGGCGCCGGCATGAGGGCGATGATCGACGCGTCCAACGCCAAGCGGGCCGGCACCCCCGCCGACATCGCCGCGGCCGCCGAGTTCCTGCTCGGCCCCGCCGCGTCGTTCATCTCCGGCACCGACCTGCTGGTCGACGGCGGCGCCGTCGCGGGGGTCACGGTTCGGGCCTCCTGAGAGCACCCGACGCGGCGGCGCGGACCGACCGCCGAGACGAGCCCCTGGCGTGCGCGCCGGGGGCTCGTTCCGTCAGCGCGCTCTGATCCTTCCCTGTGGAGGAGGTGGGGGAGCGGATCGGCCATATGGTCTCACTTGCGCCGCTGTCCCGGGACGTGGCGGCCCGGGTCGCGGCGGCACCGGGCGTCGCGCGGGCGGCAGCGCTGACCCGGACGGAGGTCAAGCTGGTGTCGCCGGACCGGCCCGGATCGGCGGAATCCGGCGATCTCGCCGCGCTCCAGCCAAGAGGCCAACATGGCCGTCATCCGCGCGCGGGCGGCGATGGAGCGCCGCCCAGGGCCGTCCCCGCGTCATCGCCCTGAACGACCTGCTGCCGGAGGCCGTCACCCAGCACCGTGAGGCCCTGGACGCGGCACGGAACCTGCGCCAGGGCATCATCGCCACCCTGGCATGCGCGGCCCTGCTCGTCTCCGCCGTCGCGGTCACCTGGTACGGTCCGGCCAAGGACAATCCGCTGCTCAGGCTGACGACGTCGGACACCACGGTCTGTGGAACCGCCGCACGCGTCACCGCGCAGGGCATGGTTCTGATGACCGGCAAGGGGGAAAAGATCATCCCACTCGACACCGTCCAGAGCGTGACACCCGTGGAGAAGTGTTAGTCGACCGGCGGCTGCGCGCCTGTCCCTTCGGTCCCATCGGTCACAGAAGACTGGCCTCCGTAACGACAAGAACCCCGGAGCTTGCCAGCTCCGGGGTCGTTTCGTCACTGTGGGGGTGGGACTTTCGTCTGCACCCCGAAGTGGGCGAGGAGGGATTTGAACCCTCACATCCTTTCGGACACACGGACCTGAACCGTGCGCGTCTGCCGTTCCGCCACCCGCCCAGGGTGTCGGCCCGTTTCCGGGCGCGTGAAAAGGCTAGCACGGTCGCGGCAGTGGTCTGGCACTCGGATACTTCTCGCGAACCTTCGCACCGATACGATCGTCTACCAGTGGGGAGAGGAGGTGCCCGTGGGCGTCATTCAGCGCTTCGAGCGACGGCTCGAGGGCATGGTCGAAGGGGCCTTCGCCCGTGCCTTCAAGTCGGAGCTGCAGCCGGTCGAGGTGGCCAGTGCTGTGCAGCGCGAGATGGACGATCGGGCCGCGATCGTGGCGCAGGGCCGCACGCTGGTCCCGAACGACTTCGTCGTCGAGATCTCTCAGCAGGACGGGCAGCGGCTGCAGGTGTACGCCGACAGCCTGAGCCAGGAGCTCGCGAACCTGGCGCGCGAGTACGCGAAGGAGCAGGGGTACTCCTTCGTGGGTCCGGTGCGCGTCCGGTTCGAGAACGCCGGGGACCTCGCCACGGGCATGTTCCGCATCCGGTCCGGTGTGATCCGGGGGTCCACCGTGGAGGGCGGGGAGATCCGCCAGCCGGTGAGCGACGTGCCGCAGGGCGGGCGGGGCGGGGCCTTCGCCGGCAACCCGCGGCTCCTGGTGACGACCGCGGTGGAGGGCTCCGACACCACGCAGCGCACGTACGAGATCAACACTCCGGTCACCCTGCTGGGCCGCGGCACCGACTGCGACCTGCGTCTCGTGGATCCGGGCGTGTCCCGGCACCATGCCGAGATCCGCGTAGAAGGTCCCGAAATCGTGCTCGTGGATCTAGGGTCGACCAACGGCTCGTTCGTGAACGGGCAGCCGATCCGGCGGGTGACGCTGGTGGACGGCTCCCGGGTCACGATGGGCCGCACTACCCTTGTGTTCCGCCGCGATAGGGAGTAACCCCGACTCCGATGTCCGATTTCACCCTCACGCTGATCAAGCTGGCGTTCCTCGCGGTGCTCTGGCTCTTCGTCATCGCGGCCGTCGGTGTGATCAGGGCCGACCTGTTCGGCTCGAAGGCGGCGACGAAGGCGGCCACCCGGGCGGCCCAGCCTCCCCGGCCCCCGAAGGCGGGCCGGCCGCAGATGGCGGCGGCGCCCCCGCCGCCGTCGCGCCGCGGCGCCCAGGGCGGCGCCCCCAGCAAGCTCGTGGTCGTCCAGGGCGAGCGGGCCGGCACCGTCATCGATCTCACGGGGGTGCCCATTACCATCGGTCGCGCCAATGACGCCACGCTCGTGGTGACCGACGACTACGCTTCGAGCCGGCATGCCCGACTTTATGCGCAGGACGGTCAGTGGATCGTGGAAGATCTCGGCTCGACCAATGGCACATATCTCGGACGCACGAAGGTGACCCGGCCGATGCCGGTGCCCCCCGGCGTACCGGTCCGTATCGGCAAGACCGTGATCGAGCTGCGCAAATGACACTGGGAATCCGCTACGCCGCGCGCTCCGACGTCGGCATGCTGCGCGAGGGCAACGAGGACTCGGCGTACGCGGGGGCGCACCTGCTCGCGGTGGCCGACGGGATGGGCGGACACGTCGGCGGCGAGATCGCCAGTGCCGCCGCGATCGACGCGCTGCGCGGGCTGGACAAGGACCTGCCCGCGAGCGAGCTGCTGGCCGCGCTCGAGCACACGGTGAAGACGGCCAACGACAACCTGCACCGCATCGTGGAGTCCGACCCGGCCCTGCAGGGCATGGGAACGACGCTGACGGCGATGCTGTGGGCGGGCAACCAGGTCGCGCTGGTCCACATCGGGGACTCGCGCGCCTACCTGCTGCGGGACGGCAGCCTCTTCCAGATCACGCACGACCACACGCTGGTGCAGTCGCTGGTGGACGAGGGCCGGATCAGCCCGGACGAGGCGGCGACGCACCCGCAGCGGTCGCTGCTGCTGCGCGCGCTGGACGGCCGCGGCGAGGTCGACCCGGACCTGTCGCTGCGCGAGGCGAACGTCGGGGACCGCTACCTGCTGTGCTCGGACGGCCTGTCCGGCGTGGTGACGGCCGAGACGATCTTCCAGGTGCTGACGGATGTGGACGAGCCGGAGCAGGCGGTCCGGCAGCTGATCGACCTGGCGAACCGGGGCGGCGGGCCGGACAACATCACCTGCGTGGTCGCGGACGTGGTGGACCTGGAGCGGCATCCCCCGACGGGCGGTCCGGGGCACGCGGTGGGCGCGGCGGCGAACGCGGCACCGCCGGAGCCGCCGGGCGGCGGGACGGGCCCGAACGTGACGGTGGCGGACACCCCGGCGGGGCGGGCGGCGCAGCTGCGGGACACGATGCCGCAGCCGCCGGTCGCGGTGGACGAGATGCCGCCGCCGGCGCCGATGCCGATGCAGGAGCCGATGGCAAGGCCGCCCGGGGCGATGCCGCAGGGCATGCAGGAGCAGATGGCGGCGCCGCAGCGGCGGCGCGGCGGGGGCGCGCGCCGCTGGACGTGGCTGATCGTGGTGGCGGGCGTGGTCGTGGTGGCCGTGGTGGCGGGCGGTTTCGTGCTGGTGCAGAACGTCCGGAACGGCTACTACGTCGGTGCGGAGGACGGGAAGGTCGTCCTGTACCGGGGGACGACCCAGAAGGTGCCGGGGATCAGCCTGTCCCGGAAGGCCGACAAGCAGCCGAACCCGCCGATCCTGCTCGCGGACCTCCCGACGGACCTGCGGGAGCAGGTGAAGGCGACCTACTCCGTGGACGGTCCGTCCGCCCTGAACGAGCTGAAGAACCGGGTGTGCAAGTACGTCCTGACCGAGGAGTCCGGCAAGGTCGTCGTCGTCAAGGGGCAGGGCCGGCGCGACTGCGAGCAGAAGAAGGTCACCAACAGCGACATCCCGCTGAGCGAGCTGCCGACGTCGGACGCGACGGCGGTCACCAAGGGCGGCCTCGCGTTCGTCGGGCAGCAGGAGGCCGAGGCGAAGCTGAGGGAGCTCGGCGACCACCGCGACGCGTGCAAGGCGAGCAACCCGACCATCGAGGACTGCCCGTCCGACGGGGGTAGCCATAGATGAACTCGCTCGGGGAGCAGATCAGGGCGGTCCTGCCGTACCAGCGGCGTAACGCGGCGTCGTTCGCGGTGCTCGCGTTCGCGATGGTGCTGACGCTGTCGGCGTTCGCGGAGGTCGGGCTGGCCCGCGACGGGCACATCCCCGCGGGTCTGTTCACCATCGGCGGCGGCCTGGTGGTGCTCGCGCTCGCCGCCTACTTCGTGCAGGCGAAGTTCCTGCCGTACGCCGACCCGCTGCTGCTGCCGCTGGCGGTGGCGCTGAACGGGCTCGGGCTGGCGATGATCTACCGGCTCGACCTGGACACCAGCGACACCAAGAAGGCCGCGCAGCTGGCCGGCAAGAAGCTGATCAAGGACGCGGCGGACGCGCCGGGCCAGCTGCTGTGGACGTTCGTCGGGATCGGGCTGTTCGTGGCCGCGGTCCTGATCATGCGGGACACCACCAAGACCGACGCGCCGCTGTCGTTCACCCCGAAGACCGCGCAGCGCTACACCTACCTGACCGGCCTGGTCGCGATCATCCTGCTGCTGCTGCCGATCGTGCCGGGCATCGGCGCGGAGATCAACGGCGCGCGGGTGTGGATCCACGTCGGCCCGCTGTCGGTGCAGCCGGGCGAGTTCGCCAAGCTGCTGCTGGTGGTGTTCTTCGCCGGGTACCTGGTGAACAAGCGGCAGGCGATGTCGCTGATCGGCAAGAAGCTCGGCCCGTTCAGCCTGCCGCGCGCCCGCGACCTCGGCCCGATCGTCGTGATCTGGTTCTTCTGCCTGGGCGTGCTGTTCATGCAGAAGGACCTCGGTACGGCGCTGCTGTTCTTCGGCCTGTTCGTGTCGATGCTGTACATCGCGACGCAGCGGGTGTCGTGGGTGGCGATCGGCGTCGGGCTGCTGGCGGTCGGCGTGTTCGTGGCGACGCAGCTGCCGTTCATGGCGCACGTCAACCAGCGCATCGACATCTGGCAGAACCCGAAGCCGTACTTCGACGGCGGCTGCCTGCTGGACAGCGGCAAGGTCGTCCCGGTCAACCCCGACACCACGATCTACAAGAGGGAGAAGGCCGCCGGCAGCGGCTATCCCGGCTTCACCGCCTGCGCGAAGCTCGGCGGCGAGTACTCCGACAGCCGGCAGCTGATGATGGGGCTGTTCGCGCTCGGCGAGGGCGGGGTGCTCGGCACCGGGCTCGGGCAGGGCCAGCCGTGGCAGACGCCGCTGTCGTTCAGCGACTTCATCTTCGACTCGATGGGCGAGGAGCTCGGCCTGACCGGGCTCATGGCGCTGCTGCTCATCTACGCCTTGATCGTGCAGCGCGGCATGAAGACCGCCGTGGCCGCGCGGGACCCGTACCTGAAGCTGTTCGCGGGCGGCGTCTCATTCGTGCTGGGCCTGCAGGTCTTCGTGATCGTCGGCGGGGTGACCAAGCTGATCCCGCTGACCGGTCTGACCACGCCGTTCCTGTCGCAGGGCGGTTCGTCGCTGATGGCGAACTGGATCCTGATCGCGATCCTGGTGCGGATGAGCCACGACGCGCGCAAGCCCGCCCCGCAGGCCATCCAGGACGAGGGCATGACCCAGATCGTGAGCACGAGGTGATCTCCGCCCCATGAACATGGACAAGCCGATCCGGTGGGTGGCCGTCTTCGGGATGTTGCTGTTCTTCGGGCTGATGGCGCAGGTGAACTACGTCCAGGGCAGCGAGGCGGAGAGCCTGCGCACCGACCCGCACAACGCGCGGCAGTACCAGGACGTGTTCAACTCGCCGCGCGGGCAGATCTCCGCGGGCGGCGAGGTGCTGGTCACGTCCACGCCGACGGGCAAGGACAACCCGAAGTACGGCCGGACGTACAAGGACGGGCCGATCTTCGCGCCCGTCACCGGGTACTTCAACGGGAACGCCACGCAGGTCGAGCGGGCCTACAACTCGCTGCTCGGCGGCAAGGACAAGCGGATCGCGAACCAGCACTGGTTCGACACGTTCATCGGCAAGAAGCCGGAGGGCGCGAACGTCGAGCTGACGATCAACCCGGAGGCGCAGCGGCGAGCGTACGAGCAGCTGAAGGCCAAGACGGCGCCGGGCCGGCGCGGCGGCGCCGTGGTGATCGACGCGAAGACGGGCGCGGTGCAGGTGGCGGCGTCGTGGCCGTCCTTCGACCCGAACGAGGTGGCGCCGCAGACCGGTGACAAGGGCGTCAAGCGGCTGGAGCAGCTGGACAAGGGCAGCGGCGTGATCCGGCCGCTGAACGACAACGCGCTGAGCCAGACGTTCCCGCCCGGGTCGACGTTCAAGACGGTGACGGCGACGGTCGCGATGAACAAGCTCGGGATGAACGACCAGACGACGCTGGACACCTCGCCGCTGAGCCTGCCGGAGTCGGGCACGAACCTGCCGAACGACAGCGACAGCGGGTCCTGCGGCGGCCAGGCGCCGATGAAGGGCGCGTACGCCGAGTCCTGCAACACCTCGTTCGCGCGGCTCGCGCTGCAGCTCGGCATCGAGCGCCTGAACCAGGGCGCAGCCGAGTACGGGTTCGGCAAGTCGGTGACGCTCGAGCCGCAGATGCCGGCCGCGGAGAGCGACGTGCCGGTGAACTACACCGACGCCGACGGCAAGCAGCAGCACACCGGCCGGGACGCGACGGCGCGGTCCGGTATCGGCCAGGAGAACGTGCGGGCGACGCCGCTGCAGATGGCGATGGTCGCGTCGGCGATCGTCAACCACGGCAAGCTGATGAACCCCTACGTCGTGAGCACAGTGCGGGCGAAGGACCAGAGCGAGCTGTACAGCGCCTCGCCGAAGGAGTACAGCCAGCCGCTGTCGAGCGACCAGGCGTCCCAGTTCGAGGACATGATGCGCGCGGTCGTGCAGGCGGGCACCGCGAAGAACCTGCAGGGCATGAACGTCGCCGGCAAGACCGGTACGGCGGAGCAGGGCCCCGGCATCCCGAACGCCCGCTGGTTCGTCGGGTTCGCCCCGGTCGACAACCCGCGCTACGGGTTCGCGGTGATGACCGAGGGCGACGGCTTCGGCGCGACCGGCGCCGGCCCGATCGCCGCGGCGATCATGCGCCAGGTGTTGAAGAAGTGAGCGCGGGCCTCGTCCTGAAGGACCGGTACCGGCTGCTGGAGCGGCTGGCCATCGGCGGGATGGGCGAGGTCTGGCGGGCCCGGGACGAGTCGCTGGGCCGTCCGGTGGCGGTGAAGCTGCTGCGGCTGGAGCTCGGCGGGGACGTGTCGGCGCGGGCCCGGTTCGAGTCGGAGGCGCGGTTCGCGGCGGGCCTGCAGCACACCGGGATCGCGCAGGCGTTCGACTACGGCGAGCAGAACGGCCGGACGTTCCTGGTGATGGAGCTGGTGCCGGGCGAGCCGCTCGACGAGATCCTCGCGCGGGACGGCGGGCTGCCGGTGGAGGCCGTGCTGGACCTGCTCGTCCAGGCGGGCCGGGCGCTGGCCGTGGCGCACGAGGCGGGGATCGTGCACCGCGACGTCAAGCCGGCGAACCTGATGGTGTCGCCGGACGGCACCCTGAAGATCACCGACTTCGGGATCGCCCGGCGGCTGGCGGCGGCGTCGCAGACCGCGACCGGGATGGTCATGGGGACGGCGCACTACATCTCGCCCGAGCAGGCCTCGGCGAGCGGGATCACCACGGCCGCCGACCTGTACTCGCTGGGCGTGGTGGCCTACGAGTGCCTGGCCGGGGAGCCGCCGTTCGACGGGCAGACGCCGGTGGAGGTGGCGCTCAAGCACGTCCGGGACGCACCGCCGGAGCTGCCGGCGCGGGTGCCGGAGCCGGCCCGGGCGCTGATCATGCAGATGCTGGCGAAGGACCCGGCGGACCGCCCGGCCGGGGCGGCCGCGGTCGCCGACCGGGCCCTCGCGATCCGCCGGTCGCTGAGCACGGGCCGCCGGGCGCGCGACGGCCGGGCCGGAGCGCGGCGCCCGGCGGTGGTGGATCCGGTGGCGGCGCCGCTGCGCACGGGGACCGGTCCGGAACGCCCCCCACGGACATCCGCTATATCGGGATTTGACGCAGACGGTGCGGAGGATAACCTCACCACCGGGACAGTGACCGGGCAACGGCGCACGGTACTGGCGTTCACCTCGGTCGCCGCCGTGCTGCTGGTGGTGGGAGCCATCGTCGCCGGCTCGCTGTGGAAGAGCGCGTCGGGTGCGGCCCGCGACCGGCGGGACGCGCCCCGGGCCCCCGTGACGAGCCCGGTCGGCGGTGACAGCGTCGACGTACCGGCCACCGATCCCGGCAGACCGACCGCGGAACGGACACCGGCCCCCACACCGGCTGTCACCCGGCCGCACCGGACGCATAGGATCCGTCCGTCAACGCCACGGAGCCGCCACGCGTCTCCTTCGCACAAGCCGACCACGAAACCGTCCCGGGCGACTCCCACCGCCCCTGAGCCAACACCGACACCGACGGTGAGCACCACGACTCCGTCAACTCCGAGCCCGGATCCCTCGCCCACGCAGAGCGGGGAGCTAAGTTCGGACCACAAGGTGTAGACGTACGAGGGAAAGTGCACATATGAGTCAACCTCGGCTGCTCGGCGGCCGCTACGAGCTCGACACGGTGATCGGGCGCGGCGGCATGGCCGAGGTCTACCGTGCCCGTGACCTGCGGCTGGATCGGGTGGTCGCGGTCAAGACACTGCGCTCCGACCTGGCGCGCGACCCCACGTTCCAGGCCCGGTTCCGGCGCGAGGCCCAGTCGGCCGCGTCGCTGAACCACCCCTCCGTCATCGCCGTGTACGACACCGGCGAGGACATGATCGGCGACACCCCGATCCCCTACATCGTGATGGAGTACGTCGACGGGAGCACGCTGCGCGACCTGCTGCGGGAGAACCGCGCGCTGCTCCCCGAGAAGGCACTGGAGATCACCGACGGGATCCTGCGCGCGCTGGACTACAGCCACCGCGGCGGGATCGTGCACCGCGACATCAAACCGGCGAACGTGATGCTCACCCGGCAGCACGAGGTCAAGGTCATGGACTTCGGCATCGCCCGGGCCATGGCCGACTCGGCCGCCACGATGACGCAGACCGCGCAGGTGATCGGCACCGCCCAGTACCTGTCGCCGGAGCAGGCGCAGGCCAAGCGCGTCGACGCCCGCAGCGACATCTACTCCACCGGCTGCGTGCTGTACGAGCTGCTCACCGGCCGCCCGCCGTTCACGGGCGACTCGCCGGTCGCGATCGCCTACCAGCACGTCCGGGAGGAGCCGGTCCCGCCGTCGCAGGTCGACGCGAACATCCCTCAGTGGGCGGACGCGATCGTCCTGAAGGCGATGGCGAAGGACCCCGACCACCGCTACCAGAACGCGACGGAGTTCCGGCAGGAGATCCAGCGCGTGCTGCAGGGCCAGCCGGTGGCCTCGACGGCGGCGTCCACCATGCTCATGGGCGGGCAGCCGCAGGGCACGCAGGTCATGGGCGGGTACCCGGGCGGCGCGCACACGCAGGTGCAGCGGCCGGCGGACGACTACCCGCTGCCGCCCGTCCACTACGACGAGGATTACGAGCAACGCGGCGGCGGCAAGAAGGCGGCGCTGTGGATCGCGCTCGCCGTGGTCTTCATCGGCGGCGCCGCGCTGATCGGCTGGATGATGAGCGGCGGCGGGGGCGGCGGCGACGACAAGGTCGCCGTCCCGACCTCGATCGTCGGCCAGGACGCGAAGACCGCGTCGGCGCAGCTCACCAAGCTCGGCTTCAAGGTCGGCACGCCGCAGACCGACTACAGCGACGACGTCGACAAGGGCTCGGTGATCACCTCGACGCCGAAGCCGGGGTCGAACCTGGACAAGGGCGCGTCGGTCGTCCTCCTCGTCTCCAAGGGCCCGAAGCCGGTGCCGAAGGTCGAGGTGCCGGACGTGACCAACAAGCCCTACTCGGTCGCCAAGAACCTGCTGGAGGAGAAGGGCTTCAAGGTCCGAAAGTCGGTGCAGACCAGCGACAGCGTCCCGCGGCTCAGCGTGATCAGCACCGACCCGACGGCCGGCTCGCAGGTGAAGCCGCATTCGACGGTGACCATCGTCGTCTCCAACGGCCCGAGCAACCTGAAGGTCCCGCCACTGTTCAACAGCAGCAAGCGGGCCGCCTGCGCCAAGCTGCAGAGCCTCGGCCTGGAGTGCAAGGTGCAGGAGGGCACGCCGCCGCCGGACAAGCAGGTGGCGACGGGCTTCGTCTACGACCAGTCGCCCGGCCAGGACGCGACGGTGGCGCCCGGCGACACGGTGACCATCTTCGTCGCGGCGCAGCCCTCGCCGACCCAGACCCCGACGAACACCCCGACCACCGGAGGCCCCCAGTGGCCCAACTTCGGCGGCCACTGACCAAGAACAACGACTGTTGAAGGGCCCGTCCCCCCAGGGGACGGGCCCTTCAACGGTCAAGGGGGCGAGCGAAGCGAGCCCACCCTCTGTGAGGGCCAGCACGCGCGCAGCAAGCTCAGCAAGCAGGGCGCACCCTCGCAGAGCGGCAGAAGATCGTCCGTAAGCCAAGGATGCTAGGACCGGCACGTTGCGATCGCGTGCGAAGCCAGATTCGAGCGAAGCAAGGATCTGATCGCGCAGCGAGCGCCCAGGGCGAGTCGGGAGCGATGCAGCGATCGCACGCATTGCCCGCCGAAGGAAGGCGCCCCAGCGCCTGACGCCAAGGGCAATGCAAAGCAAACGAGAGGGCTTCCGCCACTCGGGGGCAATGGCGGAAGCCCTCGATAGGTCTTCGTGTGGGGCGTCTCGGACGTTACGGGTTTCAACCGAATTTTTCTCACGATTCCGGCGCGATCCGCGCCGGGCAGCGAACGCGCAGGTCAGCCGGGTTTCGAGGGGCTCGTGGGGGTGGGGGTCCCGTCGACGACGCCGTGGTCGATCTGGACCTTGGGTTCGATCCAGGGGAACACGCCCCACCAGAGGACGGCGGCGACGGCGGCGACGATGGCGAGGGCGATGCCGGTCTTGGCGGGCCAGGTGCCGGGGAGGTGGCGCCAGATCCAGGCGTACATGGTCTCTCCTACCTTCCGGCGGCGGTGGTCGGGACGCCGGGCTTGACGCGGCGCACGGCGGACGCGAGCTCCCCAAAGATGATCATCCGCTTGGCGGCGGAGTACTTCGGGTGGCAGGTGGTGAGGGTGATCATCCGTCCGGTGGGCCTGCGGCCAGGGTGGAACGGGACGGGGGCGGTGACGTCGACCTCGGTGGGCTTGACGATCCTGCGGTCGGTGACCTTGTAGACGTACTGGTCGTCGCGGGTGTCGATGAGGATCTCGTCGCCGCGGTCGAGGTCGCCGAGCTTGTTGAAGGGAGCGGAGTAGGTCGTCCGGTGGCCGGAGACGACGAAGTTGCCGACCTGGCCGGGCAGGGCGGTGCCGGGGTAGTGGCCGGGCCCTTTACGCAGGTCGGGGACGCTGACGCCCTCGATGATCACATAGTGGTACTTCCTGCCGAACTTCGGGATGCGGATCATCGCGAGGCCGTTGCCGAGCCGCACCTTCTCGGTGGTGACCTTGGGCGCCTGCCAGGACTTCAGGAGCTGCTTGCCGAGTCTGTCCTGCTGGGCGCTGGTGTACTGGCCGGTGCCCCACAGCTCGTAGGTGACGAACAGCATCACGATGACGCCCGCGGTGATGCACAGCTCGCCGAGCCCACGGATCACCAACCGCACCGCGCGTCCCCTTTCCCGAGGCTCAGTGCGCGCCTCCCGGCGCCTCCGTCGGCACCGTAGCGTGCTTCATGGTCGTGTTGGTGTCCGAGGCGGGCAGGACGGCGCGGGCGAGGGTGCGCACGGAGTAGCCGAGGCCGTAGGCGCGGACGTACTTGCGGTAGACGGCGATGTCGGGGGACGCGGCGAGGGCGGCGCGGAGGCGGGCGGGGTCGCCGGCGGCGGTGATCCGGAAGGGCGGCGAGTACACGACGCCCTGGAGGATGAGGGTGTTGCCGACGCAGCGGACGGCGCTGGTGGCGATCACCCGCTGGTCCATGATCTGCATGGCGCGGGCGCCGCCGGCCCAGAGCGCGTTCACGACGGCCTGGACGTCGCTCTGGTGGACGACGAGGTCGTCGGGGCGGACGCCGGTGGGGAGGGCTCCGGACGGCTGCGGCGCGTCGTCCAGGGACACCCGGACGGCGGGGCCGGTGTAGGGGGTGAAGCCGGCGGCGGGGGCGAGCCGGTCGGCGTCGCCCTGGGCCTGCTCGACGCGGGCGTCGGTGCGTCCGGCGGCGCGGGAGAGGGCGTCGACGTCGCGGCGGAGCCGCTGGTAGCGGTCGCGTTCGCGGCGGTGGGCGCGCTGCTCGTCACCGATGAGGTCGGTGACGCGGGTGCGGCCCTCGTCGCGCAGGCTGGTGCCGCGGGCCGTGCTCGCGCTCGCCGCGAACAGGGTGCCCGCGAGGAGCGTGAGAGCTGGGATGATGCTTCCCCACGCCGAACGCCGTACCCTCATCATCCAGAACTGCTCATCAGACAGTGCTCACCAGCGACTACGCTAACCGACAAACCACCCATGCGCGGTCCGGCGCTCCGGCCGCCGGGCGCTCGAGGAGAACGATCCCACCGTGGCCAAGTCCAAAGTGCGCAAGAAGGCCGTCTACACGCCCCCGCAGAAGTCGAAGGCGCCGGAGGTCAGCCCGCGCTGGCTGGTCCCGACGATGGTCGCGCTGTGGCTGATCGGGCTGGCCTGGATCGCGGTCTTCTACGTGACGGCCAGCACCGGCACGGACGTGCCGTTCATGTCCGACCTGCACAACTGGAACCTGGGGATCGGCTTCGTGGCGATCATCCTGGGCGTGGTGCTGTCGACGCGCTGGCGCTGATCCGGTCGCAATACCCGCTTTCGCGGCGCACCAATCCACGAAAGTTATCCACAGGCTGGGGATCTCTGGCCCTGACTTTCCCCAGGTTTTCCACAGGCCGGGTACCGAACGGTCTTCGAGGGGCCGGAGCCGTCCACGGAAGAGCCGCCCGCACCCCCGAGGGGCACGGGCGGCTTCCGCGCGTCCGGGAACCGTCCCGCGGCCCTCAGGTCAGCGCGAGCGTCTTCGCCGTCACCAGGGCCGCCAGCGCCAGGAGTGTGAGCACCGGCATCCCGAGGTGGAACAGCCGCCGCTGCGCCGCCGGCGCGTACGCGTACGCCAGCGCGATCAGCGCGCCGACGACGAGCCCGCCGACGTGCCCCTCCCAGGAGATCCCCTTCACCGAGAAGGTGATCACCAGGTTGATCACCAGCAGGAACACGATCGGGCCGGCGGGCGCGCCCAGCCGGCGGCCGATCACGAAGTACGCCCCGAACAGGCCGAAGATGGCGCCGGACGCCCCCACCGCCGCGCCGCTCGGGTCGACCAGGTACAGCAGCACCGAGCCGCCGAGTCCCGACAGCAGGTACAGCGCCAGGTAGCGCCACCGGCCGAGCACCTGCTCGAGCGCCGGCCCCACCGCGTACAGCGCCCACATGTTGAACAGGATGTGGGTGAAGCCCAGCGACCCCCCGCGCTCGTGCAGGAACATCGTCGTGACCAGCCGGTACCACTGGCCCCCGGCGACCCCGATGACCTCCCCGTCCGGCTGCACCCAGCGGCCCAGCATCATGAAGTCGGTGACGACCCGCGTCGACGCCAGCTCGGCCAGGTACACCGCGATGCACAGGCCGATCAGCGAGTACGTGACGACCGGCACCGCCGACACCGGACCGCGCGCGCCCAGCACCGTTCGCGGGGCGGCACTGCGCGCGCCGCGGTTCCCGCCGGCGACGCACTCGACGCACTGGTGCCCGACCGCCGCGTCCCGCATGCAGTCGGGGCAGATGTAGCGGTCGCACCGCGTGCAGCGGACATGGCTCTCCCGCCCCGGGTGCCGGTAGCAGGTCGGCACCGAGGTCTCGGGCGCGGGGCTCTGTTCTGTGCTCATCCGGTCTCCGTCGGGCCGTCGCTGGGTGTCACCCGGCGCTGGGTCTCACCCAGTAAAACGACTAACGCCGCTCGATCGTCACCGACTGGATGACGACGTCCTCCTTGGGACGGTCCATCCTGCCGGTCGGGACGTTGCTGATCCTGTCGACGACGTCGGTGCCCTCGATCACCTTGCCGAAGATGGTGTGCCGGCCGGTCAGGTGCTGCACCTGGCCGATGTTGTCGGTGGTGATGAAGAACTGCGAGCCGTTCGTGCCGGGCCCGGCGTTCGCCATCGCCAGCAGGTACGGCTTGTTGAACTTCAGGTCCGGGTGGAACTCGTCCTTGAACTCGTAGCCGGGGCCGCCGGTGCCGGTGCCCAGCGGGTCCCCGCCCTGGATCATGAAGCCGGGGATGACGCGGTGGAAGATCGTCCCGTTGTACAGCGGCGTCTCGGACTTCGCCCCGGTGCTCGGGTCGGTCCAGACGCGCTTGCCCTCCGCCAGCTCGGTGAAGTTCGCCACCGTCTCCGGCGCCTGCTCCGGGTACAGCTGGATCACGATCTTGCCGAGCGACGTGGTGAGCGTCGCGAAGGTCTCGTTGGCCACGCTGGCCGCCTCCTCGTGGAGTGGATCTGTGTGCGTTCGCTCGGGTCCCGGCCAGGCCCGGATCCGTCACGGTGCGTGACCATCCGATCGCGCACGACGGGTTTACCTCCCGGCACTCGGGAAGGCTGCCTGACAGGACCTCGCAAACAGGGAGGTTAGCGTGTCCCTAATGATTAGTATCCGCCGGAAGCCGCAGGACGTGGTGCTCTCGCGGCTCGGCCGCGTTCAGGAAGCGGCCCGCCAGGGCGCCGGACGCGCCCAGGAGGGCGCCTCGGCCATGGCGGAGCGGATGATGCCGGCCGCCCAGGACCAGCTGATGGTCATGCGCGGCTGGAGCGCGCCGCGGCTGCGGATGGCGGCCCGGTACGTGGAGACCGGGCTCGCCCCGCGGGTGAGCGCGTTCCTCGGTGACGTCGCCCAGCGGGTGGAGCCGCCGAAGGACAGGCCGCGGCGCGGCGCCATGATGGCGATGATGGGCATGGTGGCGGCCGCCGGCATCGCCGGCATCGCGCTGACCAAGCGCGACGCCATGCGCGACATGGCCGGAAGTTCCGGGGAGCAGGGGGAGGCCGTGTCGGCCGACTCGATGACCGTCTCCGGTTCCGACGTCGACGGGCAGGTGCACTCGCCGCACTGACCGTCCGCGCCGTCCGCGCGAACGCGGGGCCCGTGCCGTCCGCCGGCCGGGCCCCGCGGCATGCGGCCGCACGTGATCCGGTCCTCGCGTTCCCCCGTTTACTACCAACCGGTACGGTGAACGCCATGTCGCCGAATCCGCGCTCCATGGCGCAGCGTCTGGCCGGCCGGGCCAGGGACCGGGCCCGCCGCGGGCTGCACACGGCGGTGCACGCCGGCTGGCGGTGGATCCAGCGGCACGGCGAGATCACCCCGCACACGCCCGGCCGGCGCCGCTTCGCCTACCTCGGCGAGGGCGCCTGCATCGGCTTCCCGGTCGGCGCGATCTACGGCGAGCCGTGGATCTCGATCGGCGACCACACGCTCGTCGGCACGCACGTGACGATCTCGGCGGGCTTCGTACCGGGCCTCGACCTCGGCCCGGACGTCATCGTGACGATCGGGTCGAGCTGCTCGCTGGGCCGCGGCACGCACATCGTCGGCCACCAGTCCATCGAGATCGGCAACGACGTCTTCACGGGCCCTAACGTCTACATCACCGACCAGAACCACACCTACGGCGACGTCGCGGTGCCGATCGGCCGGCAGTGGCCGGAGAACAACCCGGTGGTCATCGGCGACGGCTGCTGGATCGGCACCGGCGCGATCATCCTGCCGGGCACCCGGCTCGGCCGGAACGTCGCCGTCGCGGGCGGCGCGGTCGTCCGCGGCGAGTTCCCCGACCACGCGGTCATCGGCGGCGTCCCCGCCAAGGTGCTGCGCAGCTACGACACCGAGAACGGCTGGCAGCCGCCGCTGCGCAACAGCCCGCTGATGTCGCTGGACGAGCTCGCCGCCCTCTCCGTCGACGGCCTGGAAGGCCTCCAGCTCCTCCAGGACAAGCTCCGCGAGGAAGCCGGCTAGAAGAACGGAGAAGCCCCGTCCTGGGTGGACGGGGCTTCTGCGTGTTCGCGTTAGTTGTAGCGGGCGGCGCGGCGGTCTCCGCCGTCGCGGCGCTTGCCGCCGCCGTAGGCGCGGCGGTTGCCGTGCGGGCCGCTCCCGGAACGGGGGCCGCCGCCGCGGCGCTCGCCGCCGGAGTAGGAGCCGCGGTGCTCGCCGTAGCCGCCGCCGTCGCGGCGCGGCTCGTAGGAGCCCTCGCCGCGGCTGTCGGAGCGCTGCCCGCCGTCCTGCCGGTCGAACGAGCGCCCGCCGCGTCCGCCGCCGAAGCCGCGTCCGCCGCGGCGTCCGCCCGGACGGCCGCCGCGGCCGCCCTCGCGGCGCGGCCGCTCCGGGATCAGCGGCTCCTCGATCGGGATGCCCGACGGGACCCGCGCCCCGGTCAGCTTCACCAGCTCGGCGTCGCCGCTGCTCACCCGGACGCGCGGCGCGTTGATGCCGGCGCGGCGGGTCATCGCGGACGTGGACCGGACCTGGTGCGGCAGCACGAGCGTGACGACGGTGCCGCGCTCCCCGGCGCGGGCGGTGCGGCCCGCGCGGTGCATGTAGTCCTTGTGGTCGGCGGGCGGGTCGACGTGCATGACGAGCGACACGTCGTCGACGTGGATGCCGCGCGCGGCGACGTCGGTGGCGACGAGCACGCTGATCGAGCCCTCGCGGAACTCGGCGAGCGTGCGGGTGCGCAGGCCCTGGCTCTTGCCGCCGTGCAGGCCCGCCGCGCGGACGCCGACCTGGGTGAGCTGCTTGGCGAGCCGGTCGACGCCGTGCTTGGTGCGGGCGAACAGGATCGTCCGGCCCTCGCGGTTGGCGATCTCGGCGGTGATGGCGCCCTTCTCCTTGGGCGCCACCAGCAGCAGGTGGTGCTCCATCGTGTCGACGGACTCGTCGACCGGGCCGATCGCGTGCGTCACCGGGTCGTGCAGGTACCGCTTGACGAGGACGTCGACGTCCTTGTCGAGGGTCGCGGAGAACAGCAGCCGCTGCCCGCCGGGCTTGGCGGCGTCCAGGATGTCGGTGACGTCGGGCAGGAAGCCCATGTCGGCCATGTGGTCGGCCTCGTCCAGCACCGCGATCTCGATGTCGGACAGGTCGCAGGCGCCCTGCCGCATCAGGTCCTTGAGGCGGCCCGGGGTCGCGACGAGGACCTCGACGCCGCGGCGCAGCGCGTCGATCTGCTTGAACATCGACGTCTGGCCGATGACGGTCTTGAACTTCAGCCCGAGGCCGCGGCCGAGCGGCTCGAGGTTGGTCTGCACCTGCTGGGCGAGCTCGCGGGTCGGCACGAGGATGAGCGCGAGCGGGCGCTTCGGCGCGGCGCGGCGGCCCGACAGGCGGGCGAGCAGCGGCAGGCCGAAGGCGAGGGTCTTGCCGGAGCCGGTCTTGCCCCGGCCGAGCACGTCGCGTCCCGCCATGACGTCGGGGATCGCGGCGGCCTGGATCGGGAACGGGGCCTCGATGCCCTGGCGGGCCAGGGCGGACACCAGCGCGGCCGGGAGGCCGAGCTCGGCGAAGGTGGGAACCCGCTCGTCGTCCGCGGTCGCGCCGTCGGGCGCGGCCGGCAGGTCGGCGGACGGGTTCTGAGCAGCAGCAGCTGTGGTCACGCATTACCTTCCGAGAGGGGGGCACGTCTCGGGAGGCACCACGGTGTGACCGCCGATGCGGGCGGTCGGTGGGCTACAAGGACGAGCCTGGCGCCATCGGGGCGCCGAAGAATGATTCGTAGAGTCTAACGTCGGCCGGGAGCGTCCTTATGCCCCGTCCCGGCCGGAAGATTCGCACCGCCGGGCTCAGCATGCGCAGGAGGCGCCCGTGACGGGCGCCGTGAGGGGGTCGGTGGACCGGCGGGCGGCGGCGCCGGAGCCGATCGCGACGGGGTGCCCCGGCGGAGCGGGCGGCGCCGTCAGTGGCGGACGACCGGGGCCTGGCGGTCGATCTCGCGCCCGATGACGAGGACCATCTCGTCGAACGCCCCGGCGCCGTACCGGGCGTGGAGGGCGGGGTAGACGTTCTTCCGCGCCGCCTCCTTGAGCATCCAGCTCAGCTCGGTGTACGGCACGGGCCGTCCGGCGGCCAGCTCGTCGTGCGCCTGCCGGGTGACCCGCAGCAGCTCCGGATGCGCGGCCGATTCGGACAGGATCATGCGCGTGGCGTCCCTCAGCTCCATGCGCGCGAGTCTAGGCGCGGCCGGCCGGGCCGCGGGCCCGTCGCCCGTCCGGGCGCGTGTGAGCGATGTTACGACCCTTCGTAGTACTACAGGCCGTAGTATTACCGACAGGACGTAGTACTACAGCTTGTAGTAGATGAGCCGGAGAGGCACGCCGCCCATGGACACGGTCGACATCGCACGGTGGCAGTTCGGGATCACCACCGTCTACCACTTCCTGTTCGTCCCGCTCACGATCGGACTGTCCGCGCTGGTCGCGGGCCTGGAGACGGCGTGGCTGCGCACCCGCCGGACGCGGTACCTGCGCGCCGCCAAGTTCTGGGGGAAGCTCTTCCTGATCAACTTCGCGATGGGCATCGTCACCGGCATCGTGCAGGAGTTCCAGTTCGGCATGAACTGGAGCGACTACTCCCGCTTCGTCGGCGACGTCTTCGGCGCCCCGCTCGCCATCGAGGGCCTGCTCGCGTTCTTCGTCGAGTCGACCTTCCTCGGCCTGTGGATCTTCGGCTGGGACAGGCTCAACGCCAAGCTGCACAACGCCTGCATCTGGCTCGTCCACATCGGCACCCTGCTGTCGGCCTACTTCATCCTCGCCGCGAACTCGTGGATGCAGCACCCCGTCGGCTACCGCATCGACCACGCGACCGGACGCGCCCGCCTCACCGACTTCTGGGCCGTCCTCACCAACTCCACCCAGCTCGTCTCGTTCCCGCACACCATCACCGCGGCGTTCGTCACCGGCGGGCTGTTCATGGCGGGCGTCAGCGCCTGGCACCTCGCCCGCCGCAAGAACGTCGAGGTCTTCCGGCCCTCGCTGAAGGTCGCGCTCGCCGTCACCGCCGTCGCGTCGATCGGCGTCGCCCTCACCGGGGACGTCCAGGGCAAGGTCATGACCGAGCAGCAGCCGATGAAGATGGCCGCCGCCGAGGCGCTCTACGAGACCGAGCAGCCCGCGTCGTTCTCCGTCTTCACCGTCGGCACGCCGGACGGCCACAAGGAGGTCTTCGGGATCAAGGTCCCGCGCGTGCTGTCCTTCCTCGCCACCGGCAGCTTCGACGGCGAGGTCAAGGGCATCAACGACGTCCAGGCCGCCGAGCAGGCCCGCTACGGGCCCGGCAACTACCGGCCGGTCGTCCCCGTCGCCTACTGGAACTTCCGGGTCATGGTCGGGGTCGGGATGCTCACCGCGCTCGTCTCGCTCGCCGGGCTGTGGCTGCTGCGGCGCGGGCGGCTGCCGTCCGGCCCATGGGTGTACCGGATCGGCGTGCTGTCGCTGACCCTGCCGTTCATCGGCAACTCCGCCGGCTGGATCTTCACCGAGACCGGACGGCAGCCCTGGTCGGTGTTCGGCGTGCTCAAGACGTCCGCGAGCGTCTCGCCCGGGGTGTCGCCGACGTCGATGCTCATCTCGGTCGTCTCGCTGACCGCGCTGTACGGCGTCCTCCTCATCATCGAGGTCGGGCTGATGCTCAAGTACGCCAAGGCCGGGCCGCCCACCGAGGACGAGGTGCTGCCCCCGCCGCCGTCCGGCGACGACTCCGACGACGCCGAGCGCGCGCTCGCGTTCGCCTACTGAGGGAGGCCGGCCATGGAACTCACCACCGTCTGGTTCGTCATCATCGCCTTCCTGTGGACGAGCTACTTCTTCCTGGAGGGCTTCGACTTCGGCGTCGGGATGCTGCTGCCCGTCCTCGGCCGCGACGACGTCGAGCGCCGCGTCGTCATCAACACCATCGGGCCCGTCTGGGACGGCAACGAGGTGTGGTTCATCGTCGCCGGCGCCGCCACCTTCGCAGCGTTCCCCGAGTGGTACGCCACCCTGTTCAGCGGCTTCTACCTGCCGCTGCTCGCGATCCTCATCGCGCTGATCGTCCGCGGCGTCGCGTTCGAGTACCGCGGCAAGCGCGACGACGCGCGGTGGCGCGCCCGCTGGGACCGGGCGATCTTCTGGGGCAGCCTCGTGCCCGCGTTCCTATGGGGCGTCGCCTTCGCCAACATCGTCCGCGGCGTGCCGCTGGACGCCTCGCACGACTACGCGGGGACGCTGCTCGACCTGCTCAACCCGTACGCGCTGCTCGGCGGTCTCGCGACGACGGCCCTGTTCGCCCTGCACGGCGCGGTGTTCCTCGCGCTGAAGACGTCCGGCGAGATCCGGTTCCGGGCGCGCCGGGTCGCCGGCATCGCCGTGGTCGCGGCGATCGCCGCCGGCGGGAGCTTCCTGCTGATCACCCAGCTCCAGCACGGCAAGCCGGTGACCTGGCTGACCGCCGCCGGCGCCGCCGCCGGGCTGCTGGCCGCCGCCGCCGCGAACCGGCGCGGGCGCGAGGGCTGGGCGTTCGTCGGCACCGGCGCCGCCATCGTGCTCGCCGTCGCCACCCTGTTCACCGCCCTGTTCCCGGACGTGCTGCCCTCGACGCTCGGCTCCGGCGGCCTGACCACGGCCAACGCCGCGTCCAGCGGCTACACGCTGAAGATCATGACGTGGGTGGCCGGCGCGTTCACCCCGATCGTGATGATCTACCAGGGGTGGACGTACTGGGTGTTCCGCAAGCGGATCGGCACCTCCCACATCCCCCCGGCGCCGAAGAAGAGGCCGGAGCCGGTGCGATGAAGCCCCTCGACCCCCGGCTGCTGCGCTACGCCCGGACGACCCGGACCTTCCTGCTGGCGTCGGTGGCGCTCGGCACCGCCACCGCCGCACTGATCATCGCGCAGGCGACGCTGCTCGCGGACATGCTCACCCGCGCGTTCCTCGGCGGCGCCACGCTCACCGGGCTGCGCACGCCGATGCTGCTGCTCCTCGGCGTCGTCCTCGGCCGGGCGCTGGTCGCCTGGCTGCAGGAGGTCGCCGCGCACCGCTCCTCCGCCGCGGTGAAGTCGCAGCTGCGCGGCCGGCTCCTCGCCCATGCGATGGCGCTCGGGCCGCGCTGGCTGTCCGGCGAGCGCAGCGGCGAGCTCGCCGCCCTCGCCACCCGCGGCGTCGACGCGCTCGACGACTACTTCTCCAGGTACCTGCCGCAGCTCGTGCTCGCGGTGATCGTCCCGGCGGCGGTCGGGCTGCGGATCCTGCTCGGGGACTGGCCGTCCGCCGTCACGATCGCCGCGACGCTGCCGCTCATCCCGGTGTTCGCGATCCTCGTCGGGCTCACCACGCAGCGGAAGATGGACCGGCAGTGGCGCACGCTGTCCGTCCTCGCCGCGCACTTCCTCGACGTCGTCGCGGGGCTGCCCACGCTGAAGATCTTCGGCCGGGCGCGGGCGCAGGCGGCCCGGATCCGCGAGGTCACCGACCGGCACCGGCGCGCGACCATGGCGACGCTGCGGGTCGCGTTCCTGTCCGCGCTGGTCCTGGAGCTGCTGTCGACGCTGTCGGTCGCGCTCGTCGCCGTGTCGATCGGGCTGCGGCTCGTCGACGGCGGGCTCGGGTTGGAGACGGCGCTGCTCGTCCTGGTCCTCGCGCCGGAGGCGTACCTGCCGCTGCGGCAGGTCGGCGCGCAGTACCACGCGAGCGTCGAGGGCCTCACCGCCGCGTCGCGGATCTTCGAGGTGCTGGAGACGCCGCTGCCCGCCACCGGCACCCGGACGGACGTTCCGGACCTCTCGCGCGCGACCCTCCGGCTGGAAGGGGTCACGGTGACCTATCCCCGGGGCCCCGCGCTCGAGGACTTCTCGCTGACCGTCCACCCCGGGGAGACGGTCGCGCTCGCCGGGCCGAGCGGCGCCGGGAAGTCGACCGTGCTGTCGGTGCTGCTCGGGTTCGTCCGGCCGGACGCGGGCCGCGTCCTCGCCGACTGGGACGACCTCGGCGACTTCGCCCCCGACGCCTGGCGCGACCGGATCGCGTGGGTCCCGCAGCGCCCCTACCTGTTCGCCGGGACGGTCGCCGACAACATCCGCCTCGGCCGCCCCGACGCGCCGGACGCCGACGTGCGCGCCGCCGCCGAGGCCGCGAACGCGCTGGAGTTCATCACGGCGCTGCCGTCGGGGTTCGCGACCGTGCTCGCCGACCGGGGCGCCGGCCTGTCGGCGGGCCAGCGCCAGCGGATCGCCCTCGCCCGCGCGTTCCTGCGCGACGCGCCGCTCCTGCTGCTCGACGAACCCACCTCCAACCTCGACGGGGAGAGCGAGGCCGCCGTGATCGACGCCGTCGAACGGCTCAAGGCCGGCCGGACCGTCCTGCTCGTCGCGCACCGCCCGGCCCTCGCCGCCCTCGCCGACCGGGTGGTCACCGTCGAGCCCGCGGGGGTGGCGGCATGATCCTCCGGCTGATCCGGCTCGCCTGGCCTGCGCGGGGACGGCTGCTGCTCGCGCTCCTGTTCGGTGTCCTGGCGCTCGGCAGCGGCGTCGGCCTGATGGCGACGTCCGCCTGGCTCATCTCCCGCGCCGCCCAGCACCCGCCCGTGCTGATGCTGATGGTCGCGATCGTGGCCGTCCGCGCGTTCGGGCTCGGCCGGGGCGTGTTCCGCTACCTCGAACGGCTCGTCGGCCATGACGCCACGTTCCGCATCCTGGCCGACCTGCGCGCGCGCGTCTACGAACGGCTCGAGCGGCTCGCGCCCGGCGGGCTCCCCGCCTTCCGCGGCGGCGACCTGCTGAACCGCCTCGTCGCCGACGTCGACGCCGTCCAGGACCTCTTCCTCCGCGTCCTGCTGCCGTGCACCGTCGCCACCGTCATCGGTGGCGCGTCCGTCGGGCTCGCGTGGGCGCTGCTCCCATCGGCGGGCGCCATCCTGCTGGTCGCGCTGCTGGCCGCCGGGGTCGCCGCGCCCTGGCTGTCGTCCGCGACGGCGCGCCGGGCCGAGCGCCGCACCACCGACCTGCGCGGCGACCTCACCTCCCACGTCGTCGACGTCCTCCAGGGCGCCCCCGAGCTCATCGCCAACGGCGCCGCGCCCGCACGGCTCGCCGAAGCCGCCCGGCTGGACCGCGACTTCACCCGCGCCGCCGCGCGGTCCGCCGCGTCCACCGGTCTCGGCGCGGCCGTCTCCGCCCTCGCCGGCGGGCTGGCCGTCTGGGGCGCCCTCGCCGTGGGGGTACCCGCCGTCCGGACCGGCGCGCTCGACGGGGTGCTGCTCGCCGTGATCGTCCTGCTGCCGCTGGCGGCGTTCGAGGTCGTCGCGGGTCTGCCGCTGGCCGCGCAGCAACTGGAACGGGTCCGCCGCTCCGCCGCGCGGATCTTCGCCGTGCTCGACGCCCCGGCGCCCGTCCAGGACCCGTCCGCGCCGTCGCCGCTCCCCGCCGCGCCCTACACGCTCAAGATCGACGACCTGCGGGCACGCTGGACGCCCGCCGCCCCCTACGCGCTCGACGGCATCTCCCTCGACCTCACGCCCGGCCGCCGCTGCGCCATCGTCGGGCCGTCCGGAGCGGGCAAGACGACCCTGACCTCCGTGCTGCTCCGGTTCCTCGAACCCGCGTCCGGCTCGGTCACCCTCAACGGCACCGACCTGCGCGCGCTGACCGGCGACGACGTCCGGACCGTCATCGGCCTGTGCGCCCAGGACGCGCACCTGTTCGACTCCACGATCGGGGAGAACGTCCGGCTCGCCCGTCCCGCCGCCACCGACGCCGAGATCCGCGACGCCCTGCGCCGCGCCCGGCTCCTCGACTGGGTCGACGCGCTGCCCCGCGGCCTCGACACCCGCGTCGGCGAGCACGGCGCACAGGTCTCCGGCGGGCAGCGCCAGCGCATCGCCCTCGCCCGCGCGCTGCTCGCCGGCTTCCCGATCCTGCTCCTCGACGAGCCCGCCGAGCACCTCGACACCGCGACCGCCGACGCGCTCACCGCCGACCTCCTCACCGCCACCGAAGGCCGCACGACCCTGCTCGTCACCCACCGCCTCACCGGCCTGGACGCCGTCGACGAGATCATCGTCGTCGACGGCGGCCGCGTCGCCGACCGCGGCACCCACGCCGAACTGGCCGCCCGCCCCGGCCTCTACCGCACGCTGTGGCGGCGCGAGACCGAAACCCCCGTCATCCCGCGGCCCGCACCCCGGCCTCGGGAGACGCCTCTCCGGTGACCCCGGACGGCTCCCGGCGCCACGGCAGGAACGCGCACGCCCCGATGAGCAGCACCCCCGCCACCGCGATCGCCGCACGCACCCCCACGAGCCCGCCCAGAACCCCCCACACCGCCGTGAGCACGGCGATCGCGGTGCGCGAACCGACCGTCCACGCGGTCACCATCCGGGCGACCTTCCCCGCCTCCACCAGCTCGAGCCGCCGCGTCGCGTAGATCGGGTTGAACACCCCCATACAGGTGATGATCCCCAGCTCCATCGCCATCACCAGCAGCAACGCCCCGAGCCCCGTCCCGACGAACGCGAGCCCGACCAGCCACAACGCCCGCCCCACCCCGAACACCAGCATGACCGTGCGCCGCCCGAACCGCCGGACGAGCGGTCGCGACACCCGCGCGCCGGCGATCCCGCCGAGGCACGGCGCGCCGAACGCCAGCCCGTACTCCAGCGGCGAGAACCCCAGGTCGTGCAGCATCAGATAGGTCAGCAGCGGAGCCGTCGCCATGATCAGCGCCCCGGTGAGCACGCTGTTGGCGAACAGCAGCCGCAGCTCCCGCTCCGCCGCGATCACCCGCCACCCCTCGCCGATCTCCGCCCACCGCGACGCCCCCGCCGTCCGCACCGGCGGCTCCGCCTCCGGCGCCGCGATCCTCGTGATCCCCACCGCCGACAGCACGTAGCTGACCGCGTCCAGCAGCACCGTCACCACCGGCCCCAGCACCCCGATCAGCGCCCCGCCCGCCGGCGGCCCGACCGCCGTCGACATCCACTGCACCGTCTCGAACCTGCCGTTGGCCTCCATCAGATGCCGCTGCGGCACCAGCTCCTTCAGATGCGCCCCGCTCGCGCCCCGGAACACGATGTCCGCCAGCGCGACGACCACCGCCACCACGAGCAGATGCGCGTACGTCAACACCCCGGAGGCGTACGCGGCCGGCACCGTCGCCAGCACCGCGAACCGCACCAGATCCGCCCGGACCATCAACCGCCGCTTGTACTGGAACTCGATCCACGGCCCCAGCGGCACCGCCAGCAGCGCCGCCGCCGTCCCGCCCGCCGCGGCGATCATGGACACCCGGGCGGGCCCCACATGCAGCGCCAGCACAGCGATCAGCGGGAACGCGTCCAGTGCCAGCCACGTCCCCAGCGAGCTGACCGCGTACGCGCGCCACAACCAGGCGAAATCCCGTCCGAGCACGGCGCCCCCTTTCCGCCCGCCGATCCAACACCCCCGCCACCGCGCCGACAAACAACCGCCCGACCCGTCCCACAACCCGCGGTTGTGCCTTGACGCCACAGAGACACTGGCAGGGTGATGGTGAAGACACTGCGTCCCCGCGACTACAACGAGGCGCTCCACGTAGGGCACTTCTTCCGCAACAAGCGCGTGCCCGTCGTCATGGACCTGACGGCCCTCCCCGACGACGTGGCGAAACAGTTCGTCGACTTCGCCGCCGGCCTCGTCTTCGGCCGCGGCGGCGACATGGACCGCCTCGCCCCGAAGGTGTTCCTCCTCGTCCCCGCCGGCCTGGCCCGCCCCGCCATCGTCCCGGACGCATCACCGGCCGGCTGACGCCCCCAGCAACGGCCCTACGACCCGATAAAGGCACTCGGCCGCATCGGGCCGGTCACGGAACGCGTCCTCCAGAATGGCGCGCCAGCACCCGGCCTCTTTGTAATAGACGTCGTCATGCTCCAACCGCAGGCGCGTCTCCAGCAACCGCGCCTCGTAACCTTCCCCGAGGCACCTGCCGAGCTCCCCGCACAACCACCAGCACAGATCGCTGCTCGCCGCCGACACCAGCACCCGCGCCGCATCGAACGCGACCCGCTGCGAACTGACGCCACCCACGCCCCGAAGCTACGTTCGCCCCTTCCCCCTGTCGACCGCACCACCACCCCAAACCCCGTCCAGAACCCACCCGTAAGCCTGGACGCTCGCATATGGTGTCGAGCTTCTCAACGATGTCGGACGGCCGCGCCGCCGAGTTGACTCAAGGGCACAACGGAACTCGCCCGGCACTCGGAGAAACCGATGAAATTCTCGTTCGCGGCCACCTCGGCCACACTCTCGATCATCATGGCGGCCGGAATGGCCGGAACGTTCTTCGGCTTCTCCACCGGCGTCATGCCGGGCCTGAACGGCTCGAAGCCGGCCTCGGCGATCGACGCCATGCAGACCATCAACCAGCGCATCCAGAACCCGCTGTTCGTCGGCATGTTCATGCTGCTGCCGGTGTTCGCCGCCGTCGCCGGCGTCCTGCTCATGACCATGGACCAGAAGGCCGCCGGCATCCTGTTCCTGGCCGCGGCCGCCGTCTACGTCCTCGGCGCCCTGTTCCCCAGCTTCGCCGTCAACATCCCGATGAACAACGACCTGGACGGCGTGACCATCCCCAAGCACGCCGCCGACGCCGCCAGGATCTGGCAGGACTACTCCGGCCGCTGGACCGCCTGGAACACCGTCCGCGCCGTCTTCAGCTGGATCAGCCTCCTGGCCATGGGCGCCGGCGCCTACCTATGGGGCAAGACCAGCTGACCGCGCGCGGGCCGCGGAGCAGCGAACTATCGCTGCGCCTGCTCGTAGAACGCCCGAACCCGCGCGGCCCGCCCGTCCTCATCCAGCTCGACCACGTCCAAAACCCGATTGCCGTTCTCACGCCGATACAACAGGGCGTAGCCGCCCGGACCGGGCAAGAACGCCTCTTCGGCGAACCGCAACTCCGGCGCAAGCTCCAGCCCCCGCTCGAAGTGCCGCCGCAACTCCTCTTTCCCCCTCAACCGGCCGTCCGGCCGATCCCAGCGGCTCACCACCGTCGCCGCCGCGAAGTCGACGTCATCGGAGTAACACGCCATGATCCCGTCCAGATCACGAGCGTCCCACCCCGCCAACCACCGATCCGCATGCCCCCTCGCATCCACACCGATCAGTATCGCAACGATCGAAGGCGACGGAAGCAGCGACTCGACATGGGCACCACGACAAGTGACCCGGCATCAAGACGACGCCATGCATGCCCTACCAGCCGCCATTCTCCTCCCAGCCCGACGGGACCTTAGCTAATCGGAGTGTGCGTAGGCGTCGAGAAGCGTTTCCGCCCGCAGCATCATGTCACGGTCGGTGAGTCCGTCGATTCGCACCGACACGACCTGACCGCCCACCGCGTTGGCGAGCGCGACGCTGAGACAGTGATGGCCCACTAGGGGATACTCGTACCAGCCGTCGTCTTGGTCATCGTCGGTTCCTTCGAGGCCGAGAACGACGGTCTGCCAGTCGGTGTCGTCGAAGGAGTAACCGGCATAACGACTCAGAAGCCTGACTGAGTAGCGGTTCTACATTGCGCTCCCAGACCCAGCCTTCCACCATTGACACGGTCCTGCCTCCCACGCTTGCGGGCATCCACTTCCCCGACCGTCGGTGATTTCGTCGGTAGAGCCGACCACGGTGCCAGAAAGCCACGGAGCCATGTGCAGGGCCGGAGAAGCCAGCGACTCACTCCCGCGCTGCGTCCGCGAGCCGGCCGCAGAGAAGGATGCGGTCCCTGCCGGGTCGTTCTTGGCAAATCTTCAGCGGTTGACCTCTCGAGTGGACGCATTGCTAAGAGATGTGCACTCTGCGCTAAGGACGCAAGTCTTCACTCCCGTAATCATTAGGGCGTCAAAGCGACCACTGCGGATTCGCCGCCACAACGGGGCCTTTCCGTCAGCTGACCGGGTCGTTCATGACCCGAGGAACAGGGGGTATCCGATGGTGAGCAGCATCCTCAAGCGTGGGGCCTTGGTCGGCGCGGTCGGCGCCGTGGTGTTCGGGCTCGCGGCGTCTCCGGCCATGGCCACCGACGTCGGCATCCATCTGCCGAGCGGCCGTGACTCGATGACGTTCATCGATGACGGGGACAAGTTCAAGGTCTGCGACACACATGCCGACGGCCATGGGGTCACCGGATACGTCCGAGAGCTCACCGCGGACGGAGACATCGTCGTCGAGGCGACCATCGACGATGGCGGCGACAGCGGCTGCGACACGCGAGAGGCGGACGTCTACGGCCACACACCTCATGACATGGTGCTGTGCTGGAACGGCGGCGGCAGCTGCGTGGTCTCCCCGGTCTTCAGGGAAAGCGATTAAGCGCCTCAGCTCATCGGAAAGCCCTCGTGCAGCCATTCAGTGCGCACGGGGGCTTCCGTATCGGGCACGCCGTCCCGGCCAGTGAGCCGCATCCTCATCAGTTCGATCATGCTCAAGGTCTCAGGCTCGTTCCGCCGTGGTGCCCTCGCGCTGGGCTTGATCACGTGCGGCGGAGTCGGCTCCCGTTGCCGTCACCGCTGTCAGCTCACACGGCTCCGGGGCCGCTTCCCTGATCACCGGCGGCAGCGCCTCGCACGGACGCTCCGTCCCGTCCCTTCGGCGCCCGCCCGTTCCGCGCATGATCCGGATTTGATCGTCAGCTGTAGAAGTGCCTGCCGTACTCTTCGGAACTGACCGTGAAGTCGTCCGGCCGGGTCTCGCGAAGGAGCCTGTACCGCGCGTCGAAGGCATCGATCGCCTCGCGAACGCCGTAGCCGAACGCCTCTCGCAAGATCATCATGGCCGACATGATGCGGTGCCTCACGATGTTCTCGTCGATCTCGGGCCACCGGTCGGTCATGGGGCGAGTCTGTCACGCGGGCTTTGATCGGTTGCGGCAGCTCTGCTCTGCCCCCCTCGCCCGGCCCCGGCCGCGAGCGGACCATCGCCGTCCTCAACAGATCGGGGTCGGGAGAGCCCCGCGCCTTTCCCCCCAGCTTGCAACGTCCCTGCACCCGAAATAGTTCGTGGCCTGGCCGAAGAGGTCTAAAGGGTCCCGGACAGTACTAGGCAGCCTCTGTTCCTTGCCCGGCGTTACCGGCTGCTCGACGCGGCCCCGAGTATTGCACAGCGTAGGCGGCGGCGCGGCCCCCGTGGCGGCCGCGGCGATGTCGGGGGTTCGCTCTTTGAGGTAGTCGCGGACGGCCCGTTCTACGGCGTAGTCGACTTCGCTGGCCATGTCGCGGTCGCCTTTGGCGGTGAGCAGGCCGGGGACGCGGGTTCGCACGAGATCACTGGCTATCTCCGCGGCTTTGAGGGCGACGGGGAGCAGTGATGCGGGTGCGTCGGTCATACGGTCCTGCCTCGGTTCCAGAGCGAGTGGAAGATCTCTTCGAAGGTGGCATACAAGCCGGTGCCGGTCGAGTTGCGTTCGGCGAGGAAGGTGGGCGAGTCGACGCCTCGGGCCTGCGGTAGGTAGGGCTGAATCACGCATAGGCGGTCGTCGATGAGCGTGATGTTGAACCGGATGGTCTCGTCGTAGACCGCGACGGACAGGCGGTCTTGGGCCTCGGGTGAGAGGCGTTTGCGTAGGCGGGTCAGGACTTCGATGTTCAGGCGGGTGAGGGTGGTCAGGTGGTTGTCGGTGTAGCCCTCTTCTTGTTCGCGGGCTCGGATGGCCTGGCCTTCGGGGTCGAGGAAGAGGGCTTGCAGGGTGGTGCCGTTCTCGATGAGCCGGGCCAGGCGCTGGTCGGGGTACTGCTGGCACAGCAGGTTGAGGGAAAGGCCGGCGGCCCGGATGGTGGTGGCGCCGTCGAGCAGCTCGTGCGGCGGGTGGGCGAAGCGTCGACAACTTCCATCCGCTGCGGGACGTCGACGGCGCGGCCGACCGGATCACGGCGTTTCTCGCCGAACCGCCGATGGGCGCGCCCGAACGGTCGCGGTCGTGACCCGGCCGGACGGTCGTGTCGTAGACGACGTGGCGGCGGCCGTACTGACGTTGCAGCGGCGCTTTCCGGGGTCGACCGTGTGGTTCGGGGAACACACCTTCCACTGGTGGGCCATGCTGCCGCGCGCTCGCCGATGGGTTCTGGTGGAAGCGGCGACGCCCATGCAGTTGGCTGAGCGGATGGGCGAGGCTCCCCGCGCGTAGTGGGCATGGTGAGGTAGTCGGGTCTGCTGGTGACCGGTGAGCGGCACCGCGCAATCGCGGACACCTTGAGTGCCATGGCCAAGGCCGAACTCAAGGGCAAGAAGCGATCGGGCACGCAACGGGCACGGAAGCGAAAAAAGCGATCGTGAAAGACGAGAGCCCAGGTCGTAATTCCGGTTCTGACCTGGGCTTCTTGGTGGGTGGAGCCTAGGGGATTCGAACCCCTGACACCCGGCTTGCAAAGCCGGTGCTCTACCAACTGAGCTAAGGCCCCGCGTGACCTGCGGTTACGCCGGTTCGGCGCGACGAGCATCGATCGTACACCGATAGCAGAGTACAGGCTTCCCCAGGCTGGGCCGTCACCAGAGGAGGCCTGCGAGGCAGGCCAGGGCCGGCAGTGCCGCGCAGCCGCATACCACCGCTACGACGTCGCGGAGGAGGGGGTGGCGGCTCGGGGTCGTCGGTCGGTCCTCGAAGTCGTAGTAGAAGAGGAATCGGGGCGGATAGGGGCGTCGCTTCGGCATGCCGGGTCCCGTCGTCGAGGGCGGCGGGGGACGTCTGTGCGACGTGGCGGCGCGGCGCGGCGTTCACTCGGTGTCGTGATCCGGCCGCGGTCAGGTGGCGAGGACGAGGTCGGGGAGGGCGGCGACGCTGGGCAGGACGTGGGTGGCGCCGGCGGCGAGGAGGCGGTCGCGGTCGTGGGCGCCGGTGAGGACGCCCGCGACGATGGACGCGCCGGAGCGGCGGCCGGTCAGCATGTCGTTGGCGGTGTCGCCGCAGACGGCGATGTGCCGGACGTCGTCGGCGCCGAGGCGGAGCGCGGCGGTGAGGACGAGGTCGGGCCACGGCCGGCCGCGGCCGGCGTCCTCGGGGCACAGGGTGAGGTCGGCGCGGTCCCACCAGCCGAGCGCGTCCAGGACGCGGGCCTGGGTGCGGCGGCCGAAGCCGGTGAGCAGGCATACGCGTACGCCGGCGCCGCGGATGCGCTCGAGAGCGCGTTCGGCGCCGGGTACGGGCCGCAGGCCGTGCCGGTCGACGAGCTGGTCATAGGACCGCTCGAAGGCCAGGTGCGCGGCCTGGGCGCGGGGCTCGTCGAACAGCGAGCGGAAGATCTCGATCTTCGAGCCGCCGCGGGACGCGCGGACGCGGTCCATGGCGCGGTCGTGCGCCGCCGTGCCGGAGACGATCCCCAGGGCGGCGATCGCCTCGGCGAAGGCGGTCTCGACGGCGCCGCCGTCCGCGACGGTGGTCCCGGCGAGATCGATGCAGGCGACGGTGATCGGCGCCGCGCCGCTCACGCCGGGGCCCGGTGTCGCCGGCGTCTCAGCTGTCGGACGACGTGGCCTCGGTCCACAGGTCCAGCTCGGCGCGGTCCTGCTGGAGGCGGCGCCAGACGGCGAAGCCACCGAGGGCGACGACGGCGAGAATCAGCAGCTTCTTCACGGTGGGGACCCCTTCACCTCGACTATGAGTCCGAACCCGGGGAAAGATACGGATCAGTGTCTGCTCCCCCAGGCTCTCCGCAGCCTAGCAACCGATCCCGGGCGGTCCGCACCCACTCACCGGTATCGGACCGATCGTCCAATCCCGGGTGCCACTCGCCGGCGGGCGGGCGGATGATCCGGGGGACGACCCTCGGGAGTGCCGATGGCTGAGGACGACTTCCGGCGCTGGGAGCGCGAGCTCGACCCCGGTGCGCCGGAGAAGGAGGCGTCGGGGGGCCGGGGGCTGGTGGTGGTCGCGGCGGTGACGGCCGCGGGATGCGCCCTGCTGATCGTGGTGGGCGACGTGCCGCTCGGCGCGGTGGGGCTGGCGCTGTCGTCGGCGATCCTGCTGCTGTGGCGGATCGGGTTCTGATCGGCCATCATCGCGGCCATGGAACTGCGTGGAGCGACCGTCCTGGTGACCGGGGCGACGGGCGGGATCGGGCGGGCGCTGGCGGAGGGGTTCGCCGGGCGCGGGGCGGCGGTGGTGCTGTCGGGACGGCGGGCCGAGGCGCTGGAGCCGCTGGCCGAGCGGCTCGGCGGCCGGGCGGTGGTCGCCGACCTCGCCGAACGCGGCGCGGCGGAGCGGCTGCTGGACGAGGCGGGCCCGGTGGACGTGCTGGTGGCGAACGCGGCGCTGCCCGCGTCGGGGCTGCTGGCGGACTACACGCTGGAGCAGGTCGACCGGGTGCTGGACGTGAACCTGCGCACGCCGATCGTGATGGCGAAGCTCGCGGGCGAGCGGATGGCCGATCGTGGCCGCGGGCATCTGGTGTTCATCGCGTCGCTGTCCGGGAAGACGGCGTCCGGCCACGCGTCGCTTTATAACGCGACGAAGTTCGGTATGCGGGGATTCGCGCTGGCGTTGCGGGAGGACATGCGTCCGCACGGCGTCGGTGTGTCGACCGTCTTCCCGGGGTTCATCCGCGATGCCGG
This sequence comes from Actinomadura physcomitrii, assembly GCF_008923205.2. Lineage (GTDB taxonomy): Bacteria > Actinomycetota > Actinomycetes > Streptosporangiales > Streptosporangiaceae > Spirillospora > Spirillospora physcomitrii. Next base: position 138,205 of record NZ_WBMS02000009.1, on the reverse strand, counting down.
GATGTTCGCGGACGCGGGCGTCACGCTGCCGCGGGGCGTCGGGACGCGGTCGCCGCGGGACGTGGCGAAGGCGACGGTGCGGGCGGTCGAGCGGAACGCCGCCGAGGTGGACGTGGCGCCGCTCGCGCTGCGGATCGGCGCCCAGCTCGGCGGGGTCGCGCCGGTGCTGTCGGCGGCGGTGCAGCGGCGCGCGGGCGGCCAGGACATCGCGGAGGGCCTGGCGGAGGGGCAGCGCGGCAAACGCTGACGGCGCCGGGCGCGCATGGGCGACAAACGCGGATCTTGAGGTGATAATCCGGAACGGTGCCGCTTGATCGGCGCGCCGCTCCCCGGGCCGCTGTGGCCCGCGCGCCCGCGCGAGGAGGTCCGTGCATGTGGACGGGTAGAACGTGCATCATCGGCGCGGCGGCGCTGAGCGTGACGGCCCTGGCGACGGTTCCCGCGCGCGCGGAGGCGGCGGACGCGACGGTGGTGCCGGTCCAGGTGACGGGTGACCCGGCCAAGCGCTTCAACCTGGTGGTGATGGGCGACGGCTATACGGCGGCGGACATGCCGAAGTTCCGCGCCGACCTCGACAAGCACCTCAACGACCTGTGGACGATCGAGCCGTTCAAGTCGTACCGCAGCTACATGAACGTGTACGCGGTCGAGATCCCGTCGGCGGAGTCGGGGGTGAGCTGCGACCCCGATCTGTCCTCGCCGCGCCGCACGACGCCGCTCAGCATGGCGTTCTGGAGCGGTTGCGAGCAGGACGGCCTGCAGCGGCTGCTCGTCATGGACTCCGCCGCCGCCAAGAAGTACGCGGACATGGTGCCCGGCACCAACGCGAACAACAGGCAGATCCTCGCGATGGCCAACAGCGACACCTACGGGGGCGCGGGTGGTACGTACGCCACGTCCTCTGGCGGGAACGCCATGTCGGCCCTCATCGCGCCGCACGAACTCGGGCATTCGCTGGGCGGGCTGGACGACGAGTACGACTACTACCAGCGGGGTGTGCCGGGCGGTACGTACACCGGTCCGGAACCTGGGTCCCTTCATCACACGCTGCTCACCGTCGACGAGATGAAGGCGCAGAAGAAGAAGTGGTGGCGGTGGCTCGGTGAGCGCAGCGAAGCGGGGGGCGTCATAGGGGCCTATGAGGGCGGCCTCTACTTCAGCAAGGGGGTGTGGAGGCCGAGCCGACACTCCATGATGAAGACGCTCGGCTACTACTACGACCAGGTCGCGCGTGAGCGGATGACGCAGCGCATCTCTGGCAAGGTCGACATCGTCCAGGCACAGACCCCTGCGGACGCTCCTGTGGGCGCGGACCGTGTGCTGTGGGTGGAGACCATGCATCCGACAGGGCACCAGCTGTCGGTGACGTGGACGGCCGACGGCAAGGTCGTAGGGAAGGCGCCGAACCTCGACCTCAAGCGCCTTCACCTGAAGAAGGGCACGCACACCGTCAAGGCGACCGTCACCGACCCTACGGACTTCGTGCGGGACCCCGCCGTACGCGCGTCCTCGGCGCTCACCCAGGTCCGCACATGGACCGTCGATACGCGGCTGAAGACGCCTCCCGACAACGTGCCCGCCGACTTCACCTCGTCCACACCCACCGACATGGCCGTAGGCGCCGAATCCGTCGTGTACGCGGAAACGACCCATCCCGCTAGGAGCGTCCCCACTGTCCGGTGGGAACTCGACGGACGGCGCGTGCACGGCGGCGAACGCGACATCGCGCTAGGGCGCTTGCACCTGCGCAGTGGCACGCACACGCTCGTCGCCAGGGTCGGCTCTAAGACGCGTACATGGACGATCGACGCGCAGCGGCCGACGGTGAAGTTCGAGCTGTCCGAGGCGGCGCAGGCGCGTCCGCGCCCGGGGCGCACGCCCGAGTACGTCTTCGACGGCCCGTTCACCATGAAGCTGACGGGCGCGGACGACCGGCCCGGCGTGGTCGTCTCCGAGTTCCGCGTGGACGGCGACGGCTGGTTCAACTACTTCGGCTGGCCGACCGACTCGTCCGCGCCGTGGCGGTTCTCCGAGAACGGCACCGTGATCGACTCGCTGACCTACGGGAAGCTTCCCAAGGGCCGGCATACCGTCGAGTACCGGGCGATCGACCCGGCGGGCAACGTCGCCCGGCCCGGCAGGTTCATCGTGACTCTTCGCTGACCGGCACGTCCACGGGCGGCGCTTCCGCGGCAGGCGGCGCGTCAACGGACGGGCCGCGGCGCACGGTCGCGAGCACCGAGCCGCCGAGGATCAGCGCGAACGAGGCCAGGATCGTCCCGGTGAGCGGCTCGTCGAGCAGCAGCACGCCCGCGACGACCGCAACCGCCGGGTTCACGTACGTGAACACCATCGCCCGCGACGTGCCCGCCTCCCGGATGAGCTCGAAGAACACCATGAACGCCAGCGCGGTGCAGACCAGGCCGAGGCCGCCGAGCGCGGCCAGCACCCGCCCGCGCGGCATCGCGTCCGGCCAGGTCAGCGCCGCCGGGACCGCGTACACCACGGCGGCGGTCGTCAGCGACCCCGCGGCCATGTGCAGGCTCGGCAGGTCCCGCAGCCGCCGCGTCGCGATCATCGGCGCGATCGAATACCCGACCGCCACCAGCATGACCTCGCCGATCGCCCGCGCGCTGCCGCCGCCGAGATGCGGCCCGGCCAGCACGCCGACGCCGGCGAGGCCGACCAGCAGCCCCGCCCACCGGACCGGTCCGAGCCGTTCGGCGTCGCCGGTGAGCCGCGCCAGCACCACCCCGATGATCGGCACCGCGGCGATCAGCAGCCCGGTCATCGAGCTGGTCAGCCGGTGCTCGGCGTCCGACAGCAGCGCCCACGGGCCGAGGATCTCCACCGCGGTGAACGCCAGCAGCGGCCGCCAGTGCCGGCGGACCGGCGCGAGGCCGCCGGACCGGGCGGCGAGCGGCACCAGCACGAGCGCGCCGAGCGCGGTCCGCGCGAACACCAGCACGGGCACCGACACGCCCCCGACCGCCACCTTGATCATCAGGTAGGGGATCCCCCACAGCACGCCCATCAGCGCGAACAGCAACCAGCCGCGGCGACTCACCACGTCCTCCGTTCCAGGTCGGCGGCCCGGCCCCCAGCGCCGGGCAACCGCTTCAGGATGCGGGGCGGCGGCGCGCGCGGTCTTGAACGCTGTTGCGGTACGCGCCGGGCGTCACGCCGAGGACGCGGCGGAACCAGCGGGTGAGGTGCGCCTGGTCGGCGAACCCGACGAGCGACGCCGCCTCGGCGGGCCTATGCCCCGCGTCAAGGAGCGTCCGCGCGCGCGCCACCCGATGCTGGGCGAGCCATGCGTACGGAGGCATCCCCATCGAATCGCGGAAGGCGCGCAGCAACTGGTAGCGGGACAGGCCGAGGTCCGCCGCCACCTCCGCGAGGGTAGGCGGCTCCACCATTTCGTCCGACAGCCGCGCCGCGACGGCACGGGCGATCCCGGAGGCGCCCCGCGGCCAGGGCCCGCCCGGCGGGATCCGGACGGCATGCCGGCGGACGATCGCGCCGAGCACCTCGAGCAGCCGGCTCTCGCCCTCCAGCGGGTCACCGGCCGTCCGCAGCGACCGGTGCGCGAGCCGCAGCCGCCCGGCCAGCACGGGATCGTCGACGATCGGCTCGCGGAAGTGCGGGAGCCCGCCGTCCCACCCCGCCGCCGCGCCCACCAGCTCGGCCGTCGGGTAGAGGCACTTGTAGGCGAAGCCGTCCTGGTCGGCGGGGCCGCCCGTGTGCGCCTCGCCGGGCTCGATCACCACGATGCTGCCGGCCGCCGAGTACAGCCGCTCGCCGCGGTACCGCATCGTCTCCAGGCCGTCGACGCACACGCCGATCGCGTACTCGTCGTGCGCGTGCGGCGCGTAGTGGCGGCGTCCGATCCGCGCGTCGAGCAGGTCGAGCGAGGCGCCCTGGATGCCGTCGACGCGCGTCCACACCGCCCGGTCGGGACGCCGCCCCGCGCCCGCCGCGCCGGGTCCGGGCCCGGCGGGGACGTCAGGCGGAGAAGACGTGCCGGAGCCGCCAGCGGTCCCGGTCACGGCCGAGCTCCGCGACGGCCACGCCCTCCGCGCCGACGACGCGAACCCGGTACACGCGGCCGTCCTGGGGCGTCCCATAGGTCTTCAGGACCTCCTCGACGGCGTAGCGCGACCCCCGCCACTCGTACGCGGTGAGTCGTCCCGCGGGATCGTGCTCGGCGCGGACCGGCTCGTTCAGAAGATGCCCCATGAGTCCGGGAGCCTAGCACGTACTCGAACAAATGTTCGCAGGTCGGGGGGCGGTCGGGGAGCCGGGCGGACCGCCGTCCGGCAGGCCGGAGCGGACGCCCCTGCGGCGTCGCGGCGACCGGGCCGGGCTCCATCCCGCCATTAATGCGCAGCCCGTCGAACATGTCCAGGCCATCCGAAATGACCATGTCCCGCGCGGGGGGGGCGAGCTGACGATCCGCCAGCCCCGCCATCCGGTCGCCAAGGACCTGCGAGGCCCGTCGTCCACAGGCTGGGGGCAACGTTTCGCACATCCTCCGGCCCCTACGAGCAGGCGTTCCGGACGCCCGTTCCACAGCGGAATCCCCAGGCGGCGGGGCGTTTCGAACATCCGATCGGTAGCGGCGGGCGCGGCGCCGCCCCGTCCACACCCGCACCCCGTCATGCACAGTGTCCACAGCCTGTGGATAACTTCCGTGCACACCCTGGGCATGACCGTCGAGCCGCGCCGTCCACCATTCTTCCCCAACCGGTCCCCAACGCGCAGGACCGTTGTCCACGTCGTGGATAACCCGCTGACCAGGGACGAGACCGCTTCCAGCACCCGCCTTCGCACAGCGCGTTCACAGCCTGTGGGCAGCGGCCCTCCACAGGTGCCCGCGCCCGGTGGACAGCCCTGCCCACCAAGAATCCCCAACCACATCCCCAGCCGCCACCCGACCCGCGGCCTGTGGACAACCGCGACTCCTCCGCAGGTCAGGACGGTGCGACGAACTGGACAAACCCGTCAGGCGGCCGCCGCCGCGCCGGTGCGGGCAGAATCTGCGGATGACCACCCTCACCCTCTGGCGGCCGGTCGGCCCGGCCGAGCTGGACCTGCTGCGCGCCGCGGACTGGCGGGCGTGGCCGCCGCGCCTCCCGGACCAGCCGATCTTCTACCCGGTGCTCAACGAGGAGTACGCGATCAAGATCGCCCGGGACTGGAACGTGCCCGCGCACGGCTCCGGCTACGTGACGCGGTTCGAGGTCGAGGCCGCCTTCGCCGACCGCTACCCGGTCCGCCAGGTGGGCGGCCGGACGATCCTGGAGCTGTGGGTCCCGGCGGAGGAGCTGGAGGAGTTCAACGCGCACATCGTCGGCCCGATCGAGGTCGTCCACGAGTTCCGCGCCGACACGTCCGGCACGTGACGCCTGTGGATAACAGCGTCCCCAGCCCGAGGCCGGCCGCCGTACCCATCGCCGTCCACCGCTCGTCCCCACCCCGGAAACCTGGGGACATCCGCGTCCGCCCTGGCCACGCGCACTTCCGCGGTCCAGATACGCCGCTGTCCACATCCTGTGGATAACTCTGTTCACAGCCCTGTGCGCCGGCCGTCCCCAACAGGGACGGCCGGCGCACCCGCGCTCAGGTCACCAGGCCGTTGCGGTACGCGTAGACGACCGCCTGCACACGGTCCCGCAGGTCCAGCTTCGTGAGGATGCGCGACACGTACGTCTTGACGGTCTCCTGGCTGATCACCAGCGTCGCGGCGATCTCGCTGTTGGACAGGCCGTTGGCGATCAGCCGCAGCACCTCGAGCTCGCGCGGCGCCAGCGCGGTGCCCTCGGCCGCCCCCGGCGCGGGCCGGATCCGCGCCGCGTACTTGCCGACGAGCTGCCGGGTCACCTCAGGCGCCAGCAGCGCCGCACCGGACGCCACGGTGCGGATGCCGTGCAGCAGCTGCCCCGGCGGCGCGTCCTTCAGCAGGAACCCGCTCGCCCCCGCCCGAAGCGCCTCGTAGACGTACTCGTCCAGGTTGAACGTCGTCACCACCAGCACCTTCACGGGGTGCTCCACCCCGGCGCCGGCGAGCAGCCGGGTCGCCTCGATGCCGTCGAGCACCGGCATCCGGACGTCCATCACCACCATGTCGGGGTTCAGCTTGCGGGCGAGGTCGACCGCGGCGCGGCCGTCGCCGCACTCGCCGACGACCTCCAGGTCCGGCTGGGCGTCGATGATCGTCGCGAACCCGGTGCGGATCAGCGCCTGGTCGTCGCAGACCAGGACCCGGACCGGCGCGGTCACGACGCGCTCCCCGACGGGATGCGGGCGCGCACCACGAAGCCGCCGCCGGGACGCGGGTCCGCGCTGAACTCCCCGCCCAGCGCCGCCACCCGCTCGCTCAGGCCGGTCAGGCCCCGCCCGCCGCCCCCGACGGCCGCGGCCCGCGACCCCGAGCCGTCGTTGCCGACCTCCACCGTGATCTCCTTCTCGCCGTAACGCACCTCGACCGCGGCGCGGCTCCCGTGGGCGTACTTCAACACGTTCGTCAGGGCTTCCTGCACGACCCGGTAGGCGACGGACTCGGCGCTGCCCGCCGCCACCGCCGCCTCGCCGACCCGCGTGAACTCCAGCGGCTGCCCGGCCCGCCGCGTCTGCTCCACCAGCGCGTCCAGGTCGCCCGCGGACGGCGCCCGGCCCGGGCCGCCGCCGTCCTCGCCGCCGGTGCCGTGGTCGGGGTTGAGCAGGTCGAGCAGGTGCCGCAGATCGGTGATGGCGCGGCGGCCGGTGTCGGTGACCGTGCTCAGCGTCTCGTCCAGCCGCTCGGGGGCCGCCACCAGGTAGCGCGCCGCCTCCGCCTGCACCACCATCGCCGTCACGTGATGGGTCACCACGTCGTGGAGCTCGCGGGCGATGCGGGTGCGCTCGGCGGTCCGGGTGGCCTCCGCGACGCGCAGCCGGCGCTCGGCCTCGGCGGCCCGCGTCGACCGCAGCCACGCACCGACCCCCCAGATCAGGGCCAGCGCGAGGTAGAACGTCACGTACTCGTCGGTCTGCTCGTTCGCGCCGACCCGGTTCAGCGCGACCGCGAACACCACGTACAGCACCGACCCGGCGGCGATCGCGGCGCGCCGGTGGCGCTCCAGGTAGGCGCCCGCACTCAGCAGCGCGAACGGCAGCGCGGTGCCCGCGACCAGGTGGTATCCGCGCATCTGGTCGGCGGCGAACCCGACCGACACCAGCACGAGGCACGCCAGCGGCCACCGCCGCCGCACCGCCAGCGGGAGGCACTCCACCGCGACGACCAGGGCCGCGATCGCGTCGAACGGACGGGTCGCCATCTCGCCGATCCGCGTCCCCGCGCCGTGGAAGGCCGGCACCAGCGACATGGTGACCAGCAGCAGCGCCAGCGGGAGGTCCCGGACCGTGACGTCGAACCGCCGCCACGTGTCCGGGAGCCGGCCGAGACTCACCGCCGGAAGCCGCCGAAGATCGATCACCGGGAGAGCGTAGCGGTCGCGGCCGGCCGGGCGGCGGGGCTCTGCGAAGCCCCGGCGGCCCGCCGGCGGGCGGGGATCACGTTGCCGCGGCGGCGGGCCAGCCACATGAACGCGACCGTCAGCGCCAGCCCGGCCGCGACCGTGTACAGGCTCGCCTCCGGGCCGAACTTGCCGCCGGTGATCAGCGACGAACCCGACATCGTGCTGTCCAGCAGGCCCTTGTTCGAACCGTTGCCCGACACCTCCGTGCCGAAGATGCCCGACTCGGCGAAGTTCCAGGCGAAGTGCAGCCCGATCGGCACCCACAGGTTGCGGGTCGCGGCGTACGCGGCGGCGAGCATGCTCCCGGCCTCCACGGCGATCGCGATCGCGCCCCACAGGGTGGCGTCGGCGTTGGTGAGGTGCGACAGCCCGAACAGCGCGGCGGTCAGCACCAGCGCCGCCCACGTCCCGATGCGCCCCTCGATGATCCGGAACAGCACGCCGCGGAACAGCAGCTCCTCCGTCACGGCCGCGGCGGCCATGAAGCCGAACAGCCCGACCGCGCCCGGGACCGACCCGAAGCCGTCGATCCGGTAGTCGCCGAGGAACGCGATGTTCGCGATCACGGCGCCGAACATCGCGAGGCCGATCAGCATGCCGCGTCCGAGGGCCGCGGGGGCGCCCGTCCTCGCGACCTCGACCGGTGCGCGGTGCTCGGTCCGCCGCACCACCCAGGCGTACACGATCGGCGTCAGGACGGCCGTCGCCATCCCCAGCACGAAGGTGAGGAGATCGTTCCCCTTCACCGCGGCGGCCGCCTGGCCTCCGACGAAAGCGACCGCGGCGACGGCCACCAGCTGCTTCACCAAACGCATTCCGACTCCTTCGGGGGTTTCCGCGGCCCGAGCACCGCGGCGATGGAAGAACGCTATGGAATCGGCCCGTTCGGAAACGTCACCGCGCGGTGGACATTCCCGAGTAGCTCGCACGGGGGACAAGCCTTTCCGGAACGGTCCGCCGAATGGCGGGATCGACGCATTGCACGTCTCCCGCCGGCCGGGGGGCGAATCATTTGCCCTGGAAATCGAGCATCCCCGCCTGCTCACCTGTCGTGAGCAGTGCGGGGATGCCGCTCGAGGCCGGTACGCCGGCGGCGACGCCGGCTCGCGGGGCCTCAGCTCGCGACCTTCGCGGCGACGCGCTCGACGGCCCGCACGGCGACCTCCGGCTGCTCGAGGTAGATGTAGTGGCCGCTCTTCTCCGCGACCGTGAACCTGCTGTGGCCGGACAGCCCCAGCCACTTGCGCTCGCCGGCCGTCCAGGCCTGCTCCAGCCGCGGGCCGGACCCCGGGACGGCCGCCAGGTACGGCTTGCCGTGCTTGATGACCTCGACCGGGATGTTCCCGGCCGACCGCACCTTCCCGTCCGGCATCGCGAGCCGCTCGGGGTTCTCGCCCTTGAAGACCGCGAGGTTCTGCGCGCGCAGCTGGGCGGCCGGCCCCTTGGCGGACGCGGGGATCGCGCTGGTCAGGTCGGCGAGCATGGTCGGCGGCGTCGCGTCCATCAGGACCAGCCCCTTCACCCTGCCCCGGTGGTCCGGCGCGTAGCGGGCGGCGATCAGCCCGCCCATCGAGTGCCCGGCCAGGACGACCGGCGCGTCCCCGGCGAGCTCGTCCAGGACCCCGGTGAGGACCTTCCCGGTGCTGGAAAAGCTCTGCGGGCCGTCCGGCTTGTCGCTCGCGCCCGCACCGAGCCGGTCATAGGAGCAGACCCGGTTCTTCTCGGCGAGCGTCTTCTGGAACGCGGCCATCTTGTCCAGCCCGTCGCCGCCGCCGTGCAGCAGGACGACGACCGGCCCGCCCTCCTTCCGCTTTCCCGAGCAGGACACGTGCACCGTTCTCCCATCGACCTCGATCTTCTTCGTCCCGGTGAACGTGGCGGCCTTGCGGGCGTTCATGAACGGGACGGAGGCCGAGTCGTCATCGCACCCGGTCAACCCCGCACCGGCCACCGCGCAGCAGATCGCGGCCACGGCGAACGTCCTGAGCTTGCGAATCATCATGTCCTCCGGCGAAAGAAAGCGGCTCCCGGCACGGTCACCATTTGCCTGGAAATTCGCGGCCGGAACGCCGCGCTCACGCAGAGAACGCTATGGATTCGGCGACCGCTTGATCATCACCGTGCGGAGGACATTTGCGAGTAGCTCGCACGGGGGACGGAGATGTCCGATTCGCACCGCTGTGCCGGCTCGCGCGGTGCAGGATGTGCACATGAGCGGTTCTGGCTTGGCGGCGAGCCTGGCGTCCCTGTCGGGTGTGGTCGTCGGAGCGGTCATCGCGGCTGGCGGCTCGTACTGGACCCAGCGGCTCCTGAGCCGGGAGTCGACGGCCCGTGCCCGAGCGGACCGGCTGGCCGCGCTCAGGGCGGAGCGCAAAGAGGCGCTGCGGGAATTCATGGAGGCCGCGCAGGCCATGGAGCGTGCGAGCCACCGGCGGTTCCGGGACGCCCCACTGGACAGCGACACCGGCGATGTGACGCATCGCTTCTGGTACCTGCAGCGGTGCCTCGACCTCCTCTGCTCTCCCGAACTGCGCACCGCCGCGCGTGCCTACGCCGAACGCCTGGACGCGGCGCTCTGGCACGAGCGCCCGGCCGACGGCACGCACGAGGACTTCCTCCGCGAGGCGCGCGAGACGTTCCTCCAGGCCGCGCGCAAGGAACTCGGCATCCCCGAACTCGAAGAGCACGCCTGACCAGCGGGCCGACGGTATGGGCCGGGTCAGGCGGGGCGGCGCACCGCCGTCGTGTCGGCCGTCAGCGGGGATCCGTCCGCCGCCGTCGGCCGCAGTTCCGGTACGGGTACGCCGTCGCCGTCGACCAGGACGGAGCGGGGTTCGTCCTGGTCGAAGGCGTGCCGCTCGCCCCATTGCCGGAGCGTGACGATGACCGGGAAGAGGTCCTTGCCGGCGTCGGTGAGCGCGTACAGCCGGCGCCTGCCGGACGGGGCGTCGACCTGGGCGAGCAGCCCGCGGGCGGTGAGCTTGCGGAGCCGCTCGGTGAGGATGTTGCGGGCGATGCCGGTGCGCTGCTGGAAGTCGGTGAACGAGCGGGCGCCGTCCATCGCGTCGCGGACGATCAGCAGGCTCCACCGGTCGCCGACCAGGTCGGCGGCGCGGGCGACCGGGCAGCTCGGGTCCGTCCACGCGGGGCCCGGCCCGCCGGTGTCGTCGGCCGCCATCGTCCCTCCCATGAGTTGCGGAATGAAACCATTCTGACCTAGCCTCCGTTCGGTTGCAAAATGAAACCGATCGGAGGTCGGGGCGGTGAACCGGTGGACGAGGCTGTTCCTGGCGGTGGTGTGCGGCGCCGCGGTGGCGAGCGTCTACGCCGGGCAGCCGGTGCTCGCGCCGATGGGGCGCGACCTGGGCGTTCCGGTCGGCGCGCTCGGCCGGTTCGTGGCCGCCGGCCAGCTCGGCTACCTGGCCGGACTGGTGCTGCTGGTGCCGCTCGGCGACATGCTCGACCGCAGGCGGCTGATCGCCGCGCACCTCGCCCTGGTCGCCGCGGGGACGGCGCTCACAGCGGCGGCCCCGTCCCCCTGGACGGCCTTCGCCGGGCTGGCCGCGGCGGGCGCGTTCGCGGTCGTCGTGCAGACCGCCGTCGCCTACACCGCCTCCGTCTCCCCTCCGGCCGAGCGCGGGCGCAACCTCGGCATCGTCACCTCGGGCGTCGTGATCGGCATCCTCGGCGCGCGCGTCGTCGCGGGAATCCTCGCGGACCTGTGGGGCTGGCGCGGCATCTACCTGTCGCTGGCGGTCCTCGCCGCCGTGCTCGCGCCGCTCGCCCTCGTCCTGCTGCCCGCCGACGAACGGCCGCCCCCGGCCCGGTACGGGCAGGTCATCCGGTCCTTCGGCGCGCTGTTCGCCGAGCCGGTCCTCCTCGGCCGCGGCCTGATCGCGTTCTTCCTCTTCGCCTCGTTCGGCACGCTGTGGAGCGGGATGGCCCTGCCGCTGGCCCGCGCGCCGTGGCACCTCGACGAGACGCGGATCGGGCTCTTCGGCGTCGCCGGCCTCGCCGGCGCCCTCGGCGCCGCCCGGTCCGGACGCTGGAACGACGCCGGGCACGCACGCCGCGCCACCGGCATCGCGCTGGTGCTCCTGCTCGCCTCCTGGACGGCGATCGGCCGGTTGCCGTGGTCGCTGCCGCTGCTGGTGCTCGGCGTGGTGCTGCTCGACTTCGCCGTCCAGGTGGTGCACGTCGGCAACCAGCACGCGCTCGCGACCGCCTTCCCCGACCGCACCAGTTCCGCCATCGGCGCCTACATGGTCTTCTACTCGCTCGGTTCCGCCCTGGGCGCGGCCGCGACCACCGCCCTGTTCGACGCCGCCGGATGGCCCGGCTCGACCGCCCTCGGCGCGGCCCTCGCGCTCTGCGCCCTCACCACCTGGACACTCACCACCCGAAGGCCCGCCCCCACCCGAACCGTCGCCACGTTCTTCACCTGCGGAAACGAGCACACCTCTGTAGAGGCGACCGTGCCGGGCCCGAAGGACGGACGAAAAACATGACGGAGGATGTCAGGTTTACCACCGACCATTGGTTCACCGGTCGGCGCCGATATGGGCGTGGACCGCGCCCTACGGACGGACAAGGAGCTCCATGCGCGAAACACCAGAAGATCTCAAAGAGCTGCAGGGGCTGCTGGACGCCTCACTGTCCCGCTCCTCCTCTCACCTCCGCTCGATCATCAGCGCCGAGAGGACACTGACCGCGGAGCAGCTCACCGGGGTCCTCACCGGCATGTGCACCCTGGCTCTGTCCACGGTGACGGCGAAGGGTGAACCGCGGATCAGCGGCGTGGACGGGCACTTCCTGCGGGGCAAGTGGCACTTCGGCACGGCGCGCAACGCCGTGAAGGCCCGGCACCTGGCCGCCCGCCCGGCCGTCAGCGCCGCGCACATGCGCGGTGAGGACCTGGGTGTGTTCACGCACGGCACGGTGGAGATCCTCAATCCGCAGCACGGCGAGCCGGCCGCGGACTGGCCGGAACTGCTCGCCTACTTCAAGGACTTCTACGGCGCCGACGCCTTCGACTGGGACGAGGACGTGGTCTACTACCGGCTGCATCCGCACTGGATGAGCGTCTACGCCTCCGATATCGGCAAGCTCACCACAGTGTCCCGGTCCTGATCCGCGGCCTGCGGGTTCGGGCGTTGGCGCGGGCGCTCGAGTCGCACGGGTATGCGGTGGAAGTGCCACCGGAGCGCCAAACGATCGAGAGGCCGGTTCCGAGCCATCCGGAACCGGCCTCTGACCTACGCTTTCGTTGTGGGCCTAGGTGGACTTGAACCACCGGCCTCATCCTTATCAGGGATGCGCTCTAACCGACTGAGCTATAGGCCCGTACTGCCGCCGCCTTGCGGCGCACCCCGAGATTACCCCATGCGGAAGGGCAACCGGAAATCGATTGCCGGGCGGCGGCGGGATCGCGCTACTCGGCCTCCTTGAGGGTGACCTCGACGCCGCCGACGAGGTCGGCGGCCAGGTTGTAGATGACCGAGCCGACCGTCGACAGGGCGGTGATGAGCAGGACGTTCAGGGCGCCCACGAGGACGGTGTAGCCGAACACGCGGGCGAAGGAGAACCAGCTGCCGGCGTCGACGCCGCCGGTGGTGTCGCCCTGCTGCTTGGTGAGGCTGTTCACGGTGTCGCTGATGGCGTCGAAGACGCCGAGGCCGGACAGGATCACGTACAGCACGACCACGGCGACCAGCAGGACGACGAAGCAGACCAGCGACATCACGAAGCTGAACTTCATCACCGACCACGGCTCGAGCCGGGCCAGCTGCAGCTGGGCCTTGCGGGCCGGCTTCGCCTGCGCGGGCGCCTTGGAGTTCGCCGGGGCGACGGCGGCCGACGGGCGGTCCTTCAGGACGGTCCCGGCGAAGCCGGAGCCCGTCCGGCTGCCCGAGCCGCCGCCCGACGCGGCGGCGGGCGCCGGCGGCTTCTCCGTCCGGCCCGTGGAGACGGACCCGGACGGTTCGGCGGGCTTGGTCCAGCTGGGCTTGGCGGGCCGCGCGGGCTTGGCCGGCTTGGCCGGTTCGGCGGAGTCCTTGACCGGCGCGATCTCCGGCCGGTCGGACTTCTTCGGCTCGTCCTTCACCTGGGCGAGGTCGACCCGGGTCTCGTCCGGGCCGGAGGAGGAGGACGAGGCCGAGGAGCTCGAGCCGTCCGAGACGTCGGAGTCGATGTCGACGCTGGTCTCGTCCCGGGCCGGCTTGGCGGACGCCGCGGCGACGGTCTTGCCGCCGGACGTCCCCTTGCCGCTGCGGTCCCCGCCGGGCCCGCCCTTGCTCTTGCCGGGCTCCGTGCTCACGTGTCCTCCTGGCCTAGCGGCTCGGTGAGGCGGACGGACGCGTCACTCACCATCGCCCCCCTCGGCGTCGACTGAGTCCTCCATGCTGGACTCTACGTTCCTCGCGATGGCGACCACGCTGTCCCCTTCCGCGAGGTTCATCAGGCGGACGCCCATGGTCTGCCTGCCGGACTGCTTGATCTCCGCGGCGCTGGTGCGGATGACGCCCCCGTTCGACGTCATGCCGAACACCTCGTAGTCCGGGCGGACCATGAGGGCTCCTACCAACCTGCCGCGGGATTCCACGATCTTAGCGGTGAGAACACCCTTACCCCCCCGTCCTTGGACCGGGTACTGGTCGACGGGGGTCCGCTTGGCGTAGCCGCCCTCGGTCGCGACCAGGACATCGTGGTCGGAGTCCTTCACGACCAGCATGTTCAGGACTTCCTGGTCCTCCTCGAAGCGCATCCCGATCACACCGGAGGTGGCGCGGCCCATCGGCCGCAGCGACTCGTCGTCGGCGTGGAACCGGATCGCCTGCGCGCCGGTGGACACCATCAGCAGGTCGTTCTCGGCGGACACGAGCCGTGCGGCGATCACCTCGTCGTCCTCGACCAGGTTGATCGCGATGATGCCGCCGGTGCGGGGCGAGTCGAAGTCGCGCAGCGCGGTCTTCTTGACCCGGCCCTTCTTCGTGGCGAGGACGAGGTAGGGGGCGACCTCGTAGTCGCGCAGGTCCATGACCTGGGCGATGTGCTCGTCCGGCTGGAAGGCCAGGAGGTTCGCGACGTGCTGGCCGCGCGAGTCGCGGCCGGCGTCCGGCAGCTCGTAGGCCTTCGCCCGGTACACCCGGCCCTTATTGGTGAAGAACAGGATCCAGTGGTGCGTCGTGGTGACGAAGAACTGGTCGACGATGTCGTCCTGCTTCAGCTGCGCGCCGCGGATGCCCTTGCCGCCGCGCCGCTGCGCCCGGTACAGGTCCGTCTTGGTGCGCTTGGCGTAGCCCCCGCGGGTGATGGTGACGACGACGTCCTCTTCGGCGATGAGGTCCTCGTACGACACGTCGCCGTCGAACGGGATGATCTCGGTGCGCCGGTCGTCGCCGAACTTCTCCACGATGGGGGCGAGCTCGTCGCCGACGATCTGCCGCTGCCGCTCCGGCGAGGCCAGGATCTCGTTGTAGTCGGCGATCTCCGCCATGAGCTTGTCGTACTCGTCGGTGATCTGCTGGCGCTCCAGGGCGGCGAGCTTGCGCAGCTGCATGTCCAGGATCGCCTGCGCCTGGATCTCGTCGATCTCCAGCAGGTTCATCAGGCCCTGCTGCGCCTCCGACGCCGACGGCGAGCGCCGGATCAGCGCGATGACCTCGTCGATCCGGTCGAGCGCCTTCAGCAGCGCGCGCAGGATGTGGGCGCGCTCCTCGGCCTTGCGGAGCAGGAACCGGGTGCGCCGGACGATGACCTCGATCTGGTGCGTCACCCAGTGCCGGACGAACTGGTCGATGCGCAGCGTCCGCGGCACGCCGTCGACCAGCGCGAGCATGTTCGCGCCGAACGTCTCCTGCAGCTGGGTGTGCTTGTACAGGTTGTTCAGCACGACCTTGGCGACCGCGTCCCGCTTGAGGACGATCACCAGGCGCTGGCCGGTGCGGCCGGAGGTCTCGTCGCGGACGTCGGCGATGCCGTCGAGCTTGCCGTCCTTGACCGACTCGGCGATCTTCAGCGCGAGGTTGTCCGGGTTGACCTGGTAGGGGAGTTCGGTGACGACCAGGCAGGTGCGGCCCTGGATCTCCTCCACCTCGACGACGGCGCGCATCGTGATCGAGCCGCGGCCGGTGCGGTAGGCCTCCTCGATCCCCTTGCGGCCGACGATCAGGCCGGCGGTCGGGAAGTCGGGGCCCTTGATCCGCTCGATCAGCGCCTCGAGCAGCTCGTCGTCGGACGCGCCGTAGTTCTCCAGGTACCACCGGACGCCGTCGGCGACCTCGCGCAGGTTGTGCGGCGGGATGTTGGTCGCCATCCCGACCGCGATGCCGGCGGACCCGTTGACCAGCAGGTTCGGGTACCGCGACGGCAGGACGTCCGGCTCGGCGGAGCGGCCGTCGTAGTTCGGGGAGAAGTCGACGGTCTCCTTGTCGATGTCGCGCAGCAGCTCCATCGCCAGCGGCGCCATGCGGCACTCGGTGTACCGCATCGCCGCGGCGGGGTCGTTGCCGCGCGAGCCGAAGTTGCCGTTCCCGTCGACCAGCGGGTACCGCATCGACCACGGCTGCGCCAGCCGGACCAGCGCGTCGTAGATCGCCGAGTCGCCGTGGGGGTGGTAGTTCCCCATGACGTCGCCGACGACGCGGGCGCACTTGAAGTAGCCGCGGTCGGGCCGGTAGCCGCCGTCGTACATCGCGTACAGGACGCGGCGGTGGACCGGCTTGAGCCCGTCGCGTACCTCGGGCAGCGCGCGCGCGACGATGACCGACATCGCGTAGTCGAGATAGCTCTTCTGCATCTCGACCTGGATGTCGACCGGTTCGATCCGCTCGCCCGGGTGTCCACCCTCTGCGGTCACGTCCGTCACTCTCAAGACCTCTTCTGCTAAGTGGGAAGGAAGTACGACGCCCGATGGGAGCCCCGCCGCCGGTCAGGGCGGGCCGGGGCCGCCGCACCTGTCAGATGTCGAGGAAGCGCACGTCCTTGGCGTTGCGCTGGATGAACTCCCGGCGGGGTTCGACCTCCTCGCCCATGAGCACGCTGAACAGCTCGTCGGCCTGCGCGGCGTCGTCGAGCTGCACCTGCAGCAGGACCCGGTTGTCGGGGTCCATCGTGGTGTCCCACAGCTCGTTGGCGTTCATCTCGCCGAGGCCCTTGAAGCGCTGCACCTGGTCGCGCGGGCGCGGGTCGCGCTTGCCGGCGGCGATGCCGGCCTCGATGATCGCGTCGCGCTCGGCGTCAGAGAAGGCGTAGTCGGCCTCGTTGCCGCGCGCGTCCCACTTGATCTTGTACAGCGGCGGCTGCGACAGGTACACGTGGCCGGCCTCGATCAGCGGCTTCATGAACCGGAACAGCAGCGTCATCAGCAGCGTGTTGATGTGGTGGCCGTCGACGTCGGCGTCCGACATCAGGATGATCTTGTGGTACCGCAGCTTGGCGATGTCGAACTCGTCGTGCACCCCGGTGCCGAGCGCGGTGATGATCGCCTGGACCTCGTTGTTCTTGAGGATCTTGTCGATCCGCGCCTTCTCCACGTTCAGGATCTTGCCGCGGATCGGCAGGATGGCCTGGAAGTGCGGGTTGCGGCCGCCCTTCGCCGAGCCGCCCGCCGAGTCGCCCTCGACGATGTACAGCTCGGACTTGGACGGGTCGGTCGACTGGCAGTCCGACAGCTTGCCGGGCAGCGACGTCGACTCCAGCAGGCTCTTGCGCCGGGTCAGGTCGCGCGCCTGCCGCGCCGCCACCCGCGCGCGCGCGGCCTGCGACGCCTTGTTGATGATCTCCTTGGCCTCGCCCGGGTTCTCCTCGAACCAGTCGCGCAGGTGCTCGTTGCAGGCCCGCTGCACGAACGACTTCGCCTCGGTGTTGCCGAGCTTGGTCTTCGTCTGCCCCTCGAACTGCGGGTCGGCCAGCTTGATCGAGATGATCGCGGTGAGGCCCTCGCGGACGTCCTCGCCGGTGAGGTTGTCGTCCTTGTCGCGCAGCAGCCCCTTGTCGCGGGCGTACCGGTTGACGATCGTGGTCAGCGCCGCGCGGAACCCCTCCTCGTGGGTGCCGCCCTCCGCCGTGTTGATCGTGTTCGCGAACGTGTGCACCGACTCGGCGTACGAGGAGTTCCACTGCATGGCGATCTCCACCGACATGCCCTCGGTGTCGTCGCCGAAGTAGATCGTCGACTCGTGGACGGCGTCCTTGCGCGCGTTGATGTAGCGGACGAAGTCCTCGATGCCGCCCTCGTAGCAGTACTTCACCACGTGCGGCTCGCCGTTGGAGTGGTCCGGCCGCTCGTCGCACAGGGTGATCGACAGGCCGCGGTTCAGGAACGCCATCTCCTGCATGCGGCGCGACAGCGTCTCGAAGTTCCACTCGAGGGTCTCGAAGATCTCGCCGTCGGGCCAGAAGGTGATGCGGGTGCCGGTCTCGGCGGTCTCCTCGCCCTTGCGCAGCTCCGTGTCCGGGCCGCGCCAGGTGTAGGACTGCCGCCATACGTGGCCGTCGACCTTGACCTCGGCCTCCAGCCGGGTCGACAGCGCGTTCACCACCGCCGAACCGACCCCGTGCAGGCCGCCGGAGACGGCGTAGGACTTGCCGTCGAACTTGCCCCCGGCGTGCAGCGTGGTCAGCACCAGCTCGATCGCCGGCCGCTTCTCCACCGGGTGCTCGCCGACCGGGATGCCGCGGCCGTTGTCGAGCACGCTGACGCCGCCGTCCGCGAGCAGCGTCACCACGATGTCGTCGGCGTAGCCCGCGAGGGCCTCGTCGACGGCGTTGTCCACGATCTCGTAGACCAGGTGGTGGAGGCCGCGCTCACCGGTCGACCCGATGTACATGCCCGGACGCTTGCGGACCGCTTCCAGGCCTTCAAGGACAGTGATCGAACTAGCGTCGTACGCCAAAGGAGATCCTCCTGCCGGGGATGGTGAGCCGCCCCGCGCCCAGGGGAGCGCGGTGTGCCCCGTAACACACATGAGGGCGCCCTAATGCTCTGTACGTGTTCGGTAGAGCTCCGGGCACCCCATGGCGGTGCAGCATCCTGAACCCGATTTCATTCTACCGGGTCACACGGCGAAAAGTGGCACTCCCGAGCGCTGTGTGCGCGTGTGGCGGCCGAGTGGGCCCGGAGATGCATCCCCCCATAGCCCCAGGGGGGTTCTCTGGCCTACGGCGCCCTCGTTGCTGAACTCGTCACCGGGCTTCCCGAACAGATGTTCCCACCCGCCACCGACATCCCGTCACGCCGCGCAACCGCCGCCCCGCGCCCGCCCGGCGGCACCGCCGCGTTGTCACTTCGCGACGACCCGCCTCCGGGCCTTCGGCGCACCGCGGCGCGCCCCGGCGCCGTCTCAGCGTACGCGCCAGCCGCCCGTGCGCCGGGGGCCGGACGCCGGGCCGACCACCTTCACCCGGCGGACCGTCCCGTGCCCCAGCTCCTCGTTCAGCCGGCGCACCAGCGTCGACGACAGCAGCCGCAGCTGCGTCGCCCACGTCGTCGAATCGGCCGCGACCGTCAGCTCCCCGTCCTCGAACCGCTCCGGGCGGGTGTGCTCGGCCAGCTCGGGCCCGACGATCCCGGCCCAGTTGCCGAACACGCCGCCGACCGCCGCGCGCTGCTCCCACCCGCGCGTGGCCAGCAGCTCCCGGATCGCCGCGCCGAACGCCTTCGGGTCGCCGCCGCGGCCCGGGTCCCGCGTGCGGACGGGCTTCGCCGCGCCCTTGCGCCGCCCTCCCTGCCCGGGCAGCGTGCCGCGCTTCAGCGCGTCCGCCTTCGCCTGCGCGAGCGCCTCCCGCGCCAGCTCGATCCCCGACTTCGCCGGAGCCTCCTGCTCCCCGGCCCCGGCCGGTCGGCCGTCCACAGCCTGGGGATCACCGGCCCCGGCCACACCACCGGGTTCCGGAGAATTCACCGGACCGGGGGAGTTGTGCACATCCTGTGGATCATCGGCGCCCGAGCCGGGACGGTCTCCCCGGTCTCCCCCGATCCCCGTGCTCCGCGGATCACTGGTCACCTGCCCGCCCCCCTTCCCGGTCAGTCCCGCACGACCCGGCCGCCCGAGACGGTATACGAGCCGCCCGTCAGTTCCGCCGGGACGTCCGCCGGGACCGCCGCGGTGATCAGCACCTGCTCGGCCGGGGCCACCAGCTCCGCCAGCCGGCTGCGGCGCCCGGTGTCCAGCTCGGCGAACACGTCGTCGAGGATCAGCACCGGGTCGTCGCCGTCCGCGCGCAGCAGGTCGAACGCCGCGAGCCGCAGCCCCAGCGCGAACGACCACGACTCGCCGTGGCTGGCGTAGCCGCGCGCGGGCAGCTCCCCCAGCCGCAGGACGAGCTCGTCGCGGTGCGGCCCGACCAGGCTCACCCCGCGCTCCAGCTCCTGCTTGCGGGCCTCGGCCACGCCGGCGAGCAGCTGCTCGGCCAGCCGTCCACGGTCTGTGGACAACTCCTCCGCGCCCAGCGAGCTCCGGTAGTGCAGATCGGCCGCGCCGCTCGACGGGGCGAGCGCCGCGTACGCGCGCGCGACCAGCGGACGCAGCGCCTCCACCAGCTCGACCCGCCCGGACAGCAGCTCCGCGCCGGTCCGCGCGAGATGCGCGTCCCACACGTCGAGCGTCGCGAGAACCTCCGGGCCGGGGGACCGGCGGTGCGCCGCCGCCGACTTCAGCAGCGCGTTGCGCTGCTTGAGGACGCGGTCGTAGTCGGACCGGACCGCCGCGAACCGGGGCGCCCGCGCCGTCAGCAGCTCGTCCATGAACCGGCGGCGCTCCCCCGGATCGCCCTTCACCAGGGCGAGGTCCTCGGGGGCGAACAGCACCGTCCGCAGCATCCCCAGGATCTCCCGCGGCCTGGGGACGGGCGACCGGTTCAGCCGCGCCCGGTTCGCCTTCCCCGGGTTGATCTCGAGCTCGATCAGCGCCTTGCGCTCGTCCTTCACCACCCCCGCGCGGACGATCGCGCGCGGCGCGCCCTGCCGGACGAGCGGCGCGTCCGTCGCCGCGCGGTGGCTGCCGTGCGAGGCGACGTACCCGATCGCCTCGACCAGGTTCGTCTTGCCCTGCCCGTTCGGCCCCACGAACGCGGTCGCGCCCGGCGCGAGCGCCACCTCCGCGGCGGCGTACGACCGGAAGTCCTGGAGCGAGAGGTGGGCGACGTGCACGGGACACGAGCGTAGAGCCTCCCGCACGCCGCCCACACACCCGGCGCGTTCTGTGGATAACCGCCCGGAGGGTCAGACCTTCGGGGGGTTCACGTCGGCGCCGGGGGAGTCGGCGCCCTTCGCGGACTCGATCGCGTGCCCGCCGAACTGGTTGCGCAGCGCCGCGACGACCCGCATCGCGGGGGAGTCGTCCTGCCGGGACGCGAACCGCGCGAACAGCGACGCGCTGATCGCCGGCAGCGGCACCGCGTGCTCCACCGCCGCCTGCACCGTCCAGCGGCCCTCGCCCGAGTCGTTGGCGTAGCCGCGCAGGTCGTCCAGCTCCGGGTCGTCCTTCAGGGCGCGGTTCAGCAGGTCCAGCAGCCAGGACCGGATGACCGTGCCCTCCTGCCAGCTGAGGAACGTCTCCGGCACCCGGGTGACCAGCGGGCTCGCCTCGATCAGCTCGTAGCCCTCGCCGAACGCCTGCATCATCGCGTACTCGATGCCGTTGTGGACCATCTTCACGTAGTGGCCCGCGCCGATCTTGCCGGAGTGCACGAAGCCGTACTCGCCCTCCGGCTTGAGCGTCTCGAAGATCGGCATCATCCGCTTCACGTTGTCGTCGTCGCCGCCGACCATGAGCGCGTAGCCGTTCTGCAGGCCCCACACGCCGCCGCTGACCCCGCAGTCGAGGAACCCGATGTTCTTCGCCGCGAGCTCCTCGCCGTGCCGCTGGTCGTCCACATAGTGTGAATTACCGCCGTCCACGACGAGGTCGCCCGGCGACAGCAGCTCCCCCAGCCTGTTGACGGTGTCCTGCGTGGGGGCGCCCGCGGGCACCATCACCCACACGGCGCGCGGCGGGGAGAGCCGCTCGACCAGCTCCTCGACCGAGCCGACGTCGCTGATGTCGGGGTTGCGGTCGTAGCCGACGATCGTGTGACCGCCGCGCCGCAGCCGCTCGGCCATGTTGGCGCCCATCTTGCCCAGGCCGATGATGCCCAGCTCCATGCTCACTTCTCCCCTGTGCGTAACTGCCCGTGCCCCGTCCGCGGGGGCGGCTCCCCCGCGGACCGGTCGTCTCCCCAGGTGTGCCCCAGGACCGGTCTTTACCCAGACAACCGCACCGGCATGATCAGATAACGGTAGTTCGGGTTCTCGCCGTCCTGCGGCGGCTTCCCGGTCAGCACCGCCGGCTTCGTCGGCGTCGTGAACGACAGCCGCGCGACGTCCGAGCCGATCGCGGAGAGCCCGTCGAGCAGGAACCCGGGGTTGAAGGCGATGTCGATGTCCTCGCCCTCCAGCGTCGCCTCCAGGGCCTCCACGGCCTGCGCCTCGTCGCCCGTCCCGGCCTCCAGCACGACCTCGCCCTGGCTGAACGACAGCCGCACCGGGGTGTTGCGCTCGGCGACCAGCGACACGCGCTTGACCGCCTCGATGAACTGCGCCGTCTGCACCTCCGCCAGGCCCGCGTACTCGCTCGGCAGCAGCGACCGGTACTTGACGAAGTCGCCGTCCAGCAGCCGCGAGGTGGTGCGGCGCCCGCCGCCCTCGAAACCGATCATGCCCTCGCCGGTGCCGCCCGTGCCGGCCAGCGCCATCGACACCTCGGCGCCCGCCGTCAGCGACTTGGCGGTGTCGGCGAGCGTCTTCGCCGGGACGAGCGCGACCGCGGAGAAGTCCGGCCGCTCCGGCTTCCAGTGCAGCTCCCGG
The DNA here is from genome assembly GCF_008923205.2 of Actinomadura physcomitrii. Classification (GTDB taxonomy): domain Bacteria; phylum Actinomycetota; class Actinomycetes; order Streptosporangiales; family Streptosporangiaceae; genus Spirillospora; species Spirillospora physcomitrii. The sequence goes on along the minus strand of NZ_WBMS02000009.1, from coordinate 115,840 downwards.
ACCGCGAGCCGGTACCGGTCGGTCGACGCGAGCGTGACCGTCTCGCCCTCGATCTCCACGCGCACCCCGGTGAGCATGGGGATCGTGTCGTCCTTGCCCGCCGCGATCGCTACCTGCGCGACGGCCGCCGCGAACTCGTCGCTGCCGACCGCGCCCGCCGCCGGAGGCATCTCCGGCAGCGACGGGTAGTCCTCCACGGGCATGGTGAGGAGGGTGAACTTCGCGCTGCCGCAGCGCAGCATCACCTTCGCGCCGTCGGTCGTCACCTCCACAGGGTGGGGAGGAAGGCTGCGCGAGATCTCGGCGAGCAGCCGGCCGGACACCAGCGCCGTCCCCGCCTCCTCCACGTCGATCTCCGTCGAGACCTGCGCGGAGACCTCGTAGTCGAACGCCGACAGCTTCAGCCGGTCGCCGCCGTCCTCGCCGCCGCCTTCGCCTCCGGCGACGATGTGCATGCCCGCGAGCACCGGCACCGGGGGCCGGACCGGCAGCGTGCGCGCCGTCCAGGCCACGGCGTCGGCCAGGGCGTCTCTGTCGATGCGGAACTTCAAGGGGACCCGCCTCCTGCAGGTGTCGGACAAGGGTGAGGTGCTCCGGGCTCGGCTCGGGCGCTCGGGGCGCGTTGTCCCCAGGCCCTAACTTGAGTCGGATCTTTTCTTGGGTAGAGAACTAGTGCAGTACCAGTAATAGGGGCCGTGGATAGTGTGGACAGACCGCGTTTTCGCAGGTGAGGCAGCGAATCTCTGTCCACTGGGGCTGTGTATGGGCGGTGGACGGCGCGGGCCGGGCTGGGGACGGCGAATCCTTCCCCACACGTCATCCTCACGTCATCCCCCGGTTGTCCACGAGTTTTCCGCAGGTTCTCCATGGCCGGCGCGGTGACCGGCCGTCGTGGCGGGGACCGGCCGGGTCCGTCCCCAGGTCGTCCCCAAGGTGTCCCCAGCTTGTCCACGGGTTCGTCCCCATGATGCCGGGTGGCCGTCCCCGGGGCTTCCACAATCGGTCCACGAGTCGTCCCCATGTTGTCCGCAGGTTTTCCCCGGGCTGTCCACCGGATCCGCGGAGTTATCCCCAGGTTGTGCATGTCGATCTTGGTTTCGGTACCGTCCGGTGAGGGGCTTCGATCGGGCGTTCGAACGGCCTGTGCACGGTACTCGTCCACAGCCCGGGACGGCCCGGCGGGGGCCTTGTCCCCAGGCTTTTCCTCAGCGCTTGCGCGCCTGGTGCTTGATCCGCCCTGTCAGCTCGGTGACCTGGTTGTAGATCGCCCGGCGCTCCGCCATCAGCGAGCGGATCTTGCGCTCGGCGTGCATCACCGTGGTGTGGTCGCGGCCGCCGAACTGCTGGCCGATCTTCGGCAGCGACAGGTCCGTCAGCTCGCGGCACAGGTACATCGCGATCTGCCGGGCCGTCACCAGCATCCGGGACCGCGACGGGCCGCACAGGTCCTCGATCGTCGTGCCGAAGTACTCCACCGTCTGCGCCATGATCATCGCGGCGGTGATCTCCGGGCCGGAGTCGTTCGGGATCAGGTCCTTCAGGACGATCTCCGCCAGCTTCATGTCGACCGACTGCCGGTTCAGGCTCGCGAACGCCGTCACCCGGATCAGCGCGCCCTCCAGCTCCCGGATGTTCGTCGCGATCTGCGAGGCGATGAACTCCAGCACGTCCGGCGGCGCGGCGAGGCCCTCCTGGCGGGCCTTCTTCTGCAGGATCGCGATCCGGGTCTCCAGCTCGGGCGGCTGGACGTCGGTCGTCAGGCCCCACTCGAACCGGTTGCGCAGCCGGTCCTCCAGCGTCACCAGCTCCTTCGGCGGCCGGTCGCTGGAGATCACGATCTGCTTGCTGGCGTTGTGGAGCGTGTTGAAGGTGTGGAAGAACTCCTCCTGCGTCTGCTCCTTGCCCTCCAGGAACTGGATGTCGTCGACGAGGAGGATGTCGACGTCCCGGTAGCGGCGGCGGAACCCGTCCGCCTTGCCGTCCCGGATCGAGTTGATGAAGTCGTTCGTGAACTCCTCGGAGCTGACGTACCGGACCCGCGCGCCGTTGAACAGGCTCTGCGCGTAGTGGCCGATCGCGTGCAGCAGGTGCGTCTTGCCGAGGCCCGAGTCGCCGTAGATGAACAGCGGGTTGTACGCCTTGGCGGGCTGCTCGGCGACGGCGACGGCCGCCGCGTGCGCGAACCGGTTCGAGGAGCCGATGACGAACGTCTCGAACGTGTACTTCGGGTTCAGGCGGGCGTGCTCGGACGCGCCGGAACCGCCCTGCCCGCCGCCGCCTTCGCCGCGCGCGCCCCCAGGGCCGCCCGCGCCGGCGGGGCCCACAGGGCCTGGGCCTCCGGGGCCGGATGGGCCGCCCGGGCCCCCCGGCGGAGGGATCGGTCCACGGGGATCGGACGTCTCGTCCTCGCGGAAACCGCCTTCACCGCGGTACGGCGGCTCGTCACCCCGGTACTTCTCCGAGGCCGGATACTGCTCCGGGCCCGTGTACGACTGCTCCGCGCCAGGGAACTCCGTCTTGTACGAGTCCTCGTCGTGCCCTAGCGGCGGCTCACCCGAACCGTGCTGGGGCTCACGCCCGAGGGATTGGCCGCGCCCCCCCGGACGCAGCGGGCCGAGGGTCCGGTCGTTGAGATGCGAAGGCGCATGCGGCGGCCTCCCAGGAGGCTCGCCCCCGAACCCTTCCGGACCACCGAAACCCTCGGGTCCGCCGAAGCCCTCCTGCGGACGGCCGCGTCCAGGGAAACCCGGGCCGTTCCCCCGGTCGTACGAGGACGGCCCCCGCCCGCCCGGACCCGCGCCGTACGCCGGAGGGCGCGGTGCCGGCGGGAACGGCGCGCCGTGGTCGTTGTCACGCTGCGGCCATCCACGATCGTCGTCGCCCTGTGGATAACCACCGGGAGGACCGGGCCTGTGGGTAACTTCGGACGGCGCGCGGTACCCCGGGTCGCCGTACGGCTGCTCCGGGTACGAACGGTCGCCGTAATCCTGACGCTCCGAGTAAGGAGCGTCGCCGTACTGCTGCTGATCCCCATAGGGACGATCGCGGTCACGGTCGCGCTCACGATCGTCGAGCGGCCGTTCGCCATAAGAAGAAGGCGCGGCTTCGTGCAGCCCCCCGCCGGGCACCGGCGCCGGCAGCGGCTCGCCCGCCCCCGCCCGGGACCCGCTGCCGGGACCCGGTGCGGGCACCGCGGGCGGCTCCGGCTGGACCGTCACCGCGACACGGATCTCCCTGCCCAGCTCATGGGAGAGTGCCTGCGTGATGAGGTTGCGCAGCCGGGTCTCCAGCGCGTCCTTGGCGAACTCGTTCGGCGCCGCGAGCAGCGCCGTCCCCTCCACTAGGGCCAGCGGGCGGACCATCGGCAGCCATGCGCGGTAGCTCGGGGACAGATCGCTCTCAGACAGCGCGGTGAGGGTCCGGGCCCAGACCGATCCGAGATCCTGACCGTCCATGCGCAAGGTCCCCTCCCCACAACTCCGGTCAACGGAGTCCCTGACAGCCCGGTTCTCCCACGGGTTGCGGCCCGCCCCGTCGGGCACCGCCGCGACGCGGAAGCCTTACTCTCTCACGAGTTGTCCACAGAGTTGTCCACATGCTGTGCATAGGCATGCGGGAGCCTGTGCAAAACTCCGCCGCGGGGTTCGGGACGGGCGGGGACGGGAGGTCTCCGGCCATTGCGGCGGCCGGTGGGCGTGCGGTCGATTGACGGGGGTTCGGCGGGCGGAACGCCGACCGCGATCCCAGATCGTCAGAGGAATGTCGGCGTGCCCGGAAGGACGACCCTAGACCCTGCCGACCGCACCCGCAACACGAAGCCGGACCCCGGCGCCACCGCCTCCCGGCCGCCGGGCGCGGCGCCGCGACGGGCGGCCGGGACGGTGATCCGTTTGACCCGGCGCCCGGGTAGCCCGTAACGTGCTGAGGTCGAGTCGCATCGACGGAGGTGACGCGTGCCCGCCGGTCGTCCGCCCGGACGGCACGGGTGGGCCCCCGCTGCGGGGGACCGGACGCGGGCCCTCGATGCGAGCTATCGCGCCTATCTAGTCGAACCGACCGCAGCACTGGAGCCTCAAAGTGAGCAAGCGTACATTCCAGCCGAACAACCGCCGCCGCCACAAGAAGCACGGCTTCCGGCTGCGGATGCGCACGCGCGCCGGGCGCGCCGTCCTCTCCTCGCGGCGCGGCAAGGGCCGCGCCCGCGTCGCGGTCTGACCGACCCCTCTCATGCTGCCGTCCGGGCACCGGATGCGGCGGCGGGACGACTTCTCGTTGGCCGTCCGGCGCGGGCGACGCGCCGGACGGCCTAACGTCGTCGTCCACCTGCTCCGTCCGGAAGAGGACGCGGACGCCGCCGGCCCGGCGCTGGTCGGGTTCATCGTGGCGCGCAACGTCGGCAACGCCGTCACCCGCAACGCGGTGCGGCGCAGGCTCCGGCACCTCGCGCGCGGGCACGTGGACCGGCTTCCACCGGGTAGCCTGCTCGTAGTGCGCGCCAACCCCCGCGCGGGCGAGGCGCGCCCAGACGAGCTGGCCGCGGATCTGGAGTCGGCGCTCGACCGGCTGCTGCGGCCCGCGTCCAAGGGGCGGAGATGAGGAACCGGCACGGGGAACCGTTCACCGACCAGCGCCCGGCGACCACCCCTGGTCCGGTCGCCGCGGTGCTGATCCTTCTCGTCCGCGCCTACCGCCGCTTCTTGAGCCCCCTGCTCGGGCAGCAGTGCCGCTTCACCCCGTCCTGCAGCACCTACGGCCTCAAGGCCCTCCGGGTGCACGGGGCGGCGCGCGGCACATGGCTGACGGTCCGCCGGATCGCGCGGTGCCACCCGTTCAACCCCGGCGGCTACGACCCGGTGCCGCCGAAGAAGACGCCCAGCGCGAAGGCGAAGGCGGCTTCTTCGAACTCCGGCCGCAAGGAGAGCGGCCCCGCCCTAGCAGAGCCCAAGGAGCTGCCCGGTGCTTGACTGGCTATACCAGATCGTCTCTCAGCTCATCGTGTGGATTCACGCGGGGCTGAGCGTCGTTTTCCCCAAGGACAGCGGATGGGCGTGGGGCGGCTCGATCATCCTGCTGACCGTCATGCTGCGGCTCATCCTCGTGCCGCTGTTCGTGAAGCAGATCCACGCCTCACGGAAGATGCAGGAGCTGAACCCGAAGGTTCAGGCGCTGCGCAAGAAGTACAAGAACGACAAGCAGCGCCTCAACCAGGAGGTCATGAAGCTCTACCAGGAGAACGGCGCGAACCCGCTGTCGGGCTGCCTTCCCCTGGTCGTGCAGATGCCGGTCTTCATCGGCCTGTTCCAGACCCTCAAGCGGATCTCGGACGCCAAGCCGGGGCACAGCGTCTTCGCGATGTCGGCGGACCTGGTGCAGAGCGCCCAGCACGCCAACATCTTCGGCGCGCACATCCCCGACACGTTCCTGAACGCCTGGAGCGACAAGACCTGGAGCGCGATCATCGTCACCGGCATCGCCGTGGTGATCAGCTCCTGCACGACGTTCTTCACCGTCCGGGCCAGCATGAAGCGCCAGCCCGCCGCGGCCGCCGACGCCAACCCGATGATGCAGGCGCAGAAGATGATGGTCTTCCTCGCGCCGCTGTTCGGCCTCTTCGGCCTCGGCTTCCCGCTGGGCGTCCTCATGTACTGGGTGACGTCGAACAGTTGGACGCTCGCGCAGCAGCACTACATCTACAAGCGCTTCCCCCCGCCCGGCGAGAAGACCGACGACACCGCCACTGCGAAGACCACGTCGGGCGGAGCCAAGACGGCCGGCGCCAAGGCCGGTTCGAAGAGCGCGGGCGCGAAGGGCACGGGATCGAAGACCGCGGGATCGAAGACCGCGGGGTCGAAGGCCGCCGCCGGGAAGAACGGCCAGGCGCCGTCCGGGATCAGGGCCAAGCTGAAGAAGGAGCCGGAGCCCGCTCCCGAGCCGGAGGACACCAAGCCCAAGGTCGTCCGCAACCAGCCGACCCGCAAGCCGCGCAGCAAGCGCAGCGGCAGCCAGAAGCGCTAGTTTGGACCCCTGTCCTCGCCGAAGAAGGAGACCCCGTTGAGCCAGACCGACACCACCGAGGTCGACGTCCAGGCCCTCGAGCAGGAAGGCGAGATCGCCGCCGACTACATCGAGGGCCTGCTGGACATCGGTGACTACGACGGCGACATCGACATGGACGTCGAGGGCGAGCGCGCCATCGTCGCGGTGGTCGGCGGATCGCTGGACGAGCTGGTCGGCAAGCGCGGCGAGGTGCTGGAGGCACTGCAGGAGCTGACCCGGCTGGCCGTGCACCGCCAGACCGGCAACCGGACCCGGCTGATGCTCGACATCGGCGGCTACCGCGAGCGCCGCCGCGCCGAGCTCACCAAGCTCGGCACGGACGTCGCCGACGAGGTCAAGCAGAGCGGCGAGTCCAAGCCGCTCGCGCCGATGACCCCGTTCGAGCGCAAGATCGTCCACGACGCGGTGGCGGCGGCCGGCCTGCGCAGCGAGTCCGAGGGCGAGGAGCCGGACCGCTACGTGGTCGTCCACCCGTCCTGACGGACCTCCCGGCGGCCGCCTGGCCGGTCGCTTCCTCCACAACCAGACGAGCAGTCCACCGAACGGCCCCGGCATCACCCCGATGCCGGGGCCGTTCGCATGCCCACCTCCATGGTCAGGGCTCGTCGCCTTCCAGAGAACCAGAACGCGATTCTGTGGATAACTCGCCCGAAGCTCGCCGCCGACCCCTGGGGATCGCGTGCCCGGCCGACGCTCCCGGACCTACGCAGGCGCGTTATAGCGCCGCAGGTGAAGGCGGTTAGCCACCCGGAAACGGCGCGGAGCGACACGGCTCGGCCCTGACCCTGTGGATAAACGGCTGGTTATCCACAGCCTGGCCGATCGAGCGGGTGGACGAGGCGGGGCCCCGCGCCCTGACCGGCGCGGGGCCCCTGGGAACCCGGTGTGCACCGCCGCCCAAAGCACACCGGGTGGCCTATCGGACGGACGAGTCCGGGGCGGAGGTAGCGGTGAGAAGCGAAGCCGCCGAACGGTACGCGATCAACGACGTCCGGGCCGTGTCCGTCCGTACACGCTCCGCTCGCGCGGCGCGGGGTCACGCCGTGCGGGGTCGCGGAGCGGGTCGACGGAATCGGAGTCGATGGCGGGGTTGTTCGCCTCGGCCGGGTCCTGAGCGCGGGAGGGGTCCTGCGCGAACGCGGGGTCCTGGGCGACGTGCCCGTGCGTCACGCCTTCGTCCGCCGGGTGCTCGACGACGCGTTCGACGCGCTCGGCGGGACGTCCCGCCGGGGGCGGATCCTCGATGATGTGCTCCTCGCGGATCACGGTGCCCGGCTCGTCCCCGTAGACGGGGTCCGCCCCGACCACCCGGCCCTCGCGGCGCCGCGGACGGGTGTACTTGAGGGTGAAGGCCATGCTCACCGCACCGACCACGATCAGGATCCAGCCGACGAGATGGATGTCGACGCCGGCGAGATCCACGCGGAGGGCGAAGGCGAGGATCGCTCCGATGGCGATGAACGCGAGACTGACTCCGATTCCCATGACTCGGAGCTCCTTCCAAGGGGGGCGACACCGTCCTTTTACCCGGCGGTCGCCGAATATGCGGCAGGACATGTGGTTCTTCCCATATCGCAAGAAGCCGCACCTCCCGGACGGTCGCCGACATGCGAAAGCGTCATGCGGTCGCCTCCGGGGACGTTGCGTGTGTACGCCGCCACGCCGTTTTATGGAACGATTCGTACGGTGGGGATCGCACGCGAGGTTTTCGGGGAAACACTGCCGGTCGCGGAACGCTACGCGGCGTTCCTCGCCGACGCGGGCGTCGAACGCGGCCTGATCGGCCCGCGCGAGGCCGACCGGCTGTGGGAACGCCACCTGATCAACTGCGCGGTGGTGGCCGAGGCGATCCCGGCGGACGCCCAGGTCGTCGACATCGGATCCGGCGCCGGGCTGCCCGGCGTCGTGCTCGCGATCGTGCGGCCCGACCTGCGGATCACGCTCCTCGAACCGCTGCTCCGGCGGACGACCTTCCTCGACGAGTGCGTCGAGATGCTCGACCTGCGGAACGTCGAGGTGCGCCGGGCCCGGGCCGAGGACGTCACCAAGGAGTTCTCGGTGGACGTGGCGACGGCGCGCGCGGTGGCCCCCCTCGAACGTCTCGCCAAGTGGGCGCTGCCGCTGCTGCGCCCCGGCGGTGAACTGCTCGCGCTCAAGGGCGAGCGGGCCGCGGCCGAGCTCGACGAGGCCGCACCCGTTCTGCAGCGTTTCGGGGTGCGGCAGACCGAACTGCTCCAAGTCGGGCGCGGTATGGTCGACCCGCCGACAACGCTTGTCCGTGTGGTCGCCGGCAGGCCGGCGGACCGGAGTGCAGCGGCCGGGCGACGACAGAGCGCGCCCCGGCGCGCTGGAAGGTCGAGGAAGAGGTCTTCATGAGCACGGGACCAGGACTGGGACGGCCTGACCGCGCCGGCGAATCCCCCGACGAACAGCCGCCCGGCCCGGGCGGGACCGGCGCCGCGGAGCCCGCGCGGGAGACCCCCGCGGGCCAGGCCGCGCAGGCCGGCGAGGGGACGCGGGAGGACGCCGGTGCCGCGACACCGCCGGCGGTCGCGCCCTCCGGGCACGCAATGTGGGGTAACACGACGTCCGGTACCGCGGAGAACGTCGGCTATGTGCCGACCAGCGCCGGCACACAGCAGGCGGGTCCGCGCCAGGGACCATCTCAGGGGGAGTCAGAACTCGTGCGCGAGGCGCTCAAGGACGCCAAGGTTTCACATGAAACAGCGGTCACCGCTCTGAAAGCGATGTCCGGCCGCCGGGAACGCGAATGGCCGCGGCCGGACCGCTGCCGCATCATCACCATCGCCAACCAGAAGGGCGGCGTCGGCAAGACCACCAGCTCGGTCAACCTCGCCGCGTCGCTCGCCATGCACGGCGCGCAGGTGCTCGTCGTCGACCTCGACCCGCAGGGCAACGCGTCCACCGCCCTCGGCATCGAGCACCACGCCGAGATCCCGTCCATCTACGACGTCCTGATCGAGGACATGGCGCTCGCCGACATCGTCGTCGCCGCCCCCGAGATCCCGAACCTGTACTGCGCGCCCGCGACGCTCAACCTCGCCGGCGCCGAGATCGAGCTCGTCTCCAAGGTCGCCCGCGAGTCCCGGCTGCGCCGCGCCCTGGACGCCTACGACACCGACAAGTTCGACTACGTCCTGATCGACTGCCCGCCGTCGCTCGGCCTGCTCACCGTCAACGCCCTCGTCGGCGGCGACGAGCTGCTCATCCCGATCCAGTGCGAGTACTACGCGCTCGAAGGGCTCGGGCAGCTCATCCGCACCGTCGACCTCGTCAAGGCGCACCTCAACCAGAAGCTCAGGGTGTCCACCATCCTGCTCACCATGTACGACGCCCGGACGCGGCTCGCCGCGCAGGTCGCGGACGACGTCCGCAACCACTTCGGCGACGTCGTCCTCAACACGGTGATCCCCCGCAGCGTCCGCGTCTCCGAGGCGCCGAGCTACGGACAGTCCGTCATGACGTACGACCCGGGTTCCAGCGGCGCCCTCGCCTACAGCGAGGCGGCCTCGGAAATGGCCCATGGAGGGGCGAGGAAGTGAGCCAGCAGCGACGCGGTCTGGGCAAGGGGCTCGGCGCCCTCATCCCCACCGCCCCGCCCCCGCCACCGGCGGGCGACCCGTCCGGCGCGGGCGGAACCGGCGGCCTGGGCGGGCCGGGATACCCCGGCGGCCCGAACGGCACCGGCCTGGACGGCGCCGCGGGCCCGGACGTCCAGCCGGTCGCCGGAGCGCACTTCGCCGAGCTGCCCGTCACGTCCATCACCCCCAACCCGCGCCAGCCGCGCGAGCACTTCGACGAGCAGGCCCTCGAGGAACTCGCCGAGTCCATCGGTATCGTCGGGCTGCTGCAGCCCATCGTCGTCCGCCGGGCCGAGTCCGGCGAGCACGACTACGAGCTGATCATGGGCGAGCGCCGGCTGCGCGCTTCCCAGATGGCCGGGCTGGACGTCATCCCCGCGATCGTCCGCGACACCGGCGACAACGATCTGCTCCGCGACGCGCTCATGGAGAACCTGCACCGCCAGCAGCTGAACCCGCTGGAGGAGGCGGCCGCCTACCAGCAGTTGCTGCAGGACTTCGGCGCCACCCACGAGCAGCTCGCCACCCGGATCGGCCGGTCCCGCCCGCACATCACCAACACGCTCCGGCTGCTGAACCTGCCGCCCGCCGTCCAGCGCCGCGTCGCCGCCGGAGTGCTGTCGGCGGGCCACGCCCGCGCGCTGCTGTCCCTCGACAGCGTCGAGGCGCAGGAGCACATGGCGCAGCGGATCGTGCAGGAGGGCCTCTCCGTCCGCGCGGTCGAGGAGATGATCGCGCTCCGCGAGGTGGACGACGCGCCGAAGGCAGCGCGCCAGGGCCGCCGCAAGAAGCCCGTCGCTCCCGGGCTCCAGGAACTCGCCGACCGCCTCTCGGACCGCTACGAGACCAAGGTCCGCGTCGACATGGGCCGCAACAAGGGCAAGATCGTGGTCGAGTTCGCCACCCTCGAAGACCTCGACCGCATCATCAAGTCGATGGCGCCCGACGACGGCCCCGGCGAGCCGTAGGCTCCTCGCCATCCCTCGACCTCCAGCGCCCCGGAGCCTTCCGGGGCGCTTCGCTTTTCCCACCCACCCGATGTTTCCCGTGAAACATCCCCGCCTGCGTCTCCCCCGCGAACGCCCGGCCGCCGCGCCCGGGGCACCCGGGCACCGGGCGCGGCGAACGCGAGCGGGCTTGGGGATCACTACGTTCTCTGAACACGCGAGCGACAGCGAGGCCTGGCACGCCCTGCGAGCGACGACCGGCTCCGCGCCCCCGGCGACTCATCGGCGCGCATGCACCGTCCCGCACACGCCGGGACGGCGCGACGTAGGCAACGATTCGCTCGGGTGCCGGCCACTGCATCGTCCGCCCGCGCCGGGCGGCGGACGTAGGGCAACGGTGCGCTTGGGGCCCGCTACCCCGTCGGTTCGGTCGCGCTGCTCGGTGAACTCGGCCCCGAACTCCGCGACCGCGGAGCCTGTCGGCTGCCAAGCGTGCGGCCGATCGGGCGCACCAGACGCCTCTCGCCGACGGCAGTCAACCAACCAGCGTGGATCTCGGTGTGACTGCCAGCGTCCGTGCGGGCCCTGGCTCCCTCGGCCTCGCATGGTTGCTCGGGGGACCGGCCGCCGATCCCAGTCGTCCGAGCGATCCAGAGTCTCCGTGTCGGACGTGAGCGCGGAGAGGGACGGGCAGGCGATGTTTCACGGGAAACATGGGCCGGGCGCGCTGGTCGTTCGTCGACGACTGGCAAGTCACCCTGGTGCGATGCTCTGGAGTGGCCGTTCGACGTCAGGGGATGTTTCACGGGAAACGTTGGTGAGGGCGAGGGTTTCCCGTGAAACATCGGCTCAGGAGAACTGGGCCAGGAGGAGGTCGCGGCAGACCTCGCCGAGGTCGAGGCCGGCGACGCTGACGGCGCGGGGGAGCAGGCTCGTCTCGGTCATGCCGGGGGCGACGTTCACTTCGAGGAAGTGGACCTCGCCGTCGGGGTCGACGATGAGGTCGGTGCGGGACAGGTCGCGGAGGCCGAGGGCGCGGTGGGCGGTGACGGCGGCGGCGGTGGCGCGTTCGGCGGCGTCCGGGGCGAGGCGGGCGGGCGTGATGAACTCGGTGTCGCCGGCGTCGTAGCGGGCGGTGTAGTTGTACAGGGCACCCGGGGCGACGATCTCGACGGCGGGGAGCGCCTCGGGGCGGCCGTGGCGCTCGATGACGCTGACGGCGACCTCGGTGCCCTCGATGTAGCGCTCGACGAGGGCGCTGTCGCCGTAGGCGAAGCAGCCGACCATGGCGGCGGAGAGTTCGGACGGCTCGTGCACGACGGACGCGCCGAGCGCGGAGCCGCCGCGGGTGGGCTTGACGAAGAGGGGGAGGCCGAGCCCGCGGATGATCTGGTCGAGGACGGACGCGGCGCCGAGGTCGTGGAAGACCTCCTTCGGCAGGGCGACGGACTCGGGGGTGCGCAGCCCGGCGCGGCGCACCAGGGACTTGGCGGTCGGCTTGTCGAAGGCGACGCGGCAGGCGTCCGGGCGGGCGCCGACGTAGCGGACGTCGAGCAGGTCGAGGACGTCGCGGATCGAGCCGTCCTCCCCCGCGGCGCCGTGCAGGACGGGGAACACGGCGTCCGGCGGGTCGTCGGCGAGGGAGTCCAGGAGGGTGGCGTCGGCGTCGCGCAACTCGACGGGGATGTCGAGGGCGCGCAGCGCGTCGGTGACGCGGCGTCCGGAGCGGAGCGAGACCTCTCGCTCGTAGGACAGTCCCCCGGCGAGGACGACGACGTGCCCGAGTTCCACAGCAGGTGCCCTTCTGGCGGTAGGAGCGGCTACGAAAACGCGCCGGCTCCCAGCATGGGGGAGCCGGCGCGGTTACGCGAAACCGGGTGGTATCGGTTAGACGATGCCCGGGCCCGGGGTGTGCACACCGCCGGGGCCGTCGTGCTCGACTCCCCCGAAAGTGTCCCGCAGCCTGATCTCCTTCTCCACGACCGCGGCGAGGCGGCGGACGCCTTCGCGGATGCGGTGCGGCTCGGGGAAGCAGTACGAGAGGCGCATGTTGCGGCGGCCGCCGCCGTCGGCGTAGAAGCCGGTGCCGGCGACGTAGGCGACGCGGTCGGCGATCGCGCGGGGGGACATCGCCTTGGCGTCGAGGCCCTCGGGGAGGGTGAGCCAGACGAAGAAGCCGCCGGCGGGGCGCGTCCAGGTGCAGCCGTCCGGCATGAGCTGGTCGAGGGCGTCGAGCATGGCGTCGCGGCGTTCCCGGTACATCTCGCGGAACGCCTTGATCTGCTCGCGCCAGGGCTGCGTCAGCAGGTACTCGCGGACGGCGAGCTGGGAGAAGTTCGACGGGCAGAGGATCGCGGACTCGGCGGCGAGGACGAGCTTGGCGCGCACCGCGTGCGGGGCGAGGACCCAGCCGACGCGGAGGCCGGACGCGATCGTCTTGGAGAACGAGCCGAGGTAGATGACGCGGTCGGGGTCGTCGGCGCGCAGCGCCCGCATCGGCTCGCCCTCGAAGCCGAGGAGGCCGTAGGGGTTGTCCTCGACGATCAGGACGTCGTGTTCGGCGCAGATCTCCAGGATCTGGGCGCGGCGGGCGGCGGTGAGGGTGACGCCGGCGGGGTTCTGGAACGTCGGGACGGTGTAGAGGAACTTGACGCGGCGGCCGTCGCGGCGGAGCCGGTCGAGGGTCTCGCGGAGCGCGGACGGGATGAGGCCGCCCTCGTCGAGGGGGACGTGCACGACGTCGGCCTGGTAGGCGGCGAAGGTGCCAAGCGCGCCGACGTAGGAGGGGGCCTCGGCGAGGACGACGTCGCCGGGATCGATGAAGATCTTGGTGATGAGGTCGAGGGCCTGCTGGGCGCCGACGGTGACGACGACGTCGTCGGCGGAGCCCTGCACGCCTTCGAGGGCCATGACGTCGCAGATGAGTTCGCGGAGGGTCTCGTCGCCCTGCGCGGAGCCGTACTGGAGGACCTCGGCGCCCCTGCCGGCGACGAGGTCGCCGATCATGGAGCCGACGGCGTCGAGAGGCAGCGCGGACACGTAGGGCGCGCCGCCGGCGAGGGAGACGACCTCGGGGCGGGCGACCATCGCGAACAGAGCGCGGATCTCCGACGGCACCATGCCGGCGGCGCGGGCGGCGTAGCGGTCGGCGTAGGCATCGGTTCGCGAGTGCTGTTCCACGAGGCACCTCCGGTGGGGCTGGCTTGACCGCAAAGTTACGGCATCGGCTCCGGGGGGACCGGGCGAACCCCGTACCTTGCGGATCTGCGGTTTCCGCACCTGGCGCGCTGCCCGGCCGCTCGTCCCCCGTCCGATACGATGCCCGAGGATCCCGGTCTGTTGCCGGGAGCTTCCGCGCAAGTGGGCGATCCGCCTTGAAGGTCCCGGCCGCGGCGGGGGTCTTCGCCCGGCGGACGAGGATGCAGCAGGGGGTGCCGGCCCGGTGTCGCGTCGTCTCGTCAACATCACGCTGGACAATCTGGACGATCTCCCGCACCGCTGTCGCGGCTGCGTGTTCTGGGAGCTGGATCCGGTCAGCCGCGACCGGGCGGAGGCGAGCGGCGGCGCGGCGCTGGAGAAGGAGGCGTGGATCTCCTCCACGCTGCTGGAGTGGGGCTCCTGCGGGAAGATCGCGTACGTGGACGACGTGCCGGCGGGGTTCGTGATGTTCGCGCCGCCGCTGTACGTGCCGCGGTCGGTGGCGTTCCCGACGAGCCCGGTGAGCGCGGACGCGGTGCTGCTGATGACGGCGCACATCCTGCCGGAGTTCGCGGGCGGCGGGCTCGGCCGGATGCTCGTGCAGGGCGTCGCGAAGGACCTGACGCGCCGCGCGGTGAAGGCGATCGAGGCGTTCGGGGACCTGAAGGACGAGGAGGGCGGCTGCATGGTGCCGGCCGACTACCTGCTGTCGGTGGGGTTCAAGACGATCCGCCCGCACCACCGGTACCCGCGGCTGCGGCTGGAGCTGAAGTCGGCCCTGTCGTGGCGTGAGGACGTCGAGGTCGCCCTGGAACGGCTGCTGGGCTCCATGACCCCGGAAGGCGCGCTCCGGCCCGTCTGAGACGCGTTCAGCCGTCCTTGGCCGGGCGGCCGCGGCCTGGACCGGCCACGACCGGTCCGTGCGCCCCGAACCCGGAGGCGTGCTCCGCCGTCTAATCTCGGGCCCAGGTCGGGCAGACGCGGACGCACCCGGGGAGCAGCGATGCAGCCAGTCGGACCGCTGGGCGAGCGCGATCCGCGACGACTCGGCGGTTTCGAGATCCTCGGCAGGCTGGGCGCGGGCGGCCAGGGCGTGGTGTACCAGGGGCGGGCCGGGGACGGGACGCTCGTCGCGGTCAAGGTGCTGCACGACGGGCTGGTCTCGGGACGGGAGGACCGCGGCGCGCTGGCGAAGGAGCTGGAGGTCGCCCGGCGGGTCGCGCCGTTCTGCACGGCCCAGATCATCGCGGCCGACCTGGGCGGCGACCGCCCGTACGTGGTGAGCGAGTACGTCGACGGGCCGTCCCTCCAGCAGGTCGTCCGGTCGGACGGCCCCCGGACGGGCAACGCGCTGCACCGGCTGTCCGTGGCGACGGCGACCGCGCTGGTGGCCATCCACGAGGCGGGCATCGTGCACCGCGACTTCAAGCCGGCCAACGTCCTCATCGGGGCGGACGGGCCGCGGGTCATCGACTTCGGGATCGCCCGCATCATCGAGGCGAGCACGACCGTTTCCGGCGGCCTGATCGGCACCCCGGCCTACATGTCCCCGGAGCAGGCGGCGGGGCGGCGGGTCGGCCCGCCGAGCGACGTCTTCGCGTGGGGCTCGGTGATGGCGTTCGCGGCGCTGGGCCGGCCGCCGTTCGGGACGAGCCCGCTGCCCGCGGTGATCGCGCGCATCTCCCACGCGGACCCGGACCTCGGCGGTCTCCAGGGGCCGATGCGGGAGCTGATCCTCTCCTGCCTCGACAAGGACCCCGCACGCAGGCCCACCGCGCACGCGCTGCTGATGCGGCTGGTCGGCGCGTCCGGACGTCCGGCGCCGGAGAACGCCCCGTCGCGAAGCACCGCACCCCGTCCCGTGCTGGGCGGGGCCGCGCCGGGCGTGCCGGCGCCCGCGTCCGTGAGTTGGCAGCCGGGCGAAGAGGGGCCGTCCACCGCGACGCCCGCGTCGGGGATGCCGAGCGTGGAGATGACGCAGGCTCCGCAGCCCGCCGCACCAGAACAGGACCTGTCCGAGCCGACCGGGGACCCGGACCACGTGCGGTACCCGACGATGCCGCCCGACCGCCTGGTGGCGGGGCGTCCCGGGCGAGGCTCCGGCATGCGCCGGTGGACGTGGCTGGCCGTGGCCGCGGGCATCGTCGTGGTAAGCATCGTGACCGCTGGTTCGCTGTTCGTGTACAACGTCCGGAACGGGTACTACATCGGCGCGGAGGACGGCAGGGTCGTCCTGTACCGGGGGACGACGCAGAAGGTGCCGGGCATCAGCATGTCCCGCAAGGCCGATCAGCAACCGAACCCGCCGATCCTGCTCGCGGACCTGCCGCAAGACCTGCGGACGCAAGTAAGGGACACCTACACGGTGGACGGGCCGTCCGCCCTGAAGGCCCTGAAAGACCGGGTGTGCAGGTACATCCTGACAGAGGAGTCCGGCAAGGTCGTCGTCGTCAAGGGCCGGGGCCAGGACAGCTGCGAGCAGAAGAAGATCGCCGACAGCGACATCCCGGTGAGCGAGCTGCCGGCGTCGGACGCGGCGGCGGTGACGAAGGGCGGCCTCGCGTTCATCGGGCAGCAGTCGGCCGAGGCGAAGCTGACGGAGCTAAAGGCCCACCGCGACGCCTGCAAGGCGAACGACCCGTCCATCAAGGACTGCCCGGCTTCCTGACCCCTGGACGGCGCGCGGCCCGGTACCGCGGGGGTACCGGGCCGCGCGGGCCGTGCTCGCCACGTGGGATCAGAGGAACTCGGCGAGGTCGCGGAGCAGGGCGGCCTTCGGCTTGGCGCCCATGATCTGCTTGACGACCTCGCCGTTCTTGTAGACGTTCATCGTCGGGATCTGCATGACGCCGTACTTGGCCGGCACCTGCGGGTTCTCGTCGATGTTCAGCTTGACGATCTCGAGCTTGTCGCCGTGCGCCTGGGAGATCTCCTCCAGGATCGGCGCCACCATCCGGCACGGGCCGCACCACTCGGCCCAGAAGTCGACCAGGACGGGCTTGTCGGCGTCCAGGACCTCGGAGGCGAAGTCGGCGTCGGTCACGGCTTTCATGGTGTCTCCTTCGGTGAGCGGGTCCGGCGCGCGCCACGGGCGCCGGGCCGGGTGTGCGGGCCGTGCGGTCGGTCGTCCGCGGGCCCCGGTCAGGCCTGCGGGACGGTCTCCGCGGCGTCCTGGTCCTGGAGCCAGCGCTCGGCGTCGATGGCCGCCGAGCAGCCGCTGGCGGCCGCGGTGATGGCTTGACGGTAGATGTGGTCGACCACGTCGCCGCAGGCGAACACGCCGGGAATCTTCGTCCGGGTGGTCGGGGCGTCCACGAGGAGGTACCCGTCGGCGTCGGTCTCGAGCTGGCCGGTGAACAGCTCGCTGCGCGGGTCGTGGCCGATCGCGATGAACAGGCCGGTGATCTCGAGCGGGCTCTGCTCGCCGGTCTTGAGGTTGCGGACCTGCACGCCGGTGACGCGGTCCTCGCCGTCGATCTTCACGACCTCGCTGTCCCACAGGAAGCGGATCTTGTCGTTGGCGAACGCCCGGTCCTGCATGATCTTGGAGGCGCGCAGCTCGTCGCGGCGGTGGATCACGGTGACGGAGCGGGCGAACTTGGTCAGGAAGATCGCCTCCTCCATCGCGGTGTCGCCGCCGCCGACCACGGCGATGTCCTGCTCGCGGAAGAAGAAGCCGTCGCAGGTGGCGCACCAGGACACGCCGCGTCCGGAGAGCCGCTTCTCGTCCGGCAGGCCGAGCTCGCGGTAGCCGGACCCGGTCGCGACGACGACCGCCCTGGCCAGGTACGTCTCGTCGCCGACCTTGACGACCTTCGGGTCGGCGGCGAGGTCGACCTCGGTGACGTCGTCGGTGACCAGCTCGGCGCCGAACCGCTCGGCCTGCTTGCGCAGGTTGTCCATCAGGTCGGGGCCCATGACGCCGTCGGGGAAGCCGGGGAAGTTCTCCACGTCGGTGGTGTTCATCAGCGCGCCGCCGGCGGTCACCGACCCCTCGAACAGCAGCGGCTTCAGGTCGCCGCGGGCCGCATAGATCGCGGCCGTGTAGCCCGCGGGGCCCGACCCGATGATGATGACGTTACGGACGTCGCTCACTGTTGTGCGCCTCTCCTCTTGGCCTTCGGTGGCCTCACCGCACGGCCTGCCAGTCGCGTCAACCGATCCTAGGGCCAGGGGATTCCCGGCATGCGCCGCCTGACCCGTGACCTGCCCCGCAATGCGCTCCCGACGCTCCCCCCGGGCCGGTGCGCGGGCGGCCCGGGGGACCGGGCGGGACAGCCATAGGGTGGTGGCCATGGCACGCATTCTGCTTCTCCACTCGATGTACGGGCTGCGTCCGGCCGTGCACCAGGCGGCGGACCGGCTCCGCGCCGCGGGGCACGACGTCACCGTCCCCGACCTGTACGGCGGCCGGGTCGTCGACACGCCGGACGAGGGCGTCGAGATCAAGGAGGAGATCGGCCGGGACGAGCTGCTGCGCCGCGCGGTCGCGGCGGCGGCGCCGCTGCTGGACGGGGACGGGCTCGTGTACGCCGGGTTCTCGCTCGGCGGGTCCATCGCGCAGAACCTGGCCCTCGGCGACGACCGGGCGCGCGGCCTGCTGCTGATGCACGGGACGTCGGACCTGGCCGACGACGCGTCCACCGAGATCCCCGTGCAGCTGCACGTCGCCGACCCCGACACCTTCGAGCCGGTCGACTGGCTGAACGCCTGGTACCTGCGGATGCGCAAGGCGGGCGCGGACGTGGAGGTGTTCCGCTACCGCGGCGCCGGGCACCTGTTCACGGATCCGGACCTGCCCGACTACGAGCCCGAGGCCGCCGAGCGCGCCTGGACGATCGCGCTCGACTTCGTGGCGTCGCTGTAGCGGGCCGGGGGAATGTCGGAGGCGGTGCCCATAATCGGGCCGTGGGCTGCCCGCCAAGAAGCGGCGCCGCTGATCACGGAGTGTCGCTGGTCGCTGCGCAGCGTAGATGATGGGCACGTGCCCGGCTGTTACGCGGCGCTGCTCGTCGAGCGCCGCTCGGGAAAAACTGATCATCGAGGGGGTGGAGAGGCGGCCGTCACCGCGGGGGCGGGTCCCCAGGCCGCCCCCTGGCCTTCGCGCGGGCGGTGGGTCAGGCCGGCTCGTGCTCGAGCACGTGCGGGTCCTGCGCGCTGCAGTCCGGGCCGACGACCCAGACGTCCCAGCTGCCCGCCCGGCCGCCGGGAAGGGCTATCACCGTCGCGGCTCGCCCGTCGTAGCTGGCCTGGTCGACCAGCGCGGGCGTGCGACCATGGGCGACGCCGGTGACGCAGCCGGACATCTGCGCGGTCGGCGGGGCCCCCTGGAGCCGCAGCTCCTGCCCCTTGCCGAGCAGCCGGCCGAGCTGGCCGGCGACCTTCCCGGCCCGGTACTCGGTGCCGCTGCGGGTGACCTTGAAGGCGCCCGCGGCCAGCGCGGACTCCGATGGTGCGGCCTGGTGCGGCGCCGCACCGGCCGACATGCGCCGCGCGCTGTCCCCCTGCGGCGGGGTCGACGCCTGGCTGCCGGTGCCGTCCGAGCCGTCCAGCGCGATCTTGCCGACCGTCGCTCCGCCGCCGACGACGACGATCGCCGCCGCCGCGGCGGACAGTATCCGCCAATGCCGCCTTCCGCGCCGCTGCTCCATGCTCACCACGGTGGCGTTGTGCATCGACTCCGCCGCGATGGCGGTGTCGATGCGCTCGGCCAGCTCGGGCGGCATGGGAGGCGCGGGCGCCTCCGCGAGGATCCGGGAGACGTCCGCAAGATCGGCGGAGCGGTCCCGGCACTCGGCGCAGGATTCGAGGTGCGCGTTGACGGAGGCGGCCTGATCGTCTTCGAGCAGTCCTTCGGCCAGGTCGGCCAGGACGTCGTAGTCAAGATGTGCGGGGTTCACTTGGGCATGCCACCTCCTTCCACACCTCCGACGTTTTTGGAGTCGCGTCGGTTCCGGTGGTGGGTCAGAAGTGGCGCGAGCCGCGCGCGGCCCCGCGCGCACCGGCTCTTGATCGTCCCGGGCGGGACCTCCATCACCTCGGCGGCGTCGTCGACGGAGTAGCCCATCATGTCGACCAGCACCAGCGCGGCGCGCTGCTCGAACGGCAGCTGCTCCAGCGCGGTCCGGACGTCCAGCGACACGCCGTGCGCGTCGGTCGGGTCGGGCATCTTCGGCGCGACGGCGTCGAAGGTCGCGTCGTCGCCCATCGGGGTGGCGGGCCGGACGGACTTGCGGCGGATCCGGTCGAGGCAGGCGTTCACCACGATCCGGTGCAGCCAGGTGGTGACGGCGGCGTCGCCGCGGAACCGGCCGGCGGCGCGGAACGCCGACAGGCACGCGTCCTGCAGGGCGTCGGCGGCCTCCTCCGGGTCGCCGAGGGTGCGCAGCGCGACCGCCCACATCCGGTCCCGGTGCCGGTGCACCAGCTCGGCGAAGGCGTGCGGGTCGCCCTGGGCGTGCCGGGCGAGGAGCTCCTTGTCGGGGACCTCGTCGACTCGACGCATGCTCACCGACGTCATGAGCGACCGCTTTCTCGTACGGGCCGCCCTGCCGGTGCCGGGCGGCTGCGGCCGGCTCCGGCTGCTCGGGTGGTCACCACGGTTTCCTGGGGGCGAGGGGACATGGATGCTCACAGGCACGATACAGACAACGGGCAGCTCACGTCACAGGTCGCGAGGCTCCGCACCGCCCGCGGACGCGGCCGGGGCGGCCCGCGCGCGGCGCGGTCAGCCGGCCGTCCCGTTGATGGAGATCTCGTTGAGCTTGCCCTTGAGGCCGTCGGGCAGCCGGGTGAACCAGACCAGCACGTACTGGCCCTGCACCGCCGGATTCGCCGCGAAGGTCAGCTCGCCCCGGTGGCAGGACTGCTCGCCGATCGGCTTCATGGCGCCCGGGGCGCGGGAGTCGCCGATCCTGACCTGCAGAGTGCCGCCGGACGCCGGGCAGTCGACTTTGATCGTCGACACCTTGGCCGGGGTGCCCAGGGTCAGTGTGACGCCGAGGGCCTTGAGGTAGTTGCCGAACTGCTCGGACGAGTACGTCTGGGTCTCCCACACCGTGCCGGGGTCGCCGTCGATGACCGCCGAGGGGTTCTTCCGGCTGGTCCCGTCGGGGTGCTGGTCGGCCGGGCTCTGCGTGGCGGACGCGTCCTGGATCTTCAGCTTCACCGTGGCGGGCTTGGGCGGCTGGCTCTTCTGCCCCTGGTCGGCCTTCTTGCCCGCGGCGCCCTTGCCGTCGTCGGAGCCGCCGCCGGACAGCGCCCAGGCGCCGAGCCCGACGATGACGGTGAGCGCGGCGGCGGCGATGCCGAGCAGCGCCCGGTTGGCGGGCTTGCGGGCGTGCGACGCGACGGTCGCGGCGTCGCCCGCGGGCGCCGACGGGGGCGTGTCGTACCGGCCGCGCGGCGGCGGGACCTGCCCGGACGGCGCCGGCTGCGCATGCTGGCCGTGCTGGGCCTGCTGGCCGTGCTGGGCCTGCTGCGCGTGCGCGCTGCGCCCGCGCCTTCCGAGGCCGCGCGCGTCCTGGCCGTGTACGGGCCGGGTCGGTTCCGGGACGGGCGGCTGGTGCGGCTGCGTCGTCGCGGCCGTCGAGGGGGTCGCGGGACGCTTGGGCGCGGCCGGACGCGGCGGCGGCGGCGCGGCGGTGCCGAGGCCCGCGAACAGCGGCAGCGGGGTGCGCGGCACGCCGCGCAGCGCCTTCGCCAGCTCGGCGGGCTCGGTGAGCGGCTCGGCCGCGCCGATGCCGAGGCAGCGGCAGACGATCGCGTCGATCGCGTGCGAGATGCCCGCCTGCACCTGCCGGGGCGCCTGCGCGACGCCGTCCTCGCCCTTGGGCGCGGCGGGCAGGTCGGAGCCGTCCTCGTCGCCGGGCCAGTGCGCGGTGAGCGCCGCGTACAGC
This sequence comes from Actinomadura physcomitrii, assembly GCF_008923205.2. GTDB lineage: Bacteria > Actinomycetota > Actinomycetes > Streptosporangiales > Streptosporangiaceae > Spirillospora > Spirillospora physcomitrii. The sequence goes on along the minus strand of NZ_WBMS02000009.1, from coordinate 94,138 downwards.
ATCCGGCCGAGGCCGCGGACGTCCTCGGCGGCGGGGTCGTCGCAGTAGCGGTCGCCGAGCACCGCGTCGGTGGCGACGCCGAGCAGCTTGACGGTGCCGCCGGTCGTCCAGACCAGGTCGCGCGGGGACAGGCAGAGGTGCGCGAGCCCGGCCGCGTGCGCGGCGGCGATCGCCTCGGCGGCCTCGTACAGCAGGGTCGCGGCGCGGCCCGGTTCGAGGGGGGCCTTGGCGAGCATCTGCTCCAGCGTCTCGCCCGCCACCCACTCGCTGACGACGTAGGCGCTCTCGCCGCTGTCGTCGGCGTCGAAGACCTGGGTGACGCGGGGATCGGTGAGGCGGCTGGCGGCCCGGGCGGAGGTGACGGCCTCGCCGACGCGGGGGAACTCGGGGTCGAAGGTGCGGACGGCGACGGCCCTGGCCAGGATCTCGTCGATGGCCTTCCAGAGCGAGGACCCGCCGGAGTCGCTGATGCGCTCCTCGAGCCGGTAGCGGCCGGCGAGACGCGTGCCGGGTTCGATCACTGACGTGCTCACGGCAACGTCCTGCGCAGGTGGTCAGATCCCATGTTCGTGGCGTGGCAGCTTACGCCTCCGACCCTCCTCTTTGCGTTCCCCAGGGTGTCAGCCCGCAAGCCGTAGTCCCCCACATGGTAGTGGTTCGAACACGGGAATGGCGGCGTGATCCGGGCGCGTCCCCCTCACTTTGCCACGACTTACCGGTGTCCGCCGGGCAACCGGCGCGCGAATGTGGCGATCGTCGCCTGGACCTCGTCGACCCGCAGCAGCTTGGCGAACACCAGGTACAGCAGCCCGCCGCCGCCCGCGCCCACGACCAGCGCGATCAGCGCGGGCCCCAGCGTGTCGGTGCCGAGCGCGGCGTCGGCGACGGCGTGCACCGCGTACGCGAACCCGATCAGCGGCCAGATCGCGACCAGCAGCTTCAGGTGGCCGCCGGCGATGCGGCGGCCGTCCATGCCGCCGAGCTTGCGGCGCAGCACCAGCCAGCACACGAGGGTGCCGACGGCGTTGGTGACGGCGTAGCCGCCGGCCATCCCGACCACGATCCACTTGACGCCGAGCACGTTGTAGGCGGCGAACGCCAGGATGATGTTGGCCGTCACGGAGACCACGCCGATCAGCGCGGGCGTGCGGGTGTCACCGAAGGAGTAGAAGACCCGCAGCATCAGCTGGTAGGTGGAGAACGGCACCAGCGCGATCGCGAACATCTGCATGACGCGGGCGATCACCAGCGCGTCGGAGGCGTGCGTGTTGCCGTGCGCGAACAGCACGGTGGTGATCTCCGGGCCGAGCACCAGCATCAGCGCCGCCGCGGGCATGATGATCACCGAGGAGAGGCGCAGCCCGCTGGAGAACGCCGACCGCACGTCGGCGATCTTGCCCTCGGCGGCGAACCGGCTCATCCGCGGCAGCAGCGCGGTGATCACCGAGACGCCGACGATCGCGTACGGCAGCTGGAACATCTGGTAGGCGGTGAAGTACGGGGTGTACCCGTAGCCGTCGCCGAGGCCCTTGGCGTGGCCGAGGTCGCCGGCCCGGTTGGCGAGGGCGGTGACGACGGCGAGCCCGGCCTGCGTCGCGACGACGTACAGCAGCGTCCAGCCCGCCATCCGGCCGACCTGGCCGACCTCGCCGCGCTTGAAGTCCAGCCGGGGCCGCCAGCGGAACCCGACGCGGCGCAGCGACGGCCACAGCGCGACCGTCTGCAGCACGATGCCGCCGGTCGTGCCGGCCGCCAGGATGAGGAACTCGGTGTCGGAGATGCTGGACGGGTCGACGCCGGACGCCATCGCCAGGAACACGCCGCCGACGCCGATCACGACGATGTTGTTCAGGATGGGCGCCCACATCGGGGCGGCGAAGCTGTTGCGGGTGTTCAGGATCGCGCCGGCGAACGCGCCGACCCCGTAGAAGAAGATCTGCGGCAGGAAGAACCGCGCGAACATGACCGCGATGTGCCGCTGGTCGCCCTTGTAGCTGCCGGCGAGGACGTCGATGAACAGCGGCGCCGCGATCACGGCGACGACCGTCAGGACCGCGAGGCCGATGACCGCGAGCGTGAACACGCGCTGCTCGTACTGCTCGCCGTAGGCGCGGTCGCGCTCCTTCGCGCGGACCAGCAGCGGCACGACGACGCTGGTCAGGATGCCGCCGAGCAGCAGGTCGTAGATCTGGTTCGGGATCGTGTTCGCGGTGTTGTAGGCGTTGGCGAGCAGGCCGGTGCTGAGCGCGGCGACGAGGACGGCGGTGCGCAGGAAGCCGGTGACGCGCGACACCAGCGTCCCGATCGCCATGATCGCGCCGGACCGCAGGATGCCGCCGGCCGCGGCCTTGCCGCCGTCGCCGCCGTCCGCGGGGGGCGGGACGTCCACGACGGTCTCGCCCACGGGGCCGCCCCCGCCGGGGAGCGGGATGTCAATCGCGGTCTCGGCCGCGATGTTCGCCGCGGTGCGCGGCCGGCCCGTCGGCGCCGGAGCCGTTGGGGCCGCCGGAGCCGTTGGGGCCGGGTAGCCCGCCGGGTTCTGCGGCGCCGGACGGCCCGGGGGCCGCTGGGGCGCCGGGGGCCGCTGATGGCGCGGCGGCCGGGGAGGCTGAGGGGGGTACGGGGGCTGCTGGCCCCGCGCCGGGTAGCCCTGGGGCGTCTGCTCCGGGTAGCCCTGGGGCCCCGGGGAACTCTGCGGCCTCGGAGAACCCGGCCGGGCCGGGTATCCCTGCGGAGGACGGCCCGGAGGCGGGCCCTGCTGCGGGCCCTGCGGGGGAGGCGCCTGCGGCGGTGGCGCCTGCGGCGGTGGCCCCTGCGGGCGGTACTCCGGACCCTGGGAAGCCGGACCCCGGGAACCCGGACCCTGGGAACCCGGGGCCGGGGAATCCGTTCCCCGGTTCTCCGGCCTCTGCCGATCCCACTCCGGTCGACCCGTCACCGGCTGCCTCCGCTTTCCGGCGGCGCCTCGCTCTGATGGCCCGCACTCCGACGCCCACGAAGAGTACGGCAAGTCCGCCACCGGTGATGAGCAGGGAGAGCCGCCCGTAGCCCGTGGTGCGGACCGTGATGGTGGTGCTGCTGAACACCCTGCCCGAGCCGGGGTCCCGCAACTCCAGCCGGACGTCGAAGTTGCCGTTGCCCGCCGCCTGCGCCGGGAACCAGCGCTGCACCTGCTCCCCCGGGCCGAGATCGATGACGTCCTCGCCCTTGTCGAGCTTGCCGAGCTGCAGCTTGGCGGTGTTCACCGACGTCGCGACCAGCCGCACCCGGACCGCCTGGCCGTGCAGCGTGTTCTTGACGGTGACCGGCACCTTGCCGGAGCTGCCCGCCAGGTTCGCCCGCCGGTTCTTGGTCGTGACGATGCGGACCCGCGCCATCTCGTGGTCCACCTCGGCCGACAGCTCGATCCTGGCGTTGCGGGCGCGGGACGGGCTCGTCCGCCACGACGCCGACTGGACGCGCAGCAGGGCCCGCTCGTAGGAGACGCCGATCGGCTCCGTCATGATCGCGCGGAACCGGGCGGCGCGGCGGGCGATGGCGGCGACCTGGTCGAGGTAGGCGGGGCCCAGCTCGTACTTCTGGTACTCGTCGTTGTAGGCGCGCAGCTCGCGGGGCTGCGCGCGGGCCCGCTCGATCTGGTCCAGGCCCGTGGCGCGCAGCCAGCTCGCGCCCTTGGTGAACTTCAGCAGGTCGCCGGCCAGGCCGGGGGCGGGGTTCCAGTTCGCGTCGGGGGCGATGACGAGGGTGCGCTGGACGTTCGGCGCCTCGCCGGCGATCACCGCGGTCTCGGCGAGGAACCGCTGCTCGGTGAGCACCGTGCCGCCGGGGGCCCGCGAGTTCGCGCTGACGATGTCGTTCAGGCCCGAGTCGTAGATCAGCGTCTTGTGCGTGCCCTGGTGGACGGTCTGGACCGTGCTGGTGGCGTTCGCCGGCTCGCCGGCCGGCAGGTCGCCGAACTGGAGATCGCTCATCAGGAACGACCCGCCGCCCTTGAGCCCGTACTTGGCGAGCGCGTCGAGGGTGTCGGGGCCGGCGACGCCGTACGGCGGCCACGCGTAGCGCGCGTCGGGCGCGCGTCCGATGACGTCGGACGCGACGCGGGTGTTGCGCGGGTCGAACGCGGTCGCGATCGGCCCGGTCGTCTTGTTGCGGGCGAGCGCGACGGCGTCGGGGTCGGCGTACGGGAGGGTGAAGTAGCGGTGGGCGCCCTTCGCGGCGTTGCGCAGGGCCGTCAGCCATGCGCCCGCCGCGGCGCTCTTCTTCACCGTCTTGGTGGACGTCTCCGCGCCGGGCGTCAGCACGTGGTAGTCGTGCGCGGCGATCTGCTGCACGTCGTCGAGGAGCGCCGGGTCGATCGCCCAGGTGACGGGGGTCCTCGGGTTGGCGGCCACCGCGCCGACCAGGTCGTTCAGCCGCCCGGTGCCGCTCACCTCGCCGGCGAGCCGGTCGTCGAGGAAGACCGAGTCGCCGGCCCGGTGCTGCTGGTCGGCGAGGGGCAGCACCCAGCCGACCGCGACGGGCTTGAAGTGGGTCTGCTTCGGCATGAACGTCACGAACGTCGTCACGCCGCCGACGACCTGCTGCGCGGAGTTGAGGACCTCGACGCCGACCGGGTAGACGCCGGGCGTGGCGCCGGGCGGGACCAGGTGCAGCGCGGAGACCTTGAGCTTGAACTGCCAGTCCTGCCGCCCGCCGGAGGCGCTCGCCTGCGGGATCTGCTTGGCCTGGCCGGGGAAGGGGAGCTGGTTCGCCGTCATCCCGGCGTACTGGTCGAGCTGGCTGCGGCTGGTGAGGGGCTGCCGGCCGTAGCGCAGCCGCACGGTCAGGCCGCTGATCGCGTGCCCGGACCGGTTCTGCGCCGTGCCCCGGATGTCGAGGGTGGAGTTCGCCTTCAGCGGCTTCGGGCTGACCTTGGTCAGCGCGACGCCGACCTGGCTCCGGCTGAGCGCCTGGCCGGGCGCCCGCGCCGTGCCGGGAACGGTCGCGCCACGGGGGGCTCCGGCGGTACCGGGCGCGGCGGCGAGCGCGGGGCCGGCGCCCACCGCCAGCCAGGGCAGCAGGGCGGCCAGCGTCACCGCGCGTTTGACCGCTCTCACGCCGTGCCCGCCCTCACACCGCGTCCGCTGGCAGGTCCGCCCGGTGGAGGCCCGGCGCCGGGTCCGCCTCGGGGCGGACGTCCTTTTCCCGCACCACGGCCCCGATGGTAGTCGGGACCGGCCGGGTGCCGGACTTTCGCGGCGGATCAGCCCACGGGACGGCGCCGTCCCGGCGTGTTCGGCCGCCCGCCGCGCGCCGGCGCGCCGCCCGTACCCGCGCCGCCCATGCGGGCCGGGACGTCCGCCGGGGCGGCCAGGTCGACCGGCTTCGCCTGGCACAGCGCGGCGAGGTCGTGGCCGCGGATGCCGAGCGCGGTCGACGGCTCGCCGGTCGGGGTGTAGACGACGTCCGGTCCGGGCGGGCCGTCCACCAGCCGCTGGTCGATCAGCAGCGGCATCGACTCGGGCAGCAGCAGCGGGCAGACCAGCCCGGCCGCGTACTCGGTGACGGCGTTGACGAGGTCGGCGCGGGCGGGCCCGACCCGCCGGGCGCCCATGGCGCGGCGGACCGCCTCGCCGGAGGGCCGGTCCCCCGCCCGGACGATCACCCCCGTGAGGAAGCACCGCCTAGGAGGCGCGCCGCCGTCCCCGGTGAGACCGTCGTCGGGCGGATCGCCGGGGACGGAGTCGTCGCAGGCGAAGACGCGGGTCACCAGGCACCGGTCCGCCGGGAGGCCGAGCGCCTTCGGCAGCTCGTCGGCGTGGGCGATGCCGATGGGCAGCCGCACGATCTCGTGCACGGCCTCCCATTCGAGCAGCGCGCGGTGGAGGGTGAGCGCGTCCTTCATGTCTGGCTCCGTCCCGCGGGGCGATGCCCCGCACTGCCCCGTGCCGGTCTCCTGTGCCCCCGTACGTTGCACTCTGCGGGGGATGTCCCCACATACCCGAGGTGCTCGGATCAACACTCGCCGAACGGCAGGTGAAGCCTCCCGATGCGCCTGCGCCGCAGGTGCGGCGGACCGTACGGGGCGGGGATCCCGCTACCGTGGTGCGTACGGGAGGCTCACCGGCGGTCGCGCCGGCGGCATCGGGGTGCCCAGAACGTAACCCGGGGCCGACGCCGTGTGAAGGGGCCCGCGCCCGCCGAAAGTCCTTTGTCAGCCCGCTCACCAAGGAAATACGCTCGATGGCCGTGCTCGACCAGGTGCCCGACGACAACGAGAACCCCAGCGCCGCGGCGCGCCGCAGAACCGCGATCGCGGAGCTGCTGCGCCGGATCGCGCCGGTCGCCGACGAGCTCGGCGAGCGGTTCGCCGCCGCCGGGCACGAGCTGGCGCTCGTCGGCGGGCCCGTCCGGGACGCGCTGCTGCGCCGGCCGTCCAAGGACGTCGACCTGACCACCGACGCGCCGCCGCAGCGGATCCTGGAGATCATCGACGGCTGGGCGGACGCGGTCTGGACGATCGGCATCGAGTTCGGCACCGTGGGGCTCCGCAAGGACGGCCACGAGCTGGAGATCACCACCTACCGCAGCGAGTCCTACGACCCGAAGTCCCGCAAGCCGGAGGTGTCGTACGGGACGTCCCTCGTCGAGGACCTGCGGCGCCGCGACTTCGCGGTGAACGCGATGGCCGCGCGGCTGCCCGGATACGAGTTCGTCGACCCGTTCGGCGGGCTCACCGACCTGCGGCGCAAGGTGCTGCGGACGCCCGGCAAGCCGGAGGACTCGTTCAGCGACGACCCGCTGCGGATGATGCGGGCCGCGCGGTTCGCCGCGCAGCTCGGCTTCACCGTCGCGCCGGACGTCGTCCGGGCGATGACGGACATGGCGGGACGGATCGAGATCGTCTCCGCCGAGCGGGTGCGCGACGAGCTGTCCAAGCTGATCTGCGGGCGGTACCCGCGGGAGGGCCTCGCGCTGCTGGTCGACACCGGGCTCGCCGCGCACGTCCTGCCGGAACTGCCGAAGCTGCGGCTGGAGATCGACGAGCACCACCGGCACAAGGACGTCTACGAGCACTCGCTGATCGTCCTCGAGCAGGCCATCGCGCAGGAGAAGGAGGGGCCCGACCTCGTCCTGCGGCTCGCGGCGCTGCTGCACGACATCGGCAAGCCGCGGACCCGCCGGTTCGAGGCGGGCGGCCGGGTGTCGTTCCACCACCACGAGGTCGTCGGCGCGAAGATGACCCGCAAGCGGCTGGCCGCGCTGCGCTACCCGAAGGACGTCGTCGCCGACGTGTCCCGGCTGGTCGAGCTGCACCTGCGGTTCCACGGCTACGGCACCGGCGAGTGGACGGACTCGGCCGTCCGCCGGTACGTCCGGGACGCCGGCCCGCTGCTGACCCGGCTGCACAAGCTGACCCGCGCCGACTGCACCACCCGCAACAAGCGCAAGGCCGACCGGCTCCGCCGCACCTACGACGACCTGGAGGCGCGGATCGAGCGGCTCGCCGAGGAGGAGGAGCTCGCCGCGATCCGCCCGGAGCTCGACGGCAACGAGATCCAGGCGATCCTCGGGATCAGGCCGGGGCCGCTCGTCGGCCGCGCCTACAGGTTCCTCCTCGACCTGCGCCTCGACCAGGGCATGATCGGCAAGGAGGCCGCCGAGCGGGAGCTGCGCCGCTGGGCCGCCGAGGAGGGGATCGACCCCGAGGGGGGACGACCCGGCCCGACCGCGTCGGAGGTGTGATGATCCCCCTGCAGCTGGGCCGGATGAGCCCCGCCGAGACCGAGCGGATGCTCGCGTTCGACCGCGACCACATCTGGCACCCGTACGCGCCGATGCCCGCGACCGCGCCCGCCCTGCCCGTCGTGTCCGCCGACGGCGTCCGGCTCACCCTCGCCGACGGCACCGAGGTGATCGACGGGATGTCGTCGTGGTGGGCGGCGATCCACGGCTACAACCACCCGAAGCTGAACGCCGCCGTCACCGGGCAGCTCGGCAAGATGGCGCACGTCATGTTCGGCGGGCTCACCCACCCGCCCGCCGTGCGGCTCGCCGAGCGGCTCGTCGGGCTGACGCCCGAGCCGCTGACCAAGGTGTTCTTCGCCGACTCCGGCTCCGTCGCGGTCGAGGTCGCGATCAAGATGGCGCTGCAGTACTGGCGGTCGCAGGGACGCCCGGAGCGGCACCGGCTGCTGACCGTCCGCGGCGGCTACCACGGCGACACCTTCGGCGACATGGCCGTCTGCGACCCCGTCAACGGCATGCACCACCTGTTCAGCGACGTCCTCGCCCGGCACGTGTTCGCGCCCGTGCCGCCGCTCGGCTACACCGCCGACCCCGACCAGGCCTACATCGACGAGGTCGGCGAGCTCGCCGCCGAGCACGCGCACGAGCTCGCCGGGATCATCGCCGAGCCGATCGTCCAGGGCGCCGGCGGCATGCGCTTCTACGCACCCGAGTACCTGCGCGCGCTCCGCGACATCGCCGACGAGCACGGGCTGCTGCTCGTCCTGGACGAGATCGCCACCGGCTTCGGCCGGACCGGCGAGCTGTGGGGCTGCGACCACGCCGAGGTCGTCCCCGACATCATGTCCGTCGGCAAGGCCCTGACCGGCGGGTACATGACGATGGCCGCGACGCTGTGCACCGACCGCGTCGCGCACGGCATCACCTCCGGTGACGCGGGCGCGCTCATGCACGGGCCGACGTTCATGGCGAACCCGCTCGCCGCCGCCGTCGCGTCCGCGTCCATCGACCTGCTGCTCTCGCGCGACTGGCGGACGGAGGTCGACACCATCGAGGCCGTCCTGACCAGCGAACTCTCCGGCGCCGAGGAGCTGCCGGGGGTCGCCGGCGTGCGCGTGCTCGGCGCGATCGGCGTCGTCGAGGCCCGCGAGCCGGTCGACGTCGCCGCCGTCCAGGAGCTCGCGATGGCGCACGGCGTGTGGCTCCGCCCGTTCGGGAAGCTGATCTACACAATGCCGCCGTACGTGTGCACCGAGGACGAGACCGCCCACATCGGCTCGGCCCTCCACGCGATCGCCGAATCCCTCTGAGCCGCGCCGTCGAGGCTCAGTCCCGCGCGGGGACGGTCTTCGGGGTCCGGACCGTCGCCGTCCAGTACACGGCCGCGCCCGCCGCGTACGCGACGACCACCGCGACCAGCGTCATCGACGCGACCCCGTCCGCCGGCAGCCACGTCGCCGCCAGCGCCGCGGACGCCGCGAACATCGTGTTGAACAGCATGTCGTACACCGAGAACACCCGCCCCCGGTACGCGTCGTCGATCGTCTCCTGCAGCGTCGTGTCGACGCACAGCTTCACGCCCTGCGACACGACCCCGAGCCCGAACGCGCCCGCCGTCCACGCCGTCTCGGAGAACGGCAGGCCCAGCAGCAGCATCCCCGCCGCCGCGGCGGCCAGCTGCAGCGCGATCCACGCCTGCTTGCTGATCCGCCGCACCACCGGCGGCGTCACGAGCGCCGCCGCGAAGTACCCCGCGCCGGACACGCCCAGCATCAGCGCCAGCGTCGCCAGCCCCTCGTCGGCGTCGTCGGAGAAGTGGCCGCGGCACAGCAGCAGCGTCATCATCAGGATGATCCCGTACACGAACCGGTGGAACGAGATCGCGCCGAGCGCCAGCGCCGCCTGCCGCCGGCCCGCGATGTGCCGCGCCCCGTCCGCCAGCCCGGACAGCACCGCGCCGAGCGCGTCCCGCACGCCCGGCGCGTCCGGGCCGGGGCCGCGGCCCGCGAGCGCCTCCGCCTCCGCCGGGTACGGGCCGAGCAGCCCGCGCGGCAGCAGCGTCGCGATCGCCCCGGCGGCCAGGTACATGCCCGCGCCCGCGACGAGGATCAGCGCCGTCCCCCGCTCCTCGCCGCCGAACACGGCGCGCAGCAGGTAGCCGGCGCCGCCCCCGACGAACGCGATCACCGTCCCGCTCGTCACCGAGAACGCGTTCGCGGTCACCAACCGCTCGCGCCGCACGACGTGCGGCAGCGCCGCCGACAGCGCCGAGAGGAAGAACCGGTTGACGCCCAGCACCACAAGCACGGCCAGGAAGAAGCCGGCGCCGTCGCGCCCGCTCGCCACCAGCGCCGCGACGGCCAGCACCACCATCGCCCGCAGCACCGGCGTCCACACGAGGATCTGCCGCCGCTGCCACCGGTCGATGAACACGCCGGCGAACGGCCCGAGCGCCGAGTACGGCAGCAGCGTCACCGCGAACGCCGCCGCGGCCTTGCCCGCCGTCGCCTGCCGCTCCGGCGAGAAGAACACGTACCCGGCCAGCGCGACCTGGAAGACGCCGTCGGTGAGCTGGGACGTCAGCCGCGTCGCGTACAGCCGGCGGAAGTCCCGCCCCCGCACGATCGCACCCAGCTCACCGGCCCTCACTCGATCAAACTACCCGCCACCGCCAACCCCGTTGAGTTGTGGGGGGGGGGGGGGGGGGGGGGGGGGGGGGGGGGGGGGGGGGGGCGCGGGGGCACCACCGGGCAGGCCAACGGGCGCCGGGGGG
>NZ_WBMS02000009.1:0-83627 GCF_008923205.2 Actinomadura physcomitrii | reverse complement strand
GCCCCCGTGCCCCCCCCCCCCCACCCCCCCCCCCCCCCGCTCCCCCCCGGGGGGGCGGGGGCCCCCCCCCCCCCCCCCCCCCCCCCCCCCCCCCCCCCCCCCCCCCCACAACTCAACGAGAGAGCCAGAGTCTGGTGTAGTCGTAGCCGGCGGCGGTGGGGACGAAGAGGGCGCCGTGGACGCGCGATGAGCGGAAGATCGTGTGCGCGCGGTCGAGGAGCGGGACGATCGCCGCGTCCGCCATGATCAGCTGGTCGGCCCGCTGCCAGTAGCCGGCCGCGCGGCCGGCGTCCGGGGCGGTGAGGGCGCCGTCGATCAGGGCGTTGACCTGCGGGTTGTCGTAGCCGCCGTAGTCGGTGGAGTTCTGCCCGTAACCGCGGCCGTCGAACAGCGGCTGGATGATCGAGCGTCCGTTGTTGCCGTACCAGTCGGGCGTCCAGCCGGGCGCGGCGATGTCCCACTGGCCCTCGCGGGCGCGCGCGGGCGTCGCGATGGTGTCGGAGTAGAACGAGCCGCCGGTGTCCGGGGTGAGCTCGGTGCGGACGCCGCACGCGGAGAGGTTCTCGGCGATGGACTGGGCGATGAGCTTGTGGACGCTGTTGGTGCGGTACGGGAACTTCAGCGTGATCTTCCGGTGGTTCGTCTTGGCGAGGAGCTGACGGCATTTGCCCGGGTCGCCGGACTCGTTCGGGGTCGGGTACGGGTTCGAGGCGGCGTAACCGGAGTTGCCGGGCGGGATTGCGGTGTGCAGCGGCTGCGCCACGGAGGGCCCGCCGACGATCTTGATGAGGGCGCTGCGGTCGACCGCGTACTCCAGCGCCTGCCGCACCGCCCGGTCGCCGAGCGCGCCGCCGTTGTTCGGGCTGCGCAGGTTGAACACCAGGTACGGGCTGTTGTTCGGGGTCTCCCGGATGGCGAAGCGCGGGTCGTCGCGCAGCCGCGGGATCGCCGACGTCGGGACGGGCTGGTCCCACGCGAGGTCGGCGGTGCCCTGCTCGATCTGCTGCTGGACCGTCTCCGCCGAGTCCTGGCCGAGGGTGATCTGGATCCGCGCGACGTGCCGCTCGCGGATCGGGTCGGTGTCCTGCTGCCAGGCCGGGTTCCGCGTCAGCAGGTAGGACATCCCCGGGCGGTACTGGGTGATCTGGTACGGGCCGTCCGAGATCAGGTGCTGGCGCAGCTGCGGGCTGTCGGGCACGTAGGCGTCGTACTCGCGCGGCGCGGCCGCCGTGAACGGCAGCGACAGCAGGTTCAGGAAGTCGCTGGCGGGGCGCTTCAAGCGGAACACCAGCGTCCGGTCGTCCTTCGCGCGGACCCCTTCGATCGGGTGGGCGCGCTGGTAGGCGGCGATCGCCCGCGCGTCCTTGGCGTCCACGCCGCCGAAGCCGCGGCAGAACGCGTCCATCCCCTTGATCGTCGAGATGTAGTAGCCCTTGCCGGCGGACGGGGACGCCGGGTTGCACAGCCGCTGGAACCCGCGGACGAAGTCCTGCGCGGTCACCGGCCGCGGCGGCGCGGTGTTCCACATGACGCCGTCGCGCAGCCGGATCGTGTAGCTGCGGCCGTCCTTGCCGACGTCGCCGTTCTCCTTGGTGGGCACCCGGGCCGCGACGTCGGCCCGCACGGGCAGGGTCTCGGCGAAGTCGTTGGACGCGCGGGTGGCGAACAGCGTCCGCGCGAACGTGCGGACGAGCCCGTACCCGCCGACGCTGGCGACGGACGCGGTGTCCAGGTGCTCGACGTCGGACGAGCCGACGATGCGCAGCGTCCCGCCGTCGCGGGGCGGGCCGTCGGCGGACGCGCCGTCGCCCCCGCCGCCGCACGCGGCCAGCCCGACCGCGAGCCCGGCGATGCCCGCCGTCACCTTGATCACCTCGCGTGCCATGTCGTCCTCCAGTCCGGCACCCGGCAGCTGGTGTGCGATAACCGGCGGTGTCACAGTAGGGCCAGAGCGTGACAAAGAGCCGCTACATCACCGTTTTCTGTAGAGAAGTAAGGACGCCCTGACAGCGGATGTCCACTGCCAGGGCGTCCTTCGAGAGCTTTGTGACGAGGCTCTCAGCGCCGCGAGGCGGGCGTCAGCGGTCGACCTCGCCGGCGATGAACTTCTCGACGGCCTGGCGGGCCTGGTCGTCGTTGTACTGCTCCGGCGGCGACTTCATGAAGTAGCTGCTGGCGGACAGGATCGGGCCGCCGATCCCGCGGTCCTTGGCGATCTTCGCGGCGCGGACAGCGTCGATGATGACGCCGGCGGAGTTCGGGGAGTCCCAGACCTCGAGCTTGTACTCCAGGTTCAGCGGGGTGTCGCCGAAGGACTTGCCCTCGAGGCGGACGTAGGCCCACTTGCGGTCGTCCAGCCACGGCACGTGGTCGGACGGGCCGATGTGCACGTCGGCCTTCGCCATCTCGTGCGGGATCTGCGAGGTGACCGACTGCGTCTTGGAGATCTTCTTGGACTGGAGCCGCTTGCGCTCCAGCATGTTCATGAAGTCCATGTTGCCGCCGAAGTTGAGCTGGTACGTGCGCAGCAGCTCGACCCCGCGGTCCTCGAAGAGCTTGGCCATGACGCGGTGCGTGATGGTGGCGCCGACCTGCGACTTGATGTCGTCGCCCACGATCGGGACGCCGGCCTCGGTGAACTTGGCGGCCCACGCGGGGTCGGAGGCGATGAACACCGGCAGCGCGTTCACGAACGCGACCTTGGCGTCGATGGCGCACTGCGCGTAGAAGCGGTCGGCCTCCTCCGAGCCCACCGGCAGGTACGACACGAGCACGTCGACCTTCGCGTCCTTGAGCGCCTGGACGACGTCGACCGGCTCGGCGTCCGACTCCTCGATGATGTCGAGGTAGTACTCGCCGAGGCCGTCGAAGGTGTGGCCGCGCTGGACGGTGACGCCGGTCGGCGGGACGTCGGCGAACTTGATGGTGTTGTTCTCGCTGGCGTGGATGGCCTCGGACAGGTCCATCCCGACCTTCTTGGCGTCCACGTCGAACGCGGCGACGAACTCGACGTCGCCGACGTGGTAGTCGCCGAACTGGACGTGCATGAGGCCGGGGACCCGCGTCTCGGGGCTCGCGTCCTTGTAGAACTCGACACCCTGGACGAGCGAAGAGGCGCAGTTGCCCACACCCACGATGGCTACGCGCACGGAACCCATCCGATTGCTCCTTAACTCTCTTGCGGTTGCGATCCTCGCCCGCCCCGGAGGGCGAACGCCACCACTGGCGGGACCTGAGGTGGTGTTCACCCGTCCCAGGTCGGGCCGCTCCTCAGCGGCCCTTGTCCCGAGGCATGTCCTTGCTGCTTTCAGATCTGGCTTGCTGTTCCTGCTCGGCCCGCTCGCGCCCGATCAGCTCGTTGAGCCAGCGGACCTCGCGCTCGACCGACTCCAGCCCGTGGTTCTGCAGCTCCAGGGTGTAGGAGTCGACCCGTTCCCGCGTCCGGCCGAGGGCGGCGCGGACGGCCTCCAGGCGCTCCTCGAGCCGGCTGCGCCGGCCTTCGAGGATGCGCAGCCGGACGTCGGCGCGGGTGTGCGAGAAGAAGGCGAAGTGCACGCCGAACCCCTCGTCCTCCCAGGACGCCGGACCGGCCTCGGTCAGCAGGTTCTGGAGCCGCTCCTTGCCGTCGGCGGTGAGCTTGTAAACGATCTTCGACCGGCGGCTCTGCAGTGCCAGCGGCGCGTTCGGCTCCTCCGGCCGGTCCTCGACGATCAGCCCGTTGGCGAGGAGCTGCTTGAGGCACGGGTAGAGGGTCCCGTAGGAGAAGGCACGGAACATGCCGAGCAGGGTGTTGAGCCGCTTGCGCAGCTCGTACCCGTGCATCGGGGACTCGTGGAGCAGGCCGAGCACGGCGAGCTCCAGCACGCCCGCGCCCTTCTTGCCCGCCATGGCGAGTCCCTCCGCAGAGTCGATGTCTCCGTTCGATGTATCGAGTGAATGTATCGGCTCGATACATCGCCAAGATACGTACCCGGCCGCATCATGGCAACCCGCCCGCCGAAAACGGGTTCTTCGCGGTGATCTACCGGGCGCGGGACGCGCGGCTTACCCTGCTCCTATGCCGGGGTCGGAGCCGCCCATCAGACGCCGGCTCGTCGTCGATTACGGGCTGGTCAAGCGCGCGGCCCTCGCGGACCTGCGGAAAGGCGCCGTCACCAGGGACGACGCGTGCGACGCGCACCCCTACCTCCTGCGCGCGGCCCGCCACCACGGCGAGCCCACCGACACCCTGTGCCCGGTCTGCCGGCGGGTGCGCCTCACCCACGTCGCCTACGTGTACGGGGACGAGCTCGGACGGTCGGCGGGACGGGCCGCGGCGGCCGCGGAACTCGCCCGATTGGACCGCGAATATGGCGAATTCAGGGTGTATGTGGTGGAAGTGTGTCAAAGTTGCGCCTGGAACCACTTGACCGTGTCCTACGTCCTCGGCCGCGGGGAGCAGCGCCCCGAGCGGTGACCAGAGAGGAGAGCAGCCGAGGAGAGGGCGTCCGACCTGCAGGAACGGTTCCGGACCCTGCCCCGTGCTCCCCCCGCTCACCAGCCCGCACAGTACCCTTCGGACGGCGCACGAGCCGCCGCGGCACCGGAGCCCCCTCCGGTGCGCACGGCCCGCCGCCCGTCGTCGTCCCCTGTTGATGAGGTCGCGTGAGTAATCCAAGCCAGCCCCGACCGGAGTCCGGGTCGCCAGGGCCGGGCGGGCACCAGATCCCCCGTCTCGGCCGCACCGGCGAACCGGAGGTCCCGGACGCCCAGCGCCGCGTCGGCGACGCCGCCGCCGGCGGACCGACGCCCCCGCCTCCGCCGGGCACGCCCGCCCAGAGCCCGGGGCCGCTCGGCTCGCCGCCGCCGCCCGTCGACCCCTCGGGGATCAAGCTCGACGCGACCGCCGTCTTCGGCCCCCCGCCGTCCGGCCCCGCCGCGCCGGCGAGCCCCCAGCCGGGCGCCGCCTTCCTCCCGGACGACCCGCTCGGCTCGTCCTTCATGGGCACCCCAGGCGCAGGCACCGGATCGGGCAGCGCCTCGAACGCCTCGAACGCCTCCAACGACTACGGCGGCGACCCGCTCGGACAAGGCCCGGCCTTCGGATCGGCCGCGTCCGCGCCCGGACCGTCCGCCGGGGACTCCCTCGGCCAGGGGCCGCTCGCCGGCCCCGCCTCCCCCGGCCCCGCCTCCCCCGGCCCCGCCTCCCCCGGCCCCGGCGAGGCCGGTCCGTCCGGCCCGCTCGGTGCTCCTCCCGGCAGCGCGAGTCCCCCGGCGGGCGGTGACGCCGGGTCCCTCACCATGCCCGACCTCCACGGCGCCGCGGTGTCCCCGCACCCCGGCCCCGGCACGCCGCAGGTGAACGGCCCCGCAGGCCCCGGCGCCCCGAACGGCCCGATGGGCTCGGGCGCCCCGGCCGGTCCGATGGGTTCTCCTGGCGGTCAGGGCGGTCCCGGCGCGGGCGCTCCGGCAGGCATCGGCGCCCCGGGGCGGCCGGGCGGTCCCGGTGGCCCGGGCGGGCCTGGGATGCAGGGCGGGCCGGCAGGGTTCGGTACGCCCGGATTGCCCGCTGGTGCCGGCGCGGGTGGTGCGGGTGGCGTCGGGGCCGCCGTGGGCGCGGGCGTGACGGCCGCGCTCGGCGCGGTCAGCGGGGTCCTCGCCAAGTTCCGCAGCGGCGGAGCGCCCGGCGGGCCCGGCAAGCCCGGCGGCCCGGGCGGTCCAGGGGGTCCCGGTGGCCCGGGCGGCCCCGGTGGGCCCGGCGGGCCGGGACGGCGGCCCGCGAAGAAGGGCTTCGTCGACCATCTGCGGTCGCGCAGCACGGGCTGGCGGCGGTTCCTCCCGTCGTGGAAGGTCGTGGCAGGGGTCTTCCTGCTCGGCGTCGCCGGCGTCGTCACCATGATCGGGGTGGCGTACGCGAACACGCCGACGCCCGCCGAGCCCACGGTGGCGGGCGTCGAGGACCAGGCGTCGATCTTCTACTACACCGACGGCACCGAGATCGGCCGGATCGGCAAGAGGCGGCAGAGCGTCGAGCTGAAGCAGGTGCCGACGTTCGTGCAGGACGCGGTGCTAGCCGCGGAGAACCGGAGCTTCCGCACCGACCCCGGGTTCTCGGTGAAGGGCACGGCCCGCGCGGTGTGGGTGAACCTGACCGGCGGCCACGGCGGCGGCTCGACGATCACGCAGCAGCTGGCGAAGAACTACTACTCCGACCCGAACAACCGGACGATGAGCCGGAAGTTCAAGGAGCTGTTCATCGCGGTGAAGCTGGACAAGAGCCGGTCCAAGGACGAGATCCTCAAGCTGTACCTGAACACGATCTACTTCGGCCGCGACACCTACGGCATCCAGGCCGCGTCCCGCGAGTACTTCGGCGTCAACGTGTGGCAGCTGAAGCCGGACCAGGCGGCGCTGCTCGGCGGCATGATCCAGGACGCGAACAAGGACCCGGCGGAGAAGGCCAACAAGGCGTACGTGACGAGCCGGTACCAGTACACGCTCAAGGGCATGGTCTCGATGGGCAAGATGTCGAAGGCCGACGCCGACAAGTACATGCAGCGCCTCCCGAAGGTGAAGGACGCGGGCACCGGCGACCAGCTGTACGGCGGCCAGCGCGGCTACATGCTGATGCGCGCGAAGGAGGAGCTGCGCCGGCAGCACATCGACCAGAAGGAGCTGACGACCAAGGGCCTGCGCGTCTACACGACGTTCGACCGCAAGCGGATGGCGATGGCGAAGAAGGCCGCCGAGCACACCGTCCCGCAGGTGAACCCGAAGAAGCTCGCGAAGAAGGGGATCCGGGTCGGGCTGGTGTCGGTGAACACCGCCAACGGCGAGGTCGTGGCGTTCTACGGCGGGCCGGACTACCTGCAGCAGGCGTTCGACAACGTGTGGAGCGGGTCGGCGCAGGCGGGGTCGGCGATGAAGCCGTACGTGCTGGCGACGGCGCTGAAGCAGAACTACAGCCTGAAGAGCATGGTCGAGGGCAAGTCGGACACCCCGATCGACATCACCACCGGCAACGTCGTGCCGAAGGGGTCGCCGAACTCGGTGACGGTGCCGAACAGCCATGACGTGGCGCCGGCCGTCGACCTCGTCACGGCGTTGAAGGAGTCGGTGAACACAGCGTTCATCCAGCTCATCGCGAAGGTGGGCGTGCCGGAGACGATCGAGACGGCGGAGGACGCCGGGGTCGCGTCCACGCTGCTGGAGGGCTACAAGCACCAGCTGAACCTGGCGCTGGGCGTCAACGACATCCGGCCGATCGAGCAGGCGGCGGGCTACCAGGCGTTCGCGAACGGCGGCGTGTACCACGAGCCGCACGTCATCCGGATCGTCAAGGAGAGCGACAACAAGACGACGCGGCTGAAGCCGAAGGTGAAGACGCGCCGGGTGTTCGACGCGAAGGTGGCGTCGGACGCGACGTACGCGCTGCAGCAGGTCGTCAAGAGCGGTACGGCGACGGCGGCGGCGCTGCCGGACGGGCGGCCCGCCGCGGGCAAGACGGGGACCACCGACCGGAACGTGTCGTCGTGGTTCATCGGGTTCGTCCCGCAGGTGTCGACCGCGGTGACGATGTACAACGACAAGCTCGGGCCGGACCACAAGAAGAAGTCGGTGGTGCTGCCGCAGATCGGCGAGGTCGAGGGCGGGACGATCCCGGCCCGCATCTGGCGGTCCTACATGGCGCAGGCGACCCGGGGCATGGACGTCGAGCCGTTCCCGAACCCGGTGTGGGGCGGCATCGTGCAGAAGTGGGCGAAGCTGCCGCCCAAGAAGAAGAAGCACGACGACCGTCCGGCGTGGTGCAACAGCCCGATCGGCAAGTTCGACCCGCGGTGCAGGGGCGACGGCGGCGGTGGCGGCGGCCAGGGGAACGGGCAGCCGTGCCAGTCGCCGTTCCAGACCGACTGTGACCCGAACAAGCCGCCGAGCGATCCGCCGCCGAAGTGGTGGTGCACGATCCACCGCGGCGACCCCGCGTGCCGCAGGCAGCGCGGCGGCGGCAACCAGCCGAACAGCGCGGCGGTGGCACCGCTGCTGCCCGTCACGAGGCCGCCGGAATGAACGGGCCGCTGAGCCGGCGGGCCGAGAGCGGTCGGGCCGCGGCTGAACCGCGGGGGCCGTCCGCTGAACCGCAGGGGCCGTCCGCGCACGTACTCATGGCCGACGGCCGGGTTTCGTCCGCAGGGAGGCGAGACCCGGCCCACCCCGGCCGTGCCCACAGACTCCTCGACGGATCGGGGTGTGACATGAGCCATGTTCGCGGAACGCCGTGCGGCGCGGCGGCGGGCATCGCGCACCCGGATCCGGCGGGGTATGCCGAGCCGCTGCGGGGCTGGTCGTCCCGCCCGGCCGGCCCCGCCCGCCACCGGTCCGGACATCCCGGACTCAACGGGCACGTTCCCGTGCGTTCGTCCGAGCCGGGGGAGGGCGTCGTTCCCTCCCCGCCCCCTACGCATCCGGGTGAGCAGTACGCTCGGACGACGCAAAGCCGTACCCCAGTTGATGAGGTCGCGTGAGCAACCCAAGCCGTTACGGACCCGAATACGGAGAGGGCCCCCCGCCCACGAGGGGCGCCCCCCGCCCCGGCGCCCAGGGCATGTCCCAGGGCGGGCCGCGCGGGGGTCAGGGCATGCCGCGCGGAGCCCAGGGGGCGCCGCGCGGATCGCAGATGGGCGCGCCGACGCCCGGGGCGCGGGTCCCGCGCGCGCCGGCGGACCCGGCGGACCCGGCGGGCCGGGCGGCCGCCGCCGGGCCGCGCCTCCGAACGCGATGCGGTCCGGTCCCGGCGGCCCGGGAGGCCCGGGCGGCCCGGGAGGACCCGGCGGGCCGGGAGGCCCCGGGGGCCCGGGCGGTCCCGGCGGCTTCGGCGGGGGCGGCGGCGGACGCAGCGGCCGGCGCGGACGGCGCAAGGACAAGCCGGAGAAGACCGGCTGGCGCAAGTACGTGCCGAACTGGAAGATCGTCACCGCGGTCGTCACGGTCGGCATCCTCGGGACCGCGACGCTGGTCGGGGTGGCCTACGCCAACACCCCGATCCCGAAGGCGACGCAGGAGGACGTGAAGAAGCAGGCGTCGGTCATCAGCTATGCCGACGGCAAGACCACGATCGCGCGGGTCGGCATGAACCGCGAGATCCTGCCGCTCTCCAAGATCCCGCCGGTCGTCCAGCACGCGGTGCTCGCCGCGGAGGACCGCGAGTTCTACAACGAGCCCGGCATCTCGCCGACCGGCATCGCCGGGGCGCTGTACCGGGCCGCGACCGGCGGCGACGTCAACGGCGCATCGACGATCACCCAGCAGCTCGCCCGCAACTACTACCAGGGCCTCAGCCAGCAGCGGACCGTCAGCCGCAAGCTCAAGGAGATCCTGATCTCCGTCCGGATGGGCAACGAGAAGTCGAAGGACTGGGTGCTCGAGCAGTACCTCAACACCGTGTTCTTCGGCCGCGACGCCTACGGCGTCCAGGCCGCCTCGCGCGCCTACTTCCACAAGACCGTCGACAAGCTCGACGCCTCGCAGGCGGCGCTGCTGGCCGCGATGATCCAGCGTCCGACGTACTTCAAGTCCTACGGTCCCGACTCCGACCCGGCGAAGCAGGCGCTCATCGCCCGCTGGAACTACGTCATCGCGGGCATGGAGAAGAAGAACTGGATCACGCCGGACGAGAAGGCCAAGGCGAAGTTCCCGCAGACGTACGAGAAGTGGAGCGACATCAAGGACACGGGGCAGACCGGGTACCTCACCGACCGTGTCATCGCGGAGCTCGCCTCGCTCGGCATCTCCAAGCAGCGCGTCCAGACCGCGGGCCTGCGGATCACCACCACGTTCGACAGGAGCCTGCAGGACTACACCGCGGTGGCGGTCAAGCAGCTGAAGAAGGAGAAGGGCTTTAACAGCACCATCCACTTCGGCCTCACCGTGGTCGACCCGAAGACCGGCGGGGTGGTCGCCGCCTACGGCGGCCCGAGCTACGCCAAGCAGCAGTTCGACGACTCCTTCCAGGGCAAGGTGCAGCCCGGTTCGTCGTTCAAGCCGATCGTGCTGGCGACCGCGCTGGACAACGGCGTCAGCCTGAAGACGACGATGGACGGCCACTACCGGCGCATCATCAACGGGACGAAGTTCACGAACGACAGCCCGTCGGAGAACGGCATCTTCGACTTGAAGGAGATGACGGCCAAGTCCATCAACACCGCCTATGTCGACCTCGGCCAGAAGGTCGGGCTCGACAAGGTGGTCGACATGGCCGAGAAGATGGGCATCCCCTCCAACACCGATGGGCTCAGCGCGAACTACACCTCGCTGCCGCTCGGTGTCATCACCGCGACGTCGGTCACGATGGCGGGCGTCTACCAAACGTTCGCCGCCGGCGGCGTGCACCGGCCGACGCACGTGATCAAGTCGATCACGGACGCGAACGGCAACCCCGTCCTGAACGACGCGGGCAAGCCGGTGAAGAAGGAGCCGTGGGCCAAGAAGGACACGCAGGTCTTCAGCTCGGGTGTCGCGGCGGACGCCACGGAGGCGATGCGCGGGGTCGTGACGCACGGCACCGGTACCGGGGCGAGCCTCGGCGCGCGTCCGGTCGCCGGTAAGACCGGTACGTCGTCGCAGAACAAGTCCGCCTGGTTCGTCGGCTACACGCCCGAACTCGTGACGGCGGTCGGCATGTGGCGTTCGACCAAGGACGGCAGGACCCAGAAGTCCCTGGTCGGCGTCGGCGGGTACAGCCAGGTTTACGGTGGTACCGTCCCGGCCGAGCTGTTCAAGATGGTCATGTTGAAGGCGCTGGAGGGCAAGGAGATCACGCCGTTCCCGCCGCCCGTCTACGGCGGCACCCTCGCCCCGTGGGCGGTCGCGAAGCCGGAGCCGACCACCTCGCCGACCAACTCCCCGTCGCCGACGAACACGCCGAACTGCGGGAACAACGGCCAGGGACAGCAGCAGAACGGGCAGCCCTGCCACAGCACCTCGCCGGGCCCGACGAACACACCGACGGGTCCGACGACGGGCGTGCCCTGCAACGGTCTGAACCTGCCGCCCGGCTGCGACCCGAACCTCCCGCCGACCGACCCGACCGCGCTGAAGCGATGGTGCCAGACGCACCCGAACAACCAGGCGTGCAAGGAAGAGGAACCGGGCAACCCGAACAATCAGAACAACAACTGAGCGAGAGCCCGAACGGAACGGCCCGGAGCCCATGGCGGCTCCGGGCCGTTCCGCTTTCCGCGGGTTCGCCCGGCGTCGTTGCCGAGGGTTCGCCGGACATCCGGACGCGCGGGCGGTGCGCGGGCGTGTTCTTTGGGCGCCGACCAATAGTCTGCTGTCCATGTCGTCGTCTTTTGAGAGGGTCGCGATGGCCGGCGCCGGGACCGGGACGGGTCCCGCGCGGGAGCGCGGCCGGATGGCGCGGCTCGCGCCGGTCCTGACGGGCGTCGCGGCCGTGGTGTGCGCGCTGGGCTGGCTGCAGAAGCAGCCGTGCGCGTCGGTGAAGTTCGACTTCATCAAGACGACGAAGCACGCCTGCTACACCGACGTGTACCCGCTGTACTACGTGCGCGGCCTGAACGACGGGAAGATCCCGTACTTCGACTCGTTCACCGGCTCGGACATCCACCACGTCGAGTACCCGGTGCTGAGCGGCGGCTTCATGCAGCTGGTCGCGTGGCTGGTCAAGCCGTTCGGGGTGGACGAGCGGGGGATGGCGTTCTACAACGTGACGGCGCTGCTGCTGGCGGTGCTGGCGGTCGTCGCGGTGCTCGCGACGGCGTACGCGGCGGGCCGCCGGTCGCTGCGGGTCGGGCTGATGGTGGCGCTGTCGCCGTCGCTGCTGCTCACCGCGTACATCAACTGGGACCTGCTGGCGGTGGCGCTGGCTGCGCTGGCGCTGGCGGCGTGGTCGGCGCGGCGCCCGGCACTGGCGGGCGCGCTGCTCGGGCTGGCGATCGCGGCGAAGTTCTACCCGCTGCTGTTCCTCGGGCCGCTGGTGCTGCTGTGCGTGCGCGCCGGGCAGTGGCGGGCGATGGGGCGGATGCTCGCGGGCACCGCGGGCGCGTGGCTGGTCGTGAACGTGCCGGTGATGGTGTTCGCGTGGGACGGCTGGGTGGAGTTCTACAGCTTCAGCCAGAAGCGCGGCATCGACTGGGGCTCGATCTTCTTCGTGCTGCAGGACCACGGGCTGTCCGGCCTCGCGACCGACACGGGCGAGCTGAACCTGGCGGGGACGGGGACGTTCCTGGTGCTCGCGGCCGGGATCGCGGTGCTCGCGCTCGCGGCGCCGCGCCGGCCGCGGCTGCCGCAGCTGATGTTCCTGGTGCTGGTCGCGTTCATGCTGCCGAACAAGGTCTGGTCGCCGCAGTACGTGCTGTGGCTGCTGCCGCTCGCGGTGCTGGCGCGGCCGAAGCTGCCGGCGTTCGTGCTCTGGCAGGCCGGGGAGCTCGTCTACTTCTTCGGCATCTGGTGGTACCTGATGTCGGTGTCGCTGCAGGTCCCGGGCGCGGACCTGCCGTCGACGCTGTCGGCGGCGGCGCATCTCGGCGCGCCGGAGGGCGGCATCGGCCACGACGTGTACACGATCGCGCTGCTCGCCCGGTTCGTCACGGTGCTGGCGATGGCGCTGCTGGTGGTGTGGGACGTCCTGCGCCCGTCCGGCGACACCGTGCGGACGGGCGGCGAGGACGATCCGGCGGGCGGGGTGCTCGACGGCGCGGACGACGTGGTGTCGCTGCGCCGGTGGCGCGGCGCCCGGCACCACCTCGCGGTCGACCCGGTCTGACACCGCGGCGCCGGGGTCAGCGGCGCCGGGGTCAGCGGCGCAGGGCGGCGATGAACCACGCGCTCGCCTTCTCGATCGTGATCTCGGTGAGGCGGGGCCAGCCGTCCTGCGCGGTGCCGCGCGCGGACTCCTCGGCCTGGAACTCCGCCATCCGCCGGACCGCGGCGCGGAAACCGGGGTCGCCGACCAGTTCGGCCAGCTCCACCCACGCCTCGACCTGCCCGGGCGACGGGGCGTCGGGCAGCTCGGGCAGCGCCGCCCGCATCTTCGCGGCGAACCCGGGGTTCACCTCCAGCCCGGCGAACGTCTCGTCGATGCGAGCGGTCGGAGAAACTCGGTGGCGTTCACGTTCGTTGGCCTACGCGATGGCCGGATCGGGCCCCGGGCGTCGTGCCAGGTCAGCCGCGGTTGCGAGGGGATCGCCGCGACGATTGCGGCGACTTGAGGATTTCGTAGGTGAATGCCGGGGATGATCGCGGCCGGTGGGGCGAGCGGCCCCGGGACGTCCCGCGTGCGCGGGAGCACGACCACCGGGAGACGACGTGAACGCGAATCGAGCACTGGACGAGCTGCTCGCCGGGCGGCTGCGGCCGGGCGTCTACCAGTGGCGGACGCCCGCCGTCCCCGGCGCCGTCGGCGACACGTCCTGGACGGAACGGGCCGAGGAGGCGGGCTGGCACGCCGTCCACCTGGACGGGCGCCGGGCTCACGACAAGGACGCGTTCCTGCGGGTGTGCGCGGACGCCTTCGCGTTCCCCGACTGGTTCGGCGCCAACTGGGACGCGCTGGAGGACTGCCTGTCCGACCTGTCGTGGACGCCCGCCAAGAGCGGCTACCTCGTCCTCTACGAGTCGTGGGCGGAGCTCGCCGACGCCGACCAGGGCGCCTTCCGGACCGTCCTGGACGTCTTCGGAAACGCGGTCAAGGCCTGGCGGGACACGCCTACGCCCATGGTGGTGCTGCTGGCGAGCGTGGGCGTGGAGATCGCGGGCGTCCCCCGGCTCGCGTCCTGACCGAGGGCGCGCCCCTTTGCTAGTACGTGGTGCCGGACGTCGCGGCGCTGCCGAACACGATCGCCCACAGCCAGATGTAGAAGATCCAGAAGATCGCCCAGCCGGCGGTGACGATGTAGCCGAGGATCAGGCCGGCGACGGCCATCCCCGAGCCCTCCTCGCGCGTCCGCTTGATCTGGCTCTGCGCGACGTGCCCGAAGATGATCGCGAGCACGGAGGTCAGGCCGCAGCTGACGAAACCGACCAGGCCCAGCACCATCGACGCGGTCGCCATGCCGTTGGTGCCGCGGGAGGCCGGCACGCTGCTGCCGCTGTAGTAGTGGTGCTGGACGGGCGGCTGCGAGTACGGCTGGGGAGCGTAGGGGTCGTTCGACCCGTAACCGTAGGGATCGTACGGGGGCTGGGCCATGGGGGCTCCCGATCGGTTCGCGCGCCCGCCGCCGAGAGGACGCGCGTGCGCTGATGAGCTGGGGTTCCGGATTATGCCAGTGTGACGTGCCATCGCGAGTTTGTCGCCATGCCGGTCGTCACTGGGTTGGATGCCCGGCGCGCCGTCCGGGTTCCACGGGTGGCCTGATCTTGCCAGCCGGGCCTGCCGGGCCTGCCGGGGCCGCCGGGCCTGCCGGGCTTGTCGGGTCAGACCTTGTCGCGCAGCCAGGCGATGTCGTCGGCCTGCCCGGCGGCGGGCGTCTCCACCACGACCGGCGCGTCCGCGGCCCGCACCACGGCCAGGATCAGCTCGGGGTCGATGCTGCCGCTGCCGAGGTTGGCGTGCCGGTCGGCGCCGGAGCCGAACGCGTCCCGGCTGTCGTTGCAGTGCACGAGGTCGATGCGGCCGGTTATGGCCTTGATCCGGTCGACGGCGTCGACCAGCTCCTCGCCGGCGGCGTGCGCGTGGCAGGTGTCGAGGCAGAAGCCGAGCTTGTCGTCCAGCCCCGGCACGCCGGACAGCACCTCCCACAGGCGGGCGATCCGGTCGAACTTGCGGGCCATGGCGTTGCCGCCGCCCGCGGTGTTCTCGATGAGCACCGGGATCGGGCACTCGGTGCGCTCGAACACCTTGCGCCAGTTCTCGAAGCCGGTCTCGGGGTCGTCGTCCTTCAGCACGTGCCCGCCGTGCACGATCAGGCCCTTCGCGCCGACCGACGCGGCCGCGTCGAGCTGCTGCGCGAGGTTCTTGCGGCTCGGGATCCGGATCCGGTTGTTGGACGTCGCCACGTTGATCGTGTAGGGGGCGTGCACGTAGACGTCCACGCCGGAGCCCTCCAGCGCCTCGACGCCCTCCGGCAGGACGGGCTTCTTCCAGCCCTGCGGGTCGCCCAGGAAGAACTGGACGACGTCGGCTCCGACCGCGCGGGCGTTGTCGAGCGGGTTGGTCTGGTCGACGTGGGCTCCGATGCGCATGGCACCGAGGTTAGCCGCGCCCTCCGACGTTTCGCCCCGCAACGCGCCCCGCGGCCGGAGCGTCCTGGCCCGGTGTGCGTCGCTGCAGGCATGCGGAAACCACCTCCGGCGGGGGCCGGAGGCGCGGTCGCACCGGGCCGGCGGGGACGGCGCCCGGCCCGGCGCCGGGGGCGGTGCGGTCAGGGCGCGGGGGGCGGTGCGGTCAGATCGAGAAGCCGCCGTGGCTGATCGCGAAGCCGGCGCCGACGAACGAGCCCACCATGCCGATGACGTTCAGCCAGCGCTCGTTGGTCGTCGCCGAGATCATCTGCGAGACGAGCGCGAGCGGCAGGCCGATGATGCCGACCACCAGGCCGACGAAGTGGGCCGCGGGAACGCCCCCGCCGAGGACGAGCGCGGCGATCCCCAGCGTGAACGCCAGGACGGCGAGGACGTCCTGGAGCCGGTGGCTCTCGGCCTCGGCCCGGCTCCCGGTGGTCGCGTGCCCAGTGCCGGCTACCTGCTCTGGCATCCGGACCTCCTCACTTCGTGGTGCCCCGCGCGGTGCGCATGGTGAACGCGGGACCGGACGGACCATGTGCAGAAAAAATGCCCAGCCGACCGGAAGATCAACCGGGGCGGGCGCTCGGAAATGTCGGCATCACCCGGTACGGTCGAACATGGATTCGAGAACACCGGCCGGGATCCGGGGGGACGCCGGGTCCGGGAGGAGCACACCGTGAGGGAGAGCGTGCCGGCCCGCGCGGGCCGGGGAGCGGAGGCGAGGCGATGAACTCCAGCGAACTCGGGGTCATCGGCGACGCGGAGCTCGTCGAGGAGCTGTCCATGCTGACGACCCAGACGGCCCGGATGCGGGCCCGGATGGCCGACATCATGGCGGAGCTGGAGCGGCGGCGGCGCAGAGCCCCCGGCCATCCGGCCGCCTGCCGCTAGCCGCGGCCCCGATACCCGGTCCCCCGTGGCCGCGGGTCCCGATCTCCGCGGCCCGCGGCCCGGTCTCCCCGCGGCCCGGTCTCCCCGCGGCCCTCGCGGCCTCCGGAGGCCCGGAACCGGCTCGTACGCTGCCGACTGTTGGTAGCCTGTACCGGTCTCGCGGCAGGTGCGCACCCGGCTGATCCGGGTCCGGCGCGGCCGCGGGGGACGCAAGAGCCCTCCTGTCACGGAGAGACCGTGACCGCCAGTCCAGAGGAGGTAGGGACACAGCATGCGTCGATACGAACTGATGGCGATCCTCGACCCCGGCATCGACGAGCGCACCGCGAACGCGGCGCTCGACCCGTTCCTGAAGGTCGTCAAGGACGGCGGCGGCAGCGTCGAGAAGGTCGACGTCTGGGGCCGGCGGCGCCTGGCGTACGACATCCAGAAGAAGTCCGAAGGCATCTACGCGGTGGTCGACCTGTCGGCTGAGCCTGCCACGGTCAAGGAGCTCGACCGGCAGCTCAACCTGAGCGAGTCGATCCTCCGTACCAAGGTCATCCGCCCCGAGGTCCACTGAGCCCGGCTCAGCCCTCACACCAGCCGGAGCGAGCCCCATGGCAGGCGACACCGTAATCACGATCGTCGGGAACCTCGTCGAGGACCCGAACCTGCGCTTCACCCCCAGCGGCCAGGCGGTCGCGTCCTTCCGCATCGCCTCGACGCCGCGGTTCTTCGACCGCCAGTCGAACGACTGGAAGGACGGCGAGGCGCTCTTCCTCACCTGCAACGTCTGGCGGCAGGCCGCCGAGAACGTGGCCGAGACCCTGCAGCGCGGCATGCGGGTGATCGTGCAGGGCCGGCTCAAGCAGCGCTCGTACGAGACCCGCGAGGGTGAGAAGCGCACCGTCTTCGAGATCGAGGTCGACGAGGTCGGCCCGTCGCTGCGCAACGCCACCGCCAAGGTCAACAAGACCCAGCGGCAGGGCGGCGGCGGTGGCTTCGGAGGCGGCGGCCAGGGCGGCGGCGGCTTCGGCGGCGGTGGCCAGGGCGGCGGTTTCGGTGACGGCGGCCAGGGCGGCGGCGGCTTCGGCGGCGGCCAGCAGGGCGGCCAGGCCAACGACCCCTGGGCGACCGGCGGCGGCGGTGGGGGCGGCGGGTTCTCCGACGACCCGCCCTTCTAACCGCTCTTCCAACCGCACAGCAAGACCAGCGACATTTCCACGTCCATTCCCGCGTGAGCGGGGCTCTCTCTAAGGAGCACCACGATGGCGAAGCCACCTCCCCGCAAGCCGAAGAAGAAGGTTTGCGTTTTCTGCCAGGAGAAGATCTCCTACGTCGACTACAAGGACACGGGCCTGCTGCGGAAGTTCATCTCCGACCGCGGCAAGATCCGTGCCCGGCGGGTGACCGGCAACTGCACCCAGCACCAGCGGGACGTCGCCACGGCGATCAAGAACGCCCGCGAGATGGCGCTGCTGCCGTACACCAGCACCGCGCGCTGAGGCCGGGGGTAACGATCATGAAGCTCATCCTGACCCAGCAGGTCTCCGGGCTCGGCGAGCCCGGCGACGTCATCGAGGTCCGCGACGGCTACGGCCGCAACTACCTCGTCCCGCGCGGGTTCGCCATCCAGTGGACCCGGGGCGCCGAGAAGCAGATCGACTCGATCAAGAAGGCGCGCGCGGCCCGCGAGATCGCGACCGTCGAGCACGCCAAGGAGGTCGCCGGCCAGCTGGCGGCGCTGCGCGTGACGCTGCGCACCCGCACCGGCAGCAACGGCCGCCTGTTCGGCGCCGTGACCGCCGCGGACATCGCTGAGGCGGTGCGCGCGGCCGACGGTCCCGAGCTGGACCGCCGCCGGATCGAGATCGGCAACCCGATCAAAACGGTCGGCACCCACCGCGTCAGCGTGCGGCTGCACAGCGACGTCAACGCCACGATCGACGTCAACGTCGTCGAGGCCTGAGGTCCGCCTGGGGCCCGGTGCCTTCGCCTGAGCGCGGAGCGTCCCGGGCCTGAGGCAGGCCGCGCCGGTCCGTCGGCGCACGCGTTCAGGACGGCCCTCGCGTACCGGGATCAACCCGGACGCGGGGGTCGTTCCGCGTCCGGGGCGGCGCGCGTTTCCGGTCCGCATCGCCTCTCGTCCCCGCAATCTCTTGCACAAGAACAGGGCGGGCACGTCCCGTATCTCTCTGGGTTTCATGTGAAACGTCCCTGAACCGCCCGGTGTTTGGTGATCGTCTGAGCGGCCATGACGTTCCGTGATCAGATCATCGCGGGGCGAAGGGGGACGGTGTTGATCGCGCAATCGGGGGACGGCGCGGCCGGACGGGAACGCGACATGACGGCCGTGGCGGCCGTGACGCGGCGGTCGGTGATCGGCGGCGCGGTGGGCGCGGGGCTGCTGGAGGTTTTGGCGTTCGGCTCGCCGTTCGGCGGCAGTGCGATGGCGGACGGAGCCCCGGCGGGTCCGGACCTGGACGGCGTCACGGGTGCGGTGCCGCCCGCCCCGGCGGCCGGCCGCCTGCTCGACGCGCAGGCGCCCCTGTTCACGGCGGACGCGCCGCACATCTACACGCGCGCGCAGTGGAAGGCTCGAGCCCCCAAGCGTCCGGCCAAGGTCCTGGACCGCGCGCCGGACCACATCATCGTGCACCACACCGACACGGGGAACTCCACCAACTACTCGTTAGGGCACGCGTTCAGCCTGTCCCGCTACATCCAGAACTTCCACATGGACAAGCGCGGCTGGGACGACACCGGGCAGCAGCTCACGATCAGCCGGGGCGGTGTCGTGATGGAGGGCCGCAACCGGAGCCTGGCGTCGATCCGGTCCGGTGACCTGGTGGTGGGCGCCCAGGCGCTGCACAATAACGAGCACACCCTCGGCATCGAGAACGAGGGCAACTACATGAGGGCGGCGCCCCCCGGCCGCCTGTGGGCCTCCCTGCTGGAGGTGTGCGTGTGGCTCTGCCGGGAGTACGACCTCGACCCGGGCGAGGCCATCGTCGGGCACCGCGACTACAACGACACCTCGTGTCCGGGCGACGCGCTGTACTCGCGGCTGCCGGCGCTGCGCAGGGCGGTCGCGGACCGGCTGGAGGGCTCGGCGGTGGCGTCGAAGCCGAGGGGCAGACCGAAGCACAAGCCCAAGGGCAAGCCCAAGGCGCCGCCGAAGCCTGGCGGCGGCCATGACTATGGGAACCCGACCCAGTACTACCAGGGCGACGGCGACTGGCCCGGGCTGCTGAACCTGAACTGGTGATCCGGCACGGCCGGCGCGCGGCCGAGACGCGGGGCGGGGCGGTCAGTTCTCGGGCGTGGTGTAGCGGGTGCGGCGGCGGGCGATCTCGGGGTCGATGCCCTCGACCAGCGACCAGATGCAGGCGATGCGTTCCACCAGCGTCTCGGGCGGCAGCCCGGCCAGGCCCTCCGCCGCGAGGTCGTCGATCGCCTGCGTGAGCCGGGCCATCCGCTCGCCGTGGGTGGAACACATGTTCGAATAGTAGCGAGCGGGGCGGGGGAGGCGGGTGGGCTTGCGGAAATCCCTCCGCCTCCCCGGCGCGCCGGCCCGTCAGGCCACCGGGACCCGGGCGGCGCCGTACCAGCGGGTCAGCGCGTCCCCGGCCATGATCGACTCCTGGACGCGGGCGACGGCGTCGCCGAGCCCGCGCCGGTCGAGCATCTCGCCGACGCGCCCGTGGATCGCGCCGGCCTTCGCGCGCCGGTCCACCTCGGCGAGCCGGTCCAGGACGACCACCTCCACGGCAGCCGGCCCACCGCCGACCGGGCGCCCGCCGTCGAGGGCATGCTCCGCGTGCTGTGCGACGCCGGGTTCACCCCCGGCGAGGCGCTGCTCAACCTGCTCGTCGCCACCGACTACGTCGGCGGCGCCGTCCTCGAGGAGCAGGCCGGACGCGACCGGGACGACGACGGGCTCGAACGCCTCGAGGGCGCGCCGTCCGCCAGCGGCCTGCTCGGCCGGGCCGTCGCCGAGGTCCCGGGCTCGGACGAGGCGTTCGAGTACGGGCTGGGCCTGCTCATCGACGGCATGCGCGCGCGCCTCGCCGCCCGGGGGACGGCTACCGGACCGCGCCCGTCACCATCCACCGGTCGCCCCGCGCCCGCAGACCCAGCGTGACCATCCGCGTCGCCATCCACAGCCCGATCGCCGCCCACAGCCCGACGATCCCCGCGTCCGCCCCGTACAGCAGCAGCGCCGCCGGAAGGAACACGACGGTCGCGACCAGGGTCGTCACCGCCAGATACGCGCCGTCGCCCGCCCCGATCAGGATCCCGTCCAGGACGAACACCACGCCCGCGACCGGCTGCAGCACCGCCACCAGCACCAGCGACACCAGCAGCAGATGCCGCACGTCGCCGTCCGAGGTGAACAGGTCCGGCAGCCACGGCCGCACCGCCAGCACCGCCAGCCCGAACACCACCCCGCACGCCACGCCCCAGCTCACCATCCGGCGCGTGACGGCCCGCGTTCCGGACACGTCCGCCGCGCCCAGATACCGTCCGGTGATCGCCTGGCCGGCGATCGCGATCGCGTCCAGCGCGAACGCCAGCAGCGTCCACACCTGGAACCCCACCTGGTACGCGGCGATCTCCGCGTCGCCCATCCGGGCGGCGACCGACGTCCCGACGATCAGCACCATCCGCAGCGCCGCCGTCCGCAGCAGCAGCCTGAAACCGGCCGTCGCGGACGTCCGCAACCCGGCCCAGTCCGGGCGGACCGGAGCGCCCTCCCGGCGCGCCGCACGCAGCACCACTGCCGCGTACACCGCCGCGCTGCCGGTCTGCGCGAGCACCGTGCCCCACGCCGATCCGGCGATCCCCCACCCGAGCGCCAGCACGAACACCGCGTTGAGCAGCAGGTTCAGCGTGAACCCGCCGATCGAGACGGCCAGCGGCGTGCGGGTGTCCTGCAGGCCGCGCAGCACGCCCGTCCCGGCCAGCACCACCAGCATCGAGGGGATCCCGAACAGGCTGATCCGCAGGTAGGTCTCCGCGAACGGCGCCACCGCGGCGGACGCGCCGAACGCGTCCACGATCGGCGGGATCAGCGGCCACCCCGCCGCGATCAGCACCGCGCCGATCGCGACCGCCAGCCACATCCCGTCGATGCCCTGCCGCACCGCCGCCC
The DNA here is from genome assembly GCF_008923205.2 of Actinomadura physcomitrii. GTDB lineage: Bacteria > Actinomycetota > Actinomycetes > Streptosporangiales > Streptosporangiaceae > Spirillospora > Spirillospora physcomitrii. Next base: position 62,380 of record NZ_WBMS02000009.1, on the reverse strand, counting down.
GCCGGTCCCCCGCGCCGATCCGCCGCGCGACGCCCGCCGTCGTGCCGTAGGCGAGGAACACGCACAGGTACACCAGCGTGTTCAGGGCCTGCCCGGCGACGCCGAGCCCGCCGAGCTGCGCCGTCCCGAGGTGCCCCACGATCGCCGAGTCGGACAGCAGGAACAGCGGTTCCGCCACCAGGGCGCCGAACGCGGGCACCGCCAGCCGCAGGATCTCGCGGTCATGCCGGCCCGCCCGGAACCTCACCATGCGCTCCCCGGCCTCTGTAACTCTTCAAAGAAGTTCACACCTTACAGCACCCGGATCGGCCGACTTTCTCTCCCCCACACCCGGTGGACGGCGTTTCCGCAGCTCACAACCGTTCCGTTAAGGCAGCGAACGAACTTTCCCCAGAGTTGTCCACAGGTCGTGCACAACGTATCCCGCGTGTCTGCACAGGTATTCCACAGGTCTGTCCACAAGACGCTTTGCCCCCGCCCGCGTGGGCTCGCGAGAATGTCGGACGCCTGAGGTAGACGTGAGATGAACGGCCGGCGAGGGGCGGACGGGGCGCCCGGCGGCCGGGGAGGAAGGGGGTGCGCAGGTGAGCGTGACCGAGCTCGGACCGCACGAGCAGGAGTTCGAACGCACCCCACCGCACGACATCGCGGCCGAGCAGGGCGTCCTCGGCGGCATGCTGCTCTCCCAGGACGCCATCGCCGAGGTCGTCGAGGTGCTGCGCACCCAGGACTTCTACCGGCCCGCGCACCAGATCATCTACGACATCGTCCTCGACCTGTACGGCCGCGGCGACCCCGCCGACGCCGTCACCGTCGCGGGCGAGCTCACCAAGCGCGGCGAGATCGGCCGCATCGGCGGCGCCCCCTACCTGCACACCCTCATCTCCTCGGTGCCCACCGCCGCCAACGCCGGCTACTACGCCAAGATCGTGCACGAGCGCTCGGTGCTGCGCCGCCTCGTGGAGACCGGCACCCGCATCGTCCAGATGGGCTACGCCGCCGACGGCGCCGACGCCGACGAGGTCCTCGACCGCGCGCAGGCCGAGGTCTTCGCCATCGCCGAGAAGCGCGCCGGCGAGGACTACGTCCCGCTCAGCGAGATCATGCCGGGCGCCCTGGACGAGATCGAGGCGATCGGCAGCCGCGGCGGCCAGATGGTCGGCGTCCCCACCGGCTTCGCCGACCTCGACGCCCTCACCAACGGCCTGCACCCCGGCCAGATGATCGTCGTCGCCGCCCGTCCCGCGATGGGAAAGGCGATTTGTCTGAATACGCCCCTTCCGACCCCCCTTGGTTGGACCACCATGGGGGACGTGGCCGTCGGCGACCACCTGATCGGAGCCGACGGAAAGCCGACCCGCGTCGTCGCGGCCACCGAGGTCATGCACGGCCGCCCCTGCTACGAGGTCGAGTTCTCCGACGGCGAAGTGATCGTCGCGGACGCCCGGCACCAGTGGCGCACCACCACCGACGACGGCGGCGGCGGTCCGGCGGGCCGCCGGGGCGGGAGCACCTCGACCGGCCCCGATTCCCCTGGCGGGCACCCGGCGGCGTCGGGCGGCGAACCGCCCGCCACGGACGGCAACGCGCCCGACCGCTGCGGGACCGCCAACGATCTCCACGCTCAGCACCGCGCCTTCGAGAGCACGCGGCCGCTGATCGCGTGTGCCACCGGCATGGGCACGACCTTCGAGGCCGGCCGCGTCGCGACGGGACCGGTTCACCCTGGTGGCAGTGCCCGCTGGCGGATGGTCGGTGCACACCGAGAGACCAGACCGGGCACAGCCGTTCCGCTGCCGCCGGCGAGGCTCCGGCCCCGCGCGGCCCCCGCGTCCGCCTCCCTCTCCACGTGCAGGCCGCCGCACGGCCGGACGCCCGGGCACGGCGTGTCCGCACGGCAGGATCACCACGACGGCTCGCATGCGGACGGACGCGCCGAGCGGGCGCCGCTCTCCGGGGCCCGGATCCGGACGACCGAGGAGATCTTCGACGACCTGCGCCATGGTGCGCGCAGCCACGCCGTGGAGGTCGCCGCCCCGTTCGACCTGCCCGACGCCGACCTGCCCGTCGACCCGTACGTCCTCGGCGTGTGGCTCGCCGCCGGGGAGGACGGCGACGGCCGCATCACCTGCCTCGATCCGGCGGTCATCACCGAGATCGAGCTGGCCGGGCAGCCGGTCGTCCCCGAGCCCCTCCCCGGCTGCTACGTCCTGCCCGGCCTCGGCGGGCGGCTCGCCGCGCTCGGCCTTGCGGACGCCGCGCACATTCCGGCCGCCTACCTGCGGGCGTCCATCGCCCAGCGGCGCGCACTCCTCGCCGGGCTCCTCGACGCGTGCGGCAAGACGTCCCCGAGCGGGCGCGTCGAGGTCGCCCTCCCGTCCGCGCGGCTCGCCGACGGGGTCCGCGAGCTCGTCGTCGGCCTCGGCCACCGCGCCGTCCTCGACCCGCGCGACGAGCCGGTGCACCACATCGCCTTCACCCCGCACGAGCCGGTGTTCCGGGCCCGGCGGGTGGCCGCCCGTCCCGGCGCGCGGGTGCGGTACATCGTGGACGTGCGGCCGGTCCCGAGCGTGCCGGTGCGGTGCGTCCAGGTCGACAACGCAGACCACATGTACCTCGCCGGGCGCTCCTGCATCCCGACGCACAACTCGACGCTGGCGCTCGACTTCGCCCGTGCCGCGTCCATCAAGCACGGCTTGACCTCAGCGTTCTTCAGCCTGGAGATGGGCCGCAACGAGATCACGATGCGGCTGCTGTCGGCGGAGGCGCGGGTGGCGCTGCACGCGATGCGGTCCGGCACCATGCAGGACGAGGACTGGACGCGCCTCGCCCGCCGGATGAGCGAGGTCGCCGAGGCGCCGCTGTTCATCGACGACTCGCCGAACATGTCGATGATGGAGATCCGGGCGAAGTGCCGGCGGCTGAAGCAGCAGCACGACCTCCGCCTGGTGATCATCGACTACCTGCAGCTGATGACGTCCGGCAAGCGGGTGGAGAGCCGCCAGGTCGAGGTGTCGGAGTTCTCCCGGTCGCTGAAGCTGCTCGCCAAGGAGCTGGGCGTCCCGGTCATCGCGCTCTCCCAGCTCAACCGAGGCCCCGAGCAGCGAACCGACAAGAAGCCCATGGTGTCCGATCTACGCGAATCGGGCAGTATCGAACAAGATGCGGACATGGTCATCCTTTTGCACCGCGAGGACGCCTACGAGAAGGAGTCGCCGCGCGCCGGTGAGGCCGACCTGATCGTGGCGAAGCACCGCAACGGCCCCACCGCGACGGTGACGGTCGCCTTCCAGGGCCACTACAGCCGCTTCGTCGACATGGCCCAGTAGCGGCCCGCGATCCTGCGGACTGGTGCGTTCTCGGCAGGGCTCGGCTCTGCCGGGGCGTGGCGAACTCGGGTGGGGTTGGTCGCGTCCATGTGGGGGTGCGGTGGATTCGGTGGGTGTGCATGGTGCTGGCGGTGGTGGCGGGGGTCGCCGGGCTGGTGACGGCGGACCGGGGGATCGAGCGGCGGTCGGCGGTGGTGTCCGGGGTGCCGGTCGAGGTGGTGCGTCCGGACGGCGCGGAAGGGCGGCTGCCGGGGGTGGTGGTCGCGCCTGGGTTGTCGGCGAGCATGCAGCTCATGCGGGGGTTCGCGGACACGTTGGCGCGGCGCGGGTACGTGGTCGAGCTGGTGGATCTGGCGGGCGGCGGCGCGAGCCGGGAGCGGCTGCCGGACCTGGGGGAAGGGCCGGAGGCGGAGGCGCGGCTGGACGCGGACGTGGACGTCGCGGTCCGTCATCTGCGGACCGTGCCCGGGGTGGACGGGAGCCGGATCGGGCTCGTCGGGCACTCGATGGGCGCCGCGGCGGCGGTGCGTTACGCGGGCGCGCATCCGGACGTGGCGGCGACGGTGGCGATCTCGCAGGGGACGATGCCGTTCGGCAAGGCGCGGCCGCGGGACCTGCTGCTGGTCGCGGGCGGGCTGGAGTTCGCCGGTTACCGTGATGGGGCGGTGGCGGGGGTGCGGGCGGCTTATCCACAGGGGCGGGCGGGGGTCACGTACGGGGATCCGCGTGCGGGGACGGCGCGGCGGGCCGTCATCGTGGGCGGGGCCGAGCATGTGGGCGTCCTGTTCCAGCCGCGGACGCATCGCGAGGTCGCGGCCTGGTTCGATGGGGCGTTCGGGCGTCCCGGCGGGGCGTCCGGTGCCGGGATCCGGCCTTTCCAGCGGGCGGGTTCGGCGATGCTGCTGCATCTGGCGGCGGTGCTGAGCTTCGCGGCGGTCGCGTCGGTGCTGCTGGGGCGACCCGGTGGGGAGGGCGGCGGGCGCACGAAGGTTCCTCTGGCGCTTGCGTTGGGGGCGCCGGTGGTGGCGGTGCTGGCGGCGGTCGGGGTCGTCGGTTTGATTCCGCGCATGGTGCTTGCGGTGGGGATTGCGGGGCCGCTGGCCGGTTTCTTCGCCGTTGCCGGTCTCCTGTGCGCCGCGGTGTCGCTGCGGAAGGGCGGTGACGGCGGGCGGCCGTGGTGGCGGACCGTCGTGTCCGCCGTCGCGCTGGTGGTGTTGACCGTGGTGTCGTTCGCCGTGCCGGCTCAGCTCGGCTGGGCGCACGCCGTTCCGGTGGGGCCGAGGGTGTGGGCGCTGGTGCCGGTCGCCGTGTGCGCCATGGTGTTCTTCGCCGGGATCGAGCTGCTGTGCGGCGGGTACAGCGCGCGCGCCGCCGTGTTGATCCACGCTTGGACGGCGGCGGGCGCGCTGGCGGGTCTGGGGCTCGCCGCGGTCCTCGGGCTGGTGTCGTGGCTGGTGCTGCTGGCGGCGCCGCTGCTCGCGGGGCTGCTGGTCTGGCAGGGCGTGCAGGCGGCGGCGCTGCGGGCGCTGCGGGCGCCGGTGTGGGTGACGGCGCTGGTCGGCGGTGCCCTGCTGGCCTGGCCGATCGCCGTGACGATGCCGATCGGCTGACCGTCCTCAGCGGGCGGGGCGTTCGAAGATGAGCTCGCGGCCGTCGCGTTCGTCCCACTGCTCGCCGACGTGGCGGAATCCGTTGCCGGCGAGCGTCGCCAGGGACGCGGCGTTGTCGGGGCTGATCGTGGCCCGGACGGTCCGCACGGACGGTTCGGCGGCGGCGCGGGCGAGGAGCGCGGCGAGCATCGCGGTGGCGTGGCCGCGGCGCCGGTGGGCGGGGTCGACGGAGTAGGAGATCTCGACGGTGCCGTTCTCGTCGGGCGCGGAGTGGAAGCCGGTGTGGCCGACGACGGCGCCCTCGGGTTCGGCGACGGCGGCGCGGACGATCCAGGCGGCGTCCTCGGGGGACCGTTCGAGCTGGTCGAGCCGGTACCGCCACAGCCAGCGCGCCTCCTCGGTGAGGAAGTAGGCGGTGAGGGGGGCGCCGGCGAGGGCGGAGGCGGTCGCGAGGTCGCCGTCCAGCAGCGCGGCCATCACCGGGGGCGGCAGTTCGACGAGGCGGAGGGTCATGGGCGGCTCCTGGCGTGGTGGTCGGTGATGCGGGTGAGCAGTTCGGTGAGCCGGGCGCGTTCGGGCGCGGAGAGCGGGGCGAGCAGCTCGTCCTGGACGCCGGCGAGGACGCGGTCGAGTTCGTGCAGGTGGCGGCGGCCGGCGGGGGTGAGCGTGATGATGTTGCGGCGCCGGTCGGCGGGGTCGGGGGCGCGTTCGACGAACTCGCCCTCGGCCATCTCGTTGAGCGCGGCGACGACGTCGCTGCGGTCGATGGCGGCGCGGCGGCCGAGGTCGGCCTGGCTGGCGGGGCCGTACTCCTCGAGGGCGGCGAGCAGCCGGTAGTGGTAGCCGCGGGCGCCGGCGGCGGCGAAGCCGTCGGCGACGAGCCGGTGGCTGTGCGCGGACGCCTGGTTGATCAGCCAGCTGGCGGCGTGCCGGAGCCGTTCGGGCTGCCGGGCGTCGTCGGTGATCATGCGGGCCAGTGTACTCGTTGGCATGACCAATGAATGGCCGCCGTCTTCGAGGCCACGAGGCCCGGCAGGCGCTCCGACCTCCGGGCCGCGCGGACGGCCGGCGGGCGGCGCATCGCCGGCGTCCGCTCGACCCCGATCCAGGGGCCGCCCGCCGCCTGATCAGGGCGAGGTGAGCCGCTCGGACAGCTCGCGGAGCCGGGCGCGGGCCCGCGAGCGGTAGGCGTGGCGGTTCGCGCGGGCCTCGTGGAGCCCGTCGAAGAACCGGCCGGACACCTCGTCGAGCGCCGGGTCGGTGACGAGCCGGTGCGTCGCGCGGACGCCCTCCTCCAGCGTGCTGACCGGCGCGTCGACCATCTTCGTCGGCATGTTGGTGGCCGGGTGCAGGGCGTTCGCGGTGACGCCCGTGCCGGCGAGCTCGTCCGCGAGGTCGATGGTGAACATGATCTGCGCGAGCTTGCTCTGGCAGTAGGCCTGCACAGGGCTGTAGCGGCGGGTGATCATCGGGTCGTCGAAGTCGATGGGGGCCTGGCCGAGGCTGCTGACGTTGACGATCCGGGCCGGCGCCGAGGCGGTCAGCGCCGGCAGCAGCAGGCGGGTGAGCAGGTACCCGGACAGGTAGTTGACCTGGAAGGTCAGCTCGTGGCCGTCGGCGCTCTCGTACCGGCGCGGCCCGGTGTTGCCGATGCCCGCGTTGTTGACCAGGACGTCCAGCCGGGGATGGTCGGCGCGGACCGCCGCGGCGAGCGCGCGCGTCTCGGCGAGCGAGGACAGGTCGGCCCGGTACCAGGACGCCGTGCCGCCGATCTCCTTCAGGGTGTCCTCGCCGCGCCGGTCGTCGCGGCCGTGCACCAGCACGGTCGCGCCCTCGGCGGCGAGCCGCCCGGCCAGGGCGCGGCCGAGGCCGTCGGTGGCGCCGGTGATCAGGATGGTCTGCTGGTCGATGGGACGCATGGTCCCATCGTGGTCAGCGGCGCCGGCCGTAACCAGGGCGCACAGAGCCTGGTATCCGGGTCAACAGGCTGGGCGCCTCCGGGCGGCGGGTCACGGCCGGTCGACGAAGTCCAGGACGACCTTGGCGAACTCGCCGGGGCGCTCCGCCATCGCGACGTGGCCGAGCGGCTGCACGGGGCGAGCGAGGAGTTCACCCGGCTGTGGGAGCGGCACGAGGTCGCCGTCCACCGCAGCAGCCGCATGAAGGTCCTGCACCCCGAGGTCGGCGCCATCGAGTTCGACACCGAGGCCCTGCTCACCCCGGCCGAGGACCAGCGGGTCTTCGTGTTCACCCCGCCGCCCGGCACCGGCGCCATCGAGGCCCTCGAACTCCTGCGTGTCGTCGGCCCCGAGACCGCGCACCGCAGCCACACGCGATGAGCGCGGCGGGCAAGATCAGCGGGTGGACGTGAGGCGCCAGAGGGTCGTCGTTTCGGCTGCCCGGGCGGCGTGGAGCGGGTCGTCCGGATCCGCGGCGCGCGGGTGCGCGGGACGGGCGTCGAGGCGCCCCGCGACGGCCAGGCCGGCCGCGTCGACCAGGCCCATCAGGTCGGCGCGGGTGCGCAGGCCGAGGTGTTCGGCCAGGTCGGACAGGATCAGCCAGCCCTCGCCGCCCGGTTCCAGATGATCCGCGAGGCCGGCGAGGAAGCCGCGCAGCATCCGGCCGTCCGGGTCGTACACGGCGCGTTCGAGCGGTGTGGCCGGCTTCCCCGGGACCCACGGCGGATTGCACACGATGAGCGGGGCGCGCCCGTCCGGGAACAGGTCGGCCTCGACGGGTTCGACGTGCTTCGCCACGTCCAGCCGCTCGACGTTCTCTATGGCGCACGCAAGCGCGCGCGGGTCCTGGTCGGTCGCGACGATACGCCGCACACCGCGCCGTGCCAGCACCGCGGCGAGCACACCGGTTCCCGTACCGATGTCGAACGCGACGGTCGTCGCGGGCAGCGGCGCCTGCGCGACCAGGTCCACGTATTCGCCTCGCACAGGCGAGAACACCCCGTAGTGCGGGTGGATGTGGTCGTCCCCCAGCGCGGGGATCGGAACCCCTTTCTCGCGCCACTCGTGCGCGCCGATGATGCCGAGAAGTTCCCGCAGGGACGTGACGTAAGGCTCGTCGTCAGGGCCGTACGCCTCCGTGCAGGCCTGCGCCACGTCCGGTGCACGCCGCAACGGGATCGTGTGACCGGGCTCGAACGGGATGAGCAGCATGCCGAGCGTATGGGCGCGCTGCGCGCGCGCCTGCCGGTAGAGGTGGAACGCCTGCACCTGCGGCGGTTCCGGTTTCCGCCTGCGGCTGCGCGGCGTCCGGTCGGCGCGCCGCGCCATCGCCGCGAGCAGTTGCCGCGCGTTCTGGAAGTCGCCGCGCCACAGCAGCGCCGTCCCCTCGCATGCCAGCCGGTACGCCTCGTCGGCGCGCGTCGCGTCGTCGGCGACCACCACGCGGCGGGGCGGCGCGGCGCCGCTCTCCGACCGCCACCGCGCCGAGCGGTCCCGGCCGTCCTCGCGCCAGCCGATCACGGTCCGCTCGTCCACACCGAGCAGGGTAGCGGCGCCGCCGCGCCCGGTGGGACGATCGCTGCCATGCGTCTACCAGGTCCGTTGCACGTGCTGACCGAGGGCCTGGCCTTCCTGCTGGAGCTCGCCGCGCTGTTCCTGAGCCGCTGACGGGCCGGGCGCGGGGTGCCCGGCCCATCGCCGTCCTTCGATCCGTCTCCGTCCTTCAGGCCGGGCCCTTGTCGAGGAAGCCGGTCACGCGGTCGAAGCGGCCGTCGTCGTCGAAGGTCGCGACGTCGAAGCCGACCACGAGGGCCTCGCCGCCCTCGGGGCCGAGCTCCCAGGCGAACCGGGCGACGTTGTGGTGGGCGTCGACCGCGCCCGCCGCCCGGAACACCAGGCCGGGGAACTGGCCCTGCGCGCCGGCGATGAACGCGTCGATCGCCTCGCGGCCCTCGGCGACGCCGAGCGGGTCGACGTAGACGGGGTTCTCGGTCCACAGCGCGTCGATCGCGGCGCGCCGGGCGGCGGGGTCGGTCTCGTTCCAGGCGGCCAGGTACTGCTCGACCCGCTGCTGAACGTCGCTCATCTCGGTTCTCCCATCGTCCGTCCGGGTTCGTCCGCCCCGGTGGCCACTACGGTGCCGGGCCGGCGGTGGGAGATCGATTACCTGGGACGTCATGCGCGGCCCGCCCGGCAGGATGATGTCGTTTTCCCGCCGGTGAACATGCCTGACCATCGGTGATGCTGGAGGCATGCACGAGGACGTGGAAAGGTGCGTGCGGGCCGTCCGGTCGAGGGACGCCCGCTTCGACGGATGGTTCTTCACCGGGGTCGTGACCACCGGGATCTACTGCCGCCCGAGCTGCCCGGTCGTGCCGCCGAAGCCCGAGAACATGCGGTTCTACCCCAGCGCCGCCGCCGCGCAGCAGGCCGGGTTCCGCGCCTGCAAGCGCTGCCGGCCCGACACCAGCCCCGGCTCCCCCGAATGGAACCACCGCGCGGACGTCGTCGCCCGCGCGATGCGGCTCATCGCGGACGGCGTCGTCGACCGCGAGGGCGTCCCCGGCCTCGCCGGACGTCTCGGCTACAGCACCCGCCAGATCGAACGGCAGCTCAACGCCGAACTCGGCGCAGGTCCGCTGGCGCTCGCGCGCGCGCAACGGGCGCAGACCGCGCGGCTGCTCATCGAGACCACGCCGCTGCCCATGGGCGATATCGCGTTCGCGGCGGGATTCGCCAGCATCCGAACGTTCAACGACACCGTCCGGGAGGTGTTCGCGCTCACCCCGACGCAGCTGCGGGACCGCGTCGCCAAGGGGCACCCGCCCGCCGGGTCGGGGACGCTGTCGCTGCGGCTGCCGTTCCGCGCGCCGCTGTGCCCCGACAACCTGTTCGGGCACCTCACCGCCACCGCCGTCCCGGGCGTGGAGGAGTGGCGGGACGGCGCGTTCCGCCGCACGATGCGGCTCCCCCACGGGCACGGCATCGCCGCCCTGAGCCCGCGCCCCGACCACGTCGCCTGCACGCTGACGCTCAGCGACCTGCGCGACCTGACCATCGCGATAAGCCGCTGCCGCTGGATGCTCGATCTCGACGCCGATCCCGTGGCCGTCGACGAGCTGCTGAGGGCGGACCCCGTCATGGCGCCGCTTGTCGACAAAGCGCCAGGGCGACGTGTCCCGCGCACCATGGACGCGCCGGAATTCGCGGTGCGTGCCGTGCTCGGACAGCAGGTCTCCGTGGCCGCCGCGCGCACACACGCGGCGCGCCTCGTCACCGCCTACGGCGACCCCATCACCGACCCGGGAGGCGGCCTCACCCACCTCTTCCCCACCCCCGCCGCCCTGGCGGAACTGGACCCCGAGGCACTCGCCTTCCCCAAGACGCGCCGCACCACGCTCACCACGCTCGTGGACGCGCTCGCCGGCGGCGAGATCGACCTCGGTGTCGGAAGCGACTGGGACGAGGCCCGGACGCGCCTGTCCGCCCTCCCCGGCTTCGGCCCCTGGACCGTCGAGACGATCGCCATGCGCGCGCTGGGGGACCCCGACGCGTTCATACCGGGCGACCTCGGCATCAAGACCGCCGCCAAGGGACTGGGACTCCCCACCACCCCGGCCGCTCTCACCAGGCACGCCGCACAATGGCGCCCATGGCGCGCCTACGCCGTGCAGTATCTGTGGGCCACGAGCGACCACCCCATCAACCTTCTCCCCGCCAGCTGACCAGGAGACCCACCCATGCAACCGACGCACGTCGTCGTGGACAGTCCCGTCGGGCCGCTCACCTTGGTGGCCGTAGACGGCGCACTATGCGGCCTCTACATGGTGGACCAGCGGCACCGTCCACCCGAGGAGACCTTCGGCGCACCCGGGGACCCCCGCGCCGAGCCCTTCGCCGCCACCGCCGAACAGCTCGCCGCCTACTTCGCCGGGAACCTGACCGAGTTCGACCTGCCGCTCAACCTGCGCGGCACCCCGTTCCAAGTGCGCGTCTGGGCCGCGCTCCAGGAGATCCCCTACGGGGAGACCACCACCTACGGGGAACTCGCCGTCGAACTCGGCAGCCCCGGCGCGTCGCGGGCCGTCGGCCTCGCCAACGGCAAGAACCCGGTCGGCGTCATCGTCCCGTGCCACCGCGTCGTCGGCTCCACCGGCGGCCTCACCGGCTACGGCGGCGGCCTCGACCGCAAGCGCTACCTCCTCGACTTCGAGCGCGGGACCCGCAGCGTCGAGGCGGCGCTCTTCTGAGCCACCGGCTCCAGGGGTGAAACACCGTTCTGTCAGAGGCGCGCGTTACCGTGCACGGAGAGCACGGGAAACGTGGGAAGGCAGACCAAGGTGGAGTTCCGAGTCGACCGTCAACCCCTCGCCGAGGCCGTGGCGTGGGCGGCGCGGACGCTGCCCGCACGGCCCGCGCTGCCCGTCCTCGCCGGCATGCTCGTCGAGGCCACCGCCGGCGGCGGCCTCGCGTTCGCCGGATTCGACTACGAGGCGTCCACCCGCGCGCGCGTGGACGCCGACGTCGCCGCGCCCGGCCGCGCCCTGGTCCCCGGCCGGCTCCTCGCCGAGATCGTCCGGAACCTGCCCGCGCAGCCCGTCGAGTTCACCACCAAGGGCGCCGAGGTCGTGCTGCGCTGCGGCCCCGCCGAGTTCGGCCTGCTCACGCTGCCCGTCGAGGACTACCCGACGCTCCCCGAACCGCCCGCCCGCGCCGGCACCGTCTCCGGCGACCGGTTCGCCGCCGCCGTCGCCCAGGTCACCCCGGCCGCCGGACGCGACGACACCCTCCCCATGCTCACCGGCGTCCGCATCGACCTCGACGGCGACACCATGTGGCTCGCCTGCACCGACCGGTACCGCATCGCCGCCCGCGAGCTGACCTGGTCGCCCGCCGAGCCCGGGTTCACCGCCGGCGTCGTCGTGCCCGCCCGCACCCTCGCCGACACCGCCAAGGCCATCCGGCCCGGCGCCGAGGTCGCCCTCGACCTCACCGGCACCGCCGACACCCTGATCGGCGTGTCCGGCGGCGGCCGCAGCATGACCAGCCGGCTGCTCGACGAGCAGTACATCAACTACCGGTCCCGGCTCACCGGCGACTGGTCGTCGGTCGCCGAGATCCGCACCGCGCCGTTCGTCGAGGCGATCAAGCGGGCCGCGCTGGTCACCGAGCGCGGCACCCCGATCCGGCTCGCCTTCGGCGCCGGCGAGGTCCGCATCCGCGCCGCGTCCGGCGACTCCGCCCGCGCCAACGAGAGCGTCGCCGCCGAGCTGTCCGGCGACGACATCGACATCGCGTTCGCGCCCCAGTACCTGCTGGACGGCCTCGCCGGCATCGACACCGAGTACGCCCGCCTCGAATGCGCGGGCCCCACCAAGGCCGCGCTGCTCACCGGCATCCCCGACCGGAAGGAGGGCGAGGAGCCGGGCCCGGACGCCCCGTCCGACACCGGTTTCCGCTACCTCGCCATGCCCGTCCGCCTCACGGCCTGACCCCGGGGCCTTCACAGGTCGAGGACGGCGAGGACGAAGCGCAGGTCGGTGGCCGCGGCGTTGCCGTAGGAGTGCGGGCGGTCCCCGACGAACACGGCGGCGGTCCCCGCCTCGATGAGGTCGGTGCGCCCGTCCACGCCGAGCGTCAGCGTGCCCGCCTCCACGTAGACGATCTCCTTGGTGCCGGGGACGTGCGCGTCGCTCTCGCGGACCTCGCCGGGCCGCAGCTCCCACCGCCACAGCTCCAGCGACGGCCGCGGGTCGCTGCCGGCGAGCAGCGTGCCCGTCCCGCCGTTCTCGCCCTCCCACAGCACGACGTGCCGCTCCGGGCGGAACACCCGCACCGGCGGCTCCTCCTCCACCTGCACGAGCCGGGTCAGCGGGACGCCGAGCGCGTCGGAGATGCGGATGAGCGTGCCGAGGTTCGGGTTGCCGCGCCCCTGCTCCAGCCCGACCAGCACGCCCTTGCTGACGCCGGACCGGCCGGCCAGCTCGTCCAGGCTCCAGCCGTGCCCCGCCCGCAGCGCCCGGACGGTCCGGGCGACGGCCTCGCCGATCGCCTGCTGCCCGCCCGGCCCGGTCCCGTGCCCGGTCTCCTGCCCGCTCAACCCCGGCCTCCCGCCCGCACGGCCGCGCACGGCCGGTGATCCGACGTCCCCCACGATCCCACCATCACCGGCGCCGGAGCGCCCCGGCGGGCCGCCGTCCGGGAGAGCGGCGGGGCGTCAGGGAAGCCAGCGGCCGTCGCGCATCAGGTCGCGGCCGGGCAGCTCGTTCGCCTCGCGCCACGCCTGGATCCGGCGCGGGGTGATGCGGAACCAGCGGTACGTCCCCGACCTGCGCGGGTCGAAGCCGGTGCGCTCGGCGAACCGGTCGGCCCGCGCGCCCGGCAGCGCGGCCGGCTCGATGACCTCGACGTCCCCGTCGATCAGCGTGACGTCGCGGGTGGGGCCGAGCCCGAGCCGGACGGTGCGGGCGGCGGCGAGGTTCCGGCCGGTCGGGCTGCCGGCCGGGGTCGCCACCAGCAGCGCCTCCCCGTCCCAGTCGAACGACAGCGGCACCAGGTAGGGGGCGCCGTCGGGCGAGGCGGTGGCGACCCAGAGGTCCACGTCCTGGCCGAGGCGCTTCTCGGTGTCGCGGCGGCGCCGGTCCCGGGAGCGGGGCTCGGGCGCGGCCGAGGGGCCGGTGCCGGCCTCGCCGGGGGTCTCCTGCGCGGAAGGGCTGGTCATGGTCGCTCCGAAGGCCGTGGATCAAGGGCCGGCCCGGTGGGGCGGGCCGCCGTGGTCCACAGCCTCGCTCCGCCGGGGCGCGGGCCGCCTCCGTGCCGGTCACGGAAACGACCACGGATAATGAACCGGTGTCCAGTCCAGCGGTGTCGGCCCGCGAGGCCGAGGTCCTCGCGCTGCTCGGCGATCACCTCAGCAACGCGGAGATCGCCGCAAGGCTGGTGATCTCCGTGCGCACCGTCGAGTCGCACGTGTCGTCGCTGCTGCGCAAGCTCCAGCTGCCGGACCGGCGGGCGCTCGCCCGGCACGCCGCCGAGGTCGCCCGCGCCGAGGAGTCGCACGCGGCGCCCGCGCTGCCGGCGCCGCTGACCGCGTTCATCGGCCGGGTCCGGGAGCGCGGCGAGCTGGCCGGCGCGGTGCGGGCGCACCGGCTGGTGACCGTCGCCGGCCCGGGCGGGGTCGGCAAGACCCGGCTGGCGCTGGCGGTCGCGGCGGACGTGGCGGGCGACTTCCCCGACGGCGTGTGGTTCGCTGACCTCGTCCCGGTCACCGAGCCGGGCCGGGTGGGCGCGGCGGTCGCGGCGGCCGTGGGCGTCGGCGAGCAGCCGGGCCGCGGCATCGACGACGCGGTGCCGGCCACGCTGGCGGACCGCCGGGCGCTGCTGGTGCTGGACAACTGCGAGCACGTCCGCGACGGGGTCGCGCCGTTCGTGGAGCGGCTGCTCGCCGCGTGCCCCCGGCTGCGGGTGCTCGTGACGAGCCGGGCCCGGCTGATGGTGCCGTTCGAGCGGGTGGTGCCGGTCCCGCCGCTGTCGCGGGAGGGCGGCGACGCGTCGGACGCGGTGGCGCTGTTCATGGACCGGGCGTCGGCCGCCGGGTGGCCGCCCGGACCCGCGGTGAGCGAGGGGGTCCTGGCGGTCTGCGAGCGGCTCGGCGGCATGGCGCTGGCGATCGAGCTGGCCGCGGCGCGGTGGGCGACGCTCGGCCTGGACGGCCTCACCGCCGGGCTCTCCGACCAGCTGCGGATCCTCACCGGCGGGTCCCGCGCGGACGACCGGCACCGGTCGGTGCGGGCGGTGCTGGACTGGAGCCACGACCTGCTGGACCCGGCGGACCGGGCGCTGCTGCGCCGGGTGTCGGTGTTCGTCGCGCCGTTCACCGCGGAGGCCGCGGCGGACGTCGCCGGGTTCGGGCCGCTGGAGCCGGCGGCGGTCGTCGACGGGCTCGGCCGGCTCGCCGAGCAGAGCCTGCTGTCGGCGGCGCCGTCGGAGACCGGCACCCGCTACCACGCGCTGGAGACGATCCGCCAGTACGGCGCGGAGCGGCTGGCCGGCGCCGGGGAGGCGGCGGACGTCCGGTCGCGCCATCTGGCGTGGTGCCTGGACGCCGCCGACGCGCTGTCCGGCGGCCGCGGCGCGGACTGGCGCGTCCGGTTCGACGCCGTCGCCGAGGACCTGCGCGCCGCCCTCACCTGGGCCGCCGACCGGCCGGAGCACCGGGCGGACGCCTGCCGGCTCGCCCGCGCGACCGCCGAGCTGGCGTTCGCGCGCACGCTGCTCGGCGAGGCGCAGCAGCGGTTCGAGCAGGCCGCCGGACTCGCGGACGACGCCGAGGCCGCCGCCGCGCTGCGGCAGGCCGCGGCCGTCGCCGGGTGCCGCAGCGCCGACGGCGACATGTTCCGGCTGTACCGCGCCGCCGCGGACGCCGCGCGCCGGGCCGGGGACGACACCGGCGCCGGCCGCGACCTCGCGACCGCCGCGACCGTCGCGTACCGCTTCTCCAGCTCGTTCGAGCAGGCGCCGCCCGTCGACGAGGTGGCCGCCATGCTCGCGCAGGCGCGCGCGCTGTCCGGCGACGATCCGGGCGCAGGGGCGGCCGTGGCGCTGGCCGAGGCGGCGGTGCTCGCGGACGCGTTCGGCTCCGTCCAGGGCGATCCGGACAATCCCGCGCTGGAGACGGTCGCGGAGGCCGAACGGGCGGTCGGGGCGGCCCGGCGCGCGGGCGACCCGGTGGCGGAGTCCGCCGCCCTCGACGCGCTCTCCGGCGCCCTGAGCTGGGCGGGCGACTCGTTCGGGGCCGCCGCGGCGGCACGGCGACGGATCGGGCTGCTGCCGTCCGAGCCGTCGGGCCCGGCCGAGACCCACGAGCTGATGGACGCCCTCGCCATGGCCGCCGGCACCGCCGTCGGCGTCGGCGGACTGCCGGACGCGCGCCGCTACGGTGCGCGGCTCGCCGGGCATCCGCTGCTCGCCGAGGCGGGCCACCACGCCACGTCCTGGCTGCTGGTCGCGGACGCGTTCGCCGGCGACGCCGCCGCGGTCCTGGCCGGCGGCCTGCGGTTCCGCGACGCGTGGGAGCAGAGCGGGCGGCTGCGGACCCGCTCGCTCGGCCCAGCCGCCGCGTCCGTCGCGATGATCCACGGCCTGCGCGGCGACGGCGACGCCCGCAAGGCGTGGCTCGCGATCGTCGACGAGGCCGGGCCCGAGGCCGACCACCGGCTCGGCTACGGCGCCGTCTTCGACGCCATGGTCGCGCTGCACCACGGCGACACCGCGGCGGCGCTGGAACGCGTCGCCCCGGCGCCGGACGAGGTGTGGAAGTGGGTCTGCTGGGTGTGGCTGCACTGGTACGCGGCGCTGCGGGCGGAGACGGCGGTGCTCGCCGGGCACCGCGGCGCGCGGGACCGGATCGCCGCCGCCAGGGCCGTGGTCGCCGGCAACCCGGTCGCGTCCGCCCAGGTGGACCGGGCGGAGGCGCTGCTCGACGGCGACGTCCCGCGGCAGCTCGCCGCGGCGGCGGCGTTCGAGGCGGCGGGCTGCCGGTACCAGGCGGCCCGCACGCTGGTGCTCGCCGGCGGGGAGCACGCCGCCGCCGGGCAGGCCGCGCTCGCCGGCCTCGGCCTCGCCCCCATGACCACCCGCTGACCGCCCGGGGCCGGTGTTCAGCCGACGGCGCGCTTCACCAGGTCGGCGATGCGGGCCTCGACCTCGTCGGTCACCTCGGTCAGCGCGAAACCGGTCGCCCACATCGGGCCGTCGTCCAGCTTCGCCAGGTCGCTGAACCCGAGCGTCGCGTAGCGCGCCTTGAACTTCTCCGCGCTCTGGAAGAAGCAGACGACCTTGCCGTCCAGCGCGTAGGCGGGCATCCCGTACCAGGTCTTCGGCGCCAGCTCGGGAGCGGCGGCCGTGACGACGGCGTGGACCCGCTCGGCCATCACCCGGTCCGACTCCGGCATGGCGGCGATCTTGTCGAGCACGTCCCGCTCCGCCTCCGCGGCCTTCTCCGCCGCCGACGCGCGCCGCGCCGCCTTCTTCTGCTCCTTGGCGTGCTCCTTCATCGCGGCCCGCTCCTCGGCCGTGAAACCCTCGTAACCGCTGTCCTTGGTCCCCGCCATGATCGCTCCTTGGGTGGTGGCTCCGATCGCCGGTGCCTCGCGCCCCGGCCGATCGCCGTGGTCACAGCCTTCCCCGGCGGGAGTACGGGGCGCCTCCGTGGTCACCACTGAACGTTCACCACGGAGTAGGGGCCGGGACGTGCGTGTTGGAGACAACCGGCTGTGCCCGATGTCCCGGCGGTCGGTAAGCTGAACTTTCAAGTTCACTGTAATGACCGCCGAGGGGAGCAACGGGATGCTGGAGCGGATCACCGTCGACGAGGCCGTGCGGGAGCTCCGTCCCGACTTCGCCGTGCTCGTCATGACCGCCGAAGGGCTGCGCAACGGGCCGAGCGACGCGGCGTCCGAGGCCTGGCTGCGCGAGGCCGGCGAGCGCGCCGACCCCGCCGACCCGCACGTCGAGGCGTGGCACGAGGCGTACCGGGCGTTCGGCGCGAAGCCGAAGCGCACCCGCCCGTCCGTGGACGCCCTGCTGCGCCGCGCCGGCGCGCTCCCCGCCATCAACAAGGTCGTCGACGCCTACAACGCCGTCAGCGTCGCGCACGCCCTGCCGATCGGTGGCGAGGACCTCGACGCCTACCAGGGCCCCGCCCGGCTCGTCAGGGCCACCGGCGGCGAGCCGTTCGACGTCATCGCCGCCGGCGAGCCCGCCGTGGAGCACCCGGACGCCGGCGAGGTCGTCTGGCGCGACGACGCGGGCGTCACCTGCCGGCGCTGGAACTGGCGGCAGTGCGTCCGGACCCGGGTCACCGAGGACACCAAGAACGGCCTGTTCCTGCTGGAGCGCCTCGCCCCCCACCCCCTGGAGCGGCTGCACGCCGCCGGCGACGACCTCGCCGCCCGGCTGCGCGCGGTGTCCCCGGACGTCCGGATCGAGACCCGGCTCATCGGCGGGGCCTGATGGTCACCGCGCTCGCGCTCGTCACCGCCGTCGCGTTCGGCGTCGCCGACTTCCTCGGCGGCGCGGTCTCGCGCCGGTCCACCGCGCTGAAGACCCTGGCGCTGTCCGCACCGATGGGGCTGCTCGTCGTCGCCGTGGCCGCGCTCCTCGCCGGAGGCGCCCCCGCGCCCGGCCCGGCCGCCTGGGGCTTCCTCGGCGGCCTCAGCGGCGGCATCGGCCTCATCACCTTCTACCGCGCGCTCGCCCGCGGCCCGATGAACGTCGTCGCGCCGGTGTCCGCGCTGGCCTCCGCCGTGCTGCCGGTCGGCGTCGGCGTGCTGCGCGGCGAGCGGCTGGACGAGACCGCCCTGCTCGGCGTCCTGCTGTGCCTGGCGGCGATCGGCCTGGTCAGCATGGAGAAGGGCGAGGCGGCCGAGCCGTCCGGCGGGACCTCCCTCCTCCGCTGGGCGCTGGACAGCGGCCCGCTGATGGCGCTCGTGTCCGGGTCCTGCTTCGGGATCTTCTTCATCCTGCTGAAGGCGGCCGGGGACGGCGCCGGGCTCTGGCCGATCGCCTCGGCCCGGGTCGGCACGCTGACCGTGGTGTCCACGGCGCTGCTCATCGCCCTGCGGACGCGCGGCGGAGACCGGGGCCCGTGGGTGAGCGGCCGGACGCTGATCGGCCTCGCGCTGCTGTCCGGCATCCTCGACTCCGGCGCCAACGCCCTGTACTACCTGGCCGTTCAGGACGGCCTGCTCAGCCTCGTCACCGTGCTGACCTCGCTGTACCCGGCCATCACGGTGCTGCTGGCCCGGATCGCCTACAGCGAACGCCTCCGCGCCGTCCAGCGCGTCGGCATGGCGATGGCCGTGGCGGGCGTCGCCCTCGTCACCCTCGGCTGACGCGCGGTGATCCGGTCGATCTCTGGCAAAGGGGGCGTCCGGCGGTGTATCCATGATCGGACGCGCGCGGACGACCGGGGGAGGGGCAGTGCGTACCGGGCTGAGACTGGCGGACAGGTACCGGCTCGACGCCCTGCTGGGACGCGGCGGGATGGGCGAGGTCTGGCGCGGCCTCGACGAGCGGCTCGGCCGGCCGGTCGCGGTGAAGATCCTCGCGGAGCCGGCGGGCGCGGACGCGCGGCTGGTCAGCCGGTTCCGCCGGGAGGCGGAGATCATGGCCCGGCTCCGCCATCCGGGGATCGTCGTCGTCCATGACGCCGGCGAGGACGAGCACCTGCTGTTCCTGGTGATGGAGCTCCTCGACGGGGAGGACCTGTCCGCGGTGCTGAAGCGGCACCCGCAGGGCCTGCCGGTCGACAGGGCGGTGCGGCTGACGGAGGGGATCGCCGACGCGCTGCACGCCGCTCACCAGCGGGGCGTGGTGCACCGCGACGTCAAGCCCGCCAACGTGATGGCCCGCCCCGGCGACCGGGTGACCGTCATGGACTTCGGCATCGCCCGGTACGCCGACCAGGTCACGGAGCTGACCGGCAGCGCGATCCTCGGGACGCCCGCGTACATGGCGCCCGAGCAGTTCGAGAAGGCGCACGAGCCGACGCCGCGGACGGACCTGTACGCGCTGGGCGGCGTGCTGTTCGCGCTGCTCACCGGCCGGACCCCGTTCAACGGGGACAGCCTGCGCGCGCTGATCCGGGAGATCGTCCTCAGCGATCCGCCGAGGCCGCGCGAGGTGCGCCCCGACATCCCCGCGGACCTCGACGAGCTCGTGCACGCGCTGCTGGCCAAGGATCCGCGGGACCGGCCGCCGGACGCCCGCGCCGTCGCCGAGCGGCTCCATGCCGTTGCCGAGCGGCTCCGTGCCGTCGCCGCGCCCCCGCCGGAGGCGAGGCCGCCGGTTCCGGGACAGGCCCCGGTCCCCGGGGCGGTCCTGCCCCCGCCCGCGCCCCCGCCCCCGGACCTCGCGACGCGGCCGGTCACGGAGGCCCCGGAGAAGCCGGCGCCGCCGACGGTCGCCGTGGAACAGGACTCGTCCATCTCCCTGAGGGCCTGGCTCCTGGCGACGGCCGGGATCATCGCCGTGGTCGCGGGCGGCTGGTTCCTGCTGGAGAACCCCACGGGGCGCGGGGTGGACGACGGAAGATTCTCCGCGCCTCCCGCGTGCGACCGCCTCCCCACGCCCAGCATCGAGGGCGCGGAGGTCTCCCCGACGAAGAGCTTGCCGGGCACCAAGGACTCGGTGCAGTGCACCTTTTCGGTCCTGCCGAAGAACTTCGCCGACCGGGGGAGCATCACCGTCGAGCTGAAGCGGTACGGCAAGAAGGGCCGGGAGTCGGGGACCGACAACGCGCACGCGGCCATGATGAGCGCGGGAGGCGGCGACTCCGTCTCCGACATAGGGGACGAGGGCCACTTCATCGATCCCTCGGACCCCTTCGCCACGCCGCAGTTGATGTTCCGCGTCGACAACCTCACGGCCGACATCAGCATCGACGACAGCGAGAACGCGCAGACCGGCGCGAAGAGCGAAGCCGCTTACGCCCGCCGACTCGCGGCGGTGCTTCGCCGGCAGCCCGCGCGCTGATCGAGGCGAGCGGCGGACGAGAAAGCGCCGGGGGCGGGGCCCCCGGCGCTGTGCCATGTCATGGCCGATGGCGGTGGTGGTGGGATTCGAACCCACGGAAGGTTGCCCTTCACACGCTTTCGAGGCGTGCGCCCTCGTCCACTAGGCGACACCACCGCGGGGAAGCCTACCGGACTCTGCGGTGTACGAAGAACTCGGAGAGCAGCGCGCCGCACTCGGCCGCGAGCACGCCCGCGAGCACCTCGGGCCGGTGGTTGAGGCGGCGGTCCCGGACGACGTCCCACAGCGACCCGACCGCGCCCGCCTTCGGGTCCACCGCCCCGTACACGACCCGGTCGACCCGCGCCTGGACGGACGCGCCCGCGCACATCGTGCACGGCTCCAGCGTCACCACGAGCGTGCAGCCGGACAGCCGCCACTCGCCGCGCGCCTTCGCCGCGGCCCGCATCGCGATGATCTCCGCGTGCCCGGTCGGGTCGGCGCTGCGCTCCCGGTCGTTGCGGCCGGTCCCGATCACGGCACCGGAGCCGTCCAGAACCACGGCGCCGACCGGGATCTCGCCGTCCGCGGCGGCGGCGCGCGCCTCGTCCAGCGCTCGGCGCATCGCCGCGCCGAACTCCTCGTCCGGTTCAGTCACGGAGACGGTCGAACTCCTCGCCGAACCCGGCGCGCTCGGCGACGGCGAGCAGCGCGTCCCCGGGCAGGGCGCGCTCGCCGAGGTCGCTGAGCTGCTCCGGGTCGACCCCGAGGTCCTCCAGCAGCGCCGGGTCGCCGCCGGAGTCGCCGTCCGGGACCTCCCCGACGAGCTGGTGGAACAGCGCGGCGAGCCCGTCCTCGCGGACGGTCGACACGTACGCGCGGGGCTCGTCGTCGCCGTCCAGCCGGACGACCGCGAACCAGTCGTCGTCCTGCTCGACCAGCAGGACGACCGGGTCGCCGTAGGACTCGACGGCGGCCTCCCGCATCAGGTCGGCGACGTCGTCGACGTGCTCGGCCTCGGCGAGCACGGCCTCGGCCCCGACCCAGCCCTGCGGGCTCTGCGCGAACACGGCGGCGAAGTACGGCACCTGCTCATTCTGACCCACGGGGTTGCTCCGGTCACACCCTCTGCGCGCTTTCGGTCATGAGGATATTTCGGGTTTTGTCCCATAGTGGACCACTGCGGTTCTTCCCCCGGTGCCCCAATGATCGTGATACTGCTCACCGCCAGGCGGGCGGGAGGAGAACCATGGGCAAGGACGAACTGACGCGGCGCGGGTTCCTCGCGGGAACGGCCGGTGCCGCCGCGCTCATCGCGGCCGGCGGGACGGGCGGGACGGCGGCCGACGCCGCCGCGACCGTCCGGGCGCCCGTCTCCGCGCTCCCGGGCCCCGGCGACTCCGGCATCGACCACATCGTCGTCGTCATGATGGAGAACCGGTCGTTCGACCACTACATGGGCTGGGTCCCCGGCGCCGACGGCGTGCAGGCCGGCCTCACCTTCACCGACGCGCAGGGCGACGCACACGACACCCACCACCTCAAGGTCCCCTACGGGTGCGGCTTCAACGACCCCGACCACTCCTACGAGGGCGGACGCACCGAGTACAACGGCGGCGCCTGCGACGGATGGCTGCGCGCCGGCGACAACGACGTCTTCTCCATCGGCTACTTCAAGGGCCCCGACCTCGGCTTCCACGGCCATGCCGCCCTCGACTGGACGCTCTGCGACCGCTACTTCGCCGCCGTCATGTCGTCCACGTTCCCGAACCGGATCTTCCAGCACGCCGGGCAGACCGACCGGATCTCCAACACCTTCACCTTCTCCGAGCTCACCACGGTCTGGGACCGGCTGAAGGAGAAGAAGATCCCCGCGCACTACTACTTCAGCGACGTGCCGTTCACCGCGCTGTGGGGCCTCAAGCACCTCGACATCAGCCGGCACATCACCTACTTCTACGACGACGCCAGGAAGGGGAACCTGCCCGCCGTCAGCTTCGTCGAGCCCGGGTTCGTCGGCGAGGCGCTGCCCGGCCTGTCCGAGGACGAGCACCCGCTCGCCGACATCCGCTTCGGCCAGAGCTTCCTCAACAAGGTCTACACGGCGATCATCGACTCGCCGAACTGGGCCCGCACCCTGCTGGTGATCAACTACGACGAGTGGGGCGGGTTCTTCGACCACGTCCCGCCGCCCGCCGGCCCCGACCCGCGCCCCGACCTCGGCACCGGCCTGCGCGGCTTCCGCGTCCCCTGCCTGCTGATCTCCCCGCGCGCCCGGCGCGGCGCCATCGCCCACGAGGTGTACGACCACACGTCCGTCCTCAAGGCGATCGAGTGGCGCTGGGGCCTCGAACCGCTGTCGGTGCGGGACGCGGCGGCCCGCAACATCGCCGAGGTCCTCGACTTCGAGAGCGCCCCGAACCTGACGGCGCCGCACTACGACGTCCCGCGCCCCCTCACCCTGGGCTGCCTCGACCCGCAGCACACCCACACCGGCGACGACTGGGCCCAGCTGAACGCCTACGCCCTGACCCACGGCTTCAAGTAAGCCCCAGCCCGCCTGCCCAGCCACGCGACGACCTGAACCGTCGCGATCGCGAGCGAAGCCGGATTCGAGCGAAGCGAGAATCCGATCGCGCAGCGAGCCGCTAGGCGAGTCGGAGCGATGCAGCGATCGCACGCATTGCCCGTTGAAGGGAGGGCGTTCAACGCCCGACCGCCGAGGGCGATGCCTTAGGACACAGCGTCGAGGGCGCGTTCGAAGGCGGGGGCGAAGCCGACGCGTCCGGCGATGCTGAGCAGCATCTCGTCCGGGTAGAGCTCCAGGTCGCCGGAGATCGCGCCGAGCTCCATCTCGTCCAGCCCGAGGTCCGCGAAGATCGACATGTCGCCGACCGGCAGCACCTGGTCGAGCTCCTCGTCCTCCGGGATCGGGATGTCCAGGTACTCCAGGACCTGGCCGGCGAGGGGCCAGTCCACCGACGCGGTGACGTCCGACAGGAAGACCATCACCTCGTCGCCGAGCAGCCGGATCGCCACGAAGAAGTCGTCGCCCACCGACACGAGCCCGACCGTCCCGCCCAGGCTCGGCTGCTGCCGCAGGGCATGGATCAGCCCGGCGAGATCCTCGGTCAGCGCCACCGGAAGGATCTCGGCCTCCCAGCGGTCGTCCTCGCGGTACACCACGACGGCGAAGTCCGTCGCGTCCACATCCGTCATTTCCACCCCACCGGCGCCGTTCCTGCCTGGGCATGGTCGCAGATGCGGCGCGCGCTCGCGTGCCCCACCGCCAAACTCGGCGCCGCACCGCCGGGTGAAGCGGGGAGTCAGTTCCGCTTTCCGGTACCCAAGGGACGAACCTACTCGATCCCCTCCGGCGCGCCGCGAAGGGGGCGGTACCCGGCGGCGCCCGTCCGGTCAGTTGATGCGGAACGTGCGGCGCCGCAGCGCCGCGTGGATCCGCGCACGCCGTGACCTGTGCGGCGTCACCCGGCGGCGCAGTTCCCGCGCCTCCGCGAGCTCCCGCAGGAAGATCGCGCGGCGGCGGAGCCGCTCCCGCACCTGCTCGGGCGAGACGTCGCCGGCGCCGGCCGGTTCGCCCGCCGCTGTGACATCGCTCACCGCCTCGTCCGCGTCGGAGGCGTCGACGGGGAAGGGCACCGGTTCGGGCGGGGGGACCAGGGAGTCGGGAGCCGGCGGCGCGCTCTCCGCGGGGCCGGACCCCGGCACCGGCGGGTCCGGCGCGGGCTCGTCCGCCCGCTCCGGCCGCCGATCGCTGTCGCTGCTCATAAAGCCATACTGCCCCAGCTCAGTGGGGTCTATCCAAGATTGCCGGCCCGGCCGCGGCGGGCGGGCGGTGGGCTACCGTGTGCGCATGCAGACCCTCGCCGTCGACCATCCGCTCGTCGCGCACAAGCTCACCACGCTGCGGGACGCCCGCACGGACTCCCCCACGTTCCGCCGCCTGGCGGACGAGCTCGTCACCCTGCTGGCCTACGAGGCCACCCGTGACGTCCGGGTCGCCCCGGTCACCGTGCCCACCCCGCTCGTGGAGACCGACGGCGTCCAGCTGGCCAACCCGAAGCCGCTCGTGGTGCCGATCCTGCGCGCCGGGCTCGGGATGCTGGACGGGATGACCCGGCTGCTGCCGACCGCCGAGGTCGGCTTCCTCGGCATGGTCCGGGACGAGGGCACCCTGCAGGCCCAGACGTACGCGACCCGGCTCCCCGACGACCTGTCCGGCCGGCAGTGCTACGTGCTGGACCCGATGCTCGCCACCGGCGGCACCCTCGCCGCCGCGATCGAGCTGCTGTTCGACCGCGGCGCCGACGACGTCACCGCGATCTGCCTGCTCGCCGCCCCGGAGGGCCTGAAGCACCTGGAGGAGGCGTTCGCCGGGACGGCCGCGCCGATCCGGGTCGTCACCGCCGCGATCGACTCGCACCTGAACGAGCAGGGCTTCATCATGCCGGGCCTCGGCGACGCCGGCGACCGCCTCTACGGCGTCGTCTGACGTTCTTGCCGGAAGGATCCGGACGCGTGCCGTGTTCCGGATGTTCGTTCCCGGTGGCAAGGGGTACGAACGCGCTACGGAACGTCAGTGCGCGTTCCCCTCCGCCGCCCCGGCACAGGGGACCGTTACGGACCGGGCGGCGCGAGCGAAATCTAGGAGTCGCGATGACTCACCAAGGGGATGGCGACCTGCCGCGCTACGCCGCGATCGGCGAGCGGCTCACCGAGGAGTTCGAAGGGGTGCACCAGGCCGACACCGTGGACCGGTGCGTGTCCGCCGCGCGGCACGGCGCGGACGAGGTGTGCGGGGGAGCCACCCCGGACCTCGTGGAGCGGATCGCGCGCCGGCACCTGGAGGTGCTCGCCACGGTGGCGGCCGAGAAGCGCCGCCGGGCGCGCCGGTCTTCTCTCGACAACGCGCCATAGCCGTTGCTTTGCCGGGGGTTGCGGCTGTGCGAAACTGAACCGGGGTCCGTGGGTCGACGCTCCGGGAGGCAGCCGTGCCCGCAAGCAAGCACATGAGGTGGGCCGCGGCGGCCCCGCCTGACCGGCGCCGCTCCGGCCCGAGGCCGCGATGAGGCTGGTGACCCCGGGGGACTCGGCCCCGGCCTCGGTGAACAAGTACCTCCTCCCGCACGAGAACCAGGTGATCACGGTGCGCCGGCATCCGGCGGTGCTGATGGTCCCGGTGGGGCTCGTCCTCGGCGGGCTGATCGTCGCGGGCGTGCTGAGCAACACCGTCGCCAGCCAGGCCGGGACGGTGATCAGCTGGATCTGGTGGGCGTGGCTGATCCTGCTCGCCTGGTTCGTCTGGCGGGTCGCCGAGTGGTCGGTCGACTACTTCGTGATCACCAACCAGCGGATGCTGCTGACCACCGGCCTGATCACCCGCAAGGTCGCGATGATGCCGCTGGCGAAGGTCACCGACATGAGCTTCAAGCGGACGATCGCGGGCCGGATGCTCGGCTACGGCGAGTTCGTGCTGGAGTCGGCGGGCCAGGAGCAGGCGCTGTCGAACGTCCCGTACCTGCCCTACCCGGAGCAGCTCTACCTCGAGGTCTGCGAAATGATCTTCCCGAACAAGAACGCCACCGCCGACGACTGACGCCGCGCGCCCTGGGCGCTACCGTTCGGTCGTGCCCGGTCCCGTGCCGCTGCTGTTCCTCGATGTCGACGGTCCGCTCATCCCGTTCGGCTCCCCGCAGCCGTACCCGACATACGAGACGGATCGTTCGGAACCAGGGGGCGGTGCTTCCCATCCCCTCCTGCCCCGGCTGGATCCCGCCCACGGCCCGCGGCTGTCGGCGCTCCCCTGCGAACTGGTGTGGGCGACGACCTGGGCGGCCGACGCCAATGACTGCATCGCGCCGCGCCTGGGCCTGCCGGAACTGGCGGTGGTCGACTGGCCGGAAACGTCCGCCACCGAGGAGCAGGACGCGCGGAACGGCCTGCACTGGAAGACGCGCACGCTCGTCGAGTGGGCGGCCGGACGGGCGTTCGCCTGGGTCGACGACGAGATCTCCGATGCCGATCGCGCCTGGGTTTCGGTGTGGCATGCGGGGCGGGCGCTGTTGCGGCGGGTCGACGCTCGGACGGGGTTGGGGGACGCGGATTATCGCGTTCTGGACGAGTGGTTGCGGGGGGCCCGCGGGACGGTGTAGGGCGGGTACGGGACCAATCTCGGCGGAATCGGCGATCTTGCGGGGAACGTCGGATAACGTCGAGGACGACAGGTGCCGCGAGCGTCCGGGGGGTCCCGCTTCATTACTCTCGATGTGCGTTAACCCGCAATGTGCAATCATGTCGGCACCCCAGCCGCCTGATTACTTCCGCTAAGTGAGTCCACATGCCGGGTCCAGGCAATGTCGGCGAACGTGTCCGCAACCTGCGGCTCACCAGACGCCTGTCGCAGGCACAGCTCGCCGGTCACGACCTTTCCGACAGCTACATCTCTTTGATCGAGTCCGGTAAGCGGACTCCGACGCCGACCGTCCTGCGCATGCTGGCCGAACGGCTCGGCTGCACGCCCGAGTACCTCGCCGAGGGCGTCGAGCCGGAGCAGCGGGCGCACCTGGAGGTGCGGGAGCGCCACGCGCACCTCGCGCTGCTGGGCGGCGACCCCGGCACCGCCGAGTCCGGCTTCGACGAGGTGATCGCGCGCAGCGACGATCCCGACCTGACGTCCCGCGCCCGGTGGGGCCGCGCCCGCGCCCTGGAGGAGCTGGGCCGCGCCGACCAGGCGATCGCGCTGTTCGAGGAGCTGCGCGAGCAGGCCGAACGCGACCCGGGACGGGCGAGCTGGCTGCCGCCGGTGATCGCGCTGGCGCGCTGCTACCACACGGTCGGCGACCTCGGGCAGGCGATCGCGCTGGGCGAGCGCGCGATGGACCGGCTCGGCACGCTCGGGCTCAGCACGGGGCAGGAGTACACGGAGGCGGGCCGGATCCTGCTGCTGGCCTATGTCGACCGCTCCGACCCGGCGCGCGCGCACGAGCTCGGCAGGCGGCTCCTGCATCCGGAGGGCGCGGGGGACGACGCGTCCACGAGCGTCCACTACCAGCGGGCCAGCATGCGCGCGCTGGAGGAGGGGACGATCGGCGACTCCCTGTACTTCGCCGACCGGGCGCTGGCCGCCCGCACCGACGCGACGCCCGTGCAGGCGCGGGCGCGGCTCGCGCTCGCCGCCGCGAAGGCGCTGCTGAGGGGCGTCATGCCGTTCTCCGAGCCGGAGCCGTCCGCGGTGGCGGACGTGGTGTCGCCGGCCGACGGCGTGCCGGGCATCGAGAAGCCGCGCGCCGAAGGCTCCCGCGAGGCCGCGCGGGAGGCGCTGGAGCTGCTGCGGGGGACGGGCGCGCTCGAAGGGGCCGAGGCCACCGAGAGCACCATCGCCAAGGCGCGCGCGCTGGTCCTCATAGGGGAACTGGACGAAGCGATCGCCGAGCTGGAGCAGTTCCTCGACACCGGGATGGCCCTGGTGGCGCCTTCCCCGGCACTGGCGCACAGCATCACGCCGCACCCCGGCAACGACCTCGCCGCGCGCACACAGAAGACCGTGCTGGCCCGGCTCGTCCTCGCCCGCGCCCGGGTGGCGCAGGGGGAGAGCCAGGCCGCCCAGGTCGTGCTGCGCGCCGCGTCCGAGCAGCTGAGGACGCTGCCGGCCGGGCGCCCCGCCGCGCACCTGCTGCGCGAGCTGGGGGAGCTGTTCGAGCTCGTCCAGGACACCGAGTCCGCCGCGGCGGCGTACCGGCAGGCGCTGGAGGCCGCGGGCCTGCACGCCGCGCCGTCCCAGGAGGCGAATCACGACCTCGGCCGCGTCTGACGGCCAAGGGTTGATCGGCGGCCCGGAATAAAAGCCGGGACGGGCGCGTCCTACCATGGTGGCGGAAACATGGGATGACCGGCTGACCGGATGTCGGCGCGAGGAGGGACCGTGACGCTGCGCACCGCCCGCCGGTCGTCGCTCGTCGATCAGGTGATCGAGCAGCTCAGAGCCGAGATCACCGGCGGTTCCTGGCCGGTCGGCGGGAAGATCCCGGCGGAGCCGGTGCTGTCGGAGACCCTCGGCGTCGGCCGCAACACCGTCCGCGAGGCCGTCCGCGCGCTCACCCACGCGGGGCTGCTCGAAAGCCGCCAGGGCGACGGCACCTACGTGCGGGCCACCAGCGAGCTGTCCAGCGCCGTCCGGCGGCGCCTGGAGACGGCCGAACTCGTCGAGATCCTGGAGGTCCGGCGGGGCCTGGAGGTGGAGGCCGCCCGGCTCGCCGCCGCGCGCCGCACCGATGCCGACGTCGCCGCCATCACCGGCGCGCTCGCCCGCCGGGACGCGGCGTGGGCCGCGGGGGAGCACACCGCGTTCGTCGAGGCCGACCTGGCGTTCCACACCACGGTCGTGGAGGCGACCCACAACCGGGTCCTCACCGACCTGTACCGCGACTTCAGCACCGCCCTGAGGGCCAGCATCGGCGCGGCGGGCAGCCTCCTCGAGCACCCGGACGTCCCGCACGGCCCCATCGCCGCGGCGGTGGAGGCGGGCGACGCGGCGGCGGCCGTCCAGGCCACGCACGCCTGCCTCGACCAGATCCTCGCCTCGACGGGCCCGTGGAACGCCGCGCCCGGCGCCCCGCCGGCCCCGGAGGAGCGCGAGCCGTAGCGGCGGCGCGCGTCCGGCATCGCGCGGTTCACCGCGTCCCATCAACGATCACCAGCGTGACCAGGCCCTGAGCCGGCACGCCGCCCCCATCCGGTTCGACGCGCCCGCGGGCGCATGGCGAAGGCGACATGAACACCCCTGCGACGACCCCCGTCCCCCGTGCCCTGACCGCCTGGTCGCTCGTCGGCCTGGTGCTGCTGACGATCAACCTGCGGGCCGCCATCACCGGGATCTCCCCGCTGCTCGGCGATCTGCGGGACGCATTCGGCCTGTCCGGCGTCGAGGCGGGCGTCCTCACCACGCTGCCCGTCCTCTGCCTGGGCGTCTTCGCGTCGCTGGCGCCGGTCGCCGCGCGCCGGCTCGGCACCGAGACCGCGATCGCCGGCTCCCTCCTGCTGATCACGGCCGGGATCGCGCTGCGGGTCGTCACGGCGCCGGCGGCGCTCTTCGTTGGAACGGTCCTGGCGGGCGCCGGGATCGCGATGGGGAACGTCCTCATGCCCGCGGTCATCAAGCGCGCCGCCGGCGGGCCTGGACGGTCGTGCTCGGCATCGGCACCGGCAGCGCGTTCCCGCTCGCCTACACCCTGCTCAGCCTGCGCTCACCGAGCCCGTCGGTCGCGGCGCGGCTGTCCGGCATGGCGCAGACCGGCGGCTACCTGCTCGCCGGGTTCGGACCGCTCGCCATGGGCGTCCTGCACGGCGCGACGGGCGGCCGGCACGTCCCGCTGACGCTGCTGCTCGTCCTCGTGGCGCCGGAACTGGTCTTCGGGATGCTCGCCGCCCGGCCCGGGTTCGTCCGCCCGGCGGCGGCCCGGCCCGCCCACCTGGACGGCCGTCTCGTCGAGCCCAAGGCCCTGCCCGCCGCCGCCGAACCCGCCCGGACCCGCTGAGGCCGGGTCAGCCGGTCATGTCGACGGCGTCCAGGTCCAGGACGCGGGCGTGCAGGACGAGCCGCTGGTGCAGCGCGGCCCGCAGCGCCCGGTGCAGGCCGTCCTCCAGGTAGAGCTCGCCCTTCCACTGGACGACGTGGGGGAACAGGTCGCCGTAGAACGTGGAGTCCTTGGCCAGCAGCGACTGCAGGTCCAGCTCCCGCTTGGTGCTCACGAGCTGGTCGAGGCGGACCTGGCGAGGGGGGATCTTGGCCCAGTCCCGGGACGAGAGTCCGTGCTCGGGATAGGGCCTTCCCTCGCCCACCGCCTTGAAGATCACCCCCCGAGTCTACGTGCCCCGACTGGCCCGGTCACCGCATTCCACCGATTGGTAAACCACTTACGCCGCAGCTCAGAGGCGCCGTGAGTAACTGCCGTCACACGGGTCCGGCGGTCCCGGGAACGGGCGCGGACGGCCCCCGGCTGGCGCCGCCGCCGAGAGACAGCCAGGTGGTCGCCGCGTCCACCCGGCCGTGCACGCCGAGCTTCGGATAGGCGTGCTCGAGGTGCTTCTCGACCGTCCGCGGGCTGATCGCCAGCCGCCGCGCGATCTGCCGGTCGGTCAACCCCCGGGCCAGCAGGTCGAGGACCGCGGCCTCCCGCCGCGTAACCCGGTCCCGTGCCGGTCGCGCCAGCCGGCGCATCGCCCGCGCGAGCCGCGGACGCAGCAGCTCGGCGGCGGCCCGGTCCGCGTCGTCGAAGTCCCCGTGCCGCCGGTTGACCGCCAGGCACACGCTGCGCGGCGCGTCCCCCGCCCACCCCGCCGGGAACGCCATCGCGAGCTGGTACTCGGCGCCGAGCGGGCCGTACACGTCCGCGTAGGCGGCGAGCGCGTGGTACTCGGCGCGCGACTGCAGGTCGGAGCGCAGGACGGGGGTGCCCGGCCCGGCCGTGGTGTGGGCGACCAGCGGATCGGCGGCCTTGTCCCGCTCGAACGCCACCAGCGCGTCCCGGGTCACCAGCCCGTCCGGCAGCGTGCGCGGCCCTCCGGCGCCGTCCGGCCGCACCGACCACACGAGGCTGTCGCCAGGCAGGACACTGAGCAGCATCGGCAGCAGCGCGGGGAGCAGCGTCCGCTCGTCGTCGGCGTCGATCAGCAGATCGGCGACCGCCAGCGCCCGCCGCAGCCCGACCTCCCCGCAGCCGGTCATGCCTCCACTCTAAAATCCCTGGTCAGACGGCACAAGGCGGCAACTCCGGGCCGGGGCCGGGCGAGACGGCGCATACGGGATTTCCCGTATTCGTCCGCGAGCGCGCGCCGTCCGAGACTGGCAGGGAGGGGAGGTGCCGACATGCGCAAGATTGCCGACTGCAGGGACTACCCGAGCGAGATGAACTGCACCCTCACCATCGCCGGTGAGGAGCAGGAGGTGGTACGGGCGGCCGCCGAGCACGCGGCGTCCGTCCACGGGCACGCCGACAGCCCGGAACTCCGCGAGGAGATCCGCAAGCTGCTGAAGGACGAGGTGCCGCAGCACGCCTGACAACGGCGGTACGACCCGCCCGGACACCACGAAGGTCCCGGCCGCTGAGCGGCCGGGACCTTCGTTCGGCTCACGCCGGTGGCGGAGGATGCGAGATTCGAACTCGCGAGCGCTTGCACGCAACACGCTTTCCAAGTCTGCGGCCCCCCGTCCGCCCATGATCACCGCAGTACGCCGCACCCGCTCAAACCGAGGTCAACCCCTGCGGAAACCAAGCGGCGCCCGCGGCCAGACGCCCACGAACGGCCCCGAACGTCCCCCTGACGACGACCAACTGAGACTAGAACTGAGACTGACCGACGGCTGTTCCCGTGCGTCAGCAAGCGCTTAGGCCGTTAATCGAGCCTGCTCGACGAAGGCGGCCTGTAGCCTCTTCCTAGTTGAAGTTGGCACATGTTCGGGGAACGGCGGGAGAACGCGGCCCCGTCGAGGAGACCTAGCATCACAACCTAGGCCGGGGGACTTGTGACGGATCGTGACTCGGACACGGATCAGCCAGAGTGGTTGACGCCCACAGCGGGCGTCGCTGGCGGCGTCGTCGGGGCGACCGTCGGACTTCTCATCGCTGGCCCAGTGGGCGCTTACCTGGGTGCGACCGCTGGTCCAGTGACTCAGAGCTTCATCGAATTAACGGTGAAGCAAAGACAAAAGCGAGGTCGCACTGTAATCGACGCAGCAGAGGTAGAGTCTGGGATAGAACGAGAATCGTTACTACAGCAGGTAGTCGATAACCCGGAGCTTTATAGCCTCCTCGTTCGCATCGATGCGGCTAGTGGGGCCACGAGTCTCGAACCCAAGCTGCGTGCTCTGGGCAGAGCTCTCGGTCGGGCTGTCGCAGACGATGCCAGGATTGACGAGTCGATCTGTCTGGTTGCAGCCTTGCACGATATGGAAGGGCCGCATATCCGCCTCTTGAGGCTTCTAAGTACTTCCCCACCTGATGGTGGCAGTAGCCAACAAGAGGAGGGATGGAGTGCTACCCTGATTAAACGACAGCCGGGCATGGAACTCGTTGGAGACTCTTTGCTTGCCGTTCTAGTGCGTCACGGGCTCGTTGAGAATGTTCGAAGGGGAATTAGCTTCGGTCCCGGTGACATCTACCGCACGAATGACATGGGCGACCTATGCCTCGCGCTCGTTGCCGCAGTCGTCCCCCTGGACGAGGACTGATATCTCAGCCGTTCACACATCCTCGCTCGCTCATGACCTGGCTGACCAACGACTGTTCGGCCGGGCGAGCTGGAGAAACGGGGCTGAATATCCCTGTGTCCAACTCGCCTGACCTTGCACCCATGCGGCTCAGTTACCGGTTCGAAGCTGGCAGGGTGCCCAGAATGCTACGCATGTTGATTCGGTTGTATCGAACCTAATCCGTCCTGCCGCAGACTGGTCACTGTTGGCCGCGACCAGGATCATCATAGACTTCCCGCTTACGCCACATACGCATTCCTTTCTCCCATACCACCGTATCTTCAGATACTTCCCGGAAAGCCTTCAAGACCTTCTTGTCTATGGCTGGATTGCCACGCTCATTGTCGTAGACGAATTTCTCTCCAAACTTCTGCGAGATTTCATAGACGACGTCTTGCTGATAAAGCTCCTCTCCGTTCTCGATCCTTTTCAGCATCCACCGGGCGATGTCTTCCGGGGTAACTTCTTCCATTCTCATCCTCTCGGAGTGGTGTGCGCATCGAAGCTTGTGATGACTAGGTGCCGAGCAGAGGGGGATGCTCGGACGAGTGCCGCGACGCTCATGGAGTCATGATGAAGCACACCTATCGGCGCGGGCATTGATTTGTGACGATCAACGCAACCTGCGTCCACTATCGGACATGGGAGTTCGAAGTGCCTGATGCGGTGTGATATGCGAGGTAGGCAAGCCCTGTCAGTCAAGTGTTTCTAGAAGGGTGTCCGGGCTATCAGTTCTCGGAGCCTTCCTGAGTTCCTTCGCTGGCGTCGTTCTGGGGTGGGTCGGCTACGAACGTGCCCTTGCCGTGGACGGTGAGGATCAGGCCGCGGTCGCGTAGTTCCTGCGTTCCACGGCGGACCGTCATGTACGCGATGCCGTATTCGTCCGCAAGTTCGCGTTCGGACGGGAGTCGAGAGCCGGGCCGGAGGTCGCCAGCAGCGATCCGCGCCGCGATGTGGTCAGCAAACGCCATGTAGACGAGTTGCGGCCCCTGCGGATCGAACTCTGGAACCCCTGGACGATCACTCACGAGACCAACGTAGAGCCCCGTTGACCTGCATAAAGGCACAGAGAGCTATGCATAGCTCTATATGGCACGTACACTTCCTTGGCCACCTGTCCGCCAAGTTCACCCCGCTCCGGCGCCACTGGCCGTGAGGAGAGCCATCACATGCAGTCAGCCATGGCCGTACCCGCGATCAACGGTTGGTCGGTCGTGCTCGAAAATCGGACGTACGTCGCGACCAGGACTGAGAGCCTCACCGACTACCAGCGCCATTGGGGGGCGGTGTCGGAGGTTGAGGCACGGACGGACGTAGAGCTCTGGGTCCTCTGTGATGCACAGCGACGGTTGGCCGAGCGGCTCGCCCTGGCGGAGGCTGCCGGACCGGGGATCGCTCCGAACCCCAAGGTCAACACCCGCAGGGCTAGCCAGGATGAACCCTCGTGGCTGGCCACCTCGCAGTGCGAGTCCCTCGTCAGTAGCGCGGACGAAGCGACGTGCTCATGAGCGGCGGAGGTCTCATGTCGGGAACCGACAGCCAACCGGCCGGCGAGCAGTCTGGGCTATCTCTGGGGCTGGACGACCTCCTCGGCGGACTGGATCCCGACGATTCGCGTTCTCCGTCGAAGCAAATCGCGGCGCAGCTTCGATCGGCGATCCTGGCTGGTCACTTGAAGCCGGACACGAGACTTCCCTCTCAGCAGCAGCTTTCCAAGAGATACGGCGTCGCGCGGGAAACCGTCAAGGCCGCCTTGCGGCAACTTGCCGCTGAGGACCTCATAATCGGCCGTCAAGGGAGTAGATCCGTTGTTCGGCCGAGATCTAGTGATGAGGGTCGTCTTCCCCCGCTCCCATCTGTTTCTTCAAAGACGTTCACGGGGATTCTGGAAGGGCTTAGCGAAGCTCACGGAGCAGCAGTGTCGGTAATCCGCTCTACTCCGGATCTGCGCCAAGCATTCGACTACGCCACGCGGCTTATAGCCAAGTTGGTCGAGATGACAGAGGCGGCAAACGATCTCCGGACTGAGACGGCGATCAGAGTTGCGGAGCAGGGACAGGGTGGCAACGGAACGTTGCCCGCTTCTGAGAATCGCCAAGAAGGTTAGGAGGGTCTGCATTTCTGCATAATCCGGGCAGGACGACGAATCCGAGAGGTGTCATGAGGCGAAGGCAAGTACTTTCCAGGATCGCGCTCGTTGGGCTGATGCCCGTCATAAACGGAGGAGAAAGGATGATGCACTTCCAGAGTGCCGCCCTGGCACGCAACGAACTCGGAATCTCCGATTTCGAGACCCGTATTTTCCAGGACTGGGCGGCCGCGGCTGCACATCCTGAGTCGACGAGGGCGCTTCTGGGTGAGGTGCATGCTGACTTTCTCGTCACCCGGTCCCTTGCCAACCGTGCCAACGGTCGGACTCGGCAGCGCGCCGGGTATCGAGTCATGGCGTGGCAAGGGGTACTCCTCACGACGCTTCACACGAGACTCGGGGAGATCCAACAAGCTCGCCAAGCGGCGGCTATCGCGCGGGAATTCGGCTACCAGTGCGGCGACCGTGCGGCCGTTGCCAGTGCCTACGATCGCGAATCGATCGCCGAGATTTGGTATGGGACGCCAGAACTCGGCTCACGGGCGGCCGTACGCGGCATCAAGGTAATCGAGGGCGAGGCAGGGACACACTACGGAAAGTTGATTCTCGCTGGGCTGCACTCGCAAGCCATGGTGCATTACTCGCGCTTGCCGGAACACGCGGGCCTATCCGAGGAGTATGAGCGTCAGGTACGCGACTGGCAGCAGCGTATGCCGGAAATTCGTAGGCCCAATGCTTTCGAACTCACGCCATCGCAGATGTACAACTCGCTCGCAGTTGCACATGCCTTTCGTCGGCAGCCGAGTGCGAGTGAGTTCTTCGCCGCTGGATTTCAGGCGACTGCGTATGAGGCCAAAGAGCGCATGAGGTTCCGTAAGCTCTTGCGGCTCAATCAGGCTTGGTCCGAGGCGCCTCACGATCCGGGGAGGGCACTCGAAATGGCCACTGACGTCATGCGGTCGTTCGCCATGGAGAAGGCGCCTATTGACCCGATCTACCGGCATCGCGCCGCGCGCACGATCCATGCACTTCCGGAGTCTGTCCCGGCGGAGTGGACTACGGAACTGCGGACCCTCATCAGCCAACCGCGCCCGTAGTGCGAACGCCGTAGCGATAGGTATACCGGTGGTCGTCTGTCGGCACTGCGGAGAGGCTCTCCGCCAGTCGTCCTATGCGAGTCTGACCTTTTGGACTCACGAGGACGGCAACGTCGCCTGTCACTGGAGCCCACGGAGGATGAGCCTCTACGGGACGAACGCAGAGCCAAGGAAGGTTTCGCAGCTTCCGGGGTCCCAGGAGTCTGCACAGGGCGCAAGCGAGGCGGCGAATCTCGTCCAGGAGGACGAGGTCTAGGCACATCGAGCAGCCTTGCCGGCACTCGCTACACGCGAGCGGTGTTCGCAACGACGAGCCACGCACGGACGCGTTCCGTGTCGACGCCGACCAGGCGCGCCAGCTGCGCGGCGCGGTCCTGTGGGGGGTCGCCATTGGCTGTTTTCCACGCAGCAACGGCCACGTCGTAACACACGTCGCCGTTGATGCCACGAGGGTCGATCAGCACGAGTTGCTCGTCCGGCCCGAGGAGGATGTTTCGCGAGGATGCGTCGCCATGGCAGACCATGTCAGAGACGCCGGATCCCAGGTCTTCAAGGATCGCGGTCGCTTGTTGACGTTCGCTGTGCGGAGCTTGGGAGCGGCCCGGCGCGAGATCACTCAAGTTCTCGTCGTCCAGGCGGGCGCGCAACCAAGCGGCAAGGCTTGGAAGCCTGTCATTCTCCGACTTCTGATCTCGCATCTTCCGGAAGACCGGCGCCAGACGATCCAGCGAGACGGCCCTACCGTTAAGGGGGTCTCCTGGGAGGACTCGGCTTGCCACCGTCCATACGCTGACTGGCGTTTGAAGGATCTTGTATATGTGTGGACCTACGCCTATGCGTGATAGCGACCGCGAAACCTCAGCTTGGTCGATTCCGTGCGGGTCGGGAGTGGATTTGAGGACCAGCGGCCCGCGGGGTGTTTCGACTTCGACAACGAACCCGTAGCGAGCGTGGAATGTCCGTACATAACGGCCTTCATAACGTTGGCAAATCTGTGCTAGCTCGTCGGGCGCGTTATCTAGCCAGGCGGAGGCTCGTTCGGGCCAACGCTTCGAGACGGAGTCAACGATGTCAGCAGGGATCTGCGGCTTACTCGTCGCCATCTTCGCTATCTCCTTAGCCGAGTCACGATATCGGCCACAGATTCCATACTTTGAACGACGGAGTCAGCCCCGGCGTCGGACAGTTCGGAGATTCGCGCCTTGCGTTTGGCGTAACCGACGCAGTGAGCACCCGCCTTTTTAGCGGCCTGCATGTCGGTCGGGGAATCGCCGATGAGCACGCACGCACTTGCCGACTGCCCTGTCATCTCGGCCCCTTTGAACACAAGATGCGCGTCGGGCTTCATAAGGTCGGGTCGCCCTTGGATGCGCGCGGAAATCCCTGCAATGGAAGCTGCGAGGTCATGGCGGTCAAGGTAGGTCTCTACGGCCTCCGCCGAGTTATTGGTGACGATGGCCACGGGTCGGCCTTGTGCTGCCGACGACCGGATTACTTCGGCAGCACCCGAGGTGGGCTCCGCTAGCTCTGCTGCCTCTTTCTCCGAGACGGCCTGTATCCGTTCGACCTCTGCAAGGAGGTGGGGCGCCGCATCTCCGGTCCACCTGAGAAGGACTAGCGGGTCACCTTCCGTCATCATCGGTTCCGGCACGGACACCGATCGTTCAAGGAGGAATGAGCGGATCTTCTGGGCGATACCCGGAGCGGGAACGGCGGAGAACAACCGACAGACAGGGCCGTCGAAGTCAAGAAGGATGGCCTTGGATGTCTGGACGAGTGCCCTTAGCGAGGTCACGGCGTGTACTCACGGGCAATCGTCCCCCACATTGAATCGAACCACTCTTGCGCCTCTTTGACGAACTGAGGCGCGTTTGATGTGTCGTCATCACTGGCAGAGAAGTGAAAAAGAGTCGCGTCCTTGCCGAGAAGATCGAAGATCTTCACTTGATCGCCGTTCAGGCGAATCGTGTGCGACTTCACGGGATAGAGCCCGTAAAAAATCTCTTCCGAGTTGAGGATGTACAACTTGAAAGAGGGGGTCAGTTCGTGAACGCGAACTTCGGCCGTAGCCGATTTGATGAGACCCATGTCGGCGAGTTCGTGAACGGCGTCCGCAATCCCATCGACGGCGCGCCTTGTGATGCGCTCCGCTCGTTGCTTGATTGCGTCCTCGGCCGTCTCCGTTCCCACTCTGCGCGGCAAGGCCATGGGGGCGGCCGTGTCGCACATCATGATTCTGATCTTTAGAGACTCCGGCCTGAGGCGACCGGCACGAACCTTGTCGAGTACCTCAATCAGGGTGTTGTGAAGGGTCTCGCCCGAAAATCCAGCGAAGTCGATCGAGACATGCGGGCTCTCGAAGGCCGCTTCGATGTGGGGTCGCAGCCCGATCGGGCGCTCTGTCTGAGCACGTACGAACGAGCCGCTCCCCTGCCGACTGACGACCAGGCGCTCGGCTTGCAACGTCCTCAGCGCGGCCTTGATCGTCTCGCGCGCAACCCCGTACCGGGTAGCCAGGTCCGGCTGTGACGGGAGCTTCTCTCCAGGCTTGAGCTTGCCAGTCAGGATCGCCGCTCGGAGCTTGTTCGCGATCTGTTGTGACGGCGTGCGCGGGTCGTCGGGGTCCAGGTCATCCAGGTATTCGCTGTCTGCACTCACGCTCGTCAGCCTACGGGCTGACTAGCCAAGCCAGAAGAATCCTGCGCGAACTTGTTGACATGGCTAGCCAAGCTGGCCATGATGCTGTCTCAACACACCTGACTAGCCAAGTCAGTCAGGAACCCTCAAGGGAGGCCAGCATGTTCCCCCAGCCCAAGAAGTACGGCCCCACCATCTTCGGCGTGGTCGCGCTGATCTTCGCCTTCAACAACCCCGAGAAGGCCGCCCAGTTCATCAACCAGGCGTTCGACGCGATCGAGCGGTTCGCGAACGCTCTCGGCTGATCACTCTCAAGCCTCCCGTCTCGGCCCACAGCCACCAAGCGCGAACCGGGATGGGGCGCCCCCACCGATCACGACGGATGCAGTGAGGATTGTCATGACCGTTCACCCGTCCAGGCTCTCGTTCACATCCCGCGAAGCTCTCGGCTTCACGGAGGCGCAGTGCCTCTATGACCCGGAGTTGCACACCGGTCCGGCGGACTCCGGCGAGTCCCCGGACGAGAAGGACACTCGGCTCCTGGTCGCGGCGGAGGTGTGCCGGATCTGCCCCTTGCTCGGCCGCTGCCTGAACCGGGCTGTCGCCGGTACGCCAGAACCCGGTGTCTGGGCGACCTTCGACGCCGAGAGGTTCAAGACACCGTTCACTGAGCGCGACACGAACGCGGTCCCGCAGGGGGAGGCCGCGTGATGAGCAGCGATCTCAAGGCGCTCTCGCCGCCGCCCTCGTTCGGGGGACCCGAGAACAACGCTTCCCGCTCGCGGGCGCTCTCCAGCAACGAGTTCGCCGCCGTGGCCGTCGTCGCGGCCCTGGTCGCCGTCCTCGGCTTGCTGGGATTCGTCAACAGCTTCGCGGCGGTCGCCGAGGCGGCGCGTCCCTCGTTCGGGTTCCTCGCCTGGACGGTTCCTCTCGGCGTCGATCTGGGCATCGCGATCTTCGCCGCCCTAGACATCGTCCTCGCGCGGCTCGACATGCGGATGCGCTGGCTCCGCCTCATCCCCTGGACGCTCACAGCGGCAACGGTCTACATGAACGTTGCCGGAGAGGCGTCCGCGTTCGGCAAGGTCGCACACGCCGTCCTGCCGTGCCTCTGGGTCGTCGCCGTCGAAGTCGCCGCTCACGTCGTCCGCGTACGGGCGGGCATTGAGGCGGGAACCCGTATGGACCGGATCCGGTCCTCGCGATGGTTCCTGTCCCCGTTCCGGACGGCCGCCCTGTGGCGCCGGATGGTGCTGTGGGAGATCCGCTCCTACTCCGACGCGCTCACCCGGGAACGCGCGAGGCTCCTGACGCTGACCGAGCTACAGGACGCTTACGGCACGGTGGCGTGGCGCTGGCACGCTCCGCGACGAGTTCGCGCCCTCTACCGACTGGGCGAACTCACGTCCGGCGAGGACGCCGAGGACAGGCGCGACGCGGACGACCGTCCGTCCGCCCCGCTCTCCGACGCGGAGGACCGTCCGGCGATCGAAGCACCCCCGTCCGCGTCGCCGTCCGCACCGCCGTCCCGGACGGATGAGCGGACGAACCGGCGGACGGCCTCCGCGAGGAAGCGCGGACGGTCCGCGCGGAGCAAACGGGCCGTCCCGGACGTGGACGACCTCATGCCGCTCGGCTGGCGCATCGCCGCCGACCTCGAAGCGCGCGGCGTAGCCCTCAGCCGAGACAACGTCGCCGCCGCCCTCCGCGAGGCGGACCAGGCCGTGAGCAACGCGCGTGCCAGCGCTCTCCTCGCCCGACTCAAGACAGAAGCCCCGACCGAACCGATCCGCCCGACCACCGACGACGCTCCGGCCGCACACGACCCGATCGAGGGGCACCGATGAACTTCAGCAAGCCCATGGCCGAGGTACTCCGCCTTCCCGTCCCGTACGTCGACGAGCCGACCGACGCCGAGGCGGACGAGCCGCGTACGGACTACAGCGGCAACGGGGTGGACGAGAGTCGTCCGGCCGTCCCGTCCGCCGAGGACGGCCCCGATGACGGGAACAACGACATCCTTGAGGGCAAGGTCCTGGTCGACCAGGCCGCGCCCCGCCGGCAAGAGTTCCGGACTCGTCTCCTCGCGGGCCGAGGCGCGCGGCGCCGTCCGATCATCGCCCCATGGCTTCGCGACCGTGAAGAGGCGAAGACGACCGTCCGGTGGGCGGTTGACTATGGCACCCACATCGCCGGTTTCCACGCCGTTCGGATCCCGCTGTACGCCGCGACGCTCGCCGCCCGGTCACCCCGCGGCCTCTGGCGGCTCGTCGCCGGAACCTGGCGCTGGACGTGTGACGCCGAGGCCCTGCCGCTCCGCCTGAACGCGGTCGACGGCAACGACGCGGACACGTACTTGCGGCTGCTCCGCGAGCGTGACAACCGCGTCCGGTGGCGCCGTCTGCTCGCCTCTGGCGGCCTGCTCGGCGCTGGCCTCGCCGCCTCCGCCGTGGCGGCCGCCGGAGGGGTCGCGCAGGGCGCCGCTCTCGCCGCTCTCGTCGGCGTCCTCGGCTGGATCGGGTCCCCTGCGGACAAGCCGCTCATGGGTCC
Source organism: Actinomadura physcomitrii (assembly GCF_008923205.2). GTDB lineage: Bacteria > Actinomycetota > Actinomycetes > Streptosporangiales > Streptosporangiaceae > Spirillospora > Spirillospora physcomitrii. The sequence continues at coordinate 21,327 of NZ_WBMS02000009.1, read as the reverse complement.
GGCCGTCGTGTCGACGAGCGCGCCGAAGCTGACGAGCGAGATCATCGTCCGAGCACTGGGAGCCCTGGGCATCGGCGAGATAAACAAGGCGCTCGGCAAGGGTGGCGCCGGAATCACGTTCCCCGCGCCGATCACGCGCGACGGTCCCGGCTGGCGCGCTGACGTCGATCTCCCGTATGGGGTCACGGTGACCGACATCATGGACCGGCGCGAGCGCCTCGCGTCCGGCCTCCGGCGTCCGCTCGGCTGTGTCTGGCCGGAACCTGCGCACGACCAGCACGCCGGACGCCTCGTCCTGTGGGTCGGCGACCAGGACATGAACCAGGTCAAGCCTCCGGCATGGCCTCTGGCGAAGTCGGGAACGGCCGACCTGTTCAAGGCGATCCCGTTTGGCACCGACCAGCGCGGCCGGACGATCACGCTGACGCTCATGTACGCGAACGCGCTGATCGCTGCCATGCCCGGCATGGGCAAGACCTTCGCTCTGCGCATCCTCGCCCTGGCGGCTGCGCTGGACGCCCTTGCCGAACTCCGCACCTTCGAACTCAAGGGCTCCGGTGACCTGTCCGCCCTAGAGAAGGTGGCCCACCACTACGGATCCGGACAGGATGACGAGACGATCGCCGCGTGCCTCGCCTCGCTCCGCGAGGTCCGCAAGGATCTGGAGCGGCGCGCGCAGACGCTCCGCAAGCTGCCAAAGGACGTGTGCCCGGAGAACAAGGTCACGCCCCAGCTCGCCGCGAAGAAGTCGCTCGGACTCCGGCCCCTGGTCTTCATCGTCGACGAGTGTCAGAACCTCTTCGCCCACCCGACCTACGGCGCCGAGGCCGCCGAACTCTGTACCGCAATCATCAAGCTCGGCCGCGCGTTCGGCGTGATCCTGCTTCTGGCCACGCAGCGCCCCGATAAGGACTCTCTCCCGACCGGCGTCTCTGCGAACGTGGGGATCCGGTTCTGTCTGCGGGTCATGGGACAGGTCGAGAACGACATGGTTCTCGGCACTTCGGCGTACCGCAACGGGCTCCGCGCCACGACGTTCGGCCTCCGGGACAAGGGCATCGGGTACCTGGTCGGGGACGCTGACGACCCGCAGATCGGCCGCTCGTACTACATCGACAACCTCACCGCGGACCGCATCTGCGAGCGTGCCCGCGCTCTGCGGAAGGCCGCCGGCACCCTGACCGGCTACGCGGCCGGAGAGGACTCCGCGCCCGACGACGCCGGAGTCTCGCTCATCGACGACGTGGCCGCAGTCATCGGCTCCGACGAGGAAAAGATCTGGTCGGAAACCGTCGTCAAGCGCCTCGCCGAACTCCGCCCCGGTCTCTACGCCGGATGGACGCCCGGACAACTGGCCGACGCCCTCAAGCCCTACGGGGTCGCCACCCGGCAAGTCTGGGGACAGGACGAGGACGGCAAGGGCGCGAACCGGCGCGGCATCGTCCGAGAGGACATCCAGGAGGCCGCCCGCGAGGCGACTGGCACGCCCTGACCGACGCCGCAGGCGCCGCTAGGTCTAGCGCCCCCGCCCGCTAGACCTAGCGGCCCCGCTAGCGGCTGATCTGCCCTCTGACCAGCGAACAAGCGTTCTAGCGCCCTGGGCGCAGCCATGCCCGAAACACCCTCAGGAGGACCCGTGACCCCCATCATCGTCGCCGCTAGCGACAGCGGAGCGGACGCCGGATCGTTCGTCCTTCTCACCCTCGTCGCCTTCGTCGCCTACGTCGTTCACTGCCTCGTCTGGCCGTTCCGAGCGTGCCGCAAGTGCGGGGGTGCCGGACGCTTCCGCTCGCCGTCCGGCCGCGCGTGGCGCTACTGCGACAGGTGCGGCGGACGCGCCGCTCAGGTCCGTCTCGGCCGCCGCCTCTGGACGTACCTGGCGAACACCCGGAGCCGCAGCAAGCACTAGCGACAGAGCGGCCCCGGTGCCACAGCCACCAAGCACGAGCACCGAGGCCGCGCCCCTACCGATCACTAACCGACGGAGGCCCATTCATCATGACGCCATCGCTTCACCCGGTCGATAGCCACTCGGACACCCCTTCCGACCTCGCCGAGTTCATCCGGCCGCTTCCGCACAGCATCGAAGCGGAGCAGCACGTTCTAGGCGCGGTCATGCTCTCCCCGCTGGCGCTCCCGGACGTTCGTGCGCTCCTGGACGGCAGCGAGTTCTACCGCCCCGGACACCGGATCATCTGGGACGGCGTCATCGGCCTCGCCGACCGAGGCGCCCCCTTTGAGCCCGTCGCCGTGGCAACCGCCATCGACGCGCGGGAACTCGCGAAGGTCGGGGGCGCCCCGTACCTTCACACGCTCATCAGCCAGGTACCCAGCGCCACCAACGCCGCGTACTACGCCCAGCTCGTTCGCAGCCTCGCCTACGCCCGTCGCGTCATCGAAACCGGGACGCGCCTTATGCAGCTCGGCTACGGCGCCAACAGCGACACCGAATCCGACTTCCGAGGCGCCGTCGCCGCCGAAGTCGCCGCACTCGCCGCAGTGGACGCGCAGGGTTGGCCGACCCCTGCGCCCCTGTCCGCGACTCCGGACCTGCCGACGTTCCCGGTCTGGGCATTTCCTGACTGGCTAGGCGAATACGTTGCCCGCCTCGCCGAGGTCACCCAGACTCCGGCGGATCTCGCCGGATCACTCGCGCTCGCCGTTCTCGGCGTCGCGGCCGGAGGCAAGGTCTGGGTACAGGGCCCCGCCTGGACCGAACCGACAAACCTCTTCATGCTCGTCGTCTTGCCTCCCGGTAACCGCAAGTCTGAGGTCTACAAGCACATGACGGCCCCGATCCGGGCCGCTGAATCGGTCCTCGTCGAGCAGGCCAAGCCCGTCATTGCCGAGGCGGTCATTGCCCGACGCGTCGCCGAAGCACACGCCGAAAAGACCGAGAAGGCCGCCGCAAGCGCCATCGACGCCACCCAGCAGGCCGCCGCCCTGGACGAGGCGACCACGGCTCGTCTCGCGCTGGACGAGGCGACCGTTCCGGCCGAACCGTGCCTGTTCTCCGATGACGCCACGGTGGAACGCCTTACCTCTCATCTGTCCGAGCAAGGCGGCCGGTTCGCGATCCTCTCGCCGGAAGGCGAAGTCTTCTCGATCGCCGCAGGACGCTACTCCGGCGCCCCGAACTTCGCCGTCCTCAAGTCCGGACACGCGGGCGAGGAAATGCGCATCGATCGCATGGGGCGCCCCTCCGAACGCATCCCCGCAGCCACGATCACCCTGGGAATCTGCACGCAACCCGGTGTTCTCACGCGCCTCGGCGAAACGCCCCAGTTCCTCGAACAGGGACTACTCGGCCGGCTGCTCTACTCCGTGCCCAAGTCGCTGCTCGGCTACCGCGACCCCAACCCCGAACCCATCCCCCCGCACATCACCGACACCTACCGCGCCAACGTCACGGCACTGGTCCTGTCCCTGCACGGGCTCTCCGACCCGGCAACGCTCCTTTTCTCCCCGGACGCCGAGGCCGCCGCACTCGCCCTGCTGACCGAGACAGAGCCACGCTTCCGCCCCGGAACCGGCGACCTCGCCCACATGACCGATTGGGGCGGCAAGTACGTCGGCGCCGTCCTCCGCATCGCAGCTCTGCTCCACCTCGCCGAGCACTTCCGCGCCGGTTGGGACCGGCCGATCAGCCTCGCCACGTTCCAGAACGCCCGCCAGATCGGCGAGTACTTCACCGTCCATGCGCAGGCCGCATACGACGCCATCGGAGCGGATCCGGCCGTCGCCGATGCCCGCGCCCTCCTTGAATGGATTCAACGAACGGCGACCACACAGTTCGGCGCACGCGACGTCCTGTCCTCCCTGCGCCGCTTCAAGAAGGTCACCGACCTAGACCCGGGGCTCCGCATCCTGGAGTCCCACGGCTGGACCCGGCGCATCCCCACGCCCCCCAAAACCGGCCGAGGCCGCAAGGCCGGACCGGTCTACGAGACACACCCCGACGCGACATCAGGGACGCGATGACCACCGAGCGACCGCTCACAGACCGTCACGTCACCAGAGGCCCCGCAGTCGATGTCAGCGGCACACCACGTCAGCGGAATTCAACAGAAAGGCGATTGCGGCGAATTCTGCTCGATTCCGCTGACCTGCTTCACCGCTGTAGACCTCCGCCCCGCCCAAACCCATGCGACGCCCCGTAATCGGACGCTAACTCGGAGGTTCCGTCTTGGCGAAACTCGCCGCCCCGGACTCAGAGCTTCTCCTGACCGTCGAGGAAGCCGCTCGCCGACTCAAGATCGGCCGAACGCAGATGTACAGCCTCATCACGTCCGGCGAAGTCCAGAGCGTGACCATCGGCCGTCTACGCCGGATTCCCGCCGAATGCCTCACCGCCTACGTCTCCGGCCTCATGGCCGCCGCTCAGCACAACTAGCCGGAGGGAACGATCATGGGACGCAACGCCAATGGCCGATCCAGCATCTACCAGGGCAAGGATGGGTACTGGCATGGCCGAGTGACGGTCGGCACCAAAGATGACGGTAAGCCCGACCGGCGTCACGTCATGGCCAAGACCAAGGCCGAGGTCACTGCGAAGGTCAAGAAGCTGGAGGAGCTTCGAGACAAGGGGAGGGTGCCCAAGGCCGGACAGCGCTGGACGGTCGAGAAGTGGCTACGGCACTGGATAGACAACATCGCAACCCCGCCGAAGATCTCGGAGAACGCGCACTCCGGCTACCGCGTGGACGTCGAGAAGCACCTCATCCCCGGCATTGGCGCTCACCGCCTGGACAGACTCACGCCCGAACACTGCGAGGCGCTGTACGCCAGGATGCAGGAGAAACAGGGACTTTCGGCGGGTACGGCTCATCATGTGCATCGCACGCTTCGAAACGCCCTGAACGTCGCCGTCAAACGTGGCCACCTCGGCACCAACCCCGTTCTTCTCGCCACCCCTCCGAGGTTGGAAGAGGAAGAGTTCGAGCCGTACGAGATCGCCGAGATTAAGAAGCTGCTCAAGGTCGCGGAGGACCAGCCGCGCAACGGTGTTCGCTGGGTGTTCGCACTCGCCCTCGGTCTCCGCCAGGGCGAAGCTCTCGGCCTCAAGTGGGAGGACGTTGACCTCACCACCAGCATGATCCGTATCCGACGTGGCCGCCTCCGCCCGAAGTATGTCCACGGCTGCAAGGGCGAGTCCTGCGGACGCCGTATGGCGGGATACTGCCCGCAGCGGCAACAGGTCCGGGCGGAGACCGGCCGGACCAAGTCCAAGGCCGGACGTCGAATGATCGGGCTCCCCGCGCCGCTCCTGGAGCTCCTCAAACAGCACAAGGCCCAACAGGACGCCGAGCGTGAGCAGGCACGGCAACTCTGGACCGACAAGGGATACGTCTTCACCAAGCCAGACGGGGAACCGCTCAACCCCTTCACCGACTACCACGAGTGGAAAACCCTCCTCGTAACGGCTGGCCTCCGCGAGGCTCGGCTGCACGATGCCCGGCACACGGCCGCGACGGTCCTCCTCATCCTCGGAGTCCCGACGCCGACCGCGATGGCCATCATGGGATGGTCGAGCGCCTCTATGGCCAAGCGCTACCAGCACATGAGCGACGCCATCCGCAACGACGTGGCAGCCCGCGTCGGCGGCCTCCTCTGGCAGGCCGGTCAGGACGAAGACGAGGACTAGGACTTACAACGTCGCGCACGGGACTCGAATGGACCCGGAATGCCTGACCGGCCCAGAGCCCTGCGGGAGTCGGAATGCTGAGTCGCGAGGTCTGTGCAGGGGGAGCGGGGGTGCGCCGGCGAGGGACGACTCAGCCAACCATCCCCAAGTGCGCGCTGGCGCGTGGCGAGGTCAACCACCCCGCGTGCGTAGGGCTCCATCCCTACGTGCGCGGGGGGCTCGTTGTCGGCCGAGGATGGATCAGACGTATCTATCTACGCGTATGCGCGCGCGTGTAGCACGCGCTACGAGATCAATGCAACTAGCTGCGGACACTCCAACTCGGACCCGTGGCCGTGTCGATGCCTATCTATCTACGCAGGTGCGCGCGTCTACCACGTGTTGCGAGGTGAGGTCAGTGATCACGGCATGGCTCCCCAAGCATGTCCACAGTCTGAGGGGCTGAGGACGGCGACCCTCCCCCACCTGCGCGGGGAGCCAAATATCTAGCTATCTGGCCCTCCCATGTCGCTGCGACCATCCCTGCGTGCGGGGGCGCGTAAATCTCAATCATCCGCGCGCGTGCGGGGGGGTGCGGGGATCAGTGCCGCCTGCGTGCGGGGGCGCGTAAATCTCAATCATCCGCGCGCGTGCGGGGGGGTGCGGGGATCAGTGCCGCCTGCGTGCGGGGGCGCGTAAATCTCAATCATCCGCGCGCGTGCGGGGGGGGTGCGGGGATCAGTGCCGCCTGCGTGCGGGGGCGCGTAAGCCTCAATCATCCGCGCGCGTGCGGGGGCGTTGAATGCCAATCGTGAGGCTCCCGGCACTTCCGGAGACCTCAACGTGTACAGGGATTGAGGGGGCAACTTGAAGTTGCCCCCTCCTGAGTGGAACGACCGACCGCTCCGGGGATAGTGATGTGGTATCACGCGCGCACGCGCGAAGTACCACATCCATCAGACATGGGGGGAAGTCGGCTGCCCGTGGTTTACTCGCGCGCGGGTGCCGCGCGCGGGCGCGTAAATACCACCCTGGCCGGAGATTTCGCTCGCGACACGCGGCCCTGTAAGCGTTTCTGAGGGCCTATCTCCGGCTTGCCGCCGAAGGTGTCGGGGCGCGGTATGGTGGTGCCACAGCGTCGACCTCAGACGCATCTAGAGCCCCTCTAGAGTGAGGGGGAGAGGTGGCGGGGTGGCATATGTCGGCAGGAGGCCCCTATGGGCTGGAACGGGCGGGACCGTGTGTTAGCTAGCTAACGCGGCGGGCGCCAGCTGGCGAATGCCCCACTCCACATACGCGAACGGCTCCCTCTGGCAAGGGAGCCGCTCTCGCGTCCGATCCCGGGTACTAGTCGAGAGAAGGACACTTCAATGACCCTACCCTGGCGTAGCCACGGTCGACACAGCAACCCTCCGGACGCTGCCAAGCGTCCTGACGAGCCGCAGCGTCCCGACGAGCCCGAGCGGCTGCCCCTGCGATGGGCCTTCATCGGCGTGTGCTCGTATGTTGCGGGCCACGGCGTGGCCGCGACACACGCCGTGGCGGTCGTCCCTGCTCCCGTGACGGGGATCGGGGCCGGCCTCGCGGCGGCCGCCGCGCTTCACAAGATCCTCAAGTAGGGCTTCGCCGTCCACGTACGGCCGTGCATCGCGCGGCCGTACGTGCGGACGGGTGCCCGCTCCGTCCACTGGACGGCGCGAATTGAGACTAAAACTGAGACTAGAAGCGCTGAGGGCGGTCCCCGCTCGGGAACCGCCCTCGGATGTTCTGCCTGGTCAGGCGAGCGGAGGATGCGAGATTCGAACTCGCGAGCGCTTGCACGCAACACGCTTTCCAAGCGTGCGCCCTAGGCCACTAGGCGAATCCTCCACGGGAGAGCCTACCGGTTCCCGGGCAGTGACCTGACACCAATTACGGCGGAGACCGGGATCGGCCCGTACACGTGCGGGAAGACCTCGTCACCGACCCGCTCGTGGCGGACCGGCGCGTCCAGCCGCGCCACATCGATGACCAGCAGCACCAGGTCCGACCGGGGGACGGCGCCGTAGAAGCGGCCGAGGACGCCGTCCACCTGGCCCATGTCCGACGAGCAGTGCACGAAGCCCTCCTCGTCGAGCGTCCGGCCGAGCGTCGACATGGTGTACGACACACCCGAGTCCCGCGCGGACTCCCAATGGCGGCGTTCGGCGATGTGCAGGAGCGTCTGCTGCGCTGCGTCGGTCATGGACGGGAGAGTACGCGGCAACCGTCCCGACCCTCGCCGCCGATGCCATAGACTCTGTGCAGACCCCTCGCACGGCGTCACCCTGTGAACCTCCCCAGGGCCGGAAGGCAGCAAGGATAAGCAGGCTCTGGCGGGTGTGCGGGGGGTCCCTTGCTTTCGCCGCGCCACCGCGCCCGTGACGCTCTGCTTCTCGAGGGAGGGCGGACCCCCGATGAGTCTGGCTCTGTACCGCAAGTACCGGCCAGCGACCTTCGCCGAACTGAAGGGGCAGGAGCACGTCGCCGAGCCCCTCCAGCAAGCGCTGCGCAACGGCCGGATCAACCACGCCTACCTGTTCAGCGGCCCCCGCGGCTGCGGCAAGACCTCCAGCGCCCGCATCCTCGCCCGCTCCCTGAACTGCGAGCAGGGACCCACGCCTGACCCGTGCGGAAAATGCGACTCCTGCGTCGCGCTCGGCCCGTCCGGCACCGGCCACATCGACGTGATCGAGATCGACGCCGCCTCGCACGGCGGCGTCGACGACGCCCGCGACCTGCGCGAACGCGCGTTCTTCGCGCCCGTGTCGGCGCGCTTCAAGGTGTACATCATCGACGAGGCGCACATGGTCACCCGCGAGGGCTTCAACGCGCTGCTGAAGCTCGTCGAGGAACCGCCGCCGCACCTGAAGTTCGTGTTCGCGACCACCGAGCCGGAGAAGGTCATCGGCACGATCCGGTCCCGGACGCACCACTACCCGTTCCGGCTGATCCCGCCCGGCGTGCTGACCGAACTCGTCGAGGAGATCCTGCGGTCCGAGGACGTGCCGTACGAGGCGTCCGCGCTGCCGCTCGCGGTCCGGGCGGGCGCCGGATCCGCCCGCGACACCCTGTCGATCCTCGACCAGCTCCTCGCCGGTTCGGACGAGAACGGCATCACCTACGCGCGGGCCGTCTCGCTGCTCGGCTACACCGACTCCACGCTGCTGGACGAGGTCATCGCCGCGTTCGCGGCCCGCGATGGCGCCGCCGTGTTCGCCGCGATCGACCGCGTCATCGAGAGCGGTCAGGAACCCCGCCGGTTCACCGCGGACCTGCTGGAACGCGTCCGCGACCTGGTGATCCTTTCGAACGTCCCGGAGGCGGGCGGCTCGGGGTTGCTGAACGTCCCGCCGGACGAACTGGAGCAGATGCGGCGGCAGGCGTCCTCGATGGGGCCCGGGGAGCTGACCCGCGCCGCGGACCTGCTGCACACCGGGCTGACGGAGATGCGCGGCGCCACGTCCCCGCGGCTGCTGCTGGAGCTGATCTGCGCCCGGATCCTGCTGCCGGCCGCGTACGAGGACGAGGCGTCCATGTTCGCCCGCCTCGACCGTCTCGAACGCCAGGCCGCGCAGGGCGGTCTCGGTGGCGGGGGCGCCGCGCCGGGCGACGGCCTGAGCCAGGCGTTCGCCGCGTTCTCGCCGTCCTCGCACCCGGACCCCGCCTCCGCCCCCGCACCCGCCCCGGGAAGTGCCGCTGCGGCCGGCGCGCCTCCGGTAACAGGCGCCCCTGCGGCTTCTGGAGTTGAGGGAAGGCAGCCCCCGCCCGCCCAGGGGGGCGACCCCACTTCCAGTGTCGAGCACCCACGGGGCGCGGCGGAAGCGGAACGCGGTTCTGTGGATAACCGCCCCCCGACGGGAGGCAGCGCCGGGCAGGCGCCCCCCGCCGGTACCGCCGGGCAGGCGCACCCTGCCGGTACCGCCGGGCAGGCGGCCCCCGCAGGTGGCGCCGGGCAGGCGGCCCCCGCAGGTGGCGCCGGGCAGGCGGCCCCCACAGGTAGCGCCGGGCAGACGGCCGCCGCTGGTACCGCCCGGCAGCCGGCATCCGGCGGTGGGGCCGGGCAGGCCTCCGGCGGCGGCGGGGTGGACGTGTCCACCGTGCAGCGCTACTGGCCGGACATCATCGAGGCGGTCAAGCAGAAGAGCCGCGCGACCTGGATGGTCATCATGTCCGGGGTGCGGCCGGCGTCGCTGGAAGGGCGCGTGCTCACCCTCGCGTTCGACGCCGAGGGGAACCGTCTCGGGTTCGTCAACGGCAACCGTGACGTGATCCTCAGCGAGGTCCTCCGGGAGCGGATGGGCGTCGACTGGCGGATCGAGACGGTGTCCGGCGGCGCGGGGAGCGGCGGACGCGGCCAGGGCGGTCCCGGACCCAACACGGGCCCGGGCGGCGGACGGTCCGGCGCAGGCGGCGGGCCAGGTACCGGACCAGGCGGCGGGTTCGGCGCCGGTGGCGGGCCCGGTAGCGGGTTCGGGTCGGCTTCCTCGAGCGGGGGCGGCTTCGGATCGTCTTCCCCGGGCGTTTCCCCGTCCCCCGGTGGCTTCGGCTCGACGGCGACGACGGCGACGACCGCGCCGACGACGGCGGCAAGGACACCATCCGGTTTCGGCGGCGGAACGAGCCAGAGCGGACCTCAGCAGGGCGGGCCGCCCTCGAACGCCGTGCCGCGCCCGGCTCCCGGCGGGAACGGGAACGGGAACGGAAACGGCAGTGGAAGCAGCGGGAACGCGTTCGGTGCGGGCGCGGCCGCCGGGGACCCGGGGCCGCTTCCGCCGCCGCCGGACGAGCCGCCGCCGCCTCCGGAGCCGTCCCCCGTGGACGAGAGCGACGAGGTGGACCCGGAAGGAGACGCCGACGCGGACGGCACCGAGGCCGAGATGAGCGGGATGGCGCTCATCCAGCGGGAGTTGGGCGGTCAGATCATCCGCGAGATCGACAACTCCTGACCCGGGTCAGTGCGGGATGGCGTCGATCAGGTCGCGGGCGCCCTTGCGCAGCAGGTCGGCGGCCACGCGGGCGCCGAGATCCTCGCCCTTCTCCGGCGGGCCGGACTCCTCCGACCGCACCAACCGCGTGCCGTCCTGCGTGAACACCATCCCGCGCAAGGTCAGCCGCCCGTCGCGTCCGATCCGGGCGTGGCCGGCGATCGGGCTGTTGCAGTGCCCCTGAAGGCCGTGCAGCATCGCGCGTTCCGCGCCTGCACACCGCCGCGTCTCCCGGTGGTCCAGTAGCCGCACCAGGTCGGCGACGTCGGAGTCGGCGCGGCGGCATTCCACCGCGAGCACCCCCGACCCCACGGCGGGAAGGATGCCGAGGGTCTCGCCCGGCCGGTCGATCCCCAGGCGCGTGAGGCCGGCCCGCGCCAGCACGATGGCGTCGAACTCGCCGGAGTCCAGCCGTTCCAGCCGCGAATCCACGTTGCCGCGCAGGTACTCGACCTGGAGGTCGGGCCGCACCCGGACGAGTTGTGCGCGGCGCCGCACCGCCGAGGTGCCCACGCGCGCCCCCGGCGCGAGATCCGCCATGCACTGGACCTTGCTCCCCGCCGGGAACAGCATCACGTCGGCGGCATCGTCGCGTTCGGGGTAGGCGGCGAAGACGAGCTCGCCGGGCCGGGGGACGTCGCCGGGCACGTCCTTGAGGCAGTGCACCGCGACATCGGCCCGGCCCGTCAGCAGCGCCCGGTCGATCTCGCGCAGGAACGCGCCCTTGCCGCCCAGTTCGCCCAGGTGGCCCCGGTGCCGGTCGCCGGAGGTCTGGATGCCGACCACCTCGACCGTCACGTCCGCGAGTTCCCGCAACCGGGCGGCCACCCCGCGGGCCTGCGCCATCGCCAGCCGCGAGGTCCGGGTGCCCAACCGGAGCACCCCGCCGCCGTCCCGCCACGCGGACGCCGGTTCGCCCGCGCCCGAGCCGGTGGGCGCCGGTGCGGTCGCCGCCGCCTGAGCCGCCGCCCTCCGAGCCGCCACCCCCTGAGCCGGGGCTTCCGCTTCACCTTCGCCCGTCAAATTCGTCCCCTTCTGCCGCGCTTCGGGGTGTCCCCCGCCGGTGCGGCGCGCCGGTTCTCCCACGGGATTCAACCGTGCCGACCTTATGGCTCCTCGGCGACCTCCCGGGTACGCGATCAAGCCCCGGCACGCGGAACAGCGAGGGACGGACGCCCCCTCTCGGATGCCCGCGGGCTTCCCCCGACATCGCCGCGAACACGGGGGCGATCCTCGATGACCTGCAGGTCCGGCGCTATCCTGCACGTAGAGTGGAAGATCGATTACAGGCGGCGATGCCGCCGGCACTCCGGAGGAGGAGTGAATGCGGGCACTGATCGGCGAACGCCGGCGAGGCGCGGTCGAAGGCCACAGCCCGGCGGTACGGACGGCCGGCACGCCCGGGCGCCCCCCGGACTGAACCCTCTTCCACCATGTCACCCCCCTTCACGGACACGGCGCCAGGGCCGCTCCGGTCGGCGCCGGCTTCCGAGTCCCTCCTCGCCGAGGTCGGCGACCGGACGGAGGGACTCCTGTTCTCCGAAAGGGATGTGCACCACCTCATGATCGACAATCTCAAGCGCGGCCTGCTGGTCGCGGCTTCCATCGGCGGGATCTTCTTCCTGGGACAGGCCGCCGCGCAGGCGGGCGAGGACGGCCACGACGGCCGCGGCAACGCGAACGCCGGTTCGGGCAACCAGAGCGCCGCGGTGAGCGGCAAGACCGGTCACGGCGGCAAGGGAGGCGACGCGGCCAGCCAGAACGCCGCCGCGTCCGGCAAGACCGGCGACTCCGGCAACTCCGGCTCGACGGGAGGGAACACCGCCGGCAACCTCTGCGTCATGTCGGACTGCGTGGCCTACGGCTCGTCCGGCGACTCCGGCAAGACCGGGAAGACCGGCGACAGCGGGAAGGCCTTCAACAAGTCGAAGACCGAGGGCGGCAACGGCGGCCGCGGCGGCGACTCGGGCAACAGCCTCGCGAAGGGCAAGTCCGAGGCCGCGGCGGTGGTCTACGCCAAGAAGTACGGCGGGTGGAACGGCGGCGGCGACGCGGCCGCCGCCTCCGGCAACAAGTCCCTCGCGAAGAGCGGCGACACCGGCAAGGGCGGCGACGGCGGCGACGCCAAGAGCAAGAACACCGCTGTCTCCGGCCAGACCGGCGACTCGGGCGACTCGGGTTCCACCGGCGGCAACAAGGCCTACAACATCTGCGTGATGGGCAAGTGCGGGGCCGCGGCCACGTCCGGCGAGTCCGGGGACACCGGGAAGACCGGTGACTCGGGCGACGCCGGGAACCTCTCGCAGACCGAGGGCGGCAAGGGCGGCCGGGGCGGCGACTCCGGCAAGGCCGCCGCCGAGGGCCACAGCAAGGCCCAGGCCGTGAGCGGCGCCGAGAGCGCCGAGAAGTCCTCGGAGAAGGAGGGCTACCGGCTCGCGACGAAGGACGGTGACGACAAGGGCGACGGCAACGCCGCCGCCGAGTCCGGCAACAAGTCCGTCGCGAAGAGCGGCGACACCGGCAAGGGCGGCGACGGCGGCGACGCCAAGAGCAAGAACATCGCCGTGTCCGGCAAGACCGGCGACTCCGGTGACTCCGGCTCCACCGGCGGGAACACCGCCGTCAACGTCAGCCGTCCGCACGACAAGCACGGCAAGGACGGCAAGCACGACGAGCACGGCAAGGGCGGCAAGCACGACGAGCACGCGCTGCTGGTGGCCGTCGCCACGTCCGGCGACTCCGGCAAGACCGGCGACACCGGCGACAGCGGGGACGCCTGGAACAAGTCGAGCACCGTCGGCGGCGCCGGCGGCCAGGGCGGCGACTCTGGCGACGCCGCTGCCAAGGGCCACAGCGAGGCGGCTGCCGTCGCCCGCTGACCTGCGGTCGCCTCGGCGACCGAACATCAGGTGACGCCGCTGCCCGGGCCCCGCTCGAACGCGGGGCCGGGCGGCGGCCCACCCGGACGGACCCGACGAACGGCCGGGGCCTCCTCCGAACGAGGCGGACCGCAGAGCCGGGAGGCGCGCGCCTTAGGGCGCGCGCCTTTGCCGTATTCCGGACCGGATTCCAGGGCGCGGGGGACCGGGCGGCCGGATCGTCCGGAAGATCGACGGCTGCCGGGAGCGCGGAGGGGACATCGGGCGGCCCGCACGTACCGCATCAGCCCGTGACCCCGTAGTCTCGGGGGACGGACGTCCGGTGGTCGGCGCGGTCGCGAGAGAGAAGGCCCTTCCGAGGGGGCCGGAAGAGGGGTGCACCGTGGAACCCGGTGGTCAGTTGAACATGCAGGAACTGCTGCAGCAGGCGCAGGCCATGCAGGAGCAGCTGTTCGCCGCGCAGCGGGAGCTGGCGGAGGCGGAGGTGAAGGGCACCGCGGGCGGCGGGCTCGTCACCGCGACGGTCAACGGCCAGGGCGAGGTGATGGGCCTGGCGATCGACCCGAAGGTGATCGACGCCGACGACCCGGCCGACACCGCCGAGACCGTCGCCGACCTGGTGCTCGCCGCGATCCGCGACGCGGCCCGGGAGGCGGCCGAGCTGCAGCAGGAGAAGATGGGCCCGCTCGCGGCGGGCCTCGGCGGCGGGGGCGGCATCCCCGGCCTCGGGGGCGGCGGAGCGCCGGGCGGCGGCGGGATTCCCGGCGGGTTCCCCGGCCTCGGCGGCGGCCCCGGCGCCTGACCGATCCGAACGGCCCGACCGACCCGAATGATTCGACCGGCACGACCGGCCTGACCGGCCTGACGGGCGCCGGCCGCGCGGACCGGCCGGCGACCAGATCACCGAACCGAAAGGAGGGGTCCGTTGTACGAAGGGGTGGTCCAGAACCTCATCGACGAGCTGGGCAGGCTGCCCGGCGTCGGCCCCAAGAGCGCGCAGCGGATCGCCTTCCACCTCCTCGCCGCCGATCCGGCCGATGTGGAGCGCCTCGGCAAGGCGCTCAAGGAGGTCAAGGACAAGGTCCGCTTCTGCCGGACGTGCGGGAACGTCGCGGAAGAGGAGGAGTGCCGGATCTGCCGGGACGCCCGCCGCGACCCGTCGGTCATCTGCGTGGTCGAGGAGTCCAAGGACGTCGTCGCCATCGAGAAGACCCGCGAGTTCCGCGGCCGCTACCACGTGCTGGGCGGCGCGATCAGCCCGATCGAGGGCGTCGGCCCGGACGACCTGCGGATCCGGGAGCTGATGCAGCGGCTCGCGGACGGCACGGTCACGGAGTTGATCCTCGCGACCGACCCGAACCTGGAGGGCGAGGCGACGGCGACGTACCTCGCCCGGCTGGTCAAGCCCATGGGACTCACCGTCACGCGGCTGGCCAGCGGCCTGCCGGTGGGGGGTGACCTGGAGTACGCCGACGAGGTGACCCTGGGACGCGCATTCGAAGGACGGAGGCTGCTCGATGTCTGATGCCAACAGCCCGCAGGACTGGAACGCCCTCGCCGAGCGCGTGGCGTGCCACGTCGACAACTACCTGAACGGCCTGGAGGCCGTCGCGCGCGGCGACGGCGGGACGCACACGATCCCGCTGCTGCTGCTGGAGGTCTCGCAGGTCATCCTGGCGGGCGCGCAGCTCGGCGCCAGCGCCGACGTGATCCTCCCGGACAACTGGGAGCCGGAGATCGGCGACGACCCGGACCTCGACGCGGTCCGCGCGGGCCTGGCGGAGCGGCTCGGCGACCTCGACGAGTACGTCGAGGTGTTCGACCCGTACAAGGACACCGAGCCGACGCCCTACCGGCTGTCGGACGACCTCGTCGACGTCGCCAGCGACCTCGTCCACGGGCTGCGGCACTACAACCAGGACCGTCCCCTCGAGGCGCTGTGGTGGTGGCAGTACTCGTACTTCAACCACTGGGGCAACCACGCGGGCGCGTCGCTGCGCGCGCTGCACGCCTACGTCGCGAACGACCGTCTCGCCGTGGCCCAGGAGGCCGCCGTAGCCCAGTGACGGCCCTCGGCCTCCGAGGGCGGTCAGCCGAACGGGGGCGGGGTGAGGTCGTAGCGGTCGATGAGGCCGGGCAGCCAGTCGGGCCGGCCGAAGCTGAGCCCGTAGCGGCCGGCGAGCTCGTCGATCGCCGCGGGTTCGGGCGGGCCGCCTGCGACCAGGTCGGCGAGGTCGAGGAAGAAGTGCTCGAACCCGGCGGGGCTGATGACCTCGATCATGCGGCCGGGCATGTCGCCCGCGTTCCACATGGCGTGCAGCTCGCCGCGGGGTTTGCTGATGTAGCCGCCCTCGCCGAGGACGGCCTCCTCGTCGCCGGACCGGAACCCGATCTCGCCCGCGGTGACGATGGAGAACTCGTCCTCGCGGGTGTGCCGGTGGGGCGGGACGAGCGCCCCTACGGGGAACGGGTGCTCCACGATGGCCACCTGGTCACCGGTGTCGGCGCCGAAGAGCTTGAACTGCACGCCGATGGCGCCGAGGTCGCCGACGCGTCCGGCGCCGGGTCGAAGCACGGTCAGTTGCGCGGCCTGCGCGCGGGAGGTCGTTCCGCTGTGCGTCATGGTCCTGCCTCCTGACGGACGCTTCGTTCACTCCCAGTCTGCGAACCGCCGAAATATCAAGTCAAGGCACCCCTGACCTGTGGCTTCATCCTTCCGGCCGGCCACCGGATCCGGCCGTTCGGCGGATCGGCGGGCGGGTGTCGGAGGGCTGTCCTACGGTGTGCGGCATGGCTGATCTTCCGGTTCCGGACGAAGACGTTCTGGTCCTTCCGGACGCGTGGCGGCGGCGGATGTTCCCGCGCCGGGGCGGGCGCCCCGGGCCGGCGATCAAGGTCGACCCGGGCGCCGCCGCGGACGTGCGGGAGCGGCTCCGCGCGCTGGAGCGCGAGCGGCCGGTCGGCGAGCGCGACGGCGTCGCCCCGGAACCGGCCGCCGCCGCGCAGGAGTACCTGGCCGGGGCCGCGAACCCGCTGGGCGCGGCCGTGGGTGCGGCGCTGCTGGCCGAGGACGCGCGGTGGGACCACGTCGTCGAGAAGCTCGCGGCGCCGCTGGCGGACGCGTGGGTGACCGAGCACGGGCTGCCGTTCGCGGCGCGCGCGTTCGCCGATTTGAGCGGGCTCGGCTGGGGGTTCCCGGGCGTCCGGGTCGCGGAGGCGGAGCAGGGGCGGCTCGGCTCCGGCTGGAGGCGGCGATGGTGGCGCGGCGCCGCTGGACGGCCGGGGAGTTCCGCCGCCTGTTCGTGGAGCATCCGCTGATCTGGCACGTCGCGCGGCGGCTGGTGTGGCTCGCCGAGGACGGCGGCGAGGGCCGTGCCGATGACGGAGCCGAGGCCGTGGCGTTCCGGGTGGCCGAGGACCGGACGTTCGCCGACGCCGCCGACGACGAGGTGTCCCTGCCGGAGTCGGCGCGCGTCGGCATCCCGCATCCGCTGGAGCTCGGCGGCGCGGTGCAGGCGTGGTCGGCGCTGTTCGCCGACTACCTGATCCTGCAGCCGTTCCCGCAGCTCGGCCGGGAGGTGCACACGCTGACCGAGGCCGAGCGCGCCGCCCGGCGGCTGGCGCGGTTCGAGGGCGCCGCGCTCGCCCCGGGAGCCGTGTTCGCGCTGGAGCAGCGCGGCTGGCGGCGCGGCGACCCCATGGACGCCGGCATCCAGCACAGCATGTACCGCGCGGTACCCCGCGGGCTGTACGTCAACGTCCACCTGAATCCGGGATTGGACATCGGCATGGCCTCGGGGCAGCGGCTGGAGGCCATCTGGGTGGAGGACCGGCCGGAGACCGGCGACGGGTGCGCCCGGGAGGGGTTCCGGCCGATCGGCGACCTGGACCCGGTGACCGCCTCGGAGGTGCTGGGGGAGCTGGCGCGCGCCACGTCCTGACGTCATATCGAGGTTCTGCGAAACGTCCGGGTAGACTGCGGGTGACCATGACGACGAACGCGCATCCCGCCGAGGACGTCCCCGAGGACGCCGTCTCGGCCGAGCTGCTGGACGTGTTCAAGGCGCTCGCCAACCCGGTCCGGCTCCAGCGGGGGGCGCAGTTACCTGCTCGTGATCCAGTGGCGCGGCCTCGGTAGACTCGTCGGTCAGTACGCCTGACCCCGATCCGAGGAGCGCCCACCCGTGGCTCTTGTCGTGCAGAAGTACGGTGGCTCCTCCGTCGCCGACGCCGAGTGCGTCAAGCGGGTCGCCCAGCGCATCGTCGCGACGAAGAAGGCGGGGAACGACGTCGTCGTCGTGGTCTCCGCGATGGGCGACACGACGGATGATCTCATCGATATGGCCAAGCAGGTCAGCCCCCTCCCGCCGGCCCGCGAGCTGGACATGCTGCTCACCGCGGGCGAGCGGATGTCGATGGCCCTGCTGGCCATGGCCATCGCGAACCTGGGCCACGAGGCCCGCTCGTTCACCGGCTCCCAGGCGGGGGTCATCACCGACGGCACGCACGGTAAAGCCAAGATCATCGACGTGACGCCGGGCCGGATCCGCAGCGCGCTGGACGAGAACGCGGTCTGCATCGTCGCCGGTTTCCAGGGCGTCTCGCAGGGCACCAAGGACATCACCACGCTCGGCCGCGGCGGCTCCGACACCACGGCGGTCGCGCTCGCCGCGGCGCTGGACGCCGATGTCTGCGAGATCTACTCCGACGTCGACGGGGTCTTCACCGCCGACCCGCGCATCGTCCCGCAGGCCCGCAAGATCCCGAAGATCTCCTACGAGGAGATGCTGGAGATGGCGGCGACCGGCGCGAAGATCCTGCATCTGCGCTGCGTGGAGTACGCGCGCCGGTACAACATCCCGATCCACGTGCGGTCCTCGTTCTCCCAGAAGGAGGGGACGTGGGTCGTCGACAGCAGCGAGATCGAAGGACAGGACATGGAGCAGGCGATCATCTCCGGGGTCGCGCACGACCGGAGCGAGGCCAAGATCACCGTGGTCGGGGTGCCCGACAAGGTCGGTGAGGCCGCGACGATCTTCACGGTGCTGTCCGAGGCCGAGATCAACATCGACATGATCGTGCAGAACGTGTCGGCGGCGTCCACCGGCCGCACCGACATCTCCTTCACGCTGCCGGCGAGCGACGGGCAGTCCGCGCTGACCGCGCTGAACAAGCTGAAGGAGCGGATCGGGTTCGAGTCGCTGCGCTACGACGACCGGATCGGCAAGGTCTCGCTGATCGGCGCCGGGATGCGCTCGCACCCGGGCGTCACCGCGACGTTCTTCGCCGCGATCGCCGACGCCGGGGTGAACATCGAGATGATCTCCACCTCGGAGATCCGGATCTCCGTGGTCGTCGCCCAGGACGACGTGGACACCGCGGTCGCCGCCGCGCACCACGCGTTCGACCTCGACGTCGACCAGGTCGAGGCCGTCGTCTACGGCGGCACCGGCCGCTGACGCGGCGCGGCGGCACAGCCCGCCGCGGCCCTTCGACGCCCGGTCGCGGGCCGCACAGGACGTCCTGTGGTCGCCCGCGACGAGGAACACGTCCGCCTGCCGGGCCAGCTGCCCGAGCCGTCCCCGGTACGCCCCGGCCATGTCGGCCCCGCCCCTTCCCCGCCGGGTCGGGGGCCGCACCGTACGCCGTGGGCGCCCCGCGCCGCTTTTCCGGGACCGTGCCGCCGTTATGGGGCGTATGGCGCAAATTCTCGCGCCGCGCCATGGCACCCTCGTCCGGGAACCGGCCGCACCCCGCGGAAGTTCACAGTGCGGGGCCGCGTGCGGCGGACGACCCGACCGACGAGGGGTGATGGCGACCATGGGCTCGACCGCCGGGCCGAGGACCGGACGCGACGGGCGGCGGGCGCCCACGCTGGCCGTGGTCGGCGCGACCGGCGCGGTCGGCGCCGCGCTGCTGGACCTGCTGTCCACCCGCCGCGACGTGTACGGGGAGATCCGGCTCGCCGCCTCGCCCCGGTCGGCGGGCCGCACGCTCCGGGTCCGCGGCGAGGACGTGCAGGTCGCCGCGCTCGCCCCCGAGGTCTTCGACGGCGCCGACATCGCGATGTTCGCGGTGCCCCCCGCCGTCGCCGCGCGGTGGGCGCCGGTCGCGGTGACGCGCGGCGCCGTCGCCGTCGACGGGTCCCCGGCGTTCCGCGCGGCGCCGGACGTCCCGCTGATCGTCCCCGAGGTGAACCCGGGCCTGGTCCGGGACCGTCCGCGCGGCGTCCTCGCGGGCCCCGGCTGCACCACCCTGTCCATGATCGTGGCGCTCGGCGCGCTGCACGAGCGGTACGGGCTGCGGGAGCTGGTCGTCGCGTCGTACCAGGCCGCGTCCGGCGCGGGCCGCGCGGGCACCGACACCCTGTACGCGCAGCTGGAGAAGGTCGGCGGCGACCGGGCGCTCGGCCACCGCGCCGGCGACGTGCGCGGCGTCGTCGGCGACCTCGGCCCGTTCCCGGCGCCGCTCGCGCTCAACGTCGTCCCGTGGACCGGCGACCCGGCCGAGGACGGCTGGGGCTCGGAGGAGCTGAGCATCCGGGACGAGTGCCGCAAGGTCCTCGGCCTGCCGGAGCTGAAGGTCACCGCGACCTGCGTGCGGGTCCCCGTCGTCACCGCGCACTCGGTCGCCGTGCACGCCGTCTTCGGCGAGCGCGTCCACCGGCGCGAGGCGCAGGACGTGCTCGCCCGCTCGCCCGGCGTGGTGCTCTGCGACAACCCGGAGATGCTGGAGTTCCCGACCCCGTCCGACGCCGCCGGCACCGACCCGACGTGGGCCGGGCGGGTCCGCCGCTCCCTGGACGACCCGCGCGCGCTGGAGCTGTTCCTGTGCGGCGACAACCTGCGCAAGGGCGCCGCGCTCAACACCGTCCAGATCGCCGAGCTCGTCGCCGCCGACCTCACCCCGTGACGGCCCGGAGCGCTGCGCCGACCGCCGTCGGAAACGCCGGTGCGTTCGCGGCGGTCGCGGGCCGGTGCCGGACGCGGCGTCTGCGGGACGTCCGATCGGGGCCGTAGGGTGGCATGCGTGACCGAGACGAAGGCGGTGAAGTCCGAGCAGACCCGGGCCCTGATCGTCCAGACCGCGCTCCGGCTGTTCCGCGAGCGCGGCTACGAGGCGACGACGATGCGCGCGATCGCCAAGGAGGCCGGGGTCTCGGTCGGCAACGCCTACTACTACTACGGGTCCAAGGAAGAGCTGATCCAGGCGTACTACGACGAGCTGCAGGACGAGCACCTCGCCGCCTGCCGCGCCGTCCTCGACGCCGAGACCGGGTTCGCGCCCCGCCTGCTCGGCGTGCTGAAGGCCCGCGTCGACACGATGGTCCCCTACCACGAGTTCGCCGGGAAGTTCTTCAAGTTCGCCGCCGAGCCCACCAGCCCGCTCAACCCGTTCAGCGCCGAGTCCGGTCCGGCCCGCGACTCCGCGGTGGCGATCTACCGCGAGGTCGTCGACGGCTCCGACCTGAAGATCGACAAGGAGTTCCGCAAGGAGCTGCCGGAGCTGCTGTGGATCTACTCGATGGGCATCGTCCTGTACTGGGTGCACGACAGCTCCCCCGGCTGCCGCAAGACGTACCTGCTGGTCGAGCGGACCGTCCCGCTCGTCGACCGGATGGTGTCGATGTCGCGGTTGCCCGGCTTCAAGTCCGTGACGCGCGAGCTCGTCGGCATCATCCGCGAGGTCCGCGCCTAGATGAATGAGTCCAAGGGTTCGCCTGCGGACATGGGGCGAGGGCGTCCAATGTCAGTGTGTGAAGACAGACCTAGACACCCTCGCAACGGCACTCTATGCCCGGATCGACGACGAGTTGAAG
>NZ_WBMS02000089.1 GCF_008923205.2 Actinomadura physcomitrii | reverse complement strand
AGGGGCCGCAGAGGCTCCAAAGTCAAGGGTGGACGAAGTCCATCGCGAAGCGACGCCGAAGGCGCCCTTGACTTTGGAGGGGCGGCCCCGTACGCAAGCGCCACCCCACCACCCGAACACCCCTCCCACCGACGCATCCGAACACCCTCCCGCCAAACCCCGAACGCCACTTCCCCAGCGCACTCCAAGCCGCAGACGACCTTGTTTGCGGCGGCGGTGTTGGAGAGCGGGATGGCCTCGCCGGTGTGGTCCTCGCCGGTGTGGTCCTCGCCGGTGTGGTCCTCGCCGGTGTGGTCCTCGCCGGTGTGGTCCTCGCCGGTGTGGTCCTCGCCGGTGTGGTCCTTGTCGGTGTGGTCCTTGTCGGTGTGGTCCTTGCCAGCGAGGCCATCCAGCAGGGTGCGTCGCTGATCGCGTCGATGCTGGAGACACGGCCCTTCGTCGTGAAGGTGACGACGCCCTAGGTGAGGGCAACGGAGTGTGCTCGCCGCCGCTTGACCAGTGAGAGACGAAGACGGTTCAGGACGACTTCTCCGCGATGATGGCGGGCGCTTTCCCGAATCCGGCGGCGTGAACGCGTCCGGCGGACGGGACCATGCGTGTCAGGCCCCGGCGGTCGTGCCGGACCAGAGAGGACCCTGCCGTCGCGTGCCGTCATGGCCCAGAGGCCGCTCGGTGCGAGGAGGTGGACGGTATTGGGATCCGCTGGGGCAGTGCCAGCGGGTCCTGCCGGTCTTGACGTCGAGGCCTGCGAAGTACACATAGGCGCAGACGACGCCATCGCCGACCGCCGGGCTACAGGGGCTGCCGGAGCCGGTGGCGGCGGCGCGTCAACGCTCCTTCCGGTGGCGGCGTCGAGGCAGGTGGGTGGTGCTGGAGGCGACGTGGCCGCCGGACGCGGTGGGTGGGAGAGGCCGTCCGCCGGGGGCGAAGCTCCAGTGGAGCCTGCCGGTGGTGGAGGCGAGGGCATGCAGGCTGCATTCACAGGACGAGCAGCGCAGTGCGCCCGCGCATCGGGGACGCGTTGGAGCTTGCCATAGTCGGCTGGCATAGAGCTTGCCTTCCAAGAACGCGGAGCACACGGCCTTCGAGTACGGAACACTCGGAGACGACGGTGATGTACTCCGCGGTGGCGAAGGTGTGCACTCACAACGTTTCCGGCCGGTCGCCTTTATGCGGAGGTCTGGGCGCTGGCCGCATGCGGCGGTGGGGCCGACGGCGCCTGCCGAGGCCCCCTGGGACCGTGCGGCATGGTCCGTCGTCTACTTCCCGCGGCAGCAGGCGGATCGTCGCGGGCGGCGGCACGCGTTCGGTCTGCGGCGCCCTATTGCAGGATGGGTGGCATGCGTGCGCGAGCGATCACGCCCGAGCGGGCGGTCGAGGAGGTGTGCGACCGGATCGCGGGGGCGCCGTCCGAGGCGTGGCAGAGGGTGGCGGTGGACGGTGCGCCGGCGGCGGAGCCGCAGGGGTTCGCCGACGCGCTGGTGGGGCCGTTGCGTGCGGCGGGACGTGATGTGGTGCGGGTGTCGGCGCGCGATTTCCTGCGGCCGGCGTCGCTGCGGTACGAGTTCGGCCGCGAGGATCCCGACGTGTACTACGACGAGTGGCTCGATGTGGGCGGGCTCGTGCGGGAGGTGCTGGGGCCGCTGGAGCCGAATGGGTCGGGGAAGGTGCTGCCGAGCCTGTGGGACAGCGAGCTGGACCGCGCGACGCGCGCGCGGTACACGGCTGTGCAGCCCGGCGGCGTCCTGTTGCTGGACGGTGCGCTGCTGCTGGGCCGGGGCCTTCCGCTCGATGTGGTCGTCCATCTGGCGATGTCGCCGGGCGCGCTGGCGCGCCGCACTCCGGACGAGGCCGCCTGGACGCTTCCGGCGTTCGCGCGTTACGAGCGGGAGGTCGAGCCGTTGCGGGCCGCCGACGTCGTTCTGAAGGTGGACGATCCACGGCGTCCCGCGCTGGTGGAGTCGGTCTAGGCGCGCCATTCCTCGTTGTAGGCGGGGTGGTGGGCGTAGGTGAGGGCGAGGAGGCGGAGGGTCTGTTCGCGGACGGCGTGGGCGGCCTGCTGTTCGGGTGTGGCGCGGCCCTGGGCGATGATCCAGGCGTGTTTCTCGTGCTCGTCGACGATCTGCCGGCGGGCGGCGACCTCCTGGAGGGCGCGGGACGGGTCGTGGCGGGCGATGTGCTCGGCGTAGGCCTCGGTCTCGGCGGACGCGACGAGGGCGGGCTCGCCGTCGGCGTCGAGGTGGACGGCGCCGGAGGAGCCGGCCGCCCAGGACGCGCCGGAGCAGGCGCGGGCGACCTGTTCGTCCTTGGCGAGGCGGGCGCGCAGAAACTCCACCAGATCCATGCGACCATCCTGCCTCGCGGGGCCGACATCGGCGCCCGGATACACTCGCTGCGGG
The DNA here is from genome assembly GCF_008923205.2 of Actinomadura physcomitrii. Classification (GTDB taxonomy): domain Bacteria; phylum Actinomycetota; class Actinomycetes; order Streptosporangiales; family Streptosporangiaceae; genus Spirillospora; species Spirillospora physcomitrii. The sequence goes on along the minus strand of NZ_WBMS02000089.1, from coordinate 3,285 downwards.
GAGGATCCATGTCATTGACGACATCCCATGGCGAGCCCGGCACGGTTCGGACGGGGCTGCGCGCGCGCCGTGAGGGCGGTCCGCTGCGGGTGGTCGAGAGCGAGCTTGTCGACTACGCCGAGGCGATCGCGACCATGGAGCGGATGGTGCGGGACCGGCAGTCCGGCGCCGCGACCGACACGTTGTGGATCCTGTCGCATCCGCGGACGTACACGGTGGGGCGGCGGACGCCGCCGGAGGAGCGGCCCGATCCGGCGCACGGCATCCCGGTGGTGGAGGTGCGGCGCGGCGGGAAGCTCACCTACCACTCGCCGGAGCAGATCGTCGGGTATCCGGTCTTGAAGCTCGCGGATCCGCGGGACGTGGTGGGGCTGCTGCGCGACATCGAGCTCCTGCTGGTCGGGGTGCTCGGGGAGCTGGGCATCGCGGCGGAGCGGCGCGACACCCCGCCGGGCAGCCCGCTGCTGACGGGGGTGTGGACGGCGGAGGGCCGCAAGATCGTCTCGCTGGGGATGCACATCTCGCGGGGCGTGAGCGCGCACGGGTTCTCGATGGACGTCGACGCCGATCCGGCGCCGTGGAAGTGGGCGGTGCCGTGCGGGATGCCGGACGTGGAGATGACGTCGGTGTGCCGGGAGCGGGAGCGGCGCGGGCTGGCGCCGGTCACGCAGGCGGAGGTCCGGCGGCTGATCGCGGACGCCTGGCGCCGCGAGGCTTGAGAGCCGCCTGGCCGGGGACGGGCCGTCGCCGGCCCGCCCCCGCGGAGGGCTACGAGCAGTTGCCCTGGACGGGCTTTCCGGCGAAGCGGTCGGCGAGGAAGCTCATCATGTCGCCCTCGCTTTCCAGCAGGCCGGTGGCGTGCTCGGCGATCGGGTAGCTCTTGTAGGTGACATTGGCGCCCTTGGCGCACCAGTCGTGGTCGAGGGTCTCGGCCTGCTTCGCCGGGATGATCTCGTCCAGCAGCGCCTGCGCCTGGAAGACGGGGACGCTCGGCGCGGTGGAACCGAGCTTGTTCTCGTCGAGCCGGGCCTTCCACTGCGGCGTGTCCAGCGGGTTGCTCGTGGTGTAGTCGCTGATCTTCTTGAACGCGGTCTGGAGCACGGTGAGCGGGCCGTCGACGCTGACCAGGCAGATGTCCTTGGCCTTGGCGAGCAGTGCGCGGCCGTTGTCGTTGAGGTAGCCGTCGAGCTTCAGCTCGGGGTAGGCGGCGTCGTAGCCGGCGGCGGCCATGAACATCAGCGCGATGAACGGGCCGCCGTCCAGGCTCGCGGCGACGGCGCGCAGGTCGGCGGGGACGCCGCCGGCGGCGACGCCCTTGAGGTCGAGGTCCGGCGCGTAGGACGCGGCGAGTTCGGCGGCCCATCCGGCGGACGTCCCGCCCTGCGAGTAGCCCTTGACGCCGACGGGGGCGCCGGCGAGCCCGGCGTCCGGGAGGCGCTCGGCGGCGCGCGCCATGTTGAGCACGGCCATGCCCTGGGAGCGGCCGACCTCGTAGGTGTGCTGCCCCGGCGTGCCGAGGCCTTCCATGTCGGTGACGGCGACGGCCCAGCCCTGGTTGAGGGCGTCGATGACGAACAGTTCCTCGTAGTCCAGGCCCTGGGTGAGGGTGTAGGACGGGGCGCAGGAGTCGCCGAGCCCGCGCGTCCCGACGGCGTAGGAGATGAGGGGCCGCTTGCCGGTGCCCGTCCACGGCTTGTCCGGGACGAGCACGGTGCCGGACACGGCGGTCGGTGCGCCGGCGGCGGTCTGCGACCGGTACAGCACCTGCCACGACTTCACGCCGCCGTAGGGCGAGTGGCCGATCGGGTCGACGGTGAAGACGGACGGGCGGGAGCGGATGACGTCGCCCGGCTGCCCGGCGGGCAGCGGCGAGGGCGGCCGGTAGAACGGATCCTGGCCCGGGGGCTGGGCGGGAGGCTGGGCGGGCGGCGCGGTGTCCTGCGGCGCGGCGGCGGCGGTCCCCTGCAGGGCGGCCGCCGTCATGGCGGCGCCCACGCAGGAGGCCAGCACGGTGCGCAGGACCCGGCGGGCACTGCTGTGCATGACGGTGAACCCTTCGTGTCGTCCCCCGTGCCGTCCCGGTGACGGCGACCCGACCCTAAGGTAATTAGACACTTATTCCAATGCGCGCCGGGACGCATCGGCGGTCCCGCGCTTGTCAACCGTTCGACAAAACTCCGCGCGGCGGCGCGTCAGGACGTCTTGGCTCCGACGCCGCACAGGAAGTAGTCGCCGCCGGCGCCGATCGTGCCGGTGTCGGGGTCGGGCCGCCATTCGTCCAGGCGGACCAGCCCGGGCTCCAGCAGCGTCCAGCCGTCGAAGAAGCGCAGCTGCTGCTCGCGGCTGCGGTGCGTCATGCCGGTGTTGGCGTGGCCGTAGACCTCGGTCGAGTTCTCCGTGACCGCGTCGTCCCCGGTGATGTGCGAGATCACGACGTGGCTGCCGGCCGGCAGGGCGTCGCGCAGTGCCGCGACGGACCCGTACGGGTCCTCCTCGTCGCTCAGGCAGTGCAGCACGGCCAGCAGCATCAGCCCGACCGGCTCGCCGAAGTCGATCGTCTCGCGCAGCACCGGGTCGGCGAGGATCGCCTCGGCGTCGCGCAGGTCGTGCTCCAGGACGATCGTCCGGTGGTCGGTGGCGGTGAGGGCGCGGCCGTGCGCGACCACGACCGGGTCGATGTCGAGGTAGGCGACCCGCGCGTCCGGCACCAGCTCCCGCACGACCTCGTGGACGTTGCCGTTCGTCGGCAGCCCGGTCCCGACGTCGAGGAACTGCCGGACGCCGGAAGCGGCGAGGTGTCGGGCGGCGCGGCGCAGGAAGGCGCGGTTGTACCTGGCGAGGACGGGGGTGAACGGCGCGCGCGCGAAGATCTTCTCGGCCGCCTCGCGGTCGGCCGCGTAGTTGTCCTTGCCGCCGAGGTAGTAGTCGTACATGCGCGCCACGTTCGGCACCTTCATGTCGACCTCGCGGGGCGTCCAGCCGTCGTCCACCTCGTGCCTCTCGTCCGACCGTTGGAACGATCTTTAGCCTAACCCGCCCTGGTGAGGCGATTTCACGTTTTCCCCGCACGATTTGTAATTCCCGCCGACCGGCGGGCGTGCGCCCGGGCACAGGCCGCCGGACGGCCGGTGCTCGCGGGGCGGGCGCCGACTCCCTAGCCTCGGGCTTTCATCGGGCGGCGGGTCGAGAGTGACCGTTTAGACAAGAAAAGTGCCCCCGAGCTGGGAGGATAGGGCTTGTCGAGAGTCCTGTCCGCGCCAGTCCGAAAGCACTTTTCGCGTGAAG
>NZ_WBMS02000088.1 GCF_008923205.2 Actinomadura physcomitrii | reverse complement strand
GTGGGTTGTGAGAGATCACCCGTCCTACCAGGGCTTCTTCACGTTCCAGGGCCCGCCGCACCGTCCGCGATCATGCTGTGATCATTCGTCGCGCGGCTGCTGGTGAAAAACGTTCACTGTCGGGTCCTGGGACAACGGTGGCGCATGGGGCGAGCATCTCACCTCGCGTGAGGTGTCGTACTGCTCGCGGGCACCGGTCGAGTTCGGCGGGTCGCTGCTACGCGACCACGTGCAGTCGGCGCTGGACAAGGGATACGGGACCATCACCTTCGGGTTGAAGGCCTACAGCGAGTCCTCAATGGACTGGTGGAAGCGGTTCGCTGAGGACGCCTACCTGTCGATCCAGTACAACAACCCGCCTAAGCAGCCGGACACCGACGACATGCACGCCATCCCGGGCACCAAGTGCGTGAACGCCCCGGACGCCAAGACCGTCAACGAGATTCCGACGGTGTACGCGATCTTGAATGACCCTGACACCGAGGACAAGAACAAGGTTCAGGCCCAGTTCACGCTGCATTGGGCTGATAAGCCCGACGGTTCGGACTGGGGACCGAAATGGACGTCGGCGCTGACCGGGGCGGCGAAGACGGGTGGCTCTGAGTTTCAGAAGGAGTTGCCGTCGACGATCCCGCAGAAGACCAAGATCGGGTGGGGGGTCCGGGCCTGGGACGGTGAGCAGTGGGGGCCGTGGAGCTACGACGGCGCGCAGACCGGCTGCTACTTCTACTACGACCCTTCAAGGCCGGCCAAGCCGGTCATCACCTCACCCGACTATCCCCAGGACGAGAACTGGCACGGTGCGGTCGGTGAGCCCGGACGGTTCCACATCTCTGACACCGCAGGGGTGGCCGACCGGTATGTGATCAGGATGAACGAGGGTCCAGCCCAGACCATCACGACCAGTGGCGGTACCGCGCGGGATGTGGTGGTGGCTCCGACCAGGTCGGGCCCCAACTTTTTGACGGTGCAGGCTTTCGCGCCGTCGGACCAGAATGGGGCTCTGGTGTCCTATGAGTTTCGGGCCAACACCGGGTCCGACCCGTCGGCGCGGTTCACGATGGACGAGGACGCCGGGACGACGGCGGTCACTGCGGCCAGCCCGGGTACGGCGGCGTGGCTGCGGGGTAATGCCGTGCTGGGCGGCGCAGGCAAGAACGGCACCGCGTTGAGCTTGGACGGTGTGTACGGCTTCGCTGAAGCCGGTCTGCCGCAGATCGATTCGACCAAGAGCTTCACCGTGTCGGCATGGGTCAAGCCGACTGCCTTCGGCATGAACAACGTGCTGGCCCAAAACGGCAACTCGCAAAGCGGCTTCCAGTTGGGAATCGAGCCGCAAGGCCAGCCGGTGTTCAAGAAACCCGCGACCGATACCAACGATGGCGGCGGCACCTGGCAGTCCGCGATGAGCGACACACCGCTGATCACCGGCCAATGGGCACACTTGACCGGCGTGTACGACCAAGCTGCCAAACAGTATCGGTTGTACGTCAACGGTGAGTTGAAGGCGACTGCGGCCGGTGTGACACCGCTGGCCTCGGGCGGATCTTTTCAGATCGGCCGCAGTCTCTATAACGGCAACTTCCTCAACTATTGGGCGGGCGGCATCGACGACGTCGCCGTCTTCTCCCAAGCACTGTCGGACACCCAGGTGCAGCAACTGTCGTCGGGAACGGTGCCCGACAGCGCTGGGTTGAAGGCGCACTGGACGATGGACGAGAAGCAGGGCTCCGCGCGGGTGTACAGCCCCGCCGACCCGATCAAGGCCACTCTCGGGTCCGGTACCACGACGGGTGTGGCCGGCCAGGCGGGCAATGCGCTGCGGCTGGACGGCACCACTAACGGCTACGCCGCCAGCGACCGGCCGCTGATCAACACCCGGCGCAGCTTCGCCGTGGCGGCGTGGGTGAAACTCGACGCCGCGCCTTCCGGCGACGCGGCGGTGCTGTCTGCCGAAGGCAACCGCACCAGCGCGTTCTCCCTGAAGTACGTCAAGAGCACCGGTAGATGGGCCTTCACGTATGCCGGCGGTGACAACGACACCCCTCAGATCTTCCAGGCGGTCTCCCCGCAAGCTGCCAAAACCGGCGAGTGGACGCACTAGCTCGGCGTGTACGACCAGAACACCCGCAAGCTGCGGATCTATGTCAACGGTGTCGCCGGCACCGACAGCCCCGAGGTGCCGTCGGCGTGGAACGCCGTCGGAGGGCTGCAGATCGGACGCGGCAAGTCCGCCGGCAATCCCGTCGATTACTGGAAGGGCCTGATCGACGACGTCCGCGTCTACGACCGGGTCCTGGGCGACCCAGAGGCTGCGGAGCTGGTCAAGCTGCACCCGACCCTTGTGGCGCGGTGGAGGTTCAATGACGGCGGTGCCGGGGAGCCTGGCGGGGTGCCGGTGATGGATCTGCACAACGGCGCGGTCACCGACCCTGCCTACGGGTTCAGGGGACACGTCGGGGGTCTGCGGCTGGACGACCCAGGAGGCAAGGCGTTCGCCGAATCTCACAGCAAAGTGGTGGACCCCAGCGAGAGCTTCACGATCGCCGGATGGGTCCGCAACCTGGGGCGGCCGCAGCAACCCGCCACGGTGTTCTCCCAAGCCGGTGCCAACGTCAACGCCTTCGATCTGCGATATGTCCCCGGTAAGGAAGACCCCGACCAGACCGGCAGCTGGCAAATCGAGATGCACAACGCCGACAAAGCCGACGATGCAGCGTTGACCGCGAGCCATTCGACGTTTAGTGAATACGATTGGGTGCATATCGCGGTGGTGTACGACGGGTTGCGCGACCGAGTCAGCCTGTATGTCAACGGGCAACTCGACGAAACCTCCCTGGGCGTCTCTCAAGAAGACCAGGTACTCGGCTTCGACACCAAGGACGCCTCGCTGCAGGTGGGCCGCAACAAACTCGGGGCAGCCGACGGCAGCGAGTTCTGGCCCGACGCGATCGATGACGTGTGGGCCTATCAGGGTGCTCTCACTCAGGAACAGATCGGTCAACTCGCCGGCGGTCAGGAACTCGATACCGAGAACGGCCCCTAACCGGCTACCCGGCCGCCACTCTCTTTCTGCCTCACAGGCGAGGGCGGCCTGATCCGCTTAAAAACGTCGTGACCGTGATTCGTGCTGGAATGCGCCCGCCTCAAGCGGGAGCTGCTGGTGGAGGATGCTGTGAAGGCCGGTAGAGCACAGGCAGGCAAGGCCACCACCCGCCGGACAAGGTTGGGGCATCGCAGGCTGGTCCTGCAACCGCGCCGCCTGGCCCGGGCGATGATGGTCGTGATGGCGGTGGCGGTGCCGGCCGGGCTGGCGTCGGTGCCGCCTGCGCTGGCCGACCCGCCGCACTCCCATCGCCCTACGGTCGACGACCCGCACCGGGTCGTCGAGGGCACGAACCTGAAAGTTAAGCCTCGCAAGGCCGACCCCAGCGACAAGCCGGGGCCCGCCGCAAAAGCGGCCTGGCCCAACCCCGGCACCGCCGAGGTCACCGTCCCCAAGGCCGCGGCTCGGACCGCGACTGGCGCCGGGCCCGCTGCGCGGGCCGGTGCCCTACCAGTCCGGGTACTTCCCGCCAGCAAGACTACCGCTGGCGGGGTGGGCCCGGCGGGCAAGGTGCGGGTCTCGGTACTCGACCACGCCACCGCAGCCAAAGCAGGCTTGGACGGGGTGGCGTTCACCGTGGCGCGCATCGACCAACCGCAAACCGTGCAGCCGCAAATCGGGCGGCAAACCGGACAACCCCCGGCGGAGCAGTTGCAGGCCGGGCAGGTCGGCGTCGAACTGGACTACTCCCAATTCGCGCAGGCGTTCGGTGGCGCCTACGGGTCGCGACTGCGCCTATTCCAGATGCCGGCGTGCGCGCTCAACACTCCTGACAAGCCCGAGTGCCGCTTGGCCGCTCCGCTGAAGACCAGCAACAACGGCGAAGCCGGCACCCTCACCGCCCAGGTGACCGCCGCCCCCGCGACGACCCCGGCGCCACAGGCAGGTACCGGCGGCGCCTCCGGTGCGGCCCAGCAGCTGGCGGGGACGGCAGCAAGCGGGCGTGGCAGACGTTCGCCTACACCTGGGGCACCCAGCGCCTCGAGACCGCCCGAACCTACCGGGAAGGCATCGCCGGCGACGACCGCTACGCCACGTACCACTACACCGACGCCGGCACCGTCACCTCCATCACCGACACCTCCCACGACGGCGTCGACAATCAATGCTTCACCTACGACCACCTGCAACGCCTCACCCAAGCCTGGACCCAGGGCACCGGCGACGCCTGCGCCAGTGACCCGACCACGGCAGTGATCGGCGGACCGGCACCGTACTGGCAGACCTTCACCTACGACACCGCCGGCAACCGCAAAACCGAAACCCTGCACGGCGTCGGCGGCAAGACCGACACCACCCGCACCTACAGCTACGCCGACCCCGGCCACGGCAACCGCCTCAACAAGGTCGTGCAGACCGGAGGCGACGGCGACCGCACCGACACCTACGGCTACGACGACACCGGCAACACCACCACCCGCGCCATTGGATACAGCCCCACCAACACTGGCCAGACACTCGAGTGGGACACCGAAGGCGAACTGACCAAGGTCACCGAGAACGGCAACGACGAAACCTTCCTCTATGACGCCGAGGGCAACCGCCTCATCCGAAAAGACCCCGCCGGCACCACCCTCTACCTGCCCGACGGCACCGAACTACGCGCCCTCAACGGCGCTTCCACCGCGACCGGCACCCGCTACTACACCTTCGCCGACCAAACCGTCGCGATGCGCACCTCCGACGGCGCCCTTACCTACCTCACCGCCGACACCCAAGGCACCGCCCAAGTCGCCATCAACGCGACCAACCAGCAGGCGACCGTCCGCCGCTTCGGCCCATTCGGCAACGTCCGCGGCCTCGACGACGACGCCACATGGCCAAACGACAAGGGCTTCGTCGGCGGCACCCAGGACCCAACCGGCCTGACCAACCTCGGCGCCCGCCAATACGACCCGCAAACCGGCCGCTTCATCTCCGTCGACCCGGTCATGGACCAGGCCGACCCCCAGCAGATGAACGGCTACACCTACGCCAACAACAACCCCGTAACCCACTCCGACCCCGACGGCACCTGCCCCCCCGATATCTGCGGCAACGGCGTCATCAACGTCGGCCACGACAAACCCGCCACCACAGGCGGCTGCGGACACGACTGCGGACGCGCACCCAGCGGCTTCGGCCACCTGCCCTCCCGCGGAGGCAGCGGCGGTCACTCCGTCGGCAAACCCATCAACGTCCGCTGGGGCGACCAAACCGTCCACGCCCCCAGCCTCGTCGCCTACTGGACCGCAGTCTTCAAGATGCAGCAGGTGGTGTACCTCAAGCACAGCGGCGACCTCGGGCCCCTCGACCCCCAACTCATGCCCGAATGCGGCATCAACAGCAGCGACAACAGCATCTGCGGCATCGGTGATCTCGGTCGCCTCGGCAACTTCGGCAAATTGATCTGCCAAGTCAGCCACCTCCAATGCGACCGCATGTCCGCATCGGAGGCCTTCGGCGCAGGCATGAAGGGCTGGGACGGATCCTTTGGCCGCGACGGCGGCATCACAGGTATCGAAGGCATCGGAGGCATGGGACGAGGGGGCGGCGTAGGAGGCCTGAAGGCCTGTAGCAGCTTCGTACCCGGCACCACAGTGCTCATGGCCGACGGCTCCCACAAAGCCATCGAAGACCTCAAAGCCGGAGACAAGGTCCAGGCCACCGACCCCGAGACCGGCGAAACCACCGCCGAACCCGTCCTCGGCACGATCACCAGCAAGGGCGACAAGAACCTCGTCCAGATCACCATTGACCCCCAGGACCGGCGTCCGGTCTGGAGCACCACCCAGAAGACCAAGAAGCCCGGCAGCCTCCTCCGGAACGCTAAGAACAGCAAGGGTGGCGTCATCATCGCCACCGACACCCACCCCTTCTGGGTCGGCGGCGACCTCAACACCTGGATCAACGCAACCGACCTGCAGCCCGGCATGTGGCTACGCACCAGCGCCGGCACCTACGTCCAAGTCACCGCCACCAAGCACTGGACCACCCATCACCAAAGCGTCCACAACCTCACCATCGCCAACCTCCACACGTACTATGTGGAAGCTGGTGCGACGCAGGTCCTTGTCCACAACTGCGGCGGATCTGTCCCTCGCCACAGGTCGATATGCGATTGTGCTAATGGTGGTAAGCCTGCACTAATGCGCGGACCCAAGCCTGCAGGCACGGGGCCGCATAATCTTAAGATCGCGGAAGTTGCCGACCAAGTAACGGATGGTCAAGTGATCGCAGGAGGTGGCAGGTTGCCTGAAAGGGAGTTTGCTACCCCCGGAGGATTCAAGAGTGCTCGCCGCCCCGATGTTCTGGTGCAGAGGCCAGACGGTACCCTGTACGGGATCAACGTAGGAAAGCAGACGGCGCGTGGTGCCCCGATCAAGCGAGAAGCTGAGGCGTTGCAAGATCTGGAAGGTATCGGAATTCCGATGCACTTCGTGCCCTACAACTAGTGAGTCATGATGAAAGTAACGCTTCAGTTCCATGGTGATCGCCAGGAGATCTGTGCGATGGCCTGGGAGTGGGCATGTGAGTCTGGGGTGCTCCTTGTGCAGGAGCGTTTTAACCCCACCTATCAGGCGCGACTGGTAAGTGGTGTACAGAAAGGAAGTGGAAGTCCAGAATTCGGCGACGACATTCATCGCATATCTCTGAACCCTCCTTCCGTGGATCTGAGCGCCACTTCTTCTCTCGATTTTGTGCGAAGGAATCCAGACTCTTTGTTTATTACTCTCGGCGAGCAATCCAACTCTATTCTGAGGGAGTCATTTCTTGCGGCCATGACTGATGACTTATCTTTTGTGGCGCTATGGAAAAAGCTGCGGGAGCGTGCCAGAAGGTCCATGCATAAAGGTGCTTGGGTGGAGAACACTGTATCGGGCGCACGATCGCGGGTGGTCAACCATTACTATACGGAAGGGGCCAAGCGGCTTGTTGAAGCAGGGGTGATTCCGGTGGGTGGAACAGATTTGATTGCTTATCGGTTTGAGTAAAAGCTGTTCCCTAATGGTGGAGGCGTTGGGGTGGTCGGGCCGCGGTGACGTGCCGCCCTAAGGCGGGCCATGTAGGTGTCGGTACGGTGACGCACGAAGCGCAGCCCCCAGAACGTCGAACTCCTGGCCGATGGCGAGCCCCGGGAGATGGCGAGCTTGGAGTTGGCGGCGAACTGCGAACACGACATCCCTGCTGATGAGCAGGATCGCCGCGAGTGGGTTGTCGTCGTTGAGTGGCTCAACACAGTGCTGCGCGAGAAAGCGCTGTGGAAGGCCGGCATGTTCGCCAACCAGAACTCTGCCTGCAAGCTGCGGGCGCGGTTCACCATCGATGAAGCGCTCCGCTACTTTCAGATCGACTGAAGTAGTTGTTGGTCACCAGGTGGGTCACGGGTGCGTCCGCGCGCCTCTCTGCTGCTCACCTGGACGGTGTGCATCTACTCGCATTCGAGTGTTCGTGACGCGACCTGACCGGCTTCGGACAGAAGACGGTTCCCTTGCTTGCCGGCGGGACAGGGGTGGCCGGTACGCTCGCCGGGGGCTGGCTCGGATAGGTGCCTCGCTGCGGAGGGAAGCATCGGACTCGTGTCGGCTGACCGAAGTGACGGATTTTCTGGTCACATCGACTATTAGTTACGATGGCTTGCGTGTTCTCTTCGCAGGAGCGGTCAGCCGGTGTCTCAGCCTGAATCCACCGCGGGAGTTTGGGTGATCGGCTGGCCCCTGTTTCCTGGTTTCGAGTGTGCTTGGCTGGCCGCTCACGGTTGTGCGGCTTGTCCATAGGCTGGTGGTCGGAGGGCTCGGGCAGGTGGCCGTGGTGGTCGTCAAGGGTGCGGTGACCGGGGTTTGGGCTGGTCAGGCCGCTGCTGCTGGTGGTGGGTGGACGGCTTGGAAGGCAGACAGCCAGGCGGGTGCCCAGGGCCAGTGCTCGGGCAGGTGCAGGGTGAGGTGAC
>NZ_WBMS02000087.1 GCF_008923205.2 Actinomadura physcomitrii | reverse complement strand
CACGCGCCGGGTACGTCGGCGCGATGGGGTCGCGGCGCACCCACGACGACCGGCTCGCCCGGCTCCGCGAGGCCGGCCTCACCGGCGCCGAGCTGGCGCGGCTGCGCTCGCCGATCGGGCTGGACCTCGGTGCCCGGACGCCGGAGGAGACCGCGGTGTCGATCGCGGCGGAGCTGGTGCAGCTGCGCTGGGGCGGGTCGGGGCGGCCGCTCACCGACACCAGCGGCAGGATCCACGCCGGCGGCTAGCCGCGGGCTACCCTCGGCGGATGACCGCGAAGGAATTGGACAGGCAGGGCGCGGAGCCGCCGGCCGGCCTGCTGCTCGCCGCGGGGGAGGGCAGCCGCCTGGGCCGCCCGAAGGCGCTGGTGGAGCTGGACGGGGAGCGGCTCGTCGACCGTGGCGTGCGGACGCTGCGGGACGGCGGCTGCGCTCCGGTGCTGGTGGTGGCGGGCGCCGCGCAGGTCGAGGTGATCGGCGCGGTCGTGGTGCCGAACCCGGACTGGCGCGAGGGGATGGGCTCGTCGCTGCGCGCCGGGCTCGCGGCGCTGCCGCCGGGCTGCCCCGCCGTGGTCGTCGCGCTCGTCGACCAGCCGCGGGTGACCGCCGCCGCGGTCGCGCTGCTCGTCGCGGCCTACGACGCGGGCGCCGAGATCGCCGCGGCGACCTACGGGGGCGCGCCGCGCAATCCCGTCCTGCTGCGGGCCGGGCACTTCGCCGCGGTCGCCGAGGCCGCGGTCGGCGACATGGGCGCGCGCGGCTTCCTGCGCGCCCACCCCGACCTGGTGACCCCCGTCCCCTGCGACGCCGTCGCCTCTCCCGACGACATCGACACCCCCGAAGACCTCGCCGCCTTCACCCGCCCAGACCGTTGACTTGTGGCGTGTCGTGGTTAAGCGGCCGTCCATGACCACGACACGCCACAACTCAACGAGGGCGTTCCCCGGCCTCGCCCCCGTCATCGGGCGGCTCCGCCGCGAGCACACCGAGGTGACCGGGGCGCGCAGGGAGCTCCAGGCCCTGGTCGACGACCTCGACTCCGCCGACCCGGCCCGCGTCCGCGCCGAGCTCGACCGGATCACCGCCGAGCTGGACGCGCACTTCGCCTACGAGGAGCAGCAGCTCGGCGCCGTCCTCAACGCCGTCGGGCCGCTGTGGCGCACCGGCCCGCGCAGCGCGTAGCGCAGGCTAGGAGGCGGGCAGGACGCTCTCGTCGAGGGCGCCGCAGTCGACGGCGCGGCGCAGCCGGTCGGTGAGCGCGCGGATCGTGGCGGGCTCGTCCAGCACCCCGCCGGTCGCGGCCTGCTCGTGCCACGCGCGGACCCGGCCGATCACCTCGTCGGCGCCGGTCAGGTGGAAGGCGTACACGGCGGCGTAGCGGCTCGGCAGGTGCGCGGGATGCAGGTCCCAGCCCTGGTAGAAGCCGTGCCGCAGGGAGTGCCCGACCTGCGCGGCGTGCGCCTGCCAGGTCGCGTTGACCTCGTCCGGGCCGTCGTTGCGCGGGATCACGTTGGACGAGCCGTCCGACAGCCGGACGCCGGTGCCGGCGAACGCGACCTGCATGACGTGCCGCGCGAAGTCGCAGGCGGGATGGTCGAGGCGCTGCTCCTCGGGCGGCAGGCCGAGCGCGGCGGTGTAGTCGAACACGCCGAAGTGCGCGGCGGTGAGCCGGCCGCCGGCGGCGGCCGCGATGCCGGGCAGCCCGATCCGGCCGTCCGGGGTGAAGATCGCCTCGGTGGTCTCCACCTGCACCTCGAAGCGCAGGATGCCGGGCGGCAGGCCGAGCGCGGTCTCCAGCCGGTCCAGGTACTCCACGAACAGCGCGACGTGGTCGGCCGCGACGACCTTGGGGAAGGTGATGGTGAACCCGCCGGGCAGCCGGCCGAGCCGGTCGCGCAGCGCGGTGAGGAACCCGTCGAGGGTGCGCATCGCGCGGTCGTGCCCGCCGTCGGCGAACGACTTGACCCGCACGCCCCAGTAGTGCGGCAGCCCCTTGACCTGGTAGGCGGCGGCGACGGCCTCGACGACCTGGGCGATGTGCGCGTCCTCCTCGTCGTCGGGGCGCACCCCGTAGCCGTCCTCGAAGTCGATCCGCACGTCCTCGATCGGCTCGCGGGCGAGCTTGGCGGCGACCCGCTCGCGGACCGGTCCGGCGAGCTCGGGGTCGAGCCCGAACGCGGCGCCGAACGAGCCGGCGCCGGGGGTGTGGGTGTTCAGCAGGCGCAGCGCCTCCGCGCCGAAGTCGGCGGGCGTCGAGCGGGAGAACCGGTCGGCCGGGACGTAGACCGTGTGCACCGGCTGGCGGCCGTCGGCGCCGCCGGGGAAGCGCTCGCGGTGCTCGTCGCGGACGGCGGCGATGCGCGCGGACAGGTCGTCGAACGAGGAGACGCTGAGGTTCACCCCGCCATGATCCCCCAAGATCCGGGCGATTGTCAGGAGGCGCCCGTTCCGGGCCGGTGACCGGTCCGGTTCCTCCGGATTGCGGCTACTATAACTAGCCGGGCGGCAAGTAAGTGGGTTCCCGTGTCGCGGGACCTCAGGGGAAGGTGACCATGACCGAACACGGGACGGCCGAGCGCCCGGCGCTCAGCACCCGGCAGATCTACATCGCCATCTTCGGGCTCATGCTCGGGATGTTCCTGGCGATGCTCGACAACCTGATCGTCGGCACCGCGCTGCCGACGATCGTCGGCGACCTCGGCGGGCTGGAGCACCTGTCGTGGGTGGTGACGGCGTACACGCTCGCCACCGCCGCCGCCACCCCCATCTGGGGCAAGCTCGGCGACCTGTACGGCCGCAAGGGCATGTTCATGACCTCGATCGTGGTGTTCCTGGTCGGGTCCATGCTGTCCGGGCTGTCGCAGAACATGGGGGAGCTGATCGGCTTCCGCGCGCTGCAGGGCCTCGGTGCCGGCGGCCTGATGGTCGGCGCCATGTCCATCATCGGCGACCTGGTGCCGCCCCGCGAGCGGGGCCGCTTCCAGGGCATGATCGGCGCGATGATGCCGCTCGCGTTCGTCGGCGGGCCGCTGCTCGGCGGCTTCCTCACCGACCACCTCAGCTGGCGCTGGGCGTTCTACGTGAACGTCCCGATCGGCGCGGTCGCGCTGGTGGTCATCGCGTTCGGGATGCGGCTGCACACCGCCCGCATCAAGGCCCGCATCGACTACGTCGGCGCGACCCTGCTGACCATCGGGATCGTGTGCGTGACGCTGGTCGCGAGCTGGGGCGGCTCGCAGTACCCGTGGGGGTCCGCGCGGATCATCGTGCTCGCCGTCGTCGGCGTCGTCGCGCTCGCGGTCTTCGTGTTCGCCGAGACCAGGATGCCCGAGCCGATCCTGCCGCCGCGGCTGTTCCGCAGCCGCAACTTCACCGCCGCGCAGATCCTCAGCTTCATGGTCGGCGCCGCCATGTTCGGCGTGGTCAACTACCTGCCGCTCTACATGCAGACCGTCCAGGGCGCCAGCCCGACCACCAGCGGCCTGCTGCTGCTCCCGCTGATGTTCGGGATGCTCGCCATGGGGCTGCTCAGCGGCCAGCTCATCACCCGCACCGGCCGCTACCGGCACTACCCGATCATCGGCGGCGCGGTGCTGACCGGCGGGATGTTGCTCCTGCTGATGCTGAAGGTCGACACCAGCACGCTCACCAGCTCGCTGCTGACCCTGGGCGTCGGCGTCGGCATGGGCCTGATCATGCAGAACACGATGCTGGTCACGCAGAACAGCGTCGAGCTGCGCGACATGGGCTCGGCCAGCGGGTCGGTCACGCTGTTCCGCACCATCGGCGGCTCGCTCGGCGTCGCGCTCCTCGGCTCCATCTACAACAACCGGTTCGAGGACGAGGCGGTCCGCCGGCTCGGCGCGGACGCCGGCCACAGGCTCGCCTCTGGCGGCCAGCACGTCACCCCCGACCTGCTGGCCAAGCTGCCCGCTCCCGTCCGCGAGGCGTTCGAGTCGGGCGTCACCAGCGGCGTGCACGGCATCGCCATCGGCGGGACGGTGCTCGCGGCGATCGCGTTCGTCGTCGCGTGGTTCATCAAGGAGGTCCCGCTGCGCGGCAGCGGCCCGGCCTCCAAGGCCCCCGTCGAGAAGGCCGCCACCGCGGTGGACGCGGTGCCCGCGACCGAGTCGGCCTGACCCGCGCCGCGCCGCGGCCTGGAGCGGGCACCTGGGCCGTGGCGCGGTGGCGCGGGCGTGCCGTCGTGCCGACCGCACGCCCGTGCCCGAGCAGGAGACGGCGCCGCCGGGCGCCGTCTCCCGGCCCCGCGCTAGTTGATCGGGGCCTCCCAGGTGGCCTTCCAGGTGATAGGCCCTACGATCCCGTCCACCTGCAGGTGCTTGCGCTTCTGGAACTCGCGGCAGGTGTCCTCCGAAACCGGGCCGTAGACGCCGTCAACGGTGATCGTCCAGCCGCGGTGGCCCATCTGGGCCTGCCACGTCCGGACGTCGTCGCCCTTCATGAGCGGCGGCTGTTTGAGGTTCCGGCCGGGGAACGGCGGGGCCTTGACCGGTGCGGTCTGCTGCGTCATCGGTCGCTCCCTTCTCTGTCGGTTTTCCCGTCCAGACTGCGCGGCGACCCGTTAAGCGAGCAATCCAGTCCAGGGCATATTACGGTAGATAGCCGCTGATTGGCGTGATTAGCCGCATGGACGGCTATTTATGCATTACTCGGAAATTCAATATTCAAGCGCGCGCCGGTTTGTGGACGACGGCCGCGCGGGGCGGTTCCGCCGGGCCCCGCACGTCCGCCAGGACGGCCTGCCCCTGCCGGTCCACGAACTTGGTGAACAGCTCCTGCGAGTACCCGAAGACGACGGCCCACGCGATGATCTGGCCCGCCGAGTCGAGCGCGCTCAGCCCGGGAATGAACCCGCCGCGCATCAGCAGGAGCCCGAGGACGGCGGTGAGCGCCCCGGTGGGCAGCTTCAGCAGGGCCAGCGCGACCGGTATCCCGAAGGCGGTGCTGGTCCCCCTGACCTTGCGCAGCGCGGCGGCCGCGGCGACGCTCGCCGCCGTCAGCCCGATGAACTCGACGGCGAGGTAGTCGGCCCGGCCGGCGGTGTCCGCGGTCGCCCGGGCCTTGCCGACGTCCGGAATCTGCTCCCTGGACGCCGTCGGGCAGACCGCCGCGACCCCGCCCCTCAGCGCGGGCGCCGCCGGAGGGTTGAAGCACAGCGGCACCACCCTCGGCCAGACCATCGAGACCACGGCCACCGCGATCGCGAGGCCGGCGAGGAAGACGGTGGTCCACCGGACGAGGCGCGCGAAGCTCTGGGCGCGCAACTTCTCGCGCAGTTCGGCGTCCCAGGCGGCCTTCAGCGCCTCCACGATCGTCATGAGCCGGTCGGGCGCCAGGGCGACGTCACGGGACGCCTCCTGCGCGGCCCGGACCTCCAGCGCGATCCGCTCGACGGCGGTCCTGCGCTCGTCCTCGGCGCTGAGATGCAGCCTGACGGCGGCGAAGATGCCGGGGAGGCACGGCTCGAGCTCCTTCGCCGGAAGGGTCCGCAACCAGAGCGACAGGGCCGAGTTGATGTGCAGCTGGGCGGCGGTCACGTGCGAGGCCCTCGGGCTGCGCCGGTGCGTGCCGAAATCGATCACGCTCTCGGCCCGGCGCAGCTCGCCGCGCGCGCTCTGCAGCAGCTTCGCGTGCTCCGCGGACGTGGGCGCCGACGCCTCCCGCGCCTCGATGAGGGAGTCGAGCTCGCGGGCGTGGGAGCGGAGCTGCTCGCACAGCGTCCACGAGCCGCGCTCGCGGCGCCATTCGTGGAACCTGGCCGCGAAGGGCCGCCGCGCAGAGCGCTCGTCCATGGCGTCGCCACCCTTCCGGAGGAACAGCACCGAGAATTCGACGTGCCCAGCGGTCGCCCGCTCGTGACAATGGTGACGTCCCCGTGGAATGCGCCGACCTGAACGGCCGCCAAGAGGCGCTTATGGCTGGGTCACGATTCCCCAGGAACCGGTGAAGCGCTCGCCCGGCTTGAGGTCGACGAGGCCCTCGCCGGACGCGAACGCGTTGGGCGGGCAGGTCATCGGCTCGACGCCGAGGCCCTCCCGCGGGCGCGGCGCGTTGTCGGCGGTGTAGATCTCCATCCAGGGGTGCGCGTCGTCGGCCCACAGCCGCACGGTCCGGCCGTTGCCGCTGAGCGTCACCCAGGCCAGCCCGTCCTCGTCGCGGTGCACCCCGGCGAACGCGTTGTCGATCCGGCGCGCGCCGAGCAGCGGCCCGTCCCGCAGGTCGCGGTCGGTGCCCGTGACGTCGGCGTCCCCGCCGACGGGGATCATCCGGTCGTCCACCGGGATGTACCGGTCGGCGCGCAGCGTCACGGTGCACTCGTCGATCGGCACCCCGACCGTGAGGTAGGGGTGGGCGCCGTGCCCGTACGGCGCCGTCCGGGCGCCCGGGTTGGACGCCGACATCCGGACCCGCAGCCCGTCCGCCGCGTCGAGGCTGTACTCGGCCTCCAGGTCGAGGCGGAACGGGTAGCCGCCGGTGGCGAGCAGCCGGTGCGTCAGCCGGACCCGGTCCGCGGCGTGCTCGGCGACCCGCCACGCCGCCCACCGGACGAGCCCGTGGATCGCGCAGTCCAGGCCGGGCTCGGACACGTCCAGCTGGTAGTCGGTGCCCGCGTAGGTGTACCGGCCCCGGTCGACGCGGTTCGGCCACGGGATCAGCAGGTGCCCGAACGCGGCGGGGGCCGGCTCGTCCGCGCCGTGCGACAGCACCAGCGGCCGACCGTCGTGGGTCAGCTCGCGCAGGCTCGCGCCCGACTCGGTGACGACGGCGCGGTAGGGCCCGGCCGCGATGGCGTACTGCTCTCCGGTGATCGACTCGGTCATGTCCCGGACGGTACCCCCGCGCAGGGCCGCTACGCGATCTCCGCGAGCGCGTGCAGCGCCGCGCCGAACACGTTCGACGGCGGTTCGACGATCCCCGCGCCGACCTGGCCGGTCCCGGCCTCCCGCCCGGCGATCCCGGTGTCGATGACGGGCAGGATCCCGGTCCGCACGACCCGCGTCACGTCGATCCCCGCCGGGGTGCCGCGGAACGACAGCAGCGGGATCCGCAGCGCCGGATGCTCGGCGAGGGTGATCTCGTACATCCGCTGCGTCGCGGCGACCGCGTCCGGCACCTCGCCGCCGACGAACCGGACGATCGCCGGCGCCGCCGCCAGCGCGAACCCGCCGACCCCCGCCGTCTCGGTGATCGCCGAGTCGCCGATGTCGGGGTTGGCGTCGTCCGGGCCGTACCCGCCGAGGTAGAGGCCGTCCGGCACGCCCGCCGGCCCGGTGAACCAGCGGTCGCCCGTCCCCGACACCTGGACGCCGAAGTCGGTGCCGTTGCGCGACATCGCGACGACCATGCTCGACCCCGGGACGTTCCGGGCCGCGTCCGCGCACGCCTTCGCCGCCGCCATCCCCGCGTTCAGGAAGAAGTGGTCGTTGCCGGCGGCGAACCGGAGCACCTCGGCGGCCCGGCCGCGCGGCACCTCCTCGGCGGCGGCGAGGTCCGGCCCCAGCTCGCGCAGCAGCAGCGACGTCGCCGCCCGGTTCCGGTTGTGCAGCTCGTCGCCCATCTGCAGCGCCTGCGCGATGACCGCCATCAGGTCGAGCGGGCCGTGCCGCCGCACCGCCGCCTGCAGCGCCGGACCGAGCACCTCGCTCATCCAGACGAGCCGCTCGATCACCTCCGGCCCGTACGCCCCGTACCGCAGCACCTTCCCGAGGCCCTCGTTCAGCGAGCAGCACGCGGTGCCGCCGTGCTCGGCGTCCTCGACGACCAGCATCCACATCGACGGGGACACCACCCCCGCCATCGGCCCGACCGCGCCGTGGTGGTGGCACGGCTCCAGCACGGCCGCGCCGCGCTCCAGCTCCCGCTCGGCGCCGCGCGGCGTCTCCGCGAGGCCCTCCAGCATCATCGCGCCGATCAGCGCGCCGCGCATCGGCCCGGACGCCCGGTCCCACTCCAGCGGCGGCCCCGCGTGCAGGAACGTCCCCCTCTCCAGGCCGAGCACGTCGCTCGCCGGGCGGACGTCCACCAGGTGCGGGCGGGCGGTCGTCATCCGCCGCACCGCCTCGGCGTTGGCGTCCGCGTGCCCGGGATCGCCGAGCACCGCCGCGAGCGCCGCCTCCGTCCCGGGCGGCGGGGGCCGCCAGTCGACCCGCTCCACCGGCACGGCCTGGTCGTCGAGCGCGTCGGCGAGCACGTCCACGCCCGCCGCGACGACCCGGGGGTCGCGCGTGAGGAGGCCGCCGAGCGGCGGCCGCACGTCCGTCATCCGGACACCCCCTCCACCAGCGCGACCGCGTGCCGCGCCGCCTGCGCGTTCGAGGCGAACACCGCGGCGCCCGCGTCCCGCAGCGCCGCCGCCTGCCGGTCGCGGCCCTGCGGGTCGGCCGGCGTCCCGCACAGCGACACCACGGCGGCGAGGTCGGGACGGTCGCGCAGCGCCGCCTCGACGGCCGGGGCCAGCGACGCCGCCGGATCCGGTTCGGCGCCGTGGCCGAGCACCACGTCCAGCAGCAGCACGCCGCACGCCGCGTCCGCCGCCTCCCGCGCGACGGCCTCCAGCCGCAGCGTCGGGTCGATCATCGGGTGGGCGCGGCCCCGGGTGTAGGCGTCGTCGCCGAAGTCGGTGAACCGGTGCCCGCGCGCCCCCAGGTCCCAGCCGAGCGCGTCCCGCGCGATGACCTCCGCCTCGTCGCGGAGCGTCCCGCCCGCGAACAGCCCCCGCAGCGCCCTCCCCGGGGGCACGCGCCGGGGACGCGGCGCGGCCCACCGCGGCCACTGCGGGACGGTCAGCCCGAGCGCCTTCAGCGCCTTCTCCACCGCCTGCGTCAGGTCGTCCTCACCGGGCGCCGGCAGCGCGAACACCACGGGCGTGTCCAGCCGCCGCGCCGCCTCCCGGATCAGGTCCGCGACCTGCGGCGCGGGCGGCTTGGACACCAGCACGATCAGCTCGGTGCCCGGATCGGCGTCCAGCGCGGCCAGCGCCGACAGCGCGGACCGGCCGCTGACCTCCGGCGACAGGTCCCGCCCGCCGACCCCGAGGACGTGCCGGACGCCCGCGCCCGCCGCGTCCAGCAGGCACATCACCTGCTGCGCGCCCGTCCCGGACGCCGCCACCACGCCGACCGGCCCGGGCCGCACCGCGTTGGCGAACCCGAGCCCGGCGCCGCCGACGACCGCCGTCCCGCAGTCCGGCCCCATCACGATCAGCCCGCGCCGCGCCGCCGCCTCCTTCAGCGCGATCTCCTGCGCCACCGGCACGTTGTCACTGAAGATCATCACGTTGAGGCCGGCGTCGAGCGCGTCCATCGCCTCCGGGAACACGTGCGGGCCCGGCACCGACACCAGCGCGACCGTCGCCTCGCCTCGCGCGGCGGCCGACGCCGTCGTCCGCGGGGCGGGCGGCGCACCGAGCACCCCGCCGTCGCCGGGGGCGCTCGCGGCCTCCTCCAGCAGCGCGTCCAGCGCCTCCCGCGCCCCGTCGAGGCCGCCGTCCTCCGCCCGGACCGCGACGACCAGGTCCGCCGGTCCGGCGTCCGCCGGCACCGCGAACCCCATCCGCGCGAGCAACTCCAGGTTCGGCTCCGTGCCCATCGCCGTCATCGCCGACGACACCTCCGGCCGCTCCGCCAGCAGGCGGCTCACCCGCATCAGGGTGACCGAATCGCGGTAGGCCCCCCGCCGCACCTCGACCCAGTCGGCGCTCACTGGTGCACCATCCTCTTGTCGGTAGCCGTGAGGCTGCTGATGCACCCGAGGTGCCGCCGGGTCACCGCCCCGCTCGCTCGACGCGTGGACGTCCAGCATGAGTTCTGCGGGATCCGGC
>NZ_WBMS02000086.1 GCF_008923205.2 Actinomadura physcomitrii | reverse complement strand
CGCCGTCAGGCCGTTGGACGCACCATCCTGGTTCACCGCCGAACCCCGCACCACCGCCAGCACCTCATGACCACGGCGGCGCGCATCCGACAACCGCTCCAGCACCAGCACACCGACGCCCTCGGACAGGCCCGTCCCGTCGGCGGTGTCCGCGTACGCCTTGCAGCGACCGTCCGGGGCCAGGCCGCGCTGCCGCGAGAAGTCGACGAACACCTCAGGGGTCGCCATCACGGCCACCCCCCCGGCCAGGGCCAGCGAGGACTCCCCGGAACGCAGCGACTGCGCCGCCAGATGCAACGCCACCAGCGACGACGAGCACGCGGTATCGACCGTCACCGCCGGCCCCTCGAAACCGAAGGTGTAGGACACGCGCCCGGAGGCGACACTGCCGGAGTTGCCGATGCCGAAGTAGCCTTCGAGTCCCTCCGGGAGGGCGCCGAGGTTGTCGCGGTAGTCGTGGAACATCAGTCCGGTGAAGACCCCGGCGGGCGTGCCGCGCAAGGAGGTCGGGTCGATGCCCGCGCGTTCCAGGGCCTCCCACGACACCTCCAGCAGCAGCCGCTGCTGCGGGTCGACGGCGAGGGCCTCGCGCGGGGAGATCCCGAAGAGCGCGGCGTCGAACCCGCCGGGCTCGGCCAGGAAGCCGCCCTCCTTCGCATAGGTCCGCCCGGGGCGGTCGGGGTCGGGGTCGTAGAGGTCGTCCGGGTTCCAGCCGCGGTCGCGGGGGAAGGGGCCGATCGCGTCGCGCCCTCCGGCGACCAGCCGCCACAGGTCCTCCGGCGAGGCGATCCCGCCCGGCAGGCGGCAGGCCATGCCCACGATCGCGATCGGCTCGGTGCGGCGCGCCTCGGCGTCGTGCAACCGCCGGCGCGTCCGCCGCAGGTCGGCGAGGGTCCGCCGCAGGTACTCGCGCAGCTTCTCGTCGTTCGCCATGTGCCTTTCCTCAGCCCTGTCCGAGTTCATGGTCGATGAGCGCGAAGAGCTGGTCGTCGGTCGCCGCCTCCAGGTCCGCGCCGGGCTCGGCGGGCCCGGCCAGGCGGGCGGACAGCGCGTCGAGCCGCGCGACGATCCGGTCCCGGAGCGCGCCGTCCCCGGGCGGCTCGCCGAGCGCGCGTTCCAGCCGTTCCAGCTCCGCCAGCGCGGGCGGGACGGCCGCGCGCGGCGCGACGCCGAGTCCGGCGCGCAGGTGCTCGGCGAGTGCGGCTGGGGTGGGGTGGTCGAACACCGCGGTCGCGGCGAGCCGCACGCCGGTCGCCTCGGCGAGCCGGTTGCGCATCCGCACGGCCGTGAGCGAGTCGAATCCGGCGTCCTTGAACGCCTGGTCCGCGCGCAGGGTCTCGCCGGTGGGCAGGCCGAGCACGTCCTCGGCGGCGGCGCGGACGATGCCGACCAGTTCGCGCCGCTGGTCGCGCTCCGGCAGCCGGGCCAGCCGGTCGGCCAGGGTCTCGCGGCCCGGCTCCGCCGCGTCGTCGGTCGCGGTCGTGATCCGGCGCGGTGCGGTGCGCACCAGGCCGCGCAGCAGCGCCGGAAGCGTGCCCTCACCGGCCCGGTCGCGGAGAGCCGCATGGTCGAGGCGCGTGGGGACGAGCACCGCCTCACCGTCCACACGCAGCGCCAGGTCCAGGAGCGAGAGCGCATCGTCAGTCGGCAGCGCCAGCTGCAGGCCACGGGCCAGACGGTCGCGGCCCTCCTCCCCGAGACGGCCGGTCAGCCCGCTGGCCCGCTCCCAGAGTCCCCAGGCCAGGGAGAGGGCGGGCAGCCCCTCGGCGTGCCGGAGCCGGGCCAGCCCGTCCAGGAATCCGTTGGCCGCCGCGTAGTTGCCCTGCCCGGCGTTGCCGAAGATCCCCGCGCCCGAGGAGAACAGCACGAACGCCGCGAGGTCCAGGTCGCGGGTCAGCTCGTGCAGATGCCAGGCGGCCTCCGCCTTCGGCCGGAACACCGCGTCCACCTGCTCGGGGGTCAGTGACGCGAGCACCCCGTCGGCCAGCGCGCCCGCCGCGTGGACGACGGCGGTCAGCGGATGTTCGGCCGGTATCCCCGCGAGGACGCCCACCAGCGCGTCCCGGTCGGAGACGTCGGCGGCGACGATGCGCACCTCGGCGCCCGCCGCGCGCAGGTCGTCCGCCAGTTCACCGGCGCCCGGAGTCGCCGGGCCCCGCCGGCCCGCCAGCACGAGGTGGCGGACGCCGTGGGAGGCCGCCAGATGGCGGGCGACCAGGCCGCCCAGCGTCCCCGTGCCGCCGGTGATCAGCATGGTGCCGTCCGGGTCGAGCCGGGGCGGTTCCCCGGTGGCGCGCGCCCGGGCGAGGCGGGGCGCGTGCAGGCCGCCCTCACGGACGGCGAGTTCCGGCTCGCCCGAGGCGACCGCCGCGGGCAGCAGCGCCCGCGCGGCGTCCGGGTCGTCGGTCTCGACCAGCGTGATCGGGTCCGGGGCTTCGAGCCGGGCCGTGCGGACCAGGCCCGCCACGGCGGCGCCCGCCGGCCCCTCGCGGGTGAGGACGACCTTCGGCGGCTCCTCCGCGATGCGCCGCATCGCCCGGACGACCAGGTCGCGCGCCGCATCGGCGGGCGGCCCCGCCGGGACGGCGGTGAGGTCCAGGACGTCGCCGGCCGCGACCGGCGCCGCGTCCGATGCCGCCCGGACCCGCATCCACGTGATGCGATGGAGCGCGTCCGCGGCCGCACCGGCGGCGGGCACGGCCGCCGGCCGGAGCACCAGCGACCCGATCCCGGCGACGGGCCGGCCCGACCGGTCGGTGATCGCGAAGGTGACGGCGTCGTCGCCCGCCCGTGCGGCGTGCACGCGGAGCGCGGTGGCGCCGGTCGCGTGGAGCGCGACGTCGTTCCAGGCGAACGGGAGGAGCGCTCCGCCGTCTGCCGGACGCGGTGCCGCGCCGAGGTTGGCCGCTTGCAGGGCGGCGTCCAGCAGGGCCGGGTGCAGGGCATGGCCCCCCGCCTCGACCCCGTCGGGCAGTTCCACCTCCGCGAACACCTCGTCCTCGCGGGTCCAGGCCGCGCGCAGGCCGCGGAAGGCCGGACCGTACTCGTACCCGCGTTCGGTCAGATCGGCGTAGAAGGAGTCGACGGCGACCGGTTCGGCACCTGCCGGCGGCCACTGCGGAGACGCCGGTGCAGGGTCGGGGACGTCCACCGAAACCCGGCCCGTGACGTGCCGCGTCCACGGACCGTCCGGTTCACGACGCGAGTGGACGCTCACGGGGCGCCGCCCGGACCCGTCCTCCTCCCCGACCGTGACCGAGACGCGCACGGTCCCCTGCTCGGGCAGTTCCAGCGGCGTCTCGATGACCAGTTCCTCGACGGCCGCCGCCCCGCTCTCGGCAGCGGCCCGCACCACCAGTTCGGTGAAGACCGCGCCCGGCAGCAGCACGCGTCCCGCCACCGTGTGATCGGCGAGCCAGGGGCGGCTTCCCAAGGACAGCCGGCCTCCGGCGATCACGCCTCCGGTGTCCGGGTCAGGGGCGATGGTGTCCAGAAGCGGGTCGGCCGCCTCGATCCAGTAGCGGCGGCGCTGGAACGCGTACGTCGGCAGCGGCACCCGCCGTCCACCGCGAGGCGAATGAACCGGCGACCAGTCGACGGGGACGCCGCGGACGTGGAGTTCGGCGAGCGAGAGCAGGAAGCGCCGCAGCCCGCCGTCGTCTCGGCGCAGCGTCCCGACCGCCACCGACGTGCCCTCGTCGACGACTTCCTGCACGCTCGGCATCAGGACGGGATGTGCGCTGACCTCGACGAACGTCCGGAATCCGGCCTCGGCCAGCGCTTGCACCGCGTCAGCGAAGCGGACTTGCCGTCGCAGGTTGCGATACCAGTAGCCGCCGTCCAGCTCGGTGGTGTCCAGCCAGCGCCCCTCGACCGTGGAGAAGAACGGAACCGTCGACGCCCGCGGAGCAAGCCCGTCCAGCAAGTCCGCCAGTTCGGCCTCGATCGACTCCACGTGCGAGGTGTGCGAGGCGTAGTCCACCGGAATCCGCCGCACCCGCACACCCTCGGCCTCGGCCCGGCCGATCAGGTCGTCCAGCGCATCCCGTCCGCCCGCGACCACCACCGACTCCGGACCGTTGACCGCCGCGATCTCCAGCCCGTCGGCCGACCACGACGAAGCCTTCTCGACCGGCACCGCCAACGACACCATCCCGCCGCGCCCGGCCAGGCCGCGCGCGATGGCCCGGCTGCGCAGCGCCACCACCCGCGCCGCGTCCTGCAACGACAACGCCCCGGCCACATGCGCGGCGGCGATCTCACCCTGCGAATGCCCCACCACCGCATCAGGACGAACACCGAACGACTCCCACAACCGGGCCAGGGCCACGTTCACCGCGAACGACACCGGCTGCACCACGTCCACCCGCTCCAGCGGGCCGCGCAATTCCTCGGCGAGCGACCAGTCCACGTACGGCTCCAGGGCCCTCCCCGCCTCCGCCAGCGCTTCGGCGAAGACCGGCGACGCGCCGGCCAGCTCGTCCGCCATCCCGACCCACTGCGCTCCCTGGCCGGGGAAGACGAAGACGGTCTTGCCG
The DNA here is from genome assembly GCF_008923205.2 of Actinomadura physcomitrii. Classification (GTDB taxonomy): domain Bacteria; phylum Actinomycetota; class Actinomycetes; order Streptosporangiales; family Streptosporangiaceae; genus Spirillospora; species Spirillospora physcomitrii. The sequence continues at coordinate 5,391 of NZ_WBMS02000086.1, read as the reverse complement.
GTGACGTTCGCCGTCCCGGTGACGGCGGCCGGTGCGGGCGCGGCCTGCTCCAGCGCCTCGAGTGCGGCCGCGGCCTCGTCCCGGTCGGCCGCGACGACGACCGCGCGCTCGTCCAGCGCGGCGCGGGCGGTGGCGAGGGCATGCCCGATCTCGGCCGCCGTGAAGTCCCCGTGGTCGGCGGCGAAGGAGACGAGCCGCGCGGCCTGCGCCCGCAGCGCCCGCGCGCCGCGCGCGGACACCGGCCACACCACGGCGGCGGGCTCCTCGTCCGGGACCGAGGCGTCCGCGCCGTGGTCCGGGGCCTCCTCGATGATCACGTGGGCGTTGGTGCCGCTCACCCCGAACGACGACACGCCCGCCCGGCGGGGCCGCTCGGCCTCGGGCCACTCGCGCGTCTCGCCCAGCAGCCGGACGCCGCCGGCCGCCCAGTCGACCTCCGATGTCGGCTCCTCGGCGTGGAGGGTCCGGGGCAGCACGCCGTGACGCAGCGCCTGCACCATCTTGATCACACCCGCCACGCCCGCCGCCGCCTGGGTGTGGCCGATGTTCGACTTGACCGACCCCAGCCACAGCGGCCGGTCGTCGGGACGGTCCTGGCCATAGGTCGCCAGCAGCGCCTGCGCCTCGATCGGGTCGCCCAGCCGGGTGCCCGTGCCGTGCGCCTCCACGGCGTCGATGTCGGCGCCCGACAGGCCCGCGCCGGCGAGCGCCTGCCGGATCACCCGTTCCTGGGACGGCCCGTTCGGCGCGGTCAGGCCGTTGGACGCGCCGTCCTGGTTGATCGCCGAGGCGCGCACCACCGCGAGCACCTCGTGGCCGTTGCGGCGCGCGTCCGACACCCGCTCCAGCACCAGGACGCCGATGCCCTCAGACATGCCGAAGCCGTCGGCGGACTCCGCGAACGCCTTGCAGCGCCCGTCGGCGGCCAGCCCTCGCTGCCGGCTGAAGCCGATGACGCCCTCCAGCGTGGACATGACCGACACACCGCCCGCCAGCGCCAGCGAGGACTCCCCCGATCGCAGCGACTGCGCCGCCAGGTGCAACGCCACCAGCGACGACGAGCACGCCGTGTCGACCGTCACCGCCGGCCCCTCGAAGCCGAAGGTGTAGGACACGCGGCCGGTCAGCACGCTCGCCGCGTTCCCGGTGACGAGGTATCCCTCGTCCGCCCGGCCGCGCGCGCCGCCGGTCCCGTAGTCCTGGCCGTGCGTCCCGACGAAGACCCCGGTGGGCGTTCCGCGCAGGGACGTCGGGTCGATCCCCGCGCGTTCCAATGCCTCCCACGACACCTCCAGCAGCAGCCGCTGCTGCGGATCCATGGCCAGCGCCTCGCGGGGGTTGATGCCGAAGAAGCCCGCGTCGAAGTCGGCCGCGCCGCGCAGGAAACCGCCGCCCCGCACGTAGGTTCCGCCGGACGCGTCCGGGTCGGGGTCGTAGACGCCGTCGAGGTCCCAGCCGCGGTCGGTCGGGAAACCGGCGATGGCGTCACCGCCGTCGACGACGAAGCGCCAGAGCTCGTCGGGTGAGTCCACGTCGCCGGGGAAACGGCACGCCATGGCGACGATGGCGATCGCGTCCTCGTCCACGCCGGCGGTGGTGGGCGCCGCCGCCGCTGCCGTGGGCGCCGTCCCGGACAGTTCGGAGCGCAGCCGCTCGGCGAGCCGGGCGGGCGTCGGATGGTCGAACACCAGGGTCGCGGGCAGGCGGAGGCCGGTGGCCTCGGCCAGCCGGTTGCGCAGCTCGACCGCCGTGAGGGAGTCGAGACCGAGGTCCTTGAAGGCGCGTCCCGGCTCGACGGCGTCGGGGCCGCTGTGCCCGAGCACGGCGGCGGCAGTCGCGCGCACGACACCGAGGAGGTCGGCGGGCGCGGCCACGTCCGGGCCGGCGGGCGCCGTCACCTCCGGTCGCCGGGGCCGGGCGGGAGCAAGGGCGCGCAGCAGCGGCGGCGCGTCCCCCGCGGCGCGGACGGCGGCGAGGTCCAGCCGGATCGGCACCAGCGCCGGCCGGTCGCTCTCCAGTGCCGCGTCGAACAGCGCCAGGCCCTCTTCGGCGGTCAGCGGGCGCGTACCGGAGCGGGCCATCCGCGCCAGGTCCGTGCCGGAGAGGCGGCCGCCCATACCGGCGGTGCCGCCCCACAGTCCCCACGCAAGGGAGACCCCGGGCAGGCCCTGCTCGCGGCGGTACCGGGCGAGCGCGTCGAGGAAGGCGTTGCCCGCCGCGTAGTTGCCCTGCCCGGGACTGCCGAACGTGGAGGACGCCGACGAGTACAGGACGAAGGCGGCCAGGTCGAGGTCCCGGGTGAGCTCGTGCAGGTACCAGGCTCCGTCCACCTTCGGCGCCAGGGCGGCGGCCCATTCCTGCGGACCGAGCGAGGCCAGGACGCCGTCGGCGACTACCCCCGCCGCGTGCACCACCCCGGTCAGGCGGTCCGCGGCCTGCCCGACGACCTCGGCGAGGGCGGCCCGGTCGGCCGCGTCGGCGGCGACGGATCGCACCCCGGCCCCGAGAGCGGACAGGTCCGCGACCCATCCGGCGGGAGCGCCCGTCCTGGACAGCAGGACCAGCTCCGCGACGCCGTGCGCCCGCACCAGGTGCTCGGCGACGAGGCGGCCGAGCCCGCCCGTCGCACCTGTCAGCAGCACGGTCCCGCCGGCCAGCCGCGACCGCTCCGGCGGCGCAGGGAAGGGAGCGCGGGCCAGGCGAGGGACCAGGACCCGCCCATCGCGCACCGCGACCTGCGGCTCTTCGGGGATCAGCGGCAGGGCGGCGGCGACCGCCTCCTCGCCGGGATCGTCGGTGGCCAGGGACGCGAACAGGCCGGGGTGCTCGGATTGCGCGCTGCGGAGCAGGCCCCGCACCGCCTCGTGCACCGGGTCGTCCGGCGCGGTGACCACCAGGAGGCGGGCCGACGCGGCGCGCGGGTCGTCGGGCCAGTCGCGCAGCAGGCGCAGGGTCTCCCACCCCACCGCGCGGACGCGCTCGGGGACAGGCCGCCCGGCGTCACCGCTCTCGACGCGGTGGACGACGACCTCCGGCGCCGCGTGCCCCGCCTTCCCCGCCGGAACCCACGCGACCTCGAACAACCGGTCGCGCGCCCCGCCCGCCGCGAACCGGCCGGGGTCGAGCGCGCGCAGCGCGAGCGACTCGACGTCGACCACGGGAACGCCCGACGGGTCCGCCGCGCTGATGGCCACGGTGTCGGGCCCGGTCGCGGTCAGGTGGACGTGCAGCGCGCGGGCACCGGTCGCGTGCAGGCGCACGCCGGACCAGGAGAAGGCGAGGCGCGGCCGGTCGGGGTCGGGCAGCAGCGCGGCGGCGGCGATCGGGTGCAGCGCCGCGTCGAGCAGCGCGGGATGCAGGGCGAACCCGTCCGGGTCCGCCTCCTCGGGCAGCCGGAGCTCGGCCCACGCCTCCCCGTCGCCCGCCCAGACGGCCTGGACGGCGCGGAAGGCGGGACCGTACTCGACGTTGAGCCTCTCGTAGAAGCCGTCGAGGTCAAGAGGGCGTGCGCCGGCCGGCGGCGGCCAGGGGACGGCGGCGCCCGGCCGCTCGTCCTCTCCGAGCGTCGCGGTGGCGTTCTCGGTCCACTCCCCGTCGGGCCCGCTGCGGGTGTGGACGCGGACGGACCGCTCCTCCACCCGGACCTGGACGTCGAGCACCCCGTCCTCGGGCAGCACGATCGGCGCCGAGCCGGTGAGTTCGGCGACGGCCGGGGCGCCGCGCAGTGCGCCGATGTGATGGAGGACGTCCAGGAGCGCGGTGCCCGGCAGCAGCACGGACCCGGCCACCCGGTGGTCGGCGAGCCAGGGGTGGTCGCGTTCGGTCAGCCGCCCGGTGAACACCGCGCCGCCGGAACCGGCGAGCGGGACGGCCGCGTCGAGCAGCGGATGGCCCGCGGGCTCGAGCCCGGTCGCCGCCTGGGCGCGGGCGGGCTCGAGCCAGTACCGCTCGCGCTGGAAGGCGTACGTCGGCAGCTGGACCCGCCGCGGATCGGACCCGGCGAAAACGGCCGTCCAGTCGACCGGCACGCCGCGGACGTGGAGTTCGGCGAGGGAGTGCAGGAAGCGCCGCAGGCCGCCGTCGTCGCGGCGCAGCGTCCCGACGGAGACGGACGGTTCCGTGACGATGTCGGTGATGCTCGGCGCCAGGACGGGATGGGCGCTGACCTCGACGAACGCCCGGAACCCGTCTCCTGCCAGCGCTTGGACCGCGTCGGCGAAGCGGACTCGGCGCCGCAGGTTGCGATACCAGTAGCCGCCGTCGAGTTCGGTGGTGTCCAGCCAGCGGCCCTCGACCGTGGAGAAGAACGGCACCTTCGACCCCCGCGGAGCAAGCCCGTCCAGCAGACCCGCCAGCTCGGCCTCGATCGACTCCACCTGCGAGGTGTGCGAGGCGTAATCCACCGGAATCCGCCGCACCCGCACACCCTCGGCCTCGGCCCGAACGACGAGATCGTCCAGCGCATCCCGTTCGCCCGCCACCACCACCGACCCCGGCCCGTTGACCGCCGCCACCTCCAGCCCACCCGCCAGCCACGCCGACGCCTGTTCGACCGGCACCGCCAACGACACCATCCCGCCACGACCCGCCAACCCACGCGCGATCACCTGGCTCCGCAACGCCACCACCCGCGCCGCGTCCTCCAACGACAACGCCCCGGCCACATGCGCGGCGGCGATCTCACCCTGCGAATGCCCCACCACCGCGTCGGGACGGACTCCGTGCGCACGCCAGACCTCGGCGAGCGCCACCATGACCGCGAAGGCGACCGGCTGCACGACGTCCACGCGGTCGAGCGGGCCGCGCAGCGCCTCGGTGAGCGACCAGTCCACGTGGGCGGCGAGCGCGTCGGCGCATTCGGCCAGCCGGGCCGCGAAGACGGGCGACGTCTCGAGCAGCTCCGCGCCCATGCCCGCCCACTGCGTCCCCTGCCCGGGGAACACGAACACGGTCCTGCCGTCAACGTCGGCGACGCCGGACACGACGGTCGGCGCCGGCTCGCCCGCCGCGAGCGCGCCGAGGCCGGTGAGCGCCTCGTCCCGGTCGGCCGCGACGACCACGGCGCGGTGGTTCAGCGCGGCGCGGGTGGTGGCCAGCGAGGAGCCGAGGTCGGCCGGCCGCGTCTCCGGGCGCGCGAGCCAGTCGTCCCGCAGCCGTTCCGCCTGCGCGCGCAGCGCCGGGACGGCACGGGCGGAGACCGGCAGCACCACCGCCTCCGGATCGGGCGCGAGGGCATCGCCGACGGGCGCGGCGTCCGGCCCCTGTTCGATGATCACGTGCGCGTTGGTGCCGCTGACGCCGAACGACGACACCCCGGCCCGGCGCGGCCGGTCCACCTCCGGCCACGCCCGCGCCTCGGTCAGCAGGCGGACGTCACCGGCCGACCAGTCC
>NZ_WBMS02000085.1 GCF_008923205.2 Actinomadura physcomitrii | reverse complement strand
CCACCGTTCGTCAACCCCCGAACCCGACCACGACCTGCAGCGCAAAAGACCGGTGGCGCGTCCGGCGATCGACCGGACTGTCTCCGCAACGGCTTTCTCACGCAGCCGCCGAGATACACGAAGGAACGGGTGAACCACGATGACGCCACGGTGGGGTCCGGGCTCGGGGCATGGCTGGGACCAGGGTGCCGGAACGCTGGTCGACCTGACCAGGCACACAGGAAGCCGCGGCGATGAGCTCGTCTCGCTCATCAAGATGCTGATCGCAGCGGCCGAACCGCTGGCGGGCAGGTTCAACGGCGCCGGAAAGGCGGCGTTCGACCGGTTCAAGGAGCACTCGGATCAGATCACGGCCGATCTGAAAGGCCACCTCAACCGGGTGAACACCGCGCAGGCCGGCTTGGAGAACGCGTTCGGCGGCGGCGATCACGAGATGGCCGACGGCGCGGCCCGCAAGATGGCCGGGGCGATCTTCGACGGATCGAAGTTCCGCTCGGCCTGACCCTGCGATCTGAATGCCGTGAACCGACCCCCGGCGAACTGGTAACTGTTCCGGTTCGGGAAAGGACATCGGACCATGACGCACGGTAGCGACCGGCGCAGCTACGACCTCGGCGCCTCGGGCGAGGCACAGCTCAACATCCAGGTCATCATGAACCGGCTGGAGTCACTGATCGGCCTGCGCGACGCCGATGTGCGGGCCGCGCTGGCCGACTGGCAGGCCACCGGAGTATCGGACGATTACCACGGCAAAGAGGCAAAGTGGCTGGCCGCGGCCAACGAAACCCGCGAAATCATACGCCTGGTGAAGAAGACACTCGAGGACAATGACGACATCGCACACAGGGTGCTTGGAAAGGCACACGCGATCGTCCAGGACATCTGATCGGGCACATCCCGACGCCCCGACCGGGACGGATCGGTCTGTGTCGGTGAAAGGCGGAACCGGTGGCGCGCGACTATGACGCTCAGCTACTGGAGTCGGTGGTCGTACGCCGCCGGCGGCTCCGTGACGCGCTGATGTTCGGCTCGCAGCGCAACCGCCGGGAGTTCGGCGAGAGCACCATGAAGGCCGCCGTCGGCCTGTGGGTGGCCGCGGTGCTCTGCGCGGGGCTGGTCGGCGTGTCCTTCCTGCGTTCCACCTTGAACGAGCAGAAGCGCCAGCAGGAACAGCAATCACAGAGCGCCCCCCTCACTGGAGGGACGGAGGTTCCCGCGAGCTGGGTGGGCGCCAAAGTGACGTTCGCCATGCTGCGGACGGCGCTCGATGAGGCGAAGGTTCCGCGCGGCCTGTATGTACTCCCCGGCCAGCCACGTCCGAGGGCAGGGGCGGTCTCGAGCTACTACGTCATCGCCAAGGAGACCGACCGCTTCTCCGGCGGTGTCGTCGAGTTCCAGAAGGGCCGGATCGGCGGCCAGTTCACGACCGAGGACGAGGCGTCCCGCTGGCTGTACGGGCAGCTGGTCGTCCGGGAGCGTCCCGTGCACCCGCTCGACGCCCGCGCCGAGCGGGTCGCCATCCGCGACGGTGCGAACCTGGCGGCGGACGCACGGAACAAGATCGCGCAGAGTGGTCGCGCCTCCATCGCCTACCCGCTGGCGCAGGGCGCCTTGGTGGACGCGTTCGGGCAGGAGAGCGGATCGTTGCTATTCCCGTTCGGGACGCCGTTCGCGCCGCGGGGACTGCCCGCCCGAGTTCACCTGGCCTCCGACTATCACCGCTATCGCGTCGTCCAGCCGTTCTCGGTGACCGCATCGGTCGCGGCGCCCGCCAACGGCGGCCGAGGCGGCGGCGTGCGTTTCACGGTCGACGCCGGACTGTTCCCACAGCCGCCCGTGCTGCCCACCGTCCGGTGGTTGTTGCAGACCGGATACCTGGAACGCGTCACCGGCACGGTCGTGCCCAAATGACCTGTACGGAGGCCTCATGTCCATGTGGAGCAGGGTGACCCTGGTCGGCGAGACACGTCGGCTGGACATGGTGCTGCCCGCGCGAACGCCGGTCGGCGCGCTGATGCCCGATGTCCTGGAACTGCTGAATGACCGGGTGCTGAGCCCTCCGCGGTTGCGGCATCTGGTGACGTCCACGGGCGAGGTGCTGGATCCCGCTGTGAGCCTGGCCGACCGGCGGATTCCGGACGGCGCGGTCCTGCGCCTTGTGCACGCCGACGAGCCGCTGCCCACACCGGTGGTGCATGAGGTGCCCGAGGTCGTGGGCGACACGATGGACGATCTTCCGGCGTCGTGGGGTCCGGAGGCGGCGCGCTGGACGTCCACCGCAGCCTTCGCCGGGCTGACGTTCGCCGCCGGGCTGGCGGCATCGGCCGTGCTGCCCGCGCACGCGGTTCCCTGGGTGCTGGCCGGGGCCGCGGCCGTGCTGCTGGGGGGCGGCGCGCCGGTGGGCCGGCTCTGGCGCGAGCCCCTCGGAAGCGCGATCACCATCGGCGGAGGGGCGGTGGGCGCTCTCGCGCTGTGGGCCGCCACCGATGGCCACTGGCCGGGGGCCGGGCGCTGGGCCGGGTTGACGGCGGTGACCGCCGCCGTCCTCGCGCTGCTGGGGGTCGCCTCGCCGCTCGGCCGTGGCGGCCTGCTCGGCGGCGGGACGGCGGCACTGCTGGCCGCGTCGGCCGGTGTCTGCGCCGCACTCGGGCTGGACGCAGCGCGCACCGCGGCGGTCGTGGCGCTCGGATGCGTGATCCTGCTCGGCTCGATTGTACGGCTGGCGGTCTCGCTGTCCGGGCTGACGGCGCTGGACGACCGGCGCGACGCGGGCGACGCGGTGCTGCGCGGGGACGTCCTGCGGGCGCTGGACGGTGCGCACCGCAGCCTCACCATCGCCACCATCGCGGTCTCGCTGGCGGCGGGCGCCGCGGGCCTCGGCGCGCTCACCCGGCTCGACGGCTACACCGCCGCGCTGGCGGGGCTGCTGGCGCTGATCCTGGCGGGCCGCGCGCGGGTGTTCCCGCTCGTGATGGAGAAGGTCGCGCTGCTGGCCGCGGCGGTCACGATCGTGACCGGCCTGTGCGTCCGTTGTGCGGCCGAGTACTCCTGGGGGGCCTGGCCCGCCCTGGCGGTGCTGGCGGTGGCACTGGCAGTGCCGGCCGCCGTGCTGGCGGGCGACCGGCCCGAGCATGTGCGGGCCAGGCTGCGCCTGGCGATGAACCGGATCGAAGCGCTGGCGGCGGTGGCGATCGTACCGGTGGCGATCGGCGCGTTCGGCACCTTCGAACGCCTGCTCGGCACGTTCTGAAGGGGTTGGAGTGGCTGATCAAGACCAGGTCCGGCGCGGAGCACTGACCGAGCGAACGGTGCTCGACCCTCCCCCGCGCCGGCCGCCCATCGGACCGGACGACCTCGTCCTCGGCGAGGTGCACGGCGACTCGATGCTGCGGCGCCTGCGACATGCGGCGGCCGGACCGTTCCGGGCGGCGGAAGACGTGCAGGCCCTCACCGAGAACGGCCGCTGGATCCAGCACCCTGTCACGACCGGCCGGCGGATCGCGGTGACAGGTATTCGCGGCGGGGCCGGGAAGAGCACCGTCACCACGCTCATCGCCACGGCGTTCGCCCGCTATCGGCAGGACCGCGTACTCGCCCTGGACCTCGACCCCGAGTTCGGGTCGCTGCCCCTGCGGCTGGGCGTCCGGCCCAGCAGTTCGACGACCGGCCTGACCAAACTGGACGTGGGGACGGCCTCGTTCGAGAAGATCGAGCCGCAGCTGGAGCGGATGGGCGAACGGCTGTGGGCGCTGCCGGGCCCCCGGGACGCCCTGGGGCGCGGCCGGCTCGACGCCGCCGCCTACAGCGCCAAGGGACTGTCCCTCAGCCGGTTCTTCGGCGTGACGATCGCCGACTGCGGGGCCGGCATCCGCACGGACCTGCACCAGGCGGTCCTGTCCGCCACGCATGCCCAGGTACTGGTCACTTCCGCCACGCGGGAAGGCACGGCAAGCGCCCGCAGTGTCCTCGACTGGCTGCACAGAGGCCCCATGCATGACCTCGTGCGGCGCACGATCGTTGTGTTCACCGTCCACAGCCGGCCCGGCTCGCGAGCGTTCGACCTGGCGGGCGCCCGCGCGGCCCTCCGCGATACCGGGGTGGAGACGGTCCGGCTGGGTTACGACGACCATCTGGCCGTCGGCACGACCATCGATCCCGACCGTCTGGGCTACTCGACCAGGGTCTCCGCCATCGATCTCGCCGCCGCCGCGCTGCGGGCGGCGCTCCGTCCCTGACCGGCTCCGGCCGGCCCGGATGGACCTTCTGAAGAACCGCCGCAGTCCAGCACGATCGTTGAGCGGCACCAGCGAGCATTGAGGAGGCGCCGTGACGACCCGGGTGGTGCATCGGCCCGCGCGTACCGTCCATGCCCCGCCGGAACGGGCCGTCCAGAAGATCGAGGCCCCGCCCGCGCTGCCGGAGTCCGGCACTCCGGGCGGTCAGCTGATGACCCTGCTGCCGATGGCCGGCATGATGTCCTCGCTCACGGTCATGACCGTCTTGCGCAACCGCGCGTTCATGGCGCTCGGTGCTGTGATGCTGGTGGTGGCGGTGCTCGCGGGCGGCATGCTGCTGATCTCGCGGCGGGGGCAGGCGGCGCGGCAGCGCCGGGGCCGCCGCGAGCGGTACCTGGACCATCTGGAAGGCCTGCGGGAGACGCTCGCCGCAGGGGAGCGGGAAAGGCGTGCCGCGGCGCGGGTTCTGGACCCGCCGCCCGAGGCTCTCTACGACGTGCTGCGCGACCCGGCGCGACTGTGGGAAAGACGGCGGCGCGACGCGGACTTCCTGCGCGTCCGCATAGGGACCGGCCTGGTACCCGGGCAGCCGCTGGAAGTAGGCGTGCAGGCGTCGGCGATGACCCCGGCGGACCCGTTCATGCTGGCGGAGGCGCGCGCCCTGGCCGCACGGTTCGAAACGGCCCCCGACATGCCGCTGGCCCTGCCGCTGGACATGGCCGGCGACGTCAGTGTGGTGGGACCGCGCGAGGACGCGCTGCGGCTGCTGCGTGCGCTGATCGCGCAACTCGCCGCGTTCCACGCGCCCGAGGACGTGGCCGTCGCCTACGGCGGCCGGCGCGTCCCCGATTGGGACTGGCTGAAGTGGCTGCCGCACGCGCATGATCGGCGACGTCGTGACTGCGGCGCGCCGATCCGGCTCGTCGCGACCAGCCCGCAGCGGATCGCCGCGCTGCTGGCCGACGATCTGCGGGCCCGCGCCGATCTCGCGGCCGAGGTGGCGCGCGGGCTCGGGACGCGCGAGGCGCTGCGCTTCCAGCAGCGCCTGGTGCTGATCCACGATACGCACGGGGAGCCGGCCTCCGAGCTCGCCCGGCCGGACCCCGGCGTTCCGGTCGCCGACCTGGCCGCGACGGTCGTGCATCTGGTGGAGCGGCGGGAGCACGAGCCCGACGAGGTGAACATCCGGATCCTGGTGGACGGCGACCGGGTCGAGGTCACCGACCTGCGCGGGGAGACCGCGGTCACGATGTCGGGAACCGTGGACCACGTCCCGCCGGGGATGCTGGAGGGTCTGGCCCGCATGCTGGCGCCGCTGCGGTTGTCCCGCGAGTCCGCCGAGGAATCCGCGGCGCAGGGCGGCGAGGTCGACTTCGCCTCGTTGGTCGGCCTGGAGGACCCGGCCCATGTGGACGTGGCCAGGTCGTGGGCGCCGCGCTCCGAGCGGGCCTTCCTGCGGGTGCCGATCGGGCTGGACGAGGCAGGCCGGCCGGTGATCCTCGACCTGAAGGAGGCGGCGAGCCTCGGGATGGGCCCGCACGGGCTGTGCGTGGGGGCCACCGGGTCCGGCAAGAGCGAGCTGCTGCGCACGCTCGTCCTCACCCTGGCCGCCACGCACTCCCCCGAGCAGGTCAGCATGGTGCTGGTCGACTACAAGGGGGGAGCGACGTTCGCGCCCTTCGGATCGCTTCCGCACGTCGCCGGGGTCATCACCAACCTGGAGGACGACGCGGGGCTCATCGAGCGCGCCTACGCGAGCCTGGCCGGCGAGGTGCAGCGCCGCCAGCAGGTGCTGCGGGACGCCGGCAACATCGCCAGCGTCGGCGACTACAACCACCTGCGCGCGGAACGGCCCGAGTTGCCCCCGCTGCCGCACCTGCTGGTCATCATCGACGAGTTCGGCGAGCTGCTCACCGCTCGTCCGGACTTCATCGAACTCTTCCTGTCCATCGGCCGGATCGGCCGCAGCATCGGCGTCCACCTGCTCCTGTCCAGCCAGCGCGTCGAGAGCGGCAAGCTGCGCGGCCTGGAAACCTATCTGTCCTACCGGATCGGGCTGCGCACGTTCTCCGAGGACGAGAGCCGGACTGTCCTCGGCACGACGGACGCCTTCCACCTGCCGGCCCTGCCCGGCTTCGGGTACCTCAAGGTCGACACCAGCGTCTACCTGAAGTTCAAGGGCGGCTACGTGTCGGGGGCGTACCGCGACCAGGCGGTAGCCGACGAGGAGCCCGCCGGGCAGGCACCGCCGGTCCGCCTCTATCCGGTGCTCAACAGGAGCGAGACGGCCAGGCGCCGCACGGAGACGGAGGGGGACGGCGCCGACGAGCCGAGCCTGCCGGAACGGACCTCCGGGCCGACGCTGCTGGACGTGACGGTCGAGTCGCTGTCCCGGCACGGCCGCCGGGTCCAGACGATCTGGCTGCCGCCGCTGCCGTCCTTGGTGACGCTTGAGGAAATCTGCGGCCCCGTCCAGGTCACCGCCGCCGGGATGCACCTGCCGGACGCCCGCGGGAAGGGGCTCGAGGTGCCGGTCGGTCTGCTGGACGACGCCCGCCGGCAATGGCAGGACGTCTGGCGGCTCGATCTGACGGCGGCCGGCGGGCACGTCGCGATCACCGGCGGCCCGCAGACCGGGAAGACGACGCTGCTGCGCACGCTCACGCTCTCGCTTGCGCTCACCCGCTCACCCTCTGAGGTGTCGGTGTACGGGCTGGACCTCGTCGGCGGCGGGCTCCAGGCTCTGGAGGGCCTGCCCAACGTCGGCGGAATCGCGGGCCGCACCGACTACGAGCGGATCCGGCGAACGGTCGAGGAGGTCCACGGGATGCTGGAGCACCGCCAGGAGGTCTTCCGGAACCGCGGCATCGACGGGGTCGCGCGGCTGCGCCGGATGCACGCCGACGGGCTGGTGCCCGAACTGCCGTGCGCGGACGTCGTGCTCCTCGTGGACGGCTTCGGAGCCATCCGCACCGACTTCGAGGAGATCGACGACATGGTCGCCGACCTGCTGCAGCGCGGCGGCGGCTACGGCGTGCACGTGGTCGCCGGGATGCTGCGCTGGAACGACGTGCGGATCGCGGCCCAGTCCAACTTCGGGCAGCGGGTCGAGTTGCGGCTGAACGACCCCTCGGACTCCGCCGTGGACCGCAAACTGGCCCAGACGATCAGCGCGGACCTGCCCGGCCGCGTCCTGACCGAGGCCAAGCTGTTCGCGCAGGTCGCTGTGCCCGCGATCGGCGGCGCGCCCGATCCGTCCGCGCTCGGCGAGGCGGTGGAGTCGGCGGTCGGCAGGATCCGGGGCGCCACCGCCGGGCCGGTGGCGGCGCAGGTCCGCGTCCTGCCGCACCGGCTGCCCGCGCACGACCTGCCCGGCCCGGCGGACGAGCCGAGGCTGGTGCCGATCGGCGTGGACGAGCGACACCTTGCCCCGGTGCCCCTGGACCTGTTCGGCGTCGACCAGAACCTGCTCGTCCTCGGCGACGGCGGATGCGGCAAGACGAACCTGCTGCGGCTGATCGCCGGCGGCCTGATGGCCCGGTACACGCCCGGCGAGATGGTGTTCGCTGTCATGGACCCGCGCCGGACGCTGCGCGACGTCATCCCGGCGCCCTACCTCGGCGGATACGCCACCACTCCGCGCGTGTGCGCCGGGCTTGCCGCGAACGTGGCGCAGGAACTGCAGGAACGAATGCCCGACGACGTCGCCGCGGACAGCGACGGCACCGTCCCGACACCGCGCATCGTCATCCTGGTGGACGACTACGACCTGCTCACCACGGCCGGGCAGCAGCCGCTCGCACCCTTCCTGCCGTTCGTCGCCGGCGGCCGCGACATCGGTGTCCACTTCGTCGTCACCCGCCGCGTCGCCGGAGCGTCCCGCGGCATGTACGACCCGCTCGTCCAGGCGATGCGGGAGATCGGCACCGGCGCACTACTGATGTCCGGCGACCGATCGGAGGGGCAGTTGTTCCCCCGCGTGTACGCCCGGCCGCAGCCGCCGGGACGCGGACTCTGGCTCACCCGCGGAGACGGCCCACGACTCATCCAGACGGCGCTGCTGGACGAGCCGCCCGGCGTCCCCGCACCGCGGCCGTCCTCCCTGCGGGAGGCGTAATGGCCTATTTCCTGGTCGTGCTGACCCAACGTGAGCCCAACGCCCTGGACCTCGCCGACTCGATGGTGGTCGCGGACGAGTCGCTGTGGGTCCGGGCCGCCGGTGATGACAGGCTGGTCCAGCTCTGCGACGAGTCGGACCGGGTGCTGGTGAGCATCGAGGAGGCACAGCGGGTCGAGGTCGAGGGCGAGGTGGAGCGGCTGCTCGGGGACCGCGTCACCGCTGGGCTGGCGATCCCGTACTGGTGGATGGAGGCGTGGGTGCCGGACGACGCCCCGGACGGGCCCGCCGTGGCGCACCGTTTCGCCGCGGAGCTGATCTCCCGGCTGGGCGGCGCGGTGTGGCCGCCGGCGCCCCCGGAACCACCGGAGCCGACGTGAGGGAGCATCCGGCCGTCGACCTGGCCACCGAGAGGAGCGTCGTCATCACGCGGGACCGGGAGATCGTGCCGATCTCGTCATGGGTGACCGACGTCATGGCGCGGTGCGCGGCCGAAGACCTGGTGCTCCAGGTGCTCACCCCGCCCGACACCCGGATCACGCTGCCGCTGCGGCTGGCCTTCCGCGGCCCGCAGGCACGCTGGATCGTGCACGCAGGTGACGGCCACTACGAGGGGTTCTCCGGGCTCCCGGTGGACTGGAACGGCACCGAGTTCGTTGTGGCCGAGCGTGCCAGGACGGACGGCCCGTCCCCCACCTTCCTGCGCGGCCCCGAAGACGCGGAACTGGGGCATCACGTCATCGTCGACCTACGTGTCGTCCACGACGCCACGGAAGAGCTGGTATTGGGCTCGGCGGTCGAGGAGCTGGCGCTGCTCCTCGCCGGCGCCGCCCCGTCCGGATGGGGCGCCGCCGAACCGGCCGTGGCCCGCTGGGACCGGGCCGCTCTGACCGCCCTGTGCCGCCGCCGCGCACCACGTCCGACTTGGCTGGTGTTCACGGGCGGCCATGGGGAGCCGGGCCCGCCCTTCGGCGGCACAGTGCAGGTATCACGTGTCGATACGGGTGTGAGGGAAGAGGTCATCTTCGTGATGTCGCTGCCTGGCGACACCTGGTCGCCGGGCCCCCTCGGCGCCCTCGAGTCTCTGGCGGACCGGTACGCCGGAACCGGCGAACTCAGCACGCTCACGGCCCATTGCATGCCGGGGCGTGCCGACCTTACCTATCCGGCCCGCCTGCTGGGGTTTCCCCGCCCGCTCGCGTTGGCGCTCGGTCCGGCCGGAGTCGCCGAAGCGGGCAGCCAACGCGCGCTGTCGGCGCCGGTGAAGGGGCGGCTGATCGGAGACCCGGCCGAACCGGGAGCCTGGTACGCGTTCGCCGACGACACCTCCGACCCGCCGTGGGAACGGATGGGCGCCCTCATCCGGCACTTGACATGATCCTGCGGCCCCGCAGCGCGGAGTGCTTCGCCGGGTCAGCGAGCCGCACGCTCTCAGGCAAGCGGAGGTATCAGGCGGGTGCCGGGCTGCGCGGAGACGTTACGCAGGCGCCATGACCCGCGGGACGGTGATCGAGGACGTCGCCGAGCAGATCGCGATCGCGTCGGGACGGCTGCGCGCCGGGGAGCGAAACGCAAAAGTTGCAAAACCGGCACCACGCCAAGGTCCGCACCCAGAGCGAGCGGGATGCCGCCGCGCTCAGGGACGGCACATCCCACAGAAGGCCCACTGCTCACCCAGCCACCTCACCCATCGTCGTGCGGGCCATCCTCACCCTCCACCTTAGTCCGGCTCCGGCAACTCGGCGACGTCCCGAAGGCCGTCACCGCATTCTGCCGCATAGGTGTTGTTCTGTGTATCTCGGCGGCTGCGTGAGAAAGCCGTTGCGGAGACAGTCCGGTCGATCGCCGGACGCGCCACCGGTCTTTTGCGCTGCAGGTCGTGGTCGGGTTCGGGGGTTGACGAACGGTGG
>NZ_WBMS02000084.1 GCF_008923205.2 Actinomadura physcomitrii | reverse complement strand
TTCCACCGCCATGATCCACCTCGCAATGATCGACCTCATGAGCCGCCGCCTCACCGGCGAATCCACTCCCACATGGCGGGGCACCTGACCCGGAATCAAACGGAACTCGCAGGATGAAACGCCCAGTAAGAGGGTGTTCTCGCTGGTCAGACCTTCGATCGAGAGACGTTGATTAGGGATGAGCTTTCCCACGTCAAAGCTCGCCAGATCCATTCCAATGGGCCATATTGAGCATAATGCAGCCAAATCCAACTGAACGTGGCTTCAATTAAAAATACGCAACAGCCCACAGCAAAGGCTTTGTTATATGCGGGCACTGCTTCCAGTTGCACATACCTGTTGATCACCACGATCAGCACTGAGGCGCCAAGATAGTTCGTTAGTCCCATCCTTCCTACCAACGCGATCTTGAACGCAACCGGCCGGACGCGAGTCCGCATCACGAGCACCATGGCGATCATGTAACTTGCCGCGGTCGCAACCCCTGCAGCTGCGGCTAGTACCGAGTATTCCGAGGCTCCGGAGCTCCATTGCCATGCATCCAGCGCACCGGCTGTCGTCCCAAATACTCCAAGCCCCAGGAAGATGCACTTCGTCGGCAATTTCAACAGCCAATCGATCTTGCTCTCCATCGCCAGGCCAATCAGTAAGAGCCCCGGAATTAGCAGGGCGCCGCCCTTAAGGGCCACAGCTGCCGCGGTTCCGGCAATCCCGAGCGCCAGCACGCCACCCGCCGGAAGGAAGGAAAGAGGCAGCATGACAAAGATCCCGATCACGCTGTACATCCGGAGTATCTCATTCGGCTGCAGAACCTGATGAGCCAGGCCGAATGGCAGGAGGAAAAGGAGCCGGAACAATAGCATGACCCGTGGATGCCGCTTCTTCTTTCTGGCGTTCCGCAAAATTATGCCGAAACTCAGGCCGAATAGAAGTGAAAAAATTGGAAAGAAGCGCTGATGGAGTAGCAGCTCATATATCCAATACCCCACCCCGCGCTGATGCTCTCCAGTCGGAACGGGCATGTTCGTGACGCCTATCGTGTTAACGATGGTTATCCCGAACAAAGATACGCCTCGAATGGCGTCGATTTCACCGATGCGCGCGGTCCTTACGTGCTCGTCAGTAACGGCATCTGCCGTTTGTGGCGACATCCGCACATGGCCTCCTTGGCGTCCAATAGATCATTAAACCACATCTTATCCCACTCCACCCACAAAAGGGTTCCACCGCACTAAGAGTGCGTCTCATGTGGGCTGTTTGGCGAGTTTCTTGAGCTAATTCCAACTTCCTCTGCCCTGGTGGTGGAGGGAGAGGATGGTCTGGACGATGGCGGTCAGGCGGCTGGGCGGGCAGCGGGCCATCCGCGGGATGTGCCAGTTGTTGAGGGTGGCGGCGCCCTGCTCGCCCAGCGCGCGGGGCTTGGCGTGGTGCCGGTTGAACAGCTTCTTACGTTTGCCGAGCTTGTGAGCCTTCCTGCGCTTGTACGGCGTTCCGACCGCACCGCCCGCACCGGCGTATCCCTTGTCGGCGTAGCAGGCGATCGCGCGGTCGGTGAGCGCGTCGATGATGCCGTGGACGCGGGCTGCGGTCAGGCCGTGAGTCGAGCCGGGCAACGCCGGTGACGCCCAGATCAGCCGGCCGTGCGGGTCGGTGAGGAACTGAATGTTGATCCCGTGCCGGCGGTGCTTGCCGCTGTAGTACAGCCGGTCGTTCGCCCCTGTGAGCCGGTTGATGGGCGCCAGGGTGCCGTCCAGGATGACGTAGGCCTTGCGCCGGCAGGTACGTATCGCCTCGTGCAGGTCGGGGGCCTGCTCGGCGAGCAGCGTGATGACCTCGGTGACGTAGCGGTGCGCGGTAGCGATGCCGACGCCGAACGCCGCTGCCAGGGGGCGAAGGTCTCGTTGCAGCGCAGATGCACCAGTACCAACAGCGCCTGTCGGCCGGGCTTGAGCGCCCGCCAACGCTAGCCGATCCGGTCACGGTGGTCCGCGATCAGCTCAGTCACGAAGGCACCGGTTGTGGGCGACAGATCCAGCGCAGCACGGTAGAACAACACCAGAGGCTCCTGGCAGGGCGGTTGTTTTGGTCGACTTCGCATCTACCAGGGGCCTCGCCGCGTCATCAGCCAGTTCCACCCACCGCAACCACCCCGTGACCCGCACGATCAAGGTGGAAAAGGCTCCTTGTAGCAGGTGATGGCGGCGGCCAGGACGAGGAAGGCGTTGAACAGGTGGCCGTGGCGTTCGTAGCGGATGGGCAGGCGCCGGTAGCCGAGCAGCCAGGCCAGCGTTCGTTCGATCACCCAGCGGTGGTGGCCGAGGCGCTCGCCGGACTCGATGCCGGGCCGGGCGAGGCGCGGACACGATTCCGCGTCGCCGCACGCACCCAGGTTCGATGGTCGGCGGAGTGGCACGCCTAATGAGCGCAGGCAGGCCCGGCCTTGTGGTCGGCGGTGGAGATCTTGTGAGTAGGCGACGCTGGCAGCGCCGCGACAAGAGCGGTCGGTCCGTTCCGACCATGACGGGGTCGGGCCTTTGGTACGCGTGGCTTGAGCCGCTCGCAGGATCGTCTCTTGCGTGTACCCGGGGCCGATGAGCCCTTGAGTAAGTGGGAGGGCCCTGCGAGTGCCTGAGGTCACGAACCGCTAGTGGGATGGTGGACTACGAGTCCTGTCATTAGGCCGCGCCGTGATCACGGCCGGCACAAGCGCAACGCGATGATCTGGGGTGATGCCTATGCGGTGTTCTGCGGTATCGACTGGTTCGAGCAGCACCACGACGTGGTGATCGTCGATGGCAACGGCGGGCTGGTGGCCAGGCAGCGCATCGGTGATGACGCGGCCGGGTTCGGGCGATTGCTGGAGATGCTCGCCCAGGCCGGTGACGGCCCGGACGCTTATGTCCCGGTGGCGGTCGAGACCTCGCGGGGGCTGCTGGTGGCCTGTCTGCGGGCCAGTGGGCGGCCGGTGTTCGTCATCGACCCGATGGCGGTGGCCCGCTACCGGGAACGGCACACGGTCTCACGCAAGAAGTCCGACCACGGCGATGCGATGGTGCTGGCCAACATCTTGCGCACCGACATGGCCGCGCACCGGGCGTTGTTGGCCGACTCCGAACTCGCCCAAGCGGTCGCCGTGCTGGCGCGCGCTCAGCAGGACGCGGTCTGGGACCGCACCCAGGCGCACAACAAGCTGCGCTCGCTGCTGCGGGAGTATTACCCGGCCTTCCTGGCGGCGTTCCGGGATGCCCGAGGTGGCATCGTGCGCCCCGAAGCCCGCGCGATCCTGGCGGCGGCGCCGACACCGGCCGCCGCCGCGGCAATGTCGGTGCAGCAGATCGCCGACCTGTTGCGCCAGGCCGGTCGGCAACGCGGCGTGACCGCCCGGGCGGCCCGCATCCACCAGGCCTTGACCAGTGAGCATCTGCGTCAGCCGTCACCGGTCGAGCAGGCGATGGGCCGCAGGGCGGTGGCGCTGCTGCGGGCCCTCGATACCGCCTGCGTCAACGCCGAAGAACTCGCGGCAGCCGCCGAAGAGGCTTTCGACCAGCACCCGGACTCCGAGATCATCACCAGCCTGCCCGGTCTCGGTCGACTCACCGGCGCCCGGGTGCTCGCCGAGATCGGCGATGATCGCTCACGGTTCGCCGATGCCAGATCCCTGAAAGCCTACGCCGGGGCGGCCCCGGTCACCCGCGCCTCAGGCAAGCGCGTGATCGTGATGCACCGGCGCGTCAAGAATCAGCGTCTGGCCACCGCCGGCTACCAGTGGGCGTTCTCGGCGCTGACCGCCTCACCCGGCGCTCACGCTCACTACCAGCGACGACGCCAGGCCGGTGACAGCCACACCGCCGCGCTGCGCAACACCTTCAACCGCCTGCTCGGCTGCCTGCACCACTGCCTGCACACCCAACAGCCCTACCAGGAGGCCACCGCGTTCGCAGTCCGCACCCTCGCCGCGGCTTGACACGCTAACCGCATGGGATGTCTTGTCGGCCCAGCAGGAGACGCCGGTTGCGGCGAGGGCGTCGATGATGCCGTGCTCGCGGGCCGCGCGGACGTCGTGGACGGCCCCGGGCAGGGCCGGTGAAGCCCACAGCAGCCGTCCGGCCGGATCGGCGAGGACCTGCACGTTCATCCCGTGTTTCTTGTGCTTTCCCGAGTAGAAGGGCCGGTCGGCGGCGACCCGGTCGATCGGCGGCAGCGTGCCGTCCAGCAGGACGAACGCCTTCGTCGACGCCGTCCGGGCCGCCTGGGCGAGCGTCGGGGCCACAGCGGCCAAGACCTCGACCGCCTCGGTGATGTACCGGTAGGCGGTGGTGATCCCGACTCCGAAACCGGCGGCGAGTTGGGCGTAGGTGTGCCCGTTGCGCAGGTGGGCGAGGACGAGCAGGGCCTGGCGGCCAGCGGGCAGGCGCCGCCACCGGGTGCCGATGGCGCGGCGGTGTTCCCGCAGGCGCTGAGATAGGTGGCGCAGGGCGGCGCTGGACACCTCGATGCCAGACGGGTAGACAAGCATGCGAAGCCTCTGGTGGAGCCGGTCTTCTTGGTCGAAAACCCATCTACCAGAGGCTTCACTCGTCTGTCAGCCCAGCCCCGCAGCCACCGCAGCAGGTTGAAAAGGGCTCACTCGTCCCGATCGGCCCTGATCACCGCTCCACACCAAGATCAACGATCTAGATCGGCCCGGCGTCACGGGACAGCCTTTAGGCATTCACCTCTCTGGACGGCATCGTCACCGCGTTCGCCGTACTTCAGGGATTTGCATTTCTCAACATAATTCCCCTGGGCCTGCCAGGTCGAGCCATGACGATCGGCTGCCGTTACGGCCGGGACGGGACGTGGTGGTTCTACAACGTCCACACGGGCGAGTCGATCTGCCCGGTGAATGACGCGGGCGCGGCAGCACAGCAAATCGGGAACGAGATGGGAGAGGCAGCGGCGGCATGACCTTGGCGATTTCGGACTATCCTCGCGTACATCTCGGCAAGGTCGCTGAGATCAATGGCATGACCACGGCTGACGGCCCGTGGATCCCCGTGCGCGAGGCGTTCGACCTCACTGGCCTGCAGTCCGGCGTGCTGGTGCGCTGGGAGGAAGAGGGGTTGATCTCGGTCGTGCAGGACTCCGTACGGTCGCCGCGGCGGTACCTCAAACCGGAGCTGGAGGTGGTCGCCGAACTGGGGACGGGCGGCCCGCCAAACCTGCGCACCGTTCGCCAGTACATCAGTGGCCAGGGTGCAGGCCAGGCCGCCCCGTCGGCAAACGGACCCGCGCGAGCCGAGCAGCGGGTGCACACCACCGAACCGGACCATTCGGAGGGAGCGCGCTACCTGGTCACCCTCGCCAACCTGCTGCGCGGCCAGAAGCTCGTCACGGAGCCCGTCAGCGAAAGGCGATTGCGCGTGACCACGGGTCCAGACTCCCGCGGGGTCGCAATCGAGTGCAACCGCCGCACGAGCGACGATGGCCGCTGGTGGTTCAGCTGGGGCGGCGGGGTCTGGCTGTGCGAGGCCGACAACCCGACCGAGGCCGTCGTGCAGGTGAAGGCCGCACTCCGCACGGTGGGGGCGCCGTGATGACGGCGCCCGGCCCGATGGGCTATTCGGCCAGGCCGGAGGCCATGGGCCGGCTGATCTCCACCCTGTTCGCCGACCGGCTATTCGAGCACGGCACCCCGTACGTGCGTGTAGGGCTGATGACGGTCTACGTGGAGGACCGAGTCGCAGCGGAGCTGGCGGGCATGGAGCGCCGTCCTGCCGCCCAGGCCCTTGCGCTGGCGCTCGGCATCGCGGCGAAGGTCTGGGACGAAGCGATGGTCATGCACAGGATGTGCCAGCAGACGATCGACGAGTGCCAGCGGCAGGTCCGTCTGGACCTGGAAGAGATCTTGGACGAACACATCGCTCTGCTGCGGAGGTCGATGGAGGCCGAGTCGGTCGAACCAGGGCGGCAGGCGGCGTCCGCTCAAGCCCGAGCCGGACAGGACGACCGGTCGTTTTCCGTGACCAGCGCGTCGAGCGCGATCCAGGTGCCCCAGCGCTGCTCGCCGTCGTAGATCACGCCCCCAGCGCGGGAGGAGGAGAGTGCGCTCCGGGACGCGGGTCCTAGCACCGGGAGGTGCAAACGGTTCCAGGACCCATCCAAATGCCGGGCGGGGGCCGACGGGGGCTCCGCCCCCGTCGGCCCCCGCCCGGTCATCAACGGTTTTCGGCAAGCAAGTGGCTCGTTTAAGGCTGCGGGCGTCATCGAGACTGCAGGGCAGGACATTCAGCTCGGTGACGTCGCCGACGACATCCGACTCTGCCCCTGGAACAACGAAAGCTCCAAACTCCTTGAGTTCAGAGGTTGTCGCCAGGCGGACGCCGTATTGCGAGATCGAGGGCCGGGGGGCCACATCGTTGATCGCAACGACCTCGACGTCGAACTGCCTGCCGCGCCGACCTCGGCCTGGTGACCGTCTCTAGGAGACGACGCTGTTAATCCAGCCGGCGTTGGGCCCGACGCCCGTATAGATGTCCGGGCCGCCTCCGCAGACATCGCTCACGCCGCGACTGTCCACGCCTTCGAGCCGCCAGTGGCCGTTGACGCGCATCAAGAGTGGCGAGCCGGAGTCACCTCCGCAGGGCCCGCGGACGCCGTCGGGATTGTCCGCGCAGATGTCGCCCGGCCGGATTCCCCAGGCGTCGCTTCCGTTCTCGTCGACATGGCACTTCCGGGTACTCGCCGGAAGCACCGTGGTGTCGAGTTGTTGCAACTGTGTGGGCAGCTGGCTGGGATCACTGTCGTCGTTGGAGGTGTAACCCCAGCCGATCTCCCGGACGCCGACCCCCGGGTTGGGAAGCACGACGTCCATGGGAATGGTCTTCACCGCGGACTGCGCGGTTGTGAGGTGGAGGAGCGCGATATCCCCGCCGAGTTCCCTATCCGGGTAGTTGATGTGGCCGGGGGCCACGACGATCTTGTCGGTATACGAGACGGTGCCTCCCGCGGTCCGGTCGTTGGAGCCGATCCGGACATGCAGGAGGGCGGGATCCAACGGCACGGACGTGCTGGAGTCCGAGCCGCTCGTTTGGACACAGTGCGCGGCGGTGACCACCCATTCCTTCCGTATCAGAGCGCCACCGCAACGATGGGAGTCCGGGTCTCCGTTGTGGGAATACTGAATCGAGACCATGAACGGGTAGGTCTGGTCCGCCGGCCCCCCACCGACGATCTTGGGCGAGGGGTCGCCGGCGGCCCATGCGGCCTGAACGGCGCCGGTGGTCATCAAGGCGCCAGCGACAACCGTCGCCGTCGCCATGACGCGCGCGAACGTCCGTCGCCGACGGGTTGATGGGGTGCCCGAATTCGCTGCCATTGTTGTCGACTCCTAGTCTAACGATTTCGCCAGGGAAATTTAGCGATAGTAGGGACTTGCGAGAGGCATCGTTGGTGGTCTATTCGGTTGCGGTCGGTCGTCGCCGCTGAACTGGAGCTCGATTTCGGCTTCCCACAGGTACTCCTTTGCGCTGTTCTTCGGTCTGCGCTATTGCTCGTGGTTGTTCCGGACGGGCTGCTGTGCGTATGGCCGACAGGTGGAACTGTCCGGCCATCGGATGGCGCCGCAATCGATCAGGTTGAGAGATGTCAGCGCAGTCCTGTGGGGACAACTGATCCCCCTCCGTTCGGCCGGTGGCGGCCTACGGCCTGTCCCAGGTGATCGACAACCGGGCGGAGCCCACGTGTGACCGTTCCGGTCTTCCAGGCGATGTCCTGTTCGGTTCCGGCGACCCGCAGACCCGGAAGCCGCTGCAGCAGCGCGCCG
Organism: Actinomadura physcomitrii; assembly: GCF_008923205.2. Lineage (GTDB taxonomy): Bacteria > Actinomycetota > Actinomycetes > Streptosporangiales > Streptosporangiaceae > Spirillospora > Spirillospora physcomitrii. The sequence continues at coordinate 2,848 of NZ_WBMS02000084.1, read as the reverse complement.
AGGGCGACCTGAGGCTCCATCCGGGCCGGCTGGGCGCCGAGGCAGCGGTGCGGGCCGTGCCCAAAAGCGATCTGGGAGACCTCGTCGCGGCGGAGGTCGAACGTGTCGGCGTTGCTGTACTGAGCGGCGGGACCGTACCGGCTGGAGATCCCGTGCTGGTCTCGCTAAGGGCTGTCCCGTAACGCCGGCGATCAAGATCGTTGATCTTGGTGTGGAGCAGGTGATCGGGGCGGATCGGGACGAGTGGGTGCCGGTGTTCACCGGCTTGTCGGTGCGGCAGTTCCGGCGTCTGGTGCGGGTCGTTGCAGGTCGGGGTGGTGAGCAGACCGGGACCGGGTGGCGGTGGAGTCTGCCGCTGGCCGACCGGGTGCTGCTGATCGTTGTGTATTACCGCACCAACCTGACGCTGCGGCAGGTCGCGTTGCTGTTCGGGGTGTCCAAGTCCGCCGCGCACCGCGTCGTGGATCACCTGGCGCCGCTGCTCGCACTGGCCCCGGCCGCCCGCCGGCACAGTCCGGACACGGTGCTGATCGTGGACGGGACGCTGGTGCCCGTCCACGACCGGACGGTCACCGCCTCGTCCAAGAACTACCGGTACTCGGTGAACATGCAGGTCGTCATCGACGCCAACACCTGGCTGGCGGTCGCGGTCGGACGTCCGGTGCCGGGCAATCACAACGACTGCACCGCGTTCCGCGATTCAGGTGCCAATACCGCGTTCCGGGGTGCGCATGTGATGGCCTACGGCGGTTACCGGGGAAACCGGCAGGTGATCATGCCCTACCGGCGTCCCCGCGACAGCGGCGAGCTGCCCGCCTGGCAGGACCAACTCAACACCGTCCACAAACGGGTGCGCGCCCGCGTCGAGCACGTCTTCGCGCGCATGAAGTGGTGGAACACCCTAATAGAGCTCGAACGGCCTGAGGCGGGGCAGGGATGCCTTGGAACATCCCGGTGCTGAAGCCCTTGCGCAGACGGGCAGCCTGACCCGCCTCGGACCGTTCGGCGCTTACGTCCTGGCGTGGATGGCAGGCCGGAGGTCCGCTTGTTGACCAGCGTCTGACGAGAGACGTTGCGGAACGTCCGCCCCCTCGCTGCCGCCTTGCGGTGCACTTGCTGGTCGTGGTTGCAGCCCGCTCGCACGGTCCATACCTCAGCGGAGTTCCGAGCTCTGAGCTCTCATTGCGCAAGACCGGAACCGTGCGCGTCGCTGAGATCGCGAACGGCTTCATCGGAGGTCAGGCCATGAGCCTTGCTATTAGGGCGCCGCGCGTTCTCGTCAGGGTCTGTGACCAGCACGGACACCCCCTGAACGAACGGAGATCGATACGTGACGGCACAACACCGAGGTGTGTACTGCGGCATCGACTGGGCCGAAGGCCACCACGACATCGCGCTGGTCGGCCAAGACGGCACGCTCATCGCCAAACGGCGCATCAAGGACAGCAGTAACGGTTACGCCGAGTTGCTCGAGCTGCTGGCCGAGGCCGGGGACAGCGGTGAGGAGCCGATCCCCGTGGCGATTGAGACGGCCCGCGGGCTGTTGGTGGCCGAACTGCGGGCTACCGGCCGACCGGTATATGCGATCAATCCGCTCGCCGTGGCCCGTTACCGCGAGCGCTGGACGGTCGCACGCTCCAAAAGTGATCACGCCGATGCCTTGGTGCTGGCCAACATCCTGCGCACTGATGCCCACGCGCACCGTCCGCTTCCTGCTGACAGCGACCTTGTCCGCTCCATCGCAGTGCTGGCTCGCGCCCACCAGGACGCCACCTGGCGGCGCATGAAGCTCGCCCAGGAGCTGCGGTCGCTGCTGCGCGAGTACTACCCGGGCTTCCTTGACGCTCTCGCCGTCCACGGCTCAAACAGTCTGACCGGTGCTGACATGTGCGTGCTACTGGCCACCGCGCCGACACCAGGCAGGGGCGCGAAACTCACTCTGGCTCGTATCGCCGCGGCGCTGCGCCGCGGCGGGCGCCGGCGCAATGTCGAGCTACTCGCCGCCAAGCTGCAGCTGGCGCTGCGCTGTCCGCAGATGCGGCAGCCACCACTGGTCGAAGAGGCGATGGGCAAGAACACCCTTGCCCTGCTGAGCGTGCTCGATGCAGCCTGCTCGGGCGTCGATGAACTCGGCAAGGCGGCGACCGAGGCGTTCCGGCAGCACCCCGACCACGAGATCATTACCAGCTTCCCGGGCCTCGCGGACATCAGCGGCGCCCGCGTTCTGGCCGAGATCGGCGATGACCGGGCCCGGTTCTCAGATGCACGAGGCCTGAAGGCCTACGCCGGATCCGCACCGGTGACCCGAGCGTCCGGGCGCAGCGTCTCCATCACCCGCCGCCTGGTCAAGAACAACAGGTTGGCCGCGGTCGGCTACGTCTGGACCTTCATGGCCATGACCAACTCCGCTCCCGCACGAGCCCACTACCAACGACGCCGAGATACCGGCGACAGCCATCCCGCAGCCCTACGCCATCTGTTCAACCGGATGCTGGGGCAGTTGCACCATTGCCTCCAGACCGCCGAGGCCTACGACCAAACCAAGGCTTTTCCGGCAGCCGAAGCAACCGCAGCTTGACCCCAACACCTATCGGAGGTCTGCGCAACTGTCGCCGCAAACGCGACGGCGTCCAGCACGCCACCCACGGCATCGCCCTCATGCACAACCTGGCGATGGCCGGCTGACCCGGCCCGGAAAACGCCAGCTCACCGGCAGCACACCACCGGCTCGACCCCGAAGCGGTCGCGAAGGTGGTCGACCACCGCGACTACTTCGTCCGGGGCTGGCCGAGCTCGGCGGCGAAAAACGTACTGGCGGCCTTCAGTATCTCGTTGGCCCGCTTCAGCT
>NZ_WBMS02000083.1:1229-12720 GCF_008923205.2 Actinomadura physcomitrii | reverse complement strand
CCCACCCACGGCATGTCGCCCAACTTCCTCATGGAGCCCGGCGCACCGGTCGTCGGGAAGTCCTACGAGGAGGTCGCCGGCCCGTGGGACAAGGGCGTCACCCCGATCCCGCTCAAGCTGGACCGGCCGCCGTCGCTGCTCGACCACGCCAGGACCGCGCTGTTCATGGTGTCCGACGACGCCGCCTACATGTCCGGCCAGATCATCTCCTCCTGCGACGGCGGCACGCTGGCACGGGTCTCCATCCCCTTCCCCGAAGACCAGGGCACCCCGAGCCTGTGACGGGCGAGGGCGGAGAAATGGACCACCACCTGACGATCGACCGAAGCGCGTGCGCGGGGCACGGTCTCTGCTATGGGACGGCGCCGGAGCTGATGGACTGCGACGACCAGGGCGACCCGGTCGTCATCACCGGCCCCTTGACGGCGACGTCGCTCGAGCGGGCTCGCCATCTCGTCGACATCTGTCCCGAGCGGGCGCTCTCACTGAAGCCCCGGTGAACGCAGTCGGCCTGACGGCATCGGGCCATCAGAAGACGGCGACAATCCTAATACCTTTAGATTTTTGCCGCAATGTGCCCGCCGCTCCGGCGGCGGCGGCGTCGATGGGGAGCGGGCGGTGAACTAGGATCGGGTGCCATGCCCCGTCCGCGTCAGCCGCTGATCAGCCGTACCGGTGCGGTGGCCGCGGCGATCGAGATCATCGACACCGAGGGCCTGGACGCACTGAGCCTGCCGCGCCTCGCGCGCCACCTCGACGTCCGGGCGCCGTCGCTGTACCACCACTTCGACGACAAGTCGGAGATCCTCGGCGCCGTCGTGGCCGCGATCGTGGCCGACACCGTGGTGCCGCGCAAGCCGCCGCCCGAACGCTGGGTCGACTGGTTCGTGCAGCTCAGCCTGAACCTGCGCCGGGTCGTCCTGCGCCACCGCAACGCCGCGCCGCTGCTGCTGCAGTACCCGCCGCGCGACCTGCTCGCCGACCTCTACGAGGACGCCGCCCGCTTCCTGCAGGCCAGCGGCGTGCCGACGGAGGTGCACGTGCAGATCCTCGACAGCATGGACACCCTCGTGCTGGGCGCTGTGATCTCCGAGGCGGCGCGCACTCCGGCCGCCCGCCGGGCGATCTTCCCCAACGTCGACGCCGACCGCCAGCCCACCCTCGCGCGGGCGCTCGAGCGCAACGAGTTCACCGCCAACCAGCTGTTCGAGGAGATGATCCGCAGCTTCCTCCACGGCGTCCTGCTCCTGGCCGATCAGCGCACCGCCGCCGCGAGCACCCCCGAGGCCGCCGCACCGTCCTGAACCGTCGCACCGTCCTGAGCCGCTGAGGCCCGCAGCGCCGCGACGTCCTCGGTCAGTAGGGCGCGGAGGAGCCCGCCCGGGGCCCCGTTGCGGCCGAACACCGGCTCACCGACCCCGCCGCGGCCGATGTTGCCGCTGATCGTTCCCGCCACATGCCAGTCCTCGCAAGCAGGGTCCGCATCAGCAGGTCCCAGTTCTCGTCGTAGAAGCGCCGGCGGCGATGACGTCATCTCCGAGTCCGACCGCTGGACGGAACCGGCGGAACCGTCCGCGGGCGGCCGGGCGGAGGTCGTCGAGGCGGCGGTGGAGGCCGGGCCGGCCCCGGCGGGGCGGTCTCACGAGCGGCCGATCAGCTCCCGCTGGATGATCTCCTTCATGATCTCGTTCGTGCCGCCGTAGATGCGCTGGACGCGGGCGTCGATGAAGGCTTTGGCGACCGGGTACTCCATCATGTAGCCGTACCCGCCGTGCAGTTGCACGCCGGTGTCGATGACGTCGTGCTGGAGGTCGGTCGCCCACAGCTTGGCCTTGGCCGCGTCGGTCGCGGTGAGCGTGCCGGCGTTGTACTCCCGCACGCAGCGGTCGAGGAACGCGCGGGACACCTCGACGGCGGTGCTCAGCTCCGCCAGCTTGAACGCCGGCGCCTGGAAGTCGCCGATCCGCCTGCCGAACGCGCGGCGCTGCCGGACGTACTCGACCGTCCATTCCAGCACGGCCTCGGCGGAGAACTGGGCCGACAGCGCGATGCCGAGCCGCTCCAGCGGGAGGCTCCGCATCAGCGCGTGCAGGCCTTCGCCGACCTCGCCGAGCAGGTTGGCCGCGGGGACCCGCGCGTCCGTGAAGAACAGCTCGGCCGTGTCCTGTGCGTGCAGGCCGACCTTGTCCAGCTGGCGGCCGCGCGTGAAGCCGGGAGTGCCGTCCTCGACCACGAACAGGCTGAACGCCCCGGTCCCGGCCTCCTGCCCGGTGCGGGCGAAGACGATGACCAGGTCGGCGAGGATGCCGCTGGTGATGAAGGTCTTGGAGCCGTTCAGCACCCAGCCGCCGCCGTCCCGGACCGCGGTGGTCTCGATGCCGCGCAGGTCACTGCCGGCGGCGGGCTCGCTCATCGCGATCGCGCCGATCGTCTCGCCGCTGACGAAGCCCGGGAGCCAGCGCCCGCGCTGGTCGTCGTCGGCGTGCCGCAGCAGGTAGCTCAGCGCGATGTCGTCGTTGGTGGTGAACCCCGACTGGAGCGCCGCGGCGCCGACGCGGGCGATCTCCTGCTGTACGACGACGCGGTAGCGGTAGTCGCTCTCCCCCGCGCCCCCGTACTCGGCGGGGACCGACAGGCCGAGGAGGCCCTGTGCCCCGGCTGCCCGCCAGGTGTCCCGGTCGATGAGCCGGTCGGTGTCCCAGCGTTCCATGTTCGGCACCACCCGGCGCTTCACGAACTCCCGGACGGTCTGCCGGTAGTCCTCGTGGCCGGTCTCGAAGAGGTCGCTCCGCACTGTCCGCTCCCTTGTCCTGATCGCGCAAATAAATCTAACACTAGTAGGTTTCCTGGCAACCCAGAGACCGCAAAAGTGGTGGTCAGTGGCGTATCTTGCCAACAAAAACCTCAAGGCATTAGATTTATAGAGTTGGCATCCACCACGGGAGGGACCCATGGCACCCGACGACAGGCGGGACCGCATCGGCCGGCTGCTCGACCTGCTGCGCGCGGACGACACCGACAAGCTGGAGTCCACCCGGCCGTTCGGGCCGCGCGAGTTCACCGACCCCGGGACGGCCGAGGCCGAGCGGGAGCTGGTCTTCGGCCGTGTGCCGTCGATCGTCGCCCACTCCTCGGAGCTGGCACGGCCGGGCGACTTCCTGACCCTGACGATGCCGCGCAACCGGGTGATCGTGGTCCGGCAGCGCGACGGCGGCGTCAAGGCGTTCGTCAACGCGTGCCGGCACCGGGGGGCGCGGCTGGAGGAGCGGCCGTCCGGCCGGTGCCGGCTGTTCTCCTGCCCCTACCACCGGTGGTCCTACAACACCGACGGCAGCCTGCGCACCGTCACCTACGACCACACCTTCGGGGACATCGATCGCGATGCCTCGGGCCTGGTCGAGCTGCCCGCCGAAGAGCGGCACGGCTTCGTCTGGCTGGTCGACTCGGCCGCCGCGACGATCGACGTGGCCGGCTGGCTCGGTCCCGAGATGGACGCCGCGCTCGCCGGCTACGGCCTGGACGCGCTGCTCTGCTACCGGGCCGAGGGCTTCGACGAGCCGGTGAACTGGAAGCTCATGCAGGACGCGTTCCTGGACGGGTACCACATCAAGTTCGCCCACCCGAACACGGCCGGGAAGATCATCCACACCAACGTGCTGGCCGTCGAGGACTACGGCCGGCACGCCAGATTCCTGTCGCCGCGCAAGAGCATCGACCGGTTCCTCGAGCAGGATCCGGGCGACGCCGATCTCGGCCGGCACGTCACCGAGTCCCACTACCTCGGCCCCAACAGCACCCTGCTGCGCCAGCCCGACCACTTCCAGCTGCTCACCTTCCGCCCGCATCCCACCGACCCCGCGCGCAGCCGCATGGAGATGCGGGTGCTGGTCCCGACGGTCGAGGACTCCCGGTTCGACGAGACCGAGTGGGAGAAGCGCTGGAACAAGAACTGGCAGATCCTGCTGGACGTCCTGCACGCCGAGGACTTCCCGCTGCTGCGCGCCAGCCAGGACGCCCTGGCCAGCGCCGACGCGGGCCGCATGCTGCTGGGCCGCAACGAGGTGATCAACCAGATCTTCCACCGCGAACTGCGCAGGCTGACCGCCGCCGGAGAACGATGATCTCCACGACCTGGCGCGGCCGCCTGGCGCAAGAGGAGCTGGCCGAGGCACTGGAGCTGGCCCGCGTCTGCGCCGAGTACGACCAGGACGCGGGATTCTCCCAGCTCACGCCATCGGCCGTGCGCGGGGAGGGGCGCCATCTGCTCGTCCGCCTGGACGGTCCCGGCGACCCGCTGGTCGGCCTCCTGTACCTCGACGAACGGGCGTCCGGCACGATCATCGTCCACCCGGACCACCGGTCCCGCGGTGTGGCGACGGCCGTGCTGGAGTCGGTGGAGCCGGCAGGGGCGCACGGCTGGGCCGAAGGGCATCACCCGGCGGCGGAGCGCCTGGCGCGGCGGTTCAGATGCGTGGAGACGGCACGGATCTGGCGAAGCGTGCGCCCGCTGACCGGGCCGCACGCCGTCGACCCGCCAACTGCGACGGCCCGCCTGTTCGAGGATCCGGATCCCGAGGCGGCCTGGGCCCTCTGGAAGGCCTCCGGACTTCCGGAGCGCTACCGGCCTCCCGGCCACGGCGCCGCGCGCCTGCTCTACGCCGCCGGCTCCGACGGCGCCGCCGGGTACGCCTGGCTCGACCGCGACACGCGGATCGTCGACCGGCTGCGGACCGGGACGCTCCGGGCCCTCGTTCCCGCCGTGCCGGGCTCCGGGACGGGGCTCGCGCTGGCCGCCGGAGCGCTGGCCCTGCTGCGCGCCGAGGGCGTGCAGGCGGTCGAGGCACGCCTCGACCCGGCCCTGCCCCGAGCCGTGCGCCTTGCCCGTCTCCTGGGTTTCCAGCGGACCCATGACGACGTCCACTACACCCTCGAAAGCCCGCACGAGCTGGGATGATGTCGAGCATCCGGCGTCAGGTCATTGCACTTCTAGCCTAATGACTTTAGATTAAATCTCGTGTGAGGCAGGGCACATCCAGGTCGCCGCCGGCCACAGGCCGCGCCGACCGCCCGCCCCGGAAGGCGCAGGAGGTTCCATGAGCGGCACGGTCAACGACGCACTGGTCTGGTGGGCCCGTGTCACGCCCGGCGCCGTCGCGATCGACTTCGACGGCGACCCGATCACCTATCGAGAGCTGTCGGCCTGGGCGGACGGCGTCGCGGCCGACCTGCGGTCCAGGGGCGCCGGCCCCGGCGACCGGGTCTCGATCCTCGGCGGCAACAGCCTGGAGTGGTGCGCGGTGGCCCTGGGCGCGTGGCGGATCGGCGCGATCGTCGCCCCTTTCAACCAGCGGATGCTGGCCCGCGAGCTGACCGCCCTGGTGGAGGACTGCGAACCGGCGGTCGTCTACTGCGACGCCGTGCTCCACCCCCGGCTGGAGGAGGTCCACCAGACGCGGCCGACCTTCGCGATCGGCCTTCTGGACGGGGTCGCGAAGCTGCGCGGCGCCGCGCACGCCCCGGTCACCGCCCCCGTCGGCGAACTGGCCGACCCGACGGCGATCATCTTCACCAGTGGCACGACCGGGCGGCCGAAGGTCGTGATCTTCACCCACGCCACCATCGCCGGCGAGATGCACGAGTGGTCGCTGATCGAGCCGATCCTGCCGAACGGGCGGCAAGACGACGATGGTCGGCGCGGTCAGCGAGATCCGGCCGCCGCGCACCGAGGAGACGCTGACCAGCGCCGGCATCGGCATCGACGACCTGCAGGGCGTCGAGGGCAAGACCACCACCACGGTCGCCATGGACTTCGGCCGGCTGGCGTTCGACGACGGCATCACGCTCTACCTGTTCGGGACGCCCGGTCAGGAGCGCTTCTGGTTCATGTGGGACGAGATGGCCTATGGAGCGATCGGCGCCGTCGTCCTGGTCGACACCAGGCGGCTGGAGACCAGCTTCGAGTCCATCGACTACTTCGAGCAGCGCGACACCCCGTTCGTCGTGGCGGTCAACTGCTTCGACGGGGCCCGCAGGCACACGCTGAAGGAGATCCGCACGGCGCTCGACGTCGATCCGGACATCCCGATCGTGCTGTGCGACGTCCGGGAGCGCGACTCGGCCAGGAGCGTCCTCATCAGTCTGGTCGAGCACGCCCTCGACCTGTCCTGATCGGACGGGAACGCCCTGTGCGCGGCTCGCGGGCCTGAGCTCACCGCACCGTGATCTTCTCCAGCCGTCCAGGATGAGGACGTGCAGGCCGGCCGATACCGACCTTTCCCGGGAACTCCGCCGCGGGCTCGGCCAGTTCCGAGGAGTGCGCGACGATGGACGGCACCCGGCCGAAGATCAGCTCCCGCTCCCGCGCCGCCGTCCCGGGGTCGGTGAACTCCCGCGGCGCCAACGGCTCGGTCTCGGCGAGCTTGTCGGTGTCGTCCGCGCGCAGCAGCTCGAGCAGCCGCCCGATGCGGTCCTGCCTGTCGCCGGTGGCCCTGGAGGGCCTCCTAACGTGGATGCCGGTACGGATGCCGCCTCCCTCGAATCTAACGTCTTAAGATTTTAGGAACAAGACGCCGTCCACGGCAGGGCACTTCCCTGCACCTCTGGCATTTCAAATCTAATAGCTTTAGATTAGGATCCGATCCACGGTCGGCGGTCCGGAGCGCCGCCCGGCCGAACGGGAAAGTGCACCGTCTCGCGGAAGGCCGAGCATGGCAGGCTGGAACTACGGCGACGTCCTGGAGGCGGTGGCCCGCGCCCATCCGTCGCGCACCGCTCTCATCCACGGTGGCCGGCGGATGGACTGGGCGGAATTCGATCAACGCGCCGCACGGCTCGCCGCCGTCCTGGAGGCCGGCGGGCTGCGTCCCGGCGACGTGGTCGCCGAGTACATGCGCAACGGAACCGCCTACCTGGAGACCTTCTTCGCCGCCTCGAAGGCGGCTCTGGCCCCGATGAACACCAACTACAGGTACGTCGAGGACGAACTGGAGCAGATCTGGACCGATGCGGATGTGAAGGCGGTCGTCTACGACGCCGAGTTCCGCGACCGCGTCGCCGCCGTGCGCGAACGGCTGCCCGGGGTGCGCGTCTGGCTGGAGACGGGCGCCCCGTACGAGGAGGCCCTCGCCGCGCAGGAGCCCCGCCCGCACGGCGGCGGACGGCCCGATTCGCTCGTCCTCATCTACACGGGCGGTACGACCGGGCGCCCTAAGGGCGTGATGTGGCGGCAGGACGACCTGCTGTCCATGCTGAACGCCCAGAGCACGCGGGCCATCCCCGACCGCGCCGCCCCGGAGGTCGTCGCCGAGCACCTGGCCGGGCGGCGCGAGATCCGCTCCCTCATCGCCAGCCCGCTCATGCACGGCGCCGGCCTCTTCTACGCGCTGTCCGCGCTCAGCGGCGCCGGCACCGTCGTGACCGTGCCGGGCGCGCGCTTCTCCGCCGAGGCCCTGCTGGACGCGTTGGCCGAGGAGCGCGTGCAAGGGCTGTCCATCGTCGGCGACGCGTTCGCCCGCCCGCTGCTGGACGCGCTCGACGCCGAGCCCCGCCGCTGGGACCTGTCGGCGCTCCGCGTGATCTTCTCCTCCGGGGCCATCTGGAGCGGCCCGGTCAAGGAGGGCCTGCTCCGCCACATCCCCAAGGCGCGGCTGGTCGACGGGCTGGGCTCGTCGGAGGCTTCGTCGATCGGCTCCACCGTGTCCGTCCCGGGGGACGTCGCCGGCACCGCCAGCTTCCGCGTCTCCGAGCGCGGCGCCGTCCTGCACGACGACGGCACGCTCGCCACGCCCGGCGACGGCCGGATCGGCCGCCTCGCCGTGTCCGGCTGGCTCCCCGTCGGCTATCTCAACGACCCCGCCAAGTCGGCCGAGGTCTTCGTCGAGGCCGCGGGACGCCGGTGGTCGGTTCCCGGCGATCTCGCCGTCCTGGAGGCCGACGGCCGGATCAAGCTCCTCGGACGCGGGTCGAGCTGCATCAACACCGGCGGCGAAAAGGTCTTCGCCGAGGAGGTCGAGGAGGCCGTCAAGACCTATCCCGGCATCGTGGACGCGGCGGTGCTCGGCGTCCCCGACGAACGCCTCGGCGCGAAGGTCGTCGCCTTCGTGGTCACCGACGGGCGGGAGGCCGACGCCGGCGGTCTGCAGGCGCACGTGCGGGCCCGGCTGGCCGGCTACAAGGTGCCGCGCCGCATCGCCCGCGTCGACTCCCTCGACCGGCTCGCGAACGGCAAGCTCGACCACCGCCTGCTGGCCCGGCGCGCCGAACGCCTGTGGGGCACCGCCCGCGCCTGAACCCGCCGCCCGGCGGCCCTGGCCGGCGCCGCCGGGCGGCTGTGGTCAGCGCCGCCGGGCGGCTCGCTCAGCCGGCGAGCAGCTTGCCCAGTTCCCGGTGGAAGATCTGGTTCACCACCTCGTTGCGGCCGAGGACCATCCCGGCCGCGTCGGCGCTCGCGAGCCCGCGCTGGGCGGCCCGCAAGAGCGGGAAGTCCTCCTGGTGCAGCACCGCGAGAAGGATCTCCCAGTTCTTCTCCCAGGTGAGCCGCCACTTCTCCGGATCCATGCCGCTCGCCTCGACGCTCGGGACGAGCAGCCGCATCTCCATCCGGCACCTGCCGGGATCGGACGGGTGCGGCCGGAACGTCAGCAGCTCGAAATGGTCGTCCGGCTGGCGGAGCAGGGTGCTGTTGGGGAGCAGGAAGTGCCCGTCGATCACGAAGCGGCCGAGGTCCCGCTCCCCCGGGTCCTCCTCCAGCCAGCGGTCGATCTTCTTGCGCGGCGACAGCATCCGGGCGTGCCGCCCGAAGTCCTCGACGACCTGGACGTTGGTGTGCACATGCTTGCCGGCGGTGTTCGGATGCGCGTACTGGATGTGGTAGTTGTCCACGAAGGCGTCCTGCATGAGCTTCCAGTTGGCGGGCTCGTCGAAGCCCTCCGCGCGGAAGACGACCAGGTCCTCCAGCCGGTAGCCGGCCAGGATGCCGTCCATCTCGGGTCCCAGCCAGGCGGCGACGTCGATCTTCGCCGCGGCGTCGTCGACCATCCAGACCAGGCCGTGGCGCTCCTCGACGGGCAACTCGATCAGCCCGTACTCCGACCTGTCGATGTCGCCGAAGGTGGAGTCCCGCGTGATCGTGCGGAGCGAGCCGTCGGTGTTGTACGACCAGCGGTGGTAGCCGCAGGAGAAGAGCCGGCAGCGTCCCTCCTCCCGCTCCTCCAGCAGCGCGCCGCGGTGCCGGCACAGGTTCACGAAGGCCTTGACCCCGCCGTCCTGCTGGCGGACGACGATCACCTGGTTGCGCGGCATCCGCAGCGTGCGGAAGGCGTTGGGCTCCGCCAGCTCGCCGGCGTGCGCCACGATCGACGGGACCCGGCCGAACACGAGGTCCCGCTCGCGGCGCGCGACGTCCGGGTCGGTGTAGACGCCGGGCCCGAGCGGCACGGGCGCGCTGAACTCGTCGGTGGTCTCGTTCCTGAGGTGGTCGAGGACCCGGCGGATCCGGTCCCCGCGCCCTACGGCTGACATGGCATCCCTTCCGTGCGGGCCGTGCGCGTCCGTGATCCGGGCGCACTCGTGATGTGGGTGCGGCCTATCGCTGCGGCGCCGGCGGTTCCGCCAGCTCGGGGTGCGCCTCCCTGATGCGGCTGCGAGCGATCTTGCCGCTCGCCATCCGGACCAGGGGCACGTCCTGGATCACCACGTGCCGCGGCACCTTGTAGCCGGCGAGCCGTTCGCGGCAGTGGGCCGTGACGTCCTCCGCCGTCAGGGCGCCCGTCGCGTGGACGATCGCCGCGGGCGTCTCACCGAACTTGGGATCGTGCGCGGAGATCACGCAGACCTCGGCCACGCCGGGGATCTCGCCGATGACCGCCTCGATCTCCGACGGCGCGACGTTGTACCCGCCGGTGATGATGATGTCCTTGAGCCGGTCCACGACCTGGATGAAGCCCTCGTCGTCCTTGACTCCGAGGTCGCCGCTGTGGAACCAGCCGTCGCGCATCGCCTCCGCGTAGGCCCGCTCGTTGCGCCAGTAGCCCGGGGTGACGCCCGGGCCGGACACGATGATCTCGCCCGGCTCGCCGGGGTCGCAGTCGGTCCCGTCCGCCCGGACGACGCGGTGCCGGTTGAAGACGGTGCCCCGGCCGATCGACCCCGGGCGCTTCAGCGCCTGCTCGGGCGGGTTGAGCGAGGAGATGCCGCCCAGCTCCGTCATGCCGTACGCCTGCCGGAGCAGCACCCCCTTGGCGAGCCACGCCTCGATCGTCGGCACCGGGCAGCGGGCGCCGGCGATCGTCGCCAGTTCGAGCGAGGACAGGTCGGCACCGCCGAACTCCGGGCGCGCCGCCATCTGCTCGAACAGCACCGGCACGCCGCACATGATCTGCACCTTCTCCCCGGCGACGCGCTTCAGGACCGTCGCAGGGTCGAAGCCGCGCTCGTAGAAGATCGACAGACCGCGGGTCAGCGGGTGCAGGAAATGCCACAGCAGCCCCGGCGCACCCGACATCGACAGTACGTAGATGATCCGCGCCCCCGGCCGCAGCGCCGGCTCGGCGAACGCGAAGTCCGCGATCAGGTTGAACGTGCTCCGGTGGGTGAAGATCACGCCCTTCGGCCGCGAGGTGGTTCCGCTCGTATAGACGATCTGCGTCACGTCGTCCGGCGCGGCGTCCGGGCGTCCGGGCGGATCGCCGCCGGCGTGGCGCAGCTTCGTGAAGTCCTCCAGGCCGCCGCGGTCGACGGCGGTGCCCTCCAGCGCCGCGGTGATCGATGCCAGGTGCGCCTCGTCGGTGAGGACCAGCCGGGGACCGGAGTCGTCGACGAGGTAGCGGAGCTCTTCGGGGGTGAAGCGGTCGTTGAGCGGCACGACGACCGCGCCCAGCTTCAGGACGCCGATCGCCGCGACCACCCATTCCAGGCTGTTGCCGCCGATGATGCCGACCCGGTCCCCCGGCCGGACTCCGCGCGCCTCGTGCGCGCGGGCGGCGGCGTCCGTCCAGTGCTCCAGGGTCCGGTAGTCGACGGTGTCCGATCCGTCGAACACGATCGCGGGACGGTCCGGGGCCTGCCGGGCCCAGTATCCGAGGCCGTCGGTGACCAGTTCGGTCATCGCACGCACTCCTTCGCGGACGATCCGTGGGGTGGCGGAGCGGTCTCCCGGGTTCGGCGGGTCATCGCTCGGGGGTGAACAGGATCGGCAGTTCCAGGACCCCGCGCACCTGGCTCGGGTGCGACACGACCTGCCTGCCGGTGTCGATCCGGTAGTCGGGGATGCGGCGGTGCAGTTCCTCGAACACGATCCGCAGCTCGACGCGGGCCAGGTGGGAGCCGAGGCAGCGGTGCGGCCCGGAGCCGAACGACAGGTGCCGGTTGGGCGTCCGGTCGATGCGCACGACGTCCGGGTCGTCGAACTCCCCGCCGTCGCGGTTCGCGCCGGCGAGCACGAGCAGCAGCTGGTCGCCGGTCTTCAGCTCGATGCCGCCGAGCGTGGTGTCGT
>NZ_WBMS02000083.1:0-1219 GCF_008923205.2 Actinomadura physcomitrii | reverse complement strand
TCGTGGCGGACCCGGCGCCCCGGCGACACCGCGGCCTCGATGCGCAGCATCTCCTCCACGGCCGCCGGGATCAGCGACGGGTCGTCGATCAGCCGCTGCCGCTCGGCGGGGCGGTCGGCCAGGTGCATGACCGACCACGCCAGGGTGCCGGTGACGGTGTGCAGGCCCGCGATCAGCAGCAGGAAGAACATGTTGCACAGCTCTTCGTCACTGAGCGGGCGCGACTCCCCGTCCAGCTCGATCGACTGGTGGACGATCTGCGAGGTGATGTCGTCCCGGACGCCGCCGGACCGGCGGTCGGCCACGACCTGGGCGAAGTAGCCGAGCATCTGTCCCGCGGCCCGGTCCCGGGCGGCGTTGGACTCCTCCTCGCTCGCTCCCGGGACGCCGCGCAGGGTCGTGTCGGTCGCCTCGGTGAACAGCGGCGCGTCCGACAGCGGCCAGTCCATCAGGGCGAGGAACACCCGCGCCGGCAGCTCGTGCGCGAACTCGGAGATGTACTCGGCCGAACCGCGCGCCGCGAAACCGTCGATCAGCTCGTTGACCAGCGCGCGGATCCGCGGTTCCAGGGCGCGCATCCGGGTCGGGCCGAACAGCGGCTGCAGGGCCTTGCGGAAGGCGGTGTGCTCGGGCGGGTCGATCTCCAGCGGGAGGAACTTGCCCGCGCCGTGCGGCACGAGGTTGTTCGGGAAGCTGGAGAAGATCTCCGGATGCCGCAGCACCTCGTGGATCTCCTCGTACCGGGTGACGATCCAGTGGCCGCCGTACTTCTCCGAGTACAGCAGCGGGGAGGCCGCCGCGAGTTCGGCGACCCTTTCCTGGAAGGTGTCGACGGGGTGCGTCAGCGCCGGGTCGTAGACATCGAACTCGGTGCGCAGATGGTCCGGGACGGACGACAGAACGGTGGTCATCGCCTGAACTCCTAGCGAGATTCCTGTCAGAGCGTCGGGGTGCCCTGGTCTTCGGGGAAGGGGATGGAGACCCGTGCCAGCGTGCCGCCGTCGCAGGAGGAGATGATCTGGCCGGACATGTAGGCGGCGTCGTCGGACACCATGAACAGCGCGGTCCTGGCGTGGTCGAGCAGCGACGGCGGCCGGTCGAGCTTGAGCGGGATCGGGGTGACGCCCTTGTCCCACGGGCCGGCGACCTCCTCGTAGGACTTCCCGACGACCGGTGCGCCGGGCTCCATGAGGAAGTTGGGCGACATGCCGTGGGTGGG
>NZ_WBMS02000082.1 GCF_008923205.2 Actinomadura physcomitrii | reverse complement strand
CATTCGAGGTGGTCGAGTTTGGAGATCAGGCCGCGCAGGTCGCCGTAGCCGTCGCCGTTGGAGTCGCAGAATCCCCGCACCGACACCTCGTAGAACACCGCCGTCTTGAACCAGTGCGGGTCGCGCGGCGTCTCGGGGCTGAAGGCGTCCGGGACGGGTTCCGACGCCGGCGGGACCGCGTCCGGAGGGATCTCGGTGATGGGCTCGTCCCTCGGCACCGGGCCGGGTCCGGGCGTCGGACCGGGCGTCGGGGAGGGAGGCTGTGGTTCGTTCGGTCCGCTCAACTCTCGCTGCTCCGGAACGTGAAGATGTGCGCCGGTCGAAGGTGCGGGTCCAGGTAGACGTAGTTGGCCTTCCGCCACGTGTAGGTCGCGCCGTCCATTTCGTCGTGGACGGTGAAGGGGCGGTCCGGGTCGTCGGGGAGGCCGAGTGCGGTGAGGTCGAGGTGGACCGTCGCTTCGCGCGGCTGGTGCGGATTGAGATTGACGACCGCCAGCACCACGTCGTCCATGTGCCGTTTGGAGAACGCCAGCAGTTCCGGCTGGTCGATGTAGTGGAAGGTCAGGTTCCGCAGCAGCTGGAGTGCGGGGTGGGCGTTGCGGAGGGTGTTGAGCCGGGTGATGAGGGGGGCGATGGTGGTGTTGTCGCGGTCGGCGGCTTCCCAGTCGCGGATGCGGTACTGGTACTTCTCCGAGTCGCGGTACTCCTCGCTGCCGGGGCGGACGGGAATGTTCTCCCACAGTTCGTAGCCGGAGTAGATGCCCCAGGTGGGGGAGAGGAGAGCGGCGAGGATCGCGCGGATCTCGAAAGCGGGGCGGCCGCCGTGCTGGAGGTACTCGTGGAGGATGTCGGGGGTGTTGGTGAAGGCGTTGGGGCGCATGTAGGCGGCGGCGGGGCCGGTGAGCTCGGTGAAGTAGTCGGTGAGTTCCTCGGCGGAGTTGCGCCAGGTGAAGTAGGTGTACGACTGGTGGAACCCGATCTTGGCCAGGGTGTGCATCATGGCGGGGCGGGTGAAGGCCTCGGCCAGGAACAGCACGTCGGGGTCGGTGCGGTTGACGTCGGCCAGCAGGCGTTCCCAGAAGTCGACGGGTTTGGTGTGGGGGTTGTCGACGCGGAAGATGCGGACGCCGTGGTCCATCCAGTGCCGGATGACGCGTTTGACTTCGGTGTACAGGCCCTCGGGGTCGTTGTCGAAGTTGAGGGGGTAGATGTCCTGGTATTTCTTGGGCGGGTTCTCGGCGTAGGCGATGGTGCCGTCGGCGCGGGTGGTGAACCATTCGGGATGCTCGGTGACCCAGGGGTGGTCGGGCGAGCATTGCAGGGCCAGGTCGAGGGCGACTTCCAGGCCGTGGTCGGCGGCGTAGGCGACGAAGGCGTCGAAGTCGGCGAGGGTGCCCAGGTCGGGGTGGACGGCGTCGTGGCCGCCGTCGGGCGAGCCGATGGCCCAGGGGGAGCCGGGGTCGTAGGGGCCGGCGTCCAGGGTGTTGTTGGGGCCTTTGCGGTGGCTGGTGCCGATGGGGTGGATGGGGGGCAGGTAGACCACGTCGAAGCCCATGTCGGCGATGGCGGGCAGGCGTTTCATCGCGGTGCGGAACGTTCCCGACATCGGCCCGCGGCGTCCCATCGGGTCGAAGGTGGCGCCTTCGGAGCGGGGGAAGAACTCGTACCAGGCGCCGTACAGGGCGCGCTGCCGGTGCACCACCAGCGGAAACCACTCCGACACCGTCAGCAGGTCCCGCAGCGGATGCCGCTCCAGCACGTCCGCCACGTCGGGATCGGCCGCCGCCTCCATCCGGTCGCCGACCGGGATCGTCTCGTCGCCGAGGCGCTCGGCCGGCCGGGTCAGCGTCGGGCGGTCCTTGCTCGGCAGCGCCTCGGCCGCGCGGGCGAACAGCCGCGCCCCCTCGGCGAGCATCAGTTCGACGTCCTGGCCGCGCGGGATCTTGATCCTGGCGTCGTGCCACCAGTGCGCGATCGGATCGCCCCAGGCCTCCACGCGGAACGACCACTCGCCCATGCGGTCCGGCGTCACCAGCGCCGCCCACCGGTCCAGGCCCGCGCCGACCTCGGACATCGGCTCGCCCGGCTGCTCGATGCCGTCCGGTCCCCGCAGCACCACCGCCGCGCCGAGCATTTCGTGCCCCTCGCGGAACACCGTCGCCGAGACCTCGACCGTCTCGCCCACCACGGCCTTCGCCGGCCATCGCCCGCCGCCGACCACCGGCGCGACGTCCAGGATCGGGATCCGCCCGAGCCTCGGAATACCGGTGAGCGTGGAGGTTCCGGACTCGACCTGCATGTGGCTCCCCTACCCGTTCGACACTCCCGAAACGTCCATGCCCGGGATGCGGCGCGGGCCGTCATCGAGTTTCCGATAACTTTGCGCGACCTTCCCGGCAACGCTCCGCGACCGGCCCGGTAACGAACTTTTCCGGCGTCACGGACGGCGTCCGGATGACGCCGGACCGTCCCACCCGGTACGGTCGGTCCGACTTGATCAAGACCGGCGGAACGGGGAGTGACGGATATGCGGCGACCGGTGAAGGCGGCAGCGGCGGCGATGGCCGGGGCGCTCGCCCTGGGGGCGTGCTCGGCGCACGGCGGCGGCACGGCGCGCGACAAGACGGCACGGCTCAACGCGGCGCTGGCCGCGAGCCTCCCCTCGTCCGCCCGCTTCGACCTCGGCAAACCGTCCTACGACCTGTGGCGGCACAAGAACCTGCAGGACGGCACCGTCATGCAGGCGTTCGGGTTCGACTCCGTGAACAAGCGCCTCTACGTCGCGCAGGTGTCCGGCGCGTCCGGCTCCGACGCCCGCGGCGACCTCACCGTCACCCAGCTCGACTTCTCCGGCAAGAAGCTCGGCTACATGCACCTCAAGGGCTTCGGGCACGGCGTCTCCATCGGCGTGGAGCCGTCGGGCTCGTCCGCCTACCTGTGGACGGAGACGGACGCGGTCAAGTACACCGACTCCGACGGCAAGGTCACGACGCGCGGCAAGAACATCGGCCGCTTTAAATTCGTCAACAAGGGCACCGTCACGAACTCGTCATCCGGACTCACCAAGTACACGCCGGTGTCCGGCCAGTCCAACGTGACGCCCGCGATCGACCCGATCAACAACCGGATCGCGATGCGGTACAAGAAGGACGGCAAGTTCCGCATCGCGGTCTGGAAGCTGTCGGACCTCAAGGCCCGCAACTACGGCGCGAGGCTCGTCGACATCGCCCAGCCCGCCACCGTCAAGCAGGACTTCCAGGGCTACACGCTGTACGGGCGGTACCTGTACCTGTTCAACGGCACGGCCTACAGCGCGTCCAACCCCAAGCCCGGCAACTCCTACATCTCCGCCGTCGACCTCAACACCGGCAAGCTCGTCGGCAAGCCCGTGTTCACCCAGGCGGGCTCGACGCTGAGCTACCGGGAGCCCGAAGGCCTCGCGATCTACAAGGCGGGCACGCAGCTGCGGCTGTTCCTCGGCTTCGCCTCCGGCTCGTCCGGCGCCCGCCAGGCCAACCTCTTCTACAAGAAGGACCTGGCCTGACCGGCGCCCCGCGCAGGGCTGAGCCGCCGCTGGGCGGATCTTGACCGCTCGTTGCCGCCGCGCCGCGAACTCGGCGGCGCGGCGGATCGTTGAACCGGCGTGCCCGATCATGTGCCCATGGAGCTGGTGCGTCCGCTGGTGCTGTGGGCGCTGATCGCGGTGGCGGTGGCGCTGCTGTGGCGGCCGGTCGCGCGGCGGACGGGCCGGCCCCCGCTGCCGGTCCTGGCGCTGCTGGCGTGGACGGGCCTGGTGCTGGCGATCACGCTGCCGACGACCGTCGCGGCGGGCGCGGGCGGCCGGCTGGGGCACTGCGTCGCGACCCCGGTGTCCGACGTCGCCTGGTCGCTGCGGATCTTCGGATCGCGCGGCCTGGAGGACGTCATGAATGTTGCCTTATGGGTACCTTTGGGTTTCCTGGGGGTGCTGGTGTCGCGGCGGCCCGTCGCGGCGCCCGCGGCCTTCTCGGCGGGGTTCGTTCTGGTCGAATTCCTGCAAACTCTTGATCCAGGACGCGAATGCGATCCCGGCGACATGGCGTACAACTCGCTCGGCGTGGTCGCGGGAGCCCTTACGGCGTCGGCGTTCCTGCGTGTCCGCGCGCTCGTCGCCGACCGATCCGCGAGGTGACGAAACACCTCCCGGCTGTCGCGCCGCCGCTGCGCATTGCATAGCGTGACGTTGCGTGAAGGCAATACGACGATTCACGGTCCGCACCGTCCTTCCGGAGCCGCTCCGGCAGCTCGAGGAGCTCGTCCTCAATCTGCGCTGGTCGTGGCACCACGAGACGCTGGACCTGTTCCGCGCCGTGGACCCCGCGCTGTGGGAGGCCGTCCACCACGACCCGGTCCGGCTGCTCGGCGAGGTCGCGCCCGAGCGGCTGGCGCAGCTCGCCGAGGACCGGCGCTTCCTGCGCCGGCTCCAGGACACGGCCGAGGACCTGCACGAGTACCTGACCGCCCCGCGCTGGTACCAGACGCTGACCGGCGCGCCGTCGTCCATCGCCTACTTCTCGCCCGAGTACGGCATCACCGCGGCGCTGCCGCAGTACTCCGGCGGCCTCGGCATCCTGGCCGGCGACCACCTGAAGACCGCCAGCGACCTCGGCGTGCCGATCATCGCCGTCGGGCTGCTGTACCGGCACGGGTACTTCTCCCAATCGCTGTCGCCGGACGGCTGGCAGCTGGAGCGCTACCCGCCGATCGACCCGAACGGGCTGCCGCTGACCCTGCTGCGCGAGGCCGACGGGACTCCGGTCCGCGTCGCGATCGGCCTGCCCCCGGGCGGGGCGGGACGCGCCGGCGGCGCGCCCGGTGCCGCCGAGCCCGGCGCCGGAGGCCAGGAGCTGCACGCGCAGGTGTGGCTGGCCCGCGTCGGACGCGTCCCGCAGCTGCTGCTGGACTCCGACGTCGAGGACAACGACCCGGCCGCCCGCGACGTCACCGACCGGCTCTACGGCGGCGGCGGCGACCACCGGCTGCTGCAGGAGATGCTGCTCGGCATCGGCGGCGTCCGCGCCATCCGCGCCTACTGCCGCATCACCGGCCACCCGGCGCCCGAGGTGTTCCACACCAACGAGGGGCACGCCGGGTTCCTCGGCCTGGAACGCATCCGCGAGCTGGTGTCCGAGCACGCGCTGACGTTCGACGAGGCCCTGGAGGCGACCCGCGCCGGGACGGTGTTCACCACCCACACCCCGGTGCCCGCCGGTATCGACCGGTTCCCCCGCGAGCTGGTCGCCCGCTACTTCGGCGGCGCCAACGAGGACCCGTGCGTCCCCGCCGAACGCGTCCTCGCGCTCGGCGCCGAGGACTACCCGGGCGGCGACCGCACCGTGTTCAACATGGCCGTCATGGGGATGCGGCTGGCGCAGCGCGTCAACGGCGTCAGCGAGCTGCACGGCGAGGTCAGCCGGGAGATGTTCGGCGGCCTGTGGGGCGGCTTCGACACCGCGGAGGTCCCGATCGGGTCCATCACCAACGGCGTCCACGCCGGTACCTGGGTGGCGCGGGAGATCCTCGACCTGGCCGCCCGCGAGATCCCCGCGCTGATGGCGTCGGGACGCGGCTGGGAGGAGGTCCGCGACGTCCCCGAGAGCGAGATCTGGCGGATCCGCGGCGTCCTGCGCGAGCGGCTCGTGCTGGACGCGCGGCGCCGGCTCCGCGAGTCGTGGCGGCAGCGCGGCGCCAGCGAGGCCGAGACGTCCTGGATCGACGACGCACTCGACCCGAACGTGCTGACCATCGGGTTCGCGCGGCGCGTCCCGTCCTACAAGCGGCTCACGCTGATGATGAGCGACCCCGACCGGCTGCGCCGCATCCTGCTGGACCCCGACCGGCCCGTGCAGATCGTCATCGCCGGGAAGGCGCACCCCGCCGACGAGGGCGGCAAGCGGCTCATCCAGGAGATCGTCCGGTTCTCCGACCGGGAGGACGTCCGGCACCGCATCGTGTTCCTGCCCGACTACGACATGGCGCTCGGGCGGCTCATGGTGCAGGGCTGCGACGTGTGGATGAACAACCCGCTGCGGCCCCTGGAGGCCTGCGGCACGTCCGGGATGAAGGCGGCCCTGAACGGCGGCCTGAACCTGTCCATCCGGGACGGCTGGTGGGACGAGTGGTACGACGGGCAGAACGGCTGGGCGATCCCGTCCGCCGACGGCCTGTCGACCCCCGACCGGCGCGACGCGCTGGAGGCCGGCGCGCTGTACGAGCTGATCGAGGACCACGTCGCGGTCACCTTCTACGACCGCGACTCGGCCGGGCTGCCGCGCCGCTGGCTGGAGATGGTGAAGCACACCATCGCCACCCTCGGCCCGAAGGTGCTCGCGAGCCGGATGCTCCGCGACTACGTGCTGGACCTGTACACCCCGGCCGCCGCGTCCGAGCGGGAGATGGTCGCCGACAAGTACGCCGGGGCCCGCGCGCTGGCCGGCTGGAAGCAGCGGGTCGCGAAGGCGTGGCCGGGCGTCGCCGTCGAGCACGTCGAGTCCGACGGCGGCGAGAGCCCGCAGGTCGGGGCGCTGCTGACGGTGAAGGCCGTCGTCGCGCTCGGCGGCCTCGACCCCGACGACATCGCCGTCGAGGTCGCCTACGGCCGGGTCGACGACGCCGACGCGCTGATCGACCCGGCCTACCTGGAGCTGGGCGGCGCCGAGCCGGCGGGCGACGGGCGGCTGCGCTGCACCGGCGAGGTCCCGCTCGGGCGCAGCGGCGCCTTCGGGTACGGCGTCCGGGTCGTGCCGAGCCATCCGATGCTGTCGACGCGGGCCGAGATGGGGCTCGTCGCGCTGCCGCCGGCGCCGCACGGCATGACGAACGGCGACCTGCGTTAGGCGTATTCGGCCTCTTCGTCCTCCTCGTCGTCGGGCGGCGGGTCCGGCATCCGCCATCCGGCGACGAGGAGCGGCAGCAGCATGTGCGTCTCGAACAGCGCGATGACGCCGACCACGACCGCCGCCATCGGGACGTGGCCGGTGTCGGCGGCGAGCACCGCGACCACGACGGCGACGAGCACCGCGAGCATGACCCGGTGCGCGACCGTGAAGGCGCGCAGCCGCTCGGCGACCTGCCGCTCGTCCAGCCGGCGCTCCGCCAGCGACGTCGTCCCGCGCGTCGCGACGTTCAGCGCGCTGATCACCGGGAGCGTCGTCAGCACCGACACGGCCAGCAGGGTGATCGTCACCCACATGGCGGTGTCGCTCGGCGCGAGGTTCCACGACACGACCGTCCCGGCCCAGATCATGGCCAGGCCCGCCAGCCCGGCGGCGGCGAGCCCGCGCCGCCGGCGCCGCGTCGCGTACCAGGACGGCAGCAGGTCGGACTGCAGCACCTCCTCGCGGCGGCGCGTCCACCTTTCCCACATTCCGGGCGTCCCTCCCTCGGGCGTCATCACGTGCTCCCCAGCCGGGGAAAGGGCGTCAGCGAGAACACGACCTCCACCGGCACCTCGAAGAACGCGGCGATCCGCAGGGCGAGGTGCAGGCTCGGGCTGTACTCGCCGCGCTCCAGGTAGCCGATCGTCTGGTAGTGGACGCCGAGCGCCGTCGCCAGTTCCCGGCGCGACACGCCGCGCTCGGCGCGCAGCACCGCGATCCGGTTGTGGACGTGCTCCTTGTCCGCCTTACCGTCCGCCACCGGCACAGTCTCCCGCACCCGGCGGTCAGAACGCGCCCTGGGCGGCCCGGCGCTCGCGGCGGGCGGCCAGCCGCGCCCCCGACTCCCGCCGCGTCGCCCGCAGCAGCAGCCACGGTGCGACCAGCAGCCCGGCGGCGGCCCAGGCGCCGAGCACCCCGGCGGTCTCCAGCGGGCGCCAGCTCCCGGCGATCTCGCCGGCGAGCATCGCGTCAGGCAGGAACGCCGACCGCAGCCCGAGCCCCTCCCAGTACAGCGGAAACGCCTGCGCCACCCACCGCACCGGCTCCGGCAGCGACGTCACTGGGAACAGCACCCCGGAGACGAGCATCAGGCCCATCACCGGAAGCGACAGGACGCTCGCGGCGTTGCGCGGCCCCGGCAGCAGCGTGCCGAGCGCGGCGCCGAACGGGACGACCGCGAGGGTCCCGAGCGCCAGCACCCACAGCAGCGTCAGCCACCGTCCCGGGTCGGCCGGCAGGTCCAGGCCCACCAGCGCGACGCCCGCGACGAGCATCAGCACCACGTACGTGAGGATCTGCAGCAGCACCGACACGGCCCGTCCGACGACGTAGGCGGGGACGCCGCCCGGCACCGTCCGCAGCCGCAGCAGCGTGCCCTCCTCCCGGTCCGCGGCGATCATCATGGCGAGGTTCATCAGCCCGGTCGAGAACACGCAGAACGCGATGAACCCGGCCGCGAGCAGCAGGCCCTCCGACACGTGCGTGCCCTCCGCGTCGTGGCCGCCCTGCCAGCGGACCATCAGCAGGAAGACGCCGACCGTCGCGACGAGGCCGGTCAGCAACTCCCGCCGGTTCTTCAGCGAGTGGACGTGCTCGGCCCAGCCCCGCCGTACCCCCATCCCGATCGGCCTGGTGTTCACGCCGCCGTCCTCTCCGCGCCCGCTTCCGCCGCGCTCGCTTCTGTCGCGGCGGCCTCGGCACCGCCGACCAGGTTGAGGTAGCTCTGCTCCAGCGTCGGCCGCCGGATCTCCAGGCCCGGAACCGGGCCGCCGAACCGCCGGTGCAGCTCGTACGCCAGCCGGGACGGATCGGGCGTCCGCTCGGCGCGGGGCGCGCCGTCCTCCAGCCACCGCACCTCCGACGCGGCCTGCACGACCGACGCCAGCCCCGACGGGGTGCCGCTGACCGTGACCTCGCCCCGGACCAGGATCGCGATGCGGTCCGCGAGCCGCTCGGCCTCCGCCAGGTCGTGCGTGGTCAGCAGGATCGTCATGCCGTCCTCGCGGGCGAGCCGCCCGACCAGCTCGTGGAAGTCGTTGCGCGCCCGCGGGTCGAACCCGGCGGTCGGCTCGTCCAGGAACAGGACCTCCGGCCGGCCGACGATGCCGAGCGCGACGTCCAGCCGGCGGCGCTGCCCGCCCGACAGCCGCGACGCCATCTGCCCGGCCTGCGCCGTCAGGCCCATGACCTCGAGCAGCTCGTCGGGGTCGCGCGGCCGGTCGTAGAAGCCGGCGATGTGCGCCAGCAGCTGCCGGACGCCCCAGCGCGGATGGTCCTGCCAGTCCTGCAGGACGATCCCGAGCCGCGCCCGCCACGCCGCGCCGCCCGTGCCGGGGTCGGTGCCGAGCACCCGCGCCTCGCCGGATGAGCGGCGCCGGAACCCCTCCAGGATCTCGATGGTGGTCGTCTTGCCCGCGCCGTTCGGGCCGAGCAGCGCCGCCACCTCGCCCGCCCCGACCTCCAGGTCGACGCCGCGCAGCACCTCGGTGCGGCCGTAGCGCATCCGCAGGCCGCGCGTCCGGATCACCGGACCGGTCATGCGCACCTCCTCCGTACGGGAACTTCGATCGTTCGCTGCAACTGTACTTCGGTTAATAGTAGAAGTACTACATCTCGTCGCAGGATCGCAAGACGCGGAACCCTGGCAGGATGGGGCCGTGCGCGCACCAGCCCTCAGCCGGGACCGCGCCTCCGGGCTCCGGTGGCCGCGCGGCCGCCGCGCCGACGCCCTGCTCGCCGCCGCGTGCTTCGCCGCCCTGGCCGCGATCGCGCTGATCGCCGCCTACCCGCTGGACCGGGGCATGCTCCCGGCCTACGGCTGGGCGCTGCTCGCGGTCGCCTGCGGCGCGCTCGCCTTCCGCCGCAGCCGCCCCCGCACCGCGGCGCTCGTCACCCTCGTCGCCTGCGGCCTGTACTACCCGCTCACCAAGCCGGACGGCCCGATCATCATGACCTTCGTCATCGCGCTCTACACCGCGGCGGCCGAAGGACACCTCGCGGCCGCCTCCGCGCTCGCCGCCGTCGCGATGGGCGCCACCCTCTACGGCAACGACGCCGACCAGGTCAACCACCTCGCCGACGCCGCGACCTTCCTGCTCGCCGGCTGGTTCGTCGCCGTCATCGCCATCGGCGGCTTCGCCCGCAACCGGCGCGCCTACCTGCGCGAGGCCGAGCGGCGCCTCGCCGCCGCCGAACGCTCCCGCGAGGCGGAGGCCCGCCGCCGCGCCAGCGAGGAACGGCTCCGCATCGCCCGCGAGCTGCACGACGCGCTCGGCCACAACATCTCGCTGATCCACGTCCAGGCCACCGCCGCGCTCCACGTCCTGCAGCGCGAGCCCGGCCGGGCCGGCGAGGCGCTCACCGCCATCAAGGACGCCAGCAAGGACAGCCTCCGCGAGCTGCGCGCCACCCTCGGCGTGCTGCGCCAGGTCGACGCCCCCCTGCCGGACGCCCCGCCCGGCCTCGCCCGGCTCGACGAGCTCACCGCCGGCACTACCGCCGCCGGCCTCACCGTCCGCACCGAGACCGAGGGCACGCCCCGCCCCCTGCCCCCGGGCGCCGACCACGCCGCGTACCGGATCGTCCAGGAGGCCCTCACCAACGTCACCCGGCACTCCGGCGCCTCGGCGGCCGTCGTCCGCGTCCGCTACGGCGCCGGCGAGGTCACCGTCACCGTCGAGGACGACGGCGGCGGGACCGCCGCACCGGCCCCGACCGGCACCGGCTCCGGGATCCGCGGCATGCGCGACCGCGCCGAGGCCCTCGGCGGCACCCTCGACGCCGAGCCCCGCCCCGGCGGCGGCTTCACCGTCCGCGCCACCCTCCCCACCTGACACGCCGCCCTGACCGCCTCCCGCACCACCGAGTTCACCTCCACCGACTACGCCGAGATCGTCGGCCTCCTCGGCATCTGCGCCACCCTCGCCGGCGACATCGCCTGCACTGGCCGCCACTACGGCTGACTCCTGGCCATGTTGACGGCGGCGTGTCGCTGCCAGCCGCCCTCGGATGACAGCAACACGCCGCCGTCGACGCTTCAGCCCGCCGGGCCGACCTGGCGCTCGTACTGCTCCCACAACTGGAGCGACTCCATGAGCAGCTCTTCGAGCTGGGCGGCCGCCGCCCGGTAAGCGTGCGCTCGTCCCGCGCAAACCCCGGCGTCCCAAACGCGACCGTCCCGTGCCCGCTTTCCCGCGTGGGCAGCTTCCCTGCGGGCCAGCGCCCGCCAGGTTCGAGCCTCCCCGGGAAGGGCCTCCAACGCACTGCGTGCCTGGGGAGTCAGCCCGGCGAACAAGAACACCGCTTCCGGAACCTCCGAGGGACGGGCCCCGCCAGGTCCGAGAGCCCGCCATACCGCCACCACCACTCGCCGTCGCAACGACGCCCGGGCACGCCTCACCGAGCCACCTCGAACCAGACGGTGGACGAGCCGCCGCGTCCCGCGAGGACTCCCCATCGGTCCGCGAACCCGGCCACCACCAGCAGGCCCCGGCCCGACTCGGCCCACCCCGCGCACTGCGCCGGAATCGCCGGACGCCCGTCCGAGCCGCCGTCGTCCTGAATCTCGACCCGCAGTCGCACGGACGATACCAGCGCCGTCACCCACACCCCGCCGCCGGGCGTGCCGCTGGCGCTGTACCGGACGGCGTTGGTGACGATCTCGCAGACCATCAGATCCACGTCCCGCAGGTCGAAGCGGTCCGCCGAGTCGGCCAGCATCCGCCGCACGAGCGCCCGGACGTCCCGTACGTCCAGCACCCTGGGCGAGGAGATCCGCTCGGTGCGCACGTCCTCCCAGACGATCACCGGCCGACCTCGGCGATCTGCCGGGCCACCGCCAGAACCGAGCCGACCGGCATCCGGCCCGCCGCACCCCAGACGTAGGCCCACCCGCCGCCGTGCTCCTGGACGGCGAGCACCCCCAACGACCGCCGCCGCGCCACGACCGGAACCGAAAGCACCGGCTCCGCCGTCCGGTCCAGATACAGGACCGACCCCCGTTCCAGACGTCCGGCGCAGAGAGGTCGTTGTGGGCAACGACGCACTACGGCAGGCCATGAGCGATGCAAGACTGACAGAGCAGGAACTCGCGGAAGCGTGTCGAGTGGATGTGAAGACGGTGAGCCGATGGGCGGCCGATGAAGGGCGTATGCCGCACCCTCCGCACCGCTGGGCCGCATCGAGCGTTTTGGGGGTGGATGAGAACGTGCTCTGGCCTGATGCCGTCAGGAAGAACGTGAAGACCGGGGTGGATCGCGAGGTCATCGCGGTGTACCCCTACCGGTCCGCGTGCCCGAAGTCGGTCTGGCGCCGTCTCATCGGCGACGCCGGCAAGGAGCTGACCTTCGCCGGTTACACCAACTACTTCCTGTGGCTGGAGATTCCCAACCTGCGGTCCGCACTCCGCCGTAAGGCCGAACGAGGTTGCCGCGTACGGTTTTTGATCGGCGACCCTGACAGTGAGGTCACGCGCAGGCGTGAGGAACTCGAAGCCGTTCCGCTCACGGTCGGGACGCGCATCAAGATCACCCTGGACGAGTTGTCGAAACTAGCGGATTCGCCGGGGATAGAAGCGCGTTACAGCGATGACCACGTGGCCATGAGCGTCTTCGTGTTCGATGAGGAAATGCTGGTGACACCGCACTTGGCCCATCTGGTGGGACACGACTCGCCCATGTTCCATATTCGGCGGTGTCAGGAAGACGGGATGTACGACCGGTTTGCCGGGCACGTCGCCGAACTGTGGAACTCCGGGCGCCCGGTAACGGAGCCGGCCGGGTCCTGACCGTGCGCTGACGTGAGGGCTCCCGCAGGTCGAGCGTCTGCCTTGGGGGCGGCTGCAAGGATCGGTGTCGGGGCGGGCAGGGAAACATAGAGGTGGCAGCGCGGCCGCCTGCTCAGGTCGGGCGGGGCCGGCGGTGGACGTCGGCAGTTGAGTTCGACGGTGGGAGTGCGGGAGTCCAGGCAGAAGATCACTTCGGGTTCGCCGGACTCCGGGCGGACCTCGCCGTCGGCGATGGCGTACAGGTGCTCGACGCGAACCTTCTTGGCCCCGTAGTCGGGGTCTCGCGAGGCTTTCCAGGTCTTCATCCGTTGAAAC
>NZ_WBMS02000081.1 GCF_008923205.2 Actinomadura physcomitrii | reverse complement strand
AGCTGAAGCGGGCCAACGAGATACTGAAGGCCGCCAGTACGTTTTTCGCCGCCGAGCTCGGCCAGCCCCGGACGAAGTAGTCGCGGTGGTCGACCACCTTCGCGACCGCTTCGGGGTCGAGCCGGTGTGCAGGGTGCTGAACCTGTGCCCGGGCACCTACTACGGCCGCAAACGCCGCCCGCCCTCGGCCCGCGCCCAGCGCGATGCAGCCCTGCTTGAGCAGATCAAAGACGTGCACCAGGCCAACTACGGGGTCTACGGATCCCGGCGTGTGCACCAGCAGCTGCGCCGCGAAGGCGTGCGGGTGGCGCGGTGCGCGGTGGAGCGGCTGATGCGCGAGCATGGGCTGGAAGGTGTGCGCCGCGGAGCCAAGCGGCGCACCACCACACCCGACGAGTCGATGCCTCGACCACCGGATCTGGTCAACCGGCGCTTCACTGCGGACCGGCCGGACCGGTTGTGGCTGGCCGACATCACCTACGTGCGCACCTGGGAAGGCTGGGTGTACGTGGCGTTCGTGCTGGACGCCTTCTCTCGCCGGATCGTCGGCTGGCAACTGGCCTCCCACCTGCGCACCGACCTTCCCCTGGACGCACTGGAGATGGCGCTGTGGCAACGACGGCGCGAGGGGCGGCCGCAGGCCGGCGGCCTGATTCACCACAGCGACAACGGCTGTCAGTACACCAGTTTCAGGTACGTCACCCGGTTGGCCGACGTCGGCGTCATGGCATCGGTTGGTTCGGTCGCCGATTCCTATGACAACGCCATGGCCGAAGCCTTGAACGGCACCTTCAAGGCCGAACTGATCCACCGGCGAACCTGGCGCAGCCGTGACCAGGTCGAATACGCCATTGTCGAATGGATCGGCTGGTACAACCACCGGCGTCTGCACTCTGCCATCGGTGACGTGCCACCTGCCGAGTACGAAGCCAACCACTACCGTTCCATCAACGCCACAGCGCCAACTGGCGCCAGGTAATCCGGGCTTCACCGAACCCGGTACGGCTCAAGGGCAGAGTTGGCTTGGCGGTCGCCGCCGCGATTGAGCCGGTGACGTTCGGTCTTGCCCGAAGATGCCTGGATCGGGCTGGCTCCGTACAGCGCGGCGAATGATGCCTCGCTGCGGAGACGTTCGGGATTGTCTCCTGCGGTGATGAGCAGGGCCGCAGCGGTGTCGGGGCCGACGCCGTAGCAGTCCAGCAGTGCCGGATGGCAGGTGGTGATGGCGGCGGTGATCTGGGTGGTGAGGTCATCGATCTCCTCGGACAGACCCAGGATCCGCCGAGCCAAAGACCGCAGCGTGTAAACGGCTGCGGCACTGGTGGTCGCGGGGGCGGCGGGATCCAGGTCGGCGCAGCGGCGGATCAGCCGCGGGTTGCTCAACCCCGTCAGTGACTCGCGAAGCACGGGTTCGGCGCGCACCAGGACGGCCTTGAGCTGGTTGATGGCCTGCGCCCGAGACTTGATCGCCGAGTCTTTGGCCATCTTGAACATGCGCACCATCTCCACGGGGCCGTCACCGGTCTTGGCGACGGCGGTGGCCCGGCCCGACAGGACCGCGTGAGCGGCGGCTTCGGCGTCGATGGCGTCGGTCTTGCCGCGGCGGCGGCGTTGGGCCTTGTCCGGCTGGTTGATCTCCAGGACGATCACACCGGCCGCCTGTAGGTGACGGGTCAGCGCGATGCCGTAGGAACTGATGCATTCCACGCCGGCTCGTGCGACCGTGCCGAGACCGCGGCCCCAGTCCAGCAGTTGCTGGTAGCCGGCCGCGGTGGCGGGGAAGCGGCGCTGCCCCAGTAAAGCCCCCCGGACGGTGACGGCGGCGGCGACGTGCGCGTCTTTGTGCGTATCGACACCCAGGATCACGCTCTCCTGGCTGGTGTCGGACTGACCGGGCTGGTCGGCGTGGGGCATCCTGGACACGGTCGCCTGACTCCTGACGGCTTGGGAACGCGGGCTGGCCAACGCCGGACCGGGTGGGCGGTCAGGACTGTGACGGCGCCTTGTTCGCGGCAAGGCCCCTATCGGGACACGCCGACCTGGTCCGGCGGCAGCAAGCACCACCCCAGATGGCGGTCGACAGATCAAACTCAAGGCCCTATGGCCAGTCGTAACGCGGGTCAGACCACCACCCGAGGCGGCACCCGCTCATCCTCACAGTCGTAGCGGGTGGCGATGCCGCGCCATTGCTTGAGGCGGCCGATGCAGCGTTCGACCACGTTGCGGCGCTTGTAGAGGGCTGGGTCGAAGAGCGGTGGGCGTCCGCCGCGTGAGCCGCGGCGGGCGCGTCCGGCCTGCTGGTCGCCACGTTCGGGGATGGTCGCGGCGATTCCCCGTGCCCGCAGTGACCTGCGGATCGCGGCCGAACTGTAGGCCTTGTCGGCGATCACCCGATCCGGCCGGCACCGAGGACGCCCCGAACCGTGCCGCGGCACGGCGATCGCCGCCAGGACCTGCCCGAAGGCGGTGCAGTCGTTGACATTGCCGGGCGTGAGCACGATCGACAAAGGCAGGCCGCGCCCGTCGACCGCCACGTGAATCTTGGTGGTCAGCCCGCCCCGTGACCGCCCGAGCGCCTGACTGCTCCCCGATGCCGGGTTCGTCCCGTCCGGTTCCCCTTTTTGCGGGCCCCGGCGGCGTGCTGGTGCGCGCGCACGATGGTGGAATCGACGCTAACGGTCCACTCGATCCGGCCGACCGAGTCGTCGTGGACCTGCACGTGAGTCAAGATCGCATCGAAGGTGCCGTCGGCAGCCCACCGCCGGTACCGCTCATAAACGGTCTTCCAGTTGCCGTACCGCTCGGGCAGGTCCCGCCACGGCACACCGGTGGCCAACTTCCACAAGATCCCGTTCAACACCGTCCGGTGATCAGCCCACCGGCCACCACGAGCGGACTGCGCAGGCAAAAGCGGCTCGATCCGCCGCCACGCCGCATCGGTCAACTCATGCCGTCGCACCACGACACACCATCAACCCACACCCACCAGATCGCCCTCAGCAAAACACCAAGATCTACCGGACAGGCCCTAGCACCATGGCCTTGTCCCGGCCGCCCCGCTTCTCCTCCGCGAACATCTCCTGCAACCCCTCCAGATACCGCTCGCGCTGTCCCCGCCGCTTCCGCGACGTCTGCCCGCGCCGCGACACCCGCAGCAACGGGTTCCTGGCACCGGCCGCCTCCGGGAGCGCGAGCGGTTCCTCGATCTGCCGGGCCGGACGCTCGGGCAGCGGGTGAACGGTCCGTGCGGGACGATGCGTCGGCCGCGTCGCCGCAGTGTCGCCTTCACGCTTGAGGGCTGCCGTGTTTTCCGGCGGGCGTGTGCAGGCCCTCCTCCAGCGGAGACGATGGCGCGGGCACGGCACGGTCGATGGCGGCCGCGGCGATCGCTGTGGCGGTGACACGGGCCGAGTGGCCGAGGTGTTGGGAATCCACGATCGTTTCGCCGGCGAGATGGCGGTCGAAACCGAACAGGAATGCGTCAGACCCGACCTTTCTCAGGCTCGCGCGCACATTGCCGATGTTCACTGGGGAACCACCATGCGGCGTCCGCTCGGTGAAGACCACGAGGGTGCGCCCCACCAGGTCACTGAAACCGCCCGCCCGCAGCCAGGTGAGGGCGCGGCTCGCGCTGGCGGCCCCCAGCGCCGTGGCGGGAGTGACGAACACCTGAGCGTGGGCGCTCGCGAGGATTGCGCGGTGCAGGTCCGACCGCAGGCCCCCGCCGCAGTCGATGACCGTGACGCCGAAGAACCGGCTGAGCGGCGGTCCCGCGGAACGGTAGACGACGGCGGCGTCGCCGTCCGATCTCCTCCTCCAACTCGGCGAGCCGGATAGCGTCCACAGCCGCTCGCCCAGTCGCGCCAGATAGGGCTCGAGCTCCTCGAACGGCGCCGTTCCGAGGCCCGCCCGCGCCAGGTCACTGAGGGACCGGCCGCCGGAGACGCCCAGCCTGAACGGCAGCGATCCGAACTCCGGATCGAGATCCAGGGCGAGCACGCGGTCCTGCCGGTAGCGGGCGAATGTCACCGCGAGGAGAGCGGCGAGGGTGCTCTTGCCGGATCCGCCGTGGATGCCGGTGACCGCGATCCGCAGTCCCGCGATGACCGGTCGCTGGACGCAGCTCACGTGCTCGGCAAGCCGTTGCGCGTCGCCGACCGCCAGGAACGGCTTGGCCACCCCCCGTCTGAGCCGCCGCAGCAGTGATTCGCCGTGCACGTTCTTCAGAGCGAGACCATCCGGCGTCTTCAGCGGAGGAGACGACGGAATCGGTGCGGGTTCGACCGTCCACTCCGGTTCGGCCCAGTTGTGATCCAATCTCCGTTCCCTTCAGAAAGTGCCGAGCAGCGTTCGAACGTGCCGAAGGTCCCGATCACTACCGGGCCTACCGCCACCAGGGGAAGACCCGTGCCAGCGCGTACACGGCGGCGGTTCACGGCGCGTCCAGGCCGAACACATCCCAGACGGCGGCTGCGGCGCCGGGCGCCGCCATCGTCCCGCCGCCGATGAGGCCGTCCCGGCCGAGCGGGAGTGAGGCCGGGACGTGAACAGCGCGGCGACCGGAACGATCCCACCCCACCGCCTGCGCCGGCCACGCGTGGGAGGCGGCGGCCCACACGGCGAGCATGCCCGTCGCGCCGCCGCCGTGTGTGATCCCGAAACCGGCGCGTTCGCGCTGGGCCCTGCTGACGCCCGCGCCACCGGCGAGGATGGTCACTGCGACGGCGGCGAGGACTCTGGGAGCTGCTCCGGCAGGTGGTGCGGTCCGGAGACCCGGGCAGGCGGCGAAAAGCAGTGCGGCGGTCGCGGTCCAGCGGGCCGCGACCGGGCTCCATTGGACGACCTGCCAGTGCGCCCCCACCACCTTCGACTCCTCATGCACGACGGGGACGGGCAGCACCACGTCGGCTCGGCGCGTCTCCCCGACCAGGGTTCCCTTGCTCCACGTGGCCATGATCCCTCTCCGTACAGGTCACCGAGGCACGGAGCGGCCGGTGACGCGTTCGAGGCAGCCGTCCGCAGCAGTCGGCGGAGCGTCGGTAGCACGGGCGGCGGTTGAAACAGTCCGGCATCGACTGTGAACCGCACGCCGCCCGGGCTGTGGCCAGCGGCGCCCTCGCGGCGATCGGCTTGACGACGCGATAAAGCCTGCAGAAGGCAGGGCGAGCAGCAGCTGCGGTGTTTGAATGGATCGAGTGCTGGTACAACCCGTTCAGAAAGAATTCCAGCATCGGAATGCTGAATCCGGTGGACTACGAGGAACGACACCCAACCGCGATCACGACCACCTGACCCATCTTACCCCAGCCGTCCGTGCTACGGGGGACCTCAGGCCCACAATGGCCCTGGTCTGTACGAGTATTCACAGTCGATAATCGATACGCCGTCAATCCGGCATAATCAAGTTTTGTGACTCTGCTCATGCCGCCACGACTCACCGCCTCCGCTACGTCGTTGGGCGAAGCGGCGCGACAACGCGGCCTACGCGTCGTCCAGTTGCCGACCTTCGATGTTCCCTCCGGGCTGCGCGCCGACCACCTGCACGCCGGGCCGAGCTTCGCCGACGCCGTCGCTCCGCGACTGGGCATCGCACCGCTTGAGGCACCCCTCGGCTGGCTGGCCGATCTGCCACGCGCGTTCACCCAGCGAGAGATCGTCATCATGAGCATTGAGGAGACCTACGCGCTCCGCCGCCCCGCTTTCATCAAATCCCCCAACGACAAGAGCATCCGGGCCTTGGTCTACCCGGACGGGTCGCGCCTGCCCGGCCCGGATGCAGTCGATCCGCAGACGCCGGTGCTCGTCAGCGACGTGGTGACATTCGATGCCGAATACCGCCTGCACATACTCGAAAAGACAGTGCACGCCGGCAGTCAGTATGCGGAGAACGGGCAACTGAAACTGGGACCACTGTCCACCAGTGCGTCCAGATTCGGAGCCGACCTCCTCGCAGAGTGCGGGCATACGCTTCCCACAGCGATCGTCGTTGATGTCGGCACGACGGACGGCCGCTGGGCCGTGATCGAGGCCAACGCGGCCTGGGCAAGCGGCCACTACGCCGCCAACACCGACCGTGTTCTCGACGTCGTACTCCGCGCCGCAGGGCCAGCCGCAGACGTCGCAGCCCACGATCGTCCCTTCATCCGCGCTCCCGGTCCGTCAGCCACCCCGTCAGCGGGAGACACATAGATGCTCCGGTGTACGCCCTCGGCGGGCCCGACCTCCCGCATGCGAGTGGTCAAGGTCGTGCAGGTCGGCCTCGGTGCCGACGCGGGCGGACGGCCCCTTGGCGTCGAGCAGCATCGTGGGCTCGAACGGAGCGACGAGGACGAGGTGGGCATTGTCGGCAGGTCCGGCATTTTCCACTCGGCGGTAGACCACAGGTGCTCGGGCAAGCGCTTCAGTGCGCCTCGTCGCCGCCCAGGGCTCGTCCTGCGTGTCCATTTCGGTGGCGGCGTGCGCGGTGATGACGGGCCGCCTCCTTGAAGACCCCCTCGCACAACTCCCGCTTGCCGCGGAAGTGACGGTAAAGCGACCTCTCGGTCACACCCGTTCCTTCGCGGACCGCGTCGAGACTCGCCGCCGCGTACCCGCCGCCGAGGGAACAGTGCGCGAGCTGCGGAGAGGCGATCGAAAGGCGGCCTGGCACGGCCATCGCCCCTCCCGAGCGTCCGGCTCATCGGGAGACGAACCGGCGGATGGTTCGCGCTGGCTGCGGCGGGGCCTGTCCGCCAAGCAGGGCCGGCCGCTTCTCCAGCGGCGGATCGGGACCTTTGGCCCGCTGAGCGGCGAAGACGTGGCCGATGGTCACAGCACGCTTCGCGACGACGGAATCCACTGAACGCCACATCTCGTGGTTGACACTTCGTCCTGCTCCGCGACTGTCATGAATGGTGGTCGCGGACCGGGTCAGGGGCCCATCGGCGGTCACCCCACGGCCCCGCCCCTGCGTTCCCCCCGTTACGCGGGGCGGGGCCGGGAAACCTGCTTAGGTCGACCACTGGAGGAACGACGATGAGGCTTCGCGCGACGGCAGGCATCGTCGCCGCAACGGGTGTCCTTTTCTCTGCCCCGACGGCCGCATTGGCCGCTGAAAGCTCGGAACCTGGATTCTCCAAGATTGCCGGTGCCTGCGCTGAACTTACGGATCAGGGCGCCGGCTGGGCAGAGCTGCGCAACGACTGCCCCTGGAAAATCAAGGGGTCCGTTGTCTTGAGCAGCGGAGACACGCCCGCGTGCGTGCAGATCGCGCCACACGGCACCAACACCGTCACCTGGGAGGAGGACGGGACGGCCGAGTACGCGATCGACTGCCAGGCCCCGGCGGCCGGTCGGCCGGCACGCTGAGGACAGGCTGGGATGGGGCCGGGCGGCCGGCGGCGAACCACGGTCCCGCCGCTCTGCCGAGGAATTGAGAGACCATGGTGAACTCCGTATGACCCCGCATCAGCCCCCTTACGGCGGGCAGCCCGTCCCGGTGCCGCAGCAGGGAGCCTACGGCTCCCCACCGTACGGCCCCCCTAACAGCTGGCAACCCGCCCCCGCGCTGGGCGGTGGCCCGCCGAACCCGCCACTGCCGCCGAACAGGCGCAAGGGCGGCGTCGTTCTCGGCATCATCGGCGGCAGTGTCAGCGTAGTCCTCGTCATCGTGATCCTCATCGTGCTGATCACGATGAGGTCCGAAAGCGGGTTCCCGGACGCCAAGTTCGCCCTGACCTTGCCCGAGGCGCTGGTCGACGGCCGCTTCCAACTCGCCCAGGACCTCTCCGACTCGGAGGGGCAGAGGATCGAGGACGAGGCGGGCGCCGAATACGTCAAGATCACCGACTCGGTGGTCGGCAAGTACGACCTGGGCGGTGACGAGTCCAGAGGGGTGCTGCTGCTGTCCGGCATGTACGGCCGCTTCAAGGACACGGTCGTGCCGCGCGAGAACATGCTCAAGGGGGCCGGAGAGGGCGAGGGGGTGACCGTGGCGATCGGGCCGAGGGTCTTCACGCAGAGCGGCTCGCCGACCGTCAGCTGCGAAGTCCTTAAGCAGGACAAGTCGGGTACAACCCTGATTTACCCCGTGTGCGCCTGGGCCGACGAGAACACGGCGGCCGCGGTCGCTCCGATCACCAGCAAGACGGCCTCCCAGGATCCATCCGGCCCGGATCTGCGGTTCTACGCAAAACTTACACTCCAGGTCCGCTCCGAGGCAGTGAAGCCAATCGGGTGATCGCGCACACCGGTCTCCGACAGAGCGCAATGGGCAAGGTGCAGGCAGGACGCCGCAACGCCACTGCTGGCCGGACCAGACGGCCTGCGCACAGTAGACGGCATGAGACAAGCACGACGTGTCATAGTGATCGGCGATATCGAGATCGCCCGGCTCGCCTGTGCCTCACTCACCCGGCAGGGCAGCACGGTCACACACCTTTCCCAGCCGACCGAGAACGAACTGCGCGATGCCCTGGCCTGGGAACCGCATGCGGTCGCCGTTCTCGTCCGCGGTGACGTCGCCGCCCTCCGGTACGCGCTGCTGGTCGAGCATCTGCGTCCCCGCATCCACCTGGTGGTCATGCTTTTCGACCGGACGGTCGCCGACCAGCTCCTGAAGACCGTTCCCAACTGCCAGGTGACCTCCCCGGCGGACATCTCCGTGCCCGCCATCATCGGAGCGTGCCTCGGGAAGCCTGTTCTCGCCGTCGACGTCCGCAGTTCTCCGGCCAGAGTCCTCATCGAGGACGCCGAGAGGATCACCATGGACCGCTGGCGCCCCGATTCCCGCCCTCGAAGACTCATGCGTGCACTTTCCCGCCAGTTCCGCTCCCACGACCTGACCAGCCGGATTCTGCTCACCGGGCTCACGGGCCTAACCATTACCCTGCTATTGGAGTGGTTGCTGGCGGTCGTCGCCCTGCATCAACCGGTGACCGTCGCCTTCTATTCCGCCACCCGTGTCGTCGCCACGGTCGGCCCCGGAGAGTCCCAGCCCGCATCGAACTGGTACCTGGCCCTGTCCGGTATCGGAATGCTGCTGACCATCGGTTACTCCGCCCTTTTCACCGCCGGCATCGTCAACCGTCTCCTGTCCGACCGCAGTATCGACATCATCGGCGCGAGAACGCTGCCGACCCGCGACCATGTCATCGTCGTAGGGCTGGGACAGATCGGGCTCCGTCTTTGCACGGCACTGCGTCACCTGCACATACCCGTCCTGGCGGTGGAACGCGATCCCCGGGCCACCAATCTGCGGCTCGCCAAGGCCGCTGGGATCCCCGTGCTGATCGCGCACGCCGAAGACCGTGCCGTGCTCGGCCGACTCTCCTTGCACCGCGCCCGGGCTTTCGCCGCCATGGGCGCCGACGACCTGGACAACGTCGAAGCCGCCATCGCGGCGCTCGCGCTGGAGCCGGACCTGCGCGTGGTGCTGCGAGCCGGACACAACACCGTGATCACCGAGACCAGGTCACTGTTCCCGATCGGCGATGTCTGCGACATCTCAGCCATGACGGCGGCGGCGGTCGCCGCCGCAATGCAGGGGGAATCTGCGCATTTCGTCTACCCTCACCGCGGAAAATTGAGAACCCACCCTGATGCCGACTGCGTTGCGACCGCCCGCGATCTCGTTCGCAGATGCGATTGCTCTG
Organism: Actinomadura physcomitrii; assembly: GCF_008923205.2. Taxonomy (GTDB): domain Bacteria; phylum Actinomycetota; class Actinomycetes; order Streptosporangiales; family Streptosporangiaceae; genus Spirillospora; species Spirillospora physcomitrii. The sequence continues at coordinate 4,687 of NZ_WBMS02000081.1, read as the reverse complement.
ACCCACTCCACCGGTGAGGGCGCGCTTCAGTGGAAGGCGCCCTCACCGGTGGTCATCGGTCCCCGCCTTCCTCTCCGACCAGGAGGGGGGTCGAAGAGATCGGCATGCGCATCACTCCGCGTTGGAGGCGGATGGGGACGTTTTCACCGAGGGCGTTGATGCCGTAAGGGCGTCCCCTGAAGGGCCACGGGCAGGTGATGTGCGCTGTCTCGTTGACGCGGCTCCAGCCGACGAAGGTCGAGCTCCGTCCGCGCCGCTGGATTTCGTACAGGTAGGTGCCCGGCCGACCGGGGTTGTGGTGAAGGACGGTGTGGGCGTCGGCGAGGTGGGCTGCCATGAGCGCGTAGGTGTCGGCTTGGGGTCGCCGGCGGCCGATGTCACCGCCTTCGTAGTCCATGAGCGCGAACGCGTCGAACATCAGGGACCGGATATTGAGGCGGCTGCCGGTGTCGCGGGCCTCGGGGGCCAGCTGGAAGCACGCTACCCGTTCGACGCCGGAGGCCAGGAGCAGCACCGTGCGGATCACGATCTCCTCTTGGAGATGGCGGTCGCGTTCCGCGGCGAGGTCGGCGGAGCAGTCGGCCATGAACATCTGCAGGGTCGGCGGCAGCTGGTCCCGGCAGTCGTAGAGGTCGACCATGGCGGGGGTGGTCCGGTCGAAGTCCAGTCCTCCGTCGACCAGCCGTGATTGCCCGAGAAAGACGCGGCGGTGCTCGGTGAGCACATCGGTCAGGTACGGAAGGTTCTCAGGGAAGCTGGGTGGCATGGGGCCGTTGTGCTCGCCGACGACGATGGCCTTGTGGGCACCGTGGGCGGCCAGCAGCGCCTTGCTCGCCTGAATGAGGGCAGGGATCGCATATGGGTCGCCATAGGGGTGGAGGTCGAAGAGGTCGAAGTGGTCGCGGCCCTCGCCGATGATGCGGTCGAGGTCTTCCGCCCATCGCTGGTTCCCGCTGCCTTCTTCGGCGAACATGGCGGCGGGGACGGCGCCGCCGAGCACGACGAGCGAGCCGGGGGCAGAGTCCCTGACGACGTCCGAGAAGACGATGAGCTGGGAGAGGTACTCGTCGACCTTTCCCTCCCACAGCAGCGGCACGCACGGTTCGTTCTCGCACTGCCAGTAGCGGATCGCGCCGCCGCAGCGCCGGACCAGTTCGGTGACGAAACGGCGATAGTCGTCGATGTCGGTGGCGGGTGAGGACGGTAGGAAACGTGTCGCCTGCTGTGTCGCCCATGGGGAGCTGGAGCAGACGGTGACCCATGCTTCGTCGCCGTCCTCGAGCTGGTCGAGGAACGCGTCGACGACGTCCCAGGTGAAACGACCGGGCTCCGGTTCGATCTGCGACCAGAACAGATTGATGCGCACCAGGTCGATGCCCAGCGAGCGCACGGCGGGCATGAAGCACTCGGGGTCGTCGAGCAGGCCGTAGCTGATCCCCCGGCAGATCCCGATCCGCGGGCCCGACAGCGAGGTGGCCGGCGGCGGTGGCGAGATCATCGCATGGCCTTCTGCATCTTGCCGCGGTATCCCAGCACGACGGCCAAGCCGATGCCGATGATGGCCAGGCCGACCAGCCTGGACACCGCCAGCACCTGGGCGGTGGACAGCATCACCGCGAGCAGGGTGAGGACGAGGGCGTGGACGAGGAACGTCGCGCCCATGATCGTCGTCAGCACGATGGAGGCCTGCCGTCGTTGCGCGTCCGCCTGTGGTTGCGGCGGTTGCGGCTTACGCCGGGCGAGCAGTTGCGCGGCGACGAGAAGCAGTGGTCTGCGCACCGCAGCCGAGCCGAGGAACAGCAGCCCGACCGGCCCGGTCAGGACGGCTTCCTGCATCTTCAGGACGAACGTGTTGCCGCCTGACACCAGCACCGCGATCAGTGCAATGCCGAAGGTGACGGCCGCGATGACGCCGATGGCGTCCACTCGCCGCCGCCAGGCGAACACCGCCAGGGTGCAGGCGACGGGGATGGCCATCGCAATCGCCAGGGCTGCGGCGTCGCCGGACAGGTGCGGGCGCAGGAGCAAGTAGGCCAGCAGCGGGACGACGCCGTTGAGCGCCAGGCTGGGCAAGAGGGTCCGGACGAGTGCGCGGTTCACGAGGTTCCGCCTCGCCTGGCGACGAGCCAGCTGATGCCGGACGCGACCAGTGCCAGGCCTCCGACCGCGACCGTGATCTCCCGGAATCCGCCGAGGTCGAGTGCGCCCACGGCGACGAGGGCGACGCCGACGAGGGCCAGGCGAATGGCCATGTTCTTCTCCTGTCTCTGTTCGAACCGGTACACTTAGGTACCATGAGTACCCTCTCAAGGTACTCATAGTCCCCTATTTTGACAAGCGTAATGGCGGATCTGCCGTCAGCAAGGTACTGATGACTATTTGGAGACACCGATGACCTTGGATGACACCGACCCGCCCCCGACCGTGGCCGACGGCGGCGGAGCCAAGGCGACGCGGAGGCAGCGGCGAAACGCGGCGGAGGTCCAGAGCGCCGTCCTCCTGGCTGCGGTCGAGGAACTCTCCGAGAACGGCTACGACGGCTTCACCATGGACCGGGTCGCCGCCCGCGCTGGCACGAGCAAGACGGCGATCTACCGGCGCTGGCCCAGCCGCACCGCGCTGGCCTTCGCCGCCTATAAGCAGATGGTGGCCCGCCCGGAGGACCCGCCCGACACCGGCGACCTCCGCTCGGACGTGCTCGAACTGCTCCACGCGGCGGCCGACCGGATGGACTCCCCCGTGCAGACCCAGATCATCCGCGGGCTGGTGATCGACGCTCGCCACGAACCCGAGGTGATGGCCGACCTGCGCGATGAGTTCGGCCAGGGCGCTCCCGGCACGATGTTGACCATCCTGGCGCGCGCGGTGGCCCGGGGAGAGGCGCGCCAAGATTCACTCATTCCCCGCATAGCCACGCTTCCCATCGCCCTGCTCCGCAGCGAGTACTTCATGTTCGGCCCCGGCCCGGTCTCCGACCAGGTCATCACCGAGATAGTCGACCAGGTCTTCCTGCCCCTGGTGCGCCCGCGCTGACTCACCGCGGCACCTCGACCTCCCGCACCCTCCGCGACATCGTCGGACGGAACGCCACCCTCGTCCGAGGTTCACACCGCAGGGGGGCCTGCATTCGGCCGGAAGCCCGGGCGCGGACCTCTTCGAGCGCCGCCTCGTGAGGCTCGCCCCAGGCCCGGTGGCAGGCGTAGCCGAAAACGTCACCAGTCGCGGTATGGGCCTGAAGAATCTCGCAGTGCGCGGCGACCTCGCGAGCCTTGCTGTAGTCGGACAGGAAAACGCCGTCGCTGACGGCCTCGACCACCTCGCGATCCGGAATGCCTTTGCCGCGGGCCTCTGCATAGCCCACCGCGCGCTCCCCCCAAAAGACGAGCCACGCGAGGCGCCGAACACCGGCCCCCGATTTGCGTGCCGCTATCAAGTGGTCGAGCATCACATTCCCTGTCCTGCCGTCGATCAGCGTGCGGTCATCACGTACCGTCCGCGGACGGGAGCGGTCAGCAAGTCGAGCGGTGCGGCCTCCCCGCCCCGGGCCACGTTGCAGGCTGGTGCCCCCACAGGACGGTTACTCGCGGAGGCGAGTAATGTGACAAGCGGACGTGATGCGGTTGCCGACGGTCCGCTGGCCGGCCTGTGGGCGGTTTTTCTGGACCTGACGGGAAAGGTCGAGAAGGAAATCGTCGATCTCGACGACGCCCTGCTCGAACTGCGAAAGCACGAGGTCGTCGACGCGTCCGGCTGCACATGGCGCGTCGACCCGATGACTCAGTCCTTCATCCGGCGAGGCCCGGAGGACGGCGCAGCCTGGCGGCCGGCCGCTCCGTCCGAATTCGCGGAGACAGCGCCGACCGAAACGACCGGTCAAAAGCCGGGGGACGTCGGCACGGTTTCCTTTCCCCCGGCCGCTCCCAGTCAGCTGGCCGCAGACGACAACACCACACTCCAGGCCTTGTTTCCCAGCGAGAGGAGGGAACAAGCCCCGAAGCCGGCGAGGATGCGCCACCCGATGCTCTACGCCTCTATCGCGGGCGCGGCACTGGTCCTCATCCTGCTCATCGCCGTGGTCGCACAAGTCGCTGGCCGCAGAAGGGAGCCACCGCCCCGGAGCGAACCCATTCCATCTCAGACGACCCTGGTCACGCGGCAACCGTCGACACTCCCGAGCGGCCTCGCATCGGCGGAGCCCTATTCGGTACCGCCATCGGGAAGATGTACCGCCGTTCTCACCGCGATCAGCTCAGGCGATCTGAACCGTATCGGCCGGGTGACGGAGCGGAGCCAGTACAACTACAACAACCAGCGCCTGCATGCCGCCATCTACTCCGGCTGGGCCAACGCCGGCCTCACCATCGATCCCTTGGACCCTGTCGGGGATCAGTCAGGCACATCGGCGACGCAGAACTGGGAACTGCATGACGGAAAGACGGTCATCGCGGTTGCGGTCGTCACCTGGCGGCGTGCGGGCCCGACGTCCGCATGGCTGCTGACCCAATGGCCAGAGTTCCTCTCCACCAGCTGATCCGGCCGTCCGGCTGCGTTCCACACCTAAGAGCGTGTCTCACGTGGGTTGCGGGTGTCCTGCGGGATAATGCGGGATCGTGTCGTCGGATCTTGCGTTGCGGCTGGTGCCGGATGAGTTGTGGGAGCTTGCCGAGCCGCTGATCCCTGTGTTCAG
>NZ_WBMS02000080.1 GCF_008923205.2 Actinomadura physcomitrii | reverse complement strand
CACCCGTAACTTTGGTGTTGTGGTTTGCTGTTGTTTTTCCGCCGTCTCCCCCCCCCCCCCCCCCCCCACAACTCAACGGGTCACTCGGTGCGTAGGGTGGTGGCGGTGCGAGCGGCATCACCAGGTGGTGCAGGGCGACGCCCGCCGGCCGCGCCCAGGCCCGCGACGGAGGCGAGCACCATCACGACGGTCTGCCGCGGCGCCATCCCGATCGCCTTGCAGACGCCGAGGTCGTGCACGCGCTCCCGGGTGTCCAGGACGACCGCGTTGAGCACGCCGAGCCCCGCCACGGTGACCAGCAGCAGCGTGAGGAGCGCCGCCAGCGTGTCCAGGACGACGATCGTGCTGCTGACGTCGTCGGCCGCCGCCACCGCGTTCGCCCCGAGCGGCTCGAGGGCGCGGTTCAGCCCGCTGAGGTAGGACGCCGTCGAGACTCCCGGCTTCAGCCGGACGAGGTACTCCTCGGGCGCCTCCTGGTCCTTGACCCCGGCGAACGAGGAGGCGGCGGCGTGCACGCGCATCCCGTCGTTCTCCAGGTCGAACGCCTCGCCGACGATCCGCAGGCGCACCGCGGTGCCCTGGTCCAGCACGGTGATCGTGTCGCCGATGCGGTGGCCGGTCACGTCGAGGAAGTGCGTCGGCACCACGGCCTGGCCGGGGCCGGTGATCCGGTGCCCCGCGATGACGTCGTAGGCGGCGGCCCGCAGATCGTCCTGGTAGAGCCGCATGTCGACCGCTCCCACGACGCCCGTCACGGTCACCTGCGCGGAGCGGATCCCGTAGTACGACGCCGTGCCGGACTGGGCGGCGATGGCGGCTCCGACCTTCGCGCCGTCCAGGGTGGGCGGCCCCTGCATCGGGCCCTGCGTCGGCCCCTGCCCGGGGCCCTGCCCGGGGCCCTGCGGGGGCTTCTGCGCGGGCCCTTGTCCTGGTCCCTGCGGAGCGGGTCCTCCGGCCATCACGCTGACGGCGGCCTTCGCGGCCGGGTCGCGGGCGGTGCCGATGGTGTTCAGCGACGCCGCGAGGCCGATCGCGAACGTCGCGGCGGCGGTCCCGAACACGACCGCCGCGAGCATCGACGCCGACCGGACGGGGCGCGCGAACGGGGTCGCCAGCCCGAGCGTCACCGGGCGCGGCAGCGGCAGCCGCCCCGCGACCCGCTGCGCCCACCGGCCGCGGCCCGTGCTCGGCGCCCGGCCGACCGCGATCGCCCCGGCGGTCCGCAGCCGTCCCGCCCGCAGCGCCGGGACGAGCGCGGAGACCGCCACGACCAGCAGCGCGCCCGCCGCGACACCGGCGGCGCGCCCGGCGGCGGGGGAGCGGCGGCGGGCAGCGGCCGCGGCCTGATCAACCTGCGCGAGCGGCTCGCGGTCTACGGCGGCACGCTGGAGTCGGGCCGCACCCTCGCGGGCGGCTTCCGCGTCGCGGCCACGATCCCGCTGGACGGCCCCCTGGACGGCACCGTGCCCGGGAGCCGGGCGTGAGCGCGGCCGGCGGCGCGGGCCTGCGGGTGCTCATCCTCACCACCTACGACCTGGACCACTACGTCTACGCGGCGCTCACCGCGGGTGCCAGCGGGTTCCTGCTCAAGGACGTGACGCCCGAGCGGCTCACCGCGTCGGTCCGGCTCGTGCAGGCCGGGGACGCGCTGCTCGCGCCCGCCATCACCCGCCGCCTCATCGAGCGCTTCGCGCCTCGCGACGACGGGGCCCGGTGGGAAGCGCGGCCGGCGGTGCACCGCGACCTGTCCCAGCTGACGCCGCGCGAGCTGGAGGTGCTCGGCCTGCTCGCGACCGGGCTGTCGAACGCCGAGCTGGCCGAGCGGCTCACGCTCAGCGCCGCTACGGTCAAGACGCACGTGGCGCGCATCCTGGCGAAGCTCGACCTGCGCGACCGGGGCCAGGCCGTGGTGTCGCCTACGAGACGGGACTGGTGTCCGCAGGTCGCGGCCCGCAGGGAAGCGGACCGCCGGGAAGTCCGCCGCCGGGAAGCGGCGATTCGGGGCGCTGAACGGCGCGTTCCGCAGAGCGTTTTTCCGGTGCGGTGAATTCGCCGGCCGCCGGCGTTCTCGCGCCCTTTCCGGAAACGCGGCCCGAACCGATCACCCGCAGGGCCCGAGCGCCAGTTCGCTCGCCATCTGCGCCCAGGCGTCGAGCGCGTCATAGGACGTGTCGTAGCAGTGCGCGAGGTTGAATCCGGAGGCCGAGCGGACGGCGAGGTGCGCGCGGCCGTCCGGCGGGCCCTCCAGCACGACGGCGGCCCGGGTGCTGTTGACGCGCATGTCCGCCAGGTGGTCGCCGGCGTCCTGGATGGCCAGCGTGACCACGTCCCAGAACACCCGTTCGGCGGCGGCGCAGTCGACGAAGCTGCCGAGCCGCAGGATGCCGTTCGCGCTGACGCACAGCAGGGCCGGCGCGGCGGCGCTGGTGAGCATGTACCGCCAGGTCCGCCATGTGTATTCCAGGTGGACGGCGTGATCGGCGAAGTCGTCCTCGTCAATGTCGGTCATCGCGCGCTCTTCTGGACGATGCTCTCGGCATGGCGGCCTCGCGTGCCGACGGGCACGGAGATGGTGTGGTACGGGACGGTACCACGGCGCCGTACGCGCGCCTACCGTGCCGGAGAAGGCAAATTCGTCGGCGCCGCGAGCGGCGGCCGAAAAGATCAGTTCCGGGGATCGGGAAAACCGCGCGGGCGGTGCGCGGACGGTGCTCCGCCGCGGTTTTCCGGCACCGGCCGGAACAGCGCGATCGTCGCCTCGACGGCGACCTCGGTGATGTCGCGGACGTCCGCACCGTCCTCCACCAGGGTGGCGGTGAGCTCGCGGAGCCCGCCGATCAGCATCAGCGCGAACGGGCGGGTGACCGGGCGGGACCCGGCCCGGACCATCTCCGCGTTCCCGGTGACGTCCTGCAGCAGCCGGAACAGCGTGTCGACCGCCTCGCGCTGCATCCGCCGGGCGGTGCCGGCGCCGAGCGACTGCAGCTCGCGGATCCAGCTGAGCGTGATCTCCGGTTCGGAGGCGACCATGTCGACGTAGGCCTCGACGCCCTGGCGGATCTGGGTCTCCCACGGCGCGGCGGGGTCGATCGCCTCGGCGACGCGCCGGCGCAGCATCCCGTTCGTCACCTGGAGCAGCTCGACGAAGCAGGCGTCCTTGGTCGGGAACTCGGCGTAGAAGGTGCGCCGGGACGTGCGGGCGTGCCGGACGATGTCGGAGACGGTGGTGTCGCGGTAGCCGCGCTCGCGGATCGAGTCGGCGAGGCCCGCCAGCAGGCGCCCGCGGAAGGACGCCGCGTCCCCGGCGCCCTCGGCGCCGGCGGCGTGCGTGCCGTCGTCCCGGCCGGGCCTCCGTGCCCCGCCGATGGACACTCCAGCGTTTTCCACCGTTGGAAAGCTATCTCATCGGCCCTCGTGGTGCCGGTGTCCCGTTCATCCGGGTCCGGGCGGCGGCACGTGGCGCCCGCCCATTGACATCGGGAGGTTCGCGTCGCATCGTTTTTGAAAGCTAATTCTAGAAATAGCTTCTAGCATGCGGCGGCGCCGGGCACCGGCCCGCCCGGGACGGAGGGAGCGACCATGACCGCGATCGCCGACGGACGGGTGGTCATCGTGACCGGGGCGGCCCGGGGCATCGGCCGCGAGCACGCGCTCGAGTTCGCCCGGCACGGCGCCCGGGTGGTCGTCAACGACCTCGGCGCGCAGGTCGACGGGACGGGCTCGTCCACCGGCCCGGCGGGCGAGGTGGTGGACGAGATCCGCGCCATGGGCGGCGAGGCCGTCGCCGACGGCACGGACGTGTCCGACTTCGAGGGCGCCCGCCGGCTCGTGGCCGCGACCGTCGAGCGGTTCGGCGACCTGCACGTCCTGGTGAACAACGCCGGCATCCTGCGCGACCGGATGCTGGTCAACATGTCCGCGCAGGAGTGGGACGCGGTGATCGCCGTCCACCTGCGCGGGACGTTCGGGCCGCTGCGGCACGCCGCCGCGTACTGGCGGGAGCGGCACAAGGCCGGGCACGAGGTCGACGCCCGCGTCATCAACACCAGCTCGTCGTCGGGCATCTACGGCAACCCCGGGCAGGGCAACTACGGCGCGGCCAAGGCGGGGATCGCCGCGCTGACCGTGATCGCGGCCCGCGAGCTGCGCCGCTACGGCGTGACGGTGAACGCGGTGGCGCCCGCCGCGCTGACCCGGATGACCGAGAACCTGGTCAAGGGCCGCGAGCGCCCGGCCGAGGGCTTCGACCCGGGGGACCCGTCCAACATCGCGCCGCTGGTGGTGTGGCTGGCGAGCCCGGGGGCGCGCGGGATCACCGGCCGGGTGTTCAACGTGCGCGGCGGCCGGATCAGCGTCGCGGAGGGCTGGCGCGCCGGGCCGGTCGTCGACAAGGGCGCGCGCTGGGCCCCGCACGAGCTGGACGACGTGATCCCCGCGCTGGTGGACAAGGCCCGCCCGAACGTCCTGCCCGACGGCGTCACCCCGGAGACGGGGGCCTGATCGACGCTTCCCCCGGGTCCCCGGCGGGCATGCCGATCATGGCGGTCGCACCCACGGAAACCGGAGGACGCCGATGACCACGTCGCAGCGGTACGGACCGCAGTACGGCCCCGACATCACCTTCCTCGGAGTGCCGCGCTGCGCCTGGCCGGACCCCGCGACCTACGCCGACGCCGACGTGGTCGTCCTCGGCGCCCCGTTCGACGGCGGGACGACCCACCGGCCCGGCACCCGGTTCGGCCCGCAGTACATCCGGCAGACCTGCTACCTGCCGCAGGACGGGTCGCGGCCGTCGCTGGCGCTGCGCGTGGACGGGCTCCAGGGCGACCTGACCGTGTACGACGCCGGGGACGTCGAGATGTTCTCCGGCGATGCCGAGCGCTCCGTCCGGGACCTTCAGGAGGCGGTGCACGCCATCGCGAGCAACGGCGCGATCCCGCTGGTCCTCGGCGGCGACCACACCATCGCCTGGCCCGACGCGGCCGGGGTGGCGCAGCACCTCGGCCAGGGCCGCGTCTCGATGGTCCACTTCGACGCGCACGCCGACACCGGCGACATCGAGTTCGGCTCGCTGGTCGGGCACGGCACCCCGATGCGCCGGCTGCTGGAGTCCGGGGCCGTCCGCGGCGACCGGTTCCTGCAGCTCGGCCTGCGCGGCTACTGGCCGGGCCCGGAGACGCTCGCCTGGATGGCGGAGCAGGGCATGCGCTCCTACGAGATGACCGAGATCGTCGCGCGCGGGCTGGAGGAGTGCCTGACCGAGGCGTTCGCGATCGCCACCGACGAGTGCGACGGGGTGTTCCTGTCCGTCGACATCGACGTGTGCGACCCCGGCCACGCCCCCGGCACCGGCACCCCCGAACCCGGCGGCCTCACCGCCCGGCAGCTGCTCGACGCGGTGCGCCGGGTCGCCTACGAGCTGCCGCTCGCCGGCGTCGACGTGGTCGAGGTGTCGCCGCCCTACGACCACGCCGACATCACCTCGGCGCTGGCGAACCGGGTCGTCCTGGAGGTGCTGTCGGGCATCGCGCGGCGCCGCCGCGACGACCGCGACGGCACGGCCTGGGACCCGCGGCAGCCCCTCCTCGACGGCCGCTGAGCGGGTTCGCCGAGCGGCTACGGCTTGCGGGCGACGCCGCAGAGCGTGGACGTCTTCGGCGCGTCGTTGAACGGGTTGGGCTCGGGCCGCCAGTCCTCGCACGCCACCACGCCGGGCTCGACCAGCTCCAGGCCGTCGAAGTAGCCGATGATCTGCTCCGGCGGGCGGAGCCGGTAGGGGACGGCGCCGGTGTCGTCGTACTGCTGCTGCGCCTCGTTGTGCGCCTCGTCGGTGTCGGTGTCGTCGTACAGGGCGAGGTAGCTGCCGGAGCAGAGGCCGCCGGTGAGGGTGCGGATGATGGTCAGGACGTCGTCGTAGGAGTCGACGTGGCCGAGCACGCCCATGAGCATCACCGCGACGGGCCGGTCGAAGTCGAGCTTGTCGCGCGCCGCGCGCAGCACCTCCTCCGGCTGGAGCATGTCGGCCTGGATGTAGCTCGTCTCGCCCTCGGGACGGCTGGTGAGCAGCGCGTGCGCGTGCGACAGGACCAGCGGGTCGTTGTCGACGTACACGATGTGCGACTCCGGAGCGACCCGCTGCGCCACCTCGTGGGTGTTGTCGACGGTCGGCAGCCCCGTGCCGACGTCGAGGAACTGCCGGATCCCCTCCTCGCCCGCGAGATGGCGGACGGCGCGGGCGAGGAAGTTGCGGCCCGCCCGCGCGATGTCCACGATTCCCGGATACACCTGCAGATACTGGTCGCCGGCCGCGCGGTCGACGGGATAGTTGTCCTTGCCTCCGAGCCAGTAGTTCCAGATACGCGCGGAATGCGGTACGGACGTGTCGATGATGCTGCCCGGCTCCTCGGTCACGGCATACTCCCCAATTCGCGGTTCGCCCCTTCAGGGACAAAGTAGCAGCCCGATCTTCGGCCGCACGGGCGTGCAGTTGTGGCACGCCGCGGCCAAGGTCGCGCGCAGGCCCGCCCGCGCCGCCGGCCGCATTGGACGGAGAATTGTTCATGCAGAACAGGAGTGCGGGCGGGCTGGAATTAGGAGCGGTGGCCGGACGGTTCCTCGGCTCCGGTGCGTCCTATATAGGGCGAACCGCGGGTCCCGGTTTCGGATGACCGCTTGAACGCGGGCGGCCCCGGGAAGGGGAACTCGCCGTATTCGGCTCGGCTCATGCCGGAATGGCGCCGGCCTTGCGGGTCAGCCAGGTCTGCGCCGGCCGGCAGACCAGCCGCGTGCCGTCCGCCTTGCACCAGGTCCGGTAATCGCCGGAGTAGAGGCGGTCGCCGAGCCAGCGGTAGTCCGCGCGCGGCTCATGGCGCGGCGTGCTCGCGACGAAGTTCGACGCGTCGTCGATGCCGCCCGTCCCGTCGTAGCGGGCGACCTGCGGGTACGGGTAGACGGGCCGGGTCCGCGCGACCGCGCCGCCCGCGACCTTCGAGGCGACGATCGCGCCGGGGCGCCGGCCGCTCTCCGTCCACGCCATCACCGGGGTGAGGACGTCGAAGGTGTCGGGGCCCTCGCCGCCGCCGCAGTGCGCGACGCCCGGGAACAGGTAGAGCCTGGCGAAGGCGTCGACGGCCTTGCGGCCCATGGTCTTGCGCATGGCGTCGTAGTAGGCGAGCGTGCCCTGCGGCGAGATGTGCTGGTCGCTCCAGCCGTGCCAGAGCAGCAGCTTGCCGCCGCCGCGCTCGAACCGGCCGAGGTCGGGGTCCATCGCGGACAGGTAGCCGGACGACCGCACCGTCTCCCAGAACGACTCGGCGGTGAACTTCAGGTCCGACAGCTTCCAGCCGGGCCTCACCTGGTTGGTGTAGCCGAGGTAGCGGGCGAAGGACTCCACGAAGTTCTGGCTGCCGACGGTCTGCCCCTGCGCGGACGGGACGAACAGCGTCCATTCGAGCTCGGACCCCCACTCGTGGGAGATCGCGGGCTCCAGCCGCCGGCCGTGCTCGTCGACCGCGCCGTCGTGCAGCCGCCGGACCACGCCGGCCTCCGCCCTGGTCAGGCATGTCGACGGGGCCTGGCCGGACGCGCACACGATCGTCGCCGGGTCGAAGCCGCAGCGCCGCGGGTCGCCGAGCAGGCCGTCCTTCAGCCCGTCGAGCCCGTCGCAGGCCTTCAGCACCGCCTGGTGGATCAGGGGCAGCCTCCCGGCGAGCAGGATGTAGCGGCCGTCGGCGTCGAGGTTGGTCAGCACGTTCCAGGCGTGGTGGAAGGTGTTCTGCACGACCATGTCGTTCGCGGGCGCGCCCGCGGCGATGCCGTCGAAGTCGCCCGGGTACCGCTGGGCCTCCATGAGCGCCTCGCGGCCCCCGTCGGAGCAGCCGTCGAAGTAGGAGTAGGCGGGCGAGCGGCCGTAGAACCGCTTGATGAGCGCTTTGGCGGCCTGCGACGTCACGTGGACGCCCCGGTAGGCGAAGTCGATCTGCGCCTGCGGGTCGTTCGCCGCCCACGACCCGTCCGGCGAGCCCTGGTGGCCCATGTCGGTCGTCGCGCCGGCGATGGTTCCGTCCTGCACGGGCGCGCAGGTGGACGCCTGCGTGTAGTTGATGGTGGAGCTGCCGCACTCGCCGCCGCAGCCGGTCTGCAGGTACCGCTGCGTCCAGCCGTTGACGGGCAGGCGCATGACGATGGTGTCGGCCGGCGCGATGGTGCCCCGGACGTCGCAGTAGGGGGCTGGCGCGCCGGCGGTCGAGACGGTCGCGGACGTGATGGTGACCGGCGCGTCGGTCACCCCGTCCAGGCGCAGGCCCGCCAGGTCGGCGCAGTCCATCACCGGTTTCACCGAGGCGAGGTCCGCGAGCCCGTCCGCCGTGATCCGCGGCGCGCGGGGCTGCGCCGCCGCGTCACCGGTCCCCGCCGCCGACACCAGGGCCGCGGCGAGCAGGGCCGCGGCGAGAGAACAGGCGACCGTCCGGAACCGGCCGCGCGCGCGTCTCAGGACGCCCGCTCCGAACACCGTGCCCCGAGTGAAGAACCCGTGCATGGAGAACCGCCTCCTCGGCTGGGCGGGCCCGCCGGCGCGGGGCCGGTGGCCGTGGCCGGGTGAACCGCATGCGGATGCTACAAAAATGGTGACAATCCAACAAGCAATCTGGCGCACAGGATCTGGACATCCTGGTGCAGGAGGCGCATCCTCCGGGTAGCCGACCCGCCGCACGCTCGCGTTTGGGGCCGTGCGAGTGGTCGAATCGGTGGCGACTTTGAAACCTAAATCGTTGACAATCTTGTCCGCGGATCCTTAGCATCGCCGTCACGCCAGAGGGACCCCCACCCCACCGACGCCCAGGAGAAGCACCGTGACACGAATCCGGGCGGCTCTGGCCGCCGCCTCCGCACTCCTCCTCGCAGCGTGCGGCGGGGGCGGCGGTTCCTCCGACGCCTCCGACAAGGGCCCCGCCACCGTCAAGGTGAGCGTCATCCCGATCGTCGACGTGGCGCCCGTCTACCTCGGCAATCAGCAGGGCTTCTTCGCCGAGCAGAAGCTGAAGCTGCAGTTCGAGACGGCCCAGGGCGGCGCGGCGATCGTGCCGGCCGTCGTCAGCGGCCAGGTCGACTTCGGGTTCAGCAACTACACCTCGCTGGTCCTCGCCCGCTCCAAGGGCCTGCCGCTCAAGGTCGTCGCGCCCGGCAACGCCTCGACCGGCGCCGACAAGAAGGACTTCGGCGGCGTCGTCGTCAAGGCCGGCAGCCCCATCAAGACCGCCAAGGACCTGGTCGGCAAGCGCGTCGCGGTCAACACCCTGAACAACATCAACGACACGACCGTCCGCGCCTCGATCCGCAAGGCGGGCGGCGACGCCACGAACGTCAAGTTCACCGAGCTGGCCTTCCCCGACATGCTCGCCGCCCTCGACAAGGGCAACGTCGACGCCGTCCAGGTCGTCGAGCCGTTCCTCACCACCGGGCTGAAGAACGGCGGGCGGCTCGTCGCCTCCAACTACGTCGACACCGCCCCGAACCTGACCATCGCCGCGTACTTCACCTCGCAGAAGACCGCCGCGTCCAAGCCCGACCTCGTCAAGCGGTTCGCGGCGGCGATGCGCAAGTCATTGCAGTACGCCGACCAGCACCCCGACGAGGTCCGCAAGGTCCTCGGCACCTACACCAAGATCGACCCGTCGGTCGCGAGCGCGCTGACGCTGCCGAAGTTCCCCACGCAGGTCAACAGCGCGGGCCTGCAGACGCTGGAGAACCTCGCCGTCCAGGACGGCCTGATCAAGAAGGCCCCCGACGTCAAGGAGCTGCTGCCTTGACGGCCGCGGTGACGGCGGACGCCGCGGGGGACGGCCGGGGCGGCCGCCGTCGCCGCGCCGCGCCCGGCTGGCTGCTCGGCCTGGCCGGCCTCGCCGGGCTGGTGGCGCTGGTCGAGGCCGTGCCCCGCGCGGGCCTGGTGAAGGAGCGGTTCCTGCCGCCGTTCAGCGACATGGTGTCCGCCCTGGCGGACGAGGCCGGGACGGGCGCGTTCTGGCGGGCCCTGCTGGAGACGCTGCGCGGCTGGGCGATCGGACTCGCCGTCGCGACCGCCGCCGGCGTGGTGCTGGGCGTCGTGATCGGCGGCCTGCCGCCGGTGCGGGCGGCGACGGCGTCGACGATCGAGTTCCTGCGCCCGATCCCGTCGGTGGCGCTGATCCCGCTGGCCGTCCTGCTGTACGGGACGACGATGCGCGCCACGCTGCTGCTGGTCGTCTACGCCTCCTTCTGGCAGGTGCTGGTGCAGGTCCTGTACGGCGTGCGGGACGTCGATCCGGTCGCCCGCGAGACGGCCCGCTCCTACCGCTTCCGCACGCTGACGCAGGTGCGGACGGTCCTGTGGCCGACGGCGCTGCCGTACGTGATGACCGGGTTCCGGCTGGCCGCGGCGGTCGCGCTGATCCTGGAGATCACCGGCGAGCTGGTCATCGGGTCGCCGGGCCTCGGCAAGCAGATCGCGGTGGCGCAGAGCTCCGGCGCCGTCGCGTCGATGTACGCCCTGGTGATCGTCGTCGGGCTGATCGGGGTCGTCGTCAACGTGATCGTGCGGGCGGTCGAGCGGCGCGTGCTGCGCTGGCATCCGTCCGTCCGGCGGGAGGTGTTCTCGTGACCGCCCTGGGCCTGCTGCGGCGTGCGCTGCTGCTGCTCGCGATGCCGGTCGTGCTCGTCGCGGCCTGGTGGGTCGCGACGGCGGGCAGCACCGACTTCTTCTGGCCGCCGCTCAGCACGATCCTCGGCACCTTCGACGACACCTGGTTCCACGGGCGGATCACCGGCGACGTCCTGCCGAGCCTCGGCCGGCTGGCCGCGGGCTACCTGCTCGCGCTGGCGCTCGGCGTCGGGCTCGGCGTCGCGATCGGCTCCGTCCGGGTGCTGCGCGCCCTGCTGGAGCCCGTCCTGGAGTTCTTCCGGGCGATCCCGTCGCCCGTGCTCGTGCCGATCCTGATGCTGTTCGCCGGCATCGGGAACGGGATGAAGATCCTCGTCATCGTCTCCGGCTGCGTGTGGCCCGTCCTGCTGAACACGGTCGAGGGCGTGCGCGCGCTCGACGAGGTGCTGCGCGACACCGCGCGCTGCTACCGGATGCGCCCGCACTCGCGGCTCGTCCACCTGGTGCTGCGCGGGGCGAGCCCGCAGATCACCGCCGGGGCGCGGCAGGCGCTGTCCATCGGGATCATCCTGATGGTGATCAGCGAGATGTTCGCCGCGAGCAACGGGGTCGGCTTCACCATCATCCAGTTCCAGCGCGGCTTCTCGATCCCGCAGATGTGGAGCGGGATCATCCTGCTCGGCCTGATCGGCATCGCCCTGTCGGCCGCCTTCCACGTCGTGGAGACGCGGGTGCTGCGCTGGTACACCGGCCTGCGCCGGGCACAGCGGGAGGGCTGAGATGACCACTGCACCGACCGGTGCCGGAACCGCGGGGACGTCCACCGCGCTGCTGGACGTCCGCGGCCTGAAGAAGGTCTACCAGGGCCGGGGCCGCTCCGTCGAAGCGGTCCGCGACCTGACCTTCGCCGTCGGACCGGGCGAGCTGGTCTGCATCGTCGGGCCGTCCGGCGCGGGCAAGACGACGCTGCTGCGCTGCGTCGCCGGGCTGCTGGACTGCACGTCCGGGGAGGTGGTGCTCGAAGGGGAGAAGGTGACGGGCCCGCCCCGGGGCATGGCCGTGGTCTTCCAGGAGTACGGCCGCAGCCTGTTCCCCTGGATGACAGTCCGGCAGAACGTCGAGCGGCCGCTGAAGGAGAAGCGGGTCCCGAAGGCCGAGCGGCGGCGGCTCGTGGACGAGGCGCTGGAGGCCGTCGGCCTGGCGAAGGTCCACGACTCGCACCCGTGGCAGCTGTCCGGCGGCATGCAGCAGCGGGTCGCGATCGCCCGCGCGGTCGCCTACGAGCCGCACATCCTGCTGATGGACGAGCCGTTCGCCGCGGTGGACGCGCAGACCCGGGCCGACCTGGAGGACCTCGTCCGCTCGCTGTGGCAGCGGCTCGGGGTCACCGTCCTGTTCGTCACGCACGACATCGACGAGTCGGTGTACCTAGGGCAGCGCGTGATCGTCCTGTCGAACTCGCCGACGGTCGTGCTGGAGGAGGTCCGGATCGACCTGCCGGACGAGCGCGACCAGCTCACCACCCGCGCCGAGCCCCGCTTCGCCGAGCTGCGGACCCGCATCTACAAGCTCGTCCAGCAGGCGAAGGACGGCCACCGGCCGGCGGAGTGAGCGCCGGGGTGACCAGCGGGGGGAGGGGCGCCGGCGCCCTAGAATCGATCGGCGGGTCCCTCGGCGATCCACGCGGCGCCGCGATGGTCGCGTGCCCGGTCAAGGCCCGCGAGTGAGGAAGCATGCCAGCGCACGAGCAGACCACGGACGTCCCCGGGGCGGGCCGCCCGGACGTCGCCGAAGCGATCCGCGAGGCGATCGTCCGGGGCGACTTCGCGCCCAACCAGCGCCTCGTCGAGTCGGACCTGTCGGACATGTTCGGGGTGGGGCGGAGCAGCGTGCGCGCCGCGCTGTTCGAGCTCACCACCGAGGGCCTCGTCGAGCGGGTGCAGAACCGCGGCGCCCGCGTGCGCGCCGTGACCGTGGACGAGGCGATCGAGATCTCCGAGCTGCGGATGGTGGTCGAGGGGCTGTGCGCCGCCAAGGCCGCCGAGCGCGTCACCGACACCGAGGTCGCCGAGCTGCGCGCGCTCGGCGACGCGATGCGCGCCGCGGTCGCGCAGGGGCATGTCCTGGAGTACTCCGAGCTGAACAAGGCCCTGCACTCGCGGATCGTGGAGATCAGCGGCCAGCGCACCGCCGCCGGGGTGCTGCGGCGGCTGCGGGCGCAGAACGTCCGGCACCAGTTCCAGCTGGCCCTCGTGCCCGGCCGCCCGAACGTGTCCGTCGCCGAGCACCTGGCGATCATCGACGAGATCTGCGCCCGCGCACCCGACGCCGCGGAGCGGGCCGCCCGACGCCACCTGCGCAGCGTCATCGACGCCCTCAAGGCGATCTGACCGCCCGCCCCGCTCCTTTCCGGGCCGGTCTCAGAACACCGTGCCGACGTCCTCGGCGACGAGCTGGTCGGCCGCCCGCTCGGCGACCGCCGCGATCGTCATCGACGGGTTGCACGCGGCGGCGGTGCCCGGCAGCAGCGCGCCGTCCAGCACGTACAGGCCGCGGTGGCCCTGGACTCGGCCGACGAGGTCGCAGACCGTCCCCATCGAGGCGCCGCCCAGCGGATGCCAGGTCGACGGGTAGACGGCGGTCGTGTCGGTGAGCACCGAGCCCTGGCCGGCGATCTTGTTGGCGCGCTCGTTGATGCGCTTGTAGAGGGCGTCGTCGGCGCCCTTCGGCCACTGCAGGACGGCGTCGTCCTTCGCGGAGTCGTAGGTGAACCGGCCCCGGCCCTTGCTCACCCCGTAGCCGACCATCATCGTGGACCGGAGGTTGACGCCGGTCGGCGGCAGCGACGCCTGGATGATCGTGTTGGCCAGGTCGGGGTCGTCCCACTCGAAGCTGCCGTAGACGACCGGGCCGCCCTGCGGCGCGCCGAAGTCGTCGGCGAGGTCCGTCCAGAGGTAGATGCGGTCGCCGTTGGAGCCCCAGCCGGCACCGAGGCCGTCGGGCATGTCGGGGATGTGGCCCTTCGCCGCCGCGCGCATCAGCAGCTTCGTGGTGCCCGCCGTCCCGGCCGCCATGACGAGCGCCTTCGTCGTGATGATCTTCTTCTCGAGCACGGTCCCGTCGGTGGAGATGCGGTCGACGGAGACCTGCCAGCGGCCGTCCGGGGCCAGCGCGACGTCGGTGACGTTGTGCTGCGTCGCGACGGTCACCCGCCCGGTGGCCTGGGCGGACGCGATGTAGGTGACGTCGACCGAGTGCTTGCCCCCGTTGTTCACCCCGAGGGCGCAGTCGCCGTTGGTGTAGGACGGCTTCATCTCGCCCTTCAGCTCGCGCAGCGCGTACGTCCAGTCGATCGGCATCGGGATCTTCGTGACGTCGTAGCCGGCCTTCTCGACGTGCTCGGCGAAGACCCGCGCGGGCTTGTAGGTCGTGCTGTTGATCAGCTCGTCCGGCGCGGTCTCGATCTGCAGCATCCGCGCGACGCGCGGGTAGTACACCGCGTTCATCCGCGCGTAGTCGAGCTGTTCGGGCAGGTTGGCGTTGAACACGTTCTCGGCGGGCTTCAGCGTCATGCCCTGGTAGACCAGCGACCCGCCGCCGACGCCCGCGGCGACGATCATGTCCATGCCGTTGCCGGGCACCTGCTCCAGGAGCCCGGTGTAGTGCTCGAACGGGTCCGCCGAGATGCCGAAGATCGTCGGAGTCGAACCCAGCCAGAACATCCGCTTGTCCGGGGACGAGGGGTGCGGGAACGTCTCGGCGTTGGGACCGGTGGGCCACCAGACGCCGCGCTCCAGGACGAGGCACTGCACGCCCGCCTGGGCGAACCGCAGGGCCGCGACGCCTCCGCCGAAGCCGGACCCGATGATGACGGCGCGCTCCTCCGAACGCGTCACCGGCACGCGGGCGGGCCTGCGGGCGGGCGCGCCCGCGGGCGCGGCGGCCCGGGCCCGCGGCGCCGCGCCGGCGACGGCCAGCCCC
>NZ_WBMS02000008.1 GCF_008923205.2 Actinomadura physcomitrii | reverse complement strand
CCGTCGCCAGCCCGAACGTCTCCCCCGCCGCGTACCAGCCGGCGATGTCATCCAGCACGTCGCGCATGCGCCCGTCCCCTTCCGGTGTCGGCGATCAGCCGCGCCAGCCCCTCCAGGGCGGCGAGGCTGTGGCCGGAGGTGAAGTCGTCGACGTGCGGAAGCGCCGCCGCCATCCCCGCGGTGAGCGGCTCGTACCCGGGCCGCGCCTTGTGCGGGTTCGCCCAGATCACCCGGTGCGCGAGCCGCCGCAGCCGGGCCATCTGCTCGCCGAGCAGCGCCGCGTCGCCGCGCTCCCAGCCGTCCGAGGCGATCACCACGACCGCGCCGCGCGCCAGGCCGCGCTGCCCGAACCGGTCGAGGAACTCCTTCAGCTCCTCGCCGAGCCGGGTGCCGCCGCTCCAGTCCGGGATCGCGGCGGACGCCGCCGCCATCGCCGCGTCCGCGTCCCGGTGCCGCAGCTCGCGAGTGAGCCGGGTCAGCCGCGTGCCCGCGCTGAACACCTCCACGTCCCGGCCGCCGGAGCGGGCCGCGGCGTGCGCGAACCGCAGCAGCGCGTCGGCGTACGGGCCCATCGACCCGCTGACGTCCACGATCAGCACGGCGCGGCGCGGCCGGGTGCGGTGCGCCCGGTGCCGCAGCAGCGACGTCTCGCCGCCGCGCCGCAGCGTCTCCCGGACGGTCCGGGCCGGGTCGAGGCGGCCCGCCGGCGCCGGCGTGAACCGGCGCGACCGGCGGCGCTCGGCGCCCGCGTCCAGCACCGCGATCAGCCGGGCGACCTCGGCGCGCTCGGCGGCGGTCAGCCGCGCGACGTCCCGGTCGCGCAGCACCTCGACGGCGCTCGCGGTCGCAGCGCTCACCTCGCCGTCCTCCTCCTCGTCGCCGCCGGCGCCGCCGTCCGGCTCGGCGACCGTCACGCGGCGCACGACCACGGGCGGCGGACGGCGCACCGGGCCGGCCGTCGCACCGGAGAAGTACGCGGCGAAGCAGCGGTCGTAGCGGGCGAGGTCGTCGGGGTCGGCGCACAGCGTCAGCCGGCCCGCCCAGTACACCTCGGACGGGTCGAGGACGTCGAGGTGGTCGAGCGCGGCGAGCAGCGCCTGGACCCGCTCGGGGTCGGCGGTGCCGCCGGCGGCGCGCAGCGTCCTGGCGAACCCGACCATCGTCTCGGTGACGTCCCGCACCGGCTCACCCGCCGTTGAGCAGGGCGTCGAGGCCGCCGGCGAGCACGCGCTGCTGGTCCTCGCGGTACTTCAGCACGGCGCCGAGGGTCACCGCGGCGGTACCGGGGTCCAGCTCGCGGACGCCGAGCGCGACCAGCGCCTCGGTCCAGTCCAGGGTCTCCGCGACGCCCGGCGGCTTGAGCAGGTCGCGGGTCCGCAGCCGCTGCGCCACGCCCGCGACCTGACCGGCCAGCCGCGCGGCGGCGGCGGGCAGCCGCCGCCGGATGATCGCGACCTCGCGGTCGAACGACGGGTGCTCCAGCCAGTGGTACAGGCAGCGCCGCTTCAGCGCGTCGTGCACCTCGCGGGTCCGGTTGGAGGTGACGACGACGACCGGCGGGCGCTCGGCCCGGATCGTGCCGAGCTCGGGGACGGTGATGGTGAAGTCGCTGAGCACCTCGAGCAGGAACGCCTCGAACTCGTCGTCGGCGCGGTCCAGCTCGTCGACGAGCAGCACGCTCGGGGAGGTCTCCAGCGCCCGCAGCAGCGGCCGGGCGAGCAGGAACCGCCGGTCGTACAGCTCGCCTTCCAGCCGCGCGACGTCGCCGATCCCGGCGGCCTCGGCGGCGCGCAGGTGCAGCAGCTGGCGCGGGAAGTCCCAGTCGTAGAGCGCCTGCGAGGCGTCGAGCCCCTCGTAGCACTGCAACCGGATCAGCGGCGCGCCGAGCGCCGTCGCGAGGGTCTTGGCCAGTTCCGTCTTGCCGACCCCGGCCTCGCCCTCCAGGAAGAGCGGCCGGCCCATCCGCAGCGCGAGGAAGCACGCGGTGGCGAGGCCCTCGTCGCAGAGGTAGGCGTGCCGGTCCAGCAGGCTCGCGAGGCCCGCGGGCGAGTCGACCTCGCCCGCCGGCGCCGTGTCCGCCGTGTCCGCCATGCCCGCCAGGCTACCCAGCCGAGGCGCCGACTCCCAGACGTCCGCATCCCGGGATTCCGGCTCCATTTCCATGGTAAATCCGTAGGGAAAGTTGACTTTCGGGTCGCCGATCAGCAGCATCGAGCACATGCGAACCGGTGACATCCCTCACTGTCCCCAGCCCGGACACGACGGCGACCTGACCGACGAGGCGACCTACCAGCGCGTCCGCGCAGCCCAGGCCGCGCCGTCCGGGCATGCGCTGTCACGGCGCGGCATGCTGCGGGTGTCCGCCGGCGCGGGATTCGGCGCCGCCCTCGGCGCGGCCGCCGCCTCCCCGCGCCCGGCGCTCGCCGGCACCGCCCCCGCCACCGGGATCGTCAAGCCGCTGCCGCCCGACCTGTTCATCCCCCACGGCACCAACGCGGAGATGCGCTGGGAGGCCATGCGCGGGCAGGGCCTCCTCACGCCCGCGGACCGGTTCTTCGTCCGCAACCACATCGCCACGCCGCGCATCGACGCCCGCACCTGGCGGCTCAAGCTCTGGGGCACCGGCCTGCACGGCGCGCCGCCGGAATCGCGTCCCGTCGAGTTCTCCTACGAGGACCTCCTCGGGATGCGCGCCGAGACCATCACCTCGTTCATCGAATGCACCGGCAACGCGCGCGGCTTCTACGCCTCCCAGCAGGGCCAGGAGGTGTCCGGCACGCCGTGGAGGCTCGGCGCGGTCGGCGTCGCCCGCTGGCGCGGCGTGCCGCTGTCGGCCGTCCTGGAACGCGCGGGTCTCACCCCGCAGGCTGTGGACATCCTCCCGCGCGGGCTGGACGCTGACTTCGTGGACGAAGGCGAGAACCTCGGCCGGGTCAGGCGCCCCCTGCCCGTCGCCAAGGCGCTCAAGGACGTCCTGCTCGCCTACGAGATGAACGGCGCGCCGCTGCCGCCCGACCACGGCTTCCCCGTCCGGCTCGTCGTCCCGTCCTGGGTGGGCGTCGCCAACATCAAGTGGCTCGGCGACATCCAGGTCGCCGACGAGCCGCTCCACTCCCCGTGGAACACCCGCTACTACCGGCTCTTCGGCCCCGGCTACCCGCCCGAGGGCAGCGCGCCGCTCACCCGCATGAACGTCAAGTCGGCGTTCGAGCTGCCGTGGGACGCCTCGCTCCCCGCCCACACCCAGGTCCTGCACGGACGGTCCTGGTCCGGCACGGGACGGGTGACGAAGGTCGAGGTCAGCGCGGACGGCGGCCGGACGTGGCGGCGCGCCCGCGTCCACGACCGGCACACCGCCGCGCACGGCTGGGTCCGCTGGGAGTTCCCGTGGCGGCCCGACGGCCGCGGACGCCACGAGCTGCTCGCCCGCGCGACCGACGACACCGGCGCGTCCCAGCCGTCCACCGCGCCCTACAACACGCTCGGCTACCTGTTCGGCGCCGTCGTCCGCCACCCGGTCACCGTCCTCTGAAGGGACCCGCCATGGCACTCTGGAAGCCCGACCCCACCTTCTACGCCTCGCCGCGGGACGCGGTGTCGGCGCCGCCGGAGAAGCTGGCCTACGTCGCCGCGTTCGACCGCGCGGCGGAGAAGCCGGACGCGATCGCCGTCCTCGACGTCGATCCCGGCTCGGCGTCCTACGGCGACGTCGTCGGCTGGACGGACCTGCCGCACCTCGGCGACGAGCTGCACCATTTCGGATGGAACGCGTGCAGCAGCGCCCTGTGCCCGTACGCTCCGCACCCGCACGTGGAGCGCCGCTACCTGATCGTCCCGGGGCTCCGGTCGTCGCGCGTCTACGTCATCGACACCAAGGACGATCCGACGTCACCGGAGATCGTGAAGATCCTGGAGCCGGACGAGCTGGCGAAGCGCGCCGGGTACTCGCGGCCCCACACCGTCCACTGCGGACCCGAGGGGCTCTACCTGACCGCGCTCGGCGGCGCCCATGGAGAGGAGGGGCCGGGCGGGATCGCGCTGCTCGACCACACCTCGTTCGACGTCCTCGGCCGCTGGGAGGTCGATCGCGGCCCGCAGTACTTCGCCTACGACGCCTGGTGGCACATCGCGCACGACGTGCTCATCACCTCCGAGTGGGGCACCCCGTCGATGATCGAGGACGGCGTCGTCGGCGAGCTGCTGCTCGGCCGCAAGTACGGGCACTCGCTGCACTTCTGGGACCTGCGCAGGCGCCGCCACGTCCAGGAGGTCGACCTCGGCGACCAGCACCAGATGGTGCTGGAGCTGCGGCCCGCGCACGACCCGACCAAGCAGTACGGCTTCGCCGGCGTCGTCGTCAGCGTCGAGGACCTGTCGGCGTCGGTGTGGCTGTGGCACCGCGACGGCGACCGGTGGGCCGCGACGAAGGTCATCACCATCCCCGCCGAACCGGCCGGCGACGCCGCGTCCCTCCCCGAGGTCATCGCGCCGTTCGGCGCCGTCCCGCCGCTGGTCACCGACATCGACCTGTCCGTGGACGACCGGTGGCTGTACGTGTCGTGCTGGGGCACCGGCGAGCTGAAGCGCTACGACGTCGGCGACCCGTTCCACCCCGTCGAGGCCGGCTCGGTGCGCATCGGCGGCATCACCCGCCGCACCCCGCACCCGGCCGCGCCGGACCTGCCGCTCGCCGGCGGGCCGCAGATGGTCGAGGTCAGCCGCGACGGGAAGCGCGTCTACATCACCAACTCGCTCTACGGATCCTGGGACGACCAGTTCTACCCCGACGGCGTCGGCGCGTGGATGGCCAAACTCGACTCCACCGGCGGCGGCTTCGCGTTCGACGAGCGGTTCTTCCCGCACGGCGACGCGTTCCGCGGCCGGCGCCCCCACCAGACGCGGCTGCAGGGCGGCGACGCCTCGTCCGACTCCTACTGCTACCCGTAGAGCGGTGAAGGACGGTTCGCTCGCCGCGCTCGTCGCGATGGGTGCCTTCCACGGCCTCAACCCGGCGATGGGCTGGCTGTTCGCCGTGGCCCGCGGCCTGCAGGAGCGCAGCCGGGCCCTCGTCCTGCAGTCGCTGCCGGCGATCGCCGCGGGCCACGCCGCGTCCGTCGGGGCCGTCGCGGTCCTCGTCGCGCTGACCCGGTCGGTCGTGGCGACCCAGGCGGTCGCGATCGGCGGCGGGATCGTGCTGGTCGGGTTCGGGCTGTGGCGGCTGCTGTCGCGGCGGCACTTCCGCTGGGTCGGCATGCGGATCTCGCTGTGGCAGCTCGCCGCCTGGTCGTTCCTGATGTCGTCGGCGCACGGCGCGGGCCTCATGCTGCTGCCCGTGCTCACCTCGTCCGGGACGGTCCCCGCCGGCCACCACCACGGGCTCGCGCCGGCGTCCGGGAACGCCGTGTCCGCCGCGATCTTCGTGACCGGGGTGCACACGCTGGCGATGCTGGCGGTCGCGGGGACCATCGCCGTCGCCGTCTACGAGATCGTGGGCCTGGCGATCCTGCGCCGCGCCTGGTTCAACCTGGACCGGGTGTGGGCGGCGGCCCTCATCACCGCCGGCGCCGTCACGCTCGTCGCCGCCCTTTAGGACGTGCCGGCCTTTAGGACGCGCCGCAACGCGCCGCATCCGCCGCGTCCAGGACGGCGGGTTCGAGGCGCTGCAGGCTCTCGGCGACACGGCTCCCCGCGAGCGCCAGCGCGTCCACGATCGTGGGACTCGCGCCGAGGACGTTCGGGGTGATGCGGTCGGCGACGGCCCGGGACGCGGCGTCCGATCTGTACGGTGAACCCTGTATCGGCGCTGGTGGGAGGCCTGCACGGTGCTTGAAGACGGCCCGTCCGGGTGGCAGTGTCCGAATGTGATCACCAGAATCGCCGCCCGCCACCGCACCATCGCCGCCGTTCTGCCGCTCGCCGCCGTCCCGTCGCTCATGGCCGCCCCGGCCCGCGCGGCGTCGGCGCGTCCCGCCGCTGGACCGTCCGGCGTCGGCGCCAAGTCGGCCCTGCTGTACGACGCGACGTCCGGCACCACCCTCTGGTCGCGCGCCGCCGACACCGAACGCCCCATCGCCAGCATCACCAAGGTGATGACCGCGCTCGTCGTGCTGCACGAGGGCGGACTCGGACGCAAGATCACCATTAGGCGCAAGTACCTGGCGTACGCCAAGAAGCACGACGGCAGCACCGCCGGCCTGCACGCGGGCGACAGGCTCACCGTGCGCCAGCTGCTCAACGCGCTGCTGCTGCCGTCCGGCTGCGACGCCGCCTACGCCCTCGCCGACGCCTACGGCCCCGGCAAGGGCAGGTTCGTCGCCAAGATGAACGAGGCCGCCCGCCAGCTCGGCCTCTCCCGCACCGTCTACGCCAACTTCGACGGCCTGCCGTGGCCGACCGCCACGTCCACCCGCTCCACCGCCCGCGACCAGGTCCGCCTCGCCGGCTACGCGATGGACGACGCGGTCTTCCGCGCCACCGTCGGCCGCAGGACCTACAAGCTCCGCCGGACCAGGGCCCACCACGCCTACACCTGGAAGAACACCAACCGGCTCCTCGGCTCCTACCGGGGCGCGGCCGGCATCAAGACCGGCACCACCGACGCCGCCGGCTACTCCCTGCTGTTCGCCGCCCGCCGCGGCGGCCGCGCCCTCACCGGCGTCGTCCTCAACAGCTCGACCACCGACGAGCGAGCCCGCTTCACCGACGCCGCCCGCATGCTCGACTGGGCCTTCGGCTCCACCGCCCCCTACCGCGTCCCACCCGCGTCCGCCAACACCTCCACCGACTGACACCGCCTACCAGCGCGCGTCGATGGCCTCCAGATCGATCTCGATGTCGAACGGCACGCCGACCTCGAGCCGCCCCCGATGGACACTGGGCGGGCCGTAAGACCGGGTGGCGCGATCGAGCTCGTGGACGAAGACGACCGTCTGGTCATCGACATCCTCCACCCGCCAGAAGTGCTCGATGCCCGCAGCCGCGTACCTGCGGGGCTTGACATCGCGGTCGCGTATCTCCGAATCCGGCAGGACCACCTCCACCACGAGCCGGACGTCCTCCCTGGAGAAGAAGCACAGGTCCAGTCCCCCTCGACGGCACGCCTCCAGCGTCACGAGGACCACGTCCGGCTCCGGAGCCTGGCGATCATCGAGCTTCACCGTCATACCGCTGACGGGTATCAACCCCTCCGGGGCCTGGCGCCGCAGATCCTCGCCGATCAAGTGCCTCACGCAGGAGTGCCACAGCGTCTGCGGAGCGGCGAAGACCAGCGCGCCGTCGATCAGCTCGGTCCGGCGCGGCAGGTCGCGCATGCGCAGAAAGTGATCGGCGGTGAACCCGCCCGCCGGCGGGCGGACCCAGTCCGGCAGCGACTCGGCGCTCGCCACGATGATGCCCGTGCCCTCATCGGGTGCCACCTCCGCACCTTCAGGCGCATTCATCCCGCGAAGCGCCCTACAAAGCGCCGGGGCCGGGCGGTCGGCGGAGCGTCCCGAGAGAGGTGAGATCGATGTCGATGTCGATGTCGAAGGGCAAGGTCAGCTTGAGCCGGTCATGGTGGATGCCGGTGGGAACGTAGGAGCCGGTGGCGGGATCGAGCTGGTAGACGTACACGATGGTCCGGCCGTCGTCCTGCTCGACGCGCCAGAAATGCTTGATCCCGGCAGCGGCGTACTTGGCGGGCTTGTTCCCTCGGTCCCGCTCCTCCGAGTCGGGCGAGACGGCTTCGACGGCGAGGACGAGGTCCTCGGGAAAGTAGTAGGTGCCCGGTTCCTCGCGGTCGTACGCCTCGGCGGTCACGACGAGCACATCGGGTTCCGGCACCTGCCGCTCTCCCAGCCTCACGGCCATTTCCCGATCGGCGCGCAGATGTGGCGGCGCCTGCCGCTTGAGCTCGTCCTTGAGCAGGTCGATCACTCTGCCATGCCATTTGCGCTGCGGGCTCACGAAGACCAGGCTCCCGTCGATCAGCTCCGTGTGCCGGGGCAGACCGCGCATGCGCAGGAAGTCGTCGGCGGTGAAGCCGCCCGGCGGGGGGATCACCCAGTCTGGCAGCGTCTCAGGCTCCATGTGACCACTTTCCGCACATGACTCGATACTCTGCGCGCTCATGCGCATACTCTGGCACACAGCCGCGCGCCTGGTCCTGCCAACAGCCTAGAACAGGGCGTCTCAGGCGGGGTCGGGGGTTTCGCTGCGGGTGCGCAGGAGGGCCTTCAGCTCGCCGAGCTGGCGGGCGGCGAGGGCCTTCTCGGCGCCGTTGATGCCCATCGCGCCGATGGACGTGCCGTCGGCGAGGTCGAGGGTGGGCCACGGGTCGCCCTCGGTCATGGAGACGCCGAGCACCTCGGGCCAGGCGAGGCGGCGGGTGCGGAACGCGTTGACGACCGTGAGGCCCGCCTCGTCGGCGGTGACGCGGCAGCGCGCCAGCATGTGCAGGACCCACCCGGCGACCAGGCCGAACACGATGATGAGGACCCGGTCGAACAGCTTGAACTGCGGGGCCACCACCACGGCGAGCGCGATCAGGCCGAGCACGACCACGCCCGCCGTGATGTAGGCCACGAGCCGTGTGGTGCGGGGACGCCACACGACCGGAAGGGCCCTGACCTCAGTCAACGATCTTCGAGATGGGGATCTCGAGGATGTCGTGCGCGCCGGCCGCCTTCAGCGCGGGGATCAGCGTGTTCACGCCGCGCTTGGCGACGACGGACTCGACCGCGCTGGAGTCGCCGCCGGCCAGCGAGGTGACCGTGGGCGACGACATCGACGGCATGATGTCCAGGACCTTCCGCAGGTCGGCCTGGGCGACGTTCAGCTTCAGCAGCACGTTGCCGCGCGCGCGGATCGCGCCCTGCAGCAGCAGGGAGACGTCCTCCATCGCGGCGCGCTTCTCGGCGTCCTCGTAGGCCTCGCGGTTGGCGACCAGCTCGGTGTAGCTGGTCAGCAGGGTGTCGAGGATGCGCAGGCCGTTCTTGCGCAGCGACGACCCGGTCTCGGTGAGGTCGACGATCGCGTCCACGATGTCGGGGACCTTCGCCTCGGTCGCGCCGTAGGACGGGACGACCTTCGCCTTCACGCCGTGCTTGTCGAGGAACCGCTTGGTCATCGCCGGGAACTCGGTGGAGATCCGGACGCCCTCCGGCAGGTCGGACACGCTCTGCCAGGGCGCGTCCTCCGGCACCGCCATGATCACGCGGACCGGGTTGGAGGTCGCCTTGGAGTACTGCAGCTCGCCGAGGCTGACCACGTCGGAGTCGGTCTCGGTGATCCAGTCGCGGCCGGTGATGCCGAGGTCGAACAGGCCCTGCTCGAGGTAGGTCGGGATCTCCTGCGGGCGCAGGACCCGGACGCGGTCGATGCGCGGGTCGTCGATGGAGGCGCGGTAGTCGCGGTCCGAGGCGCGCCGGACGGTGAGGTCGGCGGCGTCGAACAGCTGCATGGTCGCCTTCTCCAGCGACCCCTTCGGCAGGACGAGTGACAGCACGGAATTGCCTTTCGGAATGGGTTGCGTACGGGTTACCGGGGTGATCTCAGGAGCCCAGATGCGCGAGTCATTCAGGGGCGGAGCCCCTGGACCCGCTCGAAATGCTCCGAACCGCGCCCGGCGTGACCGTGATGCCGCAGACCTCGCAGGGTCAGTGCCGTGTCGAGTGCGGCCACAGTCGCCTCCCATCCCTTGTCCTCGGAGCTGCCCGGCAGCCCGCTGCGTTCCAGTGCCTGGTCAATGGTGTCACATGTGAGGACCCCGTTGCCCACCGGAGTCGACTCGTCCAGTGCAACGCGTGTCACACCGCTCGTCACGGACTCGCAGACATAGTCGAAATGTGCCGTCGCGCCCCGGATGACCGCGCCGAGGCAGACGACGGCGTCCAGGTCGCGGGCCAGCTGCTGGGCGATCACGGGGATCTCCAGGGCGCCGGCGACCCGGACGACGACGGGCGCGTCGATCCCGCACGCCTTGGCCGCGGCGACGGCGCGCTCCAGCAGCTGGTCGGTGATCTGCCCGTGCCAGCGCGTGCAGACGACGCCGAGCGTCAGCCCGGCGGCGTCGACGACGGTGTCCTCAGGCCGTCCCGCACCGCTCATGAGAGTCCTTCTATCTCGTGTCCGAGACGGTCCCGCTTGACCGTCAGGTAGCGCCGGTTGTGCTCGGTGACGACGACGGGCATCGTCTCGCGGCCGCGCACGTCCAGCCCGAACCCGTCCAGGCCCTTGAGCTTGTCGGGGTTGTTGGTGAGCACCCGGATCGAGCGTACGCCCAGGTCGCGCAGCATGTGCGCGGCGTTGGAGTACTCGCGCGCGTCGGCGGGCAGGCCGAGCTCGAGGTTGGCGTCGACGGTGTCGGCGCCGGCGTCCTGCAGGACGTAGGCGCGCAGCTTGGCCAGCAGGCCGATGCCGCGGCCCTCGTGGCCGCGCAGGTACACCACGACGCCGCGGCCCTCCGCGGCGATCCGCTCCATGGCCGCGTCGAGCTGGGTGCCGCAGTCGCAGCGCTCGGAGTGCAGGACGTCGCCGGTGAGGCATTCGGAGTGCGCGCGGACGAGGACGTCCTCGCCGTCGCCGATCTCGCCGAGGACGAGCGCGAGGTGCTCGCCGCCGTCGATCTCGCTGGAGAACCCGACGGCGCGCCACATCCCGTACCGGTTCGGCAGCCGGGTCTCCACGACCCGGGTGACCATCGCCTCGGTGCGGCGGCGGTGCTCGGCGAGCTGCTCGATGGAGATCAGCTTGAGGCCGTGCTCCTTGGCGAACACCTGCAGCTCGGGGAGGCGCGCCATGGTGCCGTCCTCGTTGACGACCTCGGCGAGGACGCCCGCGGGGGCGAGCCCGGCCATCCGGGCGAGGTCGACGGCGGCCTCGGTGTGCCCGCGGCGGCGCAGCACGCCGCCCT
This sequence comes from Actinomadura physcomitrii, assembly GCF_008923205.2. Classification (GTDB taxonomy): domain Bacteria; phylum Actinomycetota; class Actinomycetes; order Streptosporangiales; family Streptosporangiaceae; genus Spirillospora; species Spirillospora physcomitrii. The sequence goes on along the minus strand of NZ_WBMS02000008.1, from coordinate 260,819 downwards.
CGCGGTAGCGCAGGGGGAAGATGTGCCCGGGGCGGACGAGGTCGCGGGGCTCGGACGCCGAGTCGGCGAGCGTGCGGATCGTGCGGGCGCGGTCGGCGGCGGAGATGCCGGTGCTGACGCCGAGCCTGGCGTCGACGCTGACGGTGTAGGCGGTGCGCATGCGCTCGCTGTTCTGCGCGGTCATCAGCGGGATCTGCAGCCGGTCGAGGTCGGCGCCCTCCATCGGGACGCAGATCACGCCGCTGGTGTAGCGGATCGTGAAGGTGAGCAGTTCCGGCGTCGCCTTCGACGCGGCGAAGATGACGTCGCCCTCGTTCTCGCGGTCCTCGTCGTCGACGACCACGACGGCGCGGCCCGCCGCGATGTCGGCGACCGCCTCCTCGATCGGGTCGAAGATCCCGCTTCCGCTCGGTCCGTCGCTGCCGTTGAATCCGTCGCTGCCGCTCATGCGGTCACCGCCTTGTTCCCGGGGGCCGGCACTGCCTTCGCTTCCCGCAGCCAGTTCCTGAACCCGACCATCACCATCACGAAGAAGATCACGTAGACCGCGCCGGACACGTACAGCCCGGAGTGCAGGGCGACCGGCACGCCGACCAGGTCGACCAGCACCCACACGATCCAGAAGTCGACGAGCGCGCGGCTCTGCGCGAACGTCGCGACGGCGCTGCCGACGAAGATGTAGGCGTTCGCCCACGGCGACCAGGCGGCCTTGAGCCAGTCGACGTGGAGGAACAGCTCGGCGGCCGCGGCGGTGCCGGCGGCGAGCGCGGCGATCAGCACCGCGCGCTCCTTCGCCGTCGCGCTCCGTACGACCAGGGGGTCGCCGCCGCGCCGTCCGCGCGCCCACATCGCCCAGCCGTAGAGGGCGAGGACGCCGAAGAGCACCTGCTTGAGGGCGTTGCCGGGGACGTCGGCGTGCACGGACGCGGCGAGGAGCAGCAGGGCGCCGGCGAGCTGCACGGGCCACGTCCAGAGGGTCTTGCGCATGGCGAGCCACACGACGGCGAGCGACAGGACGTTGCCGGCGAGGTCGGTCCAGAGGATGTGCTCGCCGGAGACGTCGAAGCCCGCGTCCAGCCAGTTCATGCTGCGCCGCCCGCGGCGCGGTCACCGAGCATCCGCTCGACGTACTTGGCGACGACGTCGACCTCGAGGTTGACGGGGTCGCCGGGCTTCTTGTGGCCGAGCGTGGTGAGGGACAGCGTCGTCGGGATGAGCGCGACGCTGAACCGGTCGGCTCCGGCCTCGACGACGGTGAGGCTGATGCCGTCGACCGTGATCGAGCCCTTGCCGACGACGTAGCGGGCCAGCTCCGGGGGCAGCGAGACGGTGACGACGTCCCAGCGTTCGCCCGGTTCGCGGGAGAGGATCGTTCCGACGCCGTCGACGTGGCCCTGGACGAGGTGGCCGCCGAGCCGGTCCGCGAGCCGGACGGGCCGCTCCAGGTTGACCTTGGACCCGGGCTCCAGGGCACCGAGGCTGGACCGGTCCAGGGTCTCCTTCATCGCGTCGGCGGTGAAGGTCCCGTCCTTGACGTCCACCACGGTGAGGCAGACGCCGTTGACGGCGATCGACGCGCCGTGGACGGCGTCCTCGGTGACGAGCGGGCCGCGGATCGTCAGGACGGCCGAGTCGCCCTCGGCCTCGACCGCGACGATCTCGCCGAGTTCCTCGACGATGCCGGTGAACATTCCCCGGGCCTCCTCAGTTCCGTTTCGCTACGGAACCCGGCTCCGGGGGTGTACGTGCGTCGACGTTGCGGGCGCCCCCGCCGTCGCAGGGGCGTGCTGCGCGCTGCCTCCCATCCGGACTTTCACCGTCGGTCCTGGAGTTCCACCAGGTCAACCGGCCGATGGCTTCGGCCGGGTCGCGGACTGTCACCGCCGGTTCGGAATTTCACCGACCCCGGAGCACGCGTTCATGCTTTGGGAACCAGTGTGCCATGCGAACCATTCCCCGCCCTATGTGAGGATCGCCACGGCCGTATCCGGTCTGCCAAGCGCCCGCTCGGGTTATCGTGGCCCGGTTCAACGTTCAACGATCTCCGGTACCGGGTAGACCCCGATCCGGAACCCGCCTCCGCTCCCCGCAACCGACTCCGCGCCGCCGAGCCCGTGGTGACCGCCATTCCCAACGTGGGCCCGGCGGCGCGGCCCGCGGACCGCGGGTCGAGGTAGACGATGTCTCGGTCTGTGGCCTCTGGGAAGGGCGGGACGAGCCTGGAGTCCGCGGGGTGGTCAGCGGGTGAGGCGGAGCCCGCCGGGGCCGGTGGCGACGTGCGTCAGGTCCGGGACGATCGCGTGCGCCGCGGTCAGCTCCGACCGGTCGTGGCTGGTGGCGACGGCGAGGACGGTCGCGCCGGCGGCGCGGCCCGCGGCGATGCCCGCCGGGGCGTCCTCAATGACGACGCAGGCCGCGGGGTCGGCGCCGAGGCGGGAGGCCGCCAGCAGGTAGCCGGCGGGGTCGGGCTTGCCGCGCGGGACGTCCTCGGCGGTGACCACGACGGGCGGCAGCGGGACGCCGGCGGCCCCGGTTCGGACGCCGAGCTGCTCCTTGTCCATGGACGTCACCATGGCCCACGGCATGCCGTTCATCGCGGTCAGCAGGGTCAGGGCGCCGGGCAGCGCGGTGATCCCGCCGGTGCGCTCGGCCTCCAGGGCGTCGAGGCGGGCGGTGGCCGCGGCGACCCGGTCGGCGGGCAGGAAGTCGGCGACGCGGTCGCTGGTCCGGCGGCCGTGGGCGCCCGACAGGAACTCGTCGGCGTCGAGGCCGTACTCGGCCGCCCAGACGCGGGCGGCCGCCTCGACCAGCGGGGTCGAGTCGACGAGCGTGCCGTCCACGTCGAACAGGACGGCCGTACAGGGCAGTGTCACCATGAGGTCAGCGGACCCTCACCACGAGGCGGCGGCGGTCGCCTTCGCCGCCTGGGCCTTCAGCCGCCGGACGGCGTCGGCCGGGTCGTCGGCGCCGTAGACGGCGCTGCCGGCGACGAAGACGTCCGCGCCGGCGTCCGCGCAGCGCTCGATCGTCTCGGCGCTGACGCCGCCGTCCACCTGCACCCAGACCGGCAGGTCGCGGCCCTTGATCATGTCTCGGGCGCGGCGGACCTTCGGCAGCACGACGTCCAGGAACTTCTGCCCGCCGAAGCCGGGCTCGACGGTCATCAGCAGCAGCATGTCGATCTCGCCGAGGAGGTCCTCGAAGCCCTCGACGGGCGTGGCGGGGTTCACGCCGAGCCCGGCGCGCGCGCCCGCAGAGCGGATGGCGCGCAGGGTGCGGATCGGCGCCTTGGCGGCCTCGGCGTGGATGGTGACGCTGCCCGCGCCGGCCTCGGCGTACTGCGGCGCCCACCGGTCCGGGTCCTCGATCATCAGGTGGCAGTCGAGGGGCAGCGCGCTGTGCTTCAGCAGCGCCTCGACGACCGGGAGCCCGAGGGTCAGGTTGGGCACGAAGTGGTTGTCCATGACGTCGACGTGCACCCAGTCGGCGGTGCCGGAGATGAGCGCGACGTCCTCGGCCAGGCGCGCGAAGTCCGCCGAGAGGATGCTGGGTGCGATCTGAGGTGCCATGATCCCCCGAGTCTATTGGGCCGGTTCGTCCCGCCCATCACCCGACCGGGTGAGCGCGGGGGTGGCCCGGTGAGCGCCGGCGGGTCAGTCCCCGCGGCGCAGGAGGGCGAGGAACATCGCGTCGGTGCCGTGCCGGTGCGGCCAGAACTGCGCGTACGGGCCGTCGCCCACGCCGGTGAGGTCCGCGGCGACGGAGGCGAGGACGGCGGGCGCGTCGAGCCGCTCGACGCCGTCGCGGCCCTTGAGCACGTCGTCCACCACCACCCGCGTCTCCGCGAGGTGCGGCGAGCAGGTGACGTAGGCGACGACGCCGCCGGGACGGACCGACTCCAGCGCGGTCGCCAGCAGCCGCCGCTGCAGCGGCCCCAGCTCGGCGACCGACTCGGGGCCGCGGCGCCAGCGCGCCTCGGGACGGCGCCGCAGCGCGCCGAGGCCGGTGCAGGGCGCGTCCACCATGACGCGGTCGAACGCGCCGGGCCGCCACGCCGGGGCGGTGCCGTCCGCCGCGACGACGCCCGTGCGGTCGTCGACCGCGCGCCGGACGAGGCCCGCGCGGTGCGGCTGGACGTCGGCGGCGAGCAGCCGCGCGCCGCGCTGCGCGGCCACGGCCGACAGCAGGCCCGCCTTTCCGCCGGGACCCGCGCAGACGTCGGCCCAGCGGGCGTCGGGGCCGGTCAGCGGGGCCGCCGCGAGCGCGAGCGCGACGAGCTGGCTCGCCTCGTCCTGGACGGCGGCGCGCCCGTCCCGGACGGCGTCGATGTGCCCGGGGTCGCCCTCCCCGAGCACCGCCGCGTACGGCGAGTAGGGGGCGGGCTCGGCGCCCGCGTCGTAGAGCTCCTGCGCGGTCGCGCGGCCGGGCCGGGCGACCAGCGTCACGCGCGGGCGGGCGTTGTCGGCCTCCAGCAGGGCGTCGATCTCGCCGCGGTCGGGGCCGAGCGCGTCCCGCAGCGCCGACACGATCCACTTCGGGTGGCTGTGCGCGACCGACAGCCGGGTGGTGGCGTCGGCGTCGGCGGGCGCGACGATCGCCAGCCACGCGCCCAGGTCGCGGGAGGCGACCTTGCGGAGCACCGCGTTCGCGAACTTCGCCTGGCCGGGGCCCGACACCGACCGCGCCAGCTCCACCGCCGTCCCGACCGCGGCGTGCGGAGGGATGCGGGTGGCGAGGATCTGGTGCGCGCCGAGGCGCAGCACGTCCAGCAGCGGCGCGTCGATCCGGCGCAGCTCGCGGTCGCTGCACAGCGCGAGGACCGCGTCGTAGGTGCCGCGGCCGCGCAGCGTGCCGTAGGTCAGCTCGGTGGCGAGGGCGGCGTCGCGGCCGGTGATGCCGCGGTCGCGCAGCCGCGTCGGCAGCAGCAGGTTCGCGTACGCGTCGCGGGTCTCCACGGCGCGGATCACGTCGAACGCGGTGCGCCGCACCAGGTCCTGCGGGCGGCCCGTCTTGCGGGGGCCGCCGGGCCGGCGGTTGCGGTCGGGACGGCCACGGCCGCCGCGGGTCGGCGGCATCAGTGCAACGCGTCCTTACCGGTGAGGTCGACGCCGCGGGCCCAGTCGGCGGCCGCCATGCGCCGCTTGCCCTGCGGCTGGACGTCGCCGAGCGCGACGGGGTGCGTGGCCGTGCCGACCAGCACCTCCTTCTTCCCGGGGCGCAGCTCGCCCGGGGCCGGCTTCTCCGCGTCCGGGACGAGACGGACCGGGCCGAGCTTGAGGCGGGCGCCGCGGAACGTCGTCCACGCGCCCGGCGCGGGCGTGCAGGCGCGGACCAGCCGGTCGATGTGCAGGGCGGGCGTCCCCCAGTCGACGCGGCCGTCCTCGGAGGTCAGCTTCGCCGCGTGCGACACGCCCTCGGTGGGCTGCGGGCGCGGCTCCAGGACGCCGGCCTCGATGCCGTTCATCGTGTCGAGCAGCAGGCCGGCGCCCGCGACGGCGAGCCGTCCGAGCAGGTCGCCCGTGGTGTCGGTGGGGCGGATGGGTTCGGTGAGGACCCCGTAGACCGGGCCGGTGTCGAGGCCCTCCTCGATCTGGAACGTGGCCGCGCCCGTCACGTCGTCGCCGTGCAGGATCGCCCGCTGGACGGGCGCCGCGCCGCGCCACGCGGGCAGCAGCGAGAAGTGCAGGTTCACCCAGCCGTGCTGGGGGATGTCGAGGGCCTCGCGCGGGAGCAGCGCCCCGTAGGCGACGACCGGGCAGCAGTCGGGCGCGATCGCGCGGAGCCGGTCGAGGAACTCCGGGTCGCGGGCCTTGGCGGGCTTGAGCACCTCGACGCCCGCCTCGGCGGCGCGGACCGCGACCGGGCTCGCCTCCAGACGCCGGCCGCGGCCGGACCGGGCGTCCGGGCGGGTCACCACCGCGACCACCTCGTGGTCGGAGCCGAGCAGCGCGTCCAGCGCCGGGACGGAGGTCTCGGGCGTCCCCGCGAAGACCAGGCGCATCTAGATCGCCTTCCCGAAGGTGCGGTGCGGCGACTCCTTCACCACGGGCGCCGGGTCGCCGAACCACTCGGCCTCCCGGATCGCCTTCATCGCGGCCTTGCGCTGCTCGGGGTCCATCCGGTCGATGAAGATGATCCCGTCCAGGTGGTCGGTCTCGTGCTGCACGCAGCGGGCCAGCAGGTGCGTGCCCTCCAGCGTGATCGGCTCCCCGTGCATGTTGAAGCCCTTCGCCACGACGCCGACCGAGCGCGGCGTCGGGAACGCCAGGCCGGGCAGCGACAGGCAGCCCTCGTCGTCGGTCTCCTGCTCGTCCGACAGGTCGAGCGTCGGGTTCACCACGTGCCCGAGCCGGTCGTCGACGTAGTAGGTGAACACCCGCAGGCCCACGCCGAGCTGCGGCGCCGCCAGGCCCGCCCCCGGAGCGTCGATCATCGTGTCGGTGAGGTCCTTGACGAGCTGGCGCAGCTCCTTGTCGAAGTCCTTCACCGGCTCCGCGGGCGTGCGCAGCACAGGGTCGCCGAAGAGGCGGATGGGCTTGACGGCCAACGAGGACTCCGTTCCTGCGGGGTGGGACGCCGCGCGCCGCTCGCAGGGGGCGCGCCGGGCGGGACCGTGGATGTCGCGGCCTCCAGTCTACGGAGGGATCACGCGGACCTCACACGCCGCCGCTCCCGGCGGCCCGCGCCGAGCGGGCCTTGTAGGCGGCGGTGCGAGCGGCCTTGGCGGTCGCCTTGTCGGGATGGTGGTCGCCGAGCGCCTCCAGGACCTCGGCGACGCCCGGGTGGTCGGTGCGCCACAGCTCGTCCACCATCTCCCGCATCTCCGCGCCGGGCGGCGCGTCGACCAGCGCGGCTTCGACGGCCTCCGCCGGCTCGGCGGTCTCCAGCATCCCGGCGACGGTGTCGACGAACACCCACAGGTACTCGGCGCGGGACAGCTCCCGGCCCGCCGGGTCGCCCGCCGCGTTCAGCCACAGCGCCGCGTACGGGGACACGAGCGGATGCTCCCGCGCGGCCCGCACCACCGGCGCGGCCTCCGGGCCGACCCGGTGCAGCACGGCGGCGGCGAGGTTGCGGGCGCCCGGCCCGCCGCCGCGCATCACGTCCAGCAGGTCGGCGGCGGCGTCCTTGACGTCGTGGGACGCGAGCCACCCGTCGATCTCCTCGTCGGCGGTCTCCGGCCGGTGCCAGGCCAGCCCCGCGACCAGCTCGGCGGCGGACGCGCCCGCCAGCTCCCCGACGACCGGCGCGGTGAACCCGTCCGCCAGCAGCAGCTCCCGCACGCCCCACACGCCGAGCGGGGTCAGCGCCCGGCCGCCGTCGCCGGCGGGCTCGACGACGCCCCAGCGGGCCAGGTCGGCCAGCTCCAGGTCGAGCGCGTCGCGCACCGCCTCCGCCAGCGACCGCTCGTCGGAGATCTCGTAGGCCTCGGCGACGTGGCCGAGCAGCGCGTCGGCCAGCTCGGCGGGGGTGGCGGGCTCCTCCTGCTCGTACAGGTGGATCAGCACGCCGGTCAGCTCGTTCTGGACCAGCTCGATCGCGTCGAGGCCGTCGGACGGGTCGTGGTCGGGGACGGCGACGGAGTCCAGCAGCCGCAGCCAGGCGCGCAGCACACGCTCGTCGTCGCCGGAGCCGAGGTCGGGCAGCGCGGGGCCGGGCGCGGCCTTGCCGCCCTCCGCGCGGATCACCTCCGCCTCGGTCGCGGCCCACCAGAGCCGGTCGAGCTCCGGCAGGTCGGTCTGGTCGCCGACCTCGACGTCCGGGAGGCGGCGCGGGGTGGCGAGGCCGAGCGCGGCGACCGCGGCCTCGGCGTCCGCCGCGGTCAGCTCGTCCAGCTCGGTCAGCGCCCGCTCGCCCGTCCACTCGGCCAGCGCGCGGACCTCGGCGGTCAGGCCGCAGCGGCGCGCCGCCTCCGCCAGGTCGGCCGCCGGGGCGAGCCGGACCGGCGGGACGACGAGGTCCTCGGTGCGCCGCAGGTACTCCTCGGCGCGGGCGTAGCGCTCCTCGTCGGGCAGCGCCTCGAACCCGCGCATCCACTCCTCGACGGCGTCCTGGTCGTCGAGGGGGACGCCGTCGGCCTCCATCAGCCCGGCGACGACCTCCGCGGCGACCTGCCGCTCGGCGTCGTCGGTCGCGGCGACCACCTCGGTGAACTCGGGTCCGAGCCGGTCGATCTCGGCGGCCAGCTCCGCGGCGCGCTCGGCGGTCACGGCGCCGGTGTCGCCGAGGAACGCCGCGATGGCGCGCAGCGTGTCCAGGACGGACGGCACCTCGTCGGCGCCCGCGACCACCGTGTCCGGGAACACCTCCAGCAGCAGCGCGCGGAGCGCGGCGGGCGTGAGGGCGTCCGGGCCCTCCAGCCCCATCTCGCGCGCGGCGAGGTCGAGCAGCAGCCGAGCGCCCTGCCCGTCGATCTTCTCGCCGCGTTCGTCCGCCCAGCGCCGCAGGTCGCCCGCGGTCGTCTCCACCCAGTTGTCGGCCACCCGAGAACCCTATTGGCCCCGGCCCGCCGCGCGGGCCAACTCCGGCGCGGTCAGATGAGTTCGAGCGGGTCGATCTGGACGCGGACGGTCTCGGCCGCCTTGCGGGCGCTGCGGACGCCCTGAGCCTCCTTGAGCGCGCGCGCGAGCGCGAGCCCCGCCGCGCGCGGCACCCGGACGAGGGCGCGCTCCTTCTCCGGCCCCTCCGCCCCCGGCTGCCTCGGCACGGGCACCGGCCCGAGCACCTCCGCCCCGTCCGGCAGCCGCGCGCCCGCCAGCAGCTCCCGGATCGCGGCCGGGGTCGCGGTCAGCGACGCCATCCGCGCCGCCGGCGGGAACCCCGCCTCCCGGCGCTCCGCCAGCTCCCGCTCGGCGTAGGTGACCGGATCCCACCGGACGAGCGCCTGGACAGCCGGCAGCGCGCCCTCCGCCGCCACCACCACCGGCGCCTCCGGCCGGACGAGCGCCGCCGCGTTCATCCAGCGCCGCAGCGTCTCCTCCCCCGCCCGCAGGTCGGGCCGCGCCAGCAGGACCCAGCCGTCCAGCAGCAGCCCGGCCGTGTAGCCGCCGTCGGCGGGCGGCTCCGCGCCCGGCGTCGACACCACCAGCGCCCGCTCCGGGCCCACGCGTTCGAGGATCGCCTCGCGCCCGGACGTCCGCACCGGCACGCCGGGGAACGCCCGGCCCAGCTCCTCCGCCGTGCGCTTCGCGCCCACGACGACCGCGCGGACCTGGAAGAAGCCGCATTCGGGGCAGTGCCAGTCGCCCGCGATGCGGCCGCACCACCGGCAGTACGGCGCCGCGTGCGACGACGGCAACGCCAACGGCCCCTGGCACGCGACGCAGTGCGCCGGGGTCCGGCACCGCCCGCACGCGATGCCCGGCACGTAACCGCGCCTCGGCACCTGCACGAGCACCGGCCCCTCCTCCAGCGCGCGCCGCGCCGCCTCGAACGCCAGATTCGGCAGCCGCGCCGTGCGCGCCGCCGCGTCCCTGGCGAGCTGCGCGTCCTCCCCCACGTACCGGACGCGCGGCATCGCGCGCCGCACCCGCGCCCGGTCGGCGGCCAGGGCGTGCGCCCACCCCGTCTCGACCAGCACGGTGGCGTCCGTGGTCCGGGTGAACCCGCCGATCAGCGCGCCCGCCTTCGCCCGGTGCGCCCGCAGCGCCAGCACCTCCCGCGGATGCGGATAGGGCGCGTGCGGCTCGGCGTGCACGTCGTCCCCGTCGTCCCACAGCACGACCAGGCCCAGATCGGCGACGGGCGCGAACATCGCGGCCCGCGTCCCGACCACCGCCCGCGCCTTCCCCCGCAGCACCGCCAGCCACCGCCGGTACCGCTCGGCCGGGCCGAGCTCCGCCGTCAGCGCGACGTGCCGCCCCTCCCCCAGCTCCGCGGACAGCGCCGCGTCCACCCGCGCCACGTCACGGCCGTCCGCCACCACGACGAGCGCCCCGCGCCCGGCGCGCAGCGCCACCGCCACGGCCCGCGCGATGGCCGCCGCCCACTCCGGGCCCGGCAGCGCCGTCCACACCGCCCGCGGCGCCCTGCCCTCGGCCAGCGCGTTCAGGAACGACGCACCGGCCGGGTACTCCAGCCAGGGGTTCTCACCCTCGTCCCGTCCGTCTTCCGGCGCCTCGGCGGGCTCCTTGACCGGCTCGGCCTCCACGCGGGCGTGCCGCGGCGGGACCGCCAGCCGCAGCACGTCCGCGAACGTCCCGGCGTAGCGGTCGGCGATCTCCCGCGCGAGCGCGGCGACCTCCGGCGTGAGGACGGGCTCCGGAGACGTCACGCGCTCCAGGAACAGCAGCTTCCCGCCATGGCCGCTCTCCTCGACCCGCTCCAGCAGGAACCCGTCGACGAGCTGCCCCGCGAACCGCACCCTCACCCGGCACCCCGGCACGGCCTTCCCGTCCAGCTCCACGGGGACCAGATAGTCGAACGGACGATCCAGATGCGGAAGGGACATGTCCACCGCGACACGCGCGACGGGCCGCTCCTCCGCCGGGCGCCGCGCGCCCTTCTTCGGCGCTTTCCCGCCCGCCCTGCCACCGCCCTTGCCGTCGCCCGGCTTCGCCTGCCGCGCCTTGCCCGCCGGCACCCGCGGCACGTCGCCCAGGCCCGGGATCAGGTCCGCTCCACCCCCGTCCTCGCTCACGCCCCCGTCCTACCAGATCAGCCCGACAGCCATCGGCGCACGCTAAGGTGTGGTCCGTTTGAACGGGGCGCGCATCAGGCCGATCCGCGAACAGGCGAGATCGCCCGACGCCCTTCGCGCTCCCGCCGTCCGACGAGCACGTGCAGGCGATGTGACCACAGCGCATAGTCCAGAGCTGACCGACGCCCGGACCCGGGCCGCAACGGCGGCCCGCCCGGGCCGCAACGGCGCGTCCTGGTGGAAGCGGTGGGCCAACCCCCGCAACCCCGTCGTGGCCGCCACGGTCGCCGCGGCCGCCATGCACCTGATCTGGGCGCTGTACCTGGCCACCGAGGGCGGCGACCTCGCCGCGCAGGCCGCCTGGACCGACTTCGCCTGGAAGCACCCCACCGCCGCCTACAGCTTCGCCTGGTACGGCGGCATGCACCCCGCCTCCTACAGCGTCCTGTCCCCCTACCTGATGGCGCTGTTCGGCATCCGCGCCGTCGCCGTGGTGGCCGGCACCGTCTCCGCCGGGCTCACCGCCCACCTCCTCCGGCGGTTCAAGGCGCGCATGGCGCTGCCCGCCGCGCTGTGGGCCGCGTTCGCGCTGTCGTGCAACACCGCCTCCGGCCGCGTCACGTTCGGCCTCGGCCTCATGTTCGCGCTGATGGCGGTGATCGTCGCCTTCACCCCGCGCGGCACCCCCGCGCTCCGCTTCGCCGGGATGGTCGGCCTCGGCCTGCTCGCCACCGCCGCCAGCCCTGTCGCGGGACTGTTCCTGCTCGTCCTCGCCGCCACCCTGTTCCTGACCGGACGGCGCCGCGCCGGGATCTCCGTCGCGATCGGCATGCCCGTCGTCGTCGGGACCACGAGCCTGCTGTTCCCCTTCAGCGGCGTCCAGCCGATCTCCTTCACCGCGATCGTGCTGTGGGCGGTCATCAGCGTCGTCGCCGTCCTGGTCTTCGCCCCGCCGAGCTGGCGGTTCGTCCGCGTCGGCGCCGGCGTCTACCTGCTCGGCATCCTGCTCACCTGGGCGATCCCCTCACCCGTCGGAAGCAACGTCGAACGCCTCTCCCTGGTGTTCGGCGCGATGTTCTGCCTGGCCGCCGTCGCGCGCGCACACGGCCGCGTCCGCATCGCCGTGCTCTCCCTGGCGTTCATCATCACCGCCTCATGGCAGGTCGTTAAGCCCATCGAGGACCTCGTCCACACCGCGCCCGCCGCCTCCGCCGCCGCCAACGCCCAGGGCCTCGTCGACGAACTCCACGCGCTCGGCGCCCAGCGCACCCGCATCGAGGTCGTCCCCCTCCGCTCCCACTGGGAGGCCGCCGGGCTCAGCCGCCACTTCATCCTCGCGCGCGGCTGGAACCGCCAGGTCGACGCCGAACGCCACGGCCTCTTCTATGAGAACGGGGCCCTCACCCCGGCCAGCTACCACGACTGGCTGCGGAAATGGGCCGTCCAGTACGTCGTGCTCCCCGAACAGGAGGCCGACTGGTCCGGCAAGGACGAGGCCGCCCTCGTCAAAGCCGGCCAGCCGTACCTCGCGGAGGTCTGGCACGACGAGCACTGGCGCCTCTACCGCGTCAGCTACCCCACCCCCCTCGTCGACCCGCCCGCCACCGTCCAGACCCTCAACTCCGGCGAACTCGTCGTGGAGATGCCGTCGCCCGGCTCCGTCGTCGTCCGCGTCTCCTGGTCCCCCTGGCTCAGCGTCACCGGCGGCGACGCCTGCCTCGCCCGCGCCGGCGACTTCGTCCGCATGACCGCCAAGGGCCCCGGCCACTACACCATCGCCGCCCACTACGGCCTCCACCGCGGCAACCACTGTGTTGGCTGAATCCCAGCCCAGGAGCCTCGCCTAGCGGCTGTGTTCTCCACACCCCCGGCCCAAGGCACTCGCCTAGCGGCTCGCACCTTGACCGTGCTTGGGCGAGCGCGACCTCGCTTCGCGAGAGCTTCCCGGCGGGGACTCGCCTTCGGCTTCGTCCCCGCCGGTCAGATAACGCGCTCGCGTGACGACTGAGGTCGTCGACCGCCGCCGGACGGTTCGAGACGGCCGCCGCGGCCGCGGCCACGTCACTGGGCGCCTTTGGGCGGCTCTGAGGCGGCGCAGAGGGGTTGGGGACGCGAAAAGGGCCCTGGATGTGGTCCAGGGCCCTTTCGGGTGCGTCGGGGACGCTGCGGGTCGGTCAGAGGCCGGCGGCGGAGGCCAGGTCCTTGGCGCGGTCCGTGGACTCCCAGGAGAAGTCCGGCACCTCGCGGCCGAAGTGGCCGTACGCGGCGGTCTGCGAGTAGATCGGGCGGAGCAGGTCCAGGTCGCGGACGATCGCGGCGGGACGCAGGTCGAAGACGTCGGCGACGGCCTTCTCGATCTTCTCCGGGGCGACCTTCTCGGTGCCGAACGTCTCGACGAACACCCCGACCGGGTGCGCCTTGCCGATCGCGTAGGCGACCTGGACCTCGGCGCGGTCGGCGAGCTGCGCGGCGACGATGTTCTTGGCGACCCAGCGCATCGCGTACGCGGCGGACCGGTCGACCTTGGACGGGTCCTTGCCGGAGAACGCGCCGCCGCCGTGCCGGGCCATGCCGCCGTAGGTGTCGACGATGATCTTGCGGCCGGTGAGGCCGGCGTCGCCCATCGGGCCGCCGATCTCGAAGCGGCCGGTCGGGTTGACCAGCAGCCGGTAGCCGTCGGTGTCGAGGTCGAACTGGGCGAGCACCGGGTCGACGACGTGCTCCTTGACGTCCGGGGCGAGCAGCTCCTTGAGGTCGATGTCGGGAGCGTGCTGGCTGGACACCACGACGGTGTCGAGGCGGACGCCGCGGTCGCCGTCGTACTCGATGGTGACCTGGGTCTTGCCGTCCGGGCGCAGGTAGGGGACGGTGCCCTCCTTGCGGACCGCGGACAGCCGCTGCGCGAGCCGGTGCGCCAGCGTGATCGGCAGCGGCATCAGCTCGGGGGTCTCGCTGGTGGCGTAGCCGAACATCAGGCCCTGGTCGCCGGCGCCCTGCCGGTCCAGGTCGTCGACGCCCTCGCCCTCGCGGGTCTCGTAGGCGTCGTCGACGCCCTGCGCGATGTCGGGGGACTGCGCGCCGATCGACACCGACACGCCGCAGGAGTGGCCGTCGAAGCCCTTCTTGGACGAGTCGTAGCCGATCTCGAGGATCTTCTCCCGGATGACGCCGGGGATGTCCACATAGGTCTCGGTGGTGACCTCACCGGCCACATGCACCTGACCGGTCGTGATCATCGTCTCGACGGCGACCCGGCTCTTCGGGTCGTCCTTGAGCATCGAGTCGAGGATCGCGTCGCTGATCTGGTCCGCGATCTTGTCCGGGTGTCCTTCGGTGACGGACTCGGAGGTGAACAGGCGGCGAGACACGTACGTGAACTCCTTGCAGCGGCTGCTGACTGACGTCGCAGGACGGATATGTCTTCGAGTTCGGCGGGGGGCCTCCCCGCACGGGTGTTCAAGGGTGGTAAGCCCGCAGTCTAGCGGGATCATCCTCGAAGGCCGGTATGGCGTTGGTCGCGGTCGGGCAGTCTCCGGTCAATCCGCGGGCAGGGGGTCCAGGCGTGCGGCGACGAGGTCCCAGACGACGTCGGCCAGGGCCTCCTTGGCGCCGCGCTCGACCTCGGTGCTCGACCCGTCCGCGCCGAGGATCACCGCGGCGTTGTCGGGCCGGCCGAAGGTGAGGTCCTCCCCCACCTGGTTGACCACCAGCAGGTCGCTGCGCTTGCGGGCGAGCTTGGCGCGGCCGTTGGCGAGCACGTCGTCGGTCTCGGCCGCGAAGCCGACGATCACCTGCCCGGCGCGGCGGCGCTCGCCGAGCTCGGCCAGGATGTCGGGGTTCTTGGCGAGCCGGATCGGCTCCGGCTCGGCGCCCTCCGCCTTCTTGATCTTCGAGCCGCGGTAGTCGACGGGGCGGAAGTCGGCGACGGCGGCGGCCATCACCACCGCGTCGGCGTCGCCGGCGGCCTCCAGCACGGCCTTGCGCATCTCCTCGGCGGACCCGACGGGCACGACCCGCGCGCCGGCCGGGTCGGGCAGCGCGACGTTGGCCGCGACGAGCGTCACGCGCGCGCCGCGGGCCGCCGCCGTGCGGGCCAGCGCGTACCCCTGCAGGCCGGACGAGCGGTTGCCGATGAACCGGACCGGGTCGAGGGGTTCGCGGGTGCCTCCGGCGGACACCACGACGTGCCGTCCGGCGAGGTCGGGCTGCACGGCCCCGCGGTCGAGGACGCGGCGCGCCGCCTCGAACAGCTCGGCGGGGTCGGGCAGCCGGCCGGGGCCGGTGTCCTTGCCGGTCAGCCGGCCGGACGCGGGCTCCACCACGATCGCTCCGCGGGCGCGGAGCGTCGCGACGTTCGCGCGGGTCGCCGGGTGCTCCCACATCTCGGTGTGCATCGCGGGCGCGAACACGACCGGGCAGCGGGCGGTGAGCAGGGTGTTGGTGAGCAGGTCGTCGGCCAGCCCGTGCGCGGCGCGGGCGAGCAGGTCGGCGGTGGCCGGGGCGACGAACACCAGGTCGGCGTCCTGCCCGAGCCGGACGTGCGGGACCCGCGCGACCCCGTCCCACACCTCGGTGGAGACGGGGTTGCCCGACAGCGCCGCCCAGGTCGGCTCGCCGACGAAGCGCAGCGCGTCCCGCGTCGGGACGACGGTGACGTCGTGGCCCGACTCGGTGAGCCGCCGCAGCAGCTCGCACACCTTGTACGCGGCGATCCCGGCGCTCACACCGAGAACGACGCGCGGCTTACGGGAGGTCATGCCGACACTGTCCCATCAGGCCCGGAGCCCGGTCGCACCCGGGGGCCGCCGCAGGGCGGCGGGCTCAGGGACTCAGCCCTCGATCGGCTCGGCGTTGAGGAGGCCCTCGCGCGTCTCGCGGAGCGCGATCGACAGGGGCTTCTCCTGCACCTGCGTCTCGACGAGCGGGCCGACGTACTCCAGCAGGCCCTCGCCGAGCTGGGCGTAGTAGGCGTTGATCTGCCGGGCGCGCTTGGCCGCGATGCTCACGAGGCCGTACTTGGTCTCGACGACCTCGAGGAGCTCGTCGATCGACGGGTTGGTGATGCCTTCGCTGCTGGCTGCCACTCCGTGGCCTTCCACTAGTGATTCACTGCGGTGCCGGCCGCCGGACACGGCGGTCGCCGACACTAACGAACAGCCATCAAGGTTAGCAGCTCATCGCACACGTCCTGGACGGACGTGTTCACCAGGGTGACGTCGAACTCCTTTTCGGCGGCGAGTTCGACGCGGGCCGCCTCCAGGCGGCGCTCGATCACTTCGGGGGGCTCGGTGCCGCGGCCGGTGAGGCGGCGGACGAGCTCGTCCCAGCTGGGCGGGGCGAGGAAGACCAGCCGCGCGCCGGGCATCGTCTCGCGGACCTGCCGGGCGCCCTGCAGGTCGATCTCGAGGAGGACGGGCTCGCCGCGGGCGAGGCGCTCCTCGACGGGCCGCCGCGGGGTGCCGTAGCGGTTGCCCGCGAACTCGGCCCACTCGAGCAGCTCCCCTTCGGCGACGAGCCGGTCGAAACCGGCGTCGTCGACGAAGAAGTACTGCACACCGTGGGTCTCACCCGGGCGGGGGGCCCGGGTGGTCACCGAGACCGACAGCCACACCCGGGGGTGTGAGCGCCGGATCTCGGCGACGACCGTGCTCTTGCCGACGCCCGACGGCCCGGACAGGACCGTCAGGCGGGACACGAGCGGGCCATGCGGTTGTTCGGAGCCCGCCGGCGCAGTGATGGGTGCGCCGGAGCCGGACGAGATGGTGCCGGATCCGGGGAGCCCGGACCCGGCCGCGGCGGTTCCTTCGTGCGAAGGGCCGCCGCGCCCGCCCGTGAGTCGCGCGTCAGCGGTTCGCACTTCCGCCGAACTCACGCTCCAGGGAGGCGCGCTGGTTGGCGCCGAGGCCCCGCACGCGGCGGGACTCGGCGATGCCCAGACGCTCCATGATCTGCTTCGCACGGACCTTGCCCACACCGGGCAGGGACTCCAGGAGGGCCGACACCTTCATCTTCCCGATGACGTCGTCGGACTGACCCTCCTTGAGAACCTCGGCGAGCGAGGTCCCCCCGTGCTTGAGCTTGTTCTTAACCTCGGCCCGCTCCTTGCGAGCCTTGGCAGCCTTCTCCAGGGCTGCGGCGCGCTGTTCGGGGGTTAGGGGCGGAAGAGCCACGCCGGGTCACCTCAGGTTTCCACTCGACGGAGTCGGACGGGTTGGGAAACTAGCGAGTTCACGCCCCATAAGGCAACGTGAAGTGCCGTTTAGCCCGCCACAAATTCACGAAAATCACTCCCCGGAGTGTCCTGAATACAGAGTGTACTCGACTCGGACCCTCCGGCAGCCCATCCCCCTGCCTTGCTGGGACTTTCGCATGATCGTGAAAATCCGCCCATTCTGCCCCGATTTACGGCACTCGGCACCACCCTCGCGCGTCGCTCCGCTCCCGCCGAGGGGCTCCCCACCATGATCCCGCCACCCCCCGACGGCCGGACTCCGGCCCCCCGCGAGGGCCCCGTGTGAAGTCCCCCACAGCCGGTCCCGACCGAGTGACGCTCGTCACGCCGGGCCGTTCCGCACGTCGCGGGCGCACCGCAACTGCCATCCTCGACAGCACACCCGCCAAGATCGTTCAGCAGACCGGAGCCGCCTCCGCCCGCACCCCGAAGCTCCCTCCCGCGCACGCCCGCCTCCCCCGGTGCGCCCGGACGCCCCGGTCCGGGCCCCGCGGGCGTCCTCGGACCGCGAATCGGTCCGAACCGACTTCGCCGTCCGCCCGTATCGCTTTGCGGATCCCCGGCCCGGCATTCGCAAGCGAATCAAATCGACAATGCGCGCTCCCGCACGCCCAAGAACACCAGCGCTAAATCGCCCCCCAAATCCAAATCCACCCCCCGCCCCCCAATCCCCAACACCCCCACAGTCGCCGAGCCCCGGCCACCAGCCACTCGCGAAGCCGCGAACTCGCTCCGCACCCGCCAGGGTTGAGGACGGCTGTCGAGTGGCCGGGCCCTCCCGCCGGACGTGGACCCGGCTGAGCATCGCCGCGGAGGGCCAGACCCCAGCCACCGGCACGGGCAGGCACGCGGAGCGAGTGCAGCGAGCGCAGCGGGCCTGCCCGCCGATCAACAGGCCGTTTCGCCGCGGAGCGCCAGCGGAGCGGGGAAACGGCCTGTTGATCGTGACGGGGGTTCCAGGGGGTCGCCCCCCTGGGAAGACACGGGCAGGCACGCGGAGCGAGCGTTAGCGAGCGCAGCGGGCCTGCCCGCCGATCAACAGGCGGTTTCGCCGCGGAGCGCCAGCGGAGCGGGGAAACCGCCTGTTGATCGTGACGGGGGTTCCAGGGGGTCGCCCCCCTGGG
Source organism: Actinomadura physcomitrii (assembly GCF_008923205.2). Taxonomy (GTDB): domain Bacteria; phylum Actinomycetota; class Actinomycetes; order Streptosporangiales; family Streptosporangiaceae; genus Spirillospora; species Spirillospora physcomitrii. The sequence goes on along the minus strand of NZ_WBMS02000008.1, from coordinate 242,824 downwards.
TCAAACGCGCCGCAGCGCAGCCGCCATCGCCGCCGCCGCGGCCCCAGGGTCGGGGGCGGCGGTGATGGGGCGGCCGATGACCAGCAGGTCGGCGCCGGCGGCGAGCGCGGCCTCGGGGGTGGCGACGCGGGCCTGGTCCTGGGTGTCGGCGCCGGCGGGGCGGACGCCGGGGGTGATGAGGTCGATGTCGGGGCCGACCTCGGCGCGGACGGCGGCGGCCTCCTGCGGGGAGCAGACGAGGGCCTGGGCACCGGCGCCGACGGCGAGGGCGGCCAGGCGCCGGACGGCGTCGGGGGCGGGGCCCTCGATGCCGACCGCGCGCAGGTCCGCCTCGGCCAGGGAGGTCAGCACGGTCACCGCGGCGATCTTGGTGGCGGGGGCCGCCTCGACCGCCGCGCGGATCATGGCGGGGCCGCCGGCGGCGTGCACGGTGAGGTAGGACGGCTTGAGCCGGGCGACGGCGCGGGCGGCGCCGCGCACGGTGGCGGGGATGTCGTGCAGCTTGAGGTCGAGGAAGACCTGGACGCGGCTGGCGCCGCGGACGCTGGCGACGACGTCGGGCCCGTACCGCAGGTACAGCTCGAGGCCGACCTTGACGGTGGAGACATGCGGGGTGACCAGGGTGGCCCAGCGCGCGGCCGTGTCCAGGTCGGGCGCGTCCAGCGCGACGGCGATGGGGGCTGCGGTCACAGCTTCTCCTTCTCGGGCTCTTGGGGCCGCACCTGGGGCGGCACGTAGCCGGCGGGCTTGTGGGCGAGGCCGACGGCGTCGGGCAGGCGCCCGATGCGGCGGGCGGCGAGGGCCTCGTCCAGCTCGCGCAGGACGCGGGGGCCGGCCGCGGGGTCGTGGAACAGGGCGGTGCCGACGGCGACGGCGGACGCGCCGGCCAGGATGAACTCGAGGGCGTCGAGGCCGGTGGCGATGCCGCCGACGCCGATGATCGGGGTGCTGGGCAGCGCGGCGTGCACCTGGTAGACGCAGCGGACCGCGACGGGCCGGATCGCGGGCCCGGACAGGCCGCCGGACACGCCGGTAAGGGCGGGCCGGAGGGTGTGGGGGTCGATCGCCATGCCGTCCATGGTGTTGATCAGGGTGAGGCCGTCGGCGCCGGCGTCGACGCAGGCGAGCGCGATCCCGACGATGTCGGTGACGTCGGGGGCGAGCTTGGCGAAGATCGGGGTGCCGGGCCGGGCGGCGGCGCGGACGGCGCGCAGCACGGACGCGGCGGCGGACGGGTGCCAGCCGAACATGCGGCCGCGGTCCTCGACGTTGGGGCAGGCGACGTTGACCTCGATGGCGGCGACGCCGGGGACGTGGCGGAGGCGGCGGGCGAGGTCGCCGAACTCCTCGACGCTGTTGCCGGCGATGGACACGATCGTGCGGACGTCCTGCTCGATGAGCCAGGGAAGGTCACGTTCCAGGAACGTCTCGATGCCGGGCCCGGGGAGGCCCATGGCGGTGAGGAGCCCGCTGGGAGTCTCGGTCACGCGCGGTGTGGGGCGTCCCGCGCGCGCTTGGGGCATCACCGAGGTGGTGACGAACGCGCCGAGGCGGGTGAGGTCGAAGAACTGGGCGAGTTCGCGTCCGGTGCCGCCGCATCCGGAGGCGGTCAGGACGGGGTTGGGAAGCTCCAGGGCGCCGAGGGCGGTCCGCACCCGGTCGCTCGCCCGGTCGCTCACTTGGGGCCTCCTTCCGTGACGCTGAGGACGCGCGGCGCGCCGAGCGCGTCGAACGGGATGGTGCCGAGGTCGCCCCAGCGGACGCGGTCGCCGCGCAGGACGGGCCCGTCGGCGCAGGCGCGGACCATGCGCGTGACGCCGTCGTCGCCGTGGAGGGGCAGCATGCAGGTCATGCAGACGCCGATGCCGCAGGCGCCGGTGCGCTGCAGGAACTCCTCGACCGACACCTGGGACGGCAGCCCGAACTCGCCGGCGACGCGGGTGACCGCGCGCAGCAGCCCGGTGGGGCCGCAGGCGTAGACGACGTCGGCGCCGGTCTCCTGGACGACGCGGGGCAGCACGTCGCTCATGGTGCCCTTCTCGCCGAGCGAGCCGTCCTCGGTGACGACGGTGGCGGTGTCGCCGATGCGCTGCGCCATCCGGGAGCCGAACACCTGCTTGGCGGACGGGCCGGCGAGCACGAAGTGGACCTGGCAGCCGCGCCGCACCAGCGTGTCGGCGAGCGCGAACACCGCGGCGCCGCCGGGGCCGCCGGCGGCCAGCAGGCAGCTGACGGGGTCGCGGGGCAGCCGGAACGGGCGGCCGAGGGGGCCGAGCAGGTCGAGCTGGTCGCGGGCGCGGCGGCCGGCGAGCCAGCCGGTGCCGGGCTCGGTGTCGGCGAACACCACCTCGACGGTGCCGCCGTAGTCGGACTGGACCTGGTGGACGCCGAAGCAGCGGCGGACCAGCCGGGCGGTGTGCTCGCCGCCGACGGCGACGGCCACGAACTGGCCGGGCCGGAACCGCTCGGCGATGGCGGGCGCCACCAGCGTCATCGCGTGGTAGTCCTGCACCTGGCGGACCGTGAGGACCGTCGCCGACGTCTGCACCGGCGTGTCGGACACCCGTCTCCCTCTCCTCGTCGCGTCCGCCGCGGCGGGCGGGACCGGCGGCCCCGCCCGCGCGGCGGCTGTCACCCGGGCGCCACCGTGCCGTCACCCGCCCGGGTGACCGCGCCGGCGCGCCCGTGGGCGCCGCTGAGCCGTTCGGCGTGCTCCTGGAGGGAGCGGACGCCGACCTGGCCGCCCGCGACGGCCTCGATGCCCTGGACGGCGGCGGCGAGCCCCTGGACGGTCGTCACGCACGGTACGCCCCGCAGCACGGCCGCGGTGCGGATCTCGTACCCGTCGAGCCGCGGCCCCGACTGGCCGGGGCTTCCGAAGGGAGTATTGACGATGAGGTCGACCTCGCCGTCCAGGACGCGCCGCACGATGGTGGGCTCGCCGTCCGGGCCCGGGCCTTCGCTGTGCTTGCGCACGATCTTGGCACGCACGCCGTTGCGGCGCAGGACCTCCGCGGTCCCTTCCGTGGCAAGAATCTCAAAGCCCAGGTCAGCGAGCCGCTTGACCGGGAAGACCATGTGCCGTTTGTCGCGGTTGGCGACCGACACGAACGCGCGGCCCTTGGTGGGCAGCGACCCGTAGGCGGCCTGCTGCGACTTGGCGAACGCGGTGCCGAACACCTCGTCGATGCCCATGACCTCGCCGGTGGAGCGCATCTCGGGGCCGAGGACGGTGTCGACGCCCTGGCCGCGCTCGTTGCGGAACCGGTCGAAGGGCAGCACGGCCTCCTTCACCGCGATCGGCGCGTCCAGCGGCAGGGTGCCGCCGTCGCCGGACGCGGGGAGCAGGCCCTCGGCGCGCAGCTCGGCGATGGTGGCGCCCATCATGACGCGGGCGGCGGCCTTGGCGAGCTGCACCGCGGTCGCCTTGGACACGAACGGGACGGTCCGGGACGCGCGCGGGTTGGCCTCCAGGACGTACAGGACGCCCGCCGACAGCGCGTACTGGACGTTCATCAGGCCGCGAACCCCGATGCCGGCCGCGAGCGCCTCGGTGGACTCGCGGATGCGGCGGACGTCGTCGTGGCCGAGGGTGATGGGCGGCAGCGCGCACGCCGAGTCGCCGGAGTGGATGCCGGCCTCCTCGATGTGCTCCATGACGCCGCCGAGGTACAGCTCCTCGCCGTCGTAGAGGGCGTCGACGTCGATCTCGATGGCCTCGTCCAGGAACCGGTCGACGAGCACGGGGTGCTCGGGGCTCGCCTCGGTGGCCCGCGCCATGTACGACTCGAGGGTGGTGTCGTCGTACACGATCTCCATGCCGCGCCCGCCGAGCACGTAGGAGGGGCGGACGAGGACGGGGTAGCCGATCTCGGCGGCGATCTCGAGGGCCTCCTCGTAGGAGGTGGCGGTGCCGTGCTTGGGCGCGAGCAGCCCGGCGCGGTGCAGGACGCGCCCGAACGCGCCGCGCTCCTCGGCGAGGTGGATGCTCTCGGGGGACGTCCCGACGATCGGGACGCCGGCGTCCTTCAGCTTCTGCGCCAGCCCGAGCGGGGTCTGCCCGCCGAGCTGGACGATGACGCCCGCGACCTCGCCGGACCGCTGCTCGGCGTACACCACCTCGAGGACGTCCTCCAGGGTGAGCGGCTCGAAGTAGAGCCGGTCGGAGGTGTCGTAGTCGGTGGAGACGGTCTCGGGGTTGCAGTTGACCATGACGGTCTCGTAGCCGGCCGCGGCGAGGGCGAACGAGGCGTGGACGCAGGAGTAGTCGAACTCGACGCCCTGGCCGATCCGGTTGGGCCCGCTGCCGAGGATGATCACCTTGGGCTTCTCGCCCGGCGGGACCTCGGTCTCCTCGTCGTAGGCGGAGTACAGGTAGGGGGTCTGCGCGGCGAACTCGGCGGCGCAGGTGTCGACGGTCAGGTAGACGGGGCGGACGCCGAGCGCGTGCCGCAGTTCCCGCACGACCTCCTCCGACAGGCCCCGCAGCTCGCCGATCTGGGCGTCGGAGAATCCGTGCCGCTTGGCGCGCAGGAGCTTGTCCCGGGTGAGCGCGTCGTCGGCGGTGCGGATCTCCTCGGCGATCTCGTTGATCGCGGCGATCTGGTCGAGGAACCAGGGGTCGATCCCGGTGGCCTCGTACACCTCCTGGACGCTCGCGCCGGCCCACAGCGCTCGCTGGACGTCGCGGAGCCGCCCCTCGTGCGGCCGCCGCGCGGACTCCAGCAGCGCGGCGTCGTCGGCGGCGCCGGACCAGCCGAACGACGAGCCCTTGCTCTCCAGGGACCGCAGCGCCTTCTGCAGCGCCTCGGTGAAGCAGCGGCCGATCGCCATCGCCTCGCCGACCGACTTCATGTGGGTGGTGAGGGTCGGGTCGGCGCCGGGGAACTTCTCGAACGCGAACCGCGGCACCTTCACCACGACGTAGTCGAGGGTCGGCTCGAACGAGGCGGGGGTCTCGCGGGTGATGTCGTTGGGGATCTCGTCGAGGGTGTAGCCGATGGCGAGCCTCGCGGCGATCTTGGCGATCGGGAAGCCGGTGGCCTTGGACGCGAGGGCCGACGAGCGCGACACCCGCGGGTTCATCTCGATGACGATCATCCGGCCGGTGCCGGGGTGCACGGCGAACTGGATGTTGCAGCCGCCGGTGTCGACGCCGACCTCGCGGATCACCGCGATCGCGACGTCGCGCATGTTCTGGTACTCGCGGTCGGTCAGCGTCATCGCGGGCGCGACGGTGATCGAGTCGCCGGTGTGCACGCCCATCGGGTCGAGGTTCTCGATGGAGCAGACGATGACCACGTTGTCGGCGCGGTCCCGCATGACCTCCAGCTCGTACTCCTTCCAGCCGAGGATCGACTCCTCCAGGAGCACCTCGCCGGTCGGGGACGCGTCGAGGCCGGCGCCGGCGATGCGGCGCAGCTCGTCCTCGTCGTGGGCGAAGCCGGAGCCGCGGCCGCCCATGGTGAACGACGGCCGGACGACGAGCGGGTAGCCGAGCTCGCCGGCCGCCGCGGTGACCTCGTCCATCGTGTGGCAGATCACCGACCGGGCGGACGCGGCGTTCAGGCCCTGCTCGGCCGCGACCTTCGCGACGATCTCCTTGAATTTCTCCCGGTTCTCGCCGGCCTGGATCGCGTCCACGTCGGCGCCGATCAGCTCGACCCCGTACCGGGCGAGGACGCCGCTCTCGAACAGCGCGATCGCGGTGTTGAGGGCCGTCTGGCCGCCGAGGGTGGGCAGCAGCGCGTCCGGCCGCTCCTTGGCGATGATCTTCTCGACGACCTCGGGGGTGATCGGCTCGACGTAGGTGGCGTCGGCGAACTCCGGGTCGGTCATGATCGTGGCGGGGTTGCTGTTGACCAGCGTCACCCGCAGGCCCTCGGCCTTCAGCACCCGGCACGCCTGGGTGCCGGAGTAGTCGAACTCGCAGGCCTGGCCGATGACGATCGGCCCCGAGCCGATGACCAGGACGGACTTCAGGTCGGTACGCCGCGGCATTACTTCGACGCCTCCATGATCTCGCAGAAACGGTCGAAGAGCCCGGACGCGTCGTGCGGGCCGGCCGCGGCCTCCGGGTGGTACTGGACGCTGAACGCCGGACGGTCCAGGAGCCGCAGCCCCTCGACGCAGCCGTCGTTGAGGTTCACGTGGCTGACCTCGGCGCGGCCGTACGGGGTGTCGAACGGGCCGTCGGTGGGCGCGTCCACGGCGAACCCGTGGTTGTGCGCGGACACGTCGACCTTGCCGGTCGCCTTGTCCTGGACGGGCTGGTTGATGCCCCGGTGCCCGAACCGCAGCTTGTAGGTGCCGAGGCCGAGCGCGCGCCCGAAGATCTGGTTGCCGAAGCAGATGCCGAAGAACGGCTTGCCGGCGTCCAGGACGCCGCGCAGCGCGTCGACCGCGTAGCCGGCGGCGGCGGGGTCGCCGGGGCCGTTGGAGAAGAACACCCCGTCGGGGTCCAGCGCGAGGATGTCCTCGGCGGTGCTGCCCGCGGGCAGCACGTGGACCTCGCAGCCCCGCTCGGACATCCGGTACGGCGTCATCGCCTTGATGCCGAGGTCGACGGCGGCGACGGTGTAGCGCTTCCCGCCCCGCGCCGCGACGACGTAGGGCTCGGCGGCGGACACGTCGCGGGCGAGGTCGGCGCCCTCCATCGACGGGCTCCGCCGGACGCGCTCCACCAGCGCGTCCTCGCCGGGGGCGAGGGCGTCCGGGCCGCTGAAGATCGCGGCGCGCATCGCGCCCCTGTCGCGCAGGTGCCGCGTCAGCGCGCGGGTGCCGGGGACCGCGATGCCGACGACCCCCTGCTCGCGCAGCGCAGACCCGAGCGAGCCGGTCGCGCGCCAGTTGGACGCCACGCGCGCGGGCTCGCGCACCACGTAGCCGGCGACCTGGATGCGCGCCGACTCCGGGTCCTCGGCGTTGACGCCGGTGTTGCCGATGTGGGGGGCCGTCATCGCGACGATCTGGCGGGCGTACGAGGGGTCGGTGAGCGTCTCCTGGTAGCCGGTCATGCCGGTGTTGAAGACCATCTCGCCGAAGGTCTCCCCCGTGGCGCCGTAGGCGGTCCCGCGGAAGACCCTGCCGTCCTCCAGAACGAGCAGTGCAGGGGTCACTGAAGCTTCCCTTCCAGGACGGTCGGCTCGCCGCGCAGGAACGTCGCGACGACCCGGCCCGGCAACTCCAGCCCCGCGAACGGGGTGTTGCGGCTCTTGGACGTCATCGCGGACGGGTCCACCGCGCGGCGCGGCGACGGGTCGTACAGCGTGATGTTGGCGGGCGAACCTGCCTCCAGCGGACGACCCTGTCCGGAAAGGCGGCCGATCTCGGCGGGACGGTGCGACATGCGGTCGGCGACCCCGGCCCAGTCCAGCAGGCCGGTCTCGACCATCGCCTCCTGGACGGCCGGCAGCGCCGTCTCAAGCCCGATCATGCCCATCGCGGCGACCGCCCACTCGGTCTCCTTGGCCTCGACCGGGTGCGGGGCGTGGTCGGTGGCGACGCAGTCGATGGTGCCGTCGGCGAGCGCGTGCCGCAGCGCGGTGACGTCGTCGGCGGTGCGCAGCGGCGGGTTGACCTTGAAGATCGGGTCGTAGGTGCCGGCCTTGCCGTCGTCGAGCAGCAGGTGGTGCGGGGTGACCTCGGCGGTCACCGGGCAGCCCTTGCTCTTCGCCCACCGGATGATCTCCACCGAGCCGGCGGTGGAGACGTGGCAGACGTGCAGCCGCGACCCGACGTGCTGGGCGAGCAGCACGTCCCGGGCGATGATCGCCTCCTCGGCGACCGCGGGCCAGCCGCGCAGCCCGAGCGCCGCCGACATCTCGCCCTCGTTCATCTGCGCGCCCTCGGTGAGCCGGGGCTCCTGCGCGTGCTGCGCGACGACGCCGTCGAACGCCTTCACGTACTCCAGCGCCCGCCGCATGATCACCGCGTCGGACACGCAGTGCCCGTCGTCGGAGAACACCCGGACCGCGGCGGCGGAGTCGGCCATCGCGCCGAGCTCGGCGAGCTGCTCGCCGGCGATCCCGCGGGTCACCGCCCCGACGGGCTGGACGTCGCAGTACCCGGCCTCGCGGCCGAGCCGCCACACCTGCTCGACGACGCCGGCGGTGTCGGCGACCGGGTCGGTGTTGGCCATCGCGTGGACGGCCGTATAGCCGCCCATCGCCGCCGCCTTCGTGCCGGACTCGACGGTCTCGGCGTCCTCGCGGCCGGGCTCGCGCAGGTGGGTGTGCAGGTCGACCAGGCCGGGCAGCGCGACGAGGCCCGCCGCGTCGACGACCTGCGCGCCGGACCCGTCGAGGCCGGTCCCGGTCTCGGCGATGACGCCGTCGCGGACGAGGAGGTCGGCGGGCTCGCCGCCGAGGATCCGGGCGCCCTTGATGATGTACGTGCTCACTGGGAGACCTCCTGGCCGATCGCGGGCTCGGAGCCTCCGAGCAGCAGGTACAGGACCGCCATGCGGGCGCTGACGCCGTTGGCGACCTGCTCGACGATCGTGGAGCGGACGGAGTCGGCGACCTCCGCGGCGATCTCGACGCCGCGGTTCATCGGGCCGGGGTGCATGACGATCGCGTGGTCGGGCAGCGCCGCCATGCGCTCGGCGTCCAGCCCGTAGCGGCGGCTGTACTCGCGCACCGTCGGGAAGTACGCGGCGTTCATCCGCTCCTGCTGGACGCGCAGCATCATGATCACGTCGCTCTTGGGGAGCACGCCGTCCAGGTCGTAGGAGACCGAGCAGGGCCAGGTGTCGATCGCGACCGGCAGCAGCGTCGGCGGCGCGACGACGGTGACGTCCGCGCCGAGCGTGGTCAGCAGCAGCACGTTGGAGCGTGCCACCCGGCTGTGCAGGACGTCGCCGACGATCGTGACGCGGCGGCCCTCCAGGTCGCCGAGCCGCTTGCGCATCGTGAACGCGTCCAGCAGCGCCTGCGTCGGGTGCTCGTGGGTGCCGTCGCCGGCGTTGACGACGCTGCCCCGCACCCAGCCGGCCAGCCGGTGCGGCGCCCCGGACGCGCCGTGCCGGATGACGACGCCGTCGGCGCCCATCGCCTCCAGGGTGAGCGCGGTGTCCTTCAGGCTCTCGCCCTTGGACACGCTGGACCCCTTCGCGGAGAAGTTGATCACGTCGGCGGACAGCCGCTTGGCGGCGGCCTCGAACGAGATCCGGGTGCGGGTGGAGTCCTCGAAGAACAGGTTGACGACCGTCCGGCCGCGCAGCGTCGGCAGCTTCTTGACGGCGCGGCTGGCGATCTGCGCGAGCTCCTCGGCCGTGTCCAGCACCAGCAGCGCGTCGTCGCGGGTCAGGTCGGCCGCCGAGATCAGATGGCGTTTCACCTGGCTCCCTCCGCCGGGACGGGCGCCCCCGCCGCGGGGCCGAGCAGCACGGCGTCGCGGCCGTCGTTCTCGGCCAGCAGCACCTTCACGTTCTCGCGCATCGAGGTGGGCAGGTTCTTGCCCACGTAGTCGGCGCGGATGGGCAGCTCCCGGTGCCCGCGATCCACCAGGACGGCGAGCTGCACGGCGCGCGGCCGCCCGAGGTCGTTGAGCGCGTCGAGCGCGGCGCGGACCGTCCGGCCGGAGAACAGCACGTCGTCGACCAGCACGACGACGCGGTCGTCGATCCCGTCGGAGGGCAGCTCGGTGCGGCCGAGAGCGCGCGCGGGACGCATGCGCAGGTCGTCGCGGTACATGGTCACGTCGAGGGAGCCCCACGGCACCGGGCGGCCCTCGACGTCGTGCAGCAGCCCGGCGAGCCGCTCGGCGAGCGTCACGCCGCGGGTCTGGATGCCGAGCAGCAGGACGTCGTGCCCGCCCTTGGTGCGTTCGAGGATCTCGTGCGCGATCCGGGTCAGCGCGCGCCTGATGTCGGGACCCTCCAGAACGGCCTTGGGCCGGCGATCGGTCTCCGCGCGCGCCCCCGCAGGCCGATCCGGCCTGGAGGCAGCATTCACCACCGAAACCTCCTTTCCCGCCTCACGGGACGGGTATTAAAGGACGTTGTGTCCCGGACACGGTAGCAGCCGGGCCCGGCTGCCCCGCACCGGGACCGGCTGCGTCTTGCCTGGTGAGACGGGGTGAGAGGGGTCACACTCGGCCCGCGCGCACGGCCGTCCGGCGGCCTCGCGCGGGCCCGCGCGGCCCCGCCCGGCGGGGGTTGCGGGGATCCGGACGGCCCGGATCGAGACCTGCGGATTCGACCGCTTTTTTCCAATCAGCTTGACCTAGGGCCCTCACCGTTTTACCGTCACTGTCCGTAACCATCCCTGGGGACAGGGTCTTGGGCCCCAAAGGCTCCGGGAATCTGTCTCCCCCCGGCATGCGCCGGGGTCCAACGACGACGAAAGTGAGCCTGGGGGGCCGCAAATGCCGTCTGAATACGCTAAGGCTCTCGGCGCGCGCCTGCGCGCCATCCGCACCCAGCAGGGGCTGTCGCTGCACGGTGTGGAGGAGAAGTCCCGCGGCCGCTGGAAGGCCGTCGTCGTGGGTTCGTACGAGCGGGGCGACCGCGCCGTCACCGTTCAGAAGCTGGCCGAGCTCGCCGATTTCTACGGCGTGCCGGTTTCCGAGTTGCTGCCCGGCGGAGCCGCGCCGAGCCCGCTCGGGCCCACGCCCAAGCTCGTCATCGACCTTGAGCGGCTGCAGCAGCTTCCGAAGGACAAGGCCGGTCCTCTCGCCCGTTACGCCGCGACGATCCAGAGCCAGCGGGGCGACTACAACGGAAAGGTCCTGTCCATCCGCCAGGAAGACCTGCGCTCCCTGGCGGTCATCTATGACAAGTCCCCGACCGAGCTGACCGAGGAGCTCATCACCTGGGGCGTGCTCGACCCGGAGGCGCGCCGCGCCGTCGAGTCGTTCTGATCGACCGCACCGCCTGTTTCCAGCGGAACGGGGCCCGGCACCGCCGGGCCCCGTTCCGTTTCCGCCGCGCGCCCGGCGGGCGGCGCGGAACTCGATAGCGATTCCGCCCGGATTCCCCCAAGGCGGGAAATTTCCCGGAAAAACGCGGCGGCCTCTCCCGCACACGCCGGTTCCCGCGGCCCGCCGGCCGCAGCCATCACTCTGCGTCCACCGCGCCGTGTCAGGACACGGGGGCCGTCCGGCGCCGCTCGGCGCGGTGCGGGACACGGCCGCCCGAACGGCCCCGGCGCGGGACGAGCAGGGCGAGCGGGAGCACGGCGGCCATGGCGGCGGCGCTGACCGCGAACCCGGAGGCGAAGCCGCGCTCGCCGGGCAGGCCCGCCACGATCACGGCGCTGACCTGCGTGCCGAGGGACGCGCCGACGGTGCGGATCAGGGTGTTGATGCCGGTGGCGACGCCGGTCTCCCCCGCCGGGACGGCCGCGACGACGAGGTTCGCGACGGCGGCGTAGGCGAACCCGAGGCCGACGCCGCGGCCGAGCCCGCCGACGTAGAGCTGCCACATCGCCGCGTGCTCGACCACCACGAACGCGTACCCGGCGGCGGTCAGCACCGCCCCGCCGAGCAGGACCGGGCGGGACCCGATCCGGCGGTCGAGCAGCCCGGCGGTCATCCCCGCCGCCGTCATCCCGACGCTGGCCGGCAGCTGCAGCAGCGCCGCCTGCGTGGCCGTCCCGCCGAAGCCGTAGCCGGTGCTCGCGGGCAGCTGGACGAGCAGCGGGAACAGCAGCCCGCCCGCCATCAGCGCGTACCCGGACAGCAGCGAGGCCGCGTTCGCCGTCCAGACGCCGCGGACCCGCATCAGCCGCAGGTCGACGAGGGGCTCGGCGACGCGGGCCTCGACCCGCAGCCAGGCCGCCGCGAGCACCGCGGCGAGGCCGAGCAGGCCGAGGACGCCCGGGGACGTCCAGCCCCAGTCCATCCCCTCGGTGAGCGCGGTCAGCGCCGCGACGAGCCAGCCGGCGAACAGCGCGGCGCCCCACCAGTCGACCCGGGCGGCCTCCCGCGGCTGCGACGCCGGAACGATCCACCAGGCGAGCAGGACGCCCGGCACCAGCCCGGCCACCGGCACCCACAGCAGCCACCGCCAGCCGAGCAGGTCGATGACCGGGCCCGCGAGGCACCACGACACCGCGCCGCCGAGGCCCAGCATGGACGACATCAGGCCGACCGCCGACGCGGTCCGGGCGGGCGGGAACACGTCCCGGATGATCGTGTAGGCGAGCGGGAAGACGCCGCCGCCGATCCCGCTCAGCATCCGTCCGAAGAGCATCAGCGGGAGCGACCCGGCCGCCGCCGCGATCACCATGCCGGCGGTCGCGACCACCAGCACCGCGAGCAGCACCCGGCGCGGCCCGTACAGGTCGCCGAGCCGGCCGATCACCGGCGTCGCCACGGCCGCCGACAGCGTCATCGACGTGAGCGCCCAGGCGGCGCCGGCCGCCGTGGTGTGCAGTCCCTGCTGGATCAGCGCGAGCGCCGGCGTCACGACCGCCATCGACAGCGAGTACGCCATCACGCCGAGGAACGCCAGCAGCGGCACCAGCCCTCGTCCGCCCCGCGCCGTCACCGTGCCCTCCTCTGATTCGCCACCCTGACGATCTCATGGGCGGGCAAAGGAGCGGCAAAGCGGGTTTGGTCCTACCGGTGGCCGCTCACACGGGTTCGCCCACGACGCCGCGGGCGCGCAGGTCCGCGATCTCGGTGTCGGGGAGGTCCAGGACGTCGCGGAGGATCTCGGCGGTGTGCTGCCCCAGCTCCGGCGCGGGCGCCGGGGCGGGGACCTCGTCGCCCAGCCGCACCGGGGACGCCGGGGCGAGGTGCCGGCCGATGCCCGGCTGGTCGATCTCGCCCATCAGCGGCTCGTCGTGCAGGCCCGCGGCGACCTCGGCGAGATCGCGGTACCGGGAGCGCAGCACCGAGGTGTTCTTCAGACCGTCCTCGACCTCGGCGCAGGTCCGGGACGCGAACCACGGTGCGAGGACGCCGCCGAGCGCGTCCCGGTAGGCGTAGCGGTCGCCCGCGGTGCGGAAGTCGGCGCCGAGCGCCCGCTCCAGGGCGGCCGCGACCTCGGTGAGACCGGTGGCGGCGACCAGGTCGCGCCAGTGGCGGGCGGTGAGGACGGCGACCATGACGCGCCCGTCCGCGGTGGCGAAGTCGCGGCCGAAGTCGCCGAACAGCTGGTTGCCGAGCCGCGGCCGGACCTGCCCGAGCTGCGCCTCGGCGAGCATGCCGAGGTTGCCGGCGGTGGCGAGCGCGACGTCGGACAGCGCGACCCGCAGCCGCGTCCCCTCGCCGGTGCGCAGCCGGTGCCGCTCGGCCGCCAGCAGCCCGATCGCGAGGTACAGCCCGCACGCCACGTCCCAGGCCGGCAGCACGTGGTTGGACGGCTCGGCGCCGCCGGCCGGCCCGGTGATCGACGGGAGGCCGACCGCGGCGTTCACCGTGTAGTCCACGGCGTTGCCGCCGTCGCGGGTGCCGAGGAGCTGGACGTGGATCAGGTCGGGCCGCGCCTCCCGGAGCGCTTCGTAGGCGAGGCCGTCGCGGGGCGGCGCGTTCGTCAGCACCACGCCGGCATCGGCGGCCAGCCGGGCGACGAGGGCGCGGCCCTCGGCCGACCGCAGGTCCGCGGTGAGCGACCGCTTGCCCTTGTTCAGCCCGGCCCAGTACAGGCTGCGGCCGGACGGGGCGAGCGGCCACCGGTCGATGTCGGGACCGCCGCCGATCTGGTCGACGCGGATCACGTCCGCGCCGAGCTGGGCGAGGGTCATCCCGCCGAGCGGCGAGGCGACGAAGCTGGACAGCTCGATCACCCGCAGCCCCGCGAGCGGCGGCGTCACGTCGTTCTGCATTCGAGAAAGTATGCAAGGCGCACATCGCCGCCGGGCCGGCCGCCCCCGCCCCGGCCGCCCCCCGCCTGGCGGTGGGACCGCGCCGGCACCGGTCGGCTCGGGGGGTTGCGACCGGCACCGGCGCGGCCGTCGGGGGTGCATGGACGCCGGGACCGGGCCGCCCGCCCAGGTGATGGCGGCGGCCCGGCCGCGGCAGGGCCGTGCCCTGGGGAGGGTCGGGCGGCCCTTCGAGGGGGTCTCGGGTCAGGACGCCGGCAACGTGGGCTGGCTGGTGACGCCCAAAGTGTTCTCCACGAGGGTGACGAAGACCTCGGCGTCGTGCAGGAGCTCCTCGGCCTCGCGCGGGGTGACGGCGCGGGGGAGGCCGGCCTCGGCGGCGGCGCGCTTGTCGGCGCCGGCGGCGAAGAACGCGGCCCACTCGCGCAGCGCGGGCTCGGCCTCGGGCAGCAGCACCCAGACGCTGCGCGGCCGCCCGCGGCGGTGGGTCTCCAGTGGCTCCTTGGACGCCAGCACCGCCGCGGCGGCGCGCAGCGCGGCCAGGTGGGCGCAGACGTAGCGGACGGCGGGCGAGGTGGCCTCGGCCGCCTCGGCGAGGCCCATGCGGGCGGCGTGCAGCTGCCCGACCGCCGTGTGCGCGGGGCGCGGCGCGGGCAGCGCGCGGTGGCGCGGGCCCGGCGCGGCCTGGGCGGCGGAGTGGACTGCGTGCGAGGTCATCGTTGCGGACATGACTGCCTCCTTCCGGGGCTCGGGCCGGCCGGGCGGAGAGCTTCCCCTCACTCCGCCCGGCCGTCCGTCCCGCCGGCCACCGCTGCACCGGTCGGGGACGTCGCCCTGGTGCGGGCCGCGAGTCCCGCACCACATCGAACATAAGTTCGACGCATTCACAGTAAAGCGCCCTGCCGCCGATTCGTCAACGTGTTCGAACGGGTGCCGCTTCCCGCAGGCCGGAGGCGTCCGCGCAGGCGATCGAGGGGTTCGTACGGCCCGCGGCACCGTAGGGTGCTGGCATGCATCCGAATGTCGAACGGGTCGCCGCGGCGCTGCGCGAGCACGGCGCCACCGGGGAGATCATCGAGCTGCCGGACTCGGCCCGCACCGCGCAGGCCGCCGCCGACCAGCTCGGCTGCGAGGTCGGCGCGATCGCCAACAGCCTGGTGTTCGACGCCGACGGCGCGCCGCTGCTGGTGATGACGAGCGGCGCGCACCGGGTGGACACCGGCAAGGTCGCGCTGCTGGTCGGGGCGGAGAAGGTGCGGCGGGCGACGCCCGAGTTCGTCCGGGCGGCGACCGGGCAGACGATCGGCGGCGTCGCGCCGGTCGGCCACCCGGCCCCGATCCGCACGCTCGTGGACGTGTGGCTGGACAAGTACGACGAGGTCTGGGCCGCCGGCGGGCTCGCGCACACCGTCTTCCCGACCTCCTACGAGGAACTGCTGAGGATCACCGGCGGCGACGCCGCCGAGGTGGGGTGAGGGGCTGAGCATGGAGATCTGGCACAACCCGCGCTGCTCGAAGAGCCGCGCCGCCAAGGCCGCGCTGGACGAGGCGGGCGTCGAGTACACCGAGCGTCGCTACCTGGACGAGCCGCCCACGGCGGACGAACTGGACGCCGTGCTCGAGCGCATCGGCGCGGAGCCGTGGGACGTGGCGCGGCTGAACGAGCCGGTCGCCAAGGAGCTCGGCCTGAAGGACCTGGAGCACGACCGCGCCCGGTGGATCGAGATCATGGTGGCGAACCCGGTGCTGATCCAGCGTCCGATCGTGCTCACCGGCGAGAAGGCCGTGGTGGCGCGCGACCCCGAATCCGTGCGCAAGGCCCTCGACAGCCGCTGATGCCGGTGTGATTCTGGGGACCGGAACGCTGCGGCGTTCCACGCCGACGATGAGTGACGTCCGGGAGGGGCGATGACCGCTCAGATGCGCACCGGCCCGGCGGCGCGCGACCCGGAGTTCCGGGGCATCGACCCGCCCGCGCTCGACCAGGTGATCAGGCAGCTGCGCGACGCGCAGGCCGCGATCTCCGGCTGGCTGACCGGGCACCGGCCCCCGGCCGGGGTGTCGCAGGCCGGGTACCGGCAGGCCGACGAGGTGGCGCACTGGGTGTCCGGCCAGCTCGGGATGCTGGCGCGGCGGTACAACTTCGCGATCACCCACCCGGACCCGGGCGGCGGGGTGGACGCCCCGCCCGCGCCGAAGCCGGCGCCGGCGCCTAAGCGGACCGGCGGGGCACCGGGCGGGACGCCCCGCCCGGTGCGCCCGCCGAGCAGGACGGCTCCCGTGCGCAAGGTCGCGCCGACGCCGCACGGCGCTGGCGACCTCGGCGGCTACCCGGACCGTCCGGCGGCGCAGAAGGCGGCCAGGGCGGACGCGCTGGCCGTCGCCGCCGCCGTCCAGGCCGGCAGGCCCGTCCCGGACGCGGTGTGGAAGCGGCTGGAGGACGGCGCCGGGGATCCCGACTACACCGAGACGCTGTACGCGCGGCTCGGGCCGGCGGGCGCCGCCGACCTGGTCAGGGCGGCGCACGGCGACGCGGCGCGGCTGCGGGCGGTCCGCGGGTCGCTCGGCACCTCCAGCCGCCATCTGGCGATGGACGTGAAGTGGCTGCGCGCGTACCTGGCCGAGGCCGACCGCGCCGGGGTGCGGCCGGCGGCGGTGCGGGTCGTCACCGAGGCCGACATGAGCGCCCGGACGCGCGAGGCCCTGGTCGAGCTGCACCTGGACGCCCGCATGCACGCCGAGGGCGCCCCGAACACCGCCCCGCACCCGAAGAGCACACCGGAACCGAAGAGCACACCGCATCCGAAGAGCACACCGAGCAACGTCGCCTGATGTGAGGTCGCCATGGCCGCTCCGCCGCCTCCGGGGAGCCTGCCTCCGCCGTACACCGCCGCGTCGGCCGCCGAGCTGTCGCCGGCGGAGCAGCCGAACCCGGAGTACGAGCGGCTGTACCACGCGTACGCCGACGCGTACGGCAGCATCGACCAGGTCCGCCGGGCCCTGGACGCGCCCGTGCGGACGCTCGGCTCGACCGACGCGTGGCTGGGCCCCGAGGCGCGCGAGTGGGCCGGGCGGCTCGACACGCAGCGCGGAACGCTGCGGAAGGCGGCCGACCGGATCCTCTGGGACATCTACGACCGTCTGTCATCCACGCAGCGGACCACCCCGCGGGTCTAGTCTCTGTCGGGTGAGGGACCCGAAGCTGCGCGAGATCGACGAACGCGCCTTCCTACGCCGGCTCCACCCTATGCTGGAGGTGTACCGGGCCGCGATGGAGCCGCCGGACGAGCAGCTGCCGGGCCGGCACACGATCATGGAGCGGCACGCGGCCTACCCGTCGTTCCGCGCGTTCGTGGCGGAGCGGCGCGGCGCGCTGCCCGGCCTGCCGGGCCCGGTCCACGGGTTCGCCTACGGGTTCCGCGGGGCGCGCGGGCAGTGGTGGCACGACGTGGTGTACCAGGCGCTGATCGACCTGCGCGGCGAGGCGCACGCCGCGCGGTGGATGGACGACTCGTTCGAGGTGGCGGAGCTGCACGTGCACCCGCAGGCGCAGGGCCGGGGCCTCGGGCGGGCGCTGCTGACCGCGCTGTGCGAGGGCCGCCAGGAGCGGACGGTGGTGCTGTCGACGCTGGACCGGCGGCCCGAGACGCCGGCCCGGCACCTGTACCGCTCGGTCGGCATGGTGGACCTGCTGACCGACTTCGAGTTCCCCGGCGGCGGCCCCCGCTACGCGGTCATGGGCGGGACGCTGCCTCTGGCGCCGTACCCGCCGGACTCCAGCAGCCCGTAGACCTCGCGCGTCGCGGTCGACTGGTTGAAGGTGATGAAGTGGATGCCGGGGGCGCCCTGGTCGAGCAGCTCGCGGCAGAGGTCGGCGGCGTGCTCGATGCCGAGCCGCCGGACCGCCTCGGGGTCGTCGGCGACGGCGTCGAAGCGGGCCCTCACCTCGGGCGGGAACGGCGCGCCGGACAGCTGCTCGGACCGCTCGATGGTGCTGTACCTGGTGACCGGCATGATGCCGGGGATGATCGGCGTCTCGCAGGCCGCGGCGGCGACGCGGTCGCGCAGCCGCAGGTAGTCGTCGGCGCGGAAGAACATCTGCGTGATGGCGTAGTCGGCGCCGGCGCGGCACTTCTCGACGAAGTAGCGGGTGTCGCTGTCGATGTCGGGCGAGCGGGGGTGCTTGTAGGGGAACGCGGCGACGCCGACGCTGAAGTCGCCGTAGGAGCGGATCATGCGGACGAGCTCGGCGGCGTACTCGACGCCGTCGGGGTGCTTGACCCACTCCCCCATCGGGTCGCCGGGCGGGTCGCCGCGCAGCGCGAGCACGTTGCGGACGCCGGCGGCGGCGAACCGGCCGACGAGGTTGCGCAGCTCGGCCTGGGAGTGGTTCACGGCGGTGAAGTGCGCGACCGGGGTGAGGGTGGTGTCGGTGGCGATGCGCTCGACGATGTCGACGGTCGTGTCGCGGGTGCCGCCGCCCGCCCCGTAGGTGACCGACACGAACGTCGGGTGCAGGGGCTCCAGCTCGCGGATCGTACGCCACAGGTTCCGCGCGCCCTTGTCGGTTTTCGGCGGCATGAACTCGAAGGAGAAGGACCGCTCGCCCGAGGCCAGCAGGTCGCGGACGGTCGGGGGCCGGTCGGGACGTACGGGTCGCATCCCCCAAGCCTACAGTGGGGGTCCGGCGCAGATCCGGGCCCAGAGCGGGCCCGCGGGCGCACTCCGGCTTTCGTGCGTTACACGTGATCCTGCACACGTATGCACCAACGCAATGCCTCTATTTCCTACAATATACCGACATATCGCTCAAAAGCTGGCCGGTGGATTCCGTCCAGCCGGATACGATCACGGGCATGTCACGCCTGCCCGCGGGAGGACGACCCATCGCATCCCCCGGCTCGCTCCATCCGTCCTGGAGCCGCGTCCGCAAGCAGGTCGACGAGGCGCTGCTGGCCTTCGTCGACCGCCAACGCCCCGGCCTGCTGGCGATCAGCGACGACCTCGGGCCGCTGCTGGCGGCGCTGGACGCGCTGCTGGCGGGCGGCAAGCGGCTGCGCCCGGCGTTCTGCTACTGGGGCTGGCGCGCCGCGGGCGGCGGCGTCGACGACCCGGCGATCGTGCACGCGGCGGCGTCCCTGGAGCTGCTCCAGGCGAGCGCGCTGATCCACGACGACGTGATGGACTCCAGCGACACCCGGCGCGGGCAGCCGTCGGTGCACCGCAGGTTCGAGGCGCTGCACCGCGCGCAGGGCTGGCCGGGCGCCGCCGTGCCGTTCGGCGCCGGCACCGCGATCCTGCTCGGCGACCTGTGCCTGGCCTGGTCGAGCGAGATGTTCGAGACGTGCGGGCTGGACGAGGAGCGGCGCCGCCGCGGCCGGTCCGTCTACGACCTGATGCGCACCGAGGTCATGTGCGGCCAGTACCTCGACATGCTGGAGGGCACCCGGGGCCGCGCGACGGTGGAGACGGCGCTGCGCGTGGTGGAGTTCAAGAGCGCCAAGTACACGGTCGAGCGGCCGCTGCACCTCGGCGCCGCGCTGGCGGGCGGCGACCCGCGGGTGACCGCGGCGCTCACCGGCTACGGCCTGCCGCTCGGCATCGCCTTCCAGTTGCGCGACGACGTGCTCGGCGTGTTCGGCGACCCGGCCGAGACCGGCAAGCCCGCGGGCGACGACCTGCGCGAGGGCAAGCGGACAGCGCTGGTCGCGCTCGCCCTGGAACGCGCCTCGCGGGCGCAGGCGGCGGCGCTGGAGCGCCGGCTCGGCGACCCGGAGCTGGACCGTCCCGGCGTGGACGAGGCGCGCACGATCATCGAGGAGACCGGGGGCCTGGCGGCCTGCGAGGCGATGATCGACGGCTACCTGGACGAGGCGGGCCGGGCGCTGGCCGGCGCGCCGGTCGCCGAGGAGGCCCGCGACGCGCTCGCCGGGCTGGCGATCGCCGCCACCGCGCGCCGCACCTGACCGGCCGGCGCCCGGCTCCGCGCTGCGCCGAACCTCCTCGGGCGCATGTGAGCGAGATGTCACAATCCGGCCAATTGAGGCTGGTGGGGTAGCACCGTCCCACCATTTGGTGGCAGAAATGTCGTCATGTGCGCAGACATCCCCAGGAACCGCGTGCCGCGCGTCGCCCCGCTGCCCGAGCCGGAGTGGGACGACACGCTGCGGGCCGTGACCGCGTCCGCCGGGCCGCTGAACGTCTTCACCACGCTCGGCCGCCACCCGAAGCTGTTCCGCGACTGGATCGGGCTCGGCACGCGGCTGCTGATGAAGGGCCTGCTGAGCGACCGCGACCGGGAGCTCGCCATCATGCGGACGGCCCACCTGCGGGACTGCGCGTACGAGTGGGGGCACCACCGCCGGCTCGCGCTCGCCGCGGGCCTCACCGAGGCCGAGGTCGCGGCGCTGCGGCTGCCGCTGGGCGACCGCGACTGGTCCGACGGCGACCTCGCGGTGCTGACGGCGGCGGACGAGCTGAACGAGCGCAGCACCCTCACCGACGCGACGTGGACGGCGCTGTCGGCCCGGTTCGGGGAGCGGGAGCTGATCGAACTGGTGATGCTCATCGGGCACTACCACATGGTCGCCTTCGCGCTGAACGCGCTGCGCGTCCAGGACGAGGAGGCGCACTGATGCGCGGTCCGCGAGGAGGGACGGGACGGTGGACGCCGGCAGCGGGGGCGCTGGCGTCCGTCCTCGCGCTCATGGCGCCGCTCTCCGCGCCCGCGCCGGCGGGCGCCGCGCAGACCCGGTGCGGCGACCCGGCCCAGCGGCCCTGGTGCGACACCGCCCTCGGCCCGGACAGGCGCACCGCGCTGCTGATGGCGGAGATGACCGACGACGAGAAGATCGCGATGCTCGCGTCGGACGACCCGCTCGGCGGCCCGCTCGGCGGCTTCATCGACACCGCGCACGCCGACACCAACGCCGGCATCCCCCGGCTGGGCATCCCGCCGCTCTACATGGCCGACGGCCCGGCGGGCGTCCGGCAGGGCAAGGCGACCCGGCTGCCCGCGCCGATCGCGCTCGCCGCCGGGTTCGACCCCGCGGCGGCGCGGCTGTACGGCGGGACGGTCGGGTGGGAGGCCAGGCACCGCGGCAACGACCTGATCTTCGGGCCGACCGTGGACGTGCTGCGCGCGCCGCGCAACGGCCGCTCGTTCGAGGGCTTCGGCGAGGACCCCTACCTGTCGTCCGGGCTCGGGGCCGCGTGGATCAGCGGCGCGCAGGCGCAGGGCGTGATGGCGTCGGTCAAGCACATGGCCGTCTACACCCAGGAGAGCGACCGGCTGTCGCTGGACATGGAGGTCGACCCGCGGACGCTGCGGGAGATCTACCTGCCGCCGTTCGAGGCGGCGGTGAAGCAGGGCGGCGCCGCGACCGTCATGTGCGGGTTCGGGAAGCTGAACGGGCGGTGGGCCTGCCAGGACGGCGGCGTCCTCAACGGGATCCTGCGGTCGGAGTGGGGCTTCAAGGGGTTCGTGCCGTCCGACCACACCGCCGTGCAGGACACCGTGGCCGCCGCGAACGGCGGGGTCGACATGGAACTGCCGATCGGGATGAAGTACAACGCGTTCCTGCTCAAGATGGCGGTCGCGCAGAAGCAGGTCGCCCAGGCGACGATCGACGGACACGTCCGCAACGTGCTGCGGACGATGTTCGCGTTCGGGGTGTTCGACCGGCAGGCGTACCCGAACGACCTCGCCGCGATCGACCGGACGGCGAGCGAGACGGCCGCGCGGACCATCGCGGAGAACGGGATCACGCTGCTGCGCAACGCGGGCGGGATCCTCCCGCTGAAGTCGCCGTCGTCGATCGCGCTGATCGGGCGGGCCGCGGAGCAGAGCCAGAGCGGGGCGGGGTCGGCGAACGTCGTGCCGTTCACGTCCGTCTCCGCGCGGGACGGCATCGCGCGCCGCGCCGGCTCCGGCACGAAGATCAGCCACACCGACGGCGACGACGCGGGGGCCGCCGCCGACGCCGCCCGCGGCGCCGATGTCGCGATCGTCTTCGCCACCGACAGCGAGGGCGAGTTCTTCGACCGGTCCTGCCTGACGCTCCAGTGCGGCGACCCGCTGCGCGGCGACCAGGACGCCCTGATCAGCACCGTCGCCAAGGCCAATCCGAACACGATCGTCGTCCTGGAGACCGGCGGCCCCGTGCTCACCCCGTGGCGGAACCAGGTGAAGGGCATCGTCGAGGCCTGGTACCCGGGCCAGGAGGGCGGGAACGCGCTGGCCCGCGTCCTGTTCGGCGACGTCGACCCGGGCGGGCGGCTGCCCGTCACCTTCCCCGCCGCCGAGGGCGACGCGCCCCTCGCCGGGAACCCGTCGCAGTTCCCCGGCGTGAACAAGACCGTCACGTTCTCCGAGGGCGTCATGGTCGGCTACCGGCACTACGACGCCGAGGGCCTCACGCCCGCGTTCCCGTTCGGGCACGGGCTGTCGTACACGACGTTCCGCTACAGCGGGCTCACCGCCTCGTCCACGTCGGTGCAGGTCACCGTGACCAACACCGGCACCCGCGCGGGGACGGCCGTCCCGCAGCTGTACCTCGGGCTGCCCTCCGCCGGTGTGGACGTGCCGCAGCCGCCCAGGCAGCTCAAGGGCTACGCCAAGGTCGCGCTGGCCCCCGGGCAGAGCAAGCGCGTCGCGTTCCCGCTGACCTCGCGGTCCCTGGCGTACTGGAACCAGGGCGCCAAGGCGTGGAAGGTCGCGGCCGGCTGCTACAAGGCGATGGTCGGCGGCTCCGAGCGCGACATCGAGCAGACCGGGACCTTCGGGACGTGCGCCGCGAAGTAAAGATCGGGGTTCCGCTGCCCCGATCCGCGGCGACAGGGTACAAATGAGGAAATCTTCGTCCGTCCCCGCCGAGTCGGAGTCCCCCCTTGCCGCACGACGCCTCCCGCGGGAGGACGACCCCCCACACCGCGCGTCCCGCCCAGGCCCGCGGCGGCCAGCCGGCCCGCTCCGGGCAGGGCCGCGCGGGGCACCCGCCCAAGCCGCGCCCCGCAGCGCCGGCGCAGGCGGCGGGCACGGCCGGGAAGCGTCCCGGCCCGCGCCCGGGCCGGCGGCACGAGCGCCCGCTGCGCTCCGGCGACCCCCGCAGCATCGGCGGCTACCGGCTGCTCGGGCGGCTCGGCGAGGGCGGCCAGGGCGTGGTCTACCTCGGCCGCGACGGTGACGACCGGCTGGTCACGGTCAAGGTGCTGCGCGG
Organism: Actinomadura physcomitrii; assembly: GCF_008923205.2. GTDB lineage: Bacteria > Actinomycetota > Actinomycetes > Streptosporangiales > Streptosporangiaceae > Spirillospora > Spirillospora physcomitrii. Next base: position 219,834 of record NZ_WBMS02000008.1, on the reverse strand, counting down.
CGGCCTGGACGCCGGGCAGCGCGCGCGCAGCCGCTTCGTCAAGGAGGCGGAGGCCGCGCGGAAGGTCACCGGGCGGCACACCGCGCGGGTGCTGGACGCCGACGTCACCGGCGACCGCCCCTACATCGTCAGCGAGTTCGTCGAGGGGCCGACGCTGCAGCGGGTCGTGCACGAGGACGGGCCGCTGCCCGCGCCGCAGCTGCGCAAGGTGGCGCTGCGCACCGCCGGCGCGCTCGCCGCGATCCACCGCGCCGGGATCGTGCACCGCGACTTCAAGCCCGCCAACGTGGTGCTCGGCCCGGACGGCGCCAAGGTGATCGACTTCGGCATCGCGCGCGCCGCCGACGCGCTGGCCCGCACCGAGCCGCTCACCACGAGCCCGGTCGGCACCCCCGGCTACATGGCGCCCGAGCAGATCGAGGACGAGCCGGTCGGCCCGCCCGCCGACGTGTTCGCCTGGGGCGCCGCGATGGTGTTCGCCGCGACCGGGCGGCCGCCGTTCGGCAGCGGGCCGAGCGCCGCGGTGATGCGGCGGGTGACGTCCCGGCCGCCGGACCTGGGCGACATGGACGGGCCGCTGCGCGACCTCGCCGCCCGCTGCCTGGACAAGAACCCGGCGGCGCGGCCCACCGCGCCGCAGCTCGTCCGGGCGCTGCGCGAGGGGCGGGGGCCCGCGCCGAGGCCGCGGCCCACCCGCATCCCGCGCTACCGCTGGCGGATGATGCTGGCGCTCGCCGCGGTGATCATCGCCGGGTTCGTGCTCGGCATCCTGTTCTGACGGCGCAGGAGCGCTCGTCCGCGGGCGCTCACCAGTGCGGCGGGCGGTCCTCCAGCAGCCGCGCGTCGTCATCGCCGCCGCCGCGCCACTCGCCCCAGCCGGTGTCGGTGTCGTCGGAGGTCTGGTCCGGCAGGATCTCCAGGTCGTCGCCCAGGTCGACCGGCCGGTCGTCGTCGGGTCCCACGGTCATGATCCCCATTGTCGGCCATCGGCGGGACCGGCCGCACCGTGATCCCCGTCGCCCTCCTCAGCCGGCGGCGCGCAGGCGGCGCGCGAACCCGGCCGCCGCGGCGCCCGGGTCGTCGGCCTCGGTGATCGCCCGGACCACCACGACGCGCTCGGCACCCGCGTCCAGCACCTCGCCGAGGTTGGCCGGGTCGATGCCGCCGATCGCGAACCACGGGCGCGGCTGGCGCAGCCCCGCCACGTACTCCAGCAGCTTCGGGCCGGGCGCGGGACGTCCCGGCTTGGTCGGCGTGGGCCACACCGGGCCCGCGCAGAAGTAGTCCACGCCCGGCTCGGCGGACGCCGCGGACGCCTGCTCGTCGGAGTGCGTGGACCGGCCGATCAGCACGTCCCCGCCGACGATCTCGCGGGCGGCGGGCACCGGCAGGTCGTCCTGCCCGAGGTGCAGCACGTCGGCGCCGACCGCGCGGGCGACGTCGGCGCGGTCGTTGACCGCCAGCAGCGCGCCGTGCCGCTCGCACGCCGCCCGGAACACCTCCAGGTAGGCCATCTCCTGCCGGCCCTCCAGGCCCTTCTGGCGCAGCTGGACGATGTCGACGCCGTTGCCGAGCACCGCGTCCAGGAACGCGGGAAGGTCGCCCTGCCGCTCCCTCGCGTCCGTGCAGAGGTAGAGGCGGGCGCGGCTGAGCCGGGCGCGCAGCGCCACGGCCCGTTCGGTCGGGATGTGCCTGGACACGGTGCGGGCGGTTTCCTTTCGGCGGGCATGCGGCGCGGGGCCACGCGCGGCGGCGTGACCCCGCGGCCGGTCGCTCGGTCGGTTCGGGTCAGAATGCCAGGGCCTGGGCGCGTCGCCGCACCTCGGTCCCCCGGTTCTCGCTGAGCGCCTGGACGGGCGTGCCGGGCAGCGTGTCGTCGGCGGTGAACAGCCAGCGGACGGTCTCGACCTCGTCGAAGCCGGCGTCCGACAGCAGCGTCAGCGTGCCGGACAGGCCCTTGATGACCTGGCCGTCGCGGATGAACGCCGCCGGCACCATCGGCTCGCCGTCGCGGCGGACCGACAGCAGCTTGCGCTCGCTGATGAGCTGCTTGATCCGGCTGGTCTTGATGCCGAGCCGCTCCGCCGTCTCCCGGAGGGAGAGCCAGTCGCCGGCGAGGGCGTCGGTGCGGGGGTCCAGTGCGCTGTCAACGGTTGCGTGCGTCTGGGTCACGCCCCCTTGCTACCACGCCTTCGGAAGCCTCAAACCCGCCCGGCCGCCGTTACCGCCGGTGAGGTTCCGCTACCCGCGAACGGCCTGGCGGACGGCCACGTCCGGGTCCGCGATCGCCGCCGGGTCGACCGGCGTCCCGGCCGCGATCACCCGCCTGGCCTGCACCAGGTCCCGGGGGCGGTCCACGGTCAGGATCGCGTCGAGCCGGTCGCCGGTCAGCCAGGCGATCGCCCACTTGCGGCCGGACGGGTCGCCGCGGTGGACGAGCCGCTCGGACCGCGCGTGGTTCCCGGCGTACTGCACCATCCGGCCGAACTGCTCGGACCAGAAGTAGGGGGCGGCGTCGTACACCGCGTCCTGGCCGAGCAGGGCGGCCGCGGCGGTGTCGGGGGCGGTGAGGGCGGTGTCCCAGTGCTCGACGAGGAGGCGGCGCCCGTACCGGCCCGACCACCAGGCGGCGCAGTCGCCGACCGCGACGACGTCGCCGCGGACGGTGCCGGCCTCGTCGTCCATCACGGTGCGGAACGAGCCGTCGGTGACGACGCCGCGCTCCAGCAGCAGGCCGGAGCCGTCGAGCCAGCCGAGCGCGGGCCGCACGCCGATGCCGACGACGACCTCGTCGGCATCGATCCGCTCGCCGCCGCGGGGGCCGGCGAGGGCGAGCCCGCCGTGCTCGACCGCGGCGACCTTGACGCCGGTGCGCAGCTCGACGCCCGCCTCGGCGTACCAGGGGACGGTGAGCGCGCCGATCTCCTGGCCGAGCGCGACGGCGAGGGGGGTGTCGGCGGCCTCGACGACGGTGACGGCGCAGCCCTTCTTCGCGGCGGTGGTGGCGACCTCGGCGCCGATCCAGCCCGCGCCGACGATCACGATGCGGGCGCCCTCGGTGAGGCGCCCGCGCAGGTCGCGGGAGTCGTCGATGGTGCGCAGGACGTGCTGGCGGCCGTCGCCCGGCAGCGTGACGGGCTCGGCGCCGGTGGCGATGACCAGGCCGTCGAACGGCAGGTCGCCGGCGGTGGAGGCGACCGTACCGCCGCGTCCTGGGGCGTCGAGGCGCAGTCCGGTGGCGCGCTCGCCGAGCAGCAGCTCGCAGCGGAGCGCGTCCCAGTCGGCGTCCACGGTGGTGTCGTCGGAGTCGCCCGCGAGCACCGCCTTCGACAGCGGCGGCCGGTCGTAGGGCCTGTGCCGCTCCGCCGAGACGAGGGTCAGCGCGCCCTCGTACCCCTTGCTCCTGAGTGCCTCGGCGGCCCGCACGCCCGCCAGCCCGCCGCCCACGACGATGACCCTGTTCATGGGCGCCCACCCTAACCGGGCCCGCCGAAGCGCTTCTGGACGGGTGTCCAGACAGGTGCGACCGGGCCGTTGGCCGTATGGTGGGGGACATAACGACACAGAGCGCGGGAGTCCGGTGCGACCGGGCTGAGAGGGCGGCTGACCGGGCCGCCGACCGCCACGACCTGATCCGGATCATGCCGGCGAAGGGAGCGCGCAGTGCGAATCGTGATCATCGGCGCCGGGGTCATCGGCCTGGCCACCGCCTGGCGGGCCGCGCAGGGCGGCGCCACCGTCACCCTGGTCGACCCGGCGCCGGCGAGCGGCGCCTCGTCGGTCGCCGCGGGGATGCTCACCCCCGTCAGCGAGCTGAGCTATGGCGAGGAGCCGCTGCTGCGGCTCGGCCTCGCCTCCCGCGACCGCTACGGCGCGTTCGCCGCCGAGCTGGCCGAGGCCACCGGCCTGGACACCGGCTACCGCGACGACGGGACGCTCCAGGTGGCGTTCGACGCCGACGACCTGAAGCTCCTGGACGACCTGCGCGCCTTCCAGGAGAGCCTCGGCATCCCCGTCGAGGCCCTCACCGGCCGCGAGTGCCGCAAGACCGAGCCGATGCTCGCGCCCGGCGTCCGCGGCGGGCTGCTCGCCCCCGAGGACGGCTCCGTCGACCCGCGCCGCCTCGCCCCGGCGCTGCTGGCGGCGGGCGAGCGGCTGGGCGTCCGGCTGGTTCGGCGGCGCGCGGAGGGCGTGCTGGTCGAGCGGGACGCCGCCGCCGGGGTCCGGCTGGACGACGGCACCGGGATACCCGCGGACAAGGTGCTGCTGGCCGCCGGGCCGTGGTCGGGCGACCTCGGCGGGCTGCCCCCCGGGACCGTTCCACCCGTCCGTCCGGTCAAGGGGCAGGTGATCCGGCTCCGCACGCCGGTGCCGTTCCTGCGGCGCACCACCCGCGGCCTGGTGAAGGGCTCGTCGGTGTACCTGGTGCCGCGCGCGGACGGCGAGATCGTCATCGGCGCCACGCAGGAGGAGCTGGGCTTCGACACGCGGGTCACCGCGGGCGGCCTGTGGGAGCTGCTGCGGGACGCCCGCGAGCTGCTGCCCGGCATCACCGAGCTGGAGTTCGCCGAGGTCACCGCGGGCCTGCGTCCCGGCTCCCCGGACAACGCCCCGCTGATGGGCCCGACCGCGCTGCCCGGCCTCTACCTCGGCACCGGCCACTTCCGCAACGGCGTCCTGCTGGCGCCGGTCAGCGCCGACGCCCTCGCCGCGATGCTGCTGGACGGCCCCGTGCCCGCGGTGGCCGCCCCGTTCTCCCCCGCCCGCTTCGCCCCCGAACAGCAGTGATGAAGGTAATGCAGTGATGAGGATCATCGTGAACGGAGAGCCGCGCGAGCTGCCGGACGGCGCGTCCGTGGCGCAGGCGGTCGCGGCCGTCACCACCGCCGCGTCCGGCGTGGCGGCCGCGCTGAACGACGAGGTCGTCCGGCGGTCGGCGTGGGAGGCGACGCCGCTGCGCGAGGCGGACCGCCTCGAGGTGCTGACCGCGGTCCAAGGAGGCTGACCGGTGACGAACGAAACGGCGAACGGCACCGATGCCCTGGTCATCGCCGGCGAGGAGATCGGCTCCCGGCTGATCATGGGCACCGGCGGCGCGCCCAGCATGCACGTGCTGCGCGAGGCGCTGACCGCGTCGGGGACGGCGCTCACCACGGTCGCGATGCGGCGGGTCGACCCGTCGGCGCGCGGCTCGGTACTGGACGTGCTGACCGAGTGCGGCATCCGGGTGCTGCCGAACACCGCGGGCTGCTTCACCGCGGGCGAGGCCGTGCTGACCGCGAAGATGGCGCGCGAGGCGCTCGGCACGAACTGGGTGAAACTCGAGGTGATCGCGGACGAGCGGACGCTGCTGCCCGACCCGATCGAGCTGGTCGAGGCCGCCGAGCAGCTCGTCGACGACGGCTTCGTCGTGCTGCCCTACACCAGCGACGACCCCGTCCTCGCGCACCGGCTGGAGCGGCTCGGCTGCGCGGCGGTCATGCCGCTCGGGTCGCCGATCGGGTCGGGGCTCGGCATCCGCAACCCGCACAACATCGAGCTGATCGTCGAGCGGGCCGGGGTCCCGGTGATCCTGGACGCGGGGCTCGGCACCGCGTCCGACGCCGCGCTGGCGATGGAGCTCGGCTGCGACGCGGTGCTGCTGGCGACCGCCGTCACCCGCGCGCAGGCGCCCGCCCGGATGGCGACCGCGATGCGGCACGCCGTCGAGGCGGGGCGGCTCGCCCGGCTGGCCGGCCGCATCCCCAAGCGCCGCTACGCCCAGGCGTCCTCGCCGTTCGAGGGCCTCGCGTCCTCCTGACCCGAGATTGAAGCACAGCTAAAGCTTCGACTGAAGAAATATTCGCTGGACCTGAACGGTAGGCGTCCCCAGACTGGGGGACGTCCGCCGGAAGGGCCGCCCGCAACCGCGCCGCACCCTTCGGTGTTCATGGAAACGACCCGAACCTAAGGTGCGTCACATGCAACAGGGCAGTGTCTCCCGAAGCGGTGCCCGGCGAACGGGCGTCGACCGGCTCGCCGTCGCGGCCGCGGCCGTCACGGTGGTGCTGTGGGCCTCGGCGTTCGTCTCGATCCGCAGCGCCGGCGCGGAGTACGGCCCCGGCGCCCTCGCGCTCGGCCGGCTCCTGTCCGGCACCGTCGTGCTCGCCGCGATCTGCCTCGTCCGCCGCGAGGGCCTGCCGCCGAAGGGCGCCTGGCCCGGCATCGCCGCGGCGGGCGTGCTGTGGTTCGGCGCCTACATGGTCGCGCTGAACTGGGGCGAGCGCCTCGTGGACGCCGGCACCGCGTCCCTCGTCGTCAACATCGGCCCGATCCTCATCGCGCTGCTCGGCGGCTGGCTGCTCAAGGAGGGCTTCGCGCCGCGGCTGCTGGCCGGCATGGCCGTGTCGTTCGCGGGCGCCGCGATCGTCGGGCTGTCGATGTCCGGCGGCGGGGGCTCGTCGGTCGGCGGCGTGCTGCTGTGCGTCGCCGCCGCGGTGACGTACGCGTTCGGCGTCGTCAGCCAGAAGCCCGCGCTCCGGCACGCGAGCCCGCTGCAGTTCACCACCTGGGCCTGCGCGATCGGCGCGGTCGTGTGCCTGCCGTTCGCCCCGCAGCTGGTCTCGCAGGCCGCGGACGCCCCGGCCGGCGCGACCCTCAACATGGTCTACCTCGGCGTCTTCCCGACCGCGATCGCCTTCACCACCTGGGGCTACGCGCTGGCCCGCACGTCCGCCGGGAAGATGGGCGCCACCACCTACGCCGTCCCCGCGCTCGTGGTCACGATGTCGTGGCTGTTCCTCGACGAGGTGCCCGGCCTGATCACGCTCGGCGGCGGCGTCCTGTGCCTCGCCGGCGTCGCGGTGTCCCGCAGCACCCGCGGCCTGCGCCGCGCCCGCCCGGCCGCCCCCGCGGCCGCGCCCGGGCCGCGGCTCATCGATGCTCATACTCACGACTGATGAGAACTTCCGTCATTCGCCCGTAAACTCGCACCGATGGACACGTCGGTTGCTGATCCACTCGTCGGGCAGGTGCTCGACGGGCGCTACCGCATTGAGTCCCGGATCGCGCGCGGCGGCATGGCCACCGTGTACGTGGCCCGCGACCTCCGGCTGGACCGCACGATCGCGATCAAGGTGATGCACGCCGGGCTCGCCTCCGACGAGGACTTCGTCGCCCGCTTCATCGGCGAGGCCAAGGCCGCCGCGGCGCTCTCCCACCCCAACGTCGTCGCCGTGTACGACCAGCGCTCCGACGGCGAGCACGTCTTCCTGGTGATGGAGTACGTCCCGGGCCGCACCCTCCGCGACGCCCTCACCGAGCTCGGCCGGCTCGGCCCGCGCGCCGCCCTGGAGATCATGCAGCCGGTGCTGGCCGCGCTCGGCGCCGCGCACCGGGCCGGCCTCGTGCACCGCGACGTCAAGCCGGAGAACGTGCTGATCTGCGAGGACGGCACCATCAAGGTCGCCGACTTCGGCCTCGCCCGGGCCGAGAGCGCGAGCAAGATGACCAAGACCGGCATGATCATCGGGACGGTCGGCTACCTCGCGCCCGAGCAGGTGCTGCAGGGCACCGCGGACGTCCGCTCCGACGTCTACGCCGCCGGGATCATGCTGTTCGAGCTGCTCACCGGCCACCTCCCCCACCAGGCCGACACGCCCCTCGCCGTCGCCTACAAGCACGTCAACGAGGTCGTCCCGGCGCCGTCCGGCGTCGTGCCCGGCATCCCGCGGCGCGTCGACGAGCTGGTCACCGACGCCACCGCCCACGATCCGGCGCGCCGCCCCGCGGACGCCGGCCAGTACCTCGCCGAGGTCGCCGAGGTCTTCGGCGGCCTGCCGCGCGACTTCGACCGCCGCATGGAGGAGGCGTCCCGCAACACCACCAGCGTGCTGGAGACGCCGCCCGCCGCGCCGCCGCAGGGGCACACCGCCGTCCTCGACCCGAGGAGCGTGCCGGCCGAGACGCTCCCGGCCGGGTACGCGCCGCGCTCGCGCACCGACCGGGCGCTCGGCGCGCTCACCGGCAAGTACGTGCTGATCGCCATCGGCGCCATCGCCGCCGTGGTGCTCGGCTGGGCCGTCTGGTACCAGACGTCCGGCCAGTACGACCACATCCCCTCCCAGATCATCGGGATGAAGGTCGCCGACGCCCAGCGCGAGCTCGACCGCGCGGGCCTCGACGTCCGCGTCGCCACCGCCGTCTACGACGACCACGTCCACAAGGGCATGGTCGCCAAGAGCGACCCGCCCGCCGGCGCCCGCATCGCCAAGGGCGAGACCGTCACGCTCACCCCGTCGAAGGGCATCACCCCCCGCGAGATCCCGGACGTGTCCGGCAAGACCCTCGACGACGCCAGGAAGACCCTGCAGAGCAAGGGCTTCACCGTCGGCAAGACCAGCACGACGCCGTCCCAGACGGTCCCCAAGGACAAGGTCGTCGGCACCGACCCCGACGCGGGCGAGAAGCTGTCCCCCGACAAGCCGGTCGACGTCGTCCTCAGCAGCGGCATGTCCATGCCCAACGTCGTCGGCAAGGACGGCGACACCGCCGCCAACCAGCTGCGCTCCATGGGCCTCAACGTCACCGTCCAGAAGAAGAAGGTCGACGGCAAGCCCGCGAACACCGTCATCAGCCAGGACCCGGCGGAGGGCACCGGCGTGTCCGGCGGCGACGACGTCACCATCGTCGTCAACAAGCGCGACTGCATCGTGGACGCGGGCCCGATCCACTTCGGCTGCAACGACGGCGAGCCCCAGCAGAACATCCCCGTCCCGAACGTGACCGGCCGCAAGGTCGGCGACGCCAAGAAGGCCCTCGAGGACTCCGGCTTCAACGTCAACGTCACCGGTTTCGGCGGGAACACGGTCCGGTTCCAGAGCCCGAACAGCGGCGAGGCCCCGCGCGGCTCCACCGTCACGCTGGTCAGGGGCCCCTGACCGGGTCCGGACTGTCGGCCCCGGCGGCTAGGCTGAACGGGCTATGACCGCACCGCAGAGCCCCATCGGGGCGCATGTTCCCGTGGCCGGCGGGCTCGCCACCGGCGGCCTGAAGTACGCCGCCGAGATCGGCGCCGAGGCGATCCAGGTCTTCGTCGCCAACCCGCGCGGCTGGGCGCTGCCCGAGGGCAGGCCCGCCGAGGACGCCAAGCTCCTCGAGCGCACCGACGTGCCCGTCTACGTGCACGCCCCGTACCTGGTCAACTTCGGCTCGCCCACCGAGGAGACCCTCGCCAAGTCGATCGCGACCGTCCGGCACTCCCTCGTCCGCGGCCGCGCGATCGGCGCCCGCGGCGTGGTCGTCCACACCGGCTCCGCCGTCAGCCAGAGCTACGACGCGGCGATGGCGCAGGTCCGTGACCACGTGCTCCCCCTGCTGGAGGAGATCCCCGACGACGGCCCCGACCTGCTCCTGGAGCCGATGGCCGGGCAGGGCAGAATGCTGTGCGCCAAGGTGCAGGACCTCGGCCCGTTCTTCGAGCGCCTCGAGCACCACCCGAAGCTCGGCGTGTGCTTCGACACCTGCCACGCGTTCGCCGCCGGCCACGACCTCGCCGCGCCGGGCGGCGTCAAGGACGCCATGGACGCCCTGGTCGCCACCGTCGGCGAGGGCCGCCTCAAGCTCGTCCACGCCAACGACTCCAAGGACGTCTGCGGCTCCGCCAAGGACCGCCACGAGAACATCGGCGCGGGCCGGATCGGCGAGCAGCCCTTCGCCGACCTGTTCCGCCACCCCGCCGCGACCGGCGTCCCCTTCATCATCGAGACTCCAGGCCGCGCCCCCGAACCCCACGCCAAGGACATCACCACCCTCAAGTCCCTGAGAGCCGCCTAGAAGGCGACCCGAGCCGGGGCATCAGCTCCCACGGACCGCAAGATGATCGTCCGTAGGCTGAAGTAGCGGCGACCGGAACGTTGCGATCGCGTGCGAAGCCAGATTCGAGCGAAGCAAGAATCTGATCGCGCAGCGAGCCCCCAGGGCGAGTCGGAGCGATGCTGCGATCGCCGCTTTGCCCGCCGAAGGGAAGGCCGTCCGGCGGCCTGACCGCCAAGGGCAAAGCAATGAATAAGGACTCGGGCGTCGCCGAACAACCCCCCGACTGTTCGACGACGCCCGAGCCACAGGTCGTCGGGTCCCACCCCCCCGGTACGGGACCCGGCGACTCACGATCCGGCGTTCGCCGGATCTCCGGGTTTGCTGTTGTGGGAGGTTTCGCGGTGGTGGACGGGGTATCCGTCCGGTCCGTCCGCCCGCTCCTCCGAAGCGGTGTGGCGTGTGGTGCCACTGAGAACACTAGAGGTCCAATGCCTCCGATCGGCACCCGGGAAACACAAGGCTCGGTAAACGGTTAGTAGTCAGAGCTGTGCGGAGTGTAGTCGCACGGTGAGCGGTCGGTTTCGCGGGACGAGCGGCCGGGCCGGCGTCCAGGAACGGTCCAACGGCGGTGAGCGGTCGAGCGGGGTTCGCGGCGCGGTGGTGCGTCCGGTTCGCCGGGTTCTCAGCGGACGGGGGCGGGGTCCGGCAGGTGCAGCCGGGCCATGGCGGCGTCGGCGCGGCGCGGGGCGCGGCGGCGGGTGAGCAGCGACACCGCGATCATGACGGTGAAGGCGGCGGGGGCGACGACGAGGGCGGGCTGGGCGAGCAGCACCGCCGTCCAGCCGGTGCCGGGGCCGGAGACGAGCCGGGCGACGCCGGCGGCGGCGGCGAGCCCGCCGCCGCCGAGCAGGCCGGCGAGGGCGCCGGCGGAGGTGAGTCCCCGCCACCAGATGCCGAGGAGGAGCAGCGGGCACAGCGAGCACGCCGAGACGCACAGGGCCATGACGACGAGGTCGGTGGAGTCGCGGGGCCCGATGGCGGGCAGGACGGCGAGCGGGGCGGCGAGGGCGAGCACGACGCCGATCCGGAACGCGGCGACGCCGTCGCGGTGCCGCATCCGCTGGGTGACGGTGCCGGCGATGGCGACGACGAGCCCGCAGGAGGTGGAGATGAACGCGGCGAACGCGCCGGCGGCGACGACGCCGGTCATCAGCGTGCCGGGCAGGCCGGGGGCGGCCCTGAGCGGGAGCAGCAGGACGGTGGCGTCGATGTCGCCGGTCATCGGCAGTTCGGGGGTGTAGAGGCGGCCGAGCGTGCCGTAGAGGGCCGGGAAAACGTAGAAGAGGGCGAGCAGGCCGGGGACGAGCGCGGCTGTGCGGCGGGCGCTGCGTCCGGAGGTGCTGGTGTAGAAGCGCATCAGGATGTGGGGCAGGCCCATCGTCCCGAGGAGGATGCCGAGCAGCGTCGAGTACGTGGTGTAGAGGCCGTGTCCGGTGGGGCGGCCGAAGTGGGCGGCCCACATCCCGTCGTCGGGCGCGGGGAGGCGTTCGGCGCACGGGACGTCGGCGCCGGGCGGGAACACGAGTTCGGCGCCGCCGCCGACGGTGTGCCGGCCGGGGGTCAAGGGCACGGCGGCACGGTCGTGGCGGACGCCGTCGAGCCGTCCCGTGGCGGTGACGGTGACGGCGTGCCGGACGGTCATGGCGACGCCCGTCTCCACGTGGAGGCGGGTGGTGCGCTCGAAGCGCGCGGGCCGGTCCCCGGCGGAGGCGCCGTCGCCGCCGGCGTGCCAGATCGCGAGCAGCGCGACGGCGGGCACGGCGACGGCTCCGAGCTTGATCCAGAACTGGACGGCCTGGACGGCGGTGATGCCGCGCATGCCGCCGGACGCGACGAGGGCGACCGCGACGACGACGATCACGGCCCAGCCCGTCCAGACGGGGGCGCCGGTCAGCACCCGCAGCGCCACCCCGGCGCCCTGGAGCTGCGGGAGCAGGTAGAACCAGCCGACGCAGCAGACGCAGCAGGTGACGGCGCGGCGGACGGCGCGGGAGCCGAGCCGCCACTCGGCGAAGTCGGAGACCGTGTAGGCGCCGGAGCGGCGCAGCGGGGCGGTCACGAACGCCAGCAGCAGGACGTATCCGGCGGTGGCGCCGACCGGCAGCCACAGCGTGCCGGTGCCGTAGGCGAGGACGAACCCGGCGGTGCCGAGGTAGGCGGCGGCGGACACGTACTCGCCGCCGATCGCGGTGGCGTTGCGGAGGGGGGTGACGCCCCGGGAGGCGACCAGGAAGTCGGAGGTGGTCCGGGCGGAGCGGCGGCCGTGCAGGCCGAGGGCCGCGTTCAGCGCCAGGACCGCGGCCAGCGCGGCGAGCGCGGCCGGCGCCGCCGGGGCGGTCACGAACGGCCCGGCGGTGCCGGATGGTCGCGTTCGGCGCGTTCGGCACGGCGGAGCTGCGCGAGGGCGGCGAGCACCCACAGCGGCTGGACGCCGAGGACCGGCAGCAGCCATCCCGCCGGCAGGCCGAGCAGCCGGAGCCCGCGCAGGCCCGGAGTGAGGGCGAGCAGGGCCGGGACGGCCGCGATGACCCCGAGGACGATCGCGGCGGTCTGCAGCGCGATCCGCAACTGGACGCGGACGAGGGCCCGCACGTCGGCCCGCCCGGCCGGTGCGTCGGCCCCGTCCCGCCGGGCCGGTGCATCGGTCCCATCCCGCTCGGCCGGCGCCGGCGCCGGCACGGTCCCGGGTGCTGTGGGCGGGCCGGTATCGGAGGGCAAGCCGGATGCGGAGTGGCCGCCGGCGGGTTCGGACGGCATCGCGGGCGCGCCGTCGCCCGGCGGCGCGGGGAGCGGCGCCCGCCGCGGGTCAGCCATGGCCGCCGCCGTCCCCCGCGCCGTCGGCCGCGTGGTGGAACCGGCGGACCAGCAGGTCGCGGACCTCGCGGGTGTGCCGGCGGCTCACCGGCAGCAGCGCGTCGCCGATCTGCACCGCGGCGCGCCCGCCGTCGAAGCGCAGCTCGGTGATGTGCGCGGACGCGACGAGGGTGCTGCGGTGGATCCGGATGAACCCGGCGTCCTCCCACCGCTTCGTCAGCGCCGTCAGCGGCATCCGCACCAGGTAGCCGCCGTCGGCGGTGTGCAGCCGGACGTAGTCGCCCTGCGCCTCCACGTGGGTGACGGTCCGCCGCGACACCAGCCGGGTGCGGCCGCCCAGCTCCACCGGGATCATCTCGTCGTCGGCGGACGCGTCGGGGACGTCCTCGCCCGGCGGGGCGGTCCGCGACACGGCTCGCTCGACCCGCCGGACGGCCTCGGCGAGCCGTTCCGGCCGGACCGGTTTGAGCAGGTAGTCGAGCGCGCCGAGCTCGTAGGCGGTGACGGCGCAGTCGTCGTGCGCGGTGACGAACACGACGTGCGGGGGCGCGGCGAAGCCGGTCAGCAGCCGGGTGAAGTCCAGGCCGTCGAGCCCGGGCATCCGGATGTCCAGGAACACCGCGTCCAGGCGCTCGCCCTCGACGAGCATCCGGCTGAGGTCGCGCAGCGCGGACGAGGCGTCCTCCGCGCCGGTGACCCGCCCGATCCTCGGGTCCGCGCGGAGCAGATGGATCAGTTCCTCCAGGGCGGGGCGTTCATCGTCGACGGCCAGGACGTGAAGCATGATGGCGACTTTGCCGCGATTACCGTCTGTCCGCAATCGATTCCAAAAAGTGAGTGCCCGGCCTGGGCGGGCCGGTCAGTCCGGAAAGACGCCCGGACGGTACTTCGGGACGCGCAATCTGACCCTGGTTCCGGCGCCGAGCGCTGTCTCGACGGTCAGCCCGTACTCCTCTCCGTAGACCTGGCGCATCCGCTCGTCGACATTGGCGAGCCCGATCCCGCCGCCGCGCCGGTCGGGGGTGGCGACGCTCCCCCATCCGGTCGGGCCGGGGCGGCCGACCGGCGCGGCGAGGATCTCCTGGAGCCGCTCGGGGTCCATGCCGACGCCGTCGTCCTCCACGCTGATCGCGGCCTCGGCGCCGGAGTCGCGCGCCACGATCGAGATGTGCAGCGGGCCGCGGGTGCCCTTCATGCCGTGCCGGATCGCGTTCTCCACCAGCGGCTGCAGGGCGAGGAACGGGACGGCGACCGGCAGCACCTCGGGCGCCACCTGCACGTCGAACCGGAGCCGCTCGCCGAACCTCGCCCGCTCCAGCAGCAGGTACCGGTCGATGGAGCGCAGCTCGTCGGCGAGGGTGGTGAAGTCGCGGGGGTTGCGGAAGGAGTAGCGGGCGAAGTCGGCGAAGTCCAGCAGCAGGCCGCGGGCCCGCTCGGGGTCGGTGCGGACGAACGAGGCGATGGTGGTCAGCGAGTTGTAGACGAAGTGGGGGGAGATCTGCGCGCGCAGCGCCCGCATCTCGGCCTCGGCGAGCCGGATCCGGGCGGTGTCGAACCGGGCCAGCTCGAGCTGGCCGGTGACGAGCCGGGCCGCCTCGCCGACGGCGCGGACGCGCGCGGTGGACGGACCGGTCCAGTAGGCGGCGAGGGTCGCCTCGACGCGTCCTTCGACGGTGAGCGGCGCGACCATGGCGACCCGGATGCGGCAGAGGGCGTCGCGGCAGCCGAGCAGCTCGGGGACGATCACGCGGGGGCGGCCGGAGGCGAGGACGGGCAGCGCGTGCGCGACGGCGTCGCCGGCGTGCTCGTCGCGTCCGGCGCCGTCCCAGGCCAGCAGCCGCGGGGCCGGGTCGCCCGCGGGCGGCGGGTCTCCGGCGTCCTCGTCCGCATGCGGGCCGGCGGGGCGGGGGCCGCCGGCGAGCGCGTCGTCGCCGTGGGGTTCGTCCCAGGGGTCGCCGCCGGCCGGGACGCCGACGAGCGCGACGGCCTCGGCGCCGAGAAGCGCGCGCAGGTGCCGGGCGGCCTTGCGGGCCGACGCGGGGGTCAGCCCGCCGCGCAGCGGCGGCGCCACCCGGGCGACGGTGTGCAGGGTCGCGAACGCCGCCTGCTCCGCCGGGGCGGCGGGGGCGCGGCGCGGGAGCCGCAGCCGCCCGCGCAGTGCGGCGGCGCCCGCGGCGGCGCCCGCGGCCAGGGCGCCCGCGAGAATGTCCGCGACGGACGGTAGGACCATGACAACGTACGGTAACGTCTGTCTTCCGCCGAGGTCGGTGTGTTGCCGATTTACGACGGTGTCCGACCCATCGCACCGCGCGGAGCGCACCGCCCGGAGGCCGCCGCCGCTCAGAGGGGCGGTGCCTCGCCCTCGTCCTCCTGATAGGAGTACCGCTGCTCGGACCAGGGGTCGGCGACGTTGTGGTAGCCGCGCTCCTCCCAGAACCCGCGGCGGTCCTTCACCAGGTACTCCACGCCCCGGACCCACTTCACGCTCTTCCACGCGTACAGGTGCGGGACGACGATCCGGGTCGGGAAGCCGTGGTCGGGGCTGAGCCGCTCCCCGTCGTGGTGGGTGGCGAACATCGTCCCGTCGGCGAGGAAGTCGCTCATCCGGATGTTGGCGCTGTAGCCGTACTCCGCCCACACCATCACGTGCGTGACGTCCGGCGCAGGCGGCGCCAGCTCCACGATCGCCGTGCCGGGGACGCCCTCCCACTCGTTGCCGGGGATCGTGAACTTGGTGACGCAGTGGAAGTCGGAGACCGCGCGCACCCGCGGCAGCGCGTCGAACTCCTCCCAGCTCCACCGGTGCTGCTCGCCCGACGCGGTCGCGCCGAAGACCCGGAAATCCCAGTCCTTGGGACGGAACTTGGGGACGGGGCCGTAGTGGAGGACCGGCCAGCCGCGCGGGACGTACTGGCCGGGCGGCAGGTCCCGCGGCTGCGGCGCGGACGCTTCGGGGTGGGACATGACGCCGCCATCCTGCCACCAGGCGTGAGCTGAGCCATATTCGGGGGCCTTGCGGGATTCGGCGGCGCGCATCGGCTACCCTGATGCCGTGCGCAACACCGTGTATTTCTTCTGGTTCGACCAGCCCGGGCGGCTGGTCTGCCAGGCGTTGCGCTGACAGACCACAAGGCGAGAGCCCCGGGCCCCATCGGCCCGGGGCTCTCGTCGTTTCCAGGGGGTCGTCCGCGGGATCCGGCCCGGATCCGCGCGCGGTCCGCGTGATGAGGAGAGGCAGCACACCCATGGTCGTCGTCATGGCCCCGGAGGCCACCGAAGCCGATATCAAGGCCGTCGTCTCACTGGTCGAGACGGCGGGAGGCGACGCGTTCGTCAGCCGGGGCGTGGAACGCACCATCGTCGGGCTCGTCGGCGACGTCCAGCAGTTCGGCACGCTGAACCTGCGCGGGATGCGCGGCGTCACCGACGTGGTGCGCATCTCGGCCCCCTTCAAGCTGGTGAGCCGCGAGCACCACCCCGAGCGCACGGTGGTGCGGGTGGGCGGCGTGCCGATCGGCCCCGGCACGATGACGCTGATCGCCGGCCCGTGCGCGGTCGAGACCCCGGAGCAGACGCTCGGCGCCGCGCAGATGGCGCAGGCGGCGGGCGCGACGCTGCTGCGCGGCGGCGCGTTCAAGCCCCGCACGTCGCCGTACGCGTTCCAGGGCCTCGGCGAGGCCGGCCTGCGCATCCTCGCGGACGTGCGGGAGGAGACGGGCATGCCGATCGTCACCGAGGTGGTGGACGCCGGCGACGTGGAGCTCGTCGCGTCCTACGCCGACATGCTGCAGATCGGCACCCGCAACGCGCAGAACTTCGCGCTGCTGCAGGCCGCGGGAGAGTCCGGCAAGCCGGTCATGCTGAAGCGCGGCATGAACGGGACGATCGAGGAGTGGCTGATGGCCGCCGAGTACGTCGCGCAGCGCGGCAACCTCGACATCGTGCTGTGCGAGCGCGGCATCCGCACGTTCGAGAACGCGACCCGCAACACCCTCGACATCTCCGCGGTCCCGGTGGCGCAGCGCCTCTCCCACCTGCCGGTGATCGTGGACCCGTCGCACTCGGGCGGCAGCCGCGACCTGGTGCTCCCGCTGACCCGCGCGGCCGTCGCGGTCGGCGCCGACGGCGTGATCATCGACGTGCACCCGCACCCGGAGACCGCGCTGTGCGACGGCCCGCAGGCGCTCGTGGACGGCGACCTGCGCGAGCTCGCCAAGCTCGTGCGGGAGCTGCCGCCCATCGTCGGCCGCACCCTGACCGAGGCCCCCGGCCCCGTCCCCGCCTGACCCCTTCCCATTGACTTGTGGCGTGTCGTGGTTATGAGGCTCCTTTTAACCACGACACGCCACAAGTCAACGCGTGTTCGGGTGGCTGGCAGCGTCGCGGGCATGGCGTACTGGACCTCCTGCCTCGGGCCGCCCCGCTCCTGACGGGGCGCGGCCACGGCAGTCCCTGCGAGTCCTGACGGGCCCGGCGCGTTGGCGCCCGGTCCGCGTTCTCCTGCGCCCCGGATCCGGATCTCTCTTTCCCGATTCGAGCTCAGGAGCTTCTTCCCGTGTCTCTGCGCACGTCCAGAGCGTCCAGGCGGGCCTGCGCGCCCGCGAACCAGGCCGGTCCGCGCGCCCTCGGCGGCGCCGCCGACATCCTGCTCGCCGCGTCCCTGTGGGGCACGACCGGCACCGCCCGCACCTTCGCCCCCGGCGCGTCCAGCGTCTCCGTCGCCGCCGCCCGGATCGTCATCGGCGGGCTGCTGCTGCTCGCCCTCGCCGCCGCCACCCGCCGCGACGGCCTGCGCCGCCTCCTGCGCGGCCGGTCCCGCCTGGGGCCGCTCGCGGTGGGCGCCGTGGCGATCGCGGTGTACCAGGTCGCGTTCTTCGCCGCGGTCTCCCGCACCGGCGTGGCCGTCGGCACCGTCGAGCATCTCGGCGGGACCGCCCGCGCCGGCCTCGCCCTCCTCGCCGCCGGCCTCGCCGTGCTCGTCGTGCCCGTACGCCGTGCGCGAAAGCGCCGTCCCCGCGGTCACCAATTGGTCTGAACCACTCGCCAGATCGGGAGGCGGAGAGGATGATGTCCGGCATGACGACGGGCGATGGCGACGCCGGGGGACGACTGTTCCCGGAGGACCTGGACGGCGTCGACCCGGTCGCCGCCGTGATGCTGGCGGACGCCTGCCGCTCCCTCGCCGCCTACCCCGACCTGGTGGCGGTCGGCCCGCTGTTCACCGCGGCCGAGCGGGTCTCCGGCGGCTGGCAGGTCGTCTGCCCGCCGGACCCGCTGCCGCAGGGCGCCCGCGAGCTGCTCGCCGACCACCTCGACGACCGCGCCGCCCTGCTCGACGCGGTCGCCGCGGCCGAGTTCCGGCGGGCCGCCGGCGAGCTGCGGTCCGGGCCGCGCGACACCGTGACCGCGGCCGGCCGGCGGTTCGCGCTCGTCCGGGTCGAGCAGCTGGTGCGGACCGGCCCGGACGGCCCCGAGCCGCCCCGGCCGAGCGACCCCGACCCGCGCCCGGCGTCCGTCCCGGCCTCCTACCGGCGCCCCTACGACCTGCTGTCCGGCGAGGGCACCGGGTCCGACCTCGCCACCGCGGAGCTGCTCTGCCAGGTGCTGGACGCGGCGGCGGTCAGCGGGAGCGAGCCGTCCGGCGCGTTCCTCACGCCGGTCGCGCTGGCGCCCGCGTTCACCGTCGCCGAGCGCGGCCCCGCCGCGCCGGGCGCACCGTCCCGCGAGCGCCGCTGGCGCCCGGTCGGCCGCCTGCACGCGACCCCGCAGCAGGCCCGCGACTCGCTGATCGGCTACCTGCGGGACGTGGCGCCCGCCGTGGAGGCGCTCGGCGAGACCGACACCGCCGCGTACGTGGAGGCCGCCGAGGTGCTGGCGGACGAGCCGCGCCGCAACGGCATCGCGGTCGCGGGACGCCGCTTCCGGATCGTCCGCATAGAGCGCATCACCCTGCTGGGCCCGGACGGCCCCGAACCACCGCGTCCCACCGACTTCGACAGCCGCTGAATCCGTATCGCCGCGTTGAGGTCGGCGCCCGCTGAGGCCACGGGCGTATGTCTGACCGTCAGGCGGCTGAGGCCGGGCAGGCCCTCTCAGGACGCGGATACGTCTCCGTAGACGGGGCGGTGCTCCTGGACGGAGTCGGCGAGCTGGTCGGCGAGCTCGCCGACGTCGAGGCGCTTCTCGATCTGCCGCAGGTCGTCGATCTTGGCGCGGGTCTCGGCGCGGCGCGGCGCGAGCATGGTGCAGCAGTCCTCGTCGGGCAGCTCGGAGATCGACAGCGTGCGGACGCGGCGCGCCTGGTCCATGATCTCGATCTTGTCCATGCCGACGAGGGGGCGCAGGATGGGCAGCTCGACGGCGTCGTCCAGCGCGGTGATGTTCGCCAGGGTCTGGCTGGACACCTGGCCGAGCGCGTCGCCGGTGATCAGCGCCGAGCCGCGCAGGCGGCGGGCGAGGACCTCGCCGGTGCGCAGCATGAGGCGGCGCTGCGCGATCACCGCGAGCCGGTCGGCGCCGGACGACTTGATCTGCTGCTGCGCCTTGCCGAACGGCACGACGAACAGCCGCGACCCGCCCTGGAACTTGTCCAGCTCGCGGACCAGCGCGTACGCCTTGTAGATCGACTCGGGGCCGGTGAACGGCATGCCGGAGAAGTGCAGGTAGTCGACGCGCAGGCCGCGGCGCATCATCCGGTACGCGGCGACGGGCGAGTCGATGCCGCCGGACATCAGCACGAGGCCGCGGCCGGACATCCCGACGGGCAGGCCGCCCTGGCCGGGCAGGCCGCCGGAGTAGACGAACACCTCGTCCCGGTCGACCTCGATCGACAGGGTGTGCGCGGGGTCCTTGAGCCGGACGGGCTGGCCGTAGCGGCCCGCGACGAGCGCGCCGATGTGCCGGTCGAGTTCGGTGGAGGTCATCGGGAACCGCTTGTCGCGGCGCCGGGACCGGACGGCGAAGGTGCCGGTGCGGCCGTCCATGAGCTCGAGGGCGGCGCGCTCGACGCTGGCGAGGTCCTTGCCGACCCGCCAGGCGCGGTGCGCCCACACGATGCCCATGACGTCGGTGATCCGCTGCGCGACCCGCTCCATGGTGGCGAGGTCGGCTTCGTGCTTGCGCACGATGAACACCCCGTGCCGGCGGATCACGTCGACGCGGGCGATGGGGCGGACGGCCTGCCGGACGTTGTCGGCGAGGCGGCGCTCGAACAGCTCGCGGTTCTTGCCCTTGAGGACGACCTCGCCGAGCTTCAGCAGCACGCACGGCTCCCCGTCGACCGGGGACTGCTCCCGGACGTCCGCGGGCGCGGTCTCGAGCGTGGTCATGCGTAATCCTCCCGGCGGGAACAGGTCAAGGGGTGGTCCCAGTGTGGCCCACTGAACCCAACATCGCGACCCGGAAAAGGTGTTCCCGCCGGGAGTGGCCGGTTCAGCCGAAGAAGACCTCGGCCTCGGCGTAGCGCTCGAGCGGGACGGTCTTCAGCTCCTTGGTCGCCTCGTCGAGGCCGACGCGGACGATGTCGGTGCCCTGGAGCGCGACCATCTTGCCGTAGTCGCCGTCGCGGACGGCGTCGATGGCCTGCAGGCCGAAGCGGGTGGCGAGGACGCGGTCGAACGCGGTGGGGGTGCCGCCGCGCTGGATGTGCCCGAGCACGGTGGCGCGGGCCTCCTTGCCGGTGCGCTTCTCGATCTCGTCGGCGAGGGCCTGGCCGATGCCGCCGAGCCGGACGTGCCCGAACGCGTCGCGCTCACCGGTCTGCAGCTGCATCTGCCCGTCCATCGGGTGGGCACCCTCGGACACGACGATGATCGGCGCGTAGCGGGTCTTGAACCGGCTCTCGACGTACTCGACGACCTTGTCGATGTCGAACGGCCGCTCGGGGATCAGGATGACGTTGGCGCCGGCGGCCATGCCGACGTGCAGCGCGATCCAGCCCGCGTGCCGGCCCATGACCTCGCAGATCAGCGCGCGGTGGTGGCTCTCGGCGGTGGTGTGCAGCCGGTCGACGGCCTCCATGCCGATGTTCACCGCGGTGTCGAACCCGAAGGTGTAGTCGGTGGCGTTGAGGTCGTTGTCGATCGTCTTCGGGACGCCGACGACGTTGACGCCGTTGGCGTAGAGCTCGCGCGCGACGCCGAGGGTGTCCTCGCCGCCGATGGCGATCAGGGCGTCGACGCCGAGCCCGGCGAGGTTGTCCTTGATCCGCTCGACGCCGCCCTCGACCTTGACCGGGTTGGTCCGGGACGAGCCGAGGATCGTGCCGCCGCGGGGCAGGATCCCGCGGACGGCCTGCACGTCGAGGGCGACGGTGTCGCCTTCGAGGGGCCCGCGCCAGCCGGCCCGGAAGCCGACGAACTCGTAGCCGAAGACCTGCACGCCCTTGCGGACGACCGCGCGGATGACCGCGTTCAGGCCGGGGCAGTCCCCACCGCCGGTGAGCACTCCGACTCGCATGCCGTCTCCTTCTCCCGCCACCGGGCTCCCTCCTCGGTTCACATGGCCAGACTAGTAGTCAGGGCATGGCTACGCAGGGCATTCGCCGGGCGTCCCGGCGCGCCGTCATTGGTCTAGACCATAGCCTCCGGGGGCGTCCCGCGGCAGGCCGTCCGGCGGGACGCCCGCGCCTTTCCGGCGGCAGCCCGCGTCAGCGCGCCGGCCCCCGAGAATCCGGACCCTTCCCCGGAAGAGCACCCCCACGCCCCCCGGGGACGCGCCGCACCGCCGCCCGGCGACGGCGCGGCGGCGACGCGCCGTCGTAGGCCCAGCCGACCTCCGCCGCCGCAGCCGCTCCCCCCGCAGCCGCTCCCGCCGCACGAGGCGCCGCCACCGCAGGACGACGACGAGCACACCGACGCCGTCGATGAGCACGACGGGCCCGAGTATCCGCCGGACGCCGCCGCGACCCCGGTCATCTCCAGGTACCGGCCGAGCCCGGCGCTCTGCGCGAACACCGCGTCGAAGGCCATCAGCGCGGCCGTGCCGAACAGCGCGACGGCCAGCAGCGCGATGCCGACCAGCAGGTGCGCCGCGAGGAACCCCAGGGCCGGACTCCAGACCTCGTCCACGGCGTGCTCCCGTCCCGATGCGCGCGTTCATCGGATCGGACGCGGGCGGCGCCGCACCGGTTCGGCCCGGTTCGCTACTCCTCGTCCAGGCCCTTCTCGATGGCGTAGCGGACCAGCTCGACGCGGTTGTGGAGCTGGAGCTTGCCGAGGGTGTTCTGCACGTGGTTCTGCACCGTGCGGTGCGACAGGACGAGCCGCTCGGCGATCTGCTTGTACGTCAGGCCCTTGGCGACGAGCCGCAGCACCTCGGTCTCGCGGTCGGTGAGCCGGGGCGCGTCGTCGTCCTCGCGGGCGGGCGCGGCGGCGAGCCTGCGGTACTCGCCGAGGACGAGCCCGGCGAGGCCCGGGGTGAACACCGCGTCGCCGGCGGCGGTGCGGCGGACCGCGTCCAGGAACTCCTCGCGCCCGGCGGACTTGAGCAGGTAGCCGGTGGCGCCCGCCTTCACCGCCTCCAGGACGTCCTGCTGCTCGCCGCTGGCCGACAGCACCAGCACCCGCACGGGCGGGTCGGCGGCGGCGAGGTGCCGGGTGACCTCGACGCCGCTGATGTCGGGCAGCTGCAGGTCGACCACGGCGACGCGGGGGCGCGCGGCGGCGGCGATGCGGACGGCGGCGCGCCCTTCCCCGGCGGTGGCGACGACCTCGTGCCCCGCCTCGGCGAGGTCGCGGGCGACGGCCTCGCGCCACATCGGATGGTCGTCGACGACCATGACCCTCAACGGAACCTCGCTCACGAACACACCCTAAACGCCGTCGGCTACCGCGGAACGGTCATCTCGATCTCGGTGCCCTCACCCGGGGCGGAGACGATGGAGACGGTGCCGCCGAGGTCGCGGACGCGGCCCCGGATGGACTGCGCGACGCCGAGCCGGCCCGACGCGGCGGCGGCGTCGAGGCGGCCGGGCGGCATGCCGGGGCCGTCGTCGCGGACGCTGACGGTGACCTCGCCGGGGCCGTCCTCCAGCAGCACCCAGGCGCGGGCGCCGTCGCCGCAGTGCCGCCGGACGTTGTCCAGCGCCGCCGCGACCGCCGCGGCGACCTCCTGGGCGGCGTGCTCGGGCAGCGGCACGGGCGTCGCGGGGGTCGACACGGTCACCGCCGCCGACGCCTGGCCGGTCAGCAGCTGCCGCAGGTCGGCCGCCGGTCCCGGGCCGGTGCCGGGACGCGGCGCGGGGACGCCGGCGGGGGCGGTACCGGAACCGGCCGCGGGGCCGGCGCCGATCAGCGCGCGCAGCGCCGCCTCCTGCTCCCCCGCGAGCCGGCCCAACTCGGCCGCCTCGCCGCCGGCCTCGCCGCCGCGCCGCTGCACCATCGCCAGCACCTGCAGGACCGAGTCGTGGATGCGGCGCGCCAGCCGCTCCCGCTCCCGGGTCGCCGCCTCCAGCTCCACGGCCCGGGCCAGCCGCGCCTCCGCCTCGCGCGCGAGCCGCACCACCTGCCCGACGACCAGCCCGGCGAGGAACAGCAGCACGATGCCGTTCAGCGTGGTGTTCCCGATCCCGCCGGCGGTCCCGGCGACGGCGTGGACGAGCAGGTTCGCGACGCCGAGGACGAGGGCGGCGGTGACGCCGAGCCGCCGCCCGCCCGCGACCGCCCAGGCGAGCACGGCCGCGGCGACCCACGACACCGGCAGCGTCGGGCGGCCCGCCGCGATGTGGTGGGCGGTCTCCACCCAGGCGGTCGCGAGGATGCACCCGAACGCGACGGCGAGGTCGGCGACCAGGAGCGGCCGGCCGCGCCGGGACGGGTCGCGGTACGCCAGCGTCGCGACGCCAGTCCAGACGGCCAGCACCGCGAGGACGGCCCAGCCGCCCAGCGGGTGCGCGTAGCCGCCGGAGTTCTTGCCGATCACGACGGCGGCGTAGACCAGCGCGAGCGCCCGGTACACCGCGACCGACCGCCACAGCGCCGCGTCCAGGCCGGCCGGGCCCCTGCCGGTGTCGTCCCGCACGGGCTCAGTCCTCGGTGAGGCCCTCGTCGCCGTCGTCGACGGGACGGACGGGCTTGCCGGCCATCTCGGCCTTGACCTCGGCGGCGTACCGGTCGACGTACTCCTGCCCGGACAGCTTCCGGATCGCCTGCATGATCTCGTCGGTGACCGTGCGGAGCACCTCGCGGTCGTCCTCGCGGCCGAAATAGCGGGAGAAGTCCATCGGCTCGCCGAACCGCACGCCGGGCCGGACGCCGAGCCGCGGGTACGGCTGCCCGGGCGGCATCAGCCTGAACGTGTTGATCATCGCCATCGGGATCACCGGGACGCGGGACTTCAGCGCGAGCCGCGCCACCCCGGTCTTGCCGCGGTACAGCTTCTCGTCCGGCGCCCGGGTGCCCTCGGGGTAGATGCCGAGCAGCTTGCCCTCGCCGAGGATCCGCAGGCCGGTCTGCAGCGCCGCGTCCGCCTCCGGACCGCCGGTGCGGTCGACCGGCACGACCCCGACGCCGGTGAAGAACCCCTTGCTGATCAGGCCCTTGATCCCCTTGCCGGTGAAGTACTCGCCCTTGCCGATGAAGAAGATCGGCCGCATCAGCGGCAGCGGGCCGAAGAAGTGGTCGGCGAACGACTGGTGGTTGCACGCCAGCAGCGCGGGGCCGCGCTTCGGGACGTTCCGCATGCCCCGGTTCCGCGGCCACCATGCTCCGTACATGATGGGTGAGAGCACGACCCTCAGCAGGATCCAGAACCAGAGCATGCAGACACCTTCCTCCGAGCCGCGTGCGCACGCGGCGCGCAAGACCGAGTCCCCGTCCGAGGGGGGTAATGATGGGACATCTTCGCATCCCGGCGGCCCTTCGCCCACACCACCGTCCCGCTGCCCGTGACCGGTCCGGCACACCCCGCGGCCGGATGAACGTAGGCTCTAACCGGAAATCTCAATCGGGTGCGCCCGGGGGCTTGTCCCGGGCGGCGCAGCGAATACCGTGGGACACACGTTTCGGGTCGTCCGGGAGTGCCGCCGCGCATCGCGGCGGGCGGCCGGGCGCACACCTCAATGGGGGAGCGGAGGCCGCCATGCCGGTGCTGTCGGTCACGCCGGAGTCGTCGAAGGAGCCGGCCCCGTGAATCGCCGTGGCAATGGACTGTCCGCCGACACCTACGCGCCGCTGGTCGACCTCGCCCCGCATCTGGCCGACGCGATGCTGACGGCGCTCGGCGAGGCGGGCGTGGCGGCCTACGCCGCGTCGCCGGACGGCCTGCCCGAGATCTCCGGCGCGGCCGGCGACCCCGTCGGCGACGTCCTCGACCGGCTGTACGTGGACGTGGACATGAAGCCGGCCGCCGAGGGGATCCTGCGCGCGCACCTGGCGCGGCTGCGGGATGCCGGGGTGCGCGGCGACGGCGACGGCCGCCCCGAGACCGACCTCGCCGGCCCCAAGGCCGACGCGCCGCCCGGCCGCGACGGGGTGCCCGACGGGTCGCGGGACGGCGGCCTCGACGGCTCGTTCGGCGAGGCCTTCAACGAGACGTTCGACGGCGTGTTCGACGCGGCCGCGCCGGGCCGCCCCGGCGACGGCGAGTCCGCCGGTCCCGGCGGGCCCGGGAAGGGCGAGGAGGGCGGCAAGGGCCGCGACCTCGACGAGGACGCCATCTGGGCGCAGATCGTCGCGGGGTTCGACACCTCGCCGGAGGGCGACGAGGTCCCGTGGCCCGACCAGGAGAACATCGACGAGCGGCCGGAGCCGCCGCGCGAGGGCGACGACCGCACCGGCCGGCTGCCGCGGGCCCGGGTGATCCGGCCCGCCGACGAGACCCCCGAGTTCCCGCCGGACGACGATGACGAGGGCCACTACATCCCGCCGCCTCCCCCACCGCTGCCGAGCGCGGACCCGCTCACCAAGGGCGCGTGGATCGCGCTGATCGGCGGCCCTGTCTACCTGCTCGTCACGGTGATCCTCGACTGGGAGGTGCCCGGCTGGGCCGCGTTCCTGGCGGTCGCCGCGTTCATCGGCGGGTTCGTGACGCTCGTCCTGCGGATGGGCGACGAGCCCCGCGACCCCGACGACGGCGCCGTCGTCTGACCCCTTCCGGTTCCCGCGGTCACTTTGCACGCATGGGCAGCCGCAGGTCGGCGCGCAGCGGCCGGTGGTCGGTGGCGCGGACGTGGTCGCCCGGCTCGTCCGGCGGCACCCCGCATCCGGCCACCTCGACGCCGGGGTCGGCGAACACCCCGTCGATGCGGCGGCGCGGGTCGCGCGCGGAGAAGGTGAGCTCCTCCCCCGCCGGCGCGGTCGCGTGCCCGTCCTGGAAATGCTCGGTGAGCAGCGTCCAGGACGGCCCGCCCGGCTCCTCGTTGACGTCGCCCGCGAGCACGACGGGCGCGCGGTAGCGGGCGCGGGCCCGGTCGAGGTGCCCCAGCACCTCGCCGACGTGCCGCAGCCGCGGCCCGCCGGCGAGGTCGAGGTGGGTGCTCGCCACGATCAGCCTGACCGGCCCGATCTCCAGCACCGCGATCGCCAGCGCCCGGCGGTGCAGGTCCTTGTCGGGCGTCAGCAGGTGGAACTCGCGGTGGACGCGGCGGACGCGCGGCGCCGCGAGGACGGCGAGGCCGCACGCCCGGCGGCCCGCCGCCACGTGCATCCCGCACGCCCGCGCCAGCCGGCGCCGCTGCGCCCGCCAGCCCCAGAACCGCGGCACCTCCTGCAGGCACAAGACGTCCGGCCCGTTCGCGCGGACGACGCGCGCCACGGCCGCCGGGTCGTCGCGCAGCGACCGGATGTTGTAGCTCAGCACCCGCACCGGCGTCGCCACGTCGGAGCTCCTAGACCGCCGCGTCCTGGAGGGGGCGGACGCGGGCGAGGTCGGCGGCGCCGACGATCCCGGCGGCCGAGCCGAGCTCGGCGATCCGGATGTCGGGCAGCGGGCGGTGCCCGCGCCCGGTCAGCGCCTCCTCGAACGCGACCCGGATCGGGTCGAGCAGCAGGTCGCCGGCGTCGGACAGGCCGCCGCCGATGATGAACGCGCCCGGGTCCAGGATCGCGGACAGGTCGGCCAGGCCCTGGCCGGCCCAGTGCGCGATCGTCCGGAAGCACTCCAGCGCGGCCTTGTCGCCCTCGCGGGCCGCCTGCGACACCTCGGGGCCGCTGATGCCCTCCGGCCGGCCGCCGCCGAGCTCCAGCAGCCGGCCCGCCATCGCCGGCGCGACCCGCGCCAGGTCGCGGGCCTCGTGCACGAGCGCGTTGCCGCTGGCGTACTGCTCCCAGCAGCCGCGGTTGCCGCAGCCGCAGCGGCGCCCGTCCGGGACGACCCGGAAGTGCCCCATCTCGGCGCCGATCCCGAACCGGCCGCGGTACAGCTCGCCGTTGATGATGATGCCGCCGCCGATGCCGGTGCCGAGCGCCACCAGCACCAGGAAGTTCTCGCCGCGGCCCGCGCCGAACTTCGCCTCGCCCCAGGCGGTGGCGTTGCCGTCGTTCTCCACCACGACGGGCAGCCCGACGAGGTGCTCGACCTTCTCCCTGATCGGCTCCTCGCGCCAGGCGAGGTTCGGCGCGAACAGCACGTGGGAGCGGGTCTCGTCGACGAACCCGGCGGCGCCGAGGCCGACCGCCGACACCTCCGCGTACTTGCCCTTGAGCAGGTCGACGACCTCGGCGATGGTCTCGGCGGTCTCCTTGGGGTTGGTCGAGGGAGTCGGCCGCCGGACCTTCTCCAGGATCGTTCCCCGGTCGTCGACGACACCGGCGGCGACCTTCGTGCCGCCCACGTCCACGCCGATGGTCAGGGCCATGTACGCTTCCTCCTCCTCGCGCGCCCCTGGCTGGAGCCCGTCCGCACCACTAGCCGATGTCGATGGGGTCGCCGCCGGTGGCGGCCGCCCACGGGTCGCCCGGCTCCTCGCGCGGCTTGCTCGCGCGCGGCTCCTCCTCGCGCGGCGGCCCGCCGCGCGGGGCCTCGTCGCGAGGCGACCGTCCCGACCGATCGGACCTACCCGCCCCGGGGCCCGCCGACGCATCCCGGGGCCGCGGAGGCCGGTTCCGGTTCGGGGCGGGGCGGGTGCGGTCGAAGCCCTGCACCACGTCGAGCGCGGCGGCCAGCAGCGACTGCCCGGCCTCCCGGACGTGCCGGCCGACGTCGTGCCCGGACTCGCGGGACACCGCGATGGCCCGGCACACCGGGCAGTGGCAGCACTCGGGGGCACCGGTGGCGTAGCGCGGCGGCTCGGCGGTGGCGGCCGCCCACACGTCGCCGTCCCCGCCGTCGCGCGGCCGATCGGCGCGTTCGTCGACGTCGTCGCGGGAGCCGCCGCCGACCACGCGCTTGAGCACCGCGTCGAAGAGCTTGCCCGCCTCGTTGATCAAATCGCCCGGCTGGTCGGTCATGACTCCATCATCCATCCGTCATCGGCGTGAAACGGTACCGCCTCGCGGGCGTGCTCAGCGCTCGACGCGGCGCTTGAGGCCCTTGAGCGCGGAGTCGATGATCCGCTTCTCGCCCTTGCGCTTCACCATGCCGATCATCGGGACGCGGACGTCCACGGCCAGCTCGTAGGTGACCTCGGTGGCGCCGCCCGCCTCGGCGAGCGCGTAGGTGCCGTGCAGGCCGGTGACGACCGCGCCCTTCTCGACCAGCTCCCAGCTCACCCGGTCGTCGCCGTCCCAGGTGTAGGCGAGGCCGACGGTGTCGCTGAACGGGCCGCCGTCGAAGGTCAGCCGGCCGCGCAGCGCCCGGCCGTCCGGGCCGGTCTCCTGGACGGTGAACTCGCGGATCCCGCTCGCCCACTCGGGATACGCCTCCAGGTCGGCGATCACCGCCATGATGTCGGCCTTCGCGGCCTTGATCGTGATGGAAGAACTCGTGCGGTCCGCCATCTGCGTTCCCTCCGGCTCACCGTGAACCCGCGCCCGTGCACCCGTTGCCGGGCCGCTGTCCTACAGCACGGTATCCGTCACACCGTCAGGACGTACGGGACCCCGCGCGCGCGGAAGTGGCCGACGTTCACGCATTCGGTGCGGCCGATGCGGGTGCGGGCGGCGAGCGGCTGATGGACGTGCCCGAAGAGCACGTATTTCGGCTGCGTGCGGTGGATCGCGTCCAGGATCGCCTCGCTGCCCCGCTCGAACCGGCGGGCGACGGTGTCGTAGAGCAGGTCGGGGACGGCGGGCGGGATATGGCAGCACAGCACGTCCACCTCCCCCACCGCCTCGACCTTCGCCGCGAACGCGTCGTCGTCGAGCTCGTAGGGGGTGCGGTACTCGGTGCGCAGGCCGCCGCCGACGAACCCGAACCGCAGCCCGCCGATCTCGGTGGTCTCGCCGTCCAGGACGCGGTGCCCCTCGCGCAGGTGCGGCTCCCACATCCGCGGGATGTCGACGTTGCCGTAGGTGAGGTAGGCGGGGGCCGGCATCGCGGCGAACAGCTCGGCGTACTGCCGGTCGACGGCCCGCTCGATGTGCGGCCACGCGTCCCCCTCGAGGGAGGCCCACAGGCCGCGGGAGAACTCGCGGGCCTCGTCGAAGCGCTTGTCGGTGCGCAGCGCGATGAAGCGGTCGGCGTTCTCCTGCCCGAACAGGTCGGCGAAGATGCCCTGCCCGTGGTCGGAGTAGTCGACGAACAGGATCAGGTCGCCGAGGCAGATGAGCGCGTCCGCGCCGTCGCCCGCGCTCTTCAGCGCGTCCGCGCGGCCATGGACGTCGCTCACCACGTGGATCCTCATGAACCGACTCTAATAGGGGGCCTCTCCCCCGAAAACGGGCGCCCCCGCGGGGGTCAGTCCGCGGCGGCCGACACCTGCGCGCGCCACTCCCCCACCAGCGCCGGGTCGACCGGGGCGTCCCAGGAGCCGTCCGGGCGGACGGCGGTGCCGACGTGGAACGCGCCGACGCCCGCCGCGGCGAGCACGGCGACGTGCTTGCGGCGCAGCCCGCCGCCCGCCATGATCATCGCGGCGGCGCGGGGGTCCTCGGCGGCGCGCCGGACCAGCACGTCCACCCCGGCGTCCACGCCGCGCGGCGAGCCCGCGGTGAGCACGGCGTCCAGGCCGCCGCCGAGCGACCGGACCGCCTCCCACGCCTGGACGGGGTCGGCGGCGTGGTCGACCGCGCGGTGGAACGTCCACGGCAGCGGCGCGCAGGCCGCCGCGAGCTTGCCGGTCGCGCCGGTGTCGACGTGGCCGGAGGAGTCGAGGAAGCCGAGCACGAACCCGTCGGCGCCGGCGGCGGCGAGGTCGGCGGCGGCGCGGACGAGCCGGTCCAGTTCGGCGCCGGTGGTGCGGAACCCGGCGTTGGCCCGCAGCATGACCCGCAGCGGCAGCGCCGTCGCGGCGCGCACGGCCGCCACCATGTCGGGGTCCGGGGTGAGCCCGTCGGCGCCCATGTCGGCCACGACCTCGATCCGGTCGGCGCCGCCGTCCTGCGCGGCGCGCGCGTCCTCGGCGGTCAGCGCGATCACTTCGAGCAGCGCCATGGCTTCCCCCGACCACTTCCGTATACGACCTGGTCAAGGGTAGGGGACGTGCGGGCGGTCGCCCGGGCGCGGCGAGCCGTCTTTGCCGTGCCGTTAACCGTCGATCCGGAGGCCGCGCGGGGCCGGAACGCTCACTTCCCGACGGTATTGCTACCCGTGGGTATCATTCAGCTCCGGAGGGACCGGCAGGTTCCCCCGCCGTCCCCGACGATCGACCACAGGAGTGGGCCGTGCGCGAGTTCAGCGTCCCCCCGATGGTGGAGGTCCCCGACTCCGCCAATCTGACCGACGCGCCCTTCACCCGGGCCGCCGACGAGCCCGGCGCGATCGTGCTGCGCCGCCGCACCGGCACCGCCTGGAGCGCCGTCACCGCGGCCGAGTTCGCGGCCGAGGCCGCGGCCGTCGCCAAGGGCCTGGTGGCCGCGGGCGTCGAACCGGGCGACCGGGTCGCCCTGCTGTCGCGCACCCGCTACGAGTGGACGCTGCTGGACTACGCGATCTGGACGGCCGGCGCGGTCGCCGTGCCGATCTACGAGACGTCCTCCGCCGAGCAGATCGAGTGGATCGCCGGCGACTCCGGCGCCAAGGCGCTGTTCGCCGAGACCGACGCGCACCTGGCGCTGGTCGCCGAGGTCCGGGACCGGCTGCCGGGCCTCGCGCACGTCTGGGGCATCGACGCGGGCGCCGTCGCCGAGGTCACCGCGCTCGGCCAGGACGTCACCGACGCGGTGATCGCCGAGCGGCGCCGGTCGCGCGGCGCCGCCGACGTGGCGACCCTCGTCTACACCTCCGGCACGACCGGGCGCCCCAAGGGCTGTGAGATCACCCACGGGAACCTCGTCGCGACGGCCCGCAACGCCGTGCAGGGCGCGATCTCCGAGATCGCCGTCGAGGGCAGCTCCACGCTGCTGTTCCTGCCGCTGGCGCACGTTTTCGCCCGGCTGATCGAGGTCGCCTCCATCGAGGGCGGCATCGTCCTCGGCCACAGCGACATCCCGAGCCTGCTGCCCGACCTCGCCTCGTTCCGGCCGACGTTCCTGCTCGCCGTCCCGCGGGTGTTCGAGAAGGTCTACAACGGCGCCGAGCAGAAGGCCGACGCCGACGGCAAGGGCAAGATCTTCCGGGCGGCCGCGGACACCGCGATCGCCTACAGCCGCGCGCTGGACGCCGGCGGCCCCGGCCTCGGCCTCAAGGTCAAGCACAAGGTGTTCGACGTGCTGGTGTACGGGAAGCTGCGCGCGGCCGTCGGCGGCCGGGTGCAGTACGCGGTGTCCGGCGGCGCCGCGCTCGGCGAGCGCCTCGGCCACTTCTTCCGCGGCGTCGGCATCACGATCCTGGAGGGCTACGGCCTCACCGAGACGACCGCGCCCGCGACCGTGAACCGGCCCACCGCCATCAGGATCGGCACCGTCGGCAAGCCCATCCCCGGCGTGGACATCCGCATCGCCGAGGACGGCGAGGTCCTGGTCCGCGGCGTCAACGTCCTGCACGGCTACTGGAACAACGAGGCCGCCACCAAGGAGGCCGTCGAGGACGGCTGGTTCCACACCGGCGACCTCGGCGCCCTCGACGCCGACGGCTTCCTGAAGATCACCGGCCGGAAGAAGGAGATCCTCGTCACCGCGGCCGGCAAGAACGTCGCGCCCGCCCCGCTGGAGGACCGGCTGCGCGCCCACCCGCTGATCAGCCAGTGCCTGGTCGTCGGCGACGGCCGCAAGTTCATCAGCGCGCTGATCACGCTGGACGAGGAGGCGCTCGGCCCCTGGAAGGAGCGGCACGGCAAGCCCGCCGCGATGGCCGTGGACGAGCTGCGCCGCGACCCCGACATCATCGCCGAGATCGAGGGCGCGGTCGCCGAGGCCAACAAGTCGGTCAGCCACGCCGAGGCGATCAAGAAGTACGTCATCCTCGGCGTCGACTTCACCGAGGAGGCCGGGCACATGACCCCGAGCCTGAAGGTGAAGCGCAATGTGGTGATGAAGGACTTCGCCGACGAGATCGACGCCCTCTACACCTGACCGCGCGGGGGGCGTAGGGCGGTGACGGCGTCGGCGATGCTTGTGTCGCCGTTCAGCAGGTCCAGGGTGCGGTGCCGGGCGTCCGGCAGGGCGTCCAGCAGCGCGACGATCACCGCGGCGACGTCGTCGCGGGTCACCGCGCCGTGCCCGATCGGCGGCTCGGCGAGCGTCACCAGCCCGGTGCCCGGGTCGTCGGTGAGGCGGCCCGGCCGCAGGATCAGCCAGTCCAGGCCGTCGCGCGCCCTGAGGTCGTCCTCCGCCTCGCCCTTGGCCCGGATGTAGGCGGCCCACACCTCGTCGCGGCCCGGCGCGGGCGGCTCGCCCGCGCCCATCGCGGACACCTGCACGAAGCCGCGCACCCCGGCGCGCTCCGCCGCGTCCGCCAGCAGCACCGACGCGGCCCGGTCGACGGTGTCCTTGCGGGCGGCGCCGCTGCCCGGCCCCGCGCCCGCGGCGAACACCACCGCGTCCGCGCCCGCCAGGTCGCCCGCCACGTGACCGGCCGACGCCGCCTCCAGGTCCCGGACGACCGGCGTCGCGCCCGTCGCCCGCACGTCCGCCGCGTGGTCGGGGTTGCGGATAAGGCTCACCGCGGTGTCCCCCCGTGCGGCCAGCAGCCGGGACAGCCGCAGCGCGATCTGCCCGTGCCCGCCCGCGATCACAATGTCCATGCGGCGATCGTAGGACGCCGGGGACCCGGCCGCGCGCACGGCGCGGCCGGGTCCCCGGACTTCCCGGACCGGATCAGCGGCGCGGCCGCTTCTTGCCGTTGATGGCGGCCACCGCCTTCTGCATCAGCGCCTCGCCCATCACGTTGATGAAGTCGCCGTGGTCGGTCACCGGGTCGTGACCGGACTCGGGGAAGCTGTCCAGCGCGAACGCCAGCGCCTTGGCCGGCACCTTGTAGGCCAGCGTCATCCGCAGCTGCGGAACCGCCTTGGTGCCCTGCGGGCACTGGCCCGTCCGCGCGTCGGCGAACTGGATGTGGTCGCGGTGGTTGGCGCTGTCGGTGTTCTGCCCGTCCCAGCAGCTCGGGAAGTTCAGCACGCGCTCGACCTGGCTGCCCCGCGGGCAGAGCGGGTACTTGTCGGTGAACGCCTGCCGCTCGAAGCCGCTGCAGGTCCAGCTCGCGTGGGCGTTCTTCAGGCCGTTCGTCACGGCCTTCGCGTCACCCGTGGGGATCCGGATGAACTGCGGCATGGCGGTCACCTTGCTGCGCGGGTTGCCCAGGAACTGGAGCTTCACGCTGGACGGGGTGACGATGCTGCCGGTGTTGCCGTCCGCGGTGCTCTGCTGCGCCCGGTCGGAGCCGTCCTTGCCCGCGCGGAGCCGGAGCACCGGCCAGAAGTAGGCGGACTTGTCGCCGTTGGTGCAGGTCGTCCCCGCGGCGGCGAACGACTCGTCGGTCGAGAACGCGTTCGTGTCGAGGTTCCCGACGTAGTCGTGGATGTGGTGCGCGCCGTTGACGACGCCGGGCGCGGCGAGCACGTTGTCGGGGTTGCTGTGCGCCTGGTTCGCGTTCACGCCGCAGTTGGAGGCGAACACGCCGGTCGAGCCCTGGCGGCTCGCCCGCGGCTGCCGGACGCGGGGCGCCTTGCGGATGTCGACGAACTGGTCCGCGCGCAGCTCCGGATTCGCCGGGGGCTGCTGGCCCTGGTCGCCGCCGTTCTGCCCGCCGTTCTGGCCACCGTTCTGGCCACCGTTCTGGCCGTCACCGTTCTGGCCGTCACCGTTCTGGCCGTCACCGTTCTGGCCGTCACCGTTCTGGCCGTCGCCGCCGGGCTGGTTCGGGTCGGTCTGGCCGGGATCCGGCGACCCGGAGTCCGTCGGAGTGGGGACCGCCGTCTGCGAGGGGTCGCCCATCCCCGGCATCTGGCCGTCGCCGTTCTGGCCGCCGCCGTTCTGCTGGCCGCCGCCGTCGGCGGGCGGGCTGGTATGGGAGCCGTGCCCGCCGTGGTACTTCTGGACGTGCCCGGCCGGATCGGCGGTGACGGTCGAGCGGCCGGGCAGCGCCCCGGCGCCGCCCGGCACGTCGTTGCACGCCGACGCGGCGAGCAGGACCGCCGGAACGAGCACGGCGAGAGCCTTTTTTCTTTTCTCCATTGAGTACTCCCTGTGAGCGGGGGGGTGGGATACCCGTCAGTGCAGCGCGGATTTGGTGACCAGGCCGGTGCTCTCCAGCAGCTGGATATGGTGCAGGACGAATTTCATCCCGCGCTCCGCATAGGCCCGGACGAGAGTGTTCTCGCTCTGCACGCGGGCTTTGGCGACGAACGGCAGGACCTGCCCGTGCGCGGAGCGCATCCGGAACACGTAGTCGGTGTCGAACGACTTCCCGTCGAGGCCGGCGAGCTCGCGGAGATAGCTCCGCTGCGTGCCGTTCGGAATGGCCGGCAGGGACACGCCGAGCTGCTGGGCGGTGGTCCGGGTGTCGGCGTCCAGCTGCATGTGCTCCTGAGCGATGATCTTGCCGATCTCGCGCACCCGGGGGCTCGCGCCGCGCTGCACGGCCGTCTGGCTGGCCGGCATCTCCCAGAGCCCGGCCTGCCGGACCTTGACCAGCAGGAGCCGGTCCTGGGCGCTCAGCGGCCCCCATTTCGACGGGATCGTGGCACCCTTGTCGACGCCGTTCGCCGGGGCGACCCGCGGGTTGAGGAGGACCGCGGCGGCGGCCGCGACGACGGCCGCGACGGCCAGCAGCAGCAGGCCGCGGCCCCGCCGCAGCCCGAACCGCGGGAGCCGGCGCAGTTCCGCGGCACCGTACGAATTCCTCACCGAAATCCCTTCCTCCTTCCGGGAGCGCACCGAAGAACGGAGCCGGCGTGGTTTCGCCGGGTCATACGCACCACGCCCGGGCGGAGGTTCACCGCCGTCCGGACTTTTTCATTTCTCCGGCCCGTCCGTAATGGCGGGACGGGCCGCCTCCAGGAGCACGTCAGGAGCGCCGGACGGGGCCGCCCGGGACTCCCCCGACGACCCGCAGCGCCAATGCCGGGCACATCGCGACCGCTTTCTGCACGTCCCGTTCCATCCAGGACGGAATGTCGCTTCCGAGCACCACCGGAAAGCCGTACCGGTCGAGCTGGATCAGTTCCGGGACGAGATAGGCGCACAGCCCGTGGCCGTCGCAGCGGCTCCAGTCGATCGCCACCCGCCCCTCCCGCCCGGTCGGGACCGGCAGCGGCAGCACGCCGAACGTCGGCAGCCCGCAGGTGCCGCCGTAGCGGTGCGCGTCGATGTCGGCCGTGAACGCCTCGACCGCCGACAGCACGAACTTCGCGGTCCCGTCGGGGTGGGTGCAGGCGCCGCGGCCGCGCCCGATCGCCGCGGCGCGGCGCACGTCCTCGACCGTCCCGCCGCCCTCCATGAGCGCGTTGAGGGCGCGGACGACGTCGGGCAGGCCGAGCCGGCACGGGCCGCACTGCCCGGCCGACTGCGCGGCGAGGTACGACGCGATCCGGGTGACCTCGCCGAGCGGGCAGGTGCCCTGGGCGAGCGGCAGGATGATGCCGGCGCCGACCGTCCCGCCGACGGCGCGCATGCCGGACCGCGACAGCGCGGCCCGCGCCGTGCCGGCCGGGTCGAGCCACGTCCCGTGGTAGCCGCCGACCAGGACGCCCGGCCCCGGCGGCACTTCGCAGTGCTTCAGGACGTCCCGCAGCGGCGTGCCGTACGGCGCTTCGACGACCGTGGTACCGCCGACGGTGAGCAGCGTGGTGCCCGGCTCGTCCTCGGTCCCGGCGGAGGCGTACAGGTCGGGGCCGAGCGAGACGAGCACCGCGAGCTGCGCGAACGTCTCGGTGTTGGACAGCAGCGTCGGGTACCCGTCGACGCCGGACTCGGCGGCGCGGACCTTCACGCCCGGCGGGATCGGCGTCTCCCCGTTGATGGCGCGGATCACCGCGCCGCTCTCCCCGGAGATGAACCGCTCGGTCAGCCGGACGACGCGGGCGGGCATCCGCCGCTCGCCGATCGCGGCGCGCA
The DNA here is from genome assembly GCF_008923205.2 of Actinomadura physcomitrii. Lineage (GTDB taxonomy): Bacteria > Actinomycetota > Actinomycetes > Streptosporangiales > Streptosporangiaceae > Spirillospora > Spirillospora physcomitrii. Next base: position 183,694 of record NZ_WBMS02000008.1, on the reverse strand, counting down.
CCGACCGGGCCGCCTCGTCGCTCTCCACGGCGAGGACGATCCGCTGGGTGCCGAGCGCGGTCGCGACGATCTGCGCGCCGTCCAGCACCAGGTGCGGGGCGCGGCCGAGCAGCACCTTGTCCTTGGCGCTGCCGGGCTCTCCCTCGGCGCCGTTGACGACCACGACCACGTCCTCGCTGGACCCGCGGTCGCCGCCCTTCTCGCCGGGCAGCAGCAGCGTCTGGTCGGCGGTCGGGTGGTTGACCCGGGACGCGACGGCGGTGAGCTTGCGGGCGAACGGGAACCCGGCGCCGCCGCGTCCCCGCATGTCGACCTGCTCGGCCATCCGGACCAGGTCCTCCAGCGTCGGCACCCGCAACCGGCCGTGCACCGCGAGGTGCCGGTCGAGGTCGAGCCGGTCGAAGCGGTCGAAGCCGAGGGTGAGCCGGGGCCCGCCGATGTTGGAGACCGTGTAGACGGCGCTCACCGGATCACCTCGGTGTCCCAGCCGCCGCCCTCGCCCGGCAGCGGCACGCCGCGCGGGTCGGTCACGGTGGCGCGCGAGTCGCGCGGGCGCGGCCCGCCGATCCGCGAGTCGTCCACGCCGCGCGGATCGTCGTAGCCGCGCGGATCGTCGTAGCCGCGCGGATCGTCATAGCCGGGCCGGTCGTAGGCGGGACGGTCGTCGTAGCCGCGCGGGTCGCGCTCGGGGAAGCGGCCGCGCGCCCGGCGCGCCGCGGCGGACGCCGCCGCGCGCTCGCCGGTGCCGAGGGAGTCGCCCGCCCGCCCGACCTCGCGCGGTTTGATCACCACGATCAGCCGGGTGGCGAGCGCGATGATGACGCCGACGACGCTCATCACGTAGCTGAGCACCACCCAGTTCGCCGCGACCCGGCCCGCGGTCAGGCCGTGCAGGATCGCGATCGGCCAGGAGATGTACGCGACGGCGTGCATCGACCGCCACACCCACGGGCGGGCGCGGGCCACGAACCGGGTCCGCAGGATCCCGGTGATCACGATCAGCACCATCAGCTCGAACGCGACGGTGCCGAGGCCGACCGCGTCCGGCGTCGGCACCGCGATCTGCGCGGGCGTCGCGAGACCGCCGAGCACCTTGACCGCGATGTGCGCGATGACCATCACCGACGCGACGACCGCGCACGCGCGGTGCGCGCCCTGCGCGAGCACCCGGTGCCGGATCTTCAGGATCAGCCGCTCGGTGGCCAGCAGCCCGGTCATCACCGCGCCGGTCAGCGCGAGCAGCGTGAAGACGCCCGCGTAGAAGGAGAGGAAGTACTGCGCCTGCGCCGCGGCGACGGCGCCCGGCGGCGTCGCGGCGCCGGCGAGCACCAGCACCGCGCCGACGAGCACGGTTCGCAGCGCCCACGCGGGCACCGCGGGATCGTCACTGTTGCGTGTTCGCACCGCTCGGACTCCTGTTCTGGGTAGCGGACGGCGACGGGTCGCCGGCCGATCCTGCGCCGCCGCCCGGCTCGTCGCCGGGCGCCGGCGATGACGGCGGGGCATCCGCCGCGGGGACCGCGCCGAGGTTGGCGATCAGGCCCCCGGGAAGCACCTGGAGCAGCCCGCGCTCGGCGAATCCGAGCAGCGGCTTCGCGCGTTCACTGAACGTCCAGCCGCCGATGACGGCGCCGTCCAGCGGGACGGGCGCGGCGCCGCGGCGCAGGTCGAAGCGGACTTCGGCGCGGGCGGCCGGGGCGCCGCCGCAGGCACCGGCGGTGCCGGTGCGGCCGAGCGGGTCGCCGCGGCCGACGACGCTGCCGTCGCGCAGCTGCGCCGCCGCCCGCACCCGGTCGTAGACCGTGGCGAGGCCGCTGGCGTGCACGACCATGAGCAGAGAGGGGCCGGTGCCGTCGCCGCAGAACCGGTACAGCCGGCCCGCGCCGGACGCCAGGACGCGCCCGTCGCCGCCGCTGAACGCCAGCTGCGACAGCGGGCGCTGCGCGGACGCGGGGTCGGCGGTCAGCATCGTCCAGGACGTTCCGGACTTCCACGGCAGCATCAGCCCGTCGCCGGCGCCGGTGCCGTTGACCGCGGCGGCCGCCTGCTCGGCGGACAGCGCGCCGTAGCGGCGCAGCGCGCGGGACTCCGCCGCCGACATCACGGTCGCGGGCATCGCGCCGAGGAGGGTGCCGAACGCGGTGCCGCCGGACAGCCCGACCCGCCACTCCCGGCCCGTCCAGCGGGCCGCGAAGAACGCGATCTCGGGGTCGGCGGCGCTGCTCGCCGGGACGGGGATCGCGGTGGTGCCGAACACCCACGTCCCGTCGGCGCTGGTCCGGGTGGCCGCGACGATCGGCGCCCGGGTCGGCGCCGCGCCGTAGGCCTGCTTGGCCGCGGCGCCCCGCTCGGCGAGGGTCAGCTTGCGGACCTGCGCGGTCAGCGCCTGCGCGTCCGGCCGCACCGGAGCGGCCGGCGCGTCCGAGGCACCGGGCCGCGTCGGGCGGGCCTGCGGCGCGCCGGGCGACGCGGTGCCGTGCCCCTTCGGGTGACGCGCGCTCTTGCCCGCGGCGGCCGACTCGGTCGTGCCGATCGGCCGGCCTTCCAGCAGCGTCCGCTCGGCGATGCCGAGCAGGGAGAGGCCGACGACGGCGGACAAGATGATCGCGCCGACACCGATCCGGTCGGTGGGCAGGCGCGGTCCGCGCGGCCTCGCCTTCGGGCCCGGCCTCGGCCGGGTCGGCGGGCGCCGCCCGCCGCCGCGTCCGGAGCCCTGGGCGGGCTCGCGGCGCCGCGCCGCGCCGGGCGGCTCGTTCCGGTACGCCAACGCGCGCGGCGACTGCCGCCGCGTGCGGCCCTTCTCGCGCCGCCGGACGTCGCGGCGCGTCGGTTCGCGCCGGCGCCGCCGGCCCCGCTCGTCCCAGCCGGGCTGCTCCGACCACCATGACCCCTCGGGCCACTGCGGTTCGTCCAGCCGGCGGCCGGGTGCGGGCCGGGCCCCCGGCGAGGAACGCTGGGATGCCCGCGCCCATGCTGCGGCATGCGTATTGATCCGGGACGCATGCCCGTCGTCACGTCGCGCCATGCCCTCTCCTGTGGAGGAGACGGAGCGCAGGCGAACGCCGACTCGGTGCCGTCCGGGCGCGCGGCCCGGGCGTGGTCCTGCTGAGACATCGGAACCGCGGTGCGGGAGCCCGCTCCGCTCCCACCGCGCTTCCGTACGGGATTCCTCACGGAACCCCGCCGAACACCACCGGAGCATACGCCCCATTGGCCCCTCAGATGAGGGTTGGTGACAAAAAACGGTTCAAGTCGCGTGCGCGGCCTTTCCACTCATCGTTGGGGTACGCGCGCCGCGCGCCCCGAGTTCACCCCTTCTCGGACCGTTTTCCGGCCGGTCAGCGCGGGTTCCGCGGCCGCGGCGCCGCCGGGCCCGCATCGTCGGCCGCTGCGCCGCCGGCTCCGGGGATCGGGCGCGCCTCCGGCGTGTCGCGGACGCTCCCGCAGCCGGGTCGTCGGCACGAGCTGCGGGGTCGCCGCGACGCTCGCCCTCTCAGCGGCCACCGTGAATGGACATGGGTGCGAACGACCGTTTTGAGGTTAGACCTGGCCGATGAATTAGCGATGAGTAATCCACCCCTTAAGTCCGCTTTAACGGCGACGGTGGCGGGCGGTGCGGGGCTTAGCGTCGGGGGCGTCGATGACCGGCTCGCGCAGCGGCAGGAGGTTCCCGCGATGACCCAGCGCTTCACCGGGACCGTTCCCGTCCGCGTCCGGACGGCCCACCATTCCGGGGCGGCCGGTCACCGAACCGGGGCCGTGCCCCCGGGCCCCGTCCACGCGGCACCGATCCGGCCCCGCCGGCCGGCCCTTCGCGGCGCGCCCGTCTCCTGGTCCTCCCCCACCGGGCGCAGGGCCGGCCGGCGCAGGATCGCACCCACCTCGGCAGGGGCGTGCGCGGGTAACCGGTCTCCGGAGCCCGGGCACGGCCCCCCTCGATCCGCCGGTCCCGGGACGGGCCCCGCCCACGGCGCGGGGGCGGGACCCGTCCCGGGACCGCGCGGCCGGCGCGGCTGATCAGCGGGTCCAGGGGAGGCGGACGGCCTCGAGCTCGGGGTCGTCCAGCAGCGCCTGGACGAGCGACGTCGGCCCGACGACCTTCGTGCCCCACAGGTCCCAGTCGCAGTACACGACCCAGGAGCGGTCCTCCGCCCACAGGTCGGACGGGCAGCTCGACATCGCCGGGTGGTCGTACAGCCGGGCCGCGTCGCCCAGCCGGCCCGCCAGGACCGTCTCGTCGTCCCAGTCCGCGGTGACGAGCGGGCAGTAGTAGGCGAGGCAGCGAGTGGCGGCGCCGTCCAGGCTGTGCCGCAGCAGCACCCCGATCAGCCGGTGCCAGCTCTCCCGGTCCAGGCAGCCCTCCGCGGGCGGCCGGATGGCCGCCGACCAGCTCCCCGCCGGGTGCCCCTGCCGCAGGCAGCGGTTGCCGGGCAGCTCCCCCTCCGGCACCGCGGGCTCGCCGAACCCGCGCGCCAGCTCCCGCCAGCGCAGCCGCCGCCAGCCCGCGCCCGGGTCGCCGCTGCGGCCGAGCTCGGTGCCGGTGACGATCGCGCCCTCCAGCAGGTCTCCCACGTCGCCCGGCGCCTCCCCGGCCGGGTCGGGCGGCTCGACGAGCCCCGCGCCGAGCACCGACTGGTGGACGTCGTCGTGCGTCGTGGTGACCAGCCCCTCCTCCCACGCGTACATCGCGTGCAAGATCCAGACGGAGTCCGGGCCGCGGGGCGGCTCGAACCCCGAGTAGCAGTGGTCGGGATCCAGGTCGTGCAGCCACCGCGCGGTCTCGCCGGGAACCCGTGCCCACACATCCTCGATGTCCGCGTTCTCCATACTCGGCATCCTGTCACCCGGCACGGGCCGGGCGATACGCGGCGGTCGCCTGCTTGTGACCGCGCACCGGGTCCGGGGCCGTGACCGCGGCGCCACATCCGCCGGATCAGCCGTGCAGCAGGGCGTCCAGGCGGCCCGCCTGCACCTCCCAGCGCCACTCCCGCTCCACCCACGCGCGGCCCGCGCGGCCCATCGCGCGGGCGCGGCCGGGGTCGGCGAGCAGGCCCGCGACCGCAGCGGCGATCCGCGGCACCGACCGGCCGGGCACCACCACGCCGGTCTCGCCGTCGAGGACGGCGTCGGGCGCGCCGCCGGAGTCGCCCGCGACGACCGGCAGGCCCGTCGCCGACGCCTCCAGGTAGACGATGCCGAGCCCCTCGACGTCCAGGCCGCGGCGCCGCGTCCGGCACGGCATCGCGAAGACGTCCCCTGCGTCGTAGTGGGCGGGCAGCTCCTCCCACGGCACGCTGCCGGTGAACACGACCGACCCGGCGACGCCCTCGGACGCCGCGAGCCGCTCCAGCTCCGCCCGGTACGGGCCGCCGCCGACGAGCAGGAGCGCCGCGTCCGGGACGTCCGCCAGCACGCGCGGCCACGCGCGGATCAGGGCGTCCTGCCCCTTGCGCGGGACGAGCCGGGACACGCACACCGCCACGGGACGGTCCGTCAGGCCGTGCCGCGCCCTGATCTCGGCGCCGCCGGCTCCGGCGCGGAACAGCGTCTCGTCCACGCCCGGCGCGAGCCGCGCCATCCGCGCGGCCCCGGCCGGGGACAGCGCGCGCGCCATCCGCGACCGGGTGTACTCGCCGAGGTAGGTGAGGGCGTCCACGTCGTCGCCGATGCGGCGCAGCAGCGACCGCGCGACCGGAAGCGCCGCCCAGCCCGCCTCATGCCCGTGCGTGATCCCGACGATCCGCCCGGCCCCGCGCCGCCGCAGCGCGGGCGCCAGCAGCCCCAGCGGCGCCGCCGCGCCGAACAGCACCGAGTCGCAGCGCTCCGCGCGCAGCAGCGCGGACGCGCGGCGCAGCACGCCCGGCTCCGGCAGCATCAGCGACCCGGGATGCCGGACGACGTCGAAGGGCTGCACCGCGTCGAACGCCGCCGCGCCCTTCCACGCCGGCGCGTACACCACCACCGAGCCGGGCGGGCGCCGGACGGCGAGGCCGTGCACGAACGCCTGGATCCCGCCGGGACGGGGCGGGAAGTCGTTGGTCACCACCAGGGTCTTGGTCATCGCCGGCCAGGATACGGACCGCCGCCCGCCTCCGAGCAGCCGGAACGCCGCCGCGGCGAACAAAAAAAGGCCCGGCACCGCGGTCCGGTGCCGGGCCCCTTGAACGGGCTCCGCGATCAGTGGCTGATCTCGTGCGACTGCTTGCCGCCCTCGATCTCCGCGTGCTCGCCGTGCCCGTCCTCGTGCTCCTCAACGGGGATGTCGTCGAAGGTCCACGCCCGGTTCAGCCGCGACCGCAGGTGCCCGAGCGGGCCCTTCGCGGCCGGGATGCCGTTGGCGTCGCGCTGCGGCGCCTCCGGGCGGGTGTTCTCCTTCGACAAGATGACCGCCTTCTCCTCCTCGCGCGCCGGCTCGTGCCGCTCGGAGAACTGCCCCTCCGGCGACATGAGGATGACGCCCGACTCGACGCCGTGCCCGACGACGTCCGCGTCCTTGCGCTGCAGCCCCAGGCAGATCCGCTTGGTGATGACGAACGCCAGGAACGTCCCGACGAAGATCGTCACCCGGAAGAACCAGGTCGTGGCGTACAGCGAGAGGTCGAACTTGTCGGCCAGGACGTCGTTCGCGCCGGCCAGCCACAGCAGCCCGTAGAAGGTGACCGCCGCGATGCCGGTGGCGGTGCGGATCGGGGCGTTGCGCGGCCGGGTGTTGACGTGGTGGTGCCGCTTGTCGCCGGTCACCCACTGCTCCACGAACGGCCAGGCCATCGCGCCGCCGAAGACGATGCCGAGCGGGACCGTCGCCGGAATCAGCACGTTGAAGCTGACCGTGTGACCCCAGGCGCTGACCTCCCAGTTCGGCATGATCCGCAGCGCGCCCTCCAGCACGCCCATGTACCAGTCCGGCTGGGAGCCCGCGGAGATCGCGCCCGGATCGTACGGGCCGAACAGCCAGATCGGGTTGATCTGCGCGAACGCGCCGAGCAGCGCGATGACGCCGAAGGTGAACAGGAAGTAGGCGCCCGTCTTGGCCATGAACACCGGGTAGAACGGGTAGCCGTACACCTGCTGCTCGGTCTGGTTCTTCACCGGCATCGCGGTGTGCTTCTGCACCCACATGATCATCATGTGCGCGGTCACCAGGCCGAGGATCAGGCCGGGAATCAGCAGGATGTGCAGCATGTACAGCCGCGGCACGATGTCCTGGCCGGGGAACTCGCCGCCGAACAGGAACATGTAGCCGTACGTGCCGACCAGCGGGATCGCCTCGAGCACGCCCTGGGTGATGCGCAGGCCCGTGCCGGACAGCAGGTCGTCCGGCAGCGAGTACCCGAACAGGCCCTCCAGCATGCCGAGGACGAACATGCTGATGCCGATGAGGTAGTTCAGCTCACGCGGCTTGCGGTACGCGCCGGTGAAGAACACCCGCAGCATGTGCGCCAGGATCGACGCCATGAACAGGATCGCGGCCCAGTGGTGGATCTGCCGCATGAGCAGGCCGCCGCGCACGTCGAAGCTGATGTGCAGCGTCGAGGCGTACGCCTCCGACATCTGCACGCCCTTCAGGTGCGTGTACGAGCCGTTGTAGATGACCTCGTTCATGCTGGGCTTGAACCAGAGCGTCAGGAACGTCCCGGTCAGCAGCAGGATGATGAACGAGTACAGGGCGATCTCGCCCAGCATGAACGACCAGTGGTCCGGAAAGACCTTCTTCATGTTCCGCTTGAAGAAGGTGGTGGAACCGAGCCGGTCGTCGATGAAGTTCAGCGGCCCCTCGACCGCCTTCGGAGCGGCCGCTCCGGCTGTCGCCTCGCTCATCCGCGCTCCCAGAAGCTCGGGCCGATCGGCTCATGGTAGTCGCTCGTCGCGACGATGTAGCCGTCCTCGACCGCCAGCGGCAGCTGCGGAAGCGGACGGGCCGCCGGGCCGAACACGACCTTCGCGGCGTCGGTCGCGTCGAACGTCGACTGGTGGCACGGGCACAGGATGTGGTGCGTGGTCTGCTCGTACAGCGCGGCCGGGCAGCCGACGTGCGTGCAGACCTTGGAGTACGCCACGATCCCGTTGATGTGCCAGTTCTCGCGTCCCTTGGCCGGCTTGAACTCGTCCTCGGGGATGTTGATCAGGATGGTGACGGCCTTCGCGGTCTGCGTCAGCACCTGGTCCTCGGGGACGTCCTCCTCGATGCCCTCCGGCAGCACGGTGATCATGCCGCCGGGCGAGGAGAAGTCGCTGACCCGCAGCGGCTTGTCGGTGCCGTCCACGACGAGGCGGACGCCCTTCTTGCCCTGCGCCTGCGCCTTCTTCACCGCGTCGGCCCAGATGGTCGAGCGCAGCTTCTTCTCCGGCAGCGGGCCGAGGTCGCGCAGCAGCACCAGCGGCGCGAGGCCGAGCGGCGCCGCGGCCAGCAGCAGCGTGCGGCGCAGCAGCGGGCGCTTGGTCAGCCCGCTGTCGCCGGCCCCCTCGAGGAAGTCCTTGGTGAAGGCCGCGCGGGTCTCCTCGTCGGCCGCGAGGCTGTGCCGCTCCTGCACGATCGGCTTGCTGGTCATGAGCCGGCGCACCCAGATGGTGACGCCCGCGGCCAGCGCCAGGAACGACAGCGCCATCAGGCCGCCGAGCCAGAAGTTGGACTCGCGGGCCCGGGTCACGCCGTGCATGCCGCCGTTGCGGCCGCTCCAGCCGATGTAGTACGCGATGAACGCCACGCTGGCGGCGAACGCCACCAGGAAGAACGTCGCGACGACGCGCTCGGCGCGCTTGGCCGACGCCTCGTCCAGCTCCTCCCCGACGCCCGCGGGCGCCGAGATGTCGTCCTGCGCGAGCAGGGTCCTGTCCCTCGCCGGAGACGGCGTGCCGATCACGCGCCCGCGCGCGCCGCCGCCCTCGCCGGGCTCCGTCGAGCCGGCGGTGTCCTTGTTCTCGTCGCTCATGACTTCTTCAGCTTCTTCGGCTTCTTCGCGGTGATCCACATCGCCGCCATCACCATCAGGCCGAGCCCGACCAGCCAGCCGACGAGGCCCTCCGACACCGGGCCGATGCGGCCGAGGCCGTTACCGCCGGGGTTCGGCTGCTCGCGGGTCTGCACCAGGTAGGAGATGATCGCCTGCTTGTCCTGCGGGGTGAGCGTGGTGTCGTTGAACACCGGCATCGCCTGCGGGCCGGTCAGCATGGCCTCGTACATCTGCGTGGGCGTGACATCGCTGTGCGACAGCGGCGGGGCGTACTTGCCGCCGGTCAGCGCGCCGCCCTGCCCGGTGAAGTTGTGGCACTGCGCGCAGTTGGTGCGGAACAGCTTGCCGCCGAGCGCCACGTCGCCCTTGGCCGGGTCGGTCACCGACTTCGGCGGGACGCCCGGGCCGCCGCCCAGCGAGGAGATGTAGGCCCGCAGGTCGGCGAGGTTCTGCTCGGCCTGCGCCTTCTGCTGCTCGGCCGCCTTGCGCTTGGCCGGGTCCTCGTAGTCGGTCTTGATCTCGGTGTTGAAGGCGGGGATCGGCGTCTTGCGCGGGAACTGCGCACCAGGGCTCATCGCGGGCATGCGGCCCGTGCTGACCTGGAAGTCGACGCTCGCCGCCCCGACGCCGAGCAGGCTCGGTGCGATCGCCTTGCCCTTGGCGTCCTTGGTGCCCTCGGCGTTCAGGCCGTGGCAGCTGGCGCAGTTCTTGTCGAACAGCTGCTGGCCGTTCTTCAGGTCCTGCGCCGCCTGGGCCGTGCTCTCCGCCTCGGCGCGTCCAGTCTGCGGCGAGAAACCGGCGTAGATGACGCCGATCGCCGCCAGGGCCGCCAGCACGACGGCGTAGCCCGCCCACGGGCGCCGTCGCCATGCGGTGATCCTTCTCACGGAAATCCCCGTTCGGGTCATGTCGTCTGGGTGGTCAGCGGGTCAGTGGTCGAGCAGGTAGACGACCGAGAACAGGCCGATCCACACCACGTCGACGAAGTGCCAGTAGTAGGACACGACGATCGCGCTCGTCGCCTGCTCGTGCGTCCATCGCTTCGCGGCGAACGTCCGGCCGAGGACGAACAGGAACGCGACCAGGCCGCCGATGACGTGCAGCCCGTGGAAGCCGGTGGCCAGGTAGAACACCGAGCCGTAGGCCGACGAGGAGAACGTGAGGCCGTCCTTGGTGACCAGGCTGTGGTACTCGTACGCCTGGCCCAGCACGAAGTACAGGCCCATCAGGAACGACAGGACGTACCACTCGCGCAGTCCCCAGCGGGCGACGTTCAGCAGGCCGCCGTCGCGGCCGACCTTGCCGGCCTCGGCCTTGAACACGCCCCACTGGCAGGTCACCGACGACAGCACCAGCACGGTCGTGTTGGCCGTCGACAGCGGCAAATTCAGCGGTGCGCCCGGCCAGGCGTCGTGCCCGGACTGGCCGATCGTCACGGAGCGGATCGTGAAGAACATCGCGAACAGCGCCGCGAAGAACATCAGCTCGGACGACAGCCAAACGATCGTCCCCACGCTGACCAGATTGGGACGGTTCGCCCGTGCGTGAGGTGTTGTCTCTATCGCGGATGCTGTCACGGGCAGCATTATTGCGCCCCCATCCCGTGAGTGACGCATGACCCCCCTCCTAGAGTTCCCGGCTGCGTCCCCCGGACCGGGGCGAAGCCCCGCGAGCCCCGGTGATCTCCGCGCGCACCTGGGCCTCCGGAGATCATCCGGGCCGGGAAACACGACCTGGATCTCGTGCGCGCGGGGACGAACCGGTAGCCTTCGGTGTCATGAGCACCACCGCCCCGGAGAGCCCGATGAAGGTTCTCGTCTACAGCGACGACGCGAACACCCGCGCACAGATCCGGATGGCGATCGGGCGCCGGCCCGCCGCCGACCTTCCGCAGGTGGAGTTCGTCGAGCGCGCGACCCAGCCCGCCGTGGTGGCACGGCTCGACGAGGGCGGCATCGACGTCCTGGTCGTGGACGGCGAGGCGCAGCCCGCGGGCGGTCTCGGCGTGTGCCGGCAGGCCAAGGACGAGGTGTACGACTGCCCGCCGGTGCTGGCGATCATCGGGCGGCGCGACGACGGCTGGCTGGCGACCTGGTCGCGCGCCGACGCCGTGGTGAGCCTGCCGCTCGACCCGATGGCCCTGGCGAAGGAGCTCGCCGGCCTGATGCGATGGCGTCTCGAGAACCGCCTTCCGGCCCTGTAACGACCCTTTCGCCGGGGAGGCTCCGCGCCGCGACAGGGCGCCGCCCCGGCCGGGTCCGGGCGCGCTCCTCGGCTCCCACCGCACCTGGGGGATGAATGGACGCCCGCACGACCTGGCCCGCACTGCTCAACGCCCTGCTCGACGGCGACTCGCTGACCAGCGAGGAGACCGCCTGGGCGATGAACACGATCATGGCCGGGGAGGCCACCGACGCGCAGATCGCCGGGTTCGCGGTCGCGATGCGCGCCAAGGGCGAGACGGTCGCCGAAGTGTCCGGCCTCGCCGACGGCATGATGGACAACGCCACCCCGGTGAGCGTGCCGGGCCGCATCGCGGACCTGGTCGGCACCGGCGGCGACCGCGCCCACACGGTGAACATCTCGACGATGGCGGCGGTGGTGGCGGCCGCGGCGGGCGTCCGGGTCGTCAAGCACGGCAACCGGGCCGCGTCGTCGTCGTGCGGCGCCGCGGACCTGCTGGAGCACCTCGGCGTCGCGATCGACCTGTCCCCGGAGGCGACGGCGGCGGTCGTCGCGGAGACCGGCATCACCTTCTGCTTCGCGCCGCGGTTCCACCCGGCCCTGCGGTACGCCTCGCGCACCCGCAGCGAGCTCGGCACGCCCACGGTGTTCAACTTCCTCGGCCCGCTGACGAACCCGGCGCGGCCGGGCGCGCAGGCGGTCGGGGTGTTCCATCCGCGGATGGCGGGCGTGATCGCGGGCGTGTTCGCCGCGCGGGGCTGCTCGTCGCTGGTGTTCCGCGGCGACGACGGCCTGGACGAGCTGACCACCACGGGCACCTCGACGGTGTGGGTGGTGCGCGACGGGACGGCGACGCAGACGACGTTCGACCCGTCCGCGCTCGGCATCCCCCCGGCGCGCCCGGAGGACCTGCGCGGCGCCGACGCGGCCTTCAACGCCCGCGTGGCGCGGGAGACGTTCGCCGGGCGGCAGGGGCCCGTCCGCGACATGGTCCTGCTGAACGCGGCCGCGCTGATCACCGCCTACGAGGGCGCCCCCTCCGCCGACGAGCTCACCCCGACCCTGGCCGCCGCCCGCGACCGCGCCGCCGAAGCCGTCGACTCCGGCGCCGCCGCCACCCTCCTCGACCGCTGGATCGAGATCTCCACGAGCCTCAGGTGACGTTCCGGGCGCCGGCCGACAGTTTCTGGGCCAAGTAGATCGGGATGATCGACAGGACGATCAGGGCGGCGGCGAGGACGTTGACGACCGGGGCCTGGTTGGGGCGGAACAGGTTGTCGAAGATCCAGATCGGCAGGGTCTGGGAGCCGGGCCCGGCGGTGAACGTGGTCACGATGATCTCGTCGAAGGACAGCGCGAACGACAGCAGGCCGCCGGCGAGCAGCGCGGAGCGCAGGTTCGGCAGCGTGACGTACCAGAAGGTCTGGAAGGTGTCGGCGCCGAGGTCGGCGGACGCCTCCTCCAGGCTGGTGCCGGTGCGGCGCAGCCGGGCCAGCACGTTGTTGTAGATGGTGACGACGCAGAACGTCGCGTGCCCGACGATCACGGTGAACAGGCCGAGGCCGATGCCGAGGGGCTCCAGGACGACCTGGAAGGCGTTGCTGAGGGCGATGCCGGTGACGATGCCGGGCAGCGCGATCGGCAGCACCACGACCAGCGAGACGGTCTCGCGGCCGAAGAAGCGGTACCGGGCGACGGCGAACGCGGCCATGGTGCCGAGGACCATCGCGGCGGCGGTGGCGCCGACGCCGGCCTTGACGCTCGTCCAGACGGCCTGGCGGGCGCCGGGGTTGTCGAGGGCGTGCGCCCACCAGCGTCCGGTGAGGTCGGTCGGCGGCCAGCCGAACGTCCTGTCGGCGTTGACGGAGTTGATCAGCACGACGAGCAGCGGCACGTAGACGACCGCGAGCCCGAGGATCATGACGACGCGCAGGACCGTCCGCGCGGCGGGCGAGAGGGTCATCACAGCTCCCTGAGGGCGCCGGTGCGGCGGGCCGCGGCGAGGTAGCCGAGCATGACCACGACGGGGATCGTGGCGACGGCCGCGGCGAAGGGCAGGTTGTTGGCGGCGCCGATGTTGTCGTAGACGACGTTGCCGAGCAGCTGGCTCCGGCCGCCGACGATCTTGACGGAGATGTAGTCGCCGAGCGACAGCGAGAAGGTGAAGATCGACCCGGCGACCAGGGACGGGAACACCATCGGCAGCATGACCGAGCGGAAGGTGCGCCACGGGCGGGCGCCGAGGTCGCCGGAGGCGTCCAGCAGCGAGTCCGGGAGCCGCTCCAGGCCCGTGTAGACGGGCAGGATCATGTAGGGCAGCCAGAGGTAGGCCAGCACGATGATCGTGGCGGTGAGGCCGTATCCGGGCCCGGACAGCCCGAACGGCTTGAGCGCCTCGTCGACGAGCCCGCCGTTGGACAGCATCACCCGCCACGCGTACGCCTTGACGAGGTAGGCCGCCCACAGCGGGGCCAGGATCGCGATGACGAGGTACGGCCGGTACCGGGGCTTCGCGACCTTCGCCATGTACAGCGCCATCGGGAACCCGATGGCGGTGTCGACGGCGGTGACGGCCGCCGCGACGCCGAGGCTGCGCAGCGCGATCGTCCGGTAGACGGGCTCGTGCCACAGGTCCTGGAAGTTGGCGAGGGTGAACTGCCGGACGACCTCGCCGGTGAAGGTGTCGGTCGACCAGAACGCGGTGACGAAGATCGCGGCGAGCGCGCCGAGGTAGGCGACCACCAGCCAGGCCAGCGGCGCCGACAGCAGCAGCGACAGCCGCAGCGCCGGCCGGCGGTGCAGCAGCGCCGCCGCCCGGCGCCGGGGACCCGGCGCCGGGCGGTCGGCGGCCTCGCCGGCGGTGGACGCCGCCGGGGACGCGGTCATCCCTTGATCGCCGTCCATGCCTGCGTCCACTTGGCGTAGTCGACGCACTTGACGTCCTTGCGGCCGTCCAGGCACTGCGCGATCGGGGTCGTCCAGAAGTGCACCTTGGAGAAGTAGGTCTCGTCGGTGGCGTGGAAGGTGTCGCAGAACTTCTCGTCCGAGGTCTCCTGGCAGGCCTTGGCGTTCGCCGGGGCCTCACCGAACCACTCGGCGACCTGCGCGTTCGCCTTCGGCGACACGATGTAGTTCATCCACTGGTAGGCGCAGTTCGGGTGCTTGGCCTTCGCGGCGATCATCCAGGTGTCCGACCAGCCGGTCGAGCCCTCCTTCGGCACGATCGCCTTCACCGGCGCCTTCGCGTCCAGCACGTAGTTCGTGATGACCTGCCAGGTGGTGCCGAGGACCGTGTCGCCGCTCTTGAACGACTGGACCGCCTTGGTGTAGTCGGACCAGTACTCGCCGACGATGCCGCGCTGCTGCTTCAGCAGCGCGGCCGCCGCGTCGAACTGCTTCTGGTCGAGCGCGTACGGGTCCTTGATGCCGAGCTCGGGACGCGACGACATCAGGTACAGCGCCGCGTCCGCGATGTAGATCGGCGAGTCGTAGGCGGTGACCTTCCCCTTGTAGGGGGAGTTGGGGTCGAACACGGCGCCCCACGAGTCGGGCGCCTGCTTCACCTTGTCGGTGCGCCACATCAGGAGGTTGGCGCCGCGGCCGTGCGGGACGCCGTAGGGCACGCCGTTCACCGAGTTCCACGGCTTGTTCTTCAGGCCGGCGAAGATGTCGGCGTAGTTCGGGACGAGCGCGGTGTTGACGGGCGCGACGCTGCCGGACGCGATGAGCCGCAGCGACGCGTCGCCGGACGCCGACACCGTGTCGTACTGGCCGGTCTTCATCAGCGCGACCATCTCGTCCGACGTGCCGGCGATCTTGGTGTTGACCTTGCAGCCGGTCTGCTTCTCGAACGGGTGGACCCAGTCGACCGTCTTCTCGTTGGAGCCGTCCTCGGCGTACCCGGCCCAGGCGACCAGGTTGACCTGGCCCTCGCCCTTGCCGAGCGACTTCTGCATCGGGACCTTCGGCACCCGGAAGCCGCCCTGCCCGGCCCCGGTCGCCTTGTCTCCCGAGTCGCCGCCGCAGCCGGCGGCGGCCAGTCCGATCGCCAGCGCCGCCGCGGCGGCGAGCGCCATGCGCGTGGACCACATGAGGAACTCCTCTTTAGTTGGGGGTTTTCGCGGAGGTTTCTGTGCTGGGTGCGGCGGCGACCCGGAACTCGTGCGCCGCCCGCCAGCCGACCCGGACGCGGGCGCCGCGGTGGCGGGTCGCCTCGGCTGGGGACGCGGCGAGGTTCTGCCGGAGCGCGACCACCCGGTCCCCCGATTCCAGGTCCACCACGTACCTCGTGACGGCGCCCGCGTAGACGACCTCGGCGACGGTGCCCTCGGCGTGCCGGTCCCCCGCCGGCCCGCCCGCCTCGCCGCCCGCCTCGCCGTCCAACGCCGTGCCGTCCTCGCCGAGGATCCGCACGTGCAGCTTCTCCGGCCGCACGCAGACGTCCCCGATCCGGTTGGTCGTCCCGACGAAACCGGCCACGAACTCGGTCGCCGGATGCTCGTACACCTCGGCGGGCGTGCCGACCTGCTGGACGCGGCCGCCGTCCAGGACCGCGATCCGGTCGCTGAGGGTCAGCGCCTCCTCCTGGTCGTGCGTGACGAACACGAACGTGATCCCGGCGCGCCGCTGGATCGCCTTCAGCTCGACCTGCATCTCCTCGCGCAGCTTCAGGTCCAGGGCGCCGAGCGGCTCGTCCAGCAGCAGCACCTTCGGCTCGTTGACCAGCGCGCGCGCCAGCGCGACCCGCTGCCGCTGCCCGCCCGACAGCTCACTCGGGCGGCGCGCCCCGAACCCGTCGAGCCGGACGCTGCGCAGCGCCTCCAGCGCCCGCTCGCGGCGCTTCGCCTTCGGCACCCGCCGCACCTTCAGCCCGTACTCGACGTTGCGCAGCACGTCCAGGTGCGGGAACAGCGCGTAGTCCTGGAACACGGTGTTGACATCGCGGTCGAACGGTGCGAGGCCCGTCACGTCGCGGCCGGCCAGCTCGACCGTCCCGGACGTGGGCCGCTCGAAGCCCGCGATGAGCCGCAGCACCGTCGTCTTGCCGGATCCGGACGGGCCGAGCATCGAGAAGAACTCGCCGTCCCCGATGTCGAGGTCGACGCCCGCCACCGCCTCGACGGCGCCGAAGCTCTTGCGCAGATCGCGGATCCTCACCGCTGAAGCCGGCATGACCGAAAACATATGGAGTCATAGGTTTCAGTTCAAGTGACGATCCGGTATCACTGAGTCAGCGCGGGGAGAGGGGGCCCATGGACGGTGCGGACGGCGCGCGCCTCGTCGTGTTCGCCCCGGTCGACAACACCGCGCGGGTCGCCGCCGTCGTGCGGCGGATCGGCGACGCCATCGCGCTCGGCCTCCTCGACGACGGGGAGCAGCTGCCCAGCGAGACCGAACTCGCCGGACATCTCGGGATATCGACCGTCACTCTACGCGAAGCACTCATGGCCTTGCGTCAGCAGGGCCTCATCGAGACCCGGCGCGGCCGCGGCGGCGGCAGCTTCGTCCGCGCCCCCGCCCGCCCCTTCGACCTCGACGAGCGGCTCCGTCCGCTGTCCGCCGAGGAGCTGCGCGACCTCGGCGACCACTACGCCGCCATCGCCGGCGCCGCCGCCCGGCTCGCCGCCCGCCGCTCGCTGCCCGGCGACGTCGACCGGCTCCGCCGCTCCCTCGCCGAGATGGCCCGCCCGGACGCCGCGGACCGGAGGTGCCGGCTCGACGGCCGGCTGCACCTGGAGATCGCCGCCGCGTCCCAGTCCGTCCGGCTCACCCGCGAGGAGATCCGGCTGCAGGCCGACATCGGGCCGCTCATCTGGGCCGTGCACGACCGGCCGGACGCCCGCCGGGCCGTGCACGCCCAGCACGCCCGGATCGTCGACGCCGTCGAGCAGGGCGATGAGGACCGGGCCCGGGATGTCGCTGAAAGTCACGTCGCGAATGCGGTAGAACGTCTGCTTGACCGACGGCTCGCCCTCTGACCCGAGGTGGACCCCCATGCTCCCCGAGCCACCGTCCGCCGGTGCGGCGGCGGACCGCGTGCACGCGACGCTCGACGCCGTCTTCGGCACGGTCGCCGAGGTCCGCGACGCCTCGGCGCGGCTGCTGCGGGACGTGCGCGACGCCGGCCGCGCCCCGGCCAGCGCCGACCTCGCCGCCCTGCGCCCGGTGCTGCTCCCCCGGCTCGGCCCGCTGGTGTGCGGCCTGGGCTTCATCGCCGCGCCCCGCCTGCTCGCCGACGCCGCCTGGTACCTGGAGTGGTGGCAGACCGGCCCGGCCGGCCCGTCCCGGCTGCTGCGCGACCTGAACCCCGAGAGCAGCGCCCTCTACGACTACACGGCCTGGGACTGGTTCACCGGCCCGGAGGGCGGCGCCGAGAAGACCGTCTGCGGCCCCTACGTCGACTACCTGTGCAGCGACGAGTACGTGCTCACGCTGTCGGCCCCGGTCCGCGTCGGCGGGGAGTTCGCCGGCGTCGCCGCCGCGGACGTGTTCGCCCGCACCTTCGAGCACGAGATCGTCCCGGTGCTGCGCGAGATCCCCGCGCCCGCGTTCGTGGTGAACGCCCCGGGCCGCGTCATGGCGTCCAACACCGCCACGTGGCCGCCGGGCGCCGTCTACCGGGGCCGCCCCGGCCACACCGCCCACCCCTGCGGCGACCTCTCCCTGACCCTGATCACCGCGGCGTAGTCTCTAGTCCGCGTCGGGGAGGCCGAGGGCGAAGGCGGCGTCGAGGTCGTGCTTGGAGTAGGTGCGGAACGCGATGTGGGTCTCGGTGCCGAGCACGCCGGGGACCTTGTTGACCCGGCCGGGGATCACGTCGTTGAGCTCGTCGTGGCGGCGGACGCGGACCATCGCCATCAGGTCGTGCTCGCCGGTGACCGAGTAGACCTCGCTGACCCCGTCCAGCGCGGCGATCGTCTCGGCCACCTCGTGGATGCGCGCGACGTCGGCCTTGACGAACACGATCGCTGTGACCACTGGGCTCCTCCCCTGGGTTCGGACGCCCCCGACTTTACTCAGGTCCGGCTGAGGGCCGCGATGCGGCGGGTGCGGCCCGCACGGCGGGCCAGCAGCGCGAACAGCACGCCGGCGGAGAAACCGTAGATGTGCGCGGTGTAGGCGACGCTGCTCTCCTCGTCGCCGAGCGACAGCCACTGCAGGATGAACCAGTAGCCGAGCACCACCCAGACGGGCAGCCGCAGGACGATGATCGGCGGGACGTAACTGACCACCCGGCCGCGCGGGTTGAGGATCACGTAGGCGCCCATCACCCCGGCGATCGCGCCGGACGCGCCGATGAGCGGGACCGTCGCGTCGGGCGAGGTCCAGGCGAAGCCGTAGACGGCGATGAGCCCGAACGCGAGGTAGCTGAGCAGGAAGCGCCATCGTCCGAGGCGGTCCTCGACGCCCATCCCGACGACGAACAGGAAGACCAGGTTGCCGAGCAGGTGCATCGCGCCCGAGTGCAGGAACATCGAGGTGAACGCCGACGTCCAGGGAGCCTTGTGGAACTCGGCCGGGCCGCACTCTCCGGTGATGTCGGTCGGGAGCGGCTGCTGGTCACCGGTGGTGAGCTCCTTGGGGACGGCGCCGTACTCGTAGGTGAACTCGGCGACCCTGCACTCGCGGACGGAGCCCTTGCCGTACCAGGTGGCGAAGTTGGACATCGGCGTCATCAGGAACACCACGACGTTCACCGCGATCAGCAGGTACGTCATCCAGGGGACGCGCCGCGCGGGCTGGCTGTCGTAGAGAGGCAGGGCCATGCGGGGTCGTCGTCCTCTCCGGGCGCGGGTGTCCATCGTCACCTTAGTGGGCGGCCCGCCCGCTCAGCGCCTGCCCTGGCGGGCTTCGGGGTCGGGGCTCACGTAGGCGTTGTCGATCCACCGTCGCAGGCCCTCGGCGCCGTGCGCGGGGCACGTCCAGGCGCCGTCGAGCTCGACGAGCCGGACGCCCGGCAGGTCGAGCCAGCGCAGCACGCACTCCATCTCCTCGGCGGTGGCGCCGGACGACGGCGGCGCGCCGAGCGCGACGCCGCCGGGCGCGCCGCCCGACGGCGGGAAGACGGTCTCGGCGGTGGCGATGAGCGCGTCGACGTAGGGGCGGGGGTGGGCGCGCGGCGGGACCGTTCCCGCCGCGGCGAGCCGGCCGTACCGGACGACGGACAGCTCCCAGCCGCCGTCGAAGCCGGGCCGCGCGGCGACGAGTTCGGGCAGCCGGGCGAGCGCGGCGAGGCGCTGGCCGCGGGCGGCGGCGCGGACGAACGCGGCGAGCCGGTCGCGCTGCGCGGCGGCCTCCTCGTAGCGCAGCTCGGACGCGAGCCGGTCGATGCGGACCTGCGCGGCGGCCACGACGGGCCGCACGTCCCCTTCCATGATCGCGCGGGCGGTCTCGGCGTGCACGGCGTAGGCGCCCTGCGACTCGCGGCCGTCGCAGGGCGCGCCGCAGCGGCCGAGGTCGGCGAGCGCGCAGCTGCGGGCGCGGCCGCGTTCGACGAGCCGGACGGTGAGCCGCTGGGTGCACTGGCGCAGCGGGACGGCCTCGTGCAGCGCGGCGCGGGCCTCCTCGGCCTGCCGCCGGGAGGAGATGGGGCCGAGGTAGCGGGCGCCGTCGGCGCGGCATTCCCGGACGATCGACAGCCGGGGGAACGGCTCGGCGGTCAGCTTCAGCCAGATGGCGCGCTCGGGGAACTTGGAGCGGCGGTTGTAGCGGGGCTTGTGCTCGGCGATGAGCCGCAGCTCGCGGACCTCGGCCTCCAGGCCGGTGGCGCAGACGATGGTGCGGACGCGTTCGGCGAGGCCGACCATCTCGCGGACGCGCCGGCGGGTCTCCGAGCCGGTGAAGTAGCTGCGCACGCGGGAGCGCAGGTCGCCGCTCTTGCCGACGTAGAGGATCTCGCCGCCGGCGTCCTCGAACAGGTAGACGCCCGGGGCGCTCGGCACGCCGTCGGCGAGGTGGCGCTTGCGGCGCTGCTCGGGGGTGGGCGCCTTGGCGAAGCCGCGCAGCTCCTCCAGGGAGGTGACGCCGAACGAGCCGAGCCGCTCGATGAGGCCGTGCAGGACCTCGACGGTGGCGCGGGCGTCGGCGAGCGCGCGGTGCGTCGGCTCGGTGCGGGTGCGGAAGAACCGGGCGAGGGTGCCGAGCTTGCAGTTGGGGACCTCGTCCTTGCCGAGGACGCGGCGGGCGAGGTCGACGGTGTCGACGACGGGGAACGCGGGCCAGGCGTACCCCTGCGCGGCGCAGGCGGCCTTGAGGAAGCCGATGTCGAACGGGGCGTTGTGGGCGACGAGCACGCAGCCGCGGGCGAACTCCAGGAACGCGGGGAGCACCGCGTCCATCCGGGGGGCGGCGGTGACCATCGCGGTGGTGATGCCGGTCAGCGCGGTGATGAACGGGGGGACGGGGCCGCCGGGGTCGACCAGGGTGCCGAGCTCGCCGAGCTCCACCCCGCCGCGCACCTTGACCGCGCCGATCTCGGTGATGGCCGAGTCGGCCGCGGATCCGCCCGTGGTCTCCAGGTCGACCACCACGAAGGTGACCTCCGCCAGGGGGGTGCCGAGGTCGTCCAGAGTGCCCTGAACTGCCCGGTTCCGCCCCTGGACCTCGTGCGCAGCCGTCATGCCGGCGACCGTAGAGGACGCCACCGACAGAAGTCCGTGCCGCTAGGGTTGGGGGCGCGCCGGCACGTCCCGCCGGGCGGGGGCCGCGGGGGACGGTTCGGGGGAGCATGCGCTCCCGCGGGCAGGGCGCGTTCCGTCCGATCCCACGTTCGCGCTGATTAGGGTGCGTGGTGCTCGGGAAGAGACAGCGCACCGGCGGCGCGGCCCGGAAGGAGCGGGATCATCGACAGCGGCCCCGAAGCGAGCCCCGGCGGCCCGGAGCCCGTACGGCGACTGGCAGGGCCGCTGCCGGAGGCCGTCCGGTCGGGCGTGGTGGAGGCCGCCGCCGAGCTGATCGGCGTGCTGCCGCCGGACGAGGTGCCGGTGCCGCTGCGCCGGTTCGCGCGGTTCGAGCGGCGCAAGCGGGCGAAGCTGGCCGGGCAGCACATCGCGGCGGTGCTGGAGAAGGACGCTGAGTTCCGGGGCCGGGTGGCCGAGCCGCTGCGGGAGGCGCAGCCGGACCTGGTCGAGGCGGTCGAGGGCGGGAACGTGCCGCCGGCGGCGGACCCGGTGCGGGTGGCGGTGGTGGCCTACCTGCTGCGTCCGGACGGCTGGACGGAGCTGGTCGAGGCGGCGCGGGCGGAGCTGGAGCGCTCGGCGACGGCGTCGGAGGAGGAGGCCGCCGAGCGGCGCGTCGCGGCGCTGAAGGAGGAGCTGGCGGCGGCGCGGGCGGCGCGGGCGGCGGAGGTCGACAAGCTGCGCGCGGAGCTGCGCGACACCAAGGCGGAGGTCGCCGAGCTGCGCCGCAAGCTGCACGACGCGCGGACGCGGTACCGGGCGGCGCAGGAGCGCGCGGAGACGCTGGCGGCGGAGACGGACCGGGAGCTGGCGGCGGCGCGGGAGTCGTCGGCGGCGGCCGACAAGGAGCTGCGCAGGCTGCGGTCGCGGGCGGCGCAGGCGGAGGCGGCGGCAGAGACGGCCAAGCGGGCGGCGCGGGAGGGCCGCAACGTCGACGACATGCGGCTGCGGCTGCTGCTGGACGCGCTGGTGGACGCGGCGCAGGGGGTGCGGCGGGAGCTGGCGCTGCCGTCGACGATCGCGCGTCCCGCGGACGCGGTGGGCGCGCTGGAGCCGGACCGGCTGGCGCACCGGGCGCTGCCGGGGCGGGCGCTGTCGGACAGCGACCCGCAGTTGCTGGACCGGCTGCTGACGCTGCCGCAGGTGCACCTGCTGGTGGACGGCTACAACGTGACGAAGACGGGCTACGGGGAGCTGCCGCTGTCGGACCAGCGGACGCGGCTGCTGTCGGGGCTCGGCGGGCTCGCGGCGCAGACGCGCGCCGAGGTGACGTGCGTGTTCGACGGCGCGGAGCTGGACGCGCCGGTCGCGATCTCGGCGCCGCGCGGGGTGCGGGTGCTGTTCAGCCGGCCGGGGCAGACGGCGGACGAGCTGATCGGCGAGCTGGTGCGGGCGGAGCCGGACGGCAGGGCGGTGGTGGTGGTGTCGTCCGACCGGGAGGTGGCGGACGCGGCGCGGCGCGCGAACGCGCGGCCCTGCCCGTCCACGCTGCTGCTGCGGAGGCTGGGCCGGTCATGACCCGCCACAAGACTCCGACATTTCGTGAGATTCTCCGTATTCCATGGCCTTGATCATGCACTGCGTGATCTTGCCATCACGGAATGTGGGCAAATTAGGCCGAAGTCAATCAGATAGTGACGAATTAGTTGTGACGGTTGTGGCCCATCGCTAATGTCGTCCGCTGACGTAGTGGACGAGAGGGGCGAATCGGACCGTGACCAACGATCTCATCGGGGAACCAGCGCGCTCGCGCGACCGGAGAGCCGGCTCGACGGGGATAGGGGTCACCCGCCGCCTGGCGGTCGCCGCATGCTTGGCGGCGTCCGCCACCTTCGCGTTCCCGCCCGTGGTGGCGCACGCCAAGCCGAAGCCCACGCACGCGCAGGCGCAGAAGAAGCTCGACCAGCTCAACGAGCTGATGGACAAGAAGGTCGAGGAGTACAACCAGAACACCGAGAAGCTGAAGGTCGCCCAGAAGAAGCTGGCCGCCGCCAAGAAGGCGTCGACGGAGGAGCAGGCCTCCTTCGACAAGCAGCGCTCGGCCATCGCCCAGATGGCCGCGGACGCCTACAAGAACGGCGACTCCACGGACGTCACCGGGTTCGTCGGCAGCGGCGACCCGCAGGCCGTCCTGGACCAGGCCGCGGTCTTCACCCAGCTCTCCGAGCAGCGCAGCTCCCAGCTCACCCAGTTCCTGGCGACGGCGCAGCGGCTGCGCCGCGAGCAGGCGCAGGCGCAGAGCGCCTACAACGACGTCAAGACCAAGCACGACGAGCTCGCCAAGGCCAAGAAGGACCTCGACAAGAAGGTCAAGGAGCAGAAGAAGCTGGTCCAGCAGACCGGCGGCGCCTCCAGCGGCGGTTCGGGCGGGACGGGCGGCACCTACAACGGCCCGGCCAGCGGCTCGGCCCGGACGGCGCTCAACTTCGCCTACGCCCAGCTGAGGGAGCCCTACCACTACGGGGCGACCGGTCCGGACTCCTGGGACTGCTCCGGGCTCACCATGAAGTCGTGGGCCGCGGCTGGCGTCAACATCACCCGCACCACGACCTCGCAGTGGGCGGCGGTCAAGCACGTGTCGCTCAGCAACATCCAGCCCGGCGATTTGGTGTTCTTCAGCGGCCTTTCGCACGTCGGCATGTACGTCGGCAACAACCAGTTCATTCACGCGCCGCACACCGGGACGGTCGTCCAGATCGCCTCCTTGTCGGGCTACTACAGGTCCAACCTGTACGGCGTGGGACGCCCCTGACGATCATGTGAACGGGCCCGCCGTGCGGGCCCGTTCGCACCTTCCAGCGACAACGGACCAGGGCTGACCTGGTCCGTTGTTGATTTTGGGGGGGTTTGCCTTCTGATGGGGCTTTGGTACCTTGTCACCACCCAGGCGCCCTCCAGGCGCACTGGTCACGCGGCGCCCTCCAGACGCCGCGGCCCCCCGCGGCGCGCATCGGCGGCCGCGGACCGGGCGGCGCGCCCCACGTGTCGTCCCCCAGGGCGGCACGATCCACGCGTCGCCCCGCGGCACCGGGAGAGCGTGCCGCACCGGTCTCCTCGAGACCCGGCCGGCCCGGCCCACCGTGCGCACGCCGACAGCGTGCATGGCGCTGAGAGCGCGCCACGCTGGACCACGCAGGGCTCCGGCCCGGGCGGTCCCCCGGACAAGGGACCGCCGCCATCACAACATCAGCGCCGCTCTTTCGCACGCGGGACACAGGGTCCCGCGCACGGGCCCCATGAAGCCCTCAGGATCGCAGCGGCAGCGCCGAATCCGCGCCGCCCGGCGCGGAACCGGGGACCCACCTTCACCGGAGTCCGGAGTAGTTCCGGACGGACATTCCGGTACCGGGGTGAATCGGCTCGCTCTTCCGGCACGACCAGTGAGAGCCGCCGTAGGGCCACTTCCACGCCCGAACCCGACAGCTAACCCGGTAGGCGTCTGGAAGAAGGAGTGAACACTGTCCACCTACCCTCAGCAGAACGCCCCGCCGCGGCCGGATGACGGGCCCGTACGGGCCTCCTAGCCGAACGGCATCAATCTCTCCGGGCGCGGTCGTCCGCCGAGCGCACGGCCGCGCCCGCCCCTTTCTTCACCTCTCCGCGGGCGCCGCAGCGGCGCCCCTTCCCGAGAGGACCCCCGACCGAACCGGCGCGCCCGCCCCCGGGCGCGCCACCGCCGAGTCCGCCGCCGTGCCCGCGAGGCCGGTGGCGGAGCCGGGGACCCACGCATGTCCCCCTGGGGTGAATCGGCCTGCCCGCAGGCCGTAGGGCGGCTTCCACGCCCGAACCCGTCAGCTAACCCGGTAGGCGGCATGGAAGCCAAGGAGATCCCCCCGTGGCAGGCAAGCATCGCAAGGCAAGCCCCACCAGCAGCACGACTCCCGTCACCCCCATCCGCCGGGCCTCCGCTCCCGAGGCGCCTCCCGCGCCGAGGACCGTCCCCGCCACCAAGGTGATCGCCGCCCAGGTCGTCACCGGCGCCCCCGGCGCGAAGGCGGCACCGGCCGCCGCCGGGGCCCCTTCGGGAGGCCGGCACCGCAAGCACGGCCGCGCCGCCGCCTGGCGCACCACCGGCGGCGTGCTCGTCGGCGCCGCCGTCCTCGGCACCGCCGTGGCGACCGCGCAGGCGTCGGTCCTGCCGTTCGGCGGCCCCGGGCCCGCCGAGCCCGCCGCCTCGGCCGGCCAGGCCGTCGCCCGCGCACCGCAGGAGCGGGCCGCCCGGGACCATGCGCCGGAAAAGAGCGCCCCCCGCCGGGCCGCGAAGAGCGCGCCGAAGGCCGCCGCCCCGAAGGAACGTTCCAAGAAGTCCCGTCCCACCGCCGAGGCGGCCATCGAGCTCGCCCGCTCCCAGGTCGGCGCGACCCCCGACGGCAACGGCGACACCAAGTTCGGCGACTGGTACGAGGGCACCGAGCGCGCCAAGGAGACCGTCGCCCGCGACGGCGGGTCCGTCCAGGAGTACAGCGACGCCGAATGGTGCGACATGTTCATCTCCTGGGTCGGCGACAAGCTCGGCTTCACCGATCAGATCGGCAGCGACGCCTGGACCGTCGCGCACGCCCAGTGGTTCCAGGACAACGGACGCTGGGGCGACACGCCGAAGCCCGGCGCGATCGTCTTCTTCTCCTGGAGCGGCGGCAAGTCCGACGACGACATCCAGCACGTCGGGATGGTCATCAAGGACAACGGCGACGGCACCATCCAGACCGTCGAGGGCAACACCGGGAACTCCGTCCAGGTCAGGGAGCGTTCGACCGACAGCGTGGTCGGCTACGGCTACCCCGACTACGCCTCGTGACGCAGGACGGCGACACGGCGCCGATGGCACGGCTTCCACGGAAGGCTCAATAGGATCTCGCGCATGGAGGACGGCCCGCAGGACGGCCCCGCCGAGGACGAGGGACAAGACGTCCCTGACGCTCGGCGGGGCGGTCCCGTCCCCCCGGACGGCCCGCTGGCGCGGCCCGCCGCCGTGACGCGGCGCAGGGCGCTCGCCCTCGGCGCGGGCGGCGCCGCGCTGCTGGCCGCCGGCGGCGCCGGAATCCTCGGCGCCCGGTCCGGCGGCTCCCGGGCCGCGGCCCGCACCGCCCGCCCCTCCGCGCCGTTCGATCCGGACACCGCGCGCACCGTCCTCGCGAACCGGTCCCGCGCCGTCGCCGCCGGCGACCGGACCGCGTTCCTCGCCACGGTCTCCTCGGCGCCCGCCGCGTTCCAGGACGCGCAGGCCCGCCTCTACGACAACCTCCGCAGGCTGCCCCTGGACGGCTGGACGGAGCGCTTCGCGGGCACCGAGTCGGCGAACGCGGAGGGCGGCGCCGCCGTCGTCCGCGTGGAGACCCGGTACCGGCTGCGCGGCTTCGACCGCGGCGACGTCGCCCGCGCCCGCCACCTCACCTTCGCGCCCCGCTCCGGCGCCTGGACCGTCGTCGGCGACGGCTCCGCCCTCGGCTACCGCGACGACGCCGAGATCTGGGACGCCGGGCCGCTGAGCGTCGTCCGGGGCCGCTCCAGCCTCGTCATCGGCGACGGCGGCGGGCTGGACGGCATCGCGAAACGCCTCGACGCCGCGGTCCCGGTCGTCACCGGGGTCGTCGGGAAGGGCTGGGCGCAGCGGGTCGTCGCGCTGGTCCCCGCCGACGAGCGGCTCGCCGCCTCCCTCGCCGGGCCGGACGAGAGCCTCGGCCAGATCGCCGCGCTCGCCACCGTCGCGCCGTCCGCCGGCGGCGGCCGCGGCGAGGACCGCGTCATCGTCTCCCCCGGCACCTTCGGCCGGCTCAACGAGCTCGGCCGCACGGTCGTGCTCACCCACGAGCTGACCCACGTCGCCACCGGCGGCGCCACCGACCGCACCACTCCCCTGTGGCTCATCGAGGGCTTCGCGGACTACGTCGGCTACAAGCACGCGAAGGTGAGCGTCCGGTCGGCCGCCAGCGAGCTGCGCCGCGAGCTGCGCTCGGGCCCGGCGCCGTCCGCGCCGCCGTCCGCCGCCGACTTCGCCGGCTCCTCCGACCACCTCTCCCAGGCCTACCAGGAGGCCTGGCTCGCCTGCCGGATGGTCGCCGGCCGGTACGGTGAGGCGACGCTCGTCCGGCTGTACCGGGCCGCCGGGCGGACCTCCGAGACCGCCGCGCTGCGCTCCGTGCTCGGCCTCAGCCGCGACCGCTTCGTCGCGCAGTGGCGCGACTACCTGAAGAAGGAGCTCACATGAGCGAGGGAGACGGCGGCGAGCCGTCGGTCGCCGAACCCCCCGGCCGCCAGGACGGCCCGGCCCCCGGCCCGGACGGCCCCGCGGCCGCCGGCCGGATGCGGGGACCGCGCCGCGCCGCCGCCGTAACGGCCGCCGTGCTGTTCGCCGGCGTCGCCGCCGTCCTCGCCCTCACCACCCCGTGGAACCCGCTGCCCGGCCGCGTCCCCGGCGGGCACGTGCACGCCGACCCGTCCCTCGACTTCACCCCGCGCGAGATCGCCCGCGCCAAGGCGTTCGACGGCGCGATCAACCCGCCCGCCTACTGCGGGCTCGCCGTCGGCCTCGCCGTGATCCTGGTCCTCGGCTTCACCCCGCTCGGCGCCCGCCTCATCGGCTGGACGACCGCGCGCGTCCGCCGCCGCCCCCTGCGCGTCATCGCCGCCGCCGTCGCGCTCACCACGCTGCTGCGCGTCATCGGCCTCCCGTTCGACATCTGGAGCGAGTCGGTCCTGCGCCGCTACGGGCTGTCCACCCAGAGCTGGCCCGCATGGGCCGTCGACCAGCTCAAGTCCCTCGGCGTCACCTGGGTCATCTACACGATCGCGCTGCTCCTGCTGTACGCGGTCGTCCGCCGCTTCCCGCGCCACTGGTGGACGGGCGCCGCCGCGGGCGGCTTCGTGCTCGTCGTCGCCGTGTCGTTCATCTACCCCGTCGTGGTCGAGCCGGTCTTCAACAAGTTCCACTCGCTGCCCGCCGGGCCGCTGCGCACCGACCTGCTCGCCATGGCGAAACGCGACGGCGTGCCCGTCAAGGACGTCCTCGTCGCCGACGCGTCCCGCCGGACGACCTCGCTGAACGCCTACGTGTCCGGGTTCGGCTCGACGCGCCGCATCGTCCTGTACGACACGCTGCTGAAGTCGCCGCGCCCGCAGATCGAGTCGATCGTCGGGCACGAGCTCGGCCACGCCAAGCGCGACGACGTGCTATGGGGCACCCTCGTCGGCGCGCTCGGCGTGGCCGGCGGCCTGTGCCTGCTCTACCTGCTGACGACCTCGCCGCGGCTGCTGCGCCGCGCCGGCGTCGACCCGGACGTCCCCGCCGCCCGCACCGCGCGGAGCACCGGCCCCGCCGACCCCCGCACCATCGCGCTCGTCCTCGCGCTGGTCGCCGCCGGGACGCAGCTCGCCGCCCCCGTGCAGAACCTCGTCAGCCGCCGCATCGAGGCCCGCGCCGACGCGCACGCCCTGGACCTCACCCGCGACCCGTCCACGTTCGTGGCGATGCAGCACGAGCTGTCCGTCCGCAACATCGACGACCCGAGCCCGAACCCGGCCGAGTACCTGCTGTGGATGACCCACCCGTCCGGCCCCGACCGCATAGCCATGGCCCGCAACTGGTCCAAGATGCACGACGTCCAGCCCCCACCCCCACTGCACTAGTTATGGCTGGCGCGGGGTTGTTGGGCCTCGTTGGCGGATTGGGCGGAGAGGGTCGCGGCGTCCATGTGCGGGGCCGTCGACACCGAGCGCTTCAGCGCGCTGCCCTTCACCCAGTTGCTCCAGCCCATCTGCCAGAAGCCCCAGCCGTTGTCCGGAGCCAGCTCCCGGCTGGTGCCGGTCACGGTGACGACGTCGCCGCGCTGCGCCAGCTTGTAGAACCACGCGGCGTTGGACGGGCTGACGTTGATGCAGCCGTGGCTGACGTTGTCGCTGCCCTGGGATCCCACCGACCACGGCGCGCTGTGCACGTACTCGCCGCTGTCGGAGATCTTCACCGCCTTGTCCACGGTGAGGCTGTAGTAGCCGGCGCAGCCGGGGCCGCAGCCCTCCCACTCGGAGGTCATGGTGACCGGGTCGTCCTTCTGCATGGCGAGGTGGACGCCGTTGGTCGTGGTGTACTTCTCCTGGCCGCCGCGGCCCATGCTGGTCGGGATCGTCCGGACCTTCCGCCCGTTGATCTTCACGACCATCTTGTGGGTGTCCTCGCCGGCCGTCGAGACGTGCGAGTCGCCGACGGTGAAGTTCACGGCGTAGTCCTTGCCGCCGTACATGCCCTTGCCGTTGTTCACGCCGCTGAGGTGGGCGACGAGCGAGGCCTTGGTGTGCGCCGGCCAGAACTCCTTGGGCCGGAACACGACCTCCTGGTCGTTGAACCAGTGCCAGGCGCCCTCGACGGGCTTGTCGGAGCGCACCTCCAGCGCCCGCTCGACCGCCGCGCGGTCCTTCACCGCCTGGTCGAACCGCATGACGATCGGGATGCCGACGCCGACGGTCTCCTTGTCGAAGGGCGCGTCGACGGTGACGCCGAACCTCTTGCGCACGGTCGCGACGGTGAAGCCGCTGCGGACGGTGCGCGTCTTGCCGTCCTCGCCGATGGCCGTCGCGTCGACCGTGTAGGCCTGGCCCGGCGCGAGCGACCAGCGCGACCGCCACTGCGTCCGATCGGCGTTCAGATCGCCTTCGACGGGTGCGCCCTTCGCCGTCGTCACCGTGACGTTCGCGATCCTGCCGGTCTTCGCCCGCACGTCGATCGGGCTGTCGGGCGGCAGTGCCGCGCCGCCCCCGCCCGGCGACACCGCGAGCGAGACCGCGTCCCGCCCGGTCACCGCCTGCTGTCCGGAGCACCCCGCGACGCCCGCCACCATGCCCGCGCCCGCGAGCACGGCGGCGGCCCGCCTTCCCCGGTTCTTCGGTCCTGAGTCACCCACCCGCACGTGGACCCCCCGGTCGTTTCCCACCTGGACGAGTGATTCGCCTGGCCAGCCCTATTTGCTGGGACGACGTCCAGTATGTGAAAGGGGCGGTACCCGCGAATTTGCGGATACCGCCCCCCTTGGGGTTCTTTTACTGATCAGTGGGCGAAATGACCCCGGTAGTACTCGAACACCAGCCCGATCGAGGTCAGGATCGCGGCGCACGCGCCGAGGATCACCAGCCACCAGCCGAACACGACGCCGAGGGCGACGGCCGCGGCCGACAGGCCGAGGAACAGCGGCCACCAGCTGTGCGGGCTGAAGAAGCCCAGCTCGCCGGCCGCGTCGGCGATGTCGCCCTGCGGGTCGTCCTCGTACAGCGGGCCCGCGTTGGCCCGCTCGAGACGCCGGACGGTGAAGTGGATGTAGAACCCGATCAGCCCGGCGAGGCCGACCGCGAGCGCGAGGGCCGTCGTGCCGGTCCAGTCGTTCGACCAGAGCCAGTACACGGTGTCGGTGGCGAGGAAGAAGACCGCGCAACCGTAGAACATGAACGCCTGGACGCGCATCGGCTACTCCTTCGCCCCGGCGAGCTCGCCCTGCGCGCCCACGTGCGGGTGGTGCAGGTCGAACGCCGGCCGCTCGGAACGGATCTTCGGGATCGAGTTGAAGTTGTGCCGCGGCGGCGGGCACGAGGTGGCCCACTCCAGCGACGAGCCGTAGCCCCACGGGTCGTCGACCTCGACGCGCTTGCCCTTCTTCCATGTGATGTACACGTTGTAGAAGAACGGCAGCATCGACGCGGCCAGGATGAAGGCGAAGATCGACGACACCTGGTTCAGGCCCTCGAACTCCTTGGCGTAGTCGGCGTACCGGCGCGGCATGCCCTCGGCGCCCAGCCAGTGCTGGATGAGGAAGGTGCCGTGGAAGCCGATGAACAGCAGCCAGAAGTGCAGCTTGCCGAGCCGGTCGTTCAGCATCTTGCCGGTCCACTTCGGCCACCAGAAGTAGAAGCCCGCGAACATCGCGAACACCACGGTGCCGAACACGACGTAGTGGAAGTGGGCCACGACGAAGTAGGAGTCCGACAGCTGGAAGTCCATCGGCGGGGAGGCCAGGATGACGCCGGTCAGGCCGCCGAACAGGAACGTCACCAGGAAGCCCAGCGACCACAGCATCGGCGACTCGAACGTCAGCTGTCCTCGCCAGATCGTCCCGACCCAGTTGAAGAACTTCACCCCCGTGGGCACGGCGATGAGGAACGTCATGAAGGAGAAGAACGGCAGCAGCACCTGGCCGGTGACGAACATGTGGTGCGCCCACACGGTGATCGACAGGCCCGCGATGGAGATGGTCGCGAAGACCAGGCCGATGTAGCCGAAGACGGGCTTGCGGGCGAACACCGGCAGGATCTCCGTCACGATGCCGAAGAAGGGCAACGCGATGATGTAGACCTCCGGATGCCCGAAGAACCAGAACAGGTGCTGCCAGAGCAGCGCGCCGCCATGCGAGGCGTCGAAGATGTGCGCGCCGAGCTTGCGGTCGGCCTCCAGGGCCAGCAGCGCGGCGGCGAGGACCGGGAACGCCAGCAGGACCAGGATGGAGGTCAGCAGGACGTTCCACGTGAAGATCGGCATCCGGAACATCGTCATGCCCGGCGCGCGCATGCACAGGATCGTGGTGATGAAGTTGACCGCGCCCATGATGGTGCCGAAGCCCGACATGGCGAGGCCCATCACCCACATGTCACCGCCGACGCCCGGCGAGCGGACCGCGTCCGACAGCGGGGCGTAGGCGAACCAGCCGAAGCTGGCCGCGCCGCCCGGGGTCAGGAAGCCCGCGATGACGATCAGGCTGCCGAACAGGAACAGCCAGTACGCCAGCATGTTCAGCCGGGGGAACGCGACGTCCGGCGCGCCGATCTGAAGCGGCATGATCACGTTGGTGAAGCCCGCGAAGAGCGGCGTCGCGAACATCAGCAGCATGATCGTGCCGTGCATCGTGAACATCTGGTTGTACTGCTCGTTGCTCACGATCTGCAGGCCCGGCTTGAACAGCTCCGCGCGGATGACCAGCGCGAGGATGCCGCCGAACAGGAACATCACGAACGAGGTGATCAGGTAGAGGTAGCCGATCACCTTGTGGTCGGTGGACGACAGCCAGTTGGCGACGATGCGCCCCTTGCTCGTCCGGACCGTGGTGACCGGCGCGCTCGGTGCGTGACTGATCGTGGTCACTGGGCACCCCCCGTGGCCAGGGCGGCCTTCGAATCGGCGATGAACTTCTGGTACTGGGCCGGCGTGACGACCTTCAGCTGGAACAGCATCCGGCTGTGGTCGACGCCGCAGAGCTCGGCGCAGCGGCCCTCGTAGGTTCCCAGCTTGGTCGCCTTGAACTCGAACTCGTTGTCGTAGCCCGGCATGACGTCCTTCTTGTAGAGGAGCGCCGGGACCCAGAACGAGTGGATGACGTCGTTGGAGTGCAGCCGCACCCGCACCTGCTCACCGGCCGGGATCGTCATCACGGGCTTGGCGCCGGAGGAGGAGTTCGGGTTCACCGGCTGGCCGACGACCGACGCGACGGTCCGCTCCTTGCCGGCGGCGTCCTTCTCCTTGTAGTCGAACTGCCAGCTCCACTGGAACGCGGTGACGTCGACGACCACCGGCGGGTTCTTGGTGGTCTTCTCGACGTAGTTCTCGTCGCGCGCCGTGAAGTAGAACAGGACCGCGATGACGACGAACGGGACCGCCGTGTAGAGGATCTCGATCGGCATGTTGTAGCGGACCTGCGGCGGCAGGTCGTCGGAGCGCTTGCGGTGGAACAGCACCGCCCAGATGATCAGGCCCCAGACGACGGCCCCGACGGCGAACGCCGCGATCCAGGAACCCTGCCAGAGCTTCAGCATGCGCTCGGCCTGCGGGCCGATCGGCTCGGGCATGCCCAGGCGGGATGCCTCACCGCTGCACGCGGTTGCGGACAGCGCCAGCAGCCCTAGCGCGCCGGCGCTTTTGATTGCGCGGCGACTGCGCACAGGCGTACGCCGCTCCCCAGAGCGGGTCGGACTCACGGAATGCCTTCCCCACGGATGAAAGCCCGGTCGACCCGGGCGGTGAGATCAGTTGTTACACGTGTGGTGGACACCCTAGCGCTAGGGGCGCGCGAACCCCCGATCGGGTGCCCGGTTAGTGTGCTGGCGTGGCCGACTCCAGTGCGCCGGACGGGTACTTCGACGCCGCCTCCACCGAGCCGCCGCATCCCGCGGCACGGGCGGCGCTCCTGGAGGCGCTGGACGCGGGCTGGGCCGACCCCGCCAGGCTGTACGGGCGGGCGAGGAGCACCCGCATGCTGCTGGACCGGGCCCGCGCGCGCGTCGCGGGCGTCCTGGGCGCCCGCCCGGACGAGGTGTCGTTCACGTCGTCGGGCACCCAGGCGGTGCACCTGGCGGTCCTCGGGGGGCTCCAGGCGCGCCGGCGGGCCGGGCGCCACCTGGTGGTGAGCGCGGTCGAGCACTCCAGCGTGCTGCACGCCGCCGAGCTGCACGAGGCGGACGGCGGCGAGGTCACGGTCGTCGAGGTCGACCGGGCCGGGCGCGCCGACCCGGCCGCGTTCGCCGCGGCGCTGCGTCCGGATACCGCGCTGGCGTGCCTGCAGTCGGCGAACCACGAGGTGGGGACGGTGCAGCCGGTCACGGAGGTCGCCGAGGCGTGCCGCGCGGCGGGCGTGCCGCTGTTCGTCGACGCCGCGCAGTCGCTCGGCCGCGCGGACGTGCCGGGCGGCTGGTCGCTGCTCGCCGGCAGCGCGCACAAGTGGGGCGGGCCCGCGGGCGTCGGGGTCCTCGCGGTCCGCAAGGGCACCCGGTGGCGCTCCCCGCTGCCGGCCGACGAGCGCGAGGCGCGCCGCGTGCCCGGGTTCGAGAACGTCCCGGCGGTCGTGGCGGCCGCCGCCGCGCTGGAGGCGTTCCGCGCGGACATGCGGGACGAGGGGCCGCGGCTGGCGGGGCTCGTCGACCGGATCCGCGAGCGGGTGCCCGCGGCCGTGCCGGACGTCGAGGTCGTCGGCGACCCGGCCCGCCGGCTCCCGCACATCGTGACGTTCTCCTGCCTGTACGTGGAGGGCGAGGCGCTGCTGACCGAACTCGACCGCGCGGGTTTCGCCGTTTCGTCCGGCAGCTCGTGCACGGCCGATACGCTGCGTCCGAGTCATGTGCTCGAGGCGATGGGAGTGATTACCCATGGGAACGTGCGGGTATCGCTGCCGCGTGGCGTCGCGTCCGCCGATGTCGACCGGTTCCTCACCGTCCTCCCCGGCACCGTGGCCCGGCTGCGCCGGACGGCGCTGAACGCGCTGGACCCATGACCGGCACCCGCGGCAGAACACCACACCGAGTCCGTACCGGCGAAAGAGGGAGGCGGTCGCGCCCATGAGGTTCCGAGGCCGCGCGAGGAGCGGAGTCTCCAACGCGCCGGCGGCCCCGCCCCCCGCCGAGCCCGTCGGCCCTCCCCCGGCGCTGGTCATCGACGCGCTCGGCCGCAAGTGCCCGATTCCGATCATCATGCTGGCGGAGCGGATCCGCGAGATCCCGGTCGGCGAGGTCATCGCGGTCCTCGCCGACGACGCCGCCGCGCGCACCGACGTGCCCGCCTGGTGCCGGATGAAGTCGCAGGACTTCGTCCGCGAGGAGACGCTCCCGCAGGGCGGCTGGGGCTTCCACATCCGCCGGACGTACTGACGGCCGCCTCGCCGCGGGGGCCCGCGCCGGCCCCCGCGGCGCGCCGGTCACGGGTTGGGGCAGGCGAGGTGCGGCTCGACGTCGGCGGCCGCGGCGGCGCCGTAGGCGGAGGCGAGCCGGTCGAGGAACGCCCGCCGCGAGAGGGTGTACTCCTGCGGGCCGGCGGCCTCCAGCGCGTGCGCGGCGACGGTGCTGCCGACCTGCGCGGCGCGCTCCAGCGGCAGGCCCCACGCCGTCGCCGACAGGAACCCGGAGCGGAACGCGTCGCCGACGCCGGTCGGGTCCACGACCTTCTCCACCGGGACGCAGGGCACGTGCAGGCCCTCCTCCCCCTGCCGGTCGATGACGACGCCCTTGGCGCCGAGGGTGGTGACGCGGATGCCGACCCGCGACAGCACCTCCTCGCCGGACCAGCCGGTCTTCTCCTCGAACAGCGCCTTCTCGTACTCGTTGCTGAACAGGTACGCGGCCCCGTCGAGGAGGCGGCGCACGTCCGCGCCGTCCATCCGGGCGAGCTGCTGGGACGGGTCGGCGGCGAACGCGATGCCGCGCGAGCGGCACTCGTCGGTGTGCCGGAGCATCGCCTCGGGGTCGTTCGCGCTGATCAGCACGAGGTCGAGGCCGCCGACGCGCTCGGCGACCGGGCCGAGCTCGATGGAGCGGGCCTCGCTCATCGCGCCGGTGTAGAAGGACGCGATCTGGTTCTGGTCCTGGTCGGTGGTGCACAGGAACCGGGCGGTGTGGTGCAGCTCGGACACGTGCACGGAGGCGGTGTCGACGCCGTGCCGGTCCAGCCAGGAGCGGTAGTCGGCGAAGTCGTCGCCGACGGACCCGACGAGGATCGACTCCTTGCCGAGGCTGCCCATCCCGAAGCAGATGTTCGCGGCGACGCCGCCGCGGCGGATCTCCAGCTCGTCCACCAGGAAGGACAGCGAGACCCTGTCGAGCTGGTCGGGCAGGAGCTGGTCGGAGAACCTTCCGGGGAAGGTCATCAGATGGTCGGTCGCAATGGATCCGGTCACGGCGATGCGCACGCGTCGCTCTCCTCGTCGCGGTCGTCCGGCTTGTCACCGGCTGTGTGAACCCGGAAAGACTACTTCCCATCGGACCACATGACGCGGCGGGTGCGCACCCCGGCGGGGCAGTGCGGGCATGCGAAAGGGGCGGCCCGGACGTGTCGCCCGGCCGCCCCTCCGCCGGCCCGCGGGCCGGCGGTGCTCCGTCAGTTGAAGGAGTCGCCGCAGGCGCAGGAGCCCGACGCGTTCGGGTTGTCGATCGTGAAGCCCTGCTTCTCGATCGTGTCGACGAAGTCGATGGTGGCGCCGGTGAGGTAGGGCGCGCTCATCCGGTCGACGCGCACGTTCAGCCCGCCGAAGTCCTGGACCTGGTCTCCGTCCATCTCCCGCTCGTCGAAGAAGAGCTGGTAGATCAGGCCGGAGCAGCCGCCCGGCTGCACGGCGACACGCAGCGCAAGGTCGTCGCGGCCCTCCTGCTCGAGCAGGCCCCTGGCCTTCTCGGCGGCGGCGTCGGTGAGGATGACGCCCTGCTGCGTGGTCTCCTGCGTGGTCTCGCCTGAAACCGTCATGTGTTCAGCTCCCGGGTCTCGCTGCGCCGCGGCTGCGGCGGACTGTCGCTCGTCCTCGAGGACGACTTACGCCTCTTCCCGTAGGACAACGTACCTCGGCACAGACCCATTCCGCGTATCGCCCATCTTTAACGCCGGGGAGCGGTGCGTCCTACGTCACACCGCCCGCGCGACGATGATGTGCCATCATTAGTCGTCAGAGCGACGATAAGTCCCGTCGCAGGAGGGAGACTCCCGTGTCCACCCCAGTGCGCGACCTTCCGCTGCTGCTCCTCGGCGAGGGCTCCGACCCGGCGAGCGAGCGCGGTGTGGACTGCCCCGGCGAGCTGCCGCCCGCGTCCGACCCCGCGCTGGTCGAGCGGGCCGGCGCCGCCAAGGCCGCCCTCGGCGACCAGGTGTTCGTCCTCGGCCACCACTACCAGCGCGACGAGGTCATCCAGTTCGCCGACGTCACCGGCGACTCGTTCAAGCTCGCGCAGCAGGCCGCCGCCCGGCCCGAGGCGCCCTACATCGTGTTCTGCGGCGTGCACTTCATGGCCGAGTCCGCCGACATCCTCACCGCGCCGCACCAGAAGGTGATCCTGCCCGACCTCGGCGCCGGCTGCTCCATGGCCGACATGGCGACCTTCGACCAGGTCGAGGAGTGCTGGGACGTCCTGGAGGACGCGGGGGTCGCCGACGAGGTCGTCCCGGTCACGTACATGAACTCCTCGGCCGACATCAAGGGCTTCGTCGGCCGGCACGGCGGCGTGGTGTGCACCTCGTCCAACGCCAAGCGCGCCCTGGACTGGGCCTACTCCAAGGGGAAGAAGGTGCTGTTCCTGCCCGACCAGCACCTCGGCCGCAACACCGCCGTCCTGGAGATGGGCTTCTCGCTGGACGACTGCGTCGTCTACAGCCCGCACCGCCGCGAGGGCGGTCTCACCCACCAGCAGCTCCGCGACGCCAGGATGATCCTCTGGCGCGGGCACTGCTCGGTGCACGGCCGGTTCAGCAAGGAGTCGGTGGACGAGGTCCGCGCCCGCGTGCCCGGCGTCAACGTCCTCGTCCACCCCGAATGCCGGCACGAGGTCGTCACCGCCGCCGACCAGATCGGCTCGACCGAGTACATCATCAAGACGATCGAGGCCGCCGAGCCCGGCACGTCGTGGGCCGTCGGCACCGAACTGAACCTCGTCCGGCGCCTCGCGAACGCCCACCCGGACAAGAACGTCATGTTCCTCGACAAGACCGTCTGCTACTGCTCCACGATGAACCGCATCGACCTGCCGCACCTGGTCCTGTCGCTGGAGTCGCTGGTGCGCGGCGAGGCCGAGAACGTGATCACCGTCGACGAGGACACCGCCCGCAACGCCCGCGCCGCCCTCGACCGGATGCTCGCGCTTCCGTAGATCTAGATCGCAGAGTTCTCCACCCAGTGGACGAGCAGGTCGTCGTCACCGGTGAACTCCAGGGCGGGGTCGCCGAGTTTGCGGCGGCCCCACAGGAACAGGAAGACGTCGGAGGCGCTGCCGCGGACCGTCGCGTCGGCGCCGCCGGCGTTCTCGCCGCCGTCGTGGCGGGTCCACTCGAAGCGGTCCGGCAGGAGCCGGAGCAGCCGGCGGGAGCCGAGGTCGGCGGCGTCGAAGGCGAGGACCTCGCCGTCGCCGCGCAGGTTCTCGACCTTGGGCGCGAACGCGGCGGCCCGCTCCAGATTCTCCAGCAGCTCGTCCATCCCGTCGGCGGCCGCCTCGGGCGCGACGGCGGGCACCCGGCCGCACGCGATCTCCAGGTCGGCGCGGTGCACGGCGGTCTCGAACAGCATCCGCCGCGACCAGAACCGGGCGTGCTGGTCGACGCCCCAGGCCCACACGGGCGCGTCCGGGTCGGCGGCCCGCAGGATCTCCAGCAGCCGCCGCGCGCCCTCCTCGTACCAGGGCAGGTGGTCGCCCGGGACCACCGGGAACGAGACGCCCAGCTCGCGCAGGCTCAGCCGGCGCGGGGCGCCCACCCGGACGGTGCCGCCCGCCCACCGGTGTATGGCGCCGAGGTGGCGGACCAGCTCGGCGACCGACCAGCCGGGACAGGACGGCACGTCCTCCTCGAGATCGGCGCCCGCCGCGACCTCGGCGAACGCGGCGGCCTCCGCCTCCAGCGCGTCGCAGTGGCGGGCATGGTCCCAGGGACGTCCGGTCATTACGCCTCCCGCATGAACCGACCGTGGCTTCAGATCACAGACATACCCCGCATCGGAACATGGATCAGGGCGTTTCGGAACGGGTTCCGGGAGGCGTCACAGGCCGGGGGCGCCCCATACCGGGAACCAGCGGCCGAGGTCCTGCTCGAAGGGCAGGTCGGCGCCGACCGCGCCGCGCACCTGGAGCTCCAGCGCGTTGTCGCGCTTGTCTCCGGGCAGCGGCGCGAACGGGTAGAAGGTGCCGCGCTTGTACAGGTAGACGAGCGCGAGCCGCTGCCCGTCCGGGCCGCGGAAGCCGGCCAGCGAGCACAGCAGGTGCGGGCCGAACCCGCCGGACTCCAGCGTGGAGTTCACCGCGTGCAGGTCGGTGACCAGGTCGGGCAGCTCCTCCGGCGGGTGCGTCGCGAGCAGCCACGTGTACCCGTAGGAATCGTTGCTGATCTCGACCTTGGGGCCCTCGTCGGCGTCCAGCAGCTCCTGGACCTCGGCCTGCAGCCGCGCGAACGCGCCGCCCTCGGCCGCCCGGAAGCAGACCGAGCCGAGGCCGGTCGGCGTGAACCCCGTGGCGGCCTCCAGCGTGATCGCGGCCGTGGACAGCCCGAAGAGCCGGTCCAGGTCCGGCTTGACCGGCTTGGACCGGCCGAGCAGCGTGTCCAGGAAACCCACGGATCAGACTCCCCTGCTGAGCTGGTCGGAGATCTTCGACAGCTGCGCGAGCCGCCTGTCCAGCGACGGGTGGGTGGAGAACAGGTGCGAGATGGTGAAGCCCTTGCCGAACGCCGGGGTGAAGAAGAAGGCGTTGAACGCCTGCGCCTGCCGCAGATCGTTGGTCGGAATCCGGGCGATCTCGCCGGACACCTTCGTCAGCGCGCTGGCCAACGCGGACGGGCGGCCGGTCAGCAGCGCGGCGGCCCGGTCGGCCGACAGCTCCCGGTAGCGCGACAGCGCCCGGGTGAGCAGGAAGCTGACCGCGTAGGCGACGGCGCTGACCGCTACCACGGCGAGCAGGATCATCCCGGTGTTCTGGTCGTTGTCGCGGCGGTTGAAGCCGCCCCACAGGCCCCACTCGAGGCCGAACCGGGTGATCAGACCGGCGCAGATGCCGAGGAACGAGGCGATCGTCATGACCGCGACGTCCTTGTGCGCGACGTGCGCCATCTCGTGCGCGAGCACGCCCTCCAGCTCGACCGGGTCGAGCCGGCGCAGCAGCCCGGTGGTCACGCAGACCACGGCCTTCTTCTGGTTGCGGCCGGTCGCGAACGCGTTCGGCACGTCGGTGTCGGCGACGGCGACGCGCGGCTTCGGCGCGTCCGACATGGCGCAGATCCGGTCGATCACGCCGTGCAGCTCGGGCGCCTCCTCCGGCGAGACGGTCCGGCCGTGCATGGCGAACATCGTCAGCTTGTCGGAGAAGAAGTACTGCGCGAACAGGAACGCCAGCGCGATGACGAGGGCGATCGCCCCGAACTGCGGAGAGATCACGAAGAACGCCGTCACGAAGACGACGTAGACCAGCCCCAGCAGGAACATGGTCACGAGCATGCGTGACGTCAGCCCCCGGTCAGAGGCGTAACGCGTCGAGGCCATCCGGCAACCCCCAGTTTTTCTTTCCCCGATTCACTTGTGTGAACGCGCGAGCCCCGGGTTTTGTGCCGGGCACCGCCGGAGTCCCGCGCGCATCGCCCTGGAGGACGACCGGTCCCTGGCCGCCCGGCCTGGCGGCCAGGGAACTAGTCCGGGATCAGCCCCTCGTCGCCGAGCATGGCGCGCACCTCGTCGATCGCCGCGTCCGCCGGCGGCAGGATCAGCTCCGACGGGGCCAGGCTGTCGGCCGGCAGCGGCTTGCCGACCTTGCGCACGCTCTCCAGCAGGGCGTGCAGCGCGGCGCGGAACGCCGTCTCGTCGCCGGTCTCGATGGCCGACTCGAGTTCGCCGTCGAGGGTGTTGAGCGCCGCCAGGTCGCCGTCGGCGACGTCCAGCTGCCCCTCGCCCATGAGGCGGACGATCACTGCGCACCCCCGGGCTGCTGCGGCCACGGGGCCTGCTGCGGGGCGTCCTGCTGGTGCTGCTGCGGCTGGGCGGTGGGCGAGCCCTGGTTCAGCTCCTTGGGCGCCGGGCCCTGGCCGAGTTCGGCCTTCAGCCGCTCCAGCTCGAGGTCGACGCCGGGGCCGGAGCCCATCCGGTCGAGCTCGGCCTGGATGTCGTCGCGGGGGCCGGAGAAGTCCTCGAGCGCCCCGGAGGCGAGCAGCTCGTCGATGGCGCCGGCGCGCGCCTTCATGTTCTCGGTCTTCTCCTCGGCGCGCTGGATCGCCAGGCCGACGTCGCCCATCTCCTCGGAGATGCCGGAGAACGCCTCGTTGATCTTGGTCTGCGCCTCGGCGGCGGTGTACGTCGCCTTGATCGTCTCCTTGCGGGTGCGGAAGGAGTCGACCTTGGCCTGCAGCCGCTGGGAGGCGAGCGTCAGCTTCTCCTCCTCGCCCTGCAGCTGCTGGTACTGCGCGCGCAGGTCGTTGAGCTGGGAGTCCAGCCCGGACCGGCGGGTCAGCGCCTCGCGGGCGAGGTCCTCGCGGCCCACCTGCAGCGCCTTCTTGCCCTGGTCGGTCAGCTTGTTCTGCTGCTGCTCGAGCTGGTTGATCTGCAGCTCGAGACGCTTGCGCGAGGTGGCGACATCGGCGACCCCCCGACGGACCTTCTGCAGCATCTCCAGCTGGCGCTGGTAGGAGTAGTCGAGCGTCTCGCGAGGATCCTCGGCCCGGTCCAGGGCCTTGTTGGCCTTGGCCTTGAAGATCATCGACATTCTTTTCATCACGCTCATCGCGCGGCGCCGGTCCCTTCGTGCTGTGCCTCAGTCGCATACTGGGCTCAATGACCACTGCTGGGGTTCTTATCACCCTACGCGTTAACGCGCGAGGCAGCCACGATGTTCGCAGCCGGTAGGCTGACCCCGTGTTCAAGCGTCGTACCCCGGAAGCCCCGCCGAATCCTCCTCAGGTAGTAACGCCGAAGCCGGGAGGCAAGGGGCGGCCCACGCCGAAGCGCGCCGAGGCCGAGAAGCGCCGCCGCCAGCCGATCACCGCGCCGGCCACCCGCAAGGAGGCCTACAAGAAGGTGCGCGAGCGGCAGGCGGACGAGCGCCAGCGCGCCCGCGCCGGCATGGCCCGGGGGGACGAGAAGTACCTCCTCAAGCGGGACAAGGGCCCGGTCCGGCGCCTCGCCCGCAACTACGTGGACGCGCGCCGCACCGTCGGCTCGTACCTCATGTACGCGATGTTCGCGATCGTGCTGCTGAGCCTGCTGCCGATCCCGGCGGCAAAGCTGCTGGTGCTGTTCGCGCCGCCGCTGCTGCTGGTCGTGGTGTTCGGCGAGGGGCTGCTGCTGAGCCGGGGCGTCAAGAAACTCGCCGCCGAGCGGCACCCGGGCGAGGACACCAAGGGCGTCGGGCTGTACGCGGCGATGCGCGCGATGCAGATCCGCCGGCTGCGGGTGCCCGGGCCGCAGGTGAAGATCGGCGAGAAGGACAAGGTCTGACGGCGCGGCCGTCCCCCGCGGGCCGGGGAGTGTTCCCGCCCCGCCCGGACCGGCGGTGATCTCCGCCGGGCTAGGGTCGTGGGCATGGAGTTCCGATACCTGGGCCGCAGCGGTCTGAAGATCAGCGAAATCGCGTACGGCAACTGGCTCACCCACGGCTCCCAGGTCGAGGAGGACGCGGCGCGCGCGTGCGTGCGCGCGGCCCTCGACGAGGGGATCACCACGTTCGACACCGCGGACGTCTACGCCGGGACGCGCGCCGAGGAGGTCCTCGGCCGCGCCCTGAAGGGGCAGCGCCGCGAGGGTCTGGAGATCTTCACGAAGGTCTACTGGCCCACCGGGCCCGGCGCGAACGACCGGGGGCTGTCCCGCAAGCACATCATGGAGTCGATCAACGGCTCGCTGCGCCGTCTCGGCACCGACTACGTCGACCTTTACCAGGCCCACCGGTTCGACCACGAGACGCCTCTGGAGGAGACCCTCCGCGCGTTCGACGACCTCGTCCGGCAGGGCAAGGTGCTGTACGTCGGCGTGTCGGAGTGGCGCGCGGAGCAGATCGAGCGCGCTTTGAAGATCGCCGATGAGATGGGGTTCGACCGGATCGTCTCGAGCCAGCCGCAGTACTCGATGCTGTGGCGGGTCATCGAGGAGGAGGTCGTGCCGCTGTGCGAGCGCGAGGGGGTCGGCCAGATCGTCTGGTCGCCGATCGCGCAGGGCGTGCTGACCGGCAAGTACAAGCCGGGGCAGCCGGTGCCGGAGGGGTCGCGCGCGACCGACGACAAGGGCGGCGCGGACATGGTGAAGCGCTACCTGAACGACGACCTGCTGACCCGCGTGCAGAACCTGAGGCCGATCGCCGACGACCTCGGGCTGTCGATGGCGCAGCTGGCGATCGCGTGGACGCTGCAGAACCCGAACGTGTCGGCGGCGATCATCGGCGCGTCGCGTCCGGAGCAGGTCGCCGACAACGTCAAGGCGGCCGGGGTGAAGCTGGACGCCGACGTGCTGAAGCGGATCGACGACGTGCTCGGCGACGTCGTGATCCGGGACGCGTCGAAGACCGTCAGCCCGCGCACCCGCCCGTGAGCTGAGGCGCGCCCGCCGGACGGCGAGGGGCCGCGGGACAGGCGTCCCGCGGCCCCTTGCGCTTCTTCCGGCGGCCGTCCGGCGTCACTCCGGGTCTTGCAGGCTCATCCCGTAGACGACGGTCTCGCCGTCCAGCAGCGTCACCTTGTCGACCTCGCCGGCGCGCAGGCCCCGCCAGTTCTCGCCCAGCCAGCTCTCCGCGTCCGACTGGGTGGAGAAGGTCTCCTCGGACGTGCCGACCGCCTGCCCGTCGGTCTTCTCCAAACGCCAGATCCACGCCATCGCGCTCGACCTCCCTCGTCGCGGGTGAGACTAGCCGCTCCGGTCAGGAGGCGGCCTCGATGGCGCGCCGCAGGGCGTCCGGCGACTGGGTGTCGGACGAGTCGAGCAGCCGGCCGTTCACCCGCACCGACGGCGTCCCCTGCACTCCGGTCGAGATGTAGGTCTGGCTGACCCGGCCGACGTCGGAGGCGTAGCGCTGCCCGGTGACGCAGGATCTGAAGTCGTCGCCGGTGAGGCCGAGGGGCGCGGCCCAGTCGAGGAGGTCGGAGGTGGCGTAGCCCTGGGTGCTCTCGGACGGCTGGTGCGCGTAGAGGGCGTCCTGGTAGGACAGCCAGCGGGCGCCTTCGCGGACGCAGCGCAGCGCGGACGCGGCGCGGGTGGAGTTGCCGTGCTGCGGTTCGGTGCCCTCCCCGAAGATGACCATGGGGTGAAAGACGACCTTCGCCTCGCCCGCCACGGCGACCTGCTTGAGCATCGGGTCGTTGGTGCGGTCGAAGTTGCCGCAGGGCGGGCAGGAGAAGTCCTCGTAGATGTCGACGACCGGGGACGTGACGCCGGGCCTGGCCATGGTGAGGCTGCCGTCGGCGTTCGGGATGGCCTCCGCCCCGCCGGCGATCTTGCCGACCTGCAGGCTCGTGCCGTCGGATCCGCCGCCGTCCGCGCGGTCACCGCCGTCCCCGCCGTCATCTCCGGTGAGCACGACGACGGCGACGACCGCAGCGAGCACCAGCACGAGGCCGCCGGCGATCAGCGCGATCAGCAGGCCGGGGCCGCGGCGCGGCGGGGGCGGCGGGCCGGGCTGCCAGGGCTGCCCGCCGGGCGGCGGCACGGTGATCGGCGGCATCGGCACGCCCGGCGGCGGCGCGCCGCCGGGCGGGACGGGCGGCACCGGCCCGGGACCGGGCTGCCCGGGCCCTGGGGCGTTCGGCGGCACGGGAGGCGGGCCGTAGGGCGGCTGCGGCCCCTGGTCCGGCCAGGGCGGGGTCGGGGGGTTGCCCACCGGGGGTCTCCTTCTGCCGGGAGGTCGTGATCCTTCCAGGTGAGCGTATACAGGCGGGCCGTAGAGTTTCGGACCGATATGGACATCGAACTCCGCGGCATCGCCGCGCCGGGCGGCTGGCCCGGGGAAGGCTGCCGGTGCGCGTCCTGCGGGCGGCTCCGCGCCGCCGGGGTGCGGCACGA
Source organism: Actinomadura physcomitrii (assembly GCF_008923205.2). GTDB lineage: Bacteria > Actinomycetota > Actinomycetes > Streptosporangiales > Streptosporangiaceae > Spirillospora > Spirillospora physcomitrii. Next base: position 139,435 of record NZ_WBMS02000008.1, on the reverse strand, counting down.
ACCGGCCGACGTGCTCCTCGACGGCGTTCCCCTGGACGACCTCGCCCGGACGGAGGTCCCCGGCGGGCTCGACGTCCGGGCCCCCGGCGGCGGCCGGGTCCTGATGGCGGCCGGGCCGGGCGCCCGGCCGGAACCCGTGAAGGACGTGCGGTACGACGCCGTCCTGCTCGACCTGGCGGGTTCTCCCGAGCACCTCGGCTACCTGCGGCATGTGGGGGCGGTGGCGGCCGGGACGCGCGTCATGGCCGTCCACGTGGACCACCGGATGCCGTCCCCGGCGGAGCTGGAGCGGCGCATGGCGTTCTGGGTGCGGCCGCAGGACGGCCCGTTCCGGACGCTGCTGCTCGGCGGGTCGCGGTCGGGGAAGTCGGCGGAGGCGGAGCTGCGGCTGGCGGGCCGCCCCGACGTGCTCTACGTGGCGACGGGCCCGGTGCGCGACGACGACGCGGAGTGGAGCGCACGGGTCGAGGCGCACCGGAGCCGCCGTCCCGCCTGGTGGCGGACGGCCGAGACGACCGACCTCGCGGAGGTGCTGGCCTCGGCGTCCGGGGCCGTCCTGGTGGACGGCATCGGGACGTGGCTGGCGGCGGCGATGGACGAGTCGGGCGCGTGGGACGACCCGCAGCGGGTGCTGCCGAGGCTGGACGCGCTGGTCGAGGCGTGGCGCGGCACCGCGGCCCAGGTGGTCGCGGTGTCGGACGAGGTCGGGTTGTCGCTGGTGCCCGCGACACCGTCCGGACGGGCGTTCCGCGACATGCTCGGGCTGGTCAACCAGCGGCTCGCCGCCGAGTCGGAGGAGGCGGCGCTGGTGGTGGCGGGCCGCGTGCTGGAGCTGCCGTGAGAATCGCCGGGGCGGGGCTGCGGCTGGCGGTGACGCTGCTGACGATCGTCCCGCTGCGCGCGCCCGAGGTGGGCCGGGACACGGCCCGGTCGGCGATGCTGGCGGCGCCGCTCGTCGGGCTGATCACCGGAGGGGCGGCGGCGGCCGTCCTGCTGGCGGGCGACGCGCTCGACCTGTCCGGGCTGCTCGCCGCCGCGCTCGCGGTGGGCGCGGCGGCGGTGCTCACCCGGGCGCTGCACCTGGACGGCCTCGCCGACCTCGCGGACGGCCTGGGCAGCGGGCGGCCCGCCGAGGACGCGCTCGCCGTCATGAAGCGGTCGGACATCGGCCCGTTCGGCGTCGTCACGCTGCTGCTCGTCGTGCTGGTCCAGGTCGCGGCGCTGGCATCGGCGCCGCACGCCGCGGTCGCGGCGCTGATCGCCGGGGTGACGGGGCGGCTCGCGCTGCCGTGGGCGTGCCGCGCGGGCGTCCCGGCGGCCCGTACGGGCGGGCTGGGGGCGCTGGTCGCGGGGACCGTCCCGGCGCGCGGCGCGCTCACCGTCACCGGGGCGGTCCTGGTCGCCGCCGGAGCCGCCGGAGCGGCGTCCGGCGGCCTCGGCGGCGCCCTGCACGGGCTCGCGGCGGTCGTGCTCGGCCTGGGCGCCGCGCTGCTGATGCTCCGGCACGCCGTGCGGCGGCTGGGCGGCGTCACCGGCGACGTCCTCGGCGCGCTGGTGGAGATCGCCACGACCGCCGCGCTGCTGGCCCTGGCGGCGCTCCCCTGACGGCTTAGGTCGCGAGGGCGCGGCGGGCGTAGGCGCGCACGTCGGCGTCCGGATCGGACCGGGCGGCGCTCAGCGCCTCGACGGTCTCGGCGGTGCGGGGGTGCGCCGACAGCGCGATCACGGCGGCCTTGCGGACGTCCAGGTGCGGGTCGTCCAGGGCCTTGATCAGCGGGACGGACGCGACGCCCGGATCGGCGCCCGCGAGGCCCCGCGCGGCGCCCGCGCGGACCTGCCAGGCCGGGTCGTGCAGCGCCGCGGCCGCGGCGCCGTCCAGCGGCGGCGGGCATCCGACGCCCGCGAGGGCCTCGAACGCGGCGGCGCGGACGAGGTCGTCGGCGTCCTCGGCGAGCCGCCCGAGGGCGCCCGACGCCGCCGGGTCGCCGATCGTGCCGAGCCCGTGCGCGACGGCGATCCGGACCTCGCGGGACGCGTCGCCGGCCGCCCGCGCGATGGCGTCCGCCGCGTCGTGCGCGACCAGGCCGCGGACGGCCTGCAGCCGGACGCGGTGGTCGGGGTCGCCGAGCGCGCCCGCGAACACGTCCGGGCCGCCGAGGCGCAGCGCGCGCAGGACGTCCAGGACCGCGGCGCGCACCTGCGCGTCCGGGACGCCGAGGGCGCCGCTGAGCGCGTCCCGGACCTCCCCGGTGGCCGGGAGCACCTCGACGAGTTCGCGCAGCGCGGTCGCGGCGGCGTGCCGGACGGAGCCGTGCGCGTCGGCGAGCGCGGTGGCGAGGGCCCCGGCGACGCCGTCCGGCACGACCTCGGTGAGGGTGGCGACGGCGGCGCGCCGCACCTTCGGGTCGGGGTCGGACAGGTAGGCGGCGATCGCGCCGACGTCCGGCTGGGTCTCGGCGAGCCGCTGCAGTTCCAGCAGCCGCGGGGACCGTCCGACCGACGCCGCCGGGCGGGCCTGCGCGGCCGGGCGGGCGGACGCGGCGACCCGCGCGGCGGAGGCGGCGCCGAGCACCTGCGGCTCGGCGTCCTCCGGGACGGTGAACTCCTCGACCGGCACCAGGTACGGGGCGACGGGCCGCTTGACGAACTCCATCGCGCCGTCGGCGCGGCGCCGCAGGTTGAGGTGGTACATCCACGCGGCGTCGTCGCGTTCGGGCAGGTCGGCGCGGTCGTGGTAGAGGCCCCAGCGGCTCTCGGTGCGGGTGAGGGACGACCGGGCGGCCATCTCGGCGCAGTCGCGGATGAAGGTGACCTCGGCGCAGCGCATCAGCTCGTGCGGGGTCCGCGCGCCCATCGCGGCGATCTCGGTCTCCATCCGCGCGAAGGTCTCGACGGCGATGTCGAGCCTGGTCCGCGTCTTCGGCGGCGCGACGTAGTCGTTGACGAACCGGCGCAGCTTGTACTCGACCTGCGGCTGCGGCGGTCCGCCGGGGTTGCGCAGCGGGCGGTAGATCAGCTCGTGCGCGGCGCGGACCTGGTCCTCGGGCAGCGCGGCCGGCCCGCCCCGGCCGGCCGGCAGATGCGCGGACGCGTGCGCGCCCGCGAGGTCGCCGAACACGAACGCGCCGATCATGTAGTTGTGCGGCACGCAGGCCAGGTCGCCCGCCGCGTACAGGCCGGGGACGGTGGTGCGGGCGTTCTCGTCCACCCAGACGCCGGACGCCGAGTGCCCGCCGCACAGCCCGATCTCGGAGATGTGCATCTCCACGTCGTGCGTGCGGTAGTCGTGGCCGCGGCCCGCGTGGAACGTGCCGCGGGTCGGCCGCTCGGTGCTGTGCAGGATGCCCTCCAGCGCGGTCAGCGTCTCGTCGGGCAGGTGCGTGAGCTTGAGGTAGATCGGCCCGCGCGCGGAGTCGATCTCCCGCTTGACCTCGGACATCATCTGCCCGGACCAGTAGTCGCAGTCGACGAACCGGGTGCCCTCGGCGTTCACCTGGTAGCCGCCGAACGGGTTGGCGACGTAGGCGCAGGCGGGCCCGTTGTAGTCCTTGATGAGCGGGTTGATCTGGAAGCACTCGATGCCGCTCAGCTCGGCGCCCGCGTGGTAGGCCATCGCGTAGCCGTCGCCCGCGTTGGTCGGGTTCTCGTACGTCCCGTACAGGTAGCCGGACGCGGGCAGGCCGAGCCGCCCGCACGCGCCCGTCGCCAGGATCACCGCGCCGGCCGACACGGTGACGAACTCGCCGCTGCGGGTATCGAACCCCGCCGCGCCGACGGCCCGCCCTCCGGACGTCAGGACCCGCACCGGCATCACGCGGTTCTCGATCGTCACCTTCTCCCGGATGGACCGCTGCCGCAGCACCCGGTACAGCACCTTCTTGACGTCCTTGCCCTCCGGCATCGGCAGCACGTAGGAGCCGGACCGGTGGACGCGGCGCACCGCGTACTCGCCGTGCTCGTCCTTCTCGAACTTCACGCCGTACTTCTCGAGCCGCTTCACCATCGCGAACCCGCGGGTGGCGGTCTGGTGGACGGTCCGCTGGTTCACGATGCCGTCGTTGGCGCGGGTGATCTCGGCGACGTAGTCCTCCGGCGTCGCCTTGCCGGGGATGACCGCGTTGTTCACGCCGTCCATGCCCATGGCGAGCGCCCCGGAGTGCCGGACGTGCGCCTTCTCCAGCAGCAGCACGGACGCGCCGTGCTCGGCGGCGGTGATCGCGGCCATCGTCCCGGCGGTGCCGCCGCCGATCACCAGCACGTCGGCGCTCAGCTCGCGCCGCTCGGTCGCGGCGGGGATCTCCATCACACGGTCTCCTTCGTGTCGGTGCGCGCCCCGAGCGCCGCCAGGACCTCGTCGCGGGTCGCTGCGGCGGGGAACCGCGCGGTGACGCCGGCAGCGCCGAGGACGGCGATCCGGTGGCCGACCAGCAGCGCCTCGTCCACGTCATGGGTGACGAACACGACGGTCGCGGGCGCGTCGGCGAGGACGTCGAGGAGGAGCCGCTGCATGCTCGCGCGGGTCTGCGCGTCGAGCGCGCCGAACGGCTCGTCCATGAGGATCGCGCGGGGCCCGGCGGCGAGGGTGCGGGCGAGCTGGACGCGCTGGCGCATCCCGCCGGACAGCTCGCGCGGCAGCCGCCCGGCGGCGTCGCCGAGGCCGACCCGGGCCAGCCAGCGGTCCGCCGCCGCGCGCCGCTCCGCCCGCCGGACGCCGCGCAGCGACAGCGCCAGCTCGACGTTGCGGCGCGCGGTCCGCCACGGCAGCAGCGCGTCGTCCTGGAACATCAGCGCCCGGTCGGCGGACGGCCCGGTGACGGGTTCGCCGCCGGCGAGGATCCGCCCGGACGCGGCGGGCAGCAGCCCGGCGAACGCGCGCAGCAGCGTCGACTTCCCGCAGCCGGACGGGCCGAGCACGGCGAGGACCTCGCCGGCCTCGGCGGTCAGGTCGAGCCCGGTGACGACGGCCCGGCCGCCGTAGCCGAGCGTCACGTCCTCGGCCCGCAGTTCGAGTCCGCTCATGACCGGTCCTCCCTCGGCAGCCAGCGGGTCAGCCGGCGGCCGGTCAGCTCCACGGCGGCGGAGGTGAGGTAGCCGAGCAGCCCGATGGTGGCCATCCCGACGAGCACGCCGGGGTAGTCGACGATCGTGTACGCCTGCCAGGTCCGGTAGCCGACGCCGAAGTCGCCGGAGATCATCTCGGCGGAGATCACGCAGATCCACGCGACGCCCATCCCGATGGACAGCCCGCCGAACACGCCGGGCAGGATCCCGGGCAGCACGACCCCGAGCAGCACCCGGATCCGGCCGCCGCCGAGCGTGCGGACGGCGTCCTCCCACACGACCGGCAGGGCCTTCACCGCGTGCCGGGTGCCGACCAGGACGGGGAAGAACGCGGCGGCGAAGGTGATGAACACGATGCCCTGCTCGTTGGCGGGGAACAGCAGGATCGCGACCGACACCAGCGCGATCGCCGGGATCGGCCGGGCGACCTCGAACAGCGGCTGCAGCAGGTCGCCCGCCCACCGCGACCGGGCGGTCGCGACGCCCGCGGCGACGCCGAGGACGGCGGCGAGCGCGAACCCGGTGAGGATGCGGACGAGGCTCTGCGCGACGTCCTGCCAGTACTGGGCGTGCTCGGCCTGCCGGCCGAACTCGTGCAGCACGTCGGCCGGGCCGGGGAACCGGTCGAACCGGACCCACAGCCGGACGTTCGCGGCGGTGAGCAGCTGCCACACCGCGAGCGCGGCCAGGATGGAGGCGGCGCGGACGGGCCAGCGCAGGAGGCGGCTCGCGCGCGGGAGGCGGCTCGCGCGGACGGGGCGGCTCACGCGTTCCTCACCGCCTCGTCGTAGGTGACGACCTTCGCGCCGGAATGCGCGGCGACGTACTTGCGCGCGCCCTCGTCCGTGGCGAACGGCTTGAACCTCTCCCCCGCCTTCGCCGACGGGTCCTCGACCCACACGTCCTTGTCCGCGAACCAGCGGGTGCCGGTGGTGGCGTCGGGGATGTAGACGGCCCTGAGCCGCTTGCCCTGGCTCTTGAGCGCGCGCACGTTCTTCAGCAGGCAGACCGGGTCGGCGACGGGGCGCGTGCTCTCCTCGCCTTGCACCCACACCTCGCCGGCGGTCTTCGGGTCGTCCACCTCGGTCTTGCACACCTCGTCGGTCCCGGTGATGGCGGCGGGGTTGGCGGTGGACGCGGCGTCGTGGTCGTAGGACGCGCCGTACGCCTTCCTGATGTAGCCGTCGTTGATGAAGGGCCCGACGTCCAGCGGCGTCTGGATGACCCCGATCGACTTCAGGAACGGGACGTCGTGCACGAACGCGTCCTTCAGCCCCTGCTTGATGGTGGGGTCGAAGGTGGCGACGCCGCCCGCGCCGTTGTAGAGGTAGACGGTCTCGGCGGGCAGCCCGGTGGTGGACGCGACCGACTCGGCCGCCGCCAGCGGGTGCGCGTGCAGGTAGTTGGTCGCGTCGATCTGCGCGCGCAGGAACGCGTCGAGCACCTTGCCGTTCTTCTCGGCGAACTGGTTGCGCACCACCACGCCATGGAAGGTCGGCACGTCGAGCTGGCCGCCGTCATAGAGCAGGCGGGCCTGGCCCTTGTTCACCAGCAGGCCCGGCCAGGCGACGAACTGCGCGAACGCCGCCGCGCTCCCCGCCTGCAGCGCCGACGCGCCCACCGTGGGCTGCTGGTTCTCGACCTTGACGTCCTTGGCGGGGTCGAGCCCGTACTTGCGGGCCGCCTGGACGAACGTGCCGTGCCCCGCCGAGCCGACGCTGGTGGAGACCGTCTGCCCCTTGAGGTCGCGCAGGGTCTTCGCCTTCGAGTCGGGGGCCACGACGACGCCGTTCAGCGAGCCGCGCATGTTGTAGCCGGTCACCGACACCCACGAGGTCTTCGCGTCGCCGCCCTGCGCCTGCGCCCGGGACCCGTTGATCAGCAGCGGGTAGTCGCCCATCGAGCCGATGTCGATCTTCCCGGCGAGCATCTGCGCGGTGATCGGCGCGCCGGTGTCGTAGTCGCGCCACACCACCGAGTAGCCGGTGCCGTCCTGCTTCCCGAGCGCCTTCAGCCGCTTCTCGAAGTAGCCGAGCGAGCGCAGCAGCGTTCCGGCGGTGACGGTGTTGATGGTCTTGGACTGGTACCCCACGACGATCCGCCCCGCGCCCCCGCCGTCGGCGGCGTTCCCGGCCACCGTGCAGCCCGCCGCGAGCGGGAGGAGGGCGGCCGCCGCGGCCAGCGTCGTCTTCATCGCGTTCATCGGCTTCCTTCAGCGCAGCAGGTAGGGCATGTCGATGGTCACGGCCCCGGTCGGGCAGCGGTCGGCGCACGGCCCGCAGTACCAGCACTCGTCCACGTGCATGTACGCCTTGCCGGTCTCCGGGTGGACGGCGAGGGCGTCCAGCGGGCACACGTCGATGCACAGCGTGCAGCCGTCGATGCAGAGCGCCTCGTCCACCGTCACGGGGACGTCGGCGCGGTTCTCCACGAGGGACATTGGTCCTCCAGGGGTGTGCGGGCGTGCGGGGCTCGCCGCGCGGCGCTGCGCGGCACCGGCCGGGCGGCCGGAGGGGGTCAGGCGCGGCTCATGGAGCCGCTCATCGTGATCCGGTCGCCGCGGAAGCGGATGAACTCCAGGTCCACGGGGCGCCCGTCCGACAGGTGGGTGAGGCGTTCGAGCATCAGCAGCGCGGCGCCGCGCGGGGCGTCCAGCGTCGCGGCGGAGTGCGGGTCGGCGTTGACCGCCTCGAGCATCACCTCGGCGCGGCCGAGGGGCCGCCCCGCGATGCGCTCGAGCAGCACGAAGATGTCGTTGCGGACCAGGTCCTCGGCCAGCAGCGGCTCGCCGAGGTCGCGCGGGATGTAGGTGAGGTCGAGGGAGAGCGGCAGCCCGTTCAGCCGGCGGATCCGCTCGATGTAGACGACCGGCTCGCCGCCGGGCGTGCCGAGCCGGGAGGAGATCTCGCGGGACGGGGTGATCAGCCCGGTCAGCCGCACCTCGTTGGCGACCTCGCCGTGCTCGCGCAGCGTCTCGGCGAGGCCGAGCAGCCGCTCCAGCCCGTGCGGGTACTTCTCGGCGACGGCGTGCGTGCCGACGCCGGGACAGCGCTCGATCAGGCCCTCGGCGCGCAGCAGGGCGAGGGCCTCCCGGACGGTGTTGCGGGACGCGCCGAACTCGCGGACGAGCTCGGCCTCGGCGGGCAGCGCGCCGCTGCGCAGGTCGCCGTAGAGCACCTGGCGGCGCAGGACGTCGGCGACCTGGCGGGCCCGGTCGGCGCGCGGCCGGCGACCGCCCGCGGCCGGCACGGGGGCCGCCGCGGGGGGCGCGCAGGTGTCGTCTCTCCTGGTCACGGCCATAAACCTACTAAATCGATGGGAATAGGTGAATAGAGGGTCCGTTGCGCCACTCCGAAAATCCGCGGCACCGCTGTGACCTGCGCGGACGCGCCGCGCCCGCGGCGTCCCGCCACCGGGCGCGCCGCCTCCGCCGGCCGGGCGCCCCGCCGCACCGCCCCGCCCGCACACCGGATGATCTTCCGGCGGGCGCCCGGCCCCCGTCCCGTCCGGTCCCCCGCCCGCCCGTGCCCGAGGGGCGATCGCGGCAGGCAGCGGCAAGGTTCCGGCCCCGGCAATGCTTGATCCAAAAGGGCGAAACCGGTCACCGGGAGGACTAACATCGGACTACGTGACGAGCATCGGACTTGACAGCGCAGACCTGGCCGGCCTCGACGTCGACGCCATCGTGATCGGAGCCGTCCCGGCGGACGCGGGGGCCGCGCCCGCCGCCGGCGCCGAGGACCTCGACCGCGCCCTGGACGGGAGGCTCGCCGCGGCGCTCGGCGCCCTCGGCGCCACCGGCAAGCCCGGCGAGATCACCAAGCTGCCCACGCTGGGCGCCGCCACCGCACCGGTGATCGTCGCCGCCGGGCTGGGCGAGGCCCCCTCCGCCGAGGACCTGCGCCGCGCCGCCGGCGCCGCCGTCCGCGCGCTGGCCGGCAGCGGGAAGGTAGCGGTCGCGCTGCCCGCCGCGGACGCCGCCGAGGCCGAGGCGGTCGCGCTCGGCGCGCTGCTCGGCGCCTACTCCTTCGACTCCTACCGGACCGGCGACGGGCACAAGAGCCCCGTCGCCGAGATCCGGCTCGCCGCCCCCGCCGCCACCGACGTGGCCGTGGAGCGCGCCCGCGTGCTGGCCGACGCCGTCAACCTGGTCCGCGACCTGGTCAACACCCCGCCGTCCGACCTCACCCCCGAGGACCTCGCCAACGAGGCCGAGCGGGTCGCCCGCGAAAGCGGCCTCGGCATCGAGGTGCTCGACGAGAAGGCGCTGGTCGACGGCGGCTACGGGGGCATCACCGGCGTCGGGCAGGGCTCGGTGAACCCGCCCCGCCTCGTCCGGCTCGCCTACGCCCACCCCGAGGCGTCCAAGACGCTCGCGCTGGTCGGCAAGGGCATCACGTTCGACTCCGGCGGCCTGTCGCTGAAGCCGACCGGCTCCATGGACTGGATGAAGTCCGACATGGGCGGCGCCGGCGCCGTCCTCGGCGCGATGGCCGCCATCGCCGAGCTGGCCCCGAAGGTCAACGTCGTCGGCTACATGGCGATCGCCGAGAACATGCCGAGCGGCAGCGCCCAGCGCCCGTCCGACGTGCTGCGCATCTACGGCGGCAAGACCGTCGAGGTCCTCAACACCGACGCCGAGGGTCGTCTCGTACTCGCCGACGCGCTGGTCCGCGCCGGCGAGGACTCCCCCGACCTCCTCGTCGACGTGGCGACGCTGACCGGCGCGCAGCTGGTCGCGCTCGGCAGCCGGACCACCGGGGTGATGGCCAACGACGACGACGTCCGTGAGAAGGTGGTGGCGGCGGCCGAGCGCGCCGGGGAGGCCTCCTGGGGCATGCCGCTGCCGGCCGAGCTGCGCAAGGGGCTCGACTCGGCGGTGGCCGACCTCGCCAACATCAGCGGCGACCGCTGGGGCGGCATGCTGGTCGCCGGCGTGTTCCTGAAGGAGTTCGTGCCGGACGGCGTGAAGTGGGCGCACCTCGACATCGCCGGCCCCTCGTTCCAGCAGGGCGAGGCCTACGGGTACACCCCGAAGGGCGGCACCGGCGCGGCGACCCGCACGCTGGTGCAGATCGCCGAGGACCTCGCCGCCGGGATCCTGTAGGGCCGCCGGGATCCGGGCCGCCGCGTTTTCGCGGGGGCCGCCCGGCACCGGCCGGGGCGGGACACAATAGATTCTCTCGTGGCGGTGGGGGCCCGTTGCAGGTTCGCCCCGCCCGAGGGCGCCGCGGCCCGCGCGGTGCCGTCTCCGGGAAAGGGAGCGTCCAGTGGCGAATAACGGCCCCTACGACATCGTGGTCCTGGGTGCCGGCAGCGGTGGCTACGCGTGCGCGCTGCGCGCCGCCGAACTCGGCAGGTCGGTCGCGCTCGTCGAGCGGGACGAGTCGCTCGGCGGGACGTGCCTCAACCGGGGCTGCATCCCCACCAAGGCGCTGCTGCACGCGGCCGAGGTGGCGGACCAGACCCGCGAGGCCGCGAAGTTCGGCGTCAGGGCGGTGTTCGAGGGCATCGACGTCGCCGGCGTGAACGCCTACAAGGACAAGGTCGTCTCCACGACCGTCAAGGGCCTCACCGGGCTGATCAAGTCGCGCGGCATCGAGGTCGTGCACGGCGAGGGCCGGCTCGCCGGCCCGACGACCGTCGAGGTCCGCACGCCCGCCGGCGAGACCCGCGCGCTGGAGGCCCAGCACATCGTGCTCGGCACCGGGTCGGCGCCGAAGTCGCTGCCCGGCCTGGAGATCGACGGCGAGCGCGTCATCTCCAGCGACCACGCGCTGCGGCTGGAGCACGTGCCGGGCTCGGTCGTCATCCTCGGCGGCGGCGTCATCGGCGTGGAGTTCGCCAGCGTGTGGCGCTCGTTCGGCGCCGAGGTCACCATCGTCGAGGCCCTCCCGCACCTGCTGCCGCTGGAGGAGGAGTCCAGCTCCAAGCGGCTCGAGCGGGCGTTCCGCAAGCGCGGCATCAAGTTCGAGCTCGGCACCCGGTTCGAGAGCGCCAAGACCACCCAGGGCGGCATCTCCGTCACGCTGGAGGGCGGCAAGGTCGTCGACGCGGAGCTGCTGCTCGTGGCGGTGGGCCGCGGGCCGGTCTCCGACGGCATCGGCCTCGCCGAGGCCGGCGTCGAGCTGGAGCGCGGCTACGTCAAGGTCGACGAGTACTGCCGCACCAGCGTCCCCACCATCTCGGCCGTCGGCGACCTGGTCGCCACGCCGCAGCTGGCCCACGTCGGCTTCGCCGAGGGCATCCTCGTCGCCGAGCGGCTCGGCGGGCTCGCCCCCGCGCCGATCGACTACGACGGCGTGCCGCGCATCACCTACTCCGATCCCGAGGTCGCCTCGGTGGGCATCACCTCCGCGGTGGCCCGCGAGCGCGGGTACGAGATCAACGAGGTCACCTACGACCTGGCCGGCAACCCCAAGAGCAAGATCCTGGGCACGCAGGGCGAGGTCAAGGTGATCGCGGCCGTGGACGGGCCGGTCCTCGGCCTGCACATGGTCGGCGCGCGCGTCGGCGAGCTGATCGCCGAGGGCCAGCTCATCTACAACTGGGAGGCCCTCCCGAGCGAGGTCGCCCAGCTGATCCACCCCCACCCGACCCAGTCCGAGGCGGTCGGCGAGGCGCATCTCGCGCTCGCCGGCAAGCCGTTGCACGTGCACGGCTGAACCACAACCGCGCACAGTATTTCTCTAAGGAGTCGCTGAGAGCCATGCCGGTCTCCGTCACTATGCCCCAGCTCGGCGAGAGCGTCACCGAGGGCACCGTCACCCGCTGGCTGAAGAAGGAGGGTGAGCGCGTCGAGACCGACGAGCCGCTTCTCGAAGTGTCGACCGACAAGGTCGACACCGAGATCCCCTCGCCCGCCTCGGGCATCCTGACCAGCATCACCGTCGCCGAGGACGAGACCGTCGAGGTCGGTGCCGAGCTGGCCGTCATCGGCGACGAGGGCGAGGCCCCGTCCGGCGCCCCGGCGCAGGACCAGGCGCCCGCCGCGCAGGAGGCCCCGGCGCAGGAGCAGGCCCCGGCGCCGCAGCCCGAGCCCGAGCCCGAGCCCCAGCAGCAGGCGCAGGCGCAGCAGGCCCCGCCGCCCGCGGCATGGCCGCCGCCCGCGCAGCAGCAGCCCGCCGCGCCGCCCGCCCCCGCGCCGCAGCAGCCCGCGGCCCCGGCTCCGGCCCCGGCGGCCCAGCAGCCCGCGCCCCCCGCGCAGGAGGCCGCGCCCGCCGGCGAGGGCCCGTACGTGACGCCGCTGGTCCGCAAGCTCGCCGCCGAGCACGACGTGGACCTGTCCACGGTGAAGGGCACCGGCGTCGGCGGCCGGATCCGCAAGCAGGACGTGCTGGAGGCCGCGCGCGCGGCGCAGGCCGCCCGCCAGCAGGCGCAGCAGCAGGCGCCCGCCGCTCCCGCCGCCGCGCCGGCGGCTCCGGCCCGTCCGGCCGGGCGGCACGCGGCCCCGGCGCCCGAGGGCGCCCCGGCCGAGCAGCTCGCGCTGCGCGGCCGCACCGAGAAGATGTCGCGGATCCGGCAGACGATCGCCCGCCGCATGGTGGAGTCGCTGCAGGTGTCGGCGCAGCTGACCACCGTGGTCGAGGTCGACATCACCAAGATCGCGCGGCTGCGCGAGCAGGCCAAGGCCGACTTCCAGTCCCGCGAGGGCGTCAAGCTGTCCTTCCTGCCGTTCTTCGCGCTCGCCACCATCGAGGCGCTGAAGGCGCACCCGAAGGTCAACGCCGTCATCGACAGCGAGACCAACGAGGTCACCTACCACGACGTGGAGAACCTCGGCATCGCCGTCGACGTGCCCGAGCGCGGCCTGATGGTCCCGGTCGTGCACAACGCCGGGCAGCTGAACCTCGGCGGCCTGGCGCAGCGGATCGCCGACCTCGCCGAGCGGACCCGCACCAACAAGGTCAGCCCGGACGAGCTGTCCGGCGGCACGTTCACCCTCACCAACACCGGCAGCCGCGGCGCGCTGTTCGACACCCCGATCCTCAACCAGCCGCAGGTCGGCATGCTCGGCACCGGCGCCGTCGTCAAGCGCCCCGCCGTCATCGACGACCCGGAGCTGGGCGAGGTCATCGCCGTCCGGTCCATGGTCTACCTGGCGCTGACCTACGACCACCGGCTGATCGACGGCGCCGACGCCGCCCGCTTCCTCGGCACCGTCAAGCACCGCCTGGAGGAGGGCAACTTCGAGGCCGACCTCGGCCTCTGACCCCTTCCGCACGTCCGGGACCCCGCCGCCCCACGCGGGCGGCGGGGTCTCGCGCGTTTCCGGGGAACTCCGGGAACGTCCCGGCGGAAACCCGGGACCGCGGTGAGAATCTCAGCATTCGGTGGCGCCGTCACCGTAGGGTGGTGACATGAGGGTGACCGTGACGGGCTCGTCGGGCCTGATCGGATCGGCGCTGGCGCGGGCGCTGCGGGAGGACGGGCACGACGTCGTGCGGCTGGTGCGCCGCGAGCCGTCGGCGCCCGACGAGGCGCGCTGGTCCCCGCCGGACGGCTGCGTGGAGGCGGCGGCGCTGGAGGGCGCCGACGCCGTCGTGCACCTGGCGGGCGCGGGCGTCGGCGACCGGCCGTGGACGAAGGCGTACAAGCGCCGGATCAGGGACAGCCGGCTCAACGGCACCCGGACGCTCGCGGAGGCGATCGCGGCGGCGGACCGCCGCCCGCCGGTGCTGGTGTGCGGCTCCGCGATCGGGTTCTACGGCGACACCGGCGGCCGGGAGGCCGACGAGAAGTCCCCGATGGGCACCGGGTTCCTCGCCGCGCTGGTGCGCGACTGGGAGGCCGCCGCCGCGCCCGCACGGGAGGCGGGGGTCCGGGTCGTCCACCCGCGCACCGGGGTGGTGCTGGCGCGCGGCGGCGGGATCCTCGGCCGGACGCTGCCGCTGTTCCGGCTCGGCGTCGGCGGCCGGCTCGGCGACGGCACGCAGTGGACGAGCTGGATCTCGCTCGCCGACGAGGTCGCGGCGCTGCGCTTCCTGATCGAGCACGAGGTGTCCGGGCCGGTGAACCTGACCGCCCCGGACCCGGTGACCAACGCCGCCTACACCGCGGCGCTCGCGCGGGCACTGCACCGCCCGGCGCGGCTGGCCGTCCCGAAGGCGCTGCTGCGGGCCGCGCTGCGCGACTTCGCCGACGAGGGCCCCCTGATCAGCCAGCGGGTGCTGCCGCGGCGGCTGGAGCAGGCCGGGTTCCGGTTCCGGCACCCGGACGTCGACTCCGCGCTCGCCGCCCTCCTTTGAGGCGCGCGCTCCCGGCGCGCCTCGGGCGCGGGCCCGCGGCGCGCCGAGACCAAGATTGGCTAAAGTCGCGGCCGCTCCCGCCCGGTGGCCATACGGTGACATTGAGAGAGCATGCCGACGTGGAGGGCGAATGAGCACCGACGGACAGCCGCACATCCTCGCCATCGGCGGGGGCACGTTCGTCCCGGACGGCCGGGAGGGCGTCGCGCCGAGCCCGCTGATGCGCTACGCGCTCGACCTGACCGGGCAGGACCGTCCCCGGATGTGCTTCCTGACGACGGCGGTCGGCGACGGCGCCGAGTACGTCGCGCGCTTCTACGCCGGGTTCTCCCAGCTGGACGCCGAGGTCAGCCACCTGTCGCTGTTCCCGATGCCGAGCGTCGCCGACATGCGCGAGCACCTGCTCACCCAGGACCTGATCTACGTGTCCGGCGGCAGCGTCGCGAACCTCCTCGCGCTGTGGCGGCTGCACGGGCTGGACGAGATCATGCGGGAGGCGTGGCAGGAGGGCGTGGTGCTGTCCGGGCAGAGCGCAGGCGCGCTGTGCTGGCACGCCGGCGGCAACACCGACTCCTTCGGCCCGCAGCTGCGGCCGCTCACCGACGGGCTCGGCTTCCTGCCGTACTCGTGCGGGGTGCACTACGACAGCGACCCGCAGCGCCGCCCGCTGCTGCAGCAGCTCGTCGGCGAGGGCACGCTGCCCGGCGGCTACGCGGCGGACGAGTCGGTCGGCCTGCACTACGTCGGCACCGAGTTCGTCCAGGCCGTGTCGTACAAGCAGGACGCGGGCGCCTACCGGGTCGAGCCGGACGGCCCCGGCACCGCGAAGGAGACCCGGCTGGAGCCCCGCCGGCTGGCGGCCCTCTGAGGAAGCGGTCCGCGGGCGGCATAGGCTGGCGTGCGTGAGTGATCTGGACGTGCGGGGGGCCGCACCCGAGACGCCCCCCGGCAAGGCGCCGGCGACCGGCCGGCTGGTGATCGTCCACGCGGGCTTCGGGACCGCGGCCGTCCCCTACCTGGACGGCTGGGACCTGCAGAAGCGCACGCACGCGCTGCGCGCCGACGAGGTGATCCCCGACACCGTGCTACTGATGGAGCACCAGCCGGTGTACACCGCGGGCAAGCGCACCGGGGATCTCGACCGGCCGTTCGGCGACCCCGGCGCCCCGGTCGTGGACGTCGACCGCGGCGGCAAGATCACCTGGCACGGCCCGGGGCAGCTGACCGGCTACCCGATCGTGCGGCTGCCCGACCCGTCGGACGTGGTCTCCTACGTGCGGCTGCTGGAGCGGATGATGATGGCGGTCTGCGCCGAGTTCGGCCTGGAGACCACCACCGTCGAGGGCCGCAGCGGGCTGTGGGTGCCCGGGACGCCCGACCGCAAGATCGGCTCGATCGGGATCCGGGTGGCGCGCGGCGTGGCCATGCACGGGTTCATGCTGAACTGCGACAACGACATGGGCTGGTTCGACAAGATCGTGCCGTGCGGGATCCGGGACGCCGGGTCCACGAACCTCAGCCGCGAGGTCGGCCGGGACGTCCCGGTCGCCGAGGTCACCCCGCTGGTGGAGCGCCAACTCGCCGAGGCGCTCGGCGCGCGGGAGACCCTGCACCGCACGACGGCCCAGCTCGCCGCCCTCGGCGCCTGAGCACCGCCTGCGCGCGGCCCGCGCGGCGGTCAGTGGTCGGGGAACATCACCTTGAAGACGGCGTGGCCCTCGTCCGCCGCGTCCCGGTAGAACGCGACCAGCGCCTCGTAGGCGGGCTTCAGGACGCGGTCGCGGGCCGCGGCGTCCATCCGGCCCGCGTCCTGCACGCCGGCCTGCACCATCACCGCCGGCTCGAAGCGGCCCGCGACGCCGCCGAACGGCGTGGCGGCCAGATGGTCGGCGGCGGGCTTCACCCGGTCCGGCGCCAGGTAGATCACGTCCATGCCGAGCTCGTCGGCGCCGTCCTCGGTGAGCAGCCGGCCGCCGCACACCACGTCGGCCTCCGGCTGGCGCCCCTCCCACGGGTCGCCGGTCACCAGGTAGTGCAGCGCCTGCCACGCCCCGCCGACGTCCAGCGGCGCGACCGGCACGCGGCGCCGCCAGTCCGGCTCGCCGAACACGCGGCGGGCGACCCGGGCGGGATCCGGCTCACCCTCCAGCACCGGCGGCACCCTGAGGTACGACATTGCCAGACCCACTGCGGTCCTCCATGCGAACGCTGTTGCGTGACGACAGGGAGTCACCCTAGAGAGAACCGCCGGCGGCCATGGACCGAAACACGCGAATCGACGGTGTGAGCGGGGTAACGTCACACGTTCGAGATCGGTCCGATACGGGTGCGTTAACCCGGGGGCGGCCAGGCCGCGATGTGCCGGTGCGCAGATCGCGACGTACCCTGAACGGGTGACGACGGTGACACCCGAGGGGCGCAAGCTCCTGCGCATAGAGGCCCGCAACAGCCAGACCCCGATCGAGCGCAAGCCCGAGTGGATCAAGACGCGGCTGAAAATGGGCCCGCAGTACAAGGAGCTCATCGGGCTGGTGAAGTCCGAAGGCCTGCACACGGTGTGCCAGGAGGCGGGCTGCCCCAACATCTTCGAATGCTGGGAGGACCGCGAGGCCACCTTCCTCATCGGCGGCGACCAGTGCACCCGGCGCTGCGACTTCTGCCAGATCGACACCGGCAAGCCCGCCGCGTTCGACCGGGACGAGCCCTGCCGCGTCGCCGAGTCCGTGGCGGCGATGGGCCTGAAGTACGCCACCGTCACCGGCGTCGCCCGCGACGACCTGGCGGACGGCGGCGCCTGGCTGTACGCCGAGACGGTCCGGCGGATCCACGCCGCCGTCCCCGGCTGCGGCGTCGAGCTGCTGATCCCCGACTTCAACGCCGTCCCCGAGCAGCTCGCCGAGGTCTTCTCCGCCCGTCCCGAGGTGCTCGCGCACAACGTCGAGACCGTCCCGCGGATCTTCAAGCGGATCCGGCCCGGGTTCCGCTACGAGCGCTCCCTCGAGGTGATCACCAAGGCCCGGCAGGACGGCCTGGTCACCAAGTCGAACCTGATCCTCGGCATGGGCGAGACCCGCGAGGAGGTCTCCGCGGCACTGCGCGACCTGCACGAGGCGGGCTGCGAGCTGGTCACCATCACCCAGTACCTGCGGCCGAGCCCCCGCCACCACCCGGTGGAGCGGTGGGTGAAGCCCGAGGAGTTCGTCGAGCTGAACGCCGAGGCCGAGGAGATCGGCTTCGCGGGCGTCATGTCGGGTCCGCTCGTCCGCTCCAGCTACCGCGCCGGACGCCTCTACAAGCAGGCCGTCGAGGCCCGCCGGGGCTGATTTCGGCGGTCCCGGCCGTCCTCGCCTGCGTTTCGCTGCGCGAGGACGGTGTCGGGACCGGGGTCCCGGCCGACTATCCTTGGGTTCATGTCGAAAACGCCCGCGGACGGGAGCCAGGAGCGTCCGGGCCGCCTCAAGCAGATCCGCATGGTCGCCCAGGTGCTCCGCCAGGCCGACCCGAAGGCCCTTCCGATCGTCGCCGCGTCGGCGCTCGGCACCCTGATCGTCGTCATCGTGATCGGGCTGGTGATCGGCTGGCTGTGGTTCTTCGTCCCGCTGGGCATCCTGGCCGGCGCGGCCGTCGGCATGATCGTCTTCGGTCAGCTGGCGCAGCGCGCGCAGTACAAGGTGATCGCCGGGCAGCCCGGCGCCGCCGCCGCGGTGCTGAAGAACATGCGCGGCGACTGGACGGTCACCGAGGCGGTCAGCGGCAACCGCAACCTCGACATGGTGCACCGCGTGGTGGGCCGTCCCGGCGTCATCCTCGTCTCCGAGGGCCCGCGCAACCGGGTCGGGCAGCTGCTGGGCGCGGAGAAGAAGCGGATCTCCCGCGCCGCGCAGCAGGTGCCGATCTACGACGTGCAGGTCGGTGACGACGACGAGCAGATCGACGTCGGCAAGCTGCAGCGGCACCTGATGAAGCTGCCCCGCAACCTCACCAAGGCGCAGGTCGCGGAGCTGAACGACCGGCTCCAGGCGCTGCCGCGGTCGATGCAGATGCCGAAGGGCCCGATCCCGAAGGGCGCGAAGATGCCGAAGGGTCCCAAGCCCAAGATGCGGTGACCGTACCGAGATGAAGCGCCCCTTCGGGGGCGCTTTCACATATTCACGACGGCGGTGCCGGACGCGCGGTCGTGCATGCCGCGGTAGTCGCGGTCCCAGATCAGCGCGGGCACGACGAGGACCAGCAGCAGCGACCGCGCGAACCCCATGATGAACCCGACGGGGCGGCCGTCCAGCCGCACGACCCGGATGCCGCACAGCCGCTTGCCGATCGTGGTGCCGATCGTCGCGGTGAGCAGCCACGCCTGCACCCCGAAGATCACCAGCGTCCACAGGCTGCGCTGCGGCGCCGACCAGTCGAGGGCGCTCGCGAGCCCGCTCGCGACCAGCGTCGACAGCGCCCAGTCGATGAACAGCGCGAGCAGCCGGCGGCCGTAGGACGCGACGGCGCCGCTCCCGCTCTCCGGGAGCCCCAGGCGCTCGCCTGGACGGCCGAGGTCGGCACCCGCCGCGCGCGCGCCGCCGAGCCACGTCTGCGTCCAGCGGGGCCGTGCGGCCTGCTGCTCTTTACCACCGCTCATGGCCTCTACGCTATCCGCTCCCCCGGCGGGTTCCGACCCGGCTCCCCCGGGGGAGGAACCACCTCGGAGCAGGACGCCCGGTGACCCGCGTAACACAGCCGAAACATATGGGACACGGCCGGGAAACGGCCCGGCCGTAGCCTGCGAGATGCCCAAGAGCGCACCAAGGAGGCTGGATGTTCAGCAGCGCCGAAGAGGTCCTGAGCTATCTCAGGGACGAAGGTGTTCGGTTCGTCGACTGCCGGTTCGTGGACCTGCCGGGCAAGATGCAGCACTTCACGTTCCCCGTCGAGAACTTCGGCGAGAGCGTCTTCACCGAGGGGCTGATGTTCGACGGCTCGTCGGTGCGCGGGTTCCAGGAGATCCACGAGTCGGACATGCTCCTGCTGCCCGACCCCGCCACCGCCGTGGTGGACCCGTTCCGCCAGCACAAGACCCTCATCCTGAACTTCTTCGTGCACGACCCGCTCACGGGCGAGCCGTACAGCCGCGACCCGCGCAACATCGCCCGGAAGGCCCAGGACTACCTGCGCGGCACGGGCATCGCCGACACGATCTACTGCGGTCCCGAGGCCGAGTTCTACATCTTCGACGACGTCCGCTTCGAGACGAAGCAGAACGCCGGCTACTACTACCTCGACTCGGTCGAGGGCGCCTGGAACACCGGACGCGAGGAGGACGGCGGCAACCTCGGCGCCAAGCCCCCCTACAAGGGCGGCTACTTCCCCGTCCCGCCGATGGACCACTACACCGACCTGCGCTCGGAGATGGTCGCGCAGCTCATCGACTCCGGCATCGCCGTCGAGATGCAGCACCACGAGGTCGGCACCGCCGGCCAGGCGGAGATCGACTTCCGGTTCGACACGCTGCTGAAGACCGCCGACAACCTGCTGCTGTACAAGTACATCGTCAAGAGCGTCGCGCGGAAGGCGGGCAAGACCGTCACGTTCATGCCGAAGCCGATCTTCGGTGACAACGGCTCCGGCATGCACGTCCACCAGTCGCTCTGGAAGGACGGCTCGCCGCTGTTCTACGACGAGGTCGGCTACGCGGGCCTGTCGGACGTCGCCCGGCACTACATCGGCGGCCTGCTCCGGCACGCTCCGTCCCTGCTGGCCTTCACGAACCCGACGGTGAACAGCTACCACCGGCTCGTCCCGGGCTTCGAGGCGCCGGTCAACCTCGTCTACTCGCAGCGCAACCGGTCGGCGTGCATCCGCGTCCCGATCACCGGCTCGAACCCGAAGGCCAAGCGGATCGAGTTCCGCGTGCCGGACCCGTCCTGCAACCCCTACCTCGCCTTCTCGGCGATGCTGATGGCGGGCCTGGACGGCATCAAGAACAAGATCGAGCCGCCGGAGCCGATCGACAAGGACCTCTACGAGCTGCCGCCCGAGGAGGCCCGGGCGATCCCGCAGGTCCCCGGCTCGCTGCCGGCCGTGCTGGAGGCTCTGGAGGCCGACCACGACTACCTGCTGGAGGGCGGTGTCTTCACCCCGGACCTCATCGAGACCTACGTCACGATGAAGCACGAGTTCGAGATCGACCCGATCCGGCTGCGCCCCCACCCCCACGAGTTCGAGATCTACTACGACGTGTGACCGTCGTTCCGGACGGCCCGCGAGGACGCCTCGCGGGCCGTCCGCGTTCGCGGGGTCAGCCGATCCGGCGGGTGTAGACGACGCGGTCGACCAGGCGTTCGCGCTGGCCGGGCGGGGTGAAGTACAGTGGCGGCCCCGGTCAGCCCGAGGATCGCGGCGGCGGCGAGGGGAAGGGCGAGTTTCTTCAGCATGATCGGCTTCCTCGGTGCCAGGCGAAGGACGCGGCGTGCGCGGCGGCCCACTGCTCGAAGGTCCGGGGCGGGCGGCCCGTCACGTCGCGGACGGTGGTGGTGACGACCGATTCGTCCAGCGAACCGGCCACGTAGAAGTCGAAGAACGCGTCGACGTACTTCTCGGGCATGTTCTGGAGCATCTCGGCGCGGGCCTCGTCGTCCGGCTGGGCGTCCAGCCGCAGGTCGCGGCCCAGCACGCCGGCGAGGATGCGCAGCCGGTCGGCGGGCCGCAGCGGCTCCGGGCCGGTGACGCGGAGCACGCGGCCCCGCTGGTCGTCCCGGAGCAGCGCGGCGGCCGCGACGGCGCCGATGTCGGCCGGGTCGATCACCGCGATCGGCACCCCGGCGAACGGCGCGCGGACCGCGTCCCCGGCCTTGAGCTGCGGGTCCACTCGAACGTGTTGGACATGAACCCGCTCGGCCGCACGATCGTCCAGGCGAGTCCCGAGGCGCGGACCGCATCCTCCGACTCGATCATGTAACGGGTGACGGCGTTGGTCATGTCGCCCGACTCGGCCGACGACCCGGACAGCAGCACGACGTGCTCGACCCCGGCGCGTCCCGCCTCGGCGAGCAGCTCGGCCATGCCCTCGTAGCCGGGCAGCAGGAACAGCCCGCGCACGTCCGCCAGGGCCGGCGCGAGCGTCTTTCCGTGGTGTTTTGATTTAATGATTGCGTCATCATATTGTGACGACATGCTGTATCCCACGCCGGCCCTTACCGCAGAGGACCAGCGCGTCCTTGCCGAGATCGAGCGGATGCGCGAGGCCCTGCGACACCAGGTGCGCACCACATCCTCGAAGTGGACGGCGGGTTTGCGGAAGTTCCTCACCGCCGATGCGGTGGCGGCCTCCAACTCCATCGAAGGATTCAAAGTCGCGACGGCTGACGTCGCGGACCTGATGGAAGGCGAGCGCGACGTCGACGTCTCTGACGAGAACCGCGAGGAGACCCTCGCCTACCAGCGGATGATGACCTACATCCAGACGCTCCACGACGTCGAGGACTTCGCCTTCGGCAAGGGCTTCCTCAACGCCCTGCACTGGATGCTCCAGGGGCATCGCCACACTGCGCGCAAGCCGGCCGGCCAATGGCGCCGGGGACCCGTCTACGTGAGGGATGCGCGCGATCCCAGCATCGCCGTCTACACCGCGCCGGACGCCGGCGAAGTCCCGGGGCTCATGGACGAACTGGTCGACTGGCTCAACACCCGGGACGGCACCCACCCGCTGGTCCGGGCAGCCATGGCCCATCTGCATCTCGTGTCCGTGCATCCATGGCCGGACGGCAACGGACGCATGTCCCGCTCACTGCAGACGCTGATGATCGCCCGGGAAGGCGTGCTGGCCCCGGAGTTCTCGTCCATCGAGGCCTGGCTCGGACGCCCGGGCAACACCTGGGAGTACTACCGGGCGCTGGCCCGCCGCGGTGCGCGCTACCTGCCGGCACAGGACGTGTCGGAATGGGTGCGCTTCAACCTCACCGCGTACCACCAGCAGGCGCAGACCGTACAGGGCCGGCTCGACCGGGCCGGACGTGTCTGGAACACGCTGGCCGGGTTCGCGGACCGGGCCGGCCTGGACGAACGGACCGTTTCAGCGCTGCACGACGTGGCCATGGCCGGACGCGTACGCCGCCTCCGCTACGAGCACGCCGAAGGTCTCAGCGTCCAGCAGGCGCAGCGCGACCTGCGCGACCTCGTCACCGCCGAGATCCTGGCACCCGTCGGACGCACCCGCGCCCGCTACTACACGTCCGGCCCCCGCTTCCCCCAGCAGGCACTGGACATCGCGAACACCCCGATGACCTTGACCGAGCCCTACCCGTCCTGATCACCTCGGGTCACGAGGCGAAGGACGCGGCGCGTCCGCGTGACCGCTCAGGCCGTCGCGTCTTCAAGCGCGGGCATCGGGACGGCGTGCTCGGCGGCGCGGCTGGTCTCCTCCCAGGCGGCCCAGGTGTCCATGCGCCTGCGCGAGATGTCGAAGGCCAGGTCGTAGACCATGCTCCCGAGGAGCAGGCGCAGCGGCGGGTCGTCGCTGTCCACCAGCTTGAGCAGCGCTTCCGCGGCCAGCCGGAGCTCGCTGTCCGCCGAGCTCTCGGCGAACATGCGCTCCAGATCGGCGCGCAGCGGCGCGTACGCCTCGATCGGCGTCGTGCTGTGCATGGCGGTGTACAGGTCGGTCCAGTAGCCGCCCGGCTGGAGGATGCTGACCTTGACCCCGAACCCGGCGGCCTCCTGCGCGAGGGCCTCGCTCATGCCCTCGAGCGCGAACTTGCTCGCGGCGTACATGCCCGAGAGCGGGAAGCCCGCCAGCCCGCCGATGCAGGTTGTAGACCTGCGCGAGCAGCGAGAGGGCGCGGCGCCGCTGCGCGCCCTCGTACGCGCGGACGGCGCGCTTGGCGTCCCTGATCAGGTCCGGCAGCAGCGCGCCGAGCACGGTGCGGTGGTCGGGCGCGGCGTGCCGGGCGCGCCACGCCGCGTCCAGCCTGGACTGGAGGTGGGCGAGCGGTGGGGGCGGGTCGGTCAGCGAGACGGCGACGGCGTTGATCGCGTCGCGGACGGCGCCGAGCGCGGGATGCCCGGGGCCCCGGAACATCCTCGTGGGCATCGGGCCGCCGCCTTTCGAGGGGTGTTCCTTCAGGTTAGGCTCCGTGGGCGGGGGCGAGGACGAAGTCCTGGTGGTGGGTGCGGGGAGCTTTCTGGACGGATCGGGCGCTGCGCGGGTGGTGCGGGGGCGCGGCGCTGGCATCATGAGCCGGGAGATCGCGGCGGAGGGAGCGGCGGGCGGATGGCGGGCGAGCCCAAGGAGGTCCTGCGGAACGGTCGCGTTCTGCTGGACGCCGCCCATGCCCTCATCGCTGATCATCGCCGCGCGGTCGCGGACGTGCACGGGGCGCTGGCCCCGCTGCGCGCTGAGGCGGCGCGCGAGCAGTTGGCAGAGATCCCGGTCGCGCGGTTGAAGGACGTCACGGACGGCCGACTGCGCCTGACGCCGCTCGCGCGCACGCCGGACGCGGTGGACGTCTCCGAGCAGGCCCTGGCGCGGCGGATCGTCCAGGAGGAGCAGGAACGGCTCGGCACGGCGCGGCGCGAGGAGGACGCGGCGCCGTGAGAGCGGGAAGAAGCATCGTGTCCGGCGTGTTCGGGCAGGCGGGCCCGGTACGGGCCGCCGAGGATCGGAGGGGATGACATGGCCGAGGTCAGGGTGGAGCGCACCGAGGACGGCTTCCAGGCCGTCAACGGGCGGGGCGCCCGCGTCGCCATCGGGGACGGGGACACCGAGGGCGTGTTCACGCCGGTCGAGCTGCTGGTGGCGGCGCTCGGCGGCTGCGAGCTGGTGACGGTGGAGCCGCTGACGGCGCAGCGCGGGCACCGGATGGCGCGGCTCGCCGCGACCGTCCAGGCCGACAAGGTCGAGACGAGCAAGCTCGGCACGATCACGGTCACCTACGACGTCGAGCTGCCCGAAGGCGACGAGAAGGCCGAGGACGTCCTGAAGGCGGTGGCCAAGCGCGTCCACGAGCGGTACTGCACCGTCGGGAACGCGCTGAAGGAGCCGATGAAGGTCGAGCAGATCGTCTGACGCCGCGCCCGCGGGCGCCGGGTCAGTCGCACGTCGCGCCGTCCGCCGGGAGCAGCCCGTCCAGCAGGTAGGAGTCCACGACGCGGCGGACGCAGGCGTCGCCGGAGTCGTACGCGCCGTGCCCCTCCCCCTTGAGGGTGAGGAGCGCGGCGCGGCCGCCGAGCGACTTCACCAGCGCGGACGCCCACGCGTACGGGGTGGCGGGGTCGCCGGTGTTGCCGACGACCAGGATCGGCGCGGCGGACGGCGCCGACACCTCCCGGGCCGCGTCGTCGCCCTTCACCGGCCAGCCCGTGCACTGCAGCAGCCCCCACGCCATCGACGGACCGAACACCGGCGAGGCCTTGCGGAACTCCGGCATCAGCCGGCGGACGTCCGCGAGGGTGTAGCGGTCGGTGCCGTCCGCGCAGGTGATCGCGGTGTTCGCGGCCGTCAGGTTGGCGTAGGAGCCGTCGCCGCGGCGGCCGTTCTGCAGGTCGGCGAGCATCAGCAGGAGCGTCCCGTCATGGCGCTTGACCGCGTCGACGAGGCCCTGCGCGAGGTAGGGCCAGGCCTGCTTGCTGTAGAGGCCCGCGGCGGCGCCCGTGTCGCCGAGGCTCTGGGTGAGCCTGCGGCCCCCGGACGTCTTGAGCGGCTTGCGGTCGAGGCCGGCGAGGATCTTGCCGGTGGCCGCCGCGACGGACTCGCCGTCGCCGCCGAGCGGGCACGCCTTCGCGCCGAGCCGGGCGCACGCCGCACCGAAGCCGACCAGGGCGCGCTGGAACCCGGCGGCCTGCTGCAGGGCGAGGTCCGCGCTGGTCAGCCGCGTGTCGACGGCCCCGTCCAGCACGGCGCGGCCGACGTTGCCGGGGAACTGGTGGGCGTAGTTGCCGCCGAGCCACGTGCCGTAGGAGACCCCGAAGTAGTTCAGCTTCGGATCGCCGACGGCGGCGCGGATCGCGTCCACGTCGCGGGCGGCGCTGAGCGTCCCGACGTGGGGCAGCAGCCTCCCCGACGCGGCCTGGCACGCCTTCGCGTAGGACGCGCGGCGGGCGAGGTGGGCGGTCTCCTCCGCGGCGGTGTCGGGCGTGTCGTCCTCGGCGGTGATCTGGTCCATGGTCCGGTCGTTCACGCAGGTGACCGGGGAGCTGCGGCCGACGCCGCGCGGGTCGAAGCCGATCAGGTCGTAGCGGGCGTTGAGGGCGGTGTACTCGGCCGCGGCCCGCGCGAGGGTGCCGACGCCGTCGCCGCCGGGCCCGCCGAAGTTGAACAGCAGCGACCCGAGCCGGCGGCCCGGGCCCGTCGCCGGGATCTTCACCAGCGCGATGCCGATCGTCCCCGCGGAGGGGGCGGCGTAGTCCAGCGGAACCGTCAGGGTCGCGCACCGGTAGCGGGACTGCGAGACGCCGGGGTCGGGGGCCGGCAGGCCGGCGCAGCGCTTCCACTGCGGCTTCGAGACGGTGCGGTCCACGGCCGCGGCGGTGCGGACGGCCGCCGCCCGGCCCGCGCGGTCCGCCCACCCGGAGCACGAGATCAGTCCGAATGCGGCCAGCGTGGCGGTGCTTGCGGTCGCGATGCCGGGTATGGACCCGATCAAGGCCATTCGTCCCCCTGCTCGTTCGTGGGGGGCCGAACGTGATCTACCCATGGCCTCCTATGCTGACTCCTGATCAAGTTCACAGGCTCCGAACGGAGGCAGGACCCCGGCGCCCCGGGGCCCCTCCCCCGAAAGTCCGGATGCCGCGTCAGGGTCGTACTACTCAGGTCTGAGACGAAGACCATTCGCGGCGGTGATCTCAAAAGGGGGCCGCGAGGCAAAGATAGGTAACATGGCTCATTCCGCCCCCCAGGCAGCGCACCGAGGCCGGTCCGGTACCGGCCGTGGTGAGCCGCGAAGCAGCGCCGCGACGAAGCGGCCCCGGGTGCTCACGGCGCCTCCGGTGTGGCGCGAGCTGCTCCTGCTCGTGCTCTTCTACACGGGCTATACGCTCACGCGCATCGTCCTGGTTCAGGACGGCACCGGCCCGGCGTTCACGCACGCCCACCAGATCCTGCATGCGGAGAAGCTGCTGGACCTGGACGTGGAACTGGGCCTGAACAAGACGCTGATCAACGCGCCGTGGCTGGCCCGCACCGCCAACATGTTCTACGCCACCATGCACTTCATCCTGACGGCGCTGGTCGTCGTCTGGCTGTACCGGTACCGGCCGCGGGAGTACCGCTGGCTGCGCACCGGGATCATGGCGGCCACCGCGCTCGCGCTGATCGGCTTCTGGCTCTACCCCCTCGCGCCGCCGCGGTTCCTGCACAGCGCCGGGTTCGTCGACCCGGTCACCGCGCTGCACTCCTTCGGGCTGTACTCCAGCGACGCGTCCGGCAGCCTCACCAACCAGTACGCCGCGATGCCGTCGATGCACGCCGGCTGGGCGCTGTGGTGCGGGTTCGTGCTGGTCAAGTTCGTCTCGCAGCGCTGGGCGAAGGTCCTCGGGGTGATCTACCCGGCCACCACCGTGTTCGTGATCCTGTCGACCGCCAACCACTACGTGCTGGACGCCGTGGTCGGGATGGCGCTGATCGGCGGATCACTCGGGGTCGCCTGGCTGCTCTACACCCGCTGCCCGCAGCCCGTCATCGACCTGCGGGACCGGGCCGTCCAGCGGATCCGGCACCCGCACGGCGGCACCGCCCGCCGCGCCGACTCCGCCGCCGGCTCCCGCTGCTGACCCGGCCTCAGTATCTCTGTGGGGGGACGACCCCCCACACCCCCGGCAAAAGCCGACTGACCGTCGACCTCCGCTCCGCTCCAGTCGCCGGTCAGTCCCCCCCGTAGAACACCCGGTCCACCACGGCGCGGGCGCGGCGGGCGTGCCGGCGGTAGTCCTCCAGCAGGTCCCCCGTCCCCGGGTAGCCGAGGACGCGGCTGACGGCGGTGCGCTCCCGGTGGTGGTCGGTCGGCAGCAGGTCCGACGCCCGGCCCCGCACCAGCATGAGCGAGCCGCGGATCCGCGTCGCCAGGCACCACGCGTCCGCCAGCACCACCGCGTCCTCGCGGTCGAGCAGCCCGGCCTCCGCCGCCGCCTCCAGCGCCGCGAGGGTCCGGGTGGTGCGCAGCGCCGGGACGTCGTGCGCGTGCCGCATCTGCAGCAGCTGCGCGACCCACTCCACGTCCGACAGGCCGCCCGGGCCGAGCTTGATGTGCAGCCGGCGGTCCACGCCGCGCGGCAGCCGCTCGGACTCCATCCGCGCCTTCAGCCGCCTGATCTGCCGCAGCGCGTCGTCGCCGACGCCCTCCTCCGGCCAGCGGATCGGGTCGATCAGCGCGCGGAACCGCTCGCACAGCCCCGGGTCGCCGATGACCGGGTCGGCGCGCAGCAGCGCCTGCGCCTCCCACGGCTGCGACCAGCGCCGGTAGTACGCCGCGTACGAGGCGAGCGTGCGGACGAGCGGCCCCTGCCGGCCCTCCGGGCGCAGGTTCGGGTCGATCTCCAGCGGCGGGTCGGGGGCGGGCAGCGCCAGCAGCCGGCGCAGCTCCTCGGCGACGGCGTGCGCGGCGCGGCCCGCGGCCCGCTCGTCCGCGCCGGGACACGGGTCGTGCACGAACATCACGTCGGAGTCGCTGCCGTAGCCGAGCTCGTGGCCGCCGAACCGGCCCATCGCGACCACCGCCACCCGGGTCGGCAGCGGCTCCCGCGCCTCCATCTCGATCTTGTTGACGGCGGCCCGCAGCGCGGCCTCGATCGTGATCGCGGCGATGTCGGTGAGGGCCGCGCCGACCGTCTCCACGTCGGCGAGGCCGAGCAGGTCGGCGACCGACACGCGGAACAGCTCGCGGCGGCGCAGCCCGCGCACGACCGCGACCGCCTCCTCCGCGGGCCCGCCGCCCTCGGCGTGCCGGCGGGCCGCGGCGAGCATCTCGGCCCGCAGCGCCTCGTGCGGGCGCGGCGCCAGCCCGTCGGCGGCGCCGAGCAGCGCCACCGCCTCGGGGGCGCGCAGCAGCAGGTCGGTAGCGTACCGGCTGGACCCGAGCACCCACGCCATCCGCTCGGCGACGCTGACGTCGTCGCGCAGCAGCCGCAGGTACCAGGGGGTGGTGCCGAGCGCGTCGCTGACCTGCCGGAACCCCAGCAGCCCGGCGTCCGGGTCGGGCGCGTCGGCGAACCAGCCGAGCATCACCGGCAGCAGCGTCCGCTGGATCGCGGCGCGCCGCGACACGCCCGAGGTGAGCGCCTCGATGTGCCGCAGGGCGCCCGCCGGGTCGCCGTAGCCGAGCGCCTCCAGCCGGGCGCGGGCGGCCTCCGGGGTGAGCCGGGCCTCCTCCCCGGGGAGCCGCGCGACGGCGCGCAGCAGCGGCCGGTAGAACAGCTTCTCGTGGATGCGGCGGACCTCGCGGGCGTGCCGCCGCCACAGCGCTGTGAACTCGCCGACCGGGTCGGTGCGCAGGCCGAGGGCCCGGCCGAGCCGCCGCAGGTCCGCCTCGTCGTCCGGGACGAGGTGGGTGCGGCGCAGGTGGTGCAGCTGGATCAGGTGCTCGACGCGCCGCAGGAACCGGTACGCCGACGCCAGCGCCGCCGCGTCGTCGCGGCCGACGTAGCCGCCCTGCGACAGCTCGGCGAGGGCGTCCAGGGTGTTCGGGCCGCGCAGCGCGTCGTCGGCGCGGCCGTGCACGAGCTGCAGCAGCTGCACCGCGAACTCGACGTCGCGCAGCCCGCCCGGGCCGAGCTTCAGCTGCCGCTCGGCGTCGCCGGTGCGGCGGTCCAGGTCCTTCTCGACGCGGCGCCGCATGTCCTGGACGTCCTGGACGAAGCTCTCGCCCTCGGCGGCCTTCCAGACGATCGGGGTGATCGCCTCCAGGTAGCGGGCGCCGAGCTCCGCGTCGCCCGCGACGGGGCGGGCCTTCAGCAGCGCCTGGAACTCCCAGGTCTTGGCCCACCGCTCGTAGTAGGCGCGGTGGCTGGCGAGGGTCCGCACGAGCGGGCCCGCCTTGCCCTCGGGACGCAGCGCCGCGTCCACCTCCCAGAGGGCGCCCTCCGCGGTCGAGGCCGAGCAGGCCCGCATCATCGCCGAGGCCAGCCGGGTCGCGGTGCGCAGCGCGGCGTCCTCGTCCGCGCCCTCGCGCGCTTCCGCCACGAAGATCACGTCGACGTCGCTGACGTAGTTGAGCTCCCGGCCGCCGCACTTGCCCATGCCGATCACCGCGAGCCGGCAGGCGGCGTGCCCGCCGACCTGCGCGCGGCCGATCGCGAGGCCCGCCTCCAGCGCGGCGGCGGCGAGGTCGGCCAGCTCGGCGGCGACCTCCGCGACGTCCGCGGCGCCGATCAGGTCGCGGCCCGCGAGCGACAGCAGCCGCGCCCGGTACGCGGCGCGCAGCGCGACGAGCGTCTCCGGGCCCGCGCCGGACGCCACCGGCTCCTCGACGGCCGGGTCGGCGCCCACCGCCTCCAGCAGCGCCGCGCGCAGCGCGCCCGCGGACGGGCGGCCCGGCTCTCGCGGTGCTTCCGGTTCGGCGGGCGCGCCGTCGTCGCGCAGGACCCGCCAGTGCCCGGGATGCCGGACGAGATGGTCGCCGAGGGCGTCGCTGACCCCGAGGACGGCGGCGATCCGCTCCCGCGTGCCCGGTTCGGCGCGCAGCGCGGCACGCAGCTCCGCGCCGCGGCCGCGCTCGTCCGCCGACGCCAGCACCCGCAGCAGCCCGTGCAGCGCGAGGTCGGGGTCGGCGGTGCCGCCGAGGGCGTCGAGGAGGTCGTCACCGATCCAGGCGCCGGCGTCCTGCTCTGCCTCCAGCAGCAGCCGCTCGGCCCGCCCCGCGTCGGTGAAACCGAGCCGCGCCAGCCGGCCGGCGAGGGACGGACGGCGGCCGGCGGAGGTGAAGGGCTCGCTCACGTTCCAACCGTATTCCGGTCAGAGCACCGACAGCAGCCTCTTGCGCTCGAACTCGGTCACCTGCCGCCGGTAGTCCTCCCATTCCTGGCGCTTGTTGCGCAGGAAGAAGTCGAACACGTGCTCGCCGAGGACGTCGGCCATCAGCTCGCTGCGTTCCATCGCGTGCACGGCCTCGTCCAGGTTCTGCGGCAGCGGCTCGATGCCGAGCGCGCGCCGCTCGGCCGGGGTGAGCGCCCACACGTCGTCCTCGGCGCCCTGCGGCAGCTCGTAGCCCTCCTCGATGCCCTTGAGCCCGGCGCCGAGGATCGCCGCGAACGCCAGGTAGGGGTTGGCGGCGGTGTCCAGCGACCGGAACTCGATGCGGGTCGAGTGGCCCTTGTGCGGCTTGTACATCGGCACCCGGACGAGCGCCGACCGGTTGTTGTGGCCCCAGCAGATGTAGGACGGGGCCTCTCCCCCGGCGCCCGCCGCGGACCCGACGTTGCCCCACAGCCGCTTGTAGGAGTTGACCCACTGGTTGCAGACCGCGGTGATCTCGGCGGAGTGCCGCAGCAGGCCCGCGATGAACGCGCGGCCGACCTTGGACAGCTTGAACTCCGCGCCCGGCTCGAAGAACGCGTTGCGGTCGCCCTCGAACAGCGACATGTGGGTGTGCATGCCGGAGCCGGGGTGGTCGGTGAACGGCTTCGGCATGAACGTGGCGTGCACGCCCTGGTCGAGCGCGACCTCCTTCATCACCAGCCGGAACGTCATGATGTTGTCGGCGGTGGTGAGGGCGTCGGCGTACCGCAGGTCGATCTCCTGCTGGCCGGGGGCGCCCTCGTGGTGGCTGAACTCCACCGAGATCCCCATCGCCTCCAGCATCATGATCGCGTTGCGCCGGAAGTCGTGCGCCGCGCTGTGCGGGGTGTGGTCGAAGTAGCCGCCCGAGTCCGCCGGGTCGGGCTCGCGGCCGTCCTCCGGCTTGTCGTTGAGCAGGAAGAACTCGATCTCAGGGTGGGTGTAGAAGGTGAACCCGAGGTCGGCGGCGCGGGCCAGTGCCCGCTTGAGCACGTAGCGCGGGTCGGCGAAGCTCGGCGTGCCGTCCGGCATCAGGATGTCGCAGAACATCCGGCCGACGCCGGGCGACTCCGAGCGCCACGGCAGCACCTGGAACGTGGACGGGTCCGGCTTGGCGATCATGTCGGCCTCGTACACCCGGGCGAAGCCCTCGATCGCCGACCCGTCGAAACCGATGCCCTCGCCGAAGGCGCCCTCCAGCTCGGCGGGCGCCACGGCCACCGACTTCAGGAAACCGAGCACGTCGGTGAACCACAGCCGAATGAAGCGGATGTCGCGCTCCTCCAGCGTGCGGAGCACGAACTCCTGCTGACGGTCCAAAGCCTTCTCCCTCGGTGACGCGGTGCCGGCCGCACTCGTCCGGCCCAGTCTGCAGTATGCCCGGACGCTGTTACCGCGACGTTACGCGTTCGCCCCATCTGAACCGAACTTATCCGACGGACCGGAACCTTCCACCCGGGCGGCCGCCGGATCGAGCACCCGGGACAGGAACCCGCGGGTCCGCTCGTGCTCCGGATCGGCGATCACCCGGGACGGCGGGCCCTCCTCGACGACCACGCCGCCGTCCATGAACACGACCCGGTCGGCGACCTCGCGCGCGAACGACATCTCGTGGGTGACGACGAGCATGGTCATGCCGGTCTCGGCGAGGCCGCGCATGACGCCGAGCACGTCGCCGACCAGCTCGGGGTCCAGCGCGGACGTCGGCTCGTCGAACAGCATCACCTCGGGGCCCATCGCGAGCGCGCGGGCGATCGCCACGCGCTGCTGCTGGCCGCCGGACAGCTGCGCCGGATAGGAGCCGACCTTGTCGGCGAGCCCGACCCGCTCCAGGTTCTCCCGAGCGATCCGCTCGGCCTCCGCCCTGTCGCGCTTCAGCACCTTGCGCTGCGCGATCGTGACGTTGCCGAGCGCGGTCAGGTGCGGGAACAGGTTGAACGACTGGAACACCATGCCGATCCGGCGGCGCACCGCGTCGATGTCGACGTCGGGATCGGTGACCTCCACGCCGCCGACGCGGACCGTCCCCGCGGACGGCTCCTCCAGCAGGTTCACGCAGCGCAGCAGCGTCGACTTGCCCGACCCGGACGGGCCGATGACGCACACCACCTCGCCGCGCTCGACGTGGAAGTCGATGCCGCGCAGCACCTCGTTCGCGCCGAACGACTTGCGCAGCCCGCTGATCTCGACGGCCCGGCCGGTGCCGGCCGTGTCCGGTGCGCTCATCGCCGCTCCCTGCGCTGCCGCGCCTCCAGCCGCCTCGCCAGCAGGCTCAGCGGAATCGTGATGATCAGATAGCAGATGCCCGCCACGATGATCGGCGTGGTGTTGCCCTGCTGGCCGGCGAGGTCCCGGCCGAACTTGGTGAGCTCGCGCTGCTCCAGCGTGATGCCGAGGAACAGCACCAGCGAGGAGTCCTTGCACAGCAGCACCAGCTCGTTGGTGAGCGGCGGGATGATGATCGACCGCATCGCGCGGCCCTGCGACATGCCGAGCGAGCGCGCCGCCTCCAGCTGCCCGCGCGGGACGGCCTCGATGCCGGCCCGGATCGTCTCGGCCATGTACGCGGCGGCGGCCAGCCCGAGCGCGAGGCCCGCCTGCCCGACCGCGCCGCCCGGGATGGTCGTGCCGGGGAACGCCAGCGGCACGCCGACGCCGACGAAGATGAAGATCAGCAGCAGCGGCAGGCCGCGGAACATCTCGATGTAGGCCGTCGCGAACCAGCGGTACGGCAGCACGGGCGACAGCCGCATCAGCGCGATGACCAGGCCCAGCACCAGCCCGATGCCGAACCCGACCGCCGTGTAGAGGGCGGTGTTGCGCAGCCCGACGGTGATGATGTCGGGGAACAGGCCCTTGGCGACCTGCCAGTTGGCGAAGTTCGTGTGCAGCTGCGGCCAGTTCGCGAGGGCCGCGATCAGCACGACGACGACGATGAACAGCCCGTACTGGCCCCCGAGCGACAGCCGCCGGCGGCTCCGGCGGGACAGCCCGCCGGGGCGCGCCGGTGCGGCCGCCTGCTCCGCGGTCACGACGGCTTACCGGCGGCGGCCGGCATTGGACCGATCCACTTCTCGTAGATCCGCTTGTAGGTGCCGTCCTGCTTGGCCTGCTCGATCGCCTGGTTCGTCAGCTCGACCAGTTTCTTGTTGTAGTCCTTGCGGATCCAGAATCCGTACTGCTCGCCGGTGTTGAGGTTCGCGACGATCTCGTACTTGGCGTTCGCCGGGTCCTTCAGCCAGCCCTTCACGACGGGGTCGTCCTGCACGATCACGTCCACCTGGCCGGTGCGCAGGCCGTCCAGCTCGGCGTTGGAGTTGTCGAACGACGACGGGTCGAACCCCTTGCCCTTGACGAAGTCCTCGCCGGTGGTGCCGGCCTGCGAGCCGAGCTTCAGCTTCCGGGCCTTGACGTCGTCCAGGCTCGCGATGCCGCTGCCCTTCTTCGCCATCAGCGACTGCGTGGCGTCGAAGTACGGCTCGCTGACGTCCATGAACTTCACCCGGTCCGGCTTGATCGTCATGCCGCCCATGACGATGTCGCACTTGCCGGCGTTCAGCGCCGCGCCCGTCTTCATCGTCTCGAACGGGGTGTCGACGACCTTCTGCGTCACCCCGAGCTTCTTGGCGACGAGGTCGATCATGTCGACGTCGAAGCCGACCACCTTGCCGCCCTGCTCCACCTGGAACGGCGGGTAGGGCAGGTGGGTGCACGACGTCAGCGCGCCCTTCTTGATCAGCTTGACGCCCTGCACGGTCGCGCCGTCACTGCCGCCGCACGCCGAAGCGGTCAGCGCAAGGGCGGCGACGCCCGCGCTAAGTGCCCAACGCCTGGTCCGTCTGGACACGTTTCCTCCTGAGTCGAGCTCTTCGCGATCACCGAACTATGCCATGCCACCCCGGGCGCGGGGCATACCCCACGCTGACCCTCCCCGCCCGGCGTTTCCCGAGAATTGACGTTGCGATCATGGTCCGGCCGGACGTTGATCATTAGCGTGGGCCGTGTCGTGGACATCTCTCTTCTACTCTCGATGACCGACCGGGCCGCCGCGCTGGCCGCCCCGTCGGCCATGCACCCGGAGTCCTGGCAGCTGGGCGCGCAGGTGGAGGCCTGGGCGCGCGGCCGCGGCCTGGTGCTCGGAGATCCGGACACCTCGCCGCTCGGCCGCGCCCGCTGCGAGCGACTGGCCGCCCGCGTCTTCCCGGACGCGGACCTGGCCGCCGTCGACCTGTTCGCGCGCTGGCTCACCTGGGCGCTCGCGCTGGACGACACCCTCGACCATCCGCCGCTCGCCGACAGCGGCAGCGCCGTGCACGCGCTGTACGACGACCTGCTGCGCGCGATGCGCCGCGGCCACGCCAGGCCCGGCGCCCGCCCGCTGGAGTCCGCGCTGGTCGAGCTCTGGCAGGACACGTCCAAGGGCATGAGCCGCGACTGGCGGCGCCGGTTCATCCTGCAGCTCGAGGCGCACCGCGACGGCTGCGCCGAGGAGGCCGTCAACCGGCGCATCCGGCACGTCCCGACGCCGGCGGAGTACCCGGCGCTGCGCCGCCGGGCCTGCGGGCCGTTCCTGTACGACCTCGTCGAGCCGGTGCTCGGCGTCGAGCTGCCCGCGCGGCTGCTGCGCACGCCCCGCTGGCTGACGGTGGCCGAGAGCGTCGCGGACGTCGTCGCCTGGTCCAACGACCTCGCCTCGCACGAGATGGAGTCCGCCCGGGGCGACGTGCACGGCCTGCCGGCCGTCCTCGCGGCGGCGCACCGGCTGGCCCCGGAGCAGGCATCCGCCCTGGTCGTCGACAAGATCGGGGCGCGGCTGGAGCAGGCGTGGCAGGCGGCCCGCCGGCTGCCGGAGATGCTCGACCGGCTGCAGCTGACGGTCGCGCAGCGCGCCGCCGCCGCGCAGGTCGTCAAGGTCCTGCTGGACGTCCCGCGCGCCCACATGGACTGGCTCGCCGAGTCCGGCCGCTACGAGTCCGCCGCGCCGTCCCAGCTCCGCCTGGACGCCCTCGCCTCACTCCGCTGAGGCGACGAGGGCGTCGCCGGCGGGGGTGCGGGTGTAGAGGACACGGCGGCCCATGCGGTGGCCGGTGACCAGGCCGGTCATGGTGGCCGGGTTCACGCTGGTCGGCGCCGGCTACGGGCTGACCGCCCTGGCGTCCTCGACGGCCGGCTTCACCGCGACCATCCTGGTGTGGACGCTCGGCGAGATCACCGCCGCGTCCGTGCTGCAGGCCGTCGTCGCCGACCTCGCGCCGCCGCACCTGCGCGGCCGCTACAGCGGCCTCAACGGGATGGCGTGGTCCGGCGGGTTCCTGCTCGCGCCGCTCGGCGGCACCCAGCTGCTCGGCGCCGGCGGCCCGGCGCTGCTCTGGCTGAGCTGCGCGGGCCTGGCGCTCGGCGCCGCCGCCGGGCAGCTCGCGCTCGCCCCGGCGATCCGGCGGCGGCGCGCGGCCGTGATCGAGGCCACCTTTTCGTCATAGTGACGAGACTGCGTGCGCCGAACTAGGCTGGGACCGTGGCACAGCTCAGGATCGCGCTCGCGCAGGTGAACCCGACCGTCGGCGACCTCGACGGCAACGCCGACCTGATCGTGGAATGGGCCGCGCGCGCCGCCGGCGCGGGCGCCCACCTGGTCGCGTTCCCCGAGATGATGCTCACCGGCTACCCGGTCGAGGACCTCGCCCTGCGCGCCTCCTTCGTCGAGGCGTCCCGGCGCGCCCTCGAACGCGTCGCCGCCCGGCTCGCCGCCGAAGGCCTCGGCGACCTCCCCGTCGTCACCGGCCACCTCGACCGCCCGCCCGTCGGCCTCGTCCGCGCCGGGCAGCCGTCCGGCCTGCCGCTGAACGCCGCCGCGTGGCTGCACGGCGGCGAGGTGCTCGTCCGCTCCGCCAAGCACCACCTCCCCAACTACGGGGTGTTCGACGAGTACCGCATCTTCGTGCGCGGCGACCGGCTCCCCGTCGTCCGCGTCCACGGCGTCGACGTCGCCACCGCCATCTGCGAGGACCTCTGGCAGGACGGCGGCCCCGTCGGCGTCGCCGGCGCGGCCGGCGCCGGGCTGCTGCTCGTCCTCAACGCCTCCCCCTACGAGCGCAACAAGGACGACGTCCGCCTCGACCTGTGCGCCGTCCGCGCCCGCGAGGCCGGCTGCGCGCTCGCCTACGTCAACATGGTCGGCGGCCAGGACGAGCTCGTCTTCGACGGCGACTCCGTCATCGTCGCCGCGGACGGCTCCCCGCTCGCCCGCGCGCCCCAGTTCGTCGAGCACCTCCTCGTCGCCGACCTCGCGCTGCCCGCCGCCGACCCCGCCGCCGGACCGGGCCGCGCCCCCGCCGACGCCGGCGACGGCACCACCATCACCGTCGACCGGCTCACCCTGACCCCCGACCCGCTGCCCGCCTACCCCGTCGAGCCGCAGACCGTCGCCGACCCCCTCGACGACCTCGCCGAGATCTACGCCGCGCTCGTCCTCGGCACCCGCGACTACGTCCGCAAGAACGGCTTCCGCTCGGTCATCCTCGGCCTGTCCGGCGGCATCGACTCCGCCCTCGTCGCCACCATCGCCTCCGACGCCCTCGGCCCCGAGAACGTGCACGCCGTCCTCCTGCCGAGCCGCTACTCCTCCGAAGGCTCCGTCACCGACGCCGAGGACCTCGTCAAACGCCAGGGGATCAGCTCCCGGATCGTCCCGATCGCCGGGATGGTCGAGGCGTTCGAGGCCGAACTGGACCTGCACGGCCTCGCCGCCGAGAACCTCCAGGCCCGCATCCGCGCGAACGTCTGGATGGGCCTGTCCAACGAGCACGGCCACCTCGTCCTGACCGGCGGCAACAAGAGCGAGCTGGCCACCGGCTACTCCACCCTCTACGGCGACTCCGCCGGCGGCTTCGGCCCCATCAAGGACGTCTTCAAGACCACCGTGTGGGACCTCGCCCGCTGGCGCAACACCCAGGCCGGCGTCGACCTGCCGTTCCTGCACCCGTTCGCGCAGGAACCGATCCCGCAGGCGATCATCGACAAGGAGCCGTCCGCCGAACTGCGTCCCGGCCAGCGCGACAGCGACAGCCTCCCCGACTACGCCGTCCTCGACCCGCTCCTCGCCGACTACGTCGAGCGCGACATGGGCCGCGACGCCCTCGTCGCCGCCGGCCACGACCCCGCCCTCGCCGACCGCGTCATCCGCCTCGTCGACCTCGCCGAGTACAAGCGCCGCCAGTACCCGCCCGGCCCCAAGATCACCCCGAAGAACTTCGGCCGCGACCGCCGCCTCCCCATCACCACCCGCTGGCGCGAGCTGTGTTAGCCCAGGGGGCTGTGTTTTCCCAGGGGGACGACCCCTGGAACCCCCGTCACGGTGTTGCCCCAGGGGGACGACCCCCTGGAACCCCCGTCACGACCGACAGGCTGTTTCCCGCTCCGCTGGCGCTCCGCGGCGAAACAGCCTGTCGGTCGACGGGCGGGCCCGCGCCCCGCGCGGGCCAACCCCCCCCGGGCCCCCCCGGCGGGCGGGTCGACGGGCGGGCCCGCTCCGCTCGCTGCACTCGCTCCGCGTGCCCGCCCGTGACCGGTGGCTGAGGTTCAAGCCCCCCGGGGTCCGGTCAACCCTGCCCGCTGGAACCCTTGTCCTCGCTGCCCGCAGGGTGTGCTCGGCGGAAAGCGTGGATTACTCTCGGTGGTGGCTTTCGCCGGGCCAGCTGGAGTCGAGGTCGACCGGGTCGGGGTCGATGCCGGGGACGATCTGCTCGCACCAGACGA
This sequence comes from Actinomadura physcomitrii, assembly GCF_008923205.2. GTDB lineage: Bacteria > Actinomycetota > Actinomycetes > Streptosporangiales > Streptosporangiaceae > Spirillospora > Spirillospora physcomitrii. Next base: position 101,404 of record NZ_WBMS02000008.1, on the reverse strand, counting down.
CCTTGCCGGCGGCGGTGCGGCGGGTGCCCCAGCGGTGCGCGAGCTGGCTGACGACGAGGAGGCCGCGGCCGTTCTCGTCGTCGTCCTCGGCGCGGCGCAGCCGGGGCAGCGCGGCGGACCGGTCCAGAACCTCGCACACGAGCGTGCGCTCGAAGAGCAGGCGCAGCTCGATCGGGCCGGGGGCGTAGCGCAGCGCGTTGGTGATGAGCTCGGACGCGAGCAGTTCGGTGGTGTAGTCCAGCTCGTCCAGGCCCCATTCCTCCAGCCGGGTGCGGACGAGGCCGCGGGCGCGGCGGACGGCGGCGGGGTCGGCGGGCAGCGTCCAGGAGACGAACCGGTCCTGCGGGATGCGGCGCAGCCGGGCGATGAGGACGGCGATGTCGTCGCGGTGCTGGTCGGCGTAGACGCCGGCGAGGGTGGCCTTGGCGAGGTCCTCCATCGGGCTGTCGGCGGCGCCGGGGCCGAAGATGCCCTTGAGGCGGGCGAGGCCGTCGTCGATGTCGCGGCCGCGGTTCTCGACGAGGCCGTCGGTGTAGATGACGAACAGGCTGCCGTCCTCGACGGTGAACTCGCGGCTCTCGATGGCGGCGCCGCCGGCGACGCCGAGCGGCGGCGCGGGCGGGACGGTGAGGTACTCGGTGTCGCCGGACGGGCTCGCCAGCAGCGGCGGCAGGTGCCCGGCGGAGGCGATCTCGATGGTGCCGGTGGTGGCGTCGTAGACCGCGTACACGCAGGTGGCGAAGTGCGGTTCCTGCTCGCCGAGCTCGATCATCAGCTCGTGCATGACGTGCAGGGCGTCGGCGGGCGGCAGTTCGAGGTTGGCGAGGGTGTGCAGGGCGGTGCGCAGCCGGCCCATGGTGACGGCGGCGCGGACGCCGTGCCCGGCGACGTCGCCGACGATGAGCGCGACGCGGGCGCCGGGCAGCGCGATCGACTCGTACCAGTCGCCGCCGACCTCGACGAGCTTGCTGCCGGGCAGGTAGCGGTGCCGGACCTCGACCGAGGACGGCGCGGACAGCCGCAGCGGCAGCAGGCTGCGCTGCAGGGCGAGCGCGGTGGAGCGCTCGCGGCTGAACTGCCGGGCGTTGTCGATGACGATGGCGGCGCGGGCGGCGAACTCCATGCCGATCTCGACGTCGTAGGCGTCGAACTTGCGGAAGCCGGGGATGCGGGTGCAGGCGATGAAGCCGAGCAGGGTGTCGCGGGCGATCATCGGCAGCAGCACCATGGACACGCCGCTGAGCAGGTCTCCGGCGGGGCGGCGGCGCCACTTGCTGCCGATGGCGCCGGCGGCGGCGGCGTCGATGTGCGGCAGGTGGACCGGCTGGGCGGTCTCCATCACCTGGCGGTAGGGGGTGCCCTCGGGGAAGACGAGGACCTCGCCGACGGGGAACGTGGCGCCCCAGCCGGGGTTGCCGTCGTCGGAGGTGACGGCGATGCGGCGCAGCACGGCGGAGCCGGACTCGCTGTGCACCTCGTCGGCGGCGACGAGGCTCTCCAGCACCAGCACGGACGCGGCGTTGCAGTAGTGCGGGACGACGACGTCGACGAGGCCGCGGGCGGACTGGTCGAGGTCGAGGGACGCGCCGAACCGGGTGAGCTGGTCGTCCATGAGGGCGCGGCGCATGAGCGCCGGGTCCTGGTAGCGCTCGCTGGGCGGCAGCGGCACCCGCACGTACAGCAGGCCGGCGGGCCCGGTGCCGGTCTCGCCGCCGAGCATCGGCTGGGCGGTGACGACGGCGTCGGGCGACGGGCCGCCGTCGCCGCGCGGGACGGCGAGCACGGCGGTGCGCTCCTGCCCGGCGGCCAGGGCCTCCAGCAGCGTCTCCAGCTCGGCCTTGGCCTCGTCGGCGACGAGGTCGGCGGCGGCGCGGCCGATCACCTCCTGCGGAGCGCGGCCGATGACGGCCGCGCTGTTGGGTCCGCACTGGACGATCCGCCGTCCCCCGTCGATGCCCAGGACCAGGGTCCGGGACGCCGAATCGGTGGCGGGCGCATCGCCTCGCGGCGCCATGACGGATCTCACCTGACGCGCTCCAGACAGCCGGTCGTCTTAGCACTACCCAGCGACAGTATGGGGCATGACGCGTGATCGGCGGGAGAAGATCACGGTTACTGCCCCGAAAAGCGTGCGAAATGCGGGTCCGCAGGCGATATCTCCCATGGATACGGGGCTCCGCGGCGCCCGCCGGCCCCGCCGGATCCGGTCAGGACGGGGCGCCGATCCCGGTCATGAGGAGGTCCACGACGGTCTCCGGGTAGCCCTCCGGGAAGCTCTCCTGCGGGTTCTTGGTGGACAGCGACCCGGTCAGCATCGAGATGCCGGCCTCGACGTCGAGGTCGGCGCGCAGCTCCCCGGTCTCGATGCCGCGCCGCAGCACCTCGCGGATGACGGCGCGGCGCGGCTCGATGACGTCCTGCTTGTAGCGGGCGTACAGCTCGGGGTGCTTCTCGGCGCCGCCGACCACGTTCCAGAAGCAGCGCGAGTAGCGCTTCTGGCGTTCGGCGGCGAGGGTCCGCGCGATCTCCAGGAGGTCCTCGCGGGCGGACGCGCCGGACGGCGCGGGCAGCTCGCCCTTCGCCGCGCCGAGCGCGCCCACGATCAGCGCCTCCTTGCTGGGCCAGCGCCGGTAGATCGTCGTCTTGCCGACGCCGGCCCGGGCGGCGACCGCCTCGATGGAGAGGCCGGCGACCCCGGACTCCGCGGCGAGCAGGTCGAGGGTGGCCTCGATGATGGCCTTCTCGGCCCGCTCGCTGCGCGGACGTCCCGGGGCGCGGCTCGTCGTCGTGTCGTTCATGGCATGCTCACGTTCTCACACGCGGGCCTTCTCCGGTTCGGGAGCCGCCTGGTTCTGCGCGGCGGGAGCGGCGGAGCGTCCGGGCATCCACTTCAGCACGACGAGGGCGCCGAGGAAGGACACGACGGCCGCGGCGATCGACGCGGTGTGCATGGCGTGCACGAACGCGGTGTCGGCGGGGCCGACCAGGCCGTGGCCGGCGGCGCCCATCCGGGCGGCGACGGCGTGCGCGCCCTCGATGGACTCGCCGGCGGCCTGCCGGGCGCCGGCGGGCAGCGCGGCGAGCCGGTCGTGCAGGTCGCCGCGGTAGACGGAGGCGACGACGGAGCCGAGGACGGCGACGCCCATCGCGACCGCGACCTGCCGGGCGACGTTGTTGACGGCCGATCCGGCGCCGGCCTTCTCGCGCGGCAGCGCGGACATGACCGACTCGGTGGCGGGCGGCATCACGTTGGCCATGCCGGCGCCCTGCACGAAGAAGATCACGCCGAGGATCCACATCGGGGTGTCCGTGCCGACGAACTGGTAGCTCGCCAGCGCGACGGTGACCGCCAGCAGTCCGGACGTGCACACGGCCTTGGCGCCGAACCGGCGGACCAGCGACGCGCTGCGCGGGGAGAAGATCAGCTGGGCGGTGGCGAAGGGCAGCACCATCGCGCCGGACTCCAGCGCGCTGAGCCCCCGCACGGACTGCATGTAGAAGCTGGTGAAGAAGAACACGCCGGTGGCGGCGAAGAAGCACAGCGCGATGGACGCGACGGCGGCCGACATGCGCGGGTCCTTGAACAGCCGGACGTCGAAGGCGGGCGAGGCGGTGCGGGCCTCGTGCCAGACGAACAGGGCGAGCACGGCGAGGCCGGCGAGGATCGGGCCGACGGTGCCGAGGGTCAGCCATTCGCCCTTGTCACCGCCCTGGATGATGCCGTACGACAGCACGACGAGGCCGACGACCGACAGCAGGACGCCGACCGGGTCGAGGCGTCCGGGGTTGGGGTTGCGCGACTCGGGCACCAGGAAGGCCATCAGCGTGACGCCGGCGGCGATGACCGGCACGTTGATGAGGAAGACCGAGCCCCACCAGAAGTGGGCGAGCAGCAGGCCGCCGGTGAGGGGGCCGATGGCGACGCCGAGGCCGACGGCGCCGGCCCAGATGCCGATGGCGCGGGCGCGCTCGTGCGGCTCGAACACGTTGGAGATGATCGACAGCGTCTGCGGCATGATCGCGGCGCCGCCGAGGCCCATCAGGGCGCGGGCGTAGATGAGCTGGTCGGGCGACTGGGCGTACGCCGACGCCAGCGAGGCGAGGGCGAACACGGCCATGCCGCCCATCAGCACGCGCTTGCGGCCGATGCGGTCGCCGATCACGCCGAAGGTGAACAGCAGCCCGGCGAAGACCAGCGTGTAGGAGTTGATCGACCACTCGAGCTGGCTCTGGGTGGCGCCGAGGCCCTTGACGGGGTCGGCGATGGTCTTGAGCGCGACGTTGAGGATGGTGTTGTCGAGCACCACCACCAGCAGGCTCACGGTCAGCACGCCGAGGATGTACCACCGGCGCCGCTGGACGGTCTGGGAGTCCACAGCGCTCCTTGGATCATGGACGGAGGGAATGCGATACGGGTACGTCTCGTTTCGTAAGGAGCGTACGCCGCGTCGCATCGATACGCAACCGTAGCGTTTCGTAATTTGTTCCGGCCGGGCGCCCGGAAGATCCGGGAATCGCGGGGGCTACCCGAATCGTTTTCGAAGTGGCACCATCGGATCCGTCTGGGTACGCCACCGTGGCGCCTCAAGACCGGAGGTTCTGCATGTCTTCTTCTGTAGCGCCGCCCGCACAGCCGACCGCACTCTACGGCGGTACCGGCGGGCGAAGGGTCACCGTCCGCGACATCGCGGCCGCCAAGGAGCGGCACGAGAAGTGGCCGATGCTCACCGCCTACGACGCCCTCACGGCGCGCATCTTCGACGAGGCCGGCATCCCCGTGCTCCTCGTCGGCGACTCCGCCGCCATGGTCGTCTACGGCTACGACTCGACGATCCCGGTCACCGTCGACGACCTCATCCCGCTCGCCGCCGCCGTCGTCCGCGGCTCCAAGCGCGCGATGGTGGTCGCCGACCTGCCGTTCGGCTCGTACCAGACCGGCGTCCCCGAGGCCCTCGCCGCCGCCACCCGGTTCCTCAAGGAGACCGGCGCGCACGCGGTCAAGGTGGAGGGCGGCCGGCGCATCCTGCCGCAGGTCGAGGCGATGGTCTCCGCCGGCATCCCCGTGATGGGCCACCTCGGCCTCACCCCGCAGTCCGTCAACGTCTTCGGCGGCTACCGGGTGCAGGGCCGCGGCCAGGCCGGCGAGGAGCTGATGGCCGACGCCAAGGCCCTCGAGGCCGCCGGCGCGTTCTCCCTCGTGCTCGAATGCGTCCCCGAGGAGCTCGCCGCCCGCGTCACCTCGTCGCTGTCCATCCCGACCATCGGCATCGGCGGCGGCGGCCGGACCGACGCGCAGGTGCTCGTCTGGCAGGACATGGCCGGCCTCACGCCGCACACCGCGAAGTTCGTCAAGAAGTTCGCCGACATCGGCACCGTCCTCGGCGACGCGGCCCGCAGCTACGCCGAAGAGGTCGTCAGCGGCGTCTACCCGGCGCCCGAGCACTCCTACAAGTGACCGGCCCCGGCGCCGTCATCCGTCCCCGCGGCTGACGGGCGACGGCGCCCGCCCGACCACTCCCGGCCCCGTCACCGGCCCGCCCCGGTGGCGGGGCGCCGCCCGTGCGGCCGCGTCTCGCCCGGCGCGGCCGCACGGGCGTCCCGCGTCACCTGCAGGGTCACCGGTCCGGGTTCGAGCGGGCCATCTCCGCGTGCGGCTCGCCGTCGCCGCCCGCCCGCGCCTGCCCGTCGCGCTGCGCCGGGACGCGCGGCGGCACGTCCGCCATGATCTCGTCCCGCAGCGTGTCGACGGCCGAGCGCAGCACGTCCGGGCCCGCCACGTTCATCAGCAGCAGCCCCAGGTTGAGCGCCATCTGCCCGTCGGTCATCTCGCTGCCGGCGAGCGCGTCCACCGCGGTGCGCAGGTCCGCCTGGTCGTCGGCGGGGACGTTCTGCAGCAGCGCGAGGCAGTAGGCCGGCAGCGCCAGCCGCGACTTGGCGAACGAGACGCCGCGCATGATCTCGCCCGCCTCCTGCGCGCGGGTCTTGGCCTGCATCCGGTCGACGCCCCGGTCCGCGGCGGCCAGCAGCGAGGTCAGCAGCGTGCTCGGCCCGACCGCGACGTCCTCGTCCCCCACCCGGACGGTGAAGACCGCGCTGCGGAACACCATCATCGAGCCGAGGCTCGCGACGAGCACCTGCGTCGCCGAGGCCATGTCCGCCGACGCCACCCCGAACCGCCAGCCGAAGGTGTGCAGGAGCAGCAGCGACCCGGCGCCCGCTCCCCCGTTGATCAGCACGTACGCCCAGGTGCTCGGCACCCGGACCAGCGTGGTGGGACGGTCCCGGTACCGGCTGACCAGCTCGGCGACGCCGACCAGGCAGCTCAGCGAGACCGCGACGAGGTATCCGACCATCCGGTCCCGATCACCGCCCGATCAGCCGGACGACCTCGTCGATCTCCCGCTCGATCGAGACCAGCCCCCGGTCGCGCAGCCGCTCCACCGCGCCCGCCACCTCCAGCAGCCCGAGCCCGGTCGCGTGCCGGATCTCCGCCAGCGACAGCGGCCCGTCCGCGGACCGCAGCTGGTCGAGCACCCGGCCGTAGACGTCGCCGAGGGCTTCGCTCCCCTGGCTCGCCGTGCTCGCCTCGCCCGCGTCGCCGCGCGCGTGCGGCGCCCCCGGGGCGTCCGGCGCGGCCGGCACCCCGGACCCGGCGGCCCGCCCCGGAGGGGCCAGGAACGTGCTCCACGGGTCCGCGGACCGGTTCTGCCTCATCTTCACCTGCCCTGTCGCATGCCGATCATAGGCGGCGCCGGAGCCGGCGCGGCGGGTTCGCCGCCACAAGGCCCACGGTGAGCGCCGCCGCGCGCCGCGCCCGCCCGTCTCGTCCATGCCCCAACGTCAGCACTTGGACGCGCCGCGGTCGGCTACCGCTCCCGCCATTGTCGCCTTCCTGGCCGGAACGCGCCACGCCCCATCCCGTTCAGCCGAGCCGCACCCGCGGGTCGATGACGGCGTAGAGCAGGTCGACGACCAGGTTGAAGAGCACCACCGAGACCGCGGTGAGCAGCGTGACGCCCAGCACCATCGGCAGGTCGCCGCTCTGGATGGAAGTGATCGCGAGCTCGCCCAGGCCGGGAATGCTGAAGGTGTTCTCGGTCAGCACCGCGCCGCCCAGCAGGAGGCCGAGGTCGAGGCCGAACACGGTGACGATCGGCGTCATGCACGCCCGCAGCGCGTGCTTGGTGACGACGACCGCCTCCGGCAGCCCCTTCACGCGGGCGGTGCGGACGAAGTCCTCGTTCATCATCTCGAGCATCCCCGCCCTGGTGAGCCGCGCGTACATGGCCGCGTAGAGGAACGCCAGCGTCACCCAAGGGAGCACCAGCGACCGGAACCACATCCCCGGGTCGTCGGTGAGCGGCCGGTAGCTGCCGCCGCCGGGCAGGACCCGCCAGGTGTAGGAGAACAGGGCGAGCGAGACCAGGCCGGTGAAGTAGATCGGCAGCGACACCCCGCTCAACGCGATGATCATGGTCGCGCGGTCCCACAGCGACCCCTTGCGCAGCGCCGACACCACACCGGTGAGGATGCCGCCGGTGAGCCACAGGAGAGCGGCGCCCGCCGCCAGCGACGCGGTCGCGGGCGCCCGGTCGAGGAGCGTCCCCAGTACCGGCTGGCTGCTGCGGAACGAGTAGCCCAGGCACGGCGCCGGGCAGTGGTCGGTGACCGGGCCCGCGTCGTAGTCCCGGCCGACCGCGATCGCCTTCAGGTAGTGCCAGTACTGGACGAGGACCGGCTGGTCGAGGCCGAGCCGCTGTTTCGTCGCCTCGATCGCCTCGACCGTCGAGGCCCGTCCCGCGTACGACGCGGCGATCTGGTCGGTGGTCTGCCCCGCCAGCTTCGGCAGCCAGAAGAACGTGCCGAACGTCACCAGCGTGACCAGCAGCAGCATGACGGCGGCGCTGAGAAAGCGCCGCGTTATGTAGGCGAGCACAGCCCTTCACCCCGTCCGCCCGCCGAACCTGAACGCGTCCCCCCACCCGCACGCTAACCGCGCGGGCCGCGCGCCGCCTGGTCGGATGTCTCCAAGATTTCGTTCCGTCGTTGGCCGGAAATGTCGAGACGGCAGCTCAACGCGACGGGCTCGCCCCCGTCGGCGGGAACGAGCCCGGGCGAACGGCGCCGGCGGCCGTCACACGTCGGTGATGCGCAGGCCCGCGTGGGCCTTGTAGCGGCGGTTCATCGAGATGAGGTTCGCGGTGAACGCCTCGACCTGCCCCGCGTTGTGCAGCCGTCCGCCGTAGACGCCGCGCATGCCGGGGATGCGCCCGGCGAGCGCCTGCACCAGGTCCGTCGCCTCGCGGTCGTTGCCGAGGACGAGGACGTCCAGCTCCATCTCGTCCACCTCGGGGTCCAGCAGCAGCTTGGCGGACACGTGGTGGAACGCGGCGACGACCCGGCTCTCCGCCAGCACGGACGCGGCCTGCTCGGCGGCGCTGCCCTCCTCGACCGGGAGCGCGAACGCGCCCTTGCCCTTCTCGAAGCCGAGCGGGTTGACGCAGTCCACGACGATCTTGCCGGCGAGCACCTCGCGCAGCGACTCCAGCAGCGCCTTGTGGCCGTCCCACGGCACCGCGACGACCACCACGTCCGCGCCGCTCGCGGCGGCCTCGTTCTCCGCGCCCGACACGGGCAGGTCCGCGCCCAGGTCGTCGGCGGCCTGCTGCGCCCGCTCCGCCTTGCGCGAGCCGATGACCACGCGGTGGCCCGCCAGCGCGAACCGGCGCGCGAGGCCCTTGCCCTGGTCCCCGGTGCCGCCGAGGATGCCGATGGTGAGGCCGCTCACGTCGGGGAGGTCGTAGGGAGTCTTCTGCTGCTGCTCAGTCATGCGGCCGAGTCTGCCAGGCGGCCCTGCGGCCGCTTCGCGGCGCCCTCCCGGCTCGCGCGAAACCGGCGTGCCGCCCGCGCCCCGTGCGGCACCATGGTGCCGTGGACGCCGAGCAGATCGTGATGTTGCGCGAGGTGCTGTCCGCCACCGGCTGGCTGGAGCGCACCCGGGACTTCGGCCGCGCCCTGCGGGTCACCTCCCGCACCCCCGGCGGGCTGCTGCTGGTCGGCACGCCCGGCGGCGACCCGTGGCACCTCGCCGCGCACCTGGACGACGAGTCGCGGCTCGGCGACGCCCCGGGCCTCGCGCCCACGCTGGTGCGCTGGTCGCCGCCGCCGGACGCGCCCCCGCACCTGAGCATCGGGCTGTCCCGGCTGGAGGAGGCGCGCCGCGGCGAGACGCTGTTCGTCGTCGCCGAGGACGAGGCGCCCGTCCCGCTGCTCGAGCGGGTCGACGACGCGCGCCGCGTCGGCGCCACGATCCTCGCCCTGGACGGCGGCGACCGCGAGCTGGAGGGGCTGGCGCACGAGGCGCTGACCGTCCCGGCGGAGGAGGCGCTGCTGTCGTTCGACGGCGCGCAGCACCTGGTGAGCGCCGCGGCGGGCGAGGAGCCCGCGCGCGGCGCCCGCGGCCTGCGATCCCGTCTCGCCCGGCTGCTGGAGGCGGTGACCGGCCCGACGGTGGACTAGCGCCCTACCAATCCACTACTGGTCCTCGCCGTCGTCCTTGCGCCAGGCCTCGTTGCGCTCGCGGGCCAGCGCCAGCGCGCCCGCGGCGGCGCTCTCGGTCGGGTACGGGCCCATCCGGTCCTTGCTGGGGCAGCCGGCCCCGTGCTCGACCTTCATGTGCTTCAGGCAGAACCACCAGTCACCGTCGTCACCGGCCATCGGCGCTCCTTCCGATCCGACGCTCGGCGGGATTCGTTGCCCGGATCCCGCTGACTACACTCCATCACTATGACGACCCAGCTTCTCCGTCCCGGCAACGTCTCCCCCATGCGCAAGGTCCCGGCGCAGATCCCGCGCCCGGAGTACGTCGGGAAGAAGCGGCCGAAGACCGGCGAGCCGGACGTCAAGACACCCGAGATCATCGAGCGGATGCGGGTCGCGGGCAGGATCGCCGCGCAGGCGCTGGAGGAGGTCGGCAAGCACGTCCGGCCCGGCGTCACCACCGACGAGCTGGACCGCATCGGCCACGAGTTCATGCTCGACCACGGCGCCTACCCGTCCACCCTCGGCTACCGCGGCTTCCCGAAGTCGCTGTGCACCTCGATCAACGAGGTCATCTGCCACGGCATCCCCGACGACACCGTGCTGCGCGACGGCGACATCATCAACGTCGACATCACCGCGTACATCGACGGCGTGCACGGCGACACCGACGCGACGTTCCTGTGCGGCGACGTGGACGAGGAGTCGCGGCTGCTGGTGGAGCGCACCCGCGAGGCGACGATGCGGGGCATCAAGGCGGTCAAGCCGGGGCGGGCGCTGAACGTGATCGGGCGGGTCATCGAGTCCTACGCCAAGCGGTTCGGGTACGGCGTCGTCCGCGACTTCACCGGGCACGGCATCGGCACCACGTTCCACTCGGGCCTGGTCGTCCCGCACTACGACGACCCGAACGCCACGACGGTCATCGAGCCGGGCATGACGTTCACCGTCGAGCCGATGCTGACCCTCGGCACCTACGACTACGACATCTGGGACGACGGATGGACCGTGGTCACCAAGGACCGCAGGCGCACCGCGCAGTTCGAGCACACGCTGCTGGTGACCGAGGACGGCCACGAAATCCTCACCCTCCCGTGACCCCTTCGTCGACCTAGCGTCCCGTTCAGCCCGCGACCCGGCCGGGAGAATCCGCCAGATGAACGCTCCAGCGCCGTACGAGCCGAGGGTCCCGTCCGACAGCATGCCTCCCGGGCGGGCCGCGCTGAGCGTGACGTGGGCGGCGCTGCCGTTCCTGACGCTCGGGTACGCGACGCCGTTCACGTTCGCGGCGGCGGCGCTGTGGCGGCGCAGCGCGCACCTGCTGGTGTCGTCGGCGGTCTACATCGGCATCTTCGCGCTGATGCTGTACCTGCTGCCGGACATCGGCAAGCAGGACGGCGCGCAGCAGGCCGTGGGGGTGCTGATGTCCCTGCTCGCGGTGGTGGGCTGCGGGCACGCGTTCCTCATCCGGCGCCGGGTGTTCGACCCGCACGGGCTGGCGGGCATCGACAACGACGCCGTCGTGGAGCGGGTCCGGCGGCAGCGGCTGCTGCGCGAGAAGGCGCGGGAGCTGGCGGCGAGCGACCCGGGCCTCGCCAAGGAGCTCCGGATCGGCCGCCCCGACCTGCCGCGCCAGTACAAGGACGGCGGGCTGATCGACGTCAACCACGCGCCGGCGGAGGCGCTGACGCTGCTGCCCGGCATCACCGCGGAGCTGGCGGCGAGGATCGAGCGGGTGCGGGCGGAGACCGGCGGGTTCGTGTCCGCCGAGGAGATGTCGGCGGTGGCGGCGCTGCCGCCGCAGCTGACCGGCGACCTCGCCGACTATGCCGTCTTCATCCGCTAGCGGGGCCGTCTTCATCCGCTGATCGCGGGTATGTGGCGGGCGTGACGGAGAAGAAGGGCACGAAGGAGCCGCGGAAGGGCGACCGGCTCGCCGAGTACCGCGGCAGGCGCGACCCCCGGAAGACGCCCGAGCCCGTCCCGGCGGACAAGGCGCTCCCGCACGGCGACGACGACACGTTCGTCGTCCAGGAGCACCACGCCTCCAGCCTGCACTGGGATCTGCGGTTCGAGCGGGACGGCGTGCTGGTCTCCTGGGCGGTGCCGAAGGGCCTGCCGTGGAGCCCGGAGACCAATCACCTGGCGGTCCACACCGAGGACCATCCGCTGGAGTACGCGACGTTCGAGGGCGACATCCCGCGGGACGAGTACGGCGGCGGCACGGTGACGGTCTGGGACCGCGGGACGTACGAGACGGAGAAGTGGTCCGAGCACGAGGTGAAGGTCGTCATCCACGGCTCGCGGGTGTCGGGCCGGTACGTGCTGTTCAGGACGGGCGGCAAGAACTGGATGATCCACCGGATGGACCCGCCGGCGGACCCGGAGGCCGAGCCGCTGCCGGAGGCGCTGCGGCCGATGCTGCCGGTGCGCAGGGCCCGGCTGCCGCGCGACCAGGACGCGTGGGGGTTCGAGTTCGCGTGGGGCGGCCGGCGGCTGATGGCGTACGTGGAGGGCGGCCGGACGCGGTTCACCGACGGCCGGGGCCGCCCGGTGGACGGCCCCGCCGGGCTCGGCTCGCGGCTCGGCGGCCGGCTCGGCGCGCGCCCGGCGGTGCTGGACGGCGAGCTGACCGTGCTGGACGGCCGCGAGACCTACATGATCTTCGATGTGCCGCATCTGGACGGCCGGCCGCTGCTGGACGTCCCGTACCGGGAGCGCCGCGCCAGGCTGGACGAGCTGGACCTGTCGGGCCCCGCCTGGCAGACGGCGCCGTGGTACCCGGGCGACGGCGACGCGGTGCGGGAGACGGCGGCCGAACAGGGCCTGCCCGGAGTGCTCGCGAAGCGGCTGGACTCCCCGTACGCGCCGGGCGAGGAGTCCGGCGCCTGGCGCCTGATCGAGGTCTCCGCGCGGAGGCGCTGACCCCTCCCGTTCCGCGCCGGTCCTCAGTACGCGACGGTGATGCGGCGGCGGACCGCCTCGTTCTTCTCCAGTTCGTCGACGAGCGCGACGGCGTAGTCCTCGGCGCTGATGCGGCTGTCGCCGGCGGCGTCGCGGAGCAGCCGGTCGCCGCCGAGGCGGAAGACCCCGGTCCGCTCGCCCGGCCCGATCACCGCCGCGGGTGAGACGTAGGTCCAGTCGAGGTCGGCCGCCTCGGCGCGGACGGCGTCGAGCAGGGCGGCGTGGGCCAGCGCCTCGGGCTTGTACGCCTCGACGAAGCCGGGTTCGTCGACGTGCCGGACGCCCGGCGCGACCTCCAGGCTGCCCGCGCCGCCGACCACCACCAGCCGCCGGACCCCGGCCCGGCGCACCGCGTCCAGCACGGCGCGGCCCGCCTCCAGCACCGGCCCCTCGGGGTCGGACCCGTCGCGGGGCGGCGAGATCGCCACCACCACCGCGTCGTGGCCCCGCGCGAGGTCGGCGACGGCGGCGGCGTCGGCCGCGTCGGCCTTCCGCGTGCCCTCACCGCCGCTGCGGGTCACGCCGGTGACCTCGTGGCCGCGTCCGCGCGCCTCGGCGGCGATCCGCCGCCCGATCATCCCGGTGGCGCCGATCAGCAGGATCTTCATACCGTCCTCACTTCCCGCACTGGGTCGTTCCCGACCGTCCTTTCGGACTCCGTGAAGGTATCCATCGGATACTGGTTACTTCAACGTGCCATTGGTACCCTTTGGAAACCATGAGAGGCGACGCGTTCGATCCGGACTGCCCGACCCGGCTCATCCTCGACCGGATCGGCGACAAGTGGTCGGTGCTGGTCGTGCTGAGCCTCGCCGGCGGGCCGCGCCGCTTCACCGAGCTCCGCCGCCGGATCGGCGGCGTCACCCCGAAGGTCCTCACCCAGACGCTGCGGACGATGGAACGCGACGGCCTGCTCACCCGGCACGTCTTCGCCGAGGTCCCGCCCCGCGTCGAGTACGCGCTGACCCCGCTCGGCCTGTCGCTCGGCAGGCCGATCCAGGCGATCACCGACTGGGCGGAGGAGCACGTCGAGGCGGTCGTCGCCGCCCGCGCCCGCCACGACGGGCTCCCCGGCTGAGCGCGGAACCGGCGCACCGCGTTCCGCATCAAAGGGACGTGGCATCCGCTTCGGCGCGCCGCCGCTGAAAACGATCAGTAGCGGGCTAGAGTCCCGCCCTGAACCGGGCGGCGGACGGTGTGCGGAAAGCGGGGGACTGCCCATGATGGGGAAGACGCACGCGCTCAGCGGCGCGCTGGCATGGCTGGCCGCGGTGCCCGTGCTCGGCCAGGAGAAGCTGCTCGGCGACTTCGCGGTGTCGCTGTCGCCCGAGCAGATCGCGGCGGGCGCGGTGGTGTGCGCCGGCGCGGCGATCCTGCCCGACATCGACCACCACAACGGGCGCATCGCCAACACCTACGGGCCCATCACCCACCACATGTGCAAGTGGATCGGGAAGCTGTCGGGCGGCCACCGGCACGCCACCCACTCGATCCTGTTCGCGGTCCTCATCGGCTGGGCGATGGACACCCTCGCCACCCACTACGTGTACGCGTGGTGGGCCTGCCTGTTCATGATCGTCGGACTGGGGCTGCGCGGCGTCGGCCTCGACTTCGAGGGCCGCGAGCCGCAGTCCGCGCTGGCCGACTGCGCGCTGGCGCTGATCGCCGTCTGGCTGATGCACAAGATCGACATGAGCTTCGTCGGGTTCGCGGTCACCCTCGGCTGCCTCGCGCACGTGGCCGGGGACTGCCTGACGCCGCGCGGCTGCCCGGTGTTCTGGCCGCTGCCCTGGCGGATCGAGATGCCGCTGATCCCCCGCACGAACGGCAAGGTCGAGCACTGGGTCGTCGGGCCGGTGCTGATGCTCGGCATCGCGATCCTGGCGGTCCGGTCGGTGCTCGGCGACGTCGCGACCCGCTGGCTCACGAAGGGCTGACCGGCGACCGGAGCGGAGCGCAGCGGAGCGGAGGTCGACGGTCAGCCGGCTTTTGCCGGGGGTGTGGGGGGTCGTCCCCCCACAGAGAGGGGCCCGGTCAGCGTAGGTCGGCGAAGTCGTCGCAGTTCAACGCGGTCCTGTCGTACCCGGACCGCTTGTCGGGCGCCTCCAGCAGCGCGCTCTTGACCCCGGGGATGGCCTGCGCAGTGCAGGCGACCTGCGCGTGGGTGCGTCTCTACGCGGGCGACCGGCTGCGCACCTACACGTTCATCGGGTTCGACTTCCCGGAGACCTCGTTCCTGACGGGCGACCGCGGCGCGCTGCATCTGACGGCCGCCTCGCTCGCCGCGCTCGGGCTGCTGTGCGGGTTCCTCGTGCTGGGCCGTGTCCCCAGGGCGGGCGCGGCGGTGGCGGCCTGCGGCCTGGCGGCGACGAACCTGGCCGCGCTCGTCTTCCTGTTCGGCGCGCATCCCGGCCGGGTGCGTCCCGCGCCGCCGCTGCCCGGCGCGCCGAGGGGCGGCGTCGTCGCGGACGCGTCGGTGGGCTGGGAGGTGCGGACCATGCTCATCCATCCGGTCTGGTGGACGCGCATCGGCCGCATCGACGTGCGCCGCGAGCGGCCGGCGCCCGGCGTCTGCACCGTCCTGGTGCAGACACCGGCCGGGACGTCCCCGGACGCGTCGTGGCCAGGGCATCCGGCGGGCCGGCTGCCCCACGCGACCACGTCGTCGACGATCCGCTGGGTCGCCTGGCACGACCCGTCCTGCGATCAGTAGCGGGTGACCAGCGCGATGCGCCCGTGGTCGACCAGGAAGCCGTCGGACACGAACGTCACCTCGCCGCCGTACTCCAGGGCGGTCTCGATGACGTCGTCCACGACGTCGTCGACGACGTCCGCGCCCTTGAGGACGCCCGGCATGCCGTCGACGGGGACGAGTTCGCCGTCGGTCCGGACGGCGGGCGCGTAGTAGCCGCGCTCGACGACCAGGTGCTCGCCGCGGCCCTCCTCGACGAGCCGGGCGACCTCGAGGAGGCCGCCGGCGTAGCGCTGGATGCTGCGCGCCGCCTCCAGCTCGGCGAGCACGCCGACCTCGCGGAGGTCCTCGTAGGCGTGCAGGGCGGGACGGGCGGCCTCGATGAGGGCGCTCGGCGCGGCGCCCTCGTAGCTGCCGTCGACGCGCCCGGCGACGCCGATGCGGGAGCCGGCGGCCTCGTCGAAGAAGGCCTGGTGGCGGGTGACGCCGGCGACGATGACGGGTCGCCGGTCGCGGGCGAGGACGTGCTCGAGGGCCGCGGCGACGCCGCGGGCGGCGCGGCGGTGCGGCTCGTCCTCGACGTCGCGGGCGCCGCGCCGCGCCATCCGGCCCGCGCCGATCTCGTCGGCGGGCTCGGGGACGATGGGGAACCCGTCGCGGGTGTGCTCGGCCAGTTCCTCGCCCTGCCCGCTCCACAGCCGGGTGCGCTGGTCCGACAGCGTCAGCAGCCAGTAGCGGGGCGAGCGGGTGTAGGCGGCGACGAGGTCGCGGGTGGCGAACCCGGTGTCGACGACGACGCGCTCGTCCACCGGCTGGGAGATGGCGAACGCGTGGTGCTCGCCGTCCGGTGCCGCGAACAGGACCAGACCGTCGGAGGCGTGCCGCAGGTCGATCTCGGCGGCGGCCCGCTCCAGCGCGTGCACGACGTGGTCGGCGGTGCCGCCGGTGACCCGGACGTCGTCGTGCAGCCGGCGGCGGGCCTCGGCGAGCAGGTTGCGGAGCCGGATCGGGTCCTGCCGGTTGCCGGGCGCGGACCGGTGCGTCGGCATCAGCACCGAGACGGCCGGGTAGCTGCGGGGCTTGCGCAGTTCGGACAGGGTCGAAGCGTCCATGATCCCCCGATCGTCGCCTTCTGTATCTGTCGTCTCTTTTGTAGCTACTCGCAGGTAAATGAGGTGTAAGCGGTGATTGAGAATCGGGCGGGCACTTTTTAGCACGTCCGTGTTATGTTAGTTAGCACGAGCCCGCTACAAAGCGCGCGGACGACCGCGCCGCACCTCCGGAGGCGGCCTTGACCTACTTCCTGCGCCGTTACCCGGCGAGGTCGCTCAACCTCGTCTCGTCCGACCGGCGCGGCGACACGAAGGTGATCCTGGCCGTCTTCGCCATCGAGGCGACGGTGCAGTACCTGGCGATGCATCCGGAGGTGTTCCGCCTCGGCGCCCGGCAGCTGGCGGCCGGGGTGCCGCTCACCTTCGCGCTCTACCTGGCCGGGGCCGTGCTGCCCGCGATGGTGTTCGTGTACTGCGTCCTCGTCCCGCGGTTCGCGCTGCTGACCTCTGATCACGCACGGGCACGCAGCCCGTCCAGCATCACCCGGATGACGGGGTCGCCCGCGCGGACGCCGGGGCGGCACACGGCCAGGCTGACGATCTCGATCACCTCCGCCGGGCCGATGTCGCGCCGGACCGCGCCCTCGGCCTGCGCCTCCGCGGCGAGCTTCGCGAGCAGGGCGTCGACCTCCGCCTGGACCTCCAGCCGCCCGGCCGGCGCGGGCCCGTCCCCCGCGAGGGACTTGATCAGCGCGAACGGCTCGCCGGCGCAGTGCTCGACGGCCAGCGCCAGCGCCTCCCCGGCCGGGACGCCTCCCTCGCGCAGCTCGGCGATCCGGTCGCGGAACCGCAGCAGCGCGGACACGGCGATCTCCTCGACGAGGGCGCGCCGGTCGGGGAAGTGCCGGTACAGCGTGCCCACGCCGAGGCCGGCCTCGCGCGCGATGTCGTCCATGCCGACGGCGCACCCGCGCGCGGCGAACAGCTCCAGCGCGGACGCGACGATGCGCTCGCGGTTGCGGCGGGCGTCGGCTCGCACCGTCTCCTCCTCCGGTCATGCGGAACTGCCGGTTCAGGTTACTCTGTCCCCGTAAGCAGAAGCGGAACATCATGTTCATGTTAGGAGCAGTGCATGCGCGTCGGAATGTTCGCCCTCGCCGCCGGGGCACCGCTGGGCGACGTCGTCGCCCAGGCCCGGCTGGCGCGCGACGCCGGGCTCGACAGCCTCTTCTTCGGCCATGTCCCGTCCTGGGACGCCCTCATGGCCGCCGCGCTCGCCGGCCGGGAGACGCCCGGCCTGGAGGTCGGCACCGCGATCCTGCCCACCTGGCCCCGGCACCCCCTCGCCCTGGCGAGCCAGGCCCTCACCGCCCAGGCGATGGCCGGCGGGCGCTTCACGCTCGGCATCGGGCCGAGCCACCCGCCGGTCATCGAGGACGGGCACGGCATCCCCTACGAGCGGCCCGCGCGGCACGTCCGCGAGTACCTGTCGGCGCTGCGCCCGCTGCTGCGCGGCGAGGACGTCGAGTACCGCGGCGAGACGCTCACCGCGGTCGGGACGGTGGACGCGCCCGGCGCCGTCCCGCCGCCGGTGATCGTCTCCGCGCTCGGCCCGGCGATGCTCCGGATCGCCGGCGAGCTCGCCGACGGGAGCGTGACGACCTGGACCGGCGCCGCCACGATCGCCGACCACATCGTGCCGTCGATCACCCGGGCCGCCGCGGCCGCCGGACGCCCCGCGCCGCGCGTGCTGGCGGGCGTCGTCGTCGCGCTGACCACCGACCCCGACGGCGCCCGCCGGGAGCTGGCCGAGCAGTACTCCGCCGCGTCGGCGTTCCCCGGCTACCGGGCGATCCTCGACCGGCAGGGGCTGTCCGGCGTGCACGAGACGGTCGTCGCGGGCGACGAGGCGGCGGTGGAGCGGGAGCTGCGCCGCTTCGCCGACGCCGGCGCGACCGACCTGCTGGTCAGCCCGCGCGGCGACGCGGCGCGGGTGCTGGAGCTCGCCGCGTCGCTGCGCTGAGCGGCCGTCACAGCGACTCGCGCAGCTCCCGCTTCAGGACCTTGCCGGCGGCCGAGACCGGGATCTCGTCGACGAAGCGGACCTCGCGCAGCTTCTTGTAGTGCACGACGGCGGCGTTGACGTGCGCCAGGAGCTCGTCCCCGGTCACCTCGCCGGAGCGGACGACGAACGCGGTCGGCAGCTCCCCCGCCTTCGGGTCGGGGCGCCCGACCACGGCCGCGCCCGCGACGGCGGGGTGGGCGAGCAGCTTCTCCTCCAGCTCGCGCGGGTACACGTTGTAGCCGTTGTAGAGGAGCATGTCCTTCTTGCGGTCGACGATGGACAGGTAGCCGTCCTCGTCGAGCACGCCGACGTCGCCCGTGCGCAGCCAGCCGTCCGCGCTCAGCACCGCCGCGGTCTCCTCCGGGCGGTTCAGGTAGCCGGCCATGACCTGCGGGCCGTGCACGCACACCTCGCCCTCCGCGCCCGGCGGCAGCGCGGGGGTCGACTCGTCCACCGCGGGGGCGTCCGCCGCGACGATCTTGACCCGGACGTCCGGGACCGGCACCCCGACCGTGCCGGTCCTGCGCACGCCCGACCGGTGCGACGGGTTCGCGGTCGCGCCCATCGTCACCTCGCTGAGCCCGTACGCCTCGACGACCACCGCGTCCGGGAACGCCGCGTGCAGCCGGGCGATCATCTCGTGCGACAGCGGCGCGGCGCCCGACCGGACGCCCCGCACCGACGACAGGTCGCGGCCGGCGAACGACGGGTCGGCCAGCAGCGCGGAGAACATCGCGGGCGCGCCGCCGAGCGCGGTCGCGCGGAACCGCTCCATGTCGGCCAGGAACGCCGGGACGTCCAGGCGCGGGTGGCTGACGATCGTCGTCCCCGTCATGAACTGGGAGTTGAGGTAGCCGACCGTGCCCATCGCGTGGAACCAGGGCGCGACGCTGACGATGACGCCCTCGCCGAGCGGCGTCGGGTACTCCCCCTCCGGGCCGGCCGCGCGGATCGTCAGCCCGCCGTGGCCGTCGAGCTCCGGCACCGAGCCGGTGGCCGAGCAGGCGAACTGCAGCGTATTCACCACGACGTTGCGGTGCGGGAGCATGACGCCCTTCGAGCGGCCGGTCGTCCCGCCGGTGTAGGCGATGTGCGCGAGGTCGCCGCGGACGTCGATCTCGACCTCGGGGAACTCCTCCGGTTGCCCCGCGCCGACCTTCTCGAACGCGACGCCGCAGCCCGCGAACGCGCCGTCGCACAGCCCCGCCACGTCCGCCGGGGCGCCGCCCGAGCCCGCGACGACGACCGTGCGGACCTTCGTGTCGCCGAGGGCCTGCGCGACCGGCCCGGCGAGCAGGTCGAGGGTGACGACGGCGGCCGCGCCGCAGTCGGCGAGCTGGAAGGCCAGCTCGCCGGGCGGCAGCAGCGGGTTGCACGGGGAGAACGTCGCGCCCGCCAGCAGCGTCCCGTAGTAGGCGATCGCGAACTGCGGGACGTTCGGCAGGTGCAGTGCGACGACGTCGCCGCGGCCGATGCCGCGCGCGATGAGGCCGTGCGCGAACCGGGCCGACGCGCGCGCCAGCCCGGTGAAGGACAGGTCGCGTCCGGCGTGGTGCAGGGCCGTCCGGTCGCCCCAGCGCCGCGCGGCGCCCGCGAGGATCGCGCCGACCGGGACGTCCGGGTAGTCGAGCGAGTGCGGCACACCGGCGAACCAGTGCGGGGTGGTCTCGGATGACGTCGCGCCCATCGCCGTCCTTTCCAGAGGCTTGTTCTAGAATCTCGTTCGCACACCCACTCTAGGAGACGTGGCGTTCCACGCGGACCAGCGGACCCGTGCGCCCCGCGCCCACGAGCCTCTTCAGGCCGCGTCCGCGGCGGCCGGTCAGCCCGGGGTGATGAAGCCCGTCTCGTAGGCGAGGATGACGGCCTGCGTCCGGTCCCGCGCCTGGAGCTTGGCGAGGATGTTCCCGACGTGCGTCTTCACCGTCTGCGGGCTCACGAACAGCTCCCCGGCGATCTCCGCGTTGGAGTGCCCCTTCGCCACCAGGCGCAGCACGTCCGCCTCCCGCTCGGTCAGCTCGCCGTGCCAGCGCGCCGCCCGCCCGCCGGCCGGCGCCGGCCCGTGCCGGGCCGCCAGCTCGCGGATCGCGGCCGGGAACAGCAGGGTGTCGCCGTGCGCGACCATCCGGACCGCCTGCAGGATCTCCTCCGGACGCGTCCGCTTCAGCAGGAACCCGTTCGCGCCCGCCTTCAGCGCGTCGTAGACGTACTCGTCGTTCTCGAACGTCGTCACCACGATGATCTTCGGGGGCTCGCGGACGGTGTCCAGGATGTGGCGGGTCGCCTGGATCCCGTCCAGCCGCGGCATCCGCACGTCCATCAGGATCACGTCCGGGCGCAGCCGCGCCACCGCGTCCGGCACCTCCGCGCCGTCGGACGCCTCGCCGACCACGGCCAGGTCCTCCTCGGCGTTGATGATCGCCGCCAGCCCCGCCCGGATCAGCCGCTCGTCGTCGACCAGCAGCACCTTGATCGTCATGTCCCGGACCCTCTCACGAAGCACCGCCCTCTCATGGAACACCCGCGCCCGGTCAGGGGACGCGGCCGAGCGGCAGCGACACGTGCACGCGCCAGCGGTCGCCGTCCGGCCCGGCGGTCATCTCGCCCCGCAGCACGGTGACGCGCTCGCGGATGCCGCCGAGCCCGCGCCCGCCGCCGTGCCCCGACCCGGCGCCGCGCGCCCCCAGCGGGTTGCTCATCTCCATCTCCAGCCGGTCCCCCGCCACGCCGAGGCGCAACCGCACCGGCACCTTCCCCGCGTGCCGCAGCGCGTTCGTCAGCCCCTCCTGGACGATCCGGTACGCCTCCCGGGAGACCGCCGCGGGCACGTGCTCGACCTGCGGGTCCACCTCCGCGTCCAGCCGCACCCCGGCGAGCCTCGTCTGCTCCAGCACGCGGCCGAGGTCCTTCAGCGTGGGCTGCGGCGCCGGCCGCGCCCGGTCCTCGCGCAGCAGCCCGAGCACGTGGTCCAGGTCCTCCAGCGCGGCGCGCGCCGACTCCTCGATCGCGCCGAGCGCCTCCCGCGCGAACTCCGGGTCGGTGTCGAGGACGCGCCCGGCCGCGCCCGCCTGCAGCGTCACCACGCTGAGCGCGTGCCCCACCGAGTCGTGCAGCTCGCGCGCCAGCCGGTTGCGCTCGGCGAGCCGGACGGCCCGCGCCTCCAGGTCCGCGAGCCGCTCCGCGGCGGTCGGGCCGAGGAACCGCGGCGCCAGCCGCGCCAGCAGGACGCCCCCCGCGACGATCAGCACGAGCAGCACCGCGACCCCGGCGATCCCGGCCGGCGGCGCCGCCCACTCCACCCACCTCCCGGACCGGCCCAGCCGGCCGGCGATCCGCTCGTCCCAGTTCACCAGCGGCGCCATGATGAGCACGAAGGCGATCGGCGGCACGGCCAGGCTGAGCCCGCTGACGACCACGCCCGCGAACAGGTGCAGGGCGAACCACGCGCCCGACCGCGTCCGGCTCTCCCAGGTCTCCGCCGGCCCCGGCGTGAGCGCCTCCGCCGGCCCCCGCAGCAGCTCCTTGGCCAGCGAGCTCTCCAGCAGCCGCACCGACGGGACGAGCCCGGTGACGAACGCGGCGGCCGCCGGGAACACCAGCAGCGCGAGCACCCCGACGGCGGGACCGCCGAAGGGCAGCAGCCCGGCCAGGGTCATGCCGAGGAACCAGTACGGCATGAGCAGCGCGCCGCCCACCACCAGATGGGCCCAGCGCCGCCAGGTCGTCCGCTCGATCAGCGGATGCAGAACACCGGACACACGTCGATCCTGGCAGAACGGCCGCGCGGCCCACTCCCCCGCACGACCGGCCCGTCTCCCCCGCGCGGGGGAGACGGGCGCCGCGTCACCGGTTCACCGGGTTCACGACTCCGGCTGCCGGGCGGTCTTGCTCCCCGGCTCGCTCGCCAGCCGGTCGCGCTCGGCGAGCTTGGCCAGGCGCGCGTTGTAGGCGGCGAGCTCGTCCTCCTCGGCGCCCGTCTCGCCGCGCGCGGTGCGCTCGGCGGCGCGGTCGGCCTTGCGGTCCATCCGGCGGGCCTGGCGCTGGTCGTCGGCGTACCACTGGAACGCCATCACCAGCAGGACGACGAACGTCGGCACCTCGCCGAACGCCCACGCGATCGACCCGGCGGTGTGCTGGTCGTGCAGGATCGTGGTGCCCCACGGCGGGTTGACGGCGTTGTACCAGCCGGTCGCGAGCGCCTGGTTCAGGCTCATCAGCGCGATGCCGAAGAACGCGTGGAACGGCATGGTGACGAACAGCAGCAGCAGCCGCATCGGGTGCGGCAGCCGGCGCGGCGCCGGGTCGACGCCGAGCAGCACCCAGAAGAACAGGCAGCCGGACGCCAGGAAGTGCACCATCATCGCGATGTGCCCGAGGTGGTCCCGCATGAGGTCCTCGAACAGCGGCGTGAAGTACAGCGCGAACGTGCTGCCCATGAACAGGATCGTGGCGAACGCCGGATGGGCGACGAACCGGACGAACCGGCTGTGCAGCATCGCGGTGAGCCACTCGCGGGGGCCGCGGTCGCCGCGCACCCGGGCGGGCTTGAGCGCGCGCAGCGCCAGCGTCGTCGGCGCGCCGACGACCAGGAAGATCGGCGTGAGCATGTTCAGCACCATGTGCTGCGCCATGTGCACGCTGAACAGGATCGGCGCGTAGCGGGCGACGCCGGTCTGGGTGACGATGACGATCGTCAGCAGGCCGAAGAACCAGGAGGCGGTGCGTCCGGCCGGCCAGGAGTCGCCGCGCCGCCGCAGCCGCAGGACGCCGGCCAGGTACAGCCCGCCGAGCACGACGACCAGGACGCCGAAGAACAGGTCGAAGTGCCACAGCGTCGCGAGCCGCTCGAGGTTGATGTGCGGCGGCATGTCGAAGCCGAGCTGCGTCTTGATCGCCGACTCGGTGCCGGTCTCCGGCGGCGGCGCGGTGCGGGCGAGCGCGACGGCGAGGCCCATGGTGGCGGCCATGACGGCGGCCTCGACGGCGGCGAGCCGGGCGAACGCGCGGGGCTTGCGGTCGTGCAGCGCCGGGATCGTCCGCTCGCGGTGCCACCAGCCGAACCAGCCGAGCGCCGCGAACGCGATGATCTTGCCGAGGGCGAGCCGCCCGTAGTCGGTGGTCACCAGCTCCGACGGGCTCGGCAGCCGGGAGATCACGTTGACCATCCCGCTGGCGCCGACGGTGACGTAGCACCACAGCGCCATCCGGCTGAACCGCTCGGCCATGATCGGCAGCTTGTCCCGGCCGAGCAGCGCGTGCGCGCCGACGACCGCGAGGCCGCCGACCCACGGCGCGATCGCGGCGACGTGCAGCGCCACGCCGGTCACGGCGACCTCGTGGTTGGCGGCCGACGCGGAGTGCCCGGTGAGCGGCGGCGGCAGCAGCGCGATCCCGGCCATCGCCAGCAGCCCGAACGCGGCGGCGGGGGTGGTCGTGGTGCGCGCGAGCAGCGCCACCACGACGGCCAGCAGCACCACGATCATCAGCGCGGTGCCCTGCTCCAGCGAGCCGACGTAGCTGCTCAGCTCGTTGCCGCCGATGACCTCGGTGACCGGCTGGCCGAGCACGTCGGCGACGGTGAACACCAGCGTGGCCGCCGCGGCGGCGGCCCATCCGGCCGCGAGCCACGACGCCGCGTGCAGGTAGCCGACCGAGTCGCGGGACAGCTTCGGGGTCTCGCGCGCGCCCTCGACGGGCAGCAGCGCGGCACCGGCGAGGAGCGCGCCGACGGTCAGCGCGGACAGCAGGTCCATCGCCGTCCGCGACACCGGCAGCCCCCACCGGGTGGCGGCGCCGGCGTCCCCGATGCCGGGGATGACCTGCTCGGTCACCGCCCCGCCGAGGACGAGGGCCGCCACCAGGGCGGCGGCCGCCGCGACGACCGCCACGGCGGCGGCGCGCACGACCCGCAGGGCGCCCTCATTCACCGCGAACCCCGTTCGCCGGCGGCCTCGTCCACGGCCGACCCCCGATCACCGACATGCCTCACTCACTCGCCGCGACCGCCCCGTGCTTGCGCTTGGCCCGGTAGACGATGGCCACGCCGATGCCGATGCCGACCAGCACGCCAGCGCCGATCAGGCCCCACGTCACCAGCCCGGACCCGGACTCGGAGTCGGACTCGGCGGCCTGCTGCTGGTCGATCTTGAGAGGCTGCTCGTTGCTGGTCGCGGCGGCGCCGGTCTGGTCGACCGCGCCCACGCCGCCCTTGGTCGGCCCGGCCTGCGGCTGCTCCCCGGTGCTCCCGTCGCCGCCGGCGGCGGTCGCGGTGAAGGCGAGGCCGTCGGCCTGGACGGGGTGCCCGTCCGCGCCGACCACCCGGTAGGCGACCGTGTACGACCCGGCGGGCAGCGCGCCGGTCAGCCGCTGCGTGACCGTGGTGCCCGCGTGCTCGGCGGCGCCGGACTGGAAGGCCTTGCCGTGCGCGTCCCTGACGACGACCTTCGCGGTGCTGATCTCGTCGCTGAAGACCAGCTTCACCTCGGTCACGCCGGCGGCGGACTCGCCCTTGCCGGGCGTGCTGCTCACCAGCTGGGTGTGCGCGAGCGCCGGGGTGGCCGTCACCGCGCCGAGCGCGGCGGCGAGGACGGCGACGAGACCGAGGCGGCGCAGGGGCCCGCGGGTCGTGAGGGTTCTCATGGGGCGGCCGGGTTCTCTCTGCGGGAATGAGGGCCCTTCTAGCGTACTGACGCGGCGCCGATGGCACGTCCGGGGTCGGGGAAGGCCCTCAGAGCGTGCCCAAAGCGTGATCGCGGCCGTGCTCGGCGAACTCCGCGCGCAGCTTCGCGGCGTGCTCGGCGGTCAGCGGCTCGTAGGCCAGCGCGCGGCCCGGGCGCACCCACACCGGCTCCCCGCCGGCCGGGTCCCACAGGGCGCGGCGCTCGATGCCCATCATCGCGGACCGCACCGCGATCGCGGCGAGCCGTCCCTGCCCGCAGGCGACCGCCTTCGGCGCGCCGGTCGACCCGGAGGTGAACAGGAGCAGCAGCCGGTCCTCGGGCCGGGCGCCCGGGTCGCCGTGCACATGGCGCCGGTCCGCGCGGGCCTCCGCCTCGCGCAGCGACGCGGTGTACGGGGCGGAGTCGACGACGAGGATCCGGTCCGGCGGGACCGCGTCGCCGAGCGCGTCCAGCAGCGGCAGGTGGGCGGTGTCGGTGACGATCAGGTCGCAGTCGGTGTGCCGGACGTCGGCGGCCAGTTCGGCGCCGCGCCGGGTCGGGTTGATCCCGACGACGGCGGCGCGGCCGAGCGCCGCCGCGAAGATCCAGAAAACGTACTCGGGGACGTTCTCCAGCAGCACCCCGACGTGCCGCGGGCGGCCGGGCGGCTCCGGGGCACGCACGGAGCAGCGCGGCGCGCGTGCGGGCGGCCGCCACGGCCTGCGCCCAGCCGCAGGTCTCGTCCTCGAACCGGAGCCCGGGGTGCCCGTCACCGGCCCGTTCCAGCAGAAGGTCCGCGAAGGTCGGGCTCGCCACGTCCGCGACACTGCCACCCAAGCTTTTGCTTGGTCAAGAGCGGACGATCAATTGCCTCAGCAATCGCAACCACAGCAGTCGCAGTCACAGCAGTCGCAGTCGCAGCAGTCGCCGTCGCACCCGCTGCAGCAGTCGCATCCGTCGCAGCAGTCGTCGCAGTGCCGCGTGCACCAGCAGCGGTCCCCGCAGTCCTTGCCGTGGTGCTCGCTCCAGTCGGGCTGGAATACCCCGCAGGTGAGGCACACCGCCGTCCCGGTGAAGCACGGGATCGGCCACCCCGGCCGCCGGCCCCGCGGCCGGTGCCCGAAGTTCGCGCCGCCTCCTCCCCCGCCGCCGTGCGGCGGGATCCAGCCGCCCCCATCGCCGGAGCCTCCGCCGTGCTGGGGCGGATACCCCTGCCGGGGCGGGACGCCGGGCGGCGGGTAATGGCCGGGCCGGTACGGCGGCGGCTGCTCCGGTCCCGGCGGGTAGGCGGCGAACACCCGGTCGACCGAGCGGCGGACCTCCCGGTCGAGCAGCGCCCGGACGAGCCTCGGCCTGTCCATCTCCAGGTCGGCCAGCGCGAGCCGCAGCCCGTGCAGCGCGTCGTCGGCGTACCGGCGGGCCTGCGCGGGAGTGGTGCCGGTGGCCAGCAGCGGGTTGAACGCGCCGGCGGCGTGGTCGTCCACGACGTCCTCGACGGCGTCGATCAGGTGCGCGAGACGGCCGAAGAAGCGGCCCGCCTCGGCCAGCGCCGCGGCGTTGCCCTCCTTGCCGGCGAGGACCGCGGTGTGCGCGAACACGGCGGCGACGGCGGTCTCGGTGGGCTCGGTGAGGTCGAGCAGCCGCAGGCCCGGCTCGGCCTCCAGGACGGCCTGCCGCGCGACGGCCTCGCGCAGCACCGACGGGTCGAACCCGACGGCGGCGCCCGTCCGCGCGCCCGCCGCGTCCCAGCGGTCGGCGGCCCGGCCCGCCGCGGCGGCGACCAGCCGGCGCGCGTACGCGCCGTCGCCGTCCGCGACGTGGTCGCGGGTCTTGCCGGCGGCCAGCAGCAGCGACGCGGCCGCCGCCAGCCGCGCGCCCTGCGCCTTCGCGGTCACGACCTCGGCGGTCCTCATCCCGCGCAGCGCGCAGGGCCCGGCCTTGCGGCGCGGCGACGGCTCCGGCGCCTGCGCCTCCACCAGCACCGAGACGAGCAGCCCGTCGTAGTTGGTGACGAGCCGCGCCGCCTGGCCGTGCTCGGCCCGCAGCGTCAGGCACAGCCCGCACAGGTGCGCCATCCAGTCCCGGAACAGCGACCCGCACAGCACGTGCTTGCACGGGCGGACCACACCGAACACCGGCATCTCCCCATCTCAGGCGACTCGCAGCATTATTCACGGACGCCGCGGCACCCGGAACGGTTCGCCCGTACGGCCGGCGATCGCCGGGGTCAGACCCCGACGCAGGTCAGCGCGCGGCGGTAGGCGGCCATCCGCGGCTCCCGCGTGCCGGTCTCGGCGAGCACCTCGGCGAGGTCGAACCACGCCTGCGCCGCCTCCCGCGAGGACTCCATGTCCTCCAGGCACGTCGCGGCCCGGGTGAGCACCTCCACCGCGCGGTCGCGGTGGCCGAGCCGCACGCACGCCTCGCCGAGCACGGTCAGCGCCCCCGCGGTGACCCGGCGCGGCGCGTCCCCGAGCAGCTCCAGGGCGTCCTCGGCGAGCCGGACGGCCTCCGCCGGGCGGCCGAGCGCGGTCTCGGCGCGGGCCAGCTCGGTCAGGCACCGGGCGACGTCGATCTCCCCGGCGGAACCGGCGTTGATCTCCTCGCGCACCCGGGTCAGCAGCTCGCGGGCCTGCATCGCCTGGTCGGGCCGGGCGCGCAGCAGCAGCCCCGCGTAGACGACGCGGAGCCGGTCGAGGTCGCGCGGGTCCTCGCCGTCGCCGGCCAGCATCAGCGCGCGCTCGGCGAGGCCGACGCCCTCCTCGTACTCGCCGCGGATCTGCGCGACGTTGGCGGCCTCCCAGTAGGCGACCGTGCGGGCCCGCGCGCTGCCGATCCGCTCGGCGCGCTCGACCAGCTGCTCGGCGAGCTGCCGGGCGCGCACGAGGTCGCCGCGCTCGATGAAGGCGGCCAGCAGCGCCGCGCCGAGGCGCACGGCGGCGTCGGTGGAGTCGGCGCCGGTCGCGATCAGGTGCCGCAGCGCCTCCTCGGCCGCCTGCACGCCCGCGCTGATGTCGCCGCGCTCGCGCAGGCAGCGGCTCAGCGCGACGTGCACCCGGGCCCAGTGGTCGAGGTCGGCCTCGGCGGAGGCCTCCTCGGTGAGCGCGCGCAGCCCGGCGATCGCCTCCTCCAGCTCGCCCGCCGCCTCGAGCGCGAGGGCGTGCCCCCAGCGCGCCTGGTGCAGCATGTCCGGCAGCGCCACGGCGTCGGCGTTGGCCAGCACCTCGGCGAACCGGGCCCGCGCCTCGGCGGCGGCGCCGTTGCGCAGCGCGATCTCGGCGTAGTCCAGGGTGACGCGCAGCTCGTCGACGACGTCCTCGCTGACGCCGCTGACGAGGTAGGTCGCCGAGCAGTTCAGCTTCACCGCGAGCAGGTCGACCACGCTCGGGGCGGGGACCCGCTTGTCGCTCTCGATCAGCGAGATGTAGCTGTCGGACAGCTCGGGGAAGGCCAGCTGCGCCTGGCTCACGCCCTGCCTGATCCGCAGCGCGCGGATGCGCTGTCCCAGTGTCTCCCGGTCCATGTGGGCCCGCTCTTTCTCGTGGTCGCTACAGGGTGCTCGCCGGCCGCGTCGCGCGCAGGGCGAGGAAGAAGTCGACTCGGTCCTCAAGTGTGCCGAGATCCCGGCCGGTGAGGTCCTCGATTCGGCGGATTCGGTACCGAAGCGTGTTCACATGGACGTGCAGCCGGGTCGCGCTCCGGCTCCACGACCCCGAGCAGGACAGGAACACCTCCAGGGTGTGCAGGAGCTCGGCCTGCCTGCTGCTGTCGTACTCCTCGAGCGGGCCGAGCATCCGCTCGCGGAACGACCAGCGCGTCCGCTCCGGGACGGCGGCCAGCAGCAGCGCGTAGGAGTCCGCGTAGGCGTCCCCGTAGGCCTCGGGGGCCGGCGCGTCCGCCGAGTCTCGCATTCGCACCATGGCAGGCTATAGCGGACCGTTCCCGTCACGCAGCGCTGGTCCTGAATCACCTCCCGGCACCGGCGGACGACGGCGCGCCGCCCGGCGGCTAACCTGTGCTCGCACTTTCCGGGAACAACGTTGGTGAAGGCGGAGCACGCGCGAATGTCCAAGATGAACACGGCAGAGGTCGACGATGTGCCGCCGTCCGGCGGGCGCGGGCCGCTGGACCGGCTGTTCGACCTGTCCGCGCGGCGGACCACGGTGGCCCGCGAGCTGCGCGGCGGCGTCACCACGTTCTTCGCGATGGCCTACATCATCCTGCTGAACCCGATCATCCTCGGCGGGGCCAAGGACGTCACCGGCGCGACGCTGTCGATCCCGCAGCTGACCACGATGACCGCGCTGTCCGCCGCGATCACCACGGTGATCATGGGGCTGGTCGGGAACGCGCCGCTGGCCCTCGCCGCCGGCCTCGGCATCAACGCGGTGGTGGCCTTCCAGGCGGCGCCGGTGATGACCTGGCCGCAGGCGATGGGCCTGGTGGTGATCGAAGGCGTGATCATCGTGCTGCTGGCGCTCACCGGCGTCCGCGAGCGGATCATGAACTCGATCCCGCTGGCGCTCAAGCACGCCATCGCGGTCGGCATCGGCGCGTTCATCGCGCTGGTCGGGCTGTACGACTCGGGGTTCGTCACCTCCAGCAAGACCAGCCCGCCGCTGTCGCTCGGCACCGGCGGCCGACTGGAGACCTGGCCGACGCTGGTGTTCGGCCTCACCCTGCTGCTGATGATCGTGCTGTACGTGCGGAAGGTGCCCGGCGCGATCCTGATCAGCATCATCACCGGCACCGTGCTCGCGGTGGTCATCGAGTCGTACGCCTCGGTCCCGGACGGCGGCTGGGGCGTGGTCACCCCCGACCTGCCCGACAAGGTCTTCGCCGCGCCCGACTTCGGGCTGCTCGGGAAGGTGGACCTGTTCGGCGGGTTCGGCCGGGCGGGTGTGATCACGGCGCTGGTGGTGCTGTTCACCCTGGTGCTGTCCGGGTTCTTCGACGCGATGGGCACCATCCTCGGCATCAGCGACGAGGCCGGCCTCACCAACGAGCGGGGCGAGGTGCCGCGGCTCGGCCGGATCCTGTCGGTGGACGGCCTGTCCGCCGCGCTCGGCGGCGTCACCAGCTCGTCCGCCAACACCGTGTTCGTGGAGTCGGCGGCGGGCGTCGGCGAGGGCGCCCGGACCGGCCTGGCCAACATCGCGACCGGCGCCCTGTTCGCGCTCACCCTGTTCCTCACCCCGCTCGCCGCGGTCGTGCCCGCGCAGGCCGCCGCGCCCGCCCTGGTGGTGGTCGGCGCGCTGATGATGACGCAGGTCGCCAAGGTGACCTGGGACGACCTGGAGATCGCGATCCCGGCGTTCCTCACCATCGTGCTGATGCCGTTCACCTACTCGATCACGATCGGCATCGGCGGCGGGACGGTCACCTACGCGATCATCAAGCTGGCCCGCGGCAGGGTCCGCGAGGTGTCGGTGTGGCTGTGGCCCGTGGTGGCGCTGTTCCTGCTGTTCTTCGCGATCCACCCGATCGAGACGTGGCTCGGGGTGAAGTAGGGGTCCCGGCCCGCGAGATTCTCACGGGAATGTCGGCCCATTTGAAAGTCTCGGACGCTCCGGCGGGTGTCAAATAGTGCCGTCATGGCGTAAGCAGAAGGTAGGGCCTTACCCCCCGGCGTGAAAGGCGTGGCTGTGGTGTCCGCGGACCGTCCCCCCGACCCTCCCGCGCACGGCCACGTCCTGCTGGCGCCCGGGCGGTTCCCCGGCGCGCTGACCGCGGCGCAGGTGGCCCGCCACCTCGCCGCCGGGCTGCGCCGCGCGCGGCCCGGCGTCCCGCTGGTCGAGCTGCCGGTCGCCGACGGCGGGGACGGCACCGTCGAGGCGGCGGTCGCGGCGGGCTGGCGCCGGATCGAGGTCGAGGTCTGCGGGCCGACCGGCCGGCCGGTGACCGCGCGGCTCGCGGTCCGCGACCGCACCGCGCTGGTGGAGCTGGCCGAGGCGTCCGGGCTGCGCCGGCTGCCGGGCGGCAAGCCGCGCCCGCTCACCGCGTCCAGCCTCGGCACCGGGCAGCTGGTGGCGCACGCGCTGCGGCTCGGCGCCCGCCGGATCGTGCTCGGGCTCGGCGGCGGCGCCTGCACCGACGGCGGCGCGGGGCTCGTCCAGGGGCTCGGCGGGCGGCTGCTGGACGCGCTCGGCAAGGAGCTGCCGCCGGGCGGGGCGGCGCTGCGCTCGCTGCACGCGCTGGACCTGCGCGCCCTGCCCGACCTGTCGGGCGTCGAGGTGGTCGTCGCCTGCGACTCGGCGGGCCCGCTGCTCGGCCGCGGCGGCGCCGCCGCGGTGGACGGCCCGCCGCGCGGCGCGAGCCGCGACGAGGTCCGGGTGCTGGACGCGGGGCTGCGCCGCTGGGCCGACCTGGCGGAGGCGGCGTCCCGCCGGGCGGCCCGCGACCTGCCGGGCGCGGGCGCGGCGGGCGGCGTCGGGTTCGCCGCGCTGGCCTTCCTCGGCGCGACCATCGAGCCGGGCGCCGCGCTGATGCTGGACCTGCTCGACCTCTCCGGCCGGGCGCGCGGAGCGCACCTGGTCGTGACCGGCGAGGGCACGCTCGACACCCGGTCGCTGCGCGGCACCGCGCCGATCGGCGTCGCGCGCGCCGCCGCCCGCGCCGGAGCCCCGGTGATCGCGGTCGCGGGGCGCCGCGGGCTGACCGGCGAGCGGCTGCGCAAGGCGCGGATCCAGGCGGTGTACGCGCTGGACGACATCGAGCCGGACGCCGAGCGACGCGTCCGCCGGGCGGGCCCGCTGCTGGAGCAGCTGACGGTCGCGATCGCCGACGAGTGGCTGCCCGCGCCGCCGCGCCGCTGACCCGCACGACATTCGACAGTTTCGGGACGGAGGGCTGGACCCACGTCTAAGATCATGGAGGCGGCGGTATCCGGCGAAACTCCACAGCGGCACAAGGCGGGCGCACATGGCGGACGAGCGGCAGTACGACTGGGCATCACTCGGCATCGACGTGACCAAGCCGAGCATCGCGCGCACCTACGACGTCGTCCTGCGCGGCAAGGACAACTTCGAGGTGGACCGCGCGTTCGTGGACGAGATCGCCAAGATCGTCCCCGAGATCTACGACGTGGCCGCCTACAACCGGCAGATCCTCGGCCGCGGCGTGCGGTACCTGGCCGGCGAGGCGGGCCTGCGCCAGTTCCTCGACCTCGGCTCCGGGCTGCCGACCGTGCAGAACACCCACCAGGTCGCCCAGTCCGTCGCGCCGGAGTCCCGCGTCGTGTACGTCGACAACGACCCGATCGTGCTGGCGCACGGGCGGGCGCTGCTCGCCGAGAACGAGCGCACCACCGTGGTGACCGCGGACGTCCGGGAGCCGGAGGCGATCCTCGCGAACGAGGAGGTCCGGCGGCTCATCGACCTCGGCCGGCCGGTCGGCGTGATGCTCGTCGGCATCCTGCACCACCTGCACGACGACGAGAAGCCGCAGCGGGTCGTCGACGTCCTGATGGACGCCGTGCCGTCCGGCAGCCACCTGTTCATCACGAGCTTCTGCGCGTCCAGCCAGGAGGCGATCGACGCCGAGGTGCAGTACCAGGGGCTGCTCGGCACCGGGCGGTTCCGCACGCCGGAGGAGATCGAGCACTGGTTCGCCGGCCTGGAGCTGCTGGAGCCGGGCGTGGTCCCGCTGCCGCTGTGGCGTCCGGACGGGCCCGTCCCGAACGAGCTGACCGTAGGGCACAAGCTCATGTACGGCGGCATCGCCCGCAAGCCCTGATTCAGGAGCCCCGGCGCCGGAGCCCCGAGCGGGGCCCGGCGCCGACCTGCCGCGCTTTACACCTTGTCATCGAAAAGAGCGATGACTTTGCAACCTGCACATGGCAAGGAGGGGTCCGCGCACCGCACGCTGTAGGCATAGGTCCTGGTCAGCGTTGACGGAGGAGCCCCGTGAAGATCGGCGTCCCGCAAGAGATCAAGAACCACGAGTACCGCGTGGCCATCACCCCGGCGGGCGTGCACGAGCTCACCCGGCACGGCCACGAGGTGTTCGTCGAGCGCGGCGCCGGCCTCGGCTCCCACATCCCCGACGACGACTACACCGCCGCGGGCGCCAAGATCCTCGAAGGCCCGGACGAGGTGTGGGCCGAAGGCGACCTGATCCTCAAGGTCAAGGAGCCGATCGCCGCCGAGTACCACCGGATGCGCGCCGGCCAGACCCTCTTCACCTACCTGCATCTCGCCGCGTCCCGCGAGTGCACCGACGCGCTGCTGGCCGCCGGTGTGACCGCGATCGCCTACGAGACCGTCCAGCTGCCGGACCGGTCGCTGCCGCTGCTCGCCCCGATGTCGGAGGTCGCCGGGCGGCTCGCCCCGCAGGTCGGCGCGTACAACCTGATGGCCTCCAACGGCGGCCGGGGCGTGCTGCCGGGCGGCGTGCCCGGCGTCGCCCCCGCGAAGGTCGTGGTGATCGGCGGCGGCGTCTCCGGGCTGAACGCCGCGCAGATCGCGGTCGGGATGGGCGCGGACGTCACCGTCCTGGACCTCGACGTCGACCGGCTCCGCCGCATCGACGCGATCTACCAGGGCCGGATGCGGACGCTGGTGTCCAACGCCTACCTGGTCGAGCAGGAGGCGCGCGCCGCCGACCTGGTGATCGGCGCGGTGCTGATCCCCGGCGCCAAGGCGCCCAAGCTGATCTCCAACGACCTCGTCGCCGCCATGAAGACCGGGTCGGTCCTGGTCGACATCGCCATCGACCAGGGCGGCTGCTTCGAGGACTCCCGCCCCACGACGCACGACGCCCCCACCTACAAGGTGCACGGCTCCACGTTCTACTGCGTCGCCAACATGCCCGGCTCGGTGCCCAACACCTCGACGTACGCGCTGACCGGCGTCACCCTCCCCTACGCCGTGCAGCTCGCCGACAAGGGCTGGCGCCGCGCGCTCCACGAGAACGCCGCCCTCGCCAAGGGTCTCAACACCCACGCGGGCGAACTCGTCTACGACCACGTCGCCGAGGCCCACGACCTCCCCTACACCCCCCTGGCCTCGATCCTCGACTGATCACCCCGCACCGAACTACGCCCCCTGGGTTCCAGGGGGTCCCCCTGGCTTGAACCCCAGCCACCTCACGGGCGGGCACGCGGAGCGAGCCCTGCGAGCGCAGCGGGGGGTTCCAAGGGGGGTCGTCCCCCCTGGGAAATAGGGTGAAGCCCATGGGGGCGCTGATCTTGCTGCGGCATGGGGAGACCGAGTGGAGCCGCGATCGGCGGCACACCGGGCGCACCGACCTGCCGCTGACGGCGCGCGGCGAGGAGCAGGCGCGGGCGCTTCCCCCGCTGCTGGCGCCGCGGCACATCGTCCGGGTGGTGTCCAGCCCGGCGGAGCGGGCCCGGCGCACCGCCGAGCTCGCGGGCCTCGCGGTCGACGAGACGGACCCCGACCTCTGGGAATGGGACTACGGCGGCTATGAGGGCGTCACCACGGCCGGCATCCGCAAGGACCGGCCCGGCTGGTACCTCTGGAACGACGGCGTGGTCCCGGGCGACGCCGAGCATCCCGGCGAGACCGTCGAGCAGGTCGGGAAGCGGACCGACGCGGTGCTCGCGCGGGTGCGGCCGCTGCTGGCGGACGGCGACGTGGCACTCGTGGCGCACGGGCACGTGCTGCGCGTGCTGACCGCCCGCTGGCTCGGGCTGGAACCCGCGCTCGGGCGGGCCTTCGCGCTCGCCACCGGGACGCTGTCGCTGCTCGGCACCGAGCACGGCCACCCGGTGATCGATTCGTGGAACGTCCCGGCCGATCCGACCGCATAAAATACCCCTTGGGGGATCTCCCCCGGCGGGGCGTCCCAGGGACCCGCACGGCCCCGGAGTGATTGCGAGGACGGAGATGGCGACCGGCGAGACCCCCACCCGCGGGTACACCGCCACCAAGGACCAGCTGCAGACCCGGCTCGCCCGGATCGAGGGGCAGGTCCGCGGCATCGACCGCATGGTGGCCGACGACCGCTACTGCATCGACATCCTCACCCAGATCAGCGCCGTCCAGGCGGCCCTGGACAAGGTCGCGCTGGGGCTGCTGGACGGGCACGTCCGGCACTGCGTGGCGGAGGGGACGCACGAGGGCAAAGGCGAGGAGATGTCCACCGAGCTGATGGCGGCGGTCGGGCGGCTCATGCGCCGGGGCTGACCCCGCCGCAGAGCGGGTCGTCCTTCCCGGTCCGCTCCATCATCTCGACCAGGGTCCGCCAGCCGTGCAGGAAGTGCTCGCGCTCGGCGGGGCCGAGCGCCTCCAGCGTCATCCGCAGCGGCCGCAGCCGCCGCCACGCGAACCGCTCGACGAGCGCGCGGCGCTCCTCGGCCAGGCTGACGATCATGCGGCGGCGGTCCCGCTCGTCGGGGCGCCGGTCGACGAAGCCGCCGCGCTGCAGTTCCCCGACGAGCTGGCTGACGGTGGCGGGGCTGAGCGCCATGTGCCGGGCGAGGACGCCGACCGGGACCGGCCCGTTCAGCACCAGGCCGATCAGCACCGGGACGTGGCGGGGGCCGAGCCCGGCCGCCTTGACCAGCTCGATCAGCTCCTCGGCCTCGTCCTGTGCCCTGCGGCCCTTCATGCCGCGGAACATCCGGCCCATGATCTGGACCATCGCCTCCAGATCGGCGTCCACGGCGGTGCCCGTGCGGGCGGACGCGCCGTCCGGCGCGCCACCGGGCGTGACGACCGCGCCTGTTTTTCCGGACATACCTTGAAGTTCAACACATTCCGTGCTGCAGTGTAAACACGTTGAACTTCAAGGCGTTTCACGCATTTCCCACTGGGGACACGGGGCAACCGGAACACACACGAGGGGGCCGACCATGGCCGAGAGCCCGCCCACCGACCTCGCGCCGCCGGGCGCGTCCGCCGCGACCGAGCGCCTGGATCCGCAGGTCATCCTCCTCGGTCTCGTCATCGTCTCCGGGACCGTCATGGCGATCCTGGACACCACCATCGTCAACGTGGCCCTGCAGACGCTGGGCAAGGACTTCGACGCGAGCCTGTCCACCATCCAGTGGACGATCACCGGCTACACGCTCGCGCTCGGCACGGTGATCCCGATCACCGGCTGGGCGGTCGACCGGTTCGGCGGCCGTCGGGTGTGGATGCTGTCGATCGTGCTGTTCGTCGCCGGGTCGGCGCTGTCGGGCGCGTCCTGGAACATCGAGTCGCTCATCGTCTTCCGCGTCCTGCAGGGGCTCGGCGGCGGCATGCTGATGCCGACCGGCATGGCCATCCTCACCGTGGCCGCCGGGCCGCGGCGGGTCGGCCGCATCATGAGCATCGTGGGCGTGCCGATGCTGCTCGGCCCGGTGCTCGGCCCGGTGCTCGGCGGCTGGCTGGTCGAGGACGTCGACTGGCGCTGGATCTTCTTCGTGAACCTCCCGGTCGGCGCGCTCGCCTTCGCCCTCGCCTGGTGGAAGGTGCCGCACGAGCAGGAAGGGCACGGCGGAGGCGGCTCCTCCGCGCTGGACCTGCGCGGGCTGTTCCTGCTGCCGCCCGGGTTCGCGCTGCTGATCTACGGGCTGTCCACCGCCAACAGCAACGGCGGCTTCGGGAACACGTCCACGATCGCGTGGCTGGTCGCCGGCGCCGTCCTGGTGGCGCTGTTCGTGCTGCACAGCCTGCAGCGGCGGGAGCGGTCGCTGATCGACGTGCGGCTGTTCACCGACCGGACGTTCGCGACCGCGTCCGTCGCGGTGTTCCTCGTCGGCATCGCGCTGATGGGCTCGATGCTGCTGATCCCGCTGTACTACCAGACCGCCCGCGGCGAGGGCGCCCTCGCGGCCGGGCTGCTGCTGGCCCCGCAGGGCCTCGGCGCCGCCACCGCGATGCCGCTGTCCGGCATCGTCGTCGACAAGCTCGGCGCCGGCCGGATCGTCCCGGTCGGCATCGTGCTGCTGGTGGTCGGGACCATCCCGTTCGCGCTGGTCGGCGCGGACACCTCCTACTGGTACCTCGGCGCCGCCCTGTACGTGCGGGGCCTCGGCCTCGGCTGCACGATGATGCCGACGATGTCGGCCGCGCTGACGACGCTGGCCCGCTCGGCGGCGTCGCGGGCGAGCAGCACGCTGAACATCCTCGTCCAGCTCGGCGGCTCGGTCGGGGTGGCGCTGCTCGCCGTCATCCTGTCCCGCCAGATCAGCTCGCGGCTGCCGCAGATGGGCGGCGACGGCGGCACCGCCGGGGTGGGGCAGATCCCCGACCGGATCCGCGAGCAGGTCGCGCCGAAGCTCGCGGACGCGTTCGGCACCACGTTCTGGGTCTCGATGATCCTCACCGCGGTGCTGATCGTCCCGGCGCTGCTGCTCCCCAGGCACGGCAAGGACACCGCAGGCGGACCGGACACCGCGCAGGGCGACGCTCCCCCGCCGGTGGCCTGACCGGGCTCCGCTCGCCTCGGGACGGGACGCCGTCTCAGGACGCCATCGACCAGCCGGCCGGGTCCGCCTCGTGCGCGCGCGTGAGGCGCCTGGCCCGCTGGGCGTCCGGCGAGTACCTGAACCGCTCCGGGACGACATGAGTCGTCCGGTACAGGCCCTTGAGCGCCAGCGTCGCGGCCAGGTCGGACGTCGGCAGGCCCGGCAGCCCGTACATCCGGCGGGCCCAGCGCGGCAGCGTCGACACGACCAGCATCGCCACGCCCGGGGCCGCCAGCTTCAGCGGCAGCAGGTGCTGCGGGACGGCCGGGCTGAACATCCGCTTCAGCCCCTCGCGGGCCTCCCGGCACGCGAAGATCCGCCGCCGCATGTCCGTGTAGTAGTCCGCCATCTCGGCGACCGAGCCGGGCACGTCCGCCGGGTCGAGGCCGACGACCGCGGCGGCGCGGCGCTGCTCGTCGACGAACGCGTCGGCGTCGGCGGCGGTCAGCGGGACACCGGCGCGGCGCGCGACGTCGAGGTAGGAGTCGACCTCGCCCATGTGCACCCAGAGCAGGTTCTCGGGGTCGTCCACCGGGAACGTCTCGCCGGTGCGCAGGTCGAGGCCGGTGAGCTTGGAGTGCAGCTTGCGGACGCGGCGGCCCCCCCGCTCGACCTCCTCGTGCGTGCCGTAGGTGCGCACCCGGACGAACTCGACCGTCCGGCCGAGCCGCGCCCACGCGGCGTCGGGGTTCATCAGCTCGGAGTTCTGCGCCGTGCCCCACATCGTCCGGGGGTGCAGGGCCTGCAGCAGCAGCGCCCGGATCCCGCCGACGATCAGCACCGGCTCGCCCATCACCCGCCAGGTCACCGAGCCCGGACCGAACAGGCCGGTGTCCTCGTGCTCCCCGTCCTCGCGGACCTCGAACTGCTCGCGCACGTCGACCGCCTTCCTCTCCGCGGCCGAGGAAACCACGCCCGCCACGGTAAATGAAGACTTACCCGGCTATGGCATGCCTCACACGGGCCCGGCGCGACAGCAGTCCGGCACGGCCGGGCGCCGCTCAGTCCTCCGGCTCGTCCACCGCCTCGTCGCGCTCGCCCGGCTCGGTCTGCTCGGCGACCCAGGCGAGGTAGTCCAGGCTGCCCGCCACCACCGGCGTCGCGATGATCTCCGGGGTGTCGTAGGAGTGCAGGTCGGTGATCAGGGTGGCGAGCTCGTCGAAGCGGTCGGCGGTGGTCTTGAACACCACCATCCACTCCTCGGCGGTCTCGATCTTGCCCTCCCACCAGTAGGTGCTCGCGATCGGGCCGACGAGCTGGGCGCACGCGGCGAGCCGTTCGGCGACCGCCGACCGGGCCAGCCCGGCCGCCTCGGACCGGGCGTCGGTGGTGGTGGTCACCTGCACGTAAGACTGCGCCATGCCACCACTACTTCCCGCTCGCCCGGTCCGCACTCGTCACGGGCCGGCCGGGCGCACGACCAGCGCGCTGCCGCCGCCGCGCCGGACCGGCTCGGCGACCGCCTGGACGAGGCCGGGCCGCAGGAACTCCAGCCCGGTGGCGGCGCCGATCACGCCCGCCGGCGGCCCGGGGAACACCTCCAGCCGGTGCCCGCGCGCCGCGAGCGCCTTGCCGTACTTGTCGATGAACGCCTGCTCGGCGAAGACCTGCGGGGTGTTGCGCTGGGTGGCGCGCGGCGCGGCGAGCGCGGTGGGCAGGTCCATGCCGAGGTCGAGCCGGTTCACCAGGATCTGCAGCACGGTCGTGATGATCGTCGACCCGCCGGGCGTGCCGACCGCCAGCTTCGGCAGCCCGTCCTTGAGCACGATCGTCGGCGCGATGCTGCTGCGCGGCCGCTTGTGCGGGCCGGGCAGGTTCGGGTCGGGCAGGCCGCCGGGCGCGGACGGAGTGAACGAGAAGTCGGTCAGCTCGTTGTTGAGCAGGAACCCGCGGCCGGGGACGGTGAGGGCGCTGCCGCCGAACTGCTCGATCGTGACGGTGTAGGAGGCGACGTTCCCCCACTTGTCCGCGACGACGAGGTGGGTCGTCTGCGGTCCCTCGGCGGCCAGCACCCTCGTCTGGGTGCCGGGCGGGACGCACGGCTGGTACTGGCCGTCCGGGCTGCCGGGCGCGACGGGCGCGGCGGCGGCCTGGTCCGGCTTGATCAGGCAGGCGCGCTCGCGGGCGAACCCCTGGGACAGCAGCTCGTCCAGCGGCACCTTCACCTTCGCGGGGTCGCCGACGTAGGCGCCGCGGTCGGCGTAGGCGAGCTTCGACGCCTCCAGGTAGTAGTGCAGCGCGGTGACGGGGTCGCGCGGGTCGAGGCGGAAGTTGCCGAGGATGTTCAGCGCCTCGCCGACCGTGGAGCCGCCGGACGACGACGGCGGCTCGCCGTACACGTCGTACCCGCGGTAGGAGACGTGCGTCGGCTGCTTGGACAGCGCCTTGTAGGCGGCCAGGTCGCCGGTCTTCAGCACGCCCGGCCGGACCACGCGGTCCGCCTCCGGGTCGACCGGCGGCCTGGTGACGGTCCGGACGATCTCCCTGCCCAGTTCGCCCTTGTAGAGCCAGCCGATGCCGTGCGCGGCGAGCTGCCTGTAGGTGTTCGCGAGGTCGGGGTTCTTGAACACCGACCCGACGGCGGGCGGCTTCCCGCCGGGCAGGAACAGCTTCCGGGTCGGGAAGATGTCGCGGAACCGGGCCTCGTTCGTCGCGGTCTGGTCGTAGAACTCCTGGTCGACCACGAACCCGTGCTCGGCGACCTTGATGGCCGGCTGCAGCAGCGCGCCCAGCTTGCGGGTGCCGAACCGGCGCAGCGCCAGGTCCCACTGGGCGAGGGTGCCGGGCACGCCCACGCTGAGCCCGCTGGTGACGGCGTCGGCGAAGGAGAGCGGCTTGCCGGTCGCCGGGTCGATGAAGTAGTCCGCCTTCATCGCCGCCGGGCCGGTCTCGCGGCCGTCCAGCGCGTACACCTTGCGGGTCCTGGCGTTGTAGTACGTCATGTATCCGCCGCCGCCGATCGCCGACACGTACGGCTCGGTGACGCCGAGGGTCGCGCCCGCGGCGACGGCGGCGTCCATCGCGTTGCCGCCCCGCTTGAGGATCTCCAGCGCGGCGCGGCTCGCGTCCGGGTCGACGGTGGAGACGGCGCCGCCGTAGCCGGTCGCGACGGGCTGCTTGGCCGGCGGATTGTGGCCGGGCGGCGCGGCGGGCGCGGGCGGGGCCGCCGACGCGGCAGCGGGCACGGCGAGCGCGGCGGTGACGGCGAGCGCGGCGGCGGACGCGGTGCGGCGGAGGGCTCTCGAGGGCGAGGGGCGCTGTGCTGGGCGGGACACCGAACCTCCTGTGGGACGCGGCGTCCCTACGGTGTCACCGATCTTCACCGATCGCCACCGTCCGCACCGGCCGACCCCGGCCGCCCGCGGCACCGGCCTGCCCCGGCCGCTCGGCCGCCGTGGCCGCCGGGTTGTGGATTCCTGTCGGCGGCGCGCCGCGGTCGAAAGATTTCCTTCGGAATGGCGGCTTTTGGCGGGAACGGTCCACCAGAAACGGACTCGGCATCCGCCTCTCACCTGCGGCTCCTTCCGCCATACTGGCGGGCGGGGGTTCGGCAGGATCCGACAACAGACGGGCGACAGCAATCCGCCGGAAAACGTTGCGATTATGGTCATACCTGGTGAATTCTTAGGGACTTCGACAACACCGTCTCTCGCGATCAGCGGCGCGGGTTCGGGCCAGGGGGGATACCTATGACCTGGGACGTCCGCATGCGCAACAACATGTTCCGCAGGCTGCCGGTGGAGCAGGCGACCGGCCGGCTGTACGGCGGCCGGCACCGGCTGAGGGTGGTGTACCGGACCCGGGACCTGATCGTCCTCGGGCTCGGCGTGATGATCGGCTCCGGCATTTTCAAGATCTCCGGAGAGCAGGCCGCGACCACCGCCGGCCCGTCGGTGATCATTTCCTTCCTGATCGCCGGCGGCGTCTGCCTGCTCGCCGCGCTGTCCTACGCGGAACTGTCGTCGATCGTCCCGGTGGCGGGCAGCGCCTACTCCTTCAGCTACGTCGCGTTCGGCGAGATCTGGGCGTGGGTGGTCGGCTGGGCGCTGGTGCTGGAGCTGCTGCTCGCCGCGTCGGTCGTCGCGCGCGCCTGGTCGCTGTACGCCACCCAGGCCCTCGCCGACTTCGCCGTGCCCGTCCCGTCCTGGCTCGCCGGCGTCATCGGGCAGGAGAAGGGCTTCGACCTGTTCGCGTTCGGCATCCTGGTGCTGCTGATCACCATGCTCGCCACCGGCAGCCGGCTGAGCCTGCGCAGCCTGTGGTTCATGGTGATGGCCAAGCTGATCGTGATCGGGCTGGTCGTCGCGACCGGGCTGAAGTTCTTCCACGCCGGCAACCTCACCCCCTTCGTGCCGCCCGAGCAGCCCGCGCCGGACGGCGCCACGACCGTGCTGGACGCGCTGCTCGGCGCGGTCACCGGCAGCAAACCGGGCGTGTTCGGCATCTGGGGGATCTTCGCCGCCGCGCCCGCGATCGCGTTCGCCTACATCGGCTTCGACCTGATCGCGACCGCGTCCGAGGAGACCGACGACGCGCCCCGCAAGGTGCCGCGCGGCATGCTGACCAGCCTGGCGATCGCCGTGGTGCTGTACGTCGCGGTCGCCGTCGCGATGGTCGGCATGGTCTCCACCGACCGGCTCGACCCGGCCAAGCCGCTGCTCGCCACCGCGTTCGGGCTGGTCGGCGCCGACTCCATGGGCAAGATCATCGACATCGGCGCGGTGCTGGCGCTGACCACCGTGATCCTGGTGGTGCTGATCAGCCTGACCCGGGTGGTGTTCTCCATGTCCCGGGACGGCCTGC
Source organism: Actinomadura physcomitrii (assembly GCF_008923205.2). Taxonomy (GTDB): domain Bacteria; phylum Actinomycetota; class Actinomycetes; order Streptosporangiales; family Streptosporangiaceae; genus Spirillospora; species Spirillospora physcomitrii. The sequence goes on along the minus strand of NZ_WBMS02000008.1, from coordinate 59,211 downwards.
TGCCCCGCCCGATCGCCGTGATGAGCCGGTACCGGGTGCCGTCGCGGGCGACGCTGGTCGCGGGCGGCGCGGCGGTCGTGATGTCGCAGACGATCAACGTGCTCACGCTCGAGCAGATGGTGGTGATCGGGACGCTGTTCGCGTTCCTGTTCGTCTCGGCGGCCGTGCTCGCGCTGCGCCGCGACCGCCCCGACCTGCACCGCCCGTTCCGCGTCCCGGCGGCGCCCGTCACCGCCGCCGCCACGATCCTCGCGACCGGCTGGCTGATGCTGAACCTCAAGGTGCAGACGTGGGGGTACTTCGCCGTCTGGATGGCCGCCGGCATCGTGATCTACCTCGGGTACGGCCGCCGCAAGAGCCAGATGAAGCTGCTGCTGGACGCGCCGCCGCCCGACCGCCCGGTCGCCGCGCCGATGGACGCGCCGCCGCCCGGGGTGGCGCCGTTCGACGGGTCGTTCGCCGGGCCGCCGCAGGGCGGCGGGTTCCCGGCGCCGGCGCCCGGCCAGTACGGGGCCGGGTCTCGGCCGAACGTCCCCGCGCCGGAGAGCCCCTACCCGACCGGGCGGTACTCGGTGGGGCGCAGGCCGAGCGGCCGGGGTCCCGGCGAACCGTACGAGCGCGCCCCCTACCGGCCCGCCGAAGGCTACGAGCGGGAGGCGCGCGCGCAGGGCGGCCCCGGTCGGGGACGGTACGCGCGCGACGACGCGGCGGAGCAGCCGGACGATCCGTACGCGCTCGATCCCGGGGTGCCGGGCCCGTTCGCATCCGGCCCGCATCCGGGCGACCGGTACTCCGCCGGGCAGTTCGGCTCCAACCCGTACGAGGGCGGACGCTACGGCACCGGCCACCACGCCCGGGACCCGTACGACCAGGAGCCCCACGAGGACGGCGAGCACGAGGAGCCGCCGTACCCGGGCGGGCGCCACCGCCGCTGACGCTTGCTCCGCAGAGCGCCGTCTCCCCTGGTGGGAGGCGGCGCTTCGCGCATGTGCGGGAAACCGGCTGGACATACCGACACACTCCGGATTTCGTTCTTCTCATAACGAGATGAACTCAAGCTGAGACTTACTCAGTCCGAGACCATGGAGAGGCGCGGATGTCCCCGGAACCGATGCGCGACGAGAGCGAGTTCCTCGCGAGCTACGACCCGCGCGCCTACGACCCCGTCGCCGTGACCGTGGACGTCGTCGCCCTCACCATCCGGGACGGCGCGCTGCACGTCCTGCTCGTCCGCCGCGGGGGCGCGCCGTACGCGGGCATGTGGGCACTGCCCGGCGGCTTCGTGCACGCGGGCGGCCGGCGCGAGGCCGAGGACCTGCCGGACGCCGCCGTCCGCGAGCTGGCCGAGGAGACCGGCCTCAGCGGGAAGGACGGCGCGCTCGGGCGCGTCCACCTGGAGCAGCTCGGCACCTACGGCGCCCCCGGCCGCGACCCGCGCATGCGCATCATCTCCGTCGCCTACCTGGCGTTCGCGCCCGAGCTGCCCGACCCCGAAGCGGGCGGCGACGCCGCCGACGCGGCATGGGTCGCGGTGGACGCGCTCGGCCTGACCGAGTCGGGCGACCAGCGGCCCGGCACCACCCGGCGGCTCGCGTTCGACCACGCGCGGATCCTCACCGACGGCCTGGAGCGCGCCCGCGACAAGCTCGAGTACACCCCGCTCGCCACGGCGTTCTGCGGCGCCGAGTTCACCATCCCCGAGCTGCGCGCCGTCTACGAGGCGGTCTGGGGCGAGGAGCTGCACGCCGGCAACTTCCACCGCAAGGTCCTGTCGGTCCCCGGCTTCGTGGAGAGCACCGGCGCCACGTCCGACAAGGGCGGCCGGCGCGGCGGCCCCCGGCCCCGCCTCTACCGCGCGGGCGACGCCCGCCTCCTGCACCCCGCACTGCTGCGCCCCAGCCGCGAGGAAGAGATCAGGTGATGCACGTGAACACCCGCGACCTCGACGACGCGCTCGCCCGCCTCGACCGCGCGCGCGTCCCCGCCGACCTGTTCGGCGACGACGCCGCCGAGGCGGCGCGGCGCTACCGGCGGCTCGTCCGGCTCGTCCACCCGGACGCGACCGGCGGCCGCACCCGCGACGCGTTCGTCCGGCTGAACACGCTGTGGCGGACCTACAACCGGTCCGACCCGGCCGTGCTCACGACCCGCCGGCACTCCTACCGCATCGCGGGCGACCCGGTCTCCGGCGACCTCGCCCAGCTCTACCGGGCCGGGACGGACACCCGGCCGGGCGGGGTGCTGCTGAAGATGCCGCGCGACCCCCGCGACGGCGACCTGCTCGAACGCGAAGCCGTCGCGCTGCGGCAGCTCCCCAAGGACGGCGACGGCCGGTTCCTGCCGTACGTGCCTTACCTCGTCGAGTCGTTCCGCCACAAGGACCCCGTGACCGGGACGCAGCGGCAGGCGAACGCGGTCGCCGCGCTCGCCGGGTTCCGCACGCTGGCCGAGGTCAAGGCGGCCTACCCCGGCGGCGTCGACCCGCGCGACGCCGCGTGGATGTGGCGGCGGCTGCTCGTCGGGCTCGGGTTCGCGCACCGCGCGGGCGTCCTGCACGGCGCGGTGCTGCCCGACCACGTCATGATCCATCCCGACGAGCACGGGCTGGTCCTGGTCGACTGGTGCTACTCCGTCCCCGGCTGCTACTCCTACGCCGACGCGACCGGGCGCGTCCCAGCGCTGGTCGAGCGGTACCGCGACTGGTACCCGCCGGAGGTGCCGGCGCAGCGTCCCGCGAGCCAGGCCACTGACATCTACATGGCCACCCGGTGCATGACCGACCTGATGGGCGACCAGGCGCCCAAGGCGATGCGTTCGTTCGCGCGCGGCTGCCTGCTGACCGCGCAGAACCGCCGCCCACACGACGCCTGGCGGCTGCTGGGCGAGCTGGACGAGCTGCTCGAACGGCTCTACGGCCCGCGGCGCTTCCGCCCCTTCCACCTGCCCGCCGTCACCCACTGAAGGAGAACGTCCATGGGAAGCGGAAACTGGTCCACCGACGTCTACGCCGCGCGCGCGAGCTACCGCGCGTCCACCGGCGCCAGCGCGTTCGCCTACAGCGACGGCGGCGCCACCACCGTCCACCCCGACCTCGACCCCAAGGGCGTGAAGGTCCGCGAGAGCCGCGATTCCGACGACCACCCCGAGTCGCTGGCGATCGGCGTGCTGTTCGACGTCACCGGCTCGATGGGCGGCGTGCCGCGCACCCTGCAGACCAAGCTGCCCGACCTGCTCGGCCTGCTGCTGCGCAAGGGCTACGCCGCCGACCCGCACATCCTGTTCGGCGCGGTCGGCGACGCGACCTGCGACCGGGCGCCGCTGCAGATCGGCCAGTTCGAGGCCGACAACCGGATGGACGACGACCTCGGCAGGATCCTGCTCGAGGGCGGAGGCGGCGGCCAGATGCGCGAGTCCTACGAGCTGGCCATGTACTTCATGGCGCGGCACACCTCGATCGACTGCTTCGAGAAGCGCGGCAAGCGCGGCTACCTGTTCATGATCGGCGACGAGCTGGCCTACCCGAAGATCAAGCGGCGCGAGGTCGCCAAGGTCATCGGCGACGACCTGGAGCGCGACCTGCCGATCGAGGACGTGCTGCGCGAGCTGCAGCGGACGTACGAGGTGTACTTCATCATCCCCGAGGGCACCTACCACTCCGGCAGCCGCGAGCTGAAGGAGTTCTGGCAGGGGCTGCTCGGCCAGCACGTCCTCTACCTCGACGACCTCGACGCGGTGTGCGAGACGATCGCGCTGACCGTCGGGCTCGCCGAGGACGCCATCGACCTGGACGAGGGCCTGGACCACCTGGCCGAGGCCGGCTCGAACGCGGGCGCGTCGGTGTCGCGGGCGCTGGCCCGGCTGGACGCGTCGCGCGCGCCGGTCGCGGTGTCGGCGGCGCCGCCCGGCCTGGACGCCGCCCCGGGCCCGTCCGCGACGACGCGGCTCTGAGGGCAGGGCCGCGATGGGGCACGTCATCGTCGTCGACCTCGGGTACGGGGACGCGGGCAAGGGCACGGTCGTCGACCACCTCTGCGCCGCCGCCTCGGGCACGGCGTCGCCGGTGACGGCGGTCGTCCGGTTCAACGGCGGCGCGCAGGCGGCGCACAACGTCGTGGCGGACGACGGCCGGCACCACACGTTCGCCCAGTTCGGCTCGGGGACGTTCACGCCGGGCGTCCGGACGCACCTGTCGCGGTTCATGCTCGTCGACCCGCTCGCGCTCGCCGCGGAGGCCGACCACCTGCGCCTCCTCGGCGTGCGCGACGCGCTGGACCGGCTCACCGTCGACCGGGACGCGCTGCTCACCACGCCGTACCACCGGGCCGCCAACCGCGCGCGCGAGCGGGCGCGCGGCACGGCCCGGCACGGGTCGTGCGGGATGGGCATCGGCGAGACCGCGTCCTACGCCCTCGCGCACGACGACGCGCCGCGCGCGGGCGACTGCCTGTCCCCCGCGCGGCTGCGCCGGCGCCTCACCGCCCTGCACGACTGGTACCGGGCGGCGTTCCCGTCCGGCGAGGACGTCCCGGACGCCACCGCCTGCGCGGACGCGTTCACCGCGTTCGCCGCGCGCGTCCGGATCGTCGGCGGCGGGCACCTGCACGGCCTGCTCCGGTCGGGCGACGTGGTGTTCGAGGGCGCGCAGGGCGTGCTGCTCGACGAGTGGCACGGCTTCCACCCGTACACGACCTGGTCGACCACCACGTTCGCCAACGCCGAGACGCTGCTGGCCGAGGCCGGGGAGGCGGGCGCGGCGGCGCGGCTCGGCGTCCTGCGGACGTACGCGACGCGCCACGGCCCGGGGCCGTTCGTCACCGAGGACGCGGCGCTCACCGCCTCCCTGCCCGAACCCCACAACGGCACCGGCCCCTGGCAGGGCGCGTTCCGCGCCGGCCACCTCGACGCCGTCGCCCTCAGGTACGCGCTGGAGGTCGTCGGCGGCGTGGACGGCCTGGCGGTCACGCATCTGGACGTCGCGGGGGCGCGTCCCGACCTGCGGATCTGCCGGGCCTACACGACGCCTGCCGGTCCGGTGGACCGGCTGCCGGCGGGTGCGGGCGACCTGGACCGCCAGGCCGCCCTCACCCGGCGGCTGGCGTCCGCGCGGCCGGTCTACGCGCCGCTCGGCCGCCGTCCGGTCGAGACGATCGAGGACGCGCTCGGCGCCCCGGTCGTCCTGACCTCGCACGGCCCGGCGGCGTCCGCCAAGCGCGCCACCGGTCAGCCGCTCTCGCGGAAGCCGGGCACCTTGCGCAGCACCGCGTAGAGCAGCGCCGCCAAGGCGAACCCGACCGCGAACGTGATGTCGCCGAACGACGGGTGGTGGCTCGGCACGATCCCGACGTACTTCTCCTGGTTGGAGAACAGCCACACCGACACCACGACGGCGACCGCCATCGCCGCCGGCCCAGCCCAGTTGCGGCGGCGGACGTCGAACACCATCGCGTCCACCCGCGCGTCCGCGTCCCGCACCGACCAGACGCCGCGCCGCAGCACCAGGTCGGCCAGCACCACGCCGAGCCACGGCCCGATCCAGTACGCGATGACCAGCAGGAACGCCTCGTAGTCGTGGCCGGCGTCGTCCAGCCCGAAGTAGGCGACGACGAGCCCGACCGCGCCGAACGCCCCGGCGACGAGCGCGCGCTGCAGCCGCACCGGCAGCGGCAGCCGGATCCCCGTCGCGACGAACGACATCGACCCGGAGTAGATGTTGATCGCGTTGGCGCCGACCGCGCCGACCGCGATGACCAGCAGGGTGAGGTTCGCGACGAGCGAGGGCAGGTGCCCGGTGAACGCGCCGGTCGGGTCGGCGAGCGCCGTGCCGCCGAGCGTCGCCGACGCCGCGCCGACGATCTGCAGGACGGTGCAGCCGGCGAAGACGCCGAGCGCCGCCCACAGGCCCGCGGCGCGCGGGCTCGTCGCGGCCGGCAGGTAGCGGGTGTAGTCGGCGGCGTAGGGGTTCCAGCCCGCCGCGTACCCGAAGCTCGCGCCGACCACGATGAGGAACGCGCCGATCCCGCCCGGCCCGGCCCCGTCCGGGGCGGGCGCACCGAAGTCCGCCTTCGCCAGGATGATCACGGACGCGACGCCGAACACCACCGCCAGCGCCGGGAACGCGTACCGCTCGTAGGCGTGCACGAGGTTGTGCCCGAAGAACGCGACGCCCGCCTGCAGCGCGACCACGACCGCCAGGCACAGCGGCTTCGGCATCCCGGTCAGCGTGTTGAGCGCCAGCGACCCGCTGACGCTGTTCACCGCGAACCAGCCGACGCCGCCCGCCACCGAGTTGATCGCGGACGGCAGCATGTTGCCGCGGTGCCCGAACGGCACCCGGCCGAGCACCATCTCCGGCACCCCGTAGCGGGGGCCGCGCGCCGACAGGACCGCGTGCGTCGCCGAGCCGAGCAGCGTGCCCGCCACGATCGCGGCGGCGGCCTGCCAGAACGTCAGCCCGAACGCGGCGACCGCGAGCACGCCGAGGAACACCGTCGCGAACTCCAGGTTCGGCGACGTCCAGGTCCACAGCAGGTCGATCGGCCGGCCGTGCCGCTGGTCGAGGGGGATGAAGCCGGCGCCGCCCGGCTCGACGGCGGCGACCCGGGCGCCGTAGTCGCCCTCGCGGACGACCACGCCCGCGGGCACGCCTTCTCTCATCTCGGTCATCGGGGGGACCTTTCCGCTGTTCGGCCGAGGCGCGCTCAGGCGAGGGTGATGGCGTCGAGGCGTTCGAGGAGGAAGTCGTGCGCGCGCACGGCCGCGCCGCCGGCGGTGCGGCCGACGGGCGGGCCGAGCGGCTCGATGCGGGCGTCCGGGTCGCACTCGTAGAAGAAGATCAGCGACACGAGCTCCTCGTCCGGGGCGCTCGGGTCCGGCGGCAGGACGCGGTGCCGGTTGGACGTCCAGCGGCCGCCGGTCCAGTGCGCGAGCAGGTCGCCGACGTTGATGGTGAAGGAGTCCTCGACCCACGGGGCGTCCACCCAGCCGGCCTCCCGCGAGTGCACCTGCAGGCCGCCCACGCCGTCCTGCCGGTCCAGGACCGTGACGGTGCCGAAGTCGGTGTGCGGGCCGATCCGGAACTGGCCGGGCTCCGGCTCCCCGAGCTGCGACAGCGGCGGGTAGCGGTTGATGTTCAGGGTGAAGGACGGGTGCCGGGCGTGCGCGGTGAAGAACCCGGGCGGCAGGCCGAGCGCGGCCGCGCACAGCGCGAGCAGATCGTCCGACAGCCGCTTCATCCGGGCCAGGTAGCGCGTCAGCAGCGCCTCCAGCTCCGGCACCTCGCCCGGCCACACGTTCGGCAGGAACCACTCGGCGTCGAAGAACGGGTCGCCGGTCGGGCGGTCCGCGCCCACCGCGAAGGTCTCCTTCAGGTCCGGCGGCGTCGCGGTGCCCTCGGCGTACCCGTTCGCCTCGACGCCGGGCGGCAGCCAGCCGCGCTCGCCCACGGTCGCCGCGTACCGGTACTTGACCTCCTCCGGAAGCGCGAAGAAGCGCTTGGCGGCGGCGCGGATCGCGGCCCGGTCCGCGGCGGGCACCCCGTGCCCGGTGACGACCAGGAAGCCGATCTCGCTCAGCGCGGCGTCCACCCGCGCGGCGACGGCGGCGCGGTCGCGCTCGCCGCCGTGGAACCAGGGGCCGAGGTCGATGATAGGGACGGCGTCCATGGAACGGTCCTTTCCGGGGCGGGTGCGGCGCTGCGCTCACTATCGCTTGCGGTCAGGGCCGGATCACCCCCCGAAACGGAGATGAAACCGTCACTTCGCGAGATTTAACGTGGCCGGAACACGCGGCGGCCGGTCCCCCGCGGATGACCGGCATCGGCCGAGATCGCACGCCCATTGACCGCGGGCCGCGCTGAGACCAAGATCTCTCCGAACGTCGCGGATCTCCCCGGAGGTGGACGATGCGTGTCCTGTCCCTGCGCGCCCTCTCGGCGGGCGCCGCTCTGGTCCTGTCCGCGGCGCTGCTCGCCGCCGCGCCGGCGTCCGCCGGCGCCGCCCCGGCCGCCCCCGCAAGCGACGGCTGCGACCCGATCGACCCGGCGTCCTGCCTGCTGCCGTTCCCGAGCGACTGGTACACCGAGCCCGACCCGCGCACCGCCACCGGCCTGCGGATCGACATGCGCACGACGCTGAAGAACGCGCTCGGCCTGCCCGTCTCGCCGGACGAGTGGAACCGCGCGGACGGCTTCTCCCCCGGGTCCGAGCTGCTCAGCCGCGTCCCGGGCATCGACCTGGCGCGCACCGGCGCCGCGCCCGTCACCGACATCGGCGCGTCGCTGAAGCCGGACGCGCCGATCGTCATCGTCGACACCGCGACCGGGCAGCGGTGGCCGTACTGGGCCGAGCTCGACGCCAACGCGCCCGACGACCGCAAGGCGCTGATCGTCCGTCCCGCGAAGAACTTCGTCGAGGGCCACCACTACGCGGTCGCGCTGCGGAACCTGCGCGACGCGTCCGGGAACCTCATCAAGCCGAACGCCGCGTTCGCCAAGATCCTCGGCCCCGCGCTCCCGTCCACCGACCCGCTCCACGCCCGCCAGAAGGCCGAGAAGCAGGTGCTCGCGGACCTCGCCGAGCGCGGCGTGACCCGCGACGGCCTGTATCTGGCCTGGGACTTCACCGTCGCCAGCGCGCGCAGCATCGCCGGGCCGATGCTGCACATCCGCGACGACGCGCTCCGCAAGCTCGGCGACAGGTCGCCGTCGTTCCTGGTCACGCAGGTGACGAACGACGTCGACGACAAGATCGCGCGCGAGGTGAAGGGCGTCGTGTGGGCGCCGAGCTACCTCGACCAGTACGGCGGGCTTCCCGGGTCGGCGTTCCACTACGGCGCGGACGGGCTCCCGTCGCAGCTGCCCGGCAACAGCCAGGCCGTCCCGTTCCAGTGCGAGATCCCGAAGGCCGCGTTCGGCAAGCCCGCGAACCCCGCCCTCTACGGGCACGGGCTCCTCGGCAGCGAGAGCGAGGTCGACGCCGGGAACGTCAAGGCGATGGCCGCCGAGCACGACTTCGCGTTCTGCGCGACGAAGTGGATCGGCATGTCGGACGAGGACGTCCCGAACGTCGTCTCCGCCCTCGCCGACATCACCCGGTTCCGCACCGTCGCCGACCGTCTCCAGCAGAGCATGCTGAACTTCGTCTTCCTCGGCCGCGCGATGACCCGCGGGTTCGCCGCCGACAAGGCGTTCCAGGACGGCTCCGGCAAGCCGCTGATCGCGCCCGGCGCCCCGCTCACCTACGACGGCAACAGCCAGGGCGGGATCATGGGCGGCGCGCTCACCGCCGTCTCTCCCGACCTGCACCGGTCCGTCCTCGGCGTCCCCGCGATGAACTACAGCACGCTGCTCAACCGCAGCGCCGATTTCCCCCAGTACGCCAAGGTCCTCGACCTGTTCTACCCCGACAAGCTCGACCAGCAGATCGGCCTCGCGCTGATCCAGATGCTGTGGGACCGCGGCGAGGCCGACGGATACGCCTGGCACATGACCGACCACCCGTACCCGGGAACCCCGGCGCACCAGGTGCTGATGCACGTCGCGTTCGGCGACCACCAGGTCGCGACCGTCGCCGCCGAGGTCGAGGCCCGCACGATCGGCGCCCGCGTCCACGCCCCGACCGTCCGGGCCGGGCGCAGCCCCGACACGGTCCCGTACTGGAACATCCCGACGTTCGGCGCGTCCACCGGCGGATCGGCGATGGTCGTGTGGGACAGCGGCTCCCCCGCCCCGCCGACCACGAACACCCCGCCCACCGAGGGCCGCGACCCGCACTCCGACCCGCGCAACAACGCCGACGCGCGCCGGCAGAAGGCGGTCTTCCTGACCACCGGGCGGACCGTCGACGTCTGCGCCGGCGGCCCCTGCGTGATCACCCCCTGACCGGCGGCTGAGAGGATCGGAGCATGCTCCAGGTCTGCCCGAACGGAAGCCGGGCGCGGGGCGTCCCGGTCACCCCGGACGAGCTCGCGGCGGCCGTCCGCGCGGCGGTGGACGCCGGCGCGCAGGACGTCCACCTGCACCCCCGCGACGCCGCCGGCGCCGACACCATGGACCCCGGCCGCGTCGCCGCCGCGCTCGAAGCGGTCCGCGCCGCCGCGCCGGGCGTGCCCGTCGGCGTCACCACCGGCGCCTGGACCGCCGCCGACCCCGCCGAACGCGCCGCGCTGATCCGGTCCTGGACCGTGCTGCCCGACCACGCGTCGGTCAACTTCCACGAGGACGGCGCCGAACGCGTCGCCGCGGCCCTCCTCGACCGCGGCGTCGCCGTCGAAGCCGGGATCTTCTCCGGCACCGACGCCGCCGCGCGGTTCCTGCGCTGGCCGCGCGCCCGCGAGGTGCTGCGCGTCCTCGCCGAGGTCACCGACACCGACCCCGAGACCGCGACCGGCACCGCGAAGGACCTCCTGCACGCGCTCGGCACCGGCCACGGCCGGCCCGTCCTGCTGCACGGCGAGGACGGCGGCGCCTGGCCCGTCCTGCGCCTCGCCGTCCGGTTCAACCTGGACGTCCGCGTCGGTCTGGAGGACGTCCTCACCCTCCCGGACGGCACCGCCGCGGCCGACAACACCGCCCTCGTCCAGACCGCCGGGATGCTGCTCCAGGCATAACGGCCGGATCCGGCCCGACCGCCGGGGGACGCGCGTACGTATCCCCCAGCATGAACCGACGCCCCATCGCCGCCCTGGCCCTCGCCGCCGCGATGACGCTCACCGGCGCCTGCGAGTACACCGCCGCCGCCCGCACGGCCGCCCCCGCACGTCCCGCGCAGAGCCCCCGGGCCACCGGCTCGCCCACCGCCTCGCCGCGGACCCCCGCCACGCCGCGCCGCTTCGACGAGGCCGGGTTCGAAGGCGACCTCCGCACCGCCACCGCGATCACCGACCGCTTCTGGCGCCGGCACTGGACGCGGTTCTTCACCGGCGCCTACACGTCCCCGCGCGTCGTCGGCCTCTACGACGGCTCCGACCCCGCCGCCACCCCCACCTGCGGCGGCGAACCCCTCGAACGCGACAACGCCGAGTACTGCCCCGCCGGCGACTTCCTCGCCTGGGACGCGCACCTCATGCGGACCGGCTACGCCGGCGGCGACGCCTGGGTGTACCTCGTCGTCGCCCACGAATGGGGGCACGCCGTCCAGAACCGGCTGCAGCGCCGCCTCGTCTCGCCCGCCGCCGAACTCCAGGCCGACTGCCTCGCCGGCGCGACCCTCTACGGGTCCGCCGCCGACGGCGACCTCACCTTCGAGACCGGCGACACCCGCGAGATCGTCGACTCGTTCCAGGTCATCGGCGACACGACCCCCTGGACCAAGCCCGGCGACCACGGCAGCGCCTCCCAGCGGCTCCAGGCCTTCTCCCGCGGCGGCGCCCGCGGCGTCCGCGCCTGCTTCACCTGACCCGCCCGCGCAACCCGGTAAAACCCGGACCAGCGGAACGAACAGGAACATGCCGATCCGATGCAGCGGCTTGGCGACCATGCGTGCCCGCGCGATGCTTTTGAGTCACGGGATCGGCCCGAGCCATCTGGGGGGCACCATGAAGGACACCGCCGTCGCCATGGTCGTCATCGAGCACGAACGGCACACCACCGTCCTGCTCACCGGCGAGATGGACCGCGCGTCCGCCCCCGCCGTCCGGACCCGGCTCCTCGGCTACGCCGCACGCCCCATCGTCCTGGACATCGCCGGCGTCTCCTTCTTCGACTCCGAAGGCATGCGCGCCGTCTCCCACTGCGCCCGCCGCTGCGAGGACAACGGCGCCGCCCTCGCCGTCGTCGGCGCCCGCCCCTTCGCCCGCCGCATGTTCCACGTCCTCGGCCTCGACCAGCGCGTCCCCCTCTGCGCCTCCATGGACGAAGCCCTCTGGTGCGCCGTCCCCCGCACCGACGACGAGATCTCCGACTGGCTGACCTAGAACCCTCCGTCAGCCCCCGGACAGGTGCCGCTCGACGGACTCCACCTTCGCGTCCATCGCGCCCGTCACCCCCGGCCGCAGATCCGCCTTCACCACCAGGCTCACCCGCGGCGCCCGCGCCGCCACCGCGTCCGTCGCCGCCTTCACCACCGCCATCACCTCGTCCCACTCCCCCTCCACCGTCGTGAACATCGCGTCGGTGCGGTTCGGCAGGCCGCTCGCCCGCACCACCCGCACCGCCTCCGCGACCAGTTCACCGACGTCCTCCCCCACCCCGAGCGGGGTCACCGAGAACGCGACGAGCACAACGCACCTCCTGATCAGGGCTGGACGACCTGCCTGACCACGATCTCATTCAGCCGCCGCTCCACGATCACCCCCACCGGCCAGTCCCGCACCAGGCAGCGCAGCAGCGCCGCGTCGTGCTCCGCGAACGACGGATCGCACCCCTGCTGCTCCAGGCTCGAGCGGATCGCCTCCACATAGTCCTCGTCGGTGAACCCCGGCACCTCCCGCACCATCGCCGTCGTCGTCGCACGGTGCGAGTTCAGCCCCGCGAACGACCGGCCGCACCCGCAGCCGCCGTCCGGGTCGTCCCGGTCGCGGGCGCACACCACGCCGATGTGCACCAGCTCCCCCTCGACGCACCAGTCGAAGTCGTTGTCGCGCAAACCCTGGCCGGAGTTGGTGGCGGTGAGCAGTTTCAAGGCCATACCCCCTCGGAGTCCGTGGACGAGCCCACCGTACGACGAGGGTCTGACGTAACGTCGAGGCATGAGCGAAAACACCGATGTCCTCATCGAACGCGACGGCCCCTTCGCCACCGTCACCATGAACCGCCCGCGCCGCCGCAACGCTCTGTCCCGCACCTTCCTGCTGCAGCTCACCGATGCCTTCACCGAGATCGCCGGCACCGACGCCCGCGGCATCGTCCTCGCCGCCAACGGCCCCGTCTTCTCGGCTGGGCACGACTTCGCCGACATGGCCGGCGCGTCCCACGCCGACGTCCGCGACCTGCTGCGCGTCTGCACCGCCCTCATGCAGACGATCCAGTCCGTCCCGCAGGTCGTCATCGCCCGCGTGCACGGCCTCGCCACCGCCGCCGGCTGCCAGCTCGTCGCGTCCTGCGACCTCGCCGTCGCCGCCGAGAGCGCCGCGTTCGCCGCCCCCGGCGGCAAAGGCGGCTGGTTCTGCCACACCCCCCTCGTCGCCATCTCCCGCAACATCGGCCGCAAACGCGCCGCCGAGATGGCCCTCACCGGCGACACCATCGACGCCGCCACCGCCGCCGACTGGGGCCTCATCAACTACGCCGTCCCCGACGACGACCTCGACAAGGCCACCCTCGCCCTCCTCCAGCGCGCCACCCAGGGCAGCCCCCGCAGCAAGGCCCTCGGCAAGCAGGCCATGTACGCCCAGCTCGACCGCCCCGAAGCCGACGCTTACACCTACGCCGTCGAAGTCATGGCAGCTTCCAGCCAGACCCCCGAAGCCCAGGAGGGCATGCACGCCTTCCTCGGCAAGCGCCGCCCCACCTGGCCCGCCTGACCGCCGCCCCGGCCGCTTCTCGCTGGCCCCCGCCGACACCCCGCCGCTAGGATGGCACCCGGCACGCCCCCGACCGCAGCGTCACCGACGGGGCGCCGCCTCCGGGGTGGTAGCTCAGCTGGTCAGAGCAGGAGACTCATAATCTCCCGGTCGCGGGTTCGAGTCCCGCCCGCCCTACGGGCTCGGCTCGCATGCTCATCGGCCTTCGGCCGATTTCGCCGCAGCCGCGGTGTCTTCTGGGGGGCGACCCCCAGACCCCCGATGTGGGGGCTCCGCCCCCACGCCCCCTCCCGGTTTCGCTCCGCGTCAACCTTCCCGTTCGCGCGGGGTACGGTTCCCTGTCGCGTTCTCGGCGACCCAGAGCGCCGGTGTGGGGGCTCCGCCCCACACCCCCTCCCGGTTTCGGTCCGCGTCAACCTTCACGTGCGCGGGAGGAGTGGCTGTTGCCTGGGGGTCTTTGCGGGGGTCATGGGCGGGGGTGGAAGTGTTCATCTGGAGGGCGCCTGTTGATCATGGAGCGCGGGTCTACTGATCTTCGTTGTTCGTGATCTTCAGGAGGTCCCATGCGCACGATCAGCAAGGCCGCCACGCTCGCCCTCGGCGCGTCCGCCGCGCTCGCCGGGTCCGTCGCCCTCGGCGCGCCCGCGATGGCCGCTTACACGCCCATCGGCGTCTGCGGCGGCGGCGACTACCACGTCATCGACCACGAGGACATGGGCGAGGGCGCGATCACCGCGACCACCTACCTGCTGTGGAGCAACAACGCGCAGAGCAACTGCGTGGTGACCATGAAGGTCGGCTCGGCGGTCGGCGACTCGGTCTCGGTGTCGGCCCGGCTGCAGGTGCAGGGGCAGTCCGCCAAGGTCGACGGGCCCAAGGCGTACAAGTACTACGCCGGGCCGGTCAAGGCCGGCGCCGCCGGCAAGTGCGTGCGGTTCGGCGGTACGTACGGCGAGCTGAACTTCTGGTCGAACTACGGCCACTGCGGCTGACCGGGCGGGTCCCCGGGGCGCCGTGCGGCGCCCCGGGGTCCCTCTGGAGGACGAGGGCAAGTCAGACCTGGTACCGAGTGACGGGTGAGGTGACCGGTCGGTAGGGTCCGCGTATGTCCAGACGAATCCTCGGTCTCGTCCCCCTTTCGCTCGTGCTGCTGGCCGGTGCCTGCGGCGGATCCGGCAAGCCGGCGCCGAAGGCGGACTTCGACGGGGCGCAGGCGCTGAAGCGGTCGGCCACCGCCATGGCGGCCCTGAAGAGCGTCGCGTTCACGGTGACGTCGGACGGCAAGACACCGATCATGGTCAAGGGCGGCGATATGAAGCTGCTGCGGGACGGCGACGCGCAGGGCACGCTGACTTTGGAGCAGTCGGGGCAGAACGTCGAGGCGAAGGTCGTCGCGAAGGGCGACACGTTCTACCTGGACGCGGGGACGGGCGGCTGGCGGAAGCTGCCGAAGTCGATGGCGTCGGCGGTGTACGACCCGTCGGCGGTCCTCGACCCGAACCGGGGCATTCCGAAGCTGCTGACCTCGCTGAAGGCGCCGAAGGCCGAGGCCGTGGAGAAGGTGGGCGGCAAGGAGGCCTACCGGGTCGGGGCGACGCTGCCGCAGGACCAGGTGGGCGGGCTGATCCCGGGGATCAACGACGACCTGGCCGGGCGGGTGTGGGTGAGCAAGGCCGACGGGCGGCTGCTGAAGGTGCGGGGCGCGTTCCCCAAGGGCGAGGGCGCGGTGGTGATCACGTTCACCGACTTCGACGCCCCCTACACGATCAGCGCGCCGAAGTGACCGCGCGGCGCGGGATCGCGGTCGGGGCCGGCGGCGCGGTGGTGCTGCTGGCCGCGCTGGACGCCTATGTCGTGACGACGATCCTGATGCCGGTGGTGAAGGACCTGGGCGTGCCGGTGAACCGGCTGGAGCGGATCACGCCGGTGCTGACCGGGTTCCTGCTCGGGTACGTGGCGGCGATGCCGCTGCTCGGGCAGCTGTCGGACCGGTTCGGGCGGCGGCCGGTGCTGCAGGCGTGCCTGGTGTTCTTCGCCGCCGGGTCGGTGGTGACGGCGCTGGCGGAGAGCGTGCCGGCGCTGGCGGCGGGACGGGTCGTCCAGGGGGTCGCGGGCGGTGCGCTGCTGCCGGTGACGATGGCGCTGGCCGGGGACCTGTGGGACGAGCGGCGGCGTCCGGTGGTGCTGGGCGCGGTGGGCGCGGCGCAGGAGCTGGGGAGCGTGCTCGGCCCGCTGTACGGGGCGGGGGTCGCGGCGGCCCTGGAGTGGCGCGCGATCTTCTGGATCAACGTGCCGCTGGCGGTGCTCGCGGTCGCCGCGGTGCGGTTCACGGTGCCGGGCGGGCGGCCGGAGGGTCCGCGCGCGGGTGTGGACGCGATGGGCGGCCTGCTGCTCGCGGCCGGGCTGGCGCTGCTGGTGGTGGGGGTCTACAACCCGGATCCGGAGAGGTCGGCGCTGCCGTCGTGGGGGCTGCCGGTGCTGGCCGCCGGGGTCGTGATGCTCGTGGTGTTCGTGGTGTGGGAGGTCAGGGCCCGGACGCGGCTGCTGGACCTCGGCGGGGTGCGGCGGGGGCCGCTGCTGGCGACGCTGGGCGTGAGCTTCCTGTCGGGGGCGGCGCTGATGGTGACGCTGGTGGACGTGGTGCTGGTCGCGCAGACGGTGCTGAACAAGGACGAGACCGAGGGCGCGCTGCTGCTGACGCGGTTCCTGGTGGCGCTGCCGGTCGCGGCCGTGGCGGGCGGGTTCGTCGCGCGGCGGGTGGGCGAGCGGTGGCCGATGGCGGCGGGGATGCTGGTCTCCGCGGTCGGATACGTGCTGATCGCCGGGTGGCCGGCGGATCTTGCGCACGCGTCGTACGGGCCGCTGCCGCGAATGGACGTCGATCTGATCGTGACGGGGCTCGGGCTGGGGCTGGTGATCGCGCCGGTGTCGTCGGCGGTGCTGGCGTTCGTGCCGCCGCCGCGGCACGGGGTGGCGTCGGCGGCCGTGGTGGTCGCGCGGATGATGGGGATGCTGATCGGGATCTCGGCGCTGTCGGCGTGGGGTTTCCACCGGTTCCACGTGCTGACGGCGCATTTGCAGCCGCCGCTGCCGTTCCTGATGTCGAAGGCGGAGTTCGCGAAGGAGATGACCGTCTACAAGGCGGCGGTGCGGGACGCGCTGCGGGCCGAGTACCGGGAGATCTTCTGGATCACCGCGGGGATGTGCGTGCTGGGCGCCGTGCTGGCGCTGGTCGCGGGGGCGCGGCGGGACGGCGCGGAGCCCGCGCCGGAGCCGGCGGAGACCCTCGCCGCCCGCTGAGCGCGCGGTTCGCCGCGGTGGCCGGATCCGGCCATCGCCTCGACATACCGGGTCCCAGCTGGGAAAGGATTCGGTCACCGGTCATGTGCCGATCTTCGAACTCGGGAATATCCTGGGAAAAGAGGGTCCAGGACCCCCTGCCGGGTGGGCATGCCCCGGGGAGGTGACGCAGATGCGCGGGTCCGGCGTCCGACGTGGAGGCGGGCCGGCCGTCAGGCTGCGCCGAAGGCTCGGCCTGGAGCACAACGAGCTGCGCCGGCCCATCGACCGCGTCCAGCGGATGTTCGCGCTGGGACTGCTCCTGCTGATGCTCGCGGCGGCGCCGCCGCTGGCGTTCTGGGCGGGGGCGTGGTCGTACCGCGCCGGCAGCGGCGCCGAGCGCGCCGAGCGGGCGCAGCGGCACCAGGTGGTCGCCACCGTCACCTCGACGGGCGGCATCGGCTCGTCCGGCGACCGCTACATCCACGAGACCGTGCAGGCCCGATGGCCCGGCGCCGGCGGCACGACCCGCACCGGCACGCTGCCCGCCTGGAAGAACGCGAAGGTCGGCGCGCACCGGACGATCTGGATCGACGCCAAGGGCGATCCGACGGTCCGGCCGCGCCCGCACAGCCGGACGGTCACCGACGCGGCCTACGCCGCGACGGCCGCGGTCCTCGGCGTCGGGCTGCCGATCCTGCTGGCGTACGTGCTGGTCCGGCACCGCTGCGACCACCGCCGGGACGAGATGTGGGAGGCCGACTGGGCCCGGATGGACGCGGCCGGCCAGCGGTGACGGCCGGTCGGGGGTGACGGTCGGCTACGCGTCCGCGACGAGGCGGGCGGCGACGCGGTCGAGGACGGCCAGGTCCTCGGGCGGGAGTTCGTAGAGGGCGGCCGGCGGGGTGCTGAGGATCCGCTCGGCCTCCTCGGCGACGGCGCGGCCGGCGTCGGTGACCGTCACGAGCTTGGAGCGCCGGTCGGCCGGGTTCTCGGTGCGCTCGACCAGCCCGCGCTCGACCAGGTCGTCCACCACGAGGGTGACGTAGGGGCGGTCGGAGACGAGCCGGTCGGCGAGGCCGCGCAGGGTGAGCGGCTCGGGCGCGGCGGCCAGCCGGCGCAGCGCCTTGACGCGGAAGAAGCTCATGCCGAGCGCCTCGGTGACCTCGGCGCGCCGGTCGCCGCGCTCGTGCATCAGGATGCCGAGATTGCGCCAGGCGCGGACGGCCGGGTCGTCCGGCGGACCGCCCGCCGTCGGGGCGGACGTTCGGCCGGACGCGGGGCCGGGCTGGTTCATCGGTTGCTCGCTCCCGTCACGTGGCGTTCGCCGGGGGCCGGCTCGGTCTCGAACAGCGCGGCGGTCCGCTCGGCGCTGCGGGCGGCGCGGCGGCCGGTGGTGAGCACGCCGAGCACCAGCACGACGGCGGCGCAGCCGGCCAGCACCCAGTATGCCGGGCGGGCGGCGTCCACGAAGCCGGTGCCGCCGGAGTGCGCGCCGGCCGTGCCGGCGGCGAGGACCGCGCCGATCACCGCGACGCCGAGGGCCTGGCCGACCTGCCGGCTGGTGGACGCGACGGCGGCGGCGACGCCCGCCTGGGCGCGCGGCATCCCGGACACCGCGGTGTTGGTGATCGGCGAGTTGACCATGCCGAACCCGATGCCGAACAGCACGTAGGCGGTGAACAGCGTGGCGTCGCGGGTCTCGGCGTCGAACGCGGCGATGAGCACGGCGCTGGCGAGGGTCGCGGCGCCCGCGGCGACGAGCGAGGGGCGCGGCCCGCGGCTGCCGACGAGGCGCCCGGACAGCGGCGCGCACACGGCGCTCATCGCGGCCATCGGCAGCAGGTACAGGCCGGCGTGCAGGGCCGACATGCCGCGCACGTCCTGCAGGTACAGGGCGTTGAGGAACATGAACCCGCCGAGCGCGGCGAACTCCGACACCGCGATGACGGTCGCGCCGGCGAACGGGACGCTGCGGAAGAAGCGCAGGTCGATGAGCGGTTCGGGGGCGCGCAGCGCGTGCCGGGCGAACCCGGCGAGGCTGAGCGCGGCGACGGCGGCGGCGCCGAGCACGGCGGGGTCGCTCCAGCCGCGGCCCGGGCCCTCGATGATCGCGAAGGTCAGGGTGCCGAGCAGCGCGATCATGAACAGCTGGCCGGCCGGGTCGGCGCGGCGCGGCCGATCGGCCCGCGACTCCGGCACGTACAGCGCGGTCAGCGCGAGCGCGGCGAGCCCGATCGGCACGTTCAGCCAGAAGATCGACCGCCAGCCGACCGAGTCGACGAGGACGCCGCCGACGAGCGGTCCCATCGCCATGCTGAGCCCGACGACGGCGCCCCACACGCCGATGGCGCGGGCGCGCTCGCGGGGCTCGGTGAACACGTTGGTGATGATCGACATGGCGACCGGGTTGAGCATCGAGCCGCCGACGGCCTGCACCACCCGGGCGGCGACGAGCCAGCCGAGGGACGGGGCGAGGCTGCACAGCACCGAGCCGAGCACGAACAGCGCGAGCCCGGTCTGGAAGACGCGGCGGCGGCCGATCCGGTCGGCGGTGGAGCCGGCCAGGATGAGCAGCGAGGCGAGGACGATGAGGTAGGCGTCGATGGTCCATTGCAGGCCGGACACCGAGCTGTGGAACTCGCGCCGCAGGGTGGGCAGCGCGACGTTCAGGATGGTGTTGTCCAGGCTGACGATGAGCAGGCTCATGCAGCAGATGGCCAGCACCAGCATCCGGCGCCGGGGGGTGAGGTCGGGCAAGCGGACTCCAATCGTTGTACGCCTATAACCGTTGTAAGCGTACAACTATTCCGCGCCTACGCGACCGTGCTCCCCGTCACCCCGCCGCGCCGGCGGCGCGGGCCGTGCGGGCGGCGCGCGCGGCAGGGACGACCAGCGGCGTCCCGGTCTCCGGGCACTCGATCACCCGGCACGGCAGCCGGAAGACCTCCTCGACCAGGTCCGCCGTCACCACCTTCCCCGGGTCGCCCTCCGCCACGATCACCCCGTCCCGCATCGCGATCATGTGGGTGGCGTACCGGGCGGCGTGGTTGAGGTCGTGCAGGACGGCGACGACGGTGCGGCCCTCCTCGTGCAGCCGCGCGCACAGGTCCAGCACCTCGATCTGGTGCGCGATGTCGAGGTAGGTGGTCGGCTCGTCCAGCAGCAGCAGCGGCGTCTGCTGCGCGAGCGCCATCGCGATCCACACCCGCTGCCGCTGCCCGCCGGACAGCTCGTCCACCGGACGGTCCGCGAGCGCGCCGACGCCGGTGGCCTCCATCGACTCGGCGACGACCCGCTCGTCCTCGCGGGACCACTGCCGCAGCAGCCCCTGGTGCGGGTACCGGCCGCGCGACACCAGGTCGGCGACCGTGATCCCCTCCGGCGCGATCGGCGACTGCGGCAGCAGCCCGAGGGTGCGGGCGAGCTTCCTGGCGGGCCAGCCCGCGATCGGCCGGCCGTCCAGCACGACGGTGCCGGACGCGGGCTTGAGGATGCGCGCGAGCGCCCGCAGCAGTGTCGACTTGCCGCACGCGTTCGGCCCGACGATCACGGTGAACGAGCCGTCCGGCACCGTGACGTCGAGGTCCCGCGTGATGGTGCGGCGGTCGTAGGCCAGGGTGAGCCCCGTGCCGCTGAGCCGCGCGTTCGCGTCCGTCATTCAGATCCGTCCCGTCTTGCGTTGGGTCACCAGGAGCCAGACCAGGTATCCGCCGCCGAGCAGCCCGGTCACCACGCCGACCGGGAGCTGGTGGCCGGTGAACGCGCGCTGCGCGGCCCAGTCGGCGGCCACCAGCAGCGCCGCGCCCATGCACATGGACGGCAGCAGGTTCGGGCCGGGCGCGCGGGTCAGCCGGCGGGCGAGTTGCGGCGCGGTCAGCGCCACGAACGACACCGGCCCGGCCGCCGCCGCGGCGAACGAGGTGAGCAGCACCGCCGCGGCCAGCATGATCAGCCGCACCCGCTCGATGGGGACGCCGAGGCCGTGCGCCGCGTCGTCGCCCATCTCCAGCATCCGCAGCGCGCGCCCGCAGCCGACCACGACGAGCGGCCCGAGCACGGCGAGCGCGACGAGCACGGGCGCCGCGTCGGCCCAGTCGCGGCCGTCCAGGCTGCCGGTCAGCCACAGCACGGCCCGCGCCGCGTCGGTGATCTTCGCCTGGGTCAGCAGGTAGCCGTTCACCCCGGTGAGGATCGCGGCGACGCCGATGCCGACGAGGATCAGCCGCTGCCCGTGCGCGCCGTGCCGGCCGGCCACCGCGTACACCACCGCGCCGGTGAGCAGCCCGCCGCCGGCGGCGCCCGCCGCGACCGCGGCGCTGCCGCCGCCGGTCAGCACGATCACGCCGAGCACGCCGGTCGCCGCGCCCTGGGTGAAGCCCAGCACGTCGGGGCTGCCGAGCGGGTTGCGGGTCAGCGACTGGAAGATCGCGCCGGCCAGCCCGAGCGCGGCGCCGACCGCGAGCCCGGCGACCGCGCGCGGCAGCCGGATCTCGTTCACGATCAGCGAGTCGGCGGGCGTGCCGTCGCCGAGCAGCGTCCGGACGACGCCGGCGGGGCTCATCGGGAAGTCGCCGCTGCCGATCAGCAGCACGCCGACGCCCAGCGCGACGGCCAGGCAGAGGACGGCGACCGCGAGCGCGCGCGGGCGGAACCGCAGCGACAGCCCGTTCGGGGTCCTGATGACGGCGGGCCTCATGCGGCGGCCGCCTTGCCGCGCGGGCGCCGGACGAAAGAGAGGAACACCGGACCGCCGGCGACCACCATGACGATCCCGACCTGGAGTTCGGACGGCCGGACGACGACGCGTCCGAGCACGTCCGCGGCCAGCATCAGCGCGGGCGCGAGGACGGCGCAGTAGGGCAGCAGCCAGCGCAGGTCGGGGCCGGTCAGCGCGCGAACGAGGTGCGGCACCATCAGCCCGACGAAGATGATCGGCCCGCAGGCCGCGGTCGCGGCGCCGCACAGCAGCGTCACCGCGGCGATCGCGACGATCTTGGCGCGTCCGGGCCGGGCGCCGAGCGCGCGCGCCGCGTCCTCGCCCATCGCCATGGCGTTCAGCGGGCGGGCCAGCAGCAGCGCCAGCACGAGCCCTGCGGCGACGAACGGCGCGACCTTCTCGACCGTGGACGCCTGCGCGGCGGCGAGTGACCCGACCGTCCAGAACCGCATCCGGTCGAGGGACGCGGTGTCGAGCAGCTGGACGGCGTTGACGTAGGAGTACAGCGCGGCGTTGAGCGCGGACCCGGCGAGCGCGAGCCGCGCGGGTGTCGCGCCGCGCCCGCCGCCGACCGCGTACAGCAGGACGGCCACCGCCCCGGCGCCCGCGAACGCGAACCACACGAACCCGGCGAACGACACGACGCCGAGGAAGGAGATGGCGGACACGACGGCGGCGGACGCGCCCGCGTTGATGCCGAGGAGGCCGGGGTCGGCGAGCGGGTTGCGGGTCAGCGCCTGCATCACCGCGCCCGCGAGCCCGAGCGCGATGCCGGCGAGCAGCCCGAGCAGCGTGCGCGGCAGCCGCATCTGGTGGACGACGGTGTAGGAGTCCGAACCGGGATGCAGGAGGCCGTTCCACGCCTGGCCGACCGACAGCGGTTTCGCGCCGACGGCGAGGCTCAGCATCAGGACGGCCAGCAGGAGGATCAGCGCCGCGACGAGCCCTGACGCGCGGGCGGAGCGGCGCCGCGCCGGCGCCGGTGCGGGGGCGGCGGGCGCGCGCGCTGGGGCCGTCGGCTGCGCGGCTCTGGTCAACGGCACGGGCTGGCTCCGGGGGGACGGACGGGGGCGGAACGTCCGCCCCCTGCCACTGGACAACGACTTAGGTTAGGTTAACCTAAGCGCCCATCGGGCCGGAATCCGGCCATCGTGGTCGATCAGAGATGAGTTGCCGAAATGCCGACAATCCCCTCACCATCCTTCACCCGCCGCGGACTTCTCGGCGCCGGCGGCGCCGTCGCCCTCGGCGCCCTGATCAGCGCGTGCGGCGGGGGCGGGGACGGCAAGGCCGGCGCCTCCCCGTCCGGCGGCGCGTGGACGTTCACCGACGACCGCGGCACCGCGGTCAGGCTCAAGTCGCGCCCGAAGCGCGTCGTCGGCTACGTCGGCGCCCTCGCCGCCCTCTACGACTTCGGCGTCGACCGGCAGATCGTCGGCGTGTACGGGCCGACGAAGCTCAAGGACGGCAGGCCCGACCCGCAGGCCGGGAACCTGCCCGTCGACCGGCTCACCATCATCGGCAACGCCTACGGCGAGTTCAACATCGAGAAGTACGCCTCGCTCCGCCCCGACCTGCTCATCGACAACATGTTCGTGAAGAACGACCTGTTCTACGTACCGGCGGAGAGCAAGGACAAGATCTACGCGCTGGCGCCGCAGGCCGCCATCCGCGCCGGCGACGTCCCGCTGCCGAAGCCGATCGAGCGGACCGCCGCGCTCGCCGCCGCGCTCGGCGCCGACCTGCAGTCCGCGAAGGTCACCGCCGCCAAGGCCCGCTTCGACAAGGCCGTCGAGTCGCTGCGCGCCGCCGCGAAGGCCAACGCCGGGCTGAAGGTGCTCGCCGCGTCCGCCAGCCCCGACCTGTTCTACGCCTCCAGCCCGGGCAAGAACACCGACCTCATCTACTTCAAGCAGCTCGGCGTCGACCTCGTCGTCCCGGACAAGCTCGGCCAGGACGGCTACTTCGAGGACCTGAGCTGGGAGAACGCCGGCAAGTACAAGGCCGACGTGATCATGCTCGACAGCCGCACCCAGGCCCTGCAGCCCAAGGACCTCGGGTCCAAGCCGTCCTGGAAGGACCTGCCCGCGGTGAAGGCCGGGCAGGTCATCGCCTGGCAGCCCGAGCCCCGCTTCTCCTACGCGGGCTGCGCGCCGATCATCGAAGCCCTCGCCCAGACCATCCGCACCGCGAAGAAGACCGGCTGAGCCGGCGGCCGCGACCACCGGCCCGCGTTCACCGAAAGGAACGGCGATGAGGACCCCCAGCCACCCGTACGCCTTCTTCGACCTGCACGTCCTGCGGACCGCGCCGCTCGGGCCGTCCATGGTCCGCGTCACCTTCGGCGGGACGTGCCTGGACGGCGGCCCCGGCGGCTTCGCCACCGGCGGGCGCGACCAGCGGTTCAAGATCTTCCTGCCGCACCCGCACCAGGACGCGCCCGTGATGCCGGCCGACTGGTCGGCCGACACCTGGTTCGCCGACTGGCGCGCGCTCGACCCGGCCGAGCGCGGCATCATGCGCTCCTACACCGTGCGGGCGCAGCGCCCCGGCGAGCTCGACGTCGACTTCGCGCTGCACCCCGGCGGGACGTCCGGCCCGGCGTCGCGCTGGGCGTCGGCCGCCGCGCCCGGCGACCGCGTCGTGGTGCTCGGCCCGACCGGGCCCGACAACGGCGGCTGCGACTTCCGCCCGCCGCCCGGACGGCCCGTCGTGATCGCGGGCGACCTCACCGCGCTGCCCGCCATCGCGGGGAACCTCGCCTGGCTGCCCGCCGGGACGCCCGCGCGGGTGTTCGTCGAGACCCCGCACCCCGCCGACCGGCAGGACCTGCCGAGCGACGCCGACGCGCAGATCGGCTGGGTCGCCGCGGGCGGCCTCCTCGACGCGGTGCGCGGCGCGTCCGTCCCGGACGGCGCGTACGCCTGGATCGCGGGCGAGTCCGCCACCGTGAAGGCGCTGCGCCGGCACCTGGTCAACGAGCGCGGCCTGCACCGCCGCGACGTCACCTTCACCGGCTACTGGCGGCGCGGCGCCACCGAGGAGGACCTGCTCGCCGAGGCCGTCGCGGGCGACGCATGACGGGGCTCAGGGCGGCGGCAGGACACCCCGCTCGATCGCGGCCATCACCGCCGCCGTCCGGTCCGACACCCCGAGCTTGGCGAACACCCGCAGCAGGTGCGTCTTCACCGTCGCCTGCCCGATGAACAGCCGCCCGCCGATCTCGGCGTTCGTCAGCCCCCGCGCGACCAGCGCGAGGACCTCCGCCTCCCGCGCCGACAGCACCGCCGGCGCGGGCGCCGCCCGCGCCGCGCTCAGCTTCGCCGACACCGACGGCGCCAGCACCGTCCGGCCCGCCGCGACGTCCCGGATCGCGGCGGCCAGCTCCGCGCGGGACGCGTCCTTCAGCAGGTAGCCCGCCGCACCCGACCGGACGGCGCGGACGATGCCCGCGTCGTCCTCGAACGTCGTCAGCACCAGCACCCGGTGCCCCGGGCCGAGCCGCTCGATCGCGCTCACCCCGTCCCCGCCGGGCATCCGCAGGTCCATCAGGATCACATCGGGCCGCACCCGCGGCGCCAGCGCGACGGCCTCGTCGCCGCTCGCCGCCTCCGCCGCCACCTCCAGGCCGGGCTCGGCCGCCAGCATCCCGCGCAGCCCCTCCCGGACGATCGCATGGTCGTCCACGATCATCACGCGGAGCACGGCAGCACCGCCTCGACCACCGCGCCCTCGCCGGCGCCGCTGCGCACGGTGAGGCCGCCGCCGACCTGCTCGACCCGCCCGCGCATGCCGCGCAGCCCGAACCCGGACGCGACCGCCGCCGGGTCGAAGCCCCGGCCGTCGTCGGCGACCGTCAGCCGCGCCTCACCCGCCCCGAACTCCAGCGACATCCACACCGACCGCGCGCCCGCGTGCTTGCGGACGTTCGCCAGCGCCTCCTGCGCCACCCGCAGCAGCACCACCTCCGCCGCCGCGCCGAGCGGCCGCTGCTCCCCCTCCACGTCCATGTCGACGGGCAGCGCGAAGTCCGCGGCCAGCCGCCGCAGCGCCTCCACCAGCGACCCCTCCGCCAGCGCGGGCGGCGCGAGCGCCGCGACGAGCCCGCGCGTCTCGGCAAGGTTCTCCCGCGCCGTCCGCGCGACCAGGTCCAGGTGCCGGTTCGAGCCGACCTCCGCCTCCGCCGCCTGCACCAGCATCACGATGCTGGTGAACCCCTGCGCGATCGTGTCGTGGATGTCGCGGGCGAGCCGCTCCCGCTCGGCGAGCACGCCCGCCTCGCGGCTCACCGCCGCCAGCTCGTCCCGGGTGCGGTCCAGCTCGTCGATCAGCAGGGCCCGCTCCCGGTTCTGCGCGCTGAGCCGGCCGATGAACGTGGCGAGCAGCCCGCTGCACACGATGCCGACCAGCATCATCACCAGCGTCAGCGTCACGCCCGCGCCGGACGCCACCATCGCCGACCCGATCGCCCCGGAGAACAACGCCACCATCAGCACGAAGCCGCGCGCGGTGCCGTACACCATGTAGACCTGCGGCGTCAGCGCGGCCAGCGCCGTCGAGGTCACCGGCGCCAGCACCGTCGCCGGCACGAACATCAGCAGCAGCGCCGCCGCGTACACCCGGCACCCGGGACGCCGCTCCTCGCGGGACCGCAGCGCCTTCCGCCCGATCGCGACGTACGCCAGGCTCAGCAGCATCAGCAGCAGGATCGCCGCCGCCTTCCGACCCGGCGGCGTCCCGTCCGCCGCCGTCGCCGCGACCGTGCCGACCAGCACCAGCGCGAAGTAGGCGTCCCAGAACGGGTACGACCGGTACCAGACGTTCTCCGCGCGCGCCACGCCCGGGTCGACATCGCTCATGTCCACGCCCCGTCCTGTCCACCGACCGGTGGATAGTACTGCCGCGGGCATGCCGGGGATCATTCCAGACATGTCCAAGAAGAACTTCCGGGCGGGCCTGTCCGCCCTCACCGGCATCTACGGTCTCACCATCGCCGTCCTCGCCATGCTGGACGTCTCCTCCCTCGGCCTCATCGCCGCGATCGGCGCCGTCCTGCTCGGCATGGGCTGGGCGTTCTCCGGCCGCTTCGCAGGCCGCGGCGCCTGACCGCCGCCACGCGCGGACGCCTCCCAGGGGCGGCGTCCGCGCCGGTCACGGCCACCGGCCCTCGGCGAACCGCCCGATCAGCGCCGCGTGCGACAGCGGCTTGGACAGATCGTCCACGTCCCCGTTGACGGTGTAGTCGAGCAGCACCACCTCGCCCAGCCGCCGCACCTCCTCGACCAGGTCGGCGACCTTGTTCTCCAGCACCCACCGGTACGCGGGCAGGTAGATCTCCCGGCGCGCCCGCCCGTAAGGCAGCAGCTCGTCCCCGCCGAGCCCCGCCCGGTGCCCGCGCACCGGCCCGTACTTGCGGACCGTCCGCTTGATGCCCTTCATCGACGTGATCGCCAGCCGGCCCCGATCCACATCGTGGCCGTCGAACACCTTCAGCGCCTGCCAGATCCCCTCGACCGACGCGCCCGTCTCCCCGTCCGAAAGCGGCACCGGTATGCCGCCGTGCGGGTAGAACGGACTGAACCGCACCCACGGCTGCGGCCCCCGCGACGTCACGTCCAGCACCACGGCCCCCGGCCACTCCGCCTCCACCGACGCCCGCGCCCGCCGCCGGCTCGCCACATGAATCCCCACACCGGCAGGCTCCCACCCACCACCGACATTCCAGCCCGGCGCACGCCGGACGGATCAGCCGATGTCGTGCCCGCCGCTCTTCACCCGCCGCGCGAACGCCCGCCACTCGCCCACCGAAAAGACGAGCGCAGGCCCATCCGTATCCTTGGAATCCCGCACCCCAACGTCCGGAGCGAGCGACGCCACCTCCACGCACTGGCCACCGGTGTCCGTACTGCGGCTGCTCTTACGCCACTGCACCATCGACGTGTCAACGTATGCGGCATCCGACTCATCGTCGAGACCCAAGATTGTGAACGCTCCCAAGACTCCTGGGTAGGACCCCTTTAACCCCTTCGTCTCGAAGAGCGTGTCACAGTCCTTCGCGAAGTCCTCGGACGGAGCGTGGGTGGCGTTCTCGAGCCGGCCGATCCACTGCGGCGTGTAGCCGAGCCTGGCCGCGAGCAGCGGACGTCCGAGTTCGGCGCGCTCGCGGCATGCGCGCAGTTCAGCGGCGAAGTACTCGACGGGGTTCTTCGGGACTCCGAGGTCACGGGGACGACGGGTCATCGTTGCCTCCCAGGGGGTCGGAAAGCACCGTCGGCTCTCCATCCGCCCCCGGCGACTTTCCCAGCACGTCCTTCCTGCTGTGCCCGAGAATAGGACGACAACGAACAGCCGGGAAGCGGATATCGAACGAAAGTCGAGCCGCTTTCTTTCCTTGGGCAGCCAATTATGAATAACGCCGGGCTCAGGGGACGAAAACGATGCGGCGGCCGTTCTCGGGACGTGTCCAGGCGTTCTCGACGTCGGCGAGCGGCACGGCCTCCTCACCGAGGACGATTTCGCCGGAGCCGGCCATCCGGAGCATGTCGTCGAAGGCGGCCGCCGCCTCCTCGATCGACGGCGAGCCGTTCGCGCCGCTGCCCACCACCTCGACCGGTGCGGCGCGCAGGGCCATGGCGGGGATCTCCGCCGCCTCCCCTGCCGACATGCCGACAAGGATGTACCGGACGCGTCGGTCGGCGCCCCGCGACAGCGCCGCGAACGCGGCCTCCGCCGGGGCGCCCCACAGGTAGTCGACGACCAGGTCGTACGGCCCGTGCTCGGCGATGGCCTCGACCACTTCGTCTTTCGGGCGGCCGAGCCGGATCACGGCGTCTGCGCCGCGTCCGGCCAGCGCCTCGAGGACCGCCCGGTCGCGTCCGGCCGCGACCACCCGAGCCCCCTGCCGCTTCGCCACCTGCACGGCGATCCGCCCGGACGCGCCGGTCGCGCCGAGCACGAGCACCGACTTGCCCGGGCCCGCGCCGCCCTCCCACACGACCGTCTTCCAGGCCGCGCCGCCGGGGTTCAGCAGGGCGGCCGCCGTCACGTCGTCCGCCCCGTCCCGGACCGGGAACCACATGCCCCGCCGCACAAGCGCCCGCTGGGCCATCCCGCCGTAGGGGGCGACCGGTGCGAAGAAGGCCACCCGCGTGCCGTCCTCCAGCCGCCCCACCCCGTCCGCGCCCACCACTTGCGGGAATGCGGTCGGGCTCGCGGGGTGCAGCCCCTTGGCCCACCACCGGTCGAACGGCTTCAGCGCCGCAGCGGTCACCGTCACGACCGCCTCGCCCTCTCCGGCGACGGGCGCCGGGAACGACCCGTAGCGGGGCGCCTCTCCGATCCCGTGCAGTATCGCCGCCCGCATGACGTCCGCCATGACACCTCCCGAAAAATCCGTTCACTTTGAACGGAATGATAGCGGCAGACCCGTGCATAATGAACGGGATGGCGGACGAGGACTACTACGACGTCTGGCTCGACATGCTCGGCCGCACCTCGCGGCCGCGCTTCGTCGCGCTGATCCTCGACCTCGCCGGGGTCGACCTCGACCCGGACCTGTGCCGTTACCTCGTCCACCTCGACCTGCGCGGCCCGACCGGCGTCCTCGACCTCGCCGAGCTCGTCGACCACAACCACCCGAAGGTCAGCCGCTCCCTCGCCCGCCTCGAGACGCTCGGCCTGGTCGCCCGCGCCGAGGCGGCCCACGACCGCCGTGTCAAGACGGCCGAGCTCACCCCCGAGGGCCGCCGCGTGGTCGCGTCGATCAACCAGGGCCGCAGGCGGCTGCTGGAGAAGGCGTTCGCCGGCTGGACCGACCGCGACCGCGCCGAACTGGCCAGGCTCACCCGCCGCTTCTCCGACAGCGTCCAAGCCCTCATCGACGGCGCCGAGCGCGGCCTCTAGCCGGAGCGGGCCCGGGCGGCGCTCCCGATCCGGCCGTAAACGGCCAGCCATCGGGCTCAAGATCATCGGTACGCTCGGGGCGGGAGGTGCCGGTGGACCCGTTGAGCAGCATCCTGGGCGCCGCGAAGGTGGCGCAGGGGCGGTTCTCCTTCTACGTCTCGCTCCAGCTCACCAGCGTTCTCGCCCCGGGGGTGTGCGTCGTCGCCGAGGTCGCCTTCTTCGCCTCGCGGACGGCCGATGCGAAGATCGTCAAGAATCTCGGCCACTCCACCGTGCTCGTCTCGCTCATCGTGGCCCTGGCCGTCATCGCCATCGGATACGTGGTCGGCTACGTGTGCCGCGAGCTGGGGTTCAAGGTCGTCTCGCTCCTCGAAAGGCTGCCCCCCTTCCGGCTGCGGGACGACTCCGCCACGGCGCTCGCACAGCTGGTCGGCCCGGTCCGGTACGGCGAGTTCCTTGAGACGCACCCGTATCTCGCCGCTCTCGAAGAGGAGGATCGGCGCCTCGGTGAGCGCCGGTGGATCGGCGGATACCACCGGGACTCGCTGACCTACGAGCGCTTCGTCTACGCCAAGGCGTGGCTCAAGAACCATGCCGCCGGCTTCAGCGTCGACTCCACCGAATCCGAGATCAACATCCTGACCGCCACGCTGGTCCCGATCGGGTTCGGCGCGGTGGACCTCACGGTGGTGACCGCTCCCCAGGCCTGGCTCATCGTTCTCGCGGCTCTGCTGGCCGTCGTCCTCTGGGCGGTCGTACTGAGCTCCGTCCTGAGGCTCCGCCGGTCCGAGCGCTGGGAATCGCTCCGGAACCTGCTGCTCGACCATTCCATGCGCCGGGCGATCGCCGAGTACGCGCCGCCGCCGGAGAGCGCGCGCGGCGGCCCCCCTGCCTGAGCCGTCAGCGGTAGTGCCCGAGGTCAGGGAGCATCCGCGGATCGATCGGCCCGTCCAGCACGAAAAGCATGATGCGGACGTCCACCCCCGCCAGGTACGCCGCGACGGCCCGGTGGGTGCCGTCGAGCAGCACGGCCTCGTCGCCGCCCACCGCGTACGCCGGCAGGACGAGCTGGACCGGCCGGGCCTCGCCGCGGAAGGCGTCCGCGAACCCGCGAATCCGCTCCCTCCTGTCCGTCGGCCAGATGTCCATCGCGTCCGCGCACTCCGCCACCCGGAGGGGCCTGTCGCCGGGATTGCGCCAGTCCCCGTCGGTCCCGTTCGCAGCCTGGTACCAGACGGTGAAGAGGCCGCCCAGAACGTCCGGCGACCGGCTGAACCGCTCGCGGACCGCGCAACCGGCGCTTTCGAGCGCGTCCCAGTCGAGCCAGGCCCGGACACCGCCGTCCTGGAAAACGGTGACGAACTCGCCGATGTCCATCCCCGGACACTAACCGCCCGTCGGGCCCGCCGTGGCGCCGTCCGGCGTGCCGGTGTATGCATGAGGGCCAAATGGATATCGAGGATCTGTCGGACGCGGAACGCGCCGTCTGGGACGCGTTCCCCAATGCGGACCCGGTCGATCTGACCGGCACCGGTGAGGCC
This sequence comes from Actinomadura physcomitrii, assembly GCF_008923205.2. Lineage (GTDB taxonomy): Bacteria > Actinomycetota > Actinomycetes > Streptosporangiales > Streptosporangiaceae > Spirillospora > Spirillospora physcomitrii. The sequence goes on along the minus strand of NZ_WBMS02000008.1, from coordinate 28,311 downwards.
GTTCGCGGCGAGGTCGTCTCGGCGCTGCTGCTGGGCGCCCGCCCGGCCGGCGCGGGGCAGGTCCCGGCGGTGCGGCTCACGGGCGCGCGGATCACCGGCGCCCTCGACCTGTCCTTCGCCGAGGTCCGCTACGCGGTGCTGATGCGCGACTGCGTCTTCGACGAACCGCCCGCCCTCTACGCGGCCCGGCTGCGGCAGTTCAGCCTGACCGGCTCCCGGCTGCCCGGCCTAAACGCCTCGGACTCGCAGGTCGACGGCCTGCTGTGGCTGCGCGGCTGCCGAGTGGACGGCCCGGTGCAGCTCGTCGGCACCCGGATCGACGGGACGCTGTCGCTGCGCTCAGCTTGCCTCACCGACGTCGAGGCGTACGCGCTGACCGTGGTCCGCAACATCGACGCGACCGACGCGGAGACCACCGGCGAATTCATGCTGAAGGGCGCCCATGTCGGCGGGACGTGCGTCCTCGAAGGCGCGCGGTTGTCGAACCCCGGCGGGGTCGCGCTCGACGCCGACGGGATCGAGCTGCCGTCCGGGCTGCACGCGCCCGGCCTCGTCGCCGACGGCGAGGTGCGCCTGCCGGACGCGCGGATCGGCCGCCGTCTCGTCCTGACCGCCGCGCGGCTGTGCAACCCGGGCGGAACGGCCCTCGACGCGGACCGCGCCCGGATCGACGGGGCCGCCGTCCTGGACGGCGGGTTCCGCGCCGAAGGCAAGGTCAGCCTGCGCTCCGCGGCGATCGGCGGCACCCTCCTGCTCAGCGGCGCCGACCTCGACGCTCCCGGCGGCACCGCGCTGAACGCCCGCCTGGTCGGCATCGGCAGCAGCCTGCGCGCCGCGAACGGGTTCCGGACCCGGGGCCGGGTCTGCCTTGACGCGGCGACCATCCAGGGCTCCGCCGACTTCGCCGGCGCGCGCCTCAGCGACCCGGGCGGCCAGGCGCTCAGCCTGTGCCGCGCCGAGGTCACCGGCGGCCTCGCCGGTCAGGGCCTGCACGCCGAGGGCGAAGTCCGCCTGATCGACACGGTCATCGGGGCGAGCGTCGAGCTGGAGGGCGCGCACCTGTCCAATCCCGGCGGCCGGGCGATGATCGGCTACGGCCTGACCGTCAGCGGCGTCGTGAACTGCAACGACGGTTTCACCGCCGCAGGGCGCCTGGCGCTGGCCGGCGCCCGCACCGGCGAGCTGAGCTTCGACGACGCGTCGATCAGCGGCTTCGGCGGCCTCGCCCTCGGCCTGCGGCGCGTGCGCGCGGAGATGCTCTGGTTCTCCCGCTGCACCCTCACCGACGGCACCGTCGACCTGCGGCACGCCCGCATCGACATCCTCCGCGACGACCCCGCCCGCTGGCCGCCGCGCCCCCAGCTCGACGGGTTCGTCTACCAAGCCATCGACAAGCCCGGCCGGCTCGCCGACCGCCTCGCCTGGCTGGACGCCGCCGACGGCTACCACCCGCAGCCCTACGAGCAGCTGGCGGCGGTCTTCCAGGGCATGGGCCGCGACGTCGAGGCCCGCGCCGTCCGCCTGGCGAAGCAGCGCCGCCGCCGACGCACGCTCACGCTCCCCGCCCGCGCCTGGGGCGTCGCCCAGGACTGGACCGTCGGCTACGGCTACCGCCCGCTCCGCGCCGGAGTCCTCCTCGCCGCACTCCTCGCGATCGGGACCGTGCTCTTCGCCGCCCACCACCCTGTCCCCCTCAAGAAGGACGAGGCGCCCGCCTTCAACGCGTTCCTGTACACCCTCGACCTGCTCCTGCCGATCATCAGCTTCGGCCAGGAACCGGCCTTCAACCCGCGCGGCGCCTACCAGTGGCTGGCCGCCGCCCTGATCGCCTCCGGCTGGATCCTCGCCACCACGATCGCCGCCGGCATAACCCGCGTCCTCTCCCGCCAATGACGAAAAGGCCCGTCCAAGGAGTAGAGCTCCCCAACGAGGTCTCCGAGAACACCGACCGCGACCAGGAAGGGCGCGCGAGCACGGTCCTGCATCGGGCGTCCGGGGAACGCCCCCGGTGCATCGCGCATCCGAATCTCGAAAGTCCGATTGACCTGCATTAACGGGGTATAAGGACCGCGATCCTCGATGTGGAGGGATGAACCATGGTGGACACCAACTGCGGCGTCGTGTACCAGGGACCGGGTGAGGTCACGGTCGAGGACCTGGACTTCCCCAAGCTCGAGCTGGCCGAGCAGAACGGCCGCCGGCTCCAGCACGGCGTCATCTTGAAGGTGCTCGCGACCAACATCTGCGGGTCCGACCAGCACATGGTGCGGGGCCGGACGACCGCGCCCGCCGGGCTCACGCTCGGCCACGAGATCACCGGCGAGGTGATCGAAACGGGCAGGGACGTCGAGTTCATCAAGAACGGCGACCTGGTCAGCGTCCCCTTCAACATCGCATGCGGGCGCTGCCGCAACTGCAAGGAGCGCCACACCGGCGTGTGCGAGAACGTCAACCGGGAACGTCCGGGCGCCGCCTACGGCTACGTCGACATGGGCGGCTGGCACGGTGGGCAGGCGCGGTACGCGGTCGTCCCGTACGCGGACTTCAACCTGCTGAAGTTCCCGGCCGACCGCGACACGGTGATGGCCAAGCTGCCGGACCTGGCGATGCTGTCGGACATCCTCCCTACCGGCTACCACGGCGCCTACACGGCGGGCGTGACCACCGGGTCGACGGTGTACGTGGCGGGCGCGGGGCCGGTCGGGCTGGCGTGCGCCACCGCCTGCCTGCTGCTCGGCGCCGCCGTCGTGATCGTCGGGGACATGAACGAGCAGCGGCTGGCGCAGGCCCGAGGGTTCGGCTGCGAGACGATCGACCTGTCCCAGCACGCCGACGTGGGCGAGCAGATCGAGCAGATCCTCGGCGTCCCGGAGGTGGACGCGGCCGTCGACTGCGTCGGGTTCGAGGCGCGCGGCCACGGTCCGAACGGGGGAGAGCAGCCCGCGGTCGTCCTCAACACGTTGATGGACATCACTCGGGCGGCCGGGCGGGTCGGCGTCCCCGGTCTCTACGTCACCGGCGACCCGGGAGCCTCGGACGAGAACGCCCGGGTCGGGCAGCTCGGCCTGAAGCTCGGGCTCGGCTGGGCCAAGTCCGAGTCCCTCACCACCGGACAGTGCCCGGTGATGTCCTACAACCGGCAGCTGATGATGGCGATCCTGCACGACCGGGTGCACGTCGCCCGCAATGTCAACGCGACCGTCATCCCGCTCGACCAGGCGCCCCAGGGCTACGCGGAGTTCGACAGGGGCGCGGCGCGCAAGTACGTCCTCGACCCGCACGGGCTGGTGGGCGCCGCGGCGTGAACCCGGCGCGGGCCGCCGCCGACCGCACCCGTGGCCTGCTGGACGAGATCGCGCTGTTCTGTTGGTCAGGCGCAGCGGACGCAGGTCACGGGGAAGGTGCACCGGCAGCAGTCAGGCCCGTTCCCAGCACAGGGAACGGGCCTGACCTGCGACTTTAGGCGTGTTGAGCTGCTCCCGCGATTGGACTCGAACCAATAACCTGCCGGTTAACAGCCGGCTGCTCTGCCGATTGAGCTACGCGGGATCGTGCGTCCGGCGGGGCTTCGGGCCCCTGCCAGCGCGTCTAGGTTAGCGCATGTGCGGGGCTGTTCGCGCACGCGTTACGGGTGGCGGCGGCCTTCGTGGGTATAGGGGGTGGATCGAACGGCCCCACAGGGAGTTGATCATGAAGTCGCGGATGATGTTCATGGCGGGCGCGGCGGTCGGCTACGTCCTCGGGACGAAAGCCGGGCGGGAGCGCTACGAGCAGATCAAGAGGCTCTCGCGGCAGGTCTCGGCGAACCCGAACGTGCAGGAGGCCGCGGGCATGCTGCGCGCCAAGGGCGGCCAGTTCGCCGGGGCGGCGCGCGGGAAGGCCGGCGAGATGGCCTCCACCGCGAAGGAGAAGGTGCCGCAGCAGAAGGTCGCCGGCAGGCACAAGGCCGAGGACGAGCCGACGGTCCACCCCGGCTAGAGGCCCGTCTGGCGGCGCAGGTCCTCGAGGATCTGCTCGGCCTGGGCGCGCAGGCCCGGGTCGTCGGGGTCGAGGCCGGCGTCGAAGACGAACGTCCAGCGCACGTCGCCGCCGCCGGCGGGGCGCCGGCCGGCGATGCGCACCTTGCCGCCGCCCGGGAGTTTCGCGTGGTGGGTGACGGCGATGGTGGCGGTGACGCGTTCCCGGACGGTCTCGGGCACGGAGCCGGGCTCGGTGAGGCGGACGTGGTGCTCCGCGCCGCCGGAGGTCTCGGTGACGTGCAGCCAGCCGTCCTTCCAGGTGGCCTGGTCGACGCGCTCCCACGGGATGCGGACGAAGCCGCCGGACGCGGCCGGCAGGTGCAGGGCGGTGGTGGACGCGACCACGTGGGAACCGCCGCGGGTGGGGGCGGAGGCGAGGACGCGCTCGCCGCGTTCGATCGTGAGCGCGTCGCGGACCGCGGAGGGCAGGTGGCCCCGGAGTAGGCGCATGCCCCAACGGTAGGCGATCAGGCGGCCTGCGGCGCGCGGCGGGCCCCGAGCAGGTCGAGGACGAGGGCGGCGGACCAGGAGTAGTCGTGGCTGCCGCGTCCGGTGCCGTCGAAGGGGTCGAAGAACTCGCGGAACCCGGACTGGCGGACGAGCCGCATCGTGGAGCCGTACAGCAGGTCGGCGACGACGGGCAGGCCGTGGGCGAGGGCGCCGTACCAGATCAGCCAGTTCGTGCTGACCCAGGTGGGGCCGCGCCAGTAGCCGCCGCGGTCGAACGCGGGCGCCTGGATGTCGCAGGTGGGGACGGGGTATCCGGCGGCTCCGGCGAACCGGGCGGACAGCAGCAGGTCGACGAGGTTGCGGACGTGCGCGGCGGGCAGTTCGGGGTCGAGGAGGGGGCCGAAGGACCCGGCGGTGATGACGGGCAGGAGCCGGTCGTCGCGCAGGTCGCGGGCGCGGAAGCAGCCGGTGTCGGCGTCCCAGAGGCGGTCGAGGAGGGCGGTGTGGACGCGCTGCGCGGCCTCCAGGTGGGGCGCGGGGTCGGCGCCGACGATGCGGGCGACCTCGGCGAGGGCGTGCGCGGAGGCGAGGAAGGTGGCGTTGACGAGCGGGTCCTCGACGGCGAACGGGTGGGATGCGCGCAGGTAGTCGGGCCGGTAGCCGGCTTCGCGCATGAGAGCGACGAGGCGGACGTAGCGGTCGTAGTCCTCGCCGGTGGGCAGGGTGCGGGAGCGGTGCGCGGGGGCGTAGGCGGTGGGCGGGAGCTGGAGGGCGCCGAGGGGGCGGTCCCAGGCGGGGCTGTTGTCGAGGCCGGACTCCCAGGGGTGGCAGATGGCGATGAGGCCGCTGGAGCCGAGGTCGCGGGCCGTGGCGAGGTAGCGGTGCTGGGCGGCGAGCATCGGGTAGAGGCGGGCGAGGAAGCCGCGGCTGCTCTCCCCGTCGGACGCGCATTCGTGCAGGCGCAGGGCGACGAGCGCGTGGACGGGCGGCTGGGTGAGGCCGGAGGTCTGCACGCCGTGTGGCGCGGCGGGCTGCTCGGTGCTGCGCCACAGGTCCGGGCCGGGGAAGAAGGCGTGGCGGGCGAGGCGGGTGTTGAACACGATGTGCGGGAGCATGCCGTCGGCCCACTGGCCGCGGAAGAGGGACAGCAGTTCGGTCTCGGCGCGGTCGGGGCGGTGCCGGGCCAGGCCGAGGCTGATGAAGGCGGAGTCCCAGCTCCACTGGTGGGGGTAGAGGCCGGGCGACGCGGCGGTCGCGGTCCCGGTCCAGTTCGCGTCCAGGACGCGGGCCGCGGCCTTCCACAGGGCGGTCTCGTCGCCGGTGAGACGGGAGCTCATGCGCGCAGGGGTACCTCCTCGCGGCCGGGGCCGGGGTCCTAGTGTGATTGTGACCCGCGACGGCGGCCCCGGCGAGTCCCCGGGCGGCGTCGGTTGTCGACGGGCGGGGCGGGTCAGTGGTGATTTTCCACCCGGTGCAGCAGCCAGTTCGTGATCTCCTGGCCGGCGGCGATGCCGCGGGACGCGGTGACGGCGGTGGCCGGGGACGTCCAGCCGGCGTCGTGGAGTTCACCGTGCGCGGGACGGATCGCCAGGTGGGCGGCCTCGAGGAGGTCGGTATCGAGCAGCGAGTCGCCGGCGGCGAGCAGCGCGGACGCACCGGTGCGGCGGGCGACCTCGGCCGCGGCGGCGGCCTTGGTGAGGCAGGCGGGCAGGCAATAGACCTTGCGGCCCTGCAGGGACGTCCGCCAGCCGCGGTCGGCGCACCAGCCGGCGAGGTCGTCGACCCAGCCGGGCGGGAGTGCGGCCCGGTCGACGACCGTGTAGGCGAACAGGTCGGACGCGGTACGTCTTCTCAGGACGAACTCCCCGCCGGTCCGGACGAGGCGGTCCTGGATCTCGGCGAGCGGCGCGCAGCCGTCCGCGATGCGGGCGCGCACGGACGCCGACCATGACGGGTCGTCCTCGCCGTCCACGAGGAGGTGGCCGCCGTTGGCGCAGATCGCGTAGGCGGGCGGTTTCTCCAGCAGGTGGACGCGGCGGTACTGCTCCGGTGTCCGCGTCGTCGTGGGGACGAACACGGCGGACGCGGCGAGGGTCTCCAGTGTGCGCGCGGCGGTCTCCGTCATGTAGGAGAGGGGGGCGCCCTGGTAGAACTCGACGCAGACGAGGCGCGGCATGGCCTCGTCCGGGCCGTCCAACGCGAACGCGGCCTGCGAGTAGATGAGCGTACGGTCCAGGTCCGAGCACACCAGAGCGGTCACTGGACTGCCCCCTTGCCGAAGCGCGGGTGGATGAGCCCCATGCACGCGTAGGGGAAACGGTCCGATTCGACGTCGACGACGGGCACGCCGCGTTCCCTTGCCAGAAGCCTGATGTGCGTCAGTTCGGGGCCCGCGTCCGCGCGCGCGAGGACCTTCCATGGGACACGGCGCAGCAGCACCCGCGTCGTCTCCCCGATGCCCGGCTTCACCAGGTTGAGGTCGTCGATGCCGTGCTCGGCGGCGACACCGCGGACCGCCTCCCACCCCGACCAGTCGGGCGCACGGTCGGACGCCCGCAGGTCCGGTGCGTCCTTCGCGACCCGTTCCGCCACGTCCGCGAAGCGCGCGCAGACGGTGTCGAGGAACAGCGCCGACACGTCGTCGCCGGCCAGCTCGGCGTAGAACTTCGCGCCGTGGAAGTCGCCGGGGCCGATCAGCTCGGCGTTCAGGACGGTCCGGCTGACCAGCCCGGACACGGTCGAGTTCAGGCACGCGGACGGGATCAGGAAGTCGTCGCGGGTGCCGTGCAGCGAGGTGCAGCGCCCGGGGTCGGCGAGGACGGCCAGGTCGGCGGGGAACCCGGTGCCGGCGAGCGCCGCGGTCAGCTCGCGGGTGATGGCGCCCTTGCCCGTCCAGCCGTCCACGAACATCACCGCGGACGGGTCGTACCGAGCCGCCAGGTACTCCAGCGCGACGGTGTCGATGCCCCGGCCCCGGACGATGCTGATCGCGTAGTGCGGCAGGTCGAGCCCGTGCGCGAACCGGGCCCAGCGCCGCACCAGGATCCCGACCGGGGTGCCCGCGCGCGCGAGCGACACCACGACGGCGTCCGGGCCCCGCTCGGCGAGGATCTGCTCGGCGACCAGGCCGGTCGCGTAGGCGAGCCGTCCGGCGGACGCCTCCAGCGCCTCCTGGAACAGCCGCCGGTACTCCGGACCCGGCTGGTACTCGACGGGCAGCGACTCGGCGTAGTGGGCGCGGCCCGCCTGGATCGCGGCCTCGCGCTCCTCCGTGGGCGCCTCCAGCCGCGCGTCCGACAGGTCCTTCAGCAGCCATGCGACGTCGTCCGCCGCGTAGCTGCCGAAATCGGGCCCGTACAGCGGCCTCACCGGTCACTCCCATGGGACGGGACGGTCGCGACCACCACGGGCGCGAGCGCGCGCAGGCGCGCAAGGAGCCCGTCGGTGAGCCCCTGCGTGTCGCCGACGTCGTCCACCACGTACACGATGCGGTCGAACGGCGGGCGCCCGGCGGCGGGCGCGACGTTGTAGGCGTACCGCTCCCCCGGGCCGTCCGCCGGGTCATCGTGCGCCGGGAACGCGAGCCGCGTGCGGATCGCGTAACCGGGATCGTCCACGGCCAGGACGGGCGAGCGGGTGGTCGTGGAGTACCGGACGTCCAGGCCCGGGGACGCGTCGGCGAGCGCCTCCGCCAGCCGCAGCGGCGCGTACATCAGCTCCTCGAACCCGAGGACGAGCACGCGGGACGCGCCGTCCCCGAGTTCCGCCGCGACGGCGTCGGCCATGCGCGGCAGGTCCTTCTCCAGGGCGGCGCGGTGCTCGGGCCGGAACCCGTGGCGCCCGCCGTCGGGCACGCCGTCCGGCCAGTCGAGCGCGATCCGCGCGACGCCGAACGCGCGTCCCCCGCCGGCCGCACTAGAGCCGGCGGACAGCTGGGTGACGATCCGCGTGCCCTTCTCCAGCACGTCGCCCGGCAGCTCGACCCGTCCTGCGGCGAGGGAGACGGCGTCGATGCGCGTGCCGAGCCGCGCGGCCAGTTCGTCCACGCGCGCGCGGTCGGACTCCCCGCGCAGGTCGACGAGCGCCGCCAGCACGTAGTGCCCGCGCGGGCGCAGCGCGTGCAGCGCTTCGATCGTGTTCAGCACCGTCTGCCCCGTGGACAGCTCGTCGTCCACCAGCACGACCGGGACGTCCCGGTCGAGCGCCGCGGGGTCCGACGGCAGCAGCAGATGGCTCGTCGCGTGGCTGTGCTCCTCCTCGAACCCACCGTACGCGGCGAAGCCGCGCACCGGACGGCGCGTGGAGTGCAGGTAGTAGGCGCCGCCCAGGGCGTCCGCCACCGAATGCCCCAGGGCGGTGGCGGTCTCCGCATAGCCGAGGACGATGGCGTCCACATGCGGGCGCGGCTCCCGCAACGCGTCGCGCAATGCCGCCGCGGCGCCGGGCACGCCCGCCAGGGCATCCTCCAGCGAACCCGGCGGAACGGACGTCACCTCGTCGGACAGGCGCGCGCGCACGAGCTCGCCCAGCAGCAGCCCCGATCCGTACACCAGCCGGGGATCGGTCGGGACGTGCTTGCCGAGCACCGCCGAGACCAGCAGATGGGCGCGGCGCGGATTGCGGCGGACGGCGAGCCCCACCATCGACGCCAGCCCGGCGCCCACCGGACGTTCGCCGTCGACCAGCCGGACGCCGAGCCGGGACGTCACCCACGCCCCCGGCCACACCGCCGTCCCGTCAGGCACCGTCATCGGCTGCCCGCCGCTTCCAGAAGCTCGACGAACGTCACGTCCCGCGCCGCCACCCCGAACACGCGCGCGCGGAGCATCAGCCGCTCCGCCCATGCGCGATGCGGTTTCGCCTCGTTCATCTTGTTCGCGTACGAGCTCGCCATCGCGCCGCCGCCCGCGTACCCGAGGATGTCGGCGGCATCGCAGTACTCCTCGTGCGTGACGACCGACAGCGCGTGCACGGCCGCCACATGCGTCGGATGGATGACGGTCTTGCCGGTCAGCCCGTTGGCCTTGTCCAGGTGCACTTCGCGGATCAGCCCGTCCAGGTCGGAGGTGATGAGCCGCTGCCGCAGCGGCGCGGCCCGCTGCGCCTCGAACGGCGACTGCCGCAGCTGCGGCTTGAACATCCGCTCCCCCGCCGAGAAGTACTCCCAGACCGGGCCCGTCACCACGAAGCCGCTGCCGTCCGCGCGGCCGAGCACGTTGACGATGTCGGTGATCGCCGCGGCGACCGGCCGGATGTCGTAGATCGTCAGGTCGGGCGGGCGGCGCAGGCCGTAGGCCGCCGACATGTCCGTCGCGCCGATCCGCACCGCGAGGACCCGGTCGCGGTGCTTGGCCAGCAGCCGCGCCACGTCGTGCAGCACCTCGGTGCGGCTCTCGCTGTGCACCGTCTCCGGGCTCTCGAGCACCGGCATCGCGAGCAGCGGCAGCCCGGTGCGGGCGGCCGTGTCCTCCAGCGCGTCGAGGAACGCTCCACCGGACGACGCCGTGAACTTCGGCAGCACGAATCCGCTGACCAGCCCGGCCGCGGGCCCCAGCCGGGCGGCGATGTCGCCGATCTGCCGTGGATCGCGGACCCGCACGAACAGCAGCGGCACACCGCCGATGGACCGCTCCCCGGCCCGCTCCCCCGCGGCGCGCCGGCCGCGGTCCGGCTCGGGCTCGCCCGCGCCGCGGGCGTGCAGGTCCCGCAGCTGCGCGACGAGGTTGTCCTCGGCCTCGGCCACCTCGTCGTCGCCGATCGCGTCCTCCAGGCACACGACCATGCTCATGACGCCGCGCCGCGCCGCCTTCTCGATGTCGCCCGCGAGCGCGGGACGGGTGGCGGGGCAGTACAGCGTCGCGCCGAGCGCCACCGCCAGCACCGCCGGGTCGTCGTGCCGGCGGAACGGGCGGGGATGGCGGTAGAACAGGTGCTTCCGGTAGGCGGTGTCAATATGGTCAAAGTGCCGCATACGCGTCCCACATCGTCCTGAGCGCCGCGTCATCGCGGCAGCGCGGGCACCGGCGCATCGCCGTCACGGACGCCTCCCGCGTCGCGCATGCCCGCCGATCACAAATGCGCCGACACGGCGGGCAGCAGGTGCTGGAAGGTGCGGCCCGACGCGGTCGCGCCGATCGCGGTCATCGACCAGCCCGCGCCGTCCCGCGACACCTTCGCCATGATCTGCGCGTTGTGCTGCCCGGCGCCGCTGAGGTCGTAGCGCGCGATCTCCTGCCCGGTCGCCTCGTCCACCAGCCGGCAGAACGCGTTCTCGATCTGCGAGAAGTCCTGCCCGGTGAAGGAGTTCACCGTGAACACCAGCTGGGTGACGTTCGCGGGGACGCTCTGCAGGTCGACGTTGATGACCTCGTCGTCGCCCTCGCCCGCGCCGGTCAGGTTGTCGCCGGTGTGCTGGACGGACCCGTCCTTGCTGCGCAGCTGCCGGAACCACACCGAGTCGGCGAGGTTGCCGCTCGCGTCGAACAGCAGGCAGGACGCGTCCAGGTCGATCGACTGGGCCTTGCCCTTGCCGAACAGTCCCTTCTTCGCGACGGCGTCCCACCCGAGGCCCATCCTGACCCGGGTGAGGGTGCCGCCGCCGGGCTTGGCCAGCGAGACCTTCTGCCCCTTCTGCAGCGAAATCGTCATCGTCGGCTCCTTCGGTGCTGATGATAGGTCGTCGCGGGGTGCAAGACGGTGCGGATCCGGAAGTGCGAGGTGGGGGTGTCGGGTGCGGACGGTATGCGGTGGCGGACGGTGCACCGTGCGGAGGCGCACCGCCCCTTCGGGACCCGGCCGCGCGCGGCCGGGCCTTGCTCTGGTCGGACCTTGCTCCGGTCAGACCTTGCTGGAGTGCAGCGGCTTGTCGTCGCCCGCCGAGGCGGCCGGGCCGTCGTCGGACCGGTTCCGCACCACGGAGCTGATGAACGCGGCGATGATCAAGCCCGCGCCGACCCCGCCGGTGAGCCACTCGGGGACGTGCCGGCCGATGCTGACCAGCATGCACACCGCGAGCGCGCCGATCGCCCAGTGGGCGCCGTGCTCCAGGTAGATGTACTCGTGCAGGGTGCCCTTGCGGACGAGGAACACCGTCAGCGACCGGATGTACATGGCGCCGATGCCGAGGCCCAGCGCGATGATGATCGGGTCGGTGCTGATCGCGAACGCGCCGATCACGCCGTCGAAGCTGAACGAGGCGTCCAGCACCTCCAGGTAGAGGAACAGGAAGAACCCGGCCTTGCCGGTGGCCAGCGCCAGCGAGCTCGGCCCGGACCTCGCCGGGGCCCGCTCCTCCTCGTCGTCCCCTTCCTCGTCGTCGTCCTCGGTCGCCTCGGAGAACAGCTCGCCGAGCCCGTTCACCAGGATGTAGGTGACCATGCCGAGCACACCGGCGATCATGACCTGGCCGGGGTCGTCGGCGAACAGGCCCGCGGTGAACGCCAGCGCCCCGCCCGAGACGACCACCGACAGCTGGTCGAGCTTGCCGATCCGCGCCAGCGGCGCCTCCAGCCACGGCAGCCACTTGTCGGCCCGCTCCTCGAACACGAAGTCCAGGAAGAGCATCAGCAGGAACATCCCGCCGAACGCCGCGATCATCGGGTACGCGTCGTTCATCAGGTGGTGGTACTTGTGCGGGTCGTTCAGCGCCAGGTCGAACGCCTCGAAGGGGTTCAGCTTGGCGGTGATGCCGACGATCAGCAGCGGGAAGACCAGCCGCATGCCGAACACCGCGATCGCGATGCCGACGGTCAGGAAGATCTTCTGCCAGAACGGGCTCATCCGGTCCAGCACCTTGGCGTTGACCACGGCGTTGTCGAACGACAGCGAGATCTCCAGCACGGCGAGGACGGCGACCAGGGCGAGCCCGGTCCCCCCGTCGTACAGGGCGGCGACCAGAAGGCCGAGGACGGTGATGCCGAAGGCCCATCCGAAGGTGCGAAGAATCATGAGCGTATTTCTCTGAGAGGGACGGCCGAACCGGCCGTCCGGCGGGCGGCGGCGGCCGTCAGCCGACGTTGACGCCGAAGTCCATGGCGATGCCGGCGAGGCCCGAGGCGTAGCCCTGGCCGACCGCCCGGAACTTCCACTCGGCGCCGTGCCGGTACAGCTCACCGAAGACCATGGCGGTCTCGGTGGAGGCGTCCTCGGTCAGGTCGAAGCGGGCGAGCTCACTGCCGTCGGTCCGGTTGACGATCCGGATGAAGGCGTTGCGGACCTGCCCGAAGTTCTGCTGCCGGTTGTCGGCGTCGTAGATCGACACCGGGAAGACGATCCGGTCGCAGTCCTGCGGCACTCCGGTCAGGTCGACGTTGATCGACTCGTCGTCGCCCTCCCCCTCGCCGGTCAGGTTGTCGCCGGTGTGCTCGACCGAGCCGTCCGGGCTCTTCAGGTTGTTGAAGAACACGAAGTGCTGGTCGGAGATCACCTTGCCGGACGGGCCGAGCATCAGCGCGGAGGCGTCCAGGTCGAAGTCGGCGCCGGTGGTGGCGCGCACGTCCCAGCCGAGGCCCACGGTGACGGCGGTCAGATTGGGCGCGGCCTTCGTCAGCGAGACATTGCCGCCCTTGGCGAGTGAGACCCCCATGTTCGGGCCACTCCCTTCCCGGGGTAGAGGTGGTTCAGATGTTGACGCCGAAGTCCATCGCGATGCCCGCGAGGCCGGACGCGTAGCCCTGGCCGACCGCCCGGAACTTCCAGTCGGCCCCGTTGCGGTACAGCTCCCCGAAGACCATCGCGGTCTCCATGGAGGCGTCCTCGGTGAGGTCGTAGCGGGCCATCTCGGACCGGTCGCCCTGGTTGAGCACCCGGATGTAGGCGTTGCGGACCTGCCCGAAGTTCTGGCCGCGGCTGTCGGCGTCGTAGATCGACACGGCGAACGCGACCCGCTCGGCCTGCGCGGGCATCGCGCCGAAGTTCACGTTGATCTGCTCGTCGTCGCCCTCGCCCGCGCCGGTGGTGTTGTCGCCGGTGTGCTCGACGCCGCCGTCCGGGGTCCGCAGGTTGTTGAAGAAGACGAAGTGCTGGTCGGTGAGGATCTTGCCGGAGGCGTCCAGCACCAGCGCGGAGGCGTCGAGGTCGAAGTCGGTGCCCGTGGTGGTGCGCAGGTCCCAGCCGAGGCCCACCGTCACGGCCGACAGGCCGGGGGCCTGCTTGGTGAGCGAGACGTTGCCGCCCTTGCTGAGACTGACTCCCACGGCGTTCCTCCATGATCGCATGACGTACCGGACGCCGGGCAGGCGTCTCGCTATATCGACGCAGCAGCGATGCTATCCGTTCCATCCGTTGTGGACGCATTACGCGAGAAGCCCGGGACTGCGCGAGACTGGGCATGAGGACGAAGGGAGGCGGCGTTGCGGGGACCGGGCGACCAGCGGCGGCGCGGCAGGGGCGGTCAGGCCGCCGACGCGGCGATCCAGGCGCGCGAGGCGGCCGCCACCGCCTTCTACGACATGGACCAGGCGCAGAAGTTCCTCGACGGGCGCGTCACGGTCTTCGAGGATCTGGACGCGGCCGCCGCCGCGCCGGTCCGGCGGGAGTTCGCCGGGCTCGCGGAGGCCGCCGACGCCGCCTCCGTGGCCTACATCGCCGTCCTGGACGCGCACGACCTCGATGACCGGGACCGGTCGCCCGCCGAGTACGACGCGGCGCGCCGCGCGTTCCTGGCGTCCACGGAGCGGCTGCAGCAGATCACCCGCAACCTGAACGGCTTCGCCGAGCGGCTCGCGCCGCGGATGGCGCGGCTGGAGGCGGCCCTCGACCAGCTCCCGCCGCGGCTCACCGCCGCCCGGGACGCCGTCGCGGCGGCCGAGTCCGCCGTGCAGGCCGCGCGGGCGGCCGGGATGGACGCCGCCGACCCCGAGGCGGAGCTGGCGCGCGCGAAGGAGGCCCTGGCGCTGCTGAGCTCGCAGGGGCTCGGCGGGCTCGGGCTGGACGGGGCGATGCGCAAGGCCGACGAGGTGCGCATGATCGCCGAGAGCGCCCGCCTGGCGGCCGAGGAGCTGCCGAAGATGGCGGAGAAGGTGCGCAACTCGCTCGCCTCGGTCCGCACCCGCGTGGACGTCGTGGCGAACCGCGCCGGGCCCGTCCGGGAGGCGATGAAGGTGCTGCTGCGCGCCTACTCGCAGGCCTGCTGGCAGGACCTGCGGGGCGCGCCGGAGGCGGTCGAGGCGGGCGTCGAGCGGGCCCGCGAGCGGCTGAACGAGGCCGCTGCGTTCGCGGGGCGCGCCGAGTGGAAGCAGGCGCAGCAGGCGCTGACGGCGGCGCGCACCGAGCTGAACGGGGCCGACCGGCGCGCCGGGCAGGTCACCGGGCGGGTGACGGAGCTGGAGGCGGTCGCCGCCGACCCCGACAAGCCGGTCGAGAGCGCCCGGTTCGCGGTGCGGGACGCGCAGCGCCTCGCCATGGCGCAGCCCGGCGGCGCCGCCCCGCACCATGCGCGCGCGCTGGACGCCCTGGTGGAGCGGCTGGAGCACGCGCCGAAGCGGCTCACCGGCGCGCACCCGGACTACTGGGCCTACCTGCAGGAGCTGGAGTCCATCAGAACGGCCGCCGGCGACGTGGTGACCCGTATCCGCTCCGAACGCGCCGGAGGCGGCTCCTGAGAGCCGCCCACGCCGAACCCTGAGGCGAGCCCTAGGCGGACCCCTAGGCGAACAGGGTCTCGCCCCAGTAGCCGCCCTCCTTCACGCCGGGCGGGCACGCGAAGATCCCCGATCCGACGTGCTGGACGTACTCGTTCATCGCGTCCGCGGCCAGCGACTCCTGGATCTTGATGAAGCCGGTGCGCGGGTCGCGCTGGAAGGCGATGAAGAACAGCCCCGCCTCCAGCCGCCCCAGCCCGTCCGAGCCGTCGGTGAAGGAGTAGCCGCGCCGCAGGATCCGCGCGCCGCCGTTGGAGTCGGGATGCGCCAGCCGGACGTGCGCGTCCGGCTTCATCCGCGCCAGGACGGGCTTGTCGCGCTCCTTCTTCGCCCCGACCGGCGCGCCCTCGGACTTGGTGCGGCCGAAGACGTCCTCCTGCTCCTGCAGCGACGTCCGGTCCCAGATCTCGATGTGCATGCGGATCCGGCGCGCCACCAGGTAGGAGCCGCCCGCCATCCAGTCCGAGCCGTCGCCCTCGGCCGCCCAGACGTGCTTGTCGAGCAGCGCCGTGTCGTTCGTGCCGATGTTGTCCGTGCCGTCCTTGAACCCGAACAGGTTCCGCGGCGTCTGCGCGTCCGGCGTCGTCGAGGACGTCTTGCCGAACCCGAGCTGCGACCAGCGGACGGCGACGACGCCCATCCCGATCCGCGCCAGGTTGCGGATGGCGTGCACCGCCACCTGCGGGTCGTCCGCGCAGGCCTGCACGCAGATGTCGCCGCCGCTGCGGTCGGGGTCGAGGTTCTCGCCGGAGAAGTGCGGCAGGTCCACCAGCGCCGCGGGGCGCCGCGCCTTGATCCCGAACCGGTCCTTGCCGTCCTTGTCGAACAGCGACGGGCCGAACCCGATCGTCAGCGTCAGCCGGGACGCGGGCAGGCCGAGGGCCTCGCCGGTGTCGTCCGGCGGCGCCACGCCGATCTCGGGGATCGCGCCGTCGCCGATGGCCCGCCCGGCGGTCATGTCGGCCGCGGCCTTCGTCCAGTCCTTCAGCATCTGGACGAGCCTGCCCCGGTCGCCCGTGGTGACGTCGAACGCGGCGAAGTGCAGCCGGTCCTGCACGGCGGTGGCGATGCCCGCCTGGTGCGCGCCGTAGAAGGGCACCGCGGCGGCGGCGTCGGTGCCGCCGGTGTCGGCGGAGGCGACCCGGTCCAGGCCGGCTCCCGCCGCGGCGCCGACCAGCAGGCTGGCGCCGGAGAACCCGAGCATCCGGCGCCGGGACATCCCGGCGCGCCCGCCCTCCCGGGGGGACGGGGCGTCCGACGGATCCGGCCGCGTCATTTCGCCACGACCTCCGCGAGCTTGGACAGCGGCTCGCCCAGCGCGTTCACCGCGTCGGCGAGCTCCTTGCGGTCGTCCTTGCCGACCTTGTCGTAGGACACGTAACCGCCGTTCTCCTCGTGCTTCTTCAGCAGCGCGTAGACGGCGTCGAAGTTCTCGTCCAGGTCCTTGGCGAGCTGCGCGTCCTTCTCCTGGACGACCGGCTTGAGCAGCTCGTATGCCTTCTCCGCGCCGTCCACGTTGGCCTTGAAGTCGACGAGGTCGGTGTGGCTGAAGGGCTCCTCCTCGCCGGTGACCTTGCCGGTGGCGACCTCGTCGAGCAGGCCCTTCGCGCCCGCGGCCATGTCGTTCACCGGGTCGAGGGCGAGGCCCGGCAGCCGGCCCTTCAGCGTCTCGAGGTCGGCGAGGAGTTGCTCGCCGTACTTCTCCTTGCCCTTGACGGAGCCGTCCTTCCAGAGGGCCTTCTCCAGCAGGTGCCAGCCCGACCAGTCCTTCTTCTCGTCCGGCTTGAGGTCGGCCTCGCGGGTGTCGACCTTGCCGTCGATGTCGCTGAACTTCTCCGCGACCGGCTCGATCGACTCCCAGCCGACGCGGGACGGCGCGTACAGCTTCTTCGCCTTGTCGACGTCGCCGGCCTTCACCGCCGCCACGAACGGCTTGGTCTTGGCGATGGTGTCGTCGAGCTGGGCGATGACGTAGGCCTTGTAGTCGGCGGCGGCCTTGGTGAGCCGCGGGTCGGCGCCACCGCCCCGGCCGGTGACCGTGACCTCCTGCGAGGGGCCCTTGCCGGTCTGCCCGGCGCTGCACAGCAGCTTGAACTTGCCCTCCGGCAGGTTCACCACGAAGTTGACGCTGGTGCCGGGGCCGATGTTCTCCCGCTCGGCGAGGATGCTGCCGTCCGGCTTGAGCACCTCGAACTCGTTGACCTCCGAGCCCTTGTTGGTCACCTTGAAGGAGTTCTTGCCGGCGGGCAGGTCCGTCTTGGCGACCTCGCACTTGTCGTCGGACGCCGTCACGGGGATCGCGCCCGACGCGTCCGCCTTGCCGTCACCGCCGCACGCCGAGAGAAGGGACATTGACACGGCGGCGACGCCGCTGAGGGCGAGCACGGAGGCAGGACGCATGGGGGACTCCAAGGTGCAATGGTTAGGCTCACCTAAATTAGCCAAGCCTGCCCTGACCTCGTCAAGTCGCCCCCGTGACAGTGAGGGATCCCACGCGCCCCGCGGGCGCTCGCCGATCCCGCTCGCCGCGTTCAGCGCGGGCGGTCGTTGATGCCCATCGTCAGGTTCCGCGCGACCATCGGCGGGCCCGACTGCGGGTCGCCGTACGGCGGCAGGTGCCCCTGCTGGGAGTGCTGGAGATGCTGCGACGCCTGCGGATGCGGCGCCTGCTGCGCCGGCTCCGCCCACACGGCCGTCCCGTACGCGCACACCTCGTGGCCCCCGCCCGGCAGCGCGGCGGTGTCGAACCGCATCCCGACCACCGTGTTCGCGCCCTTGCGGCGCGCCGCCTCGCCGAGCCGGTCCACCGCCTCGCGGCGCGCGGCGGCGAGCCCGAGGGCCGGCCGGTCGCCGGTCACCCGGAACGTCGCGCTGCTCCCCGGATGCCCCGGCTGCTGCGCCCCGGCCTGATCGGTCTGGACGGCCGTCCCCAGGACCTCGCCGAGCACGCTGCGGACTTCGTACCCGGCAACGCCATCAGTCGTCACGATCAGCATGGCCATTACGGTAATCCACCGTCCGCCCGAAACGCGACGTCACGCACCGGATCCGCGGAACGCGGCGCACCGCACGAGCGATCGGGGCGCGCGGCGAGCGACCGCCCTCCGGACCGCTCGGGCCCGGAGGGCGGCCGCCCCTGTCGTTCTCCCCCGCCCGGTCCCGGTCCGGACGGGCCGCTCCTACTCGAGGTACTCGCGCAGCATCTGCGCGCGGGACGGGTGCCGCAGCTTGGCCAGGGTCTTGGACTCGATCTGCCGGATCCGCTCCCTGGTCACGCCGAACTCCCGGCCGACCTCCTCCAGCGTGCGCGGATGCCCGTCGGTCAGGCCGAAGCGCAGTTGGATGATGCGCTGCTCCCGTTCCGACAGCGTGCCGAGGATGTCCTCGAGCTGGTCCTGCAGCAGGATGAACGCGGCGGCCTCGATCGGCACGACCGCGTCCGCGTCCTCGATGAAGTCGCCGAGGTCGGAGTCCTCCTCCCCGATCGGCGACTGCAGCGAGACCGGCTCCTGCGCGATCCGCTGGATCTCCACGACCCGGACGGGCGGCAGCCCCATCTCCAGGCCGATCTCCTCGGGGGTGGGTTCGCGGCCGAGGTCCTGGTGCATCTGCCGCTGCACGCGGACCAGTTTGTTGATCGTCTCCACCATGTGCACCGGAATCCGGATGGTCCTCGCCTGGTCGGCGATCGCGCGGGTGATCGCCTGCCGGATCCACCAGGTGGCGTAGGTGGAGAACTTGAACCCCTTCGTGTAGTCGAACTTCTCGACCGCACGGATGAGCCCGAGATTTCCCTCCTGGATCAGGTCGAGGAACAGCATTCCCCGGCCCACGTAGCGTTTCGCGATCGAGACCACCAGCCGCAGGTTGGCCTCGATCAGCCGTTGCTTCGCCCGGACTCCGTCGCGGGAGAGCAGTTCGAGGTCGATCCGCTCGGCGTGGGAGAGGACGGCCGTGTGCGCCATCTTCTCCTCCGCGAACAGCCCCGCCTCGATCGATTTCGCCAGTTCTACTTCATCTTCTGCCGTGAGAAGCGGTACGCGACCGATCTCTCTCAGATAGATCCGGACCAGGTCGCTCGTCGGCGCCCGCTTGCCGAGGTCTCCCTCATCCGCTCGCGCGACGTCCTCGGTCTCCTGCTGAGATTCGAGGACCTCTACCCCCTGCTCTGCGAGCATCCGGACGACCCGCTCGAGGGAGTCGTCCGGCAAGTCCGAGCGATCGAGCGCGGCAGCGACGTCTTCGACGGTCACACCGCCGCGCTCTTTGCCGCGTGCGACGAGGTCCGCCACCTGATCAACCGATGGCGCCTCGCTTGGCAGCACCGAAGGGCCCACGGGGACAGTCTGCGACAGATGCGGCCTAGATCACAGGACCCATTTCGCGGTAATACCGGCTACTGGGACCCAAGCCCTCGCTCCCGCATCACCCGTCTCTGCTGCTCAAGCGCGACAAGATCGCCGAAGAGCCGGTTGTACTGCTCGGGGTCCTCGACCGGATTCAGCCGCTGGAGTTTAGATTTCGCGTCGGCGATCATGCGGGTGAGCTGGCGTTCCTGTATGCGGGCCAGCAGTTCCACGGCATAGCGGTCGTCCGATTCCTGCGCGGACCGTACCGGCTCGACTCCGAGCATGGTGATCAGGTCCTTGACCTGGTCGTTCGGCGCCTTCTCCAGCAGCATCACCGCCCACTCCGAGGCGTTGCCCGCCGCCGTCACACCGCCCGCCTCGGCGATCACCGCGCGCACCGCGGCGTGCGGCGGCGCGATGAACGCACCCGCCGGGACCTCGTCGAACACCGGCCCGAGCAGCGCCGGACGCTGCACCGCGAGCTTCAGCAGCTCCCGCTCGCGCTGCACCTCCGGGTCGTTCGGGTCGAAGGCCGGCCGCTGCGGCGCGGCCCCGTTCCCGTTGTTGCCGTTGCCGTTCGGCAGGACGTTGCCGCGGCCGTTGCGGGCCTGGGCGTGCCGCCGGTTCGCCAGTTCGCGGACGCGGCGCAGCACGAACTGCTCGTCCATGATCCCGAGCCACCGGTCGAGGCTCACCGCGTACATCTGCCGCAGCGCCCGGTCCTTGATGGCCGCGACGACCGGCGCCGCCGCGTCGAGGGCCGCCAGCCGCCCCTCCGCGGTGTCCAGGTCGTGCTGCTGGATCGCGCTGCGCACCGCGAACTCGAACAGCGGCAGCCGCGCCGCCACCAGGTCGCGCACCGCCGCGTCGCCGTGCCGGATCCGCAGGTCGCACGGGTCCAGGCCGTCCGGCTGGACGGCCACGAACGTCTGCGTGACGAACTTCTGCTCGTCGGCGAACGCGCGCAGCGCCGCCTTCTGGCCCGCCGAGTCGCCGTCGAAGGTGAAGATCACCTCTCCGCGGAACTCGTCCTGGTCCATCAGCAGCCGGCGCAGGATCTTGATGTGGTCGTCGCCGAACGCCGTCCCGCACGTGGCGATCGCCGTCTGCACCCCGGACAGGTGGCAGGCCATCACGTCGGTGTAGCCCTCGACCACCACGGCCT
Organism: Actinomadura physcomitrii; assembly: GCF_008923205.2. Lineage (GTDB taxonomy): Bacteria > Actinomycetota > Actinomycetes > Streptosporangiales > Streptosporangiaceae > Spirillospora > Spirillospora physcomitrii. The sequence goes on along the minus strand of NZ_WBMS02000008.1, from coordinate 7,688 downwards.
GCCGCCGCCGCGCGATCTCCTTCTTCGCCAGGTCCGCCCCGTACAGCACCGAGCTCTTGTGGAACAGCGGCGACTCGGGGGTGTTCAGGTACTTCGGGCCGTCGTCGTCCTCGTAGAGCCTGCGCGCGCCGAACCCGATGACGTCGCCGGACAGGTCGCGGATCGGCCACATCAGCCGGCCGCGGAACCGGTCCATCGGGCCGCGCCGGCCCTCCTTGGCCAGCCCGCCGGCGACGATGTCGCGGTCGGCGAACCCGCGCCCGCGCAGGTGCCGGACGAGGCCCTCCCACTCGCGCGGCGCGAACCCGACGCCGAAGTGCGCCGCGTCCGCGGCCTCGAAGCCGCGCTCGGACAGGAACCGGCGGCCGATCTCCCCCTCGGGCGACGCGAGGTGCTCGGCGTAGAACTCGGCGGCGGCCTTGTGCGCCTCCAGCAGGCGCGCGCGCTGCCCGGTGTCCTGCCGGGGGCCGCGGCCCCCGCCGTCCTCGTAGCGGAGCTGGATGCCGGCCTGCGCCGCGAGCCGCTCCACCGCCTCGGAGAACGACAGGTGCTCGATCTCCTGGACGAACTTGATGACGTCGCCGCCCGCCTCGCAGCCGAAGCAGAAGTACAGCCCGCGCGACGGGGTCACGTTGAACGACGGCGACTTCTCGTCGTGGAAGGGGCACAGGCCCTTGAGGTTGCCGCCGCCCGCGCTCCGCAGCTGCAGGTACTCGCCGATGACGTCGGCGATGGACGACCGCTCGCGTACGAGCGCGATGTCCTCATTGCGAATACGGCCTGCCACAGCGAAGGAGTCTACGGCGCCGCGCCGACATCCAAGGCATCGCGCCGCAACCCGCACCGGGGGATGCGCAGGTGGCCGGACCCGGCCTCGTCGACGGGTCGGCGGCCGGTAGCCGCGGGTGGGCGTGGCCAACGACCTGGCGCCGCGCGAGCGGAACGTGGCGATGGTGTTCCAGGAGGGCGCGCTCTACCCGCACCGCACCGTCAAGGGGAACATGATGTTCCCGCTGGAGGTGTCGGGCGACGACCGCGCGGAGGCGTCCGCGCGGGTCGTCGAGCTGGCGCGCGCGCTGGGCCTCAACACGATGATCGACCGGCTGCCGGGCACGCTGTCGGGCGGGCAGCGGCAGCGCGCCGCGATCGGCCGGGCGCTGATCCGCGAGCCGTCGCTGTTCCTGATGGACGAGCCGCTGTCCAGCCTCGACGCCGGGCTGCGCACCGAGCTGCGGGTGGAGATCGCCGCGCTGGTGCGCTCCAGCCGCACCACCACCGTCTACGTCACGCACGACCAGATCGAGGCCATGACGATGGCCGACCGGATGGCGGTGCTGCGCGACGGCGTCCTGGAGGACGTCGGCACCCCCGAGCAGATCTACGAGGACCCGGCGACGGTGTTCGTCGCGGCGTTCCTCAGCTCCCCGCCGATCAACCTGCTCCAGGCGACGCTGTGGGCGGTCGAGGGCGAGGGGCTGCTGCTCGACCTCGGCCCGCAGCGGCTGACGATCCCGTGGGACGACCCGCGCGCGTCCTCGCTGATCAGCCACCACGGGCAGATGGTGATCGCCGGGATCCGGCCCGACACGCTGGTCCCGATCGCGCCGGGAGCGCCCGCCCGGCAGGGGACGGTGCTGTCCGGCCAGGTCCACGCGCTGGAGTTCCACGGTCACGAGTGGCTCGCCTACGCGCAGGCCGGCATCCCGACCGTCGACGCGAACGAGTTCGGACGGCCGCTGCCCGCGGCGGTACCCGCGGCCCGGCGACCGGGCCTGCGCGACCGGCTGCGGGAGATGCTCGGCCGGCCGTCCGGCAAGGCCGGGCAGGCCGAGGAGCACGCCGGACATCACCGCCGCTCCGACCTGATCTTCCGCGCCAACCCCGGGCAGCGCCCGAACCGCGGCGACCACGTCGCGCTGACCGTGAACCTCGACCGGATGCTGCTGTTCGGCGCGGACGGCCGCCGCGTCACGCCCGTCCACCGCTGAGACCGCGGACCGCGCGGCGTCACTCCGCGGACGGCGGCCCGTCCACGGCGCGCCGCACGCGGCGCAGGCCCTCGGCGATCTCCGGCAGCGTCACGGCGCCGTAGCCGAACACCAGCCCCGGCACCGCCGGCCCCTCCACGGCGAACTCCGACAGCGCGAACAGCCCGACCCCCTCCGCCAGCGCCCGGCGCACGACGGCCGCGTCGTCCGTCCCGGCCGGCAGCGTCGCGCTCAGATGCAGGCCCGCGGCCGACGGCACCACCTCGAGCCGGCCCTCGAACAGCGTCCCGAGCAGCCCCGCGACCCGCTCGTGCCGGGCCTGGTACTCGCGGCGCGACCTGCGGATGTGCCGCGCGAGCAGCCCCTCGTCGATGAACCGGGCCAGCGCCGCCTGCGCCGGCAGCTCCGCGTGCCAGGACGAGACGTACCGCGCCAGCCGGAACGCGCGGTGCAGCGACGGCGGAGCGACGAGGAACCCGATCCGCACCACCGGACGCATGATCTTGGAGAAGGTGCCCATGTAGAGCACGCGGCCGCCGTCGTCCAGGCTCTGCAGCGGCTCGATCGGCCGGCCCCCGTACCGGTACTCGGTGTCGTAGTCGTCCTCGACGATCACCACGTCCCGGCGCCGCGCCCACTCCAGCAGCGCGCGGCGGCGCGGCAGCGACATCGGCATCCCCAGCGGGAACTGGTGCGACGGCGTCACATAGACGGCCCGCGCGCCGTCCGGCAGCGCGTCCACCCGCAGGCCCTCCGCGTCCACCGGCACGCCCCGCACCCGCATCCCCGCCGCGCGCAGCAGCATCCGCACCGGCGGGTACCCGGGATCCTCGACCGCCACCACGTCCCCCGGCTCCAGCAGCACCCGGACGACCAGGTCGAGCGCCTGCTGGATCCCCGACGTCACCACCACGTCCGCCGCGGCCGCCCGCACCGACCGCGACACCCCGACGTGCCGGGCGATCGCCTCCCGCAGGTCCGCCAGCCCCGCCGGGTCCCCGGCCGCCGCCGGGTCGCCGAGCGCGGACGGCCGCAGCCGCCCCGCCATGATCCGCCGCCACGACTCGTACGGGAACAGCCGCACGTCCGGCAGTCCCGCCCGGAAGTCCCAGGTGATGCCGGACATCCGCGCCGGCCAGACCCTCACCTCGTCCCACACCGGCCGGGGCCGCAGCGGCGACGCCACCGGGCGCTCCCGCTCCAGGAAACCGGCGTCCCGGACGAACGTCCCCGCCCCCACCCGGCTCTCCAGGAACCCCTCCGCCGCGAGCCGGTCGTAGGCGACCGCCACCGTGTTCCGCGAGATCGCCAGCCGCCGCGCCAGCTCCCGCGTCGGCGGCGCCGCCTCCCCCGCGCGCAGCCGCCCGTCCAGGATCGCGGCCCGCAGCTGCCGGTAGATCTGGCCCGCCAGGTCCTTGCGCCCGACGAGGCTCACATGCAGGTCCACGCGCCCGACCCTAGACCGGCTCAGTCGTTTTCCGCGTTTTTGGCCCTGTACCTGAGCCACTCGCGCTTCCTACGGTGGCCGCATGGACCCGTTGACCGAACTGCTCACCACCGACTTCCGGCCCCTGGACCGCAAGGCCGCCGACCTTTACCTCGCGGCCGTCGCCCAGGTGAAACCGGACGCGCTCGCCCTGCCGACGCCCTGCCCCGACTGGACCCTGCACGGCCTGCTGCGCCACCAGGTCGGCCAGGACCAGGGGTTCGCGGCCGCCGCCCGCGGCGACGGCGCCCGCCTGTCCAACTGGAACGGCGGCGACCTCGGCGACGACCCCTACGCCGCCGCCGCGGCGTCCCTCGACCTCGTCACCGAGGCGTTCGCCGCGACCGCCCTCGACGCCGGGCTCGTCCTCCCCGAGGTCCGCGACGGCGGCCCCTTCCCCGCCGCGCTCGCGATCAGCTTCCACTTCGTCGACCTGGTCGTGCACGCCTGGGACGTCGCCGCGACGATCGGCGCGCCGTGGGAGCCCGGCGACGAGCTGGTCGGCGCGTCGCTCAAGGTCGCCGCGATCGTCCCCACCGGCGCCGAGGACCGCGGGCCCGGGACGTCCTTCGCGCCCGCCGTCCCGTCCGCGGACGGCGCGTCCCCGCAGGACCGCCTCCTCGCCCTCCTCGGCCGCTCCCCCTCGTGGACCCGCTGAAGCCGGCCGCCAGAACGGAGCCGCTGCGACCGCGCAGCGACTCCGTCCCCATCAGGCGCTCAGGCCGGAGAGCCCTCGCAGACCGCACCGGCATAGAAGCCGATCTTGAACTTGATGTGCTCCTGCTGCTCGCGCAGCCGGGCGATCTGCGCCTCCACCCGGCGGTCGTGCTCCTGCAGCAACTCCAGCCGCTCCCGCACGGTCTCGGCACCACCGCGCGCGAGCTCTGAGTACCGCAGCATCTCCGCGATCGGCATCCCCGTCTCGCGCAGGCACCGCAGCATCCCGAGCCACTGCAGGTCGCTGTCGCTGAACACGCGCCGTCCGGACGCGTTCCGCGCGATCCCTTCCAGCAGCCCGATCTTCTCGTAGTAACGCAACGTGTCGATGCTGAAACCGCTTCTCTCAGCGGTCTCGGCCGGCGAATAAGAGCTCACGCTCCCCAGGATTCCACCTGGAGTGCACTCCAGGTCAATCCGTGCCGCGCTCCAGGAACCTCGCCACCGCCTCGACGAACCATCGGGGGTCGTCGAGCCACGGGAAATGCCCCGCTCCCGGCTGCACGACCGCCGTCCCCGCCGGGAAGGCCGCCGCGATCTCATGGGCGACCCGCGGCAACGGCCCGCCGTCCAGCTCGCCGGCAAGGACCAGAACCGGCGCGTCCACCCCCGCGACGGCCCGCCGCGCCGCCACCGGATCGAACGCCCCCGGCGACGCGTACACCTCCGCCGCCCGCTCGTTCGTCTCCCCGATCTCCCCCTCCGCATGGGCCCGCGCCGCCGCGTCCCAACGCCCGTAGAAGAACGGCACCACCGCCTCCCAGTCGGCCTCCGACGCGCTCCCCGCCCAGACCGCCTCGAACGCGCGAAGGCCCGCCTCGAACCACGGCTCGTCCTTCCGCAGCGCCATCGCCTCCCGGCGATGCTCCACCGTGAAGTCGATCCCGAGCGCCCGCCCCCGCCCCGCGACCAGCGTCAACGACCGCACCCGCTCCGGATGCCCCAGCGCATACAGGACCGCGAGGTCCCCGCCCGCCGAATGCGCAAGAAGATCGACCCGCTCCAGCCCCAGATGCTCCCGCAACGCCTCCAGGTCATCGACCTGCCGATCGCACCGGTACGTCGCCGGATCGACCGGTTCCTCCGATGCCCCGGTGCCGCGCAGATCCAGCATGACGAGCCGCCGCCTCCCGGACAGGCCGCCGAGGTCCCCGAGATAGGAAGAAGCCCGCATCGGCCCGCCCGGAACGCACAACAGCGGCTCTCCGCTCCCAGCATCCTCCGTGACGCGGTAGGCGAGGCGCGTCCCATCCCGTCCACTGAAAACCGGCATCCCACCATCCTCCCAGCAGCCCAGAGCCACCGTGTTCGGGTGCTCTCAAGGGGTGTGCGGGTGCTCTCAAAGGGTGTGCGGGTGCTCTCGAGCGGTGTTCGGACGCGTCGGCGGGGGGTGTTCGGGGATTGGCGGGAGGGGTGTTCAGGTGCGTCGTTGCGATGGGGTGTTCGGATGCTTCGGCATGTGGGGTGTTCGGGTGGTGGGGTGGCGCTTGCGTACGGGGCCGCCCCTCCAAAGTCAAGGGCGCCTTCGGCGTCGCTACGCGATGGACTTCGTCCACCCTTGACTTTGGAGCCTCTGCGGCCCCTGGGCAGGTGATAGGGGCAGGCTCCGCCTGCCCCGCCCCCGGGTCGCGCCACCCCACCACCCCCTCCGTCAGGTACCACGAGGACCGAACAGGCATCCCTGCTCTATTCGCCACCACGTGAGCACACGCTGCCAGGCGCCACGCTTGTTCGTCCGCCGCGCTGGGTCGCGTGCCGCGAGGCCAGGGCGAGACCGGGGACTGTGAATGCCGCCGACCTGGGTGGGAGCCGTTCGGTGGTCATCCAGGCGCAGAACCGGGCGGCCCGGCCTTGATGGTGGCCCACTGGCGTGCGGTGCGGGTGTGCGGTGTGGTGTGGGCATGCCGAGTCCGCCCGGGACCCGAGTGGTTCCGGGCGGACTCGGCGGTCATGCCGGTCGTGCTGGTGGGGTGGGTTATGCGGCCCAGTCGAGGGGGTCATCGGGTGGGCCGGTGCCGCCCGGTGGGCCACTGCCCGTTGCCCCTCGGGCGTCGGCCGGTGGGAGCAGCCGGTAGACGTACCGCCCGTCGGGATCCTTGGTGATGTGGATCTGGTCGGGGCTGGTGTGCTTGAACCGGTTATGCCATCCACAGGTGAGCGCGAGTTGGTCGATGTCGGTGGGGCTGCCGAGTGCCCATCCGTGGACGTGGTCGACCTCGCACAGCGTGCCCGGCATCTCGCATCCCCGCACCGCGCACGAGGGGTACAGGGTTTCGAGGACTTGGCGTTGCGCAGCACTCGCGAACCGTTCCCGGTAGCCCAGGTACAGCGGGGTGTTCCCGCGCCCCAGCAGCAGCGGGGAGACACCCGCCGCCAGGGCGATGCGGCGGGCCTGCGCGGCCGGGATCGGCGTCCCATCAGTGAGGCGGGCGGGGGCGTTGCCGCCGGTCAGTGTCTCCAGGTCGCAGATGACGGTGACCTTGGAGGCCTTGTGCCCGCCCGACAGCACACTCGACAGCGCCGCCGCCGTCCGCTCCGCCACGTCCCGGCGGTCATCGGGCCCCGCCGGCTTGGCCAACGGCGCCAAAGTCCCGTCCCAGATCGCGGCGTCCTCGGGGTTCAGCCACCCCTTCACATACCGGCCGCCGTCCAGCGACCGCGTCGTGGTCAACCACGACCTGGCATAACCCCGCTTGGTGTCCTCATCCGGGGCGTCCTCGGTGCCGTCACGCTCGGCGATGACATCACGGATCCGGCGGCCGAACGCGGCGACCTTCCCGGCCGAGAACCCCTGATCGGCCATCCCCAGCAGCGTGGTCTCGGCTTGGGCGCAGTCGGTGTCATCGAGCCTGGCGACCGAGTCGGCCACCGTGGTCGCGTACCCGTAGGACAGCTCCCCGGCGGCCAGCCGCTCGGCGACCTGCGGGAGGCGGTGGCGTTGGCGGGCCAGGGTGAGGCGCTCCTTGGCGCGGCTCTCCCGCATCCCGAGGCGGGACCGCAGCCACGCCCGGGTGGAGGGATACCCCCACCGGGCCTGCTCACCGGCGGCATCCACCCGCCCGATGAATCCGGCCAGCGCGCTTTCCTGCATATCGGATGCGGCGGCGAGGGTTTCGGTGAGTTCCAGGCAGACGGCGGCCGAGTCGGGCGCTTCGCGTTGGGCGAGTTCAGTGGCGATGACCGAGAGCGCGTTCACCAATTGCGTGGTGGACGCGGCCTCAAGGTCGACCGTCACTGAATGCATACCTGAATACTACCCGATGTGACCGGCATTTGCGAGTGGAAAGCAGCGATCGAGCGCAAGTACTTTTGTGGCTTCGCGAGGCCGGTCGACCGATTGGGCAACCTTTCTTGAATATGTTTCACATTGGTTTTCTCGTCGACGCGGGTGGGCCGCTCGGCTGTTGGTTGTCTTGGTTGGTTGCGGAGGGGGGTGGTGGGGTGGCGCGACCCGGGGGCGGGGGGGGGGGGGGGGCGGCCCACAAAACACACCCCCC
>NZ_WBMS02000079.1 GCF_008923205.2 Actinomadura physcomitrii | reverse complement strand
CCCCCCCCCCCCCCCCCCCCGCCCCCGGCGGGGGGGGGCGGTTCCCCCCCCCCCCCCCCGCCGCCGTGTTCCGTCCGGGCCTAGGACGCGGTGCCGGACTGCTCCGCCCCCGCGGCGTTGGCCGCGTGCTCAGCGGCAGCCGCCGCGGCGTTCAGCGTCCGGACCCGCCGCGTCTCCTGCGCGCGCTTGGCGAGGCTGTCGTCGTCGGGGTACCGGATCTCCTCCAGCGACAGGCCGTGCGCCGGCGCGACGTTCACGCCCGAATCCCGGACCCGCGCCGCCAGCACCTGCGCGGGCCACTCCACGTCGCGGCGCCCGTCCCCCACCATCAGCAGCGCGCCCACCAGCGCGCGGACCATCGAATGGCAGAACGCGTCCGCCTCGACCGTCGCGAGCGCCAGATGCGGGTCCCGGTCGTCGCGCGCCCACTCGTAGCGCAGCAGTTCCCGGATCGTCGTCGCGCCCTCCCGCTTGCGGCAGTACGCGGCGAAGTCGTTCTCCCCCACCAGCAGCCGCGCGGCCTCGTTCATCCGGTCCAGGTTCAGCGGACGCGGATGCCACAGCACGTCGTGGCGGCGCAGCGGCTCCACGCCCACCGGGTTGTCGCACACCCGGTACACGTAGCGGCGCGCCAGCGCCGAGAAGCGGGCGTCGAAGCCCTCCGGCGCCACCGACACCCGCCACACGCGCACGTCCGGCGGCAGCAGCCCCGCCAGCCGGCGCGGCATCGTCCCGTTGATCGCCGAGTACGCGGCGACCGGCACCACCAGGTGCGCCACCTGCGCGCGCGCGTGGACGCCCGCGTCGGTGCGTCCCGCGACCGTCAGCATCGGCGGCGGGTCCAGCCGCAGCATCCGCGCCAGGGCGTCCTCGATCACCCCCTGGACGGTGCGCTGGTTCGGCTGCCGGGCCCAGCCCGCGAAGTCCGTCCCGTCGTATCCGATGTCGAGGCGGAGCCTTACCAGTGCGGTCATGTCAGGTGGACTGTCCCTCTGCAACGTGGCTGTTCCGTTCTCCCATGTGTACGCGCCGTTGCTTCCCTGACCTGGCCATAGGTCCAGTCTGGCAAAGACGAAGCCCGCCGTCCCGCAAGGGGAACGGCGGGCCCATTCATCATGTCGGCCGAAACCGTCAACGCAATCGCCAAGGGAATGGATAACCCCGCGTGCGCGGGGAGCACTCCTGGACTGGCTCGATCACTGCCATCGGGGCCGGATCATCCCCGCATACGCGGGGCGCACCCTTGGCGATGACTACTTTACTTAGCGTCGCCCTCGTCGGTCCCGGATTCGGCCTCGACGCCGGTCTCGGCCGTCGCAGGGGCCTCGGTCTCTTCGGCGGTGGTCTCCGCCAGAGTCTCGGCCGGCTTTTCCTCCGCCGCCGGGGCGGCCTGCGCGGTCCCCGTGGCGGCCGGCATTTCCTCCTGCACCAGCTCGATCACGGCCATCGGTGCCGCGTCGCCCTTGCGCGGCCCGATCTTGGTGATCCGGGTGTAGCCGCCGGGACGGTTCTCGAAGCGCGGCGCGATCTCGGTGAAGAGCTCGTGCACGACGCTCTTGTCGCGGATCGTCCGGGCCACCAGGCGACGGTTGTGCAGGTCGCCCTTCTTGGCCTTGGTGATCAGCTTCTCCGCCAGCGGACGCACCCGCCGGGCCTTGGCCTCGGTGGTGGTGATGCGGCCGTGCTCGAACAGCGCCGTCGCCAGGTTCGCCAGGATCAGCTTCTGGTGCGCGGCGCTACCGCCGAGGCGGGGGCCCTTGGTGGGCTGCGGCATGGTTCTTCCTTCCTGCACCGGCCGTGTCAGGTACCGGTGTCAGCTGGTTCCGGAACGGCCGGGGAACGCAGGCCCCCGGCCGTTCCGGAATCGGGTTTCTAGTACTGCTCGGTCTCGGCGTAGCTCTGGTCGTCGTCGCCGTAGTTGTCGGCCGCCGCGCTCGGGTCGAACCCGGGCGGGGAGTCCTTCAGCGACAGGCCCATGTCGTTGAGCTTCTGCTTGACCTCTTCGATCGACTTGGCGCCGAAATTCCTTATGTCGAGGAGGTCCTGCTCGCTGCGGGCCACGAGCTCGCCCACCGAGTGGATGCCCTCGCGCTTCAGGCAGTTGTAGGAGCGGACCGTCAGGTTCAGCTCCTCGATCGGCAGGGCCAGGTCCGCGGCGAGCGCGGCGTCCGTCGGGGACGGGCCCATGTCGATGCCCTCGGCCTCGACGTTGAGCTCCCGGGCCAGCCCGAACAGCTCGACGAGGGTCTTGCCCGCGGAGGCGACCGCGTCGCGCGGCAGCATGCAGGCCTTGGTCTCCACGTCCAGGATCAGGCGGTCGAAGTCGGTGCGCTGCTCGACCCGGGTCGCCTCGACCTTGTAGGTGACCTTCAGCACGGGCGAGTAGATGGAGTCGATCGGGATCCGGCCGATCTCCTGGCCCGGCTGCTTGTTCTGCGCGGCGGAGACGTAGCCGCGGCCGCGCTCGACCGTCAGCTCCATCTCCAGCTTGGCCTTGTTGTTCAGGGTGGCGATGTGCAGGTCCGGGTTGTGGACCTCGACGCCCGCCGGCGGCGCGATGTCGGCCGCGGTGACCTCGCCCGGGCCCTGCTTGCGCAGGTACATCACCACGGGCTCGTCGTGCTCGGAGGAGACCACCAGCTCCTTGAGGTTCAGGATGATGTCGGTGACATCCTCCTTGACCCCGGGGACGGTGGAGAACTCGTGGAGCACGCCCTCGATCCGGATGCTGGTGACGGCCGCACCGGGGATCGAGGAGAGCAGCGTACGGCGCAGCGAGTTGCCGATCGTGTAGCCGAAGCCCGGCTCCAGCGGCTCGATGGTGAACCGCGACCGGTACTCGTCGACCTGCTCTTCGTTGAGAGTTGGACGCTGAGCGATGAGCATGTTGGTGCCTTCTTCCCGCGGTGCCCGCTATTTGACGACCGCGTTTCGGAATGTTCCCCGTCCCACCAGGATGCCACGCGAAGCGCGGCATCCCGATGGGACGCGGGATCCTGCTTGGCGAGCCCCTACTTGGAGTAGAGCTCGACGATCAGCTGCTCCTGGACGGGAGCGTCGATCTGCTGCCGGACCGGCAGCGCGTGCACGAGGATCCGCATCTTCTCGCCGTCGATCCCGAGCCACGCCGGGACCTGGCGCTCGCCGACCTCGGCCTTGGCGACCTGGAACGGCGTCATCTCGAGCGACTTGCTCTTGACGTCGACGATGTCGGCCTCGCTCACCAGGAAGGACGGGATGTTGACCTTCTTGCCGTTGACCCGGATGTGGCCGTGGCGGATGAGCTGGCGGGCCATGTCGCGGGACTTGGCGAAGCCCGCGCGGTAGACCACGTTGTCGAGCCGGCGCTCGAGCAGGCGCAGCAGGTTCTCACCCGTCTTGCCGCCCTGGCGGTTCGCCTCGACGTAGTAGTTGCTGAACTGCCGCTCCAGCACGCCGTAGATGCGCTTGGCCTTCTGCTTCTCGCGCAGCTGCAGCAGGTACTCGGTCTCCTTGGGCCGGCCGCGTCCGTGCTCACCCGGCGGGTAGGGACGGATCTCGATCGGGCACTTCGGGCCCTCGCACTTGCTGCCCTTGAGGAACAGCTTCATCTTCTCGCGGCGGCAGAGCTTGCAGTCCGCACCGGTGTAACGAGCCATTGTTCTGTGATCTCCCCTACGGCTCAGACGCGGCGGCGCTTGGGCGGCCGGCAGCCGTTGTGCGGAACGGGCGTGACGTCCTGGATGGAGCCCACCTCCAGGCCGGTGGCCTGGAGGGAGCGGATCGCGGTCTCGCGACCGGAGCCGGGGCCCTTGACGAAGACGTCGACCTTGCGCATGCCGTGCTCCATCGCGCGCCGGGCGGCGGCCTCGGCGGCCTGCTGCGCGGCGAACGGGGTCGACTTGCGCGAGCCCTTGAAGCCCACGTGGCCCGAGGAGGCCCAGGAGATCACGTTGCCGTTGGGGTCGGTGATCGAGACGATCGTGTTGTTGAACGTGCTCTTGATGTGGGCGTGCCCGTGAGCGACGTTCTTCTTCTCCTTGCGGCGCACCTTCTTGGCGCCGACACGGCTCTTAGGAGGCATCTGCTCTCTCTACTCTCGAGGTCATCGATCCGGAGGACCGACTCCGGACTACTTCTTGCCGGCCTTCTTCTTGCCGGCCACGGTCTTCTTCTTGCCCTTGCGGGTGCGCGCGTTGGTCTGCGTGCGCTGGCCGTGGACGGGAAGCCCGCGGCGGTGCCGGATGCCCTGGTAGCACCCGATCTCGATCTTGCGGCGGATGTTCGACTGGATCTCGCGGCGAAGGTCGCCCTCGATCTGGTAGTTCTTCTCGATCCAGTCGCGCAGCTTGACCAGCTCGTCGTCGCCGAGCTGGTGCACCCGCAGGTCACCGCTGATGCCGGTGCCCTCCAGGGTCGCCAGGGCCCGGGTCCGGCCGATGCCGAAGATGTAGGTGAGAGCGACCTCCAGGCGCTTTTCGCGCGGGAGGTCGACGCCGAGGAGGCGTGCCATCTTGGGCAGTTCCCTTCATTTCGCGGAGGTATGGACGCATCGCCTCCGCACACACCCTGCCCGGGTGGCGGCCTCGGCCTCCGTCGTCCGAGGGTGCCCCTTCACACAGTGGTGCCGTACGACCCGGTCACCCGGAGGTCTCGCGACCGGCGGGCGGGGCGTACGGCGACCTGTGCGAAGGCTGCGATGCGCTTGCCGTGGTGAGCGTTCCGGCGGGTGCCGGTCAGCCCTGACGCTGCTTGTGGCGCGGGTCGGAGCAGATGACCATGACCCGGCCGTGCCGGCGGATGACGCGGCACTTGTTGCAGATCTTCTTGACGCTCGGCTTGACCTTCACTGGGTCTCCTAGAGATAAGGGTCACCCCCGCGCCGCCACGCACGGGGAAGGCAACCCCAGTGGGATTACTTGTAGCGGTAGACGATCCGACCGCGCGTGAGGTCGTAGGGGCTCAGCTCCACAACGACGCGGTCGTCCGGCAGGATCCGGATGTAGTGCATCCGCATCTTGCCGCTGATGTGGGCGAGCACCTTGTGCCCGTTGTCGAGCTCCACCCGGAACATGGCGTTCGGGAGGGACTCGATGACGGTGCCCTCGATCTCGATGGCCCCTTCTTTCTTGGGCATGTCCTCCGCGCTTCACTGATCGGCTCATTGGACCCGGCCCGTCGGGCCCCGCGAAGGGCACGGCCGCGCCCATGCCACGACGCGGACGCATCGAGAACAAGGGGAACAGGCGGCCTACAACGGACCGGCACAGCAGTCTACGTCACCGAACCGCCCAATGCGAAATCAACGCATGATATGGGTCCGGAGACTGCTTCCGAGTCAAGCATACCTCGCTCGCGCGTTGTACCTTTCAGGTGAGATACGTCGGAGGAGGGTCAGCATGCCGAGCTATGACTTCGCGCTGATCCTGAGCCGTCCCCTCTACGAGGACGAGCTGGACCCCCTGTTCGACCGCACGCACGGTGCCGTCACCGTGTCCGTCATCAGCGAGCCGCAGCACGCCGACCGGCCGGGCAACGCCTCCTGCGCATGGCAGGGCGCGACCCTCGCCGCCGCGATCATGGAGGTCGTCGAGCACGTCGAGGCCAGCGCGGAGGGCCTGCACGTGCTGCAGGTCGAGGCCGACCCGCTGCTGACCATCCGCGACATCGCCGACCGCGTCGGCAAGTCGGCGGACTCGGTCCGACACGCGATCACCGGCGCGCGCGGCGCCACCGGCTTCCCCGCGTCCGAGATCTCCACGGCGGGCCACCGGCTGTGGCGCTGGTCGAAGGTCGCCGCCTGGTACGGCGTCGACGACCCGCAGCTCGTGGAGGCCAAGCCGACCGTCCAGGCGATCAACGGCTGGCTGGCCCTGCGCGACGTCGTCCCGGACGTCGCCCCCGCCCCCGAGGACGTCACCTCGGCCCTCTCCCTGGTCATCCCCCACGTCGCCTGACCCGCCCGCCGCCGGCGGCGTCAGGAACGCGCCCCCTCTACAGCCCCCTGCGGGGAAGGCCCGGCGACCGCCGCCCAAGGAGAGGTTTCCGTCCAGTCCGGCCCCTGGCCGGCCGCGCACTGCGCCCGGGACGTGTCCCTCGACACGTGCCAGACCAGCGGCACCGTCCGCCCGTCGTCCAGCGTGATGTCCTCGGTCTCGGCGGCGGTGAGGCCGACGCGCCGCACGGCCTCGATGGCGACTTCGTTCCCGGGGTCCACCGAGCAGCGCACCTCGGTGAGGCCCAGATGACGATGGGCGATTTCGCGCCACGCCTCGATCAGTCCCGCCATGGGGCCGGGTTCCCTGTAGGCGGGCGCCAACCAGCCGCCTGCTCGGCCCGTCCCCTCGCTCACCGGCGTGATCCCCAATGCTCCGGCGAGCCTGGGCCGCTCCCGATCGAGGGCCACGAACAGGTTCGGCAAGGGGATGGCGGGCGCGCCGTTCGAGGACGGCCGCATCGCCATGCGCCAGCGCAGCGCGCGGCGCCGTCGCCAGGCGGGGACGACCAGGTGGGCGGGCCAGCCCAGGCCGCGCTGGGCCTCCGGGTCGCTTCCGGCCGCCAGCAGGGGGAGGGCGTCGGCGTGGGTGGCGGTGCGCAGGAACAGTTCGGGTGTCGCGAGCGCGTGGCGGCCGGGGGCGCAGGTGCCGAGGGTCTCCGGAGTCCAGGGCGGCACGAACATCACTCCTGGGGCGTTCGTTTTATGGGGTGAGCGGCAGCGTAGCGGTGCCGGTTCGACAGGGAGGCGCTCGGACGCGAAGATCGTCTGCGGCGCCGGGGGGCCGGGGGTGTCCGGAAGGCTGGGCCGTGATGTGCTGGGACATGCCCTGGCGAGGGGAGGATCAATGGCGATCATCGCGCAGCTGAGCGACATCCACCTGGCCGCCGGACGTGACGGCCGGGTGGACGACGCGTCCGGACCGGTGCGGGCCCTGCGCGCGGCGGTGTCCAGCCTGCTGGCGCTGCCGGCGCGGCCGGACGCGGTGGTGCTGACCGGCGACCTCGCCGACGGCGGGCGGCCGGAGGAGTACGCGCGGCTGCACGCGCTGCTGTCGCCGCTGCCGATGGCGATCTACCCGATGCCCGGCAATCACGACGACCGGGACGCGATGCGCGCCGCGTTCGGCGACCATCCCGCGGTCGTGGACACCGGGGTCGCGCCGCAGGCGCCCGTCCAGTACGCGGTGGACGTGGCGGACGTGCGGCTGGTGTGCTGCGACACGACGGTGGACGGGCATCCGCACGGGCACATGAGCGAGGAGCGGCTCGCCTGGCTGGACGGGGCGCTCGGGGCCGCGCCGGCGACGCCGACGGTGGTCGCGACGCACCATCCGCCGTTCCCGATCGGGATCAGGTTCATCGACGACATGCGGTTCGTCGACCCGGCGGGGTTCGCGAAGGTGATCTCCCGGCATCCGCAGGTGGTGCGGATCATCTCGGGGCACGTGCACCGGGGATCGGTGGGGTCGCTGGCCGGGACGGTCAGCACGACGTGCCCGAGCACGTACCGGCAGCTGTTCCTGGACCTGACGCATCCGGGGCGGGCGGCGGTGACCGGGGAGCCCGCGGGGTTCGCGGTGCATCTGGTGACCGACGAGGGCGCGGCCACGACGCATTTCGTGCCGACGGGCAACTACCGCCCGCTGATGGACGTGGAGTAGGCCCTTGATCAGCGGCGGCGCGGCCCGAAGACCGTGCCCATGAGCAGGATCGCGCCCCACGGCCCGGCCACCCAGATCCACCACGGGTAGACCACGTTGCCGGTGACGGCGAGGGCCAGCCACACCACGAGGTTGATCGCGCTGACGGTCGCCCAGGTCACCCAGACGGCCCGGCCGCCCTGCCGGTACAGGTCGCCGCCCGAGCGCCGCACGGCCGGGCTCGCGGTGCTGTTGGGGCGCGACGCCGGGATCGGGTACTGGAACAGGTCCTGCTCGGGCAGGTCGGAGGTGATCTCCTGCAGGTCGCCGATGGTCTTGGCGGCGTACGTCGACTCCAGCCGCTCGTGCATCTCGTCCATCGTGATCCGGCCCTCGGCGCAATGCTCCCGCAGGCTCGCCGCCACCCGGTCGCGGTCGGCGTCCGATGCCCGGATGTCAGGGTTCGGCGCCATCGATGCCCTCCCGATCGTCACCGCTACGGTCCTCCTGCAATCAGCCTACTTCCAGCTTGCCGAACCACTCCCGGCCTTCGTCCAGCGCGGTGAGGACGCGAGGGCCGTCCGGGGTGACGGCGAACGTGTGCTCGAAGTGCGCGGAGGACCGGCCGTCGGTGGTGATCACCGTCCAGCCGTCGTCGAGCTCCAGGGTGTCCTTGGTGCCGAGGTTGACCATCGGCTCCACCGCGAAGCACATCCCGACCTCCAGCTCCGGGCCGTGCCCGGGGGCGCCGTGGTTGGGGATCAGCGGGTCCATGTGCATCTCGGTCCCGATGCCGTGCCCGCCGTAGCCCTCGACGATGCCGTAGGGGCCCTGAGAGCGGATGTGGGACTCGATCGCGTGCGACATGTCCGTGAGGCGGGCCCCGACCTTCCCGGCCGCCAGGCCGTGCCACAGGGACGTCTCGGTGACCTCCAGCAGCCGCCGCAGCTCATCGGTGATCTCCCCGACCGGGACGGTGATCGCCGCGTCGCCGTGCCAGCCGTCCACGATCGCGCCGCAGTCGAGGGAGATGACGTCGCCGTCCCGCAGGATCTTGTCCGGCCGCGGGATGCCGTGCACGATCTCCTCGTTGATCGACGCGCAGATCGTCCCGGTGAAGCCGTGGTAGCCGAGGAACGACGGGACCCCGCCGTGGTCGCGGATGTGCCGCTCGGCGATCTCGTCGAGGTCCTTGGTGCTGATCCCCGGCTTCACCGCCTCCCGGAGCACCTCCAGCGTGCGGCCCACCAGGAGCCCGGCGGCCCGCATCCGCTCGATCTGCTCCGGTGTCTTCACCTGGATCGCGGGCCTGCGCCGTTTGAACATCACTTCCCCCTAACGAAGATCGCCGGGACCGCCCGAAGCGGCCCCGGCGTCCACATCCACCGTCCACACCCAGACCCGCCTTGCACGGCCCGGAGCCGAGAACGGCCTGGCGCCGTCTCCATGCTCTTTGCCCGCTGACGCGCCAGTTCAGGGGACCGCAAAATGCGCGGTCCCCGGGCTCAGTCCCTCAGTCCCTCTCCAGCGGACGGAGCGCGGTGAGGGCGCGCTTGGTGACCTCCTCGACCGGGCCGGTCGCGTCGATCCCGACGAGGATGTTCTCGTCCGCGTAGAACTGCACCAGCGGCGACGTGTCGTGGCGGTACACCTCCAGCCGGTGCATGACGACCTCTTCCTTGTCGTCGTCGCGCTGGAAGAGCCGCCCGCCGCAGTCGTCGCAGACGTCGTCCTGCTTGTCGTCGAAGTCGACGTGCCAGATCCGGCCGCACTTGTCGCAGGTGCGCCGGCCCGACAGCCGCCGGACGACCTCGTCCTCGTCGACGACCAGTTCCAGGACGATGTCCAGGCGGGTGTCCCACTCGGCGAGGATCTTCTTCAGCGTCTCGGCCTGCGGGACGTTGCGCGGGAACCCGTCGAGCAGGAACCCGTCGCGCGCGTCGTCCTCGGCCAGCCGGTCACGCACCATCGCGATCGTGACCTCGTCGGGGACGAGGTCGCCGCGGTCCATGAACTCCTTGGCCTGCCGGCCGAGTTCGGTGCCGCCGCTCACGTTGGCGCGGAAGATGTCACCTGTCGAGATCTTCGGGATGGACAGATGCGATGCGATGAACTGGGCCTGCGTCCCCTTGCCCGCTCCCGGGGGGCCCACCAGCACGATACGCACTACCGGAGGAAGCCCTCGTAGTTGCGCTGCTGTAGCTGACTCTCGATCTGCTTCACGGTATCCAGTCCGACGCCGACGACGATGAGGATGCTCGTGCCGCCGAAGGGGAAGTTCTGGGTCGCGTTCAGGAGTGCGAACGCCACCATGGGGATCAGGGCGACGAGCCCCAGGTAGAGCGCACCGGGTGTGGTGATCCGGGTCAGCACGTAGTCGAGGTACTCGGCGGTCGGCCGGCCAGGACGGATACCTGGGATGAATCCACCATACTTCTTCATGTTGTCGGCTACTTCAGTGGGGTTGAAGGTGATCGCCACATAGAAGTACGTGAAGAAGATGATGAAGACGAAGAAGATCCCCATGTGCCAGGCGTTGTCCTGCTGGAGGTAGGGCTGGATCTTCTGCAGCCACTTGGTGTTCGGCCACAGCTGCGTCGCGAGCACCGGCAGGTACAGCAGCGATGAGGCGAAGATCACCGGGATGATGCCCGCCTGGTTGACCTTCAGCGGGATGTAGGTCGACGTGCCGCCGTACATCCGCCGGCCCACCATCCGCTTGGCGTACTGCACCGGGATCCGGCGCTGCGCCTGCTCGACGAAGACCACGCCCGCCATGATCGCCAGACCGACGATGATCACCAGCGCGAACACGAACCCGTTCTTGGCCTTGTAGATGCTCCAGAACTGGGACGGGAAGACCGCCACCACCTGCGTGAAGATCAGGATCGACATGCCGTTGCCGACGCCGCGGTCGGTCACCAGCTCGCCCAGCCACATGATCACCGTGGTGCCCGCCACCATGCAGATCACCATGGTGACGATCGGGAACACGCCGGTGTCGTACAGGATGTCGTCGGTGCCCGACTGGCCCTGGAACAGCTGCCCGGTGCTGGCCATCGCCACGATGCCGGTCGCCTGCAGGATCGCCAGCCCCACCGTCAGGTACCGGGTGTACTGGGTGATCTTCGTGGTGCCGGCCTGGCCCTCCTTCTTCAGGGCCTCCAGCCGCGGGATCACCACCGTCAGCAGCTGCAGGATGATGCTCGCCGTGATGTACGGCATGATCCCCAGCGCGAACACCGACAGCTTCAGCAGCGCGCCGCCGCTGAACAGGTCGACGAGGCCGTACAGCTGGTTGCTCTTCTTCGCCGCGTCCGCGGTCGACTTCAGCACGCTCACGTTCACGTTCGGCGCCGGAAGGGTCGCCCCGATCCGGAACACCAGGATCATGAACAACGTGAACAACAGCTTCTTACGCAGGTCGGGCGTACGGAAAGCCCGAGTGAACGCGGTCAGCACCATTCCTCCTGCGCGACTGGCGAGAACAAGGCCGCCGAGGGGCCGGTTACAGGTCCATGAGGTCCGGCGGAAACGAAGATCGTGGGGAACATCACGCGCGCCGCTCCCGCCGGTGTGACTCTAACAGCAGATGAGACCGGGGCCGCCCCGCCCGCCCCGCGGGCCCTACGGCCCGCGGCGCAAGGCGAGACGGCCCCGGCATCGAAGGTGTCGCCCTACAGCTCGTCGGCGGTCCCGCCGGCGGCGGCGATCTTCTCCTTGGCGGCGCCGGAGAAGGCGTGCGCCTTCACCTGCACGGCCACCGAGATCTCGCCGGTGCCGAGGACCTTCACCGGACGGCCGCGGCGCACCGCGCCCTTGGCCGCCAGGTCCTCGGCGGTGACCTCGCCGCCCTCGGGGTAGAGCGCGGCGAGCTTGTCCAGGTTCACCACCTGGAACTCGACCCGGTTCGGGTTCTTGAAGCCCTTCAGCTTCGGCACCCGGCGGATCAGCGGCATCTGGCCGCCCTCGAACCCGACCGGCACCGTGCTGCGGGCCTTGGTGCCCTTGGTGCCGCGGCCCGCGGTCTTGCCCTTGGACGCCTCGCCGCGGCCCTTGCGGACCTTGGCCTTGTTGGCACCGGGGGCCGGACGCAGGTCGTGGATCTTGAGCGGCGTGCCGTCCTTGCTCAGATCGGCGGCCATGTCAGTCGACCTCCTCGACGGTGACCAGGTGGGCCACCGTCCGGATCATGCCGAGCACCTCGGGGCGGTCCTCGCGGACAACGCTCTGCCCGATCCGCTTCAGGCCGAGGGTGCGCAGCGTGTCACGCTGGTTCTGCTTCTCGCTGATCACGGACTTGGTCTGCGTGATCTTCAGGTTGCTCATCAGCTCGCGACCTCCGCCCGCGGCTCGCTGCCCGCCGCGCGGGCGCGCAGCATGGCCGCCGGGGCGACGTCCTCGATCGGCAGGCCGCGCTTGGCCGCGATCTCCTCCGGACGCTTCAGCGACTTCAGTCCCGCGATCGTGGCGTGCACGATGTTGATCGCGTTGTCGCTGCCCAGCGACTTGCTCAGCACGTCGTGGATGCCCGCGCACTCCAGCACCGCGCGCACCGGGCCGCCGGCGATCACGCCGGTACCGGGGGCGGCCGGCCGCAGCAGGACCTCGCCCGCCGCGTCCCGCGCCTGCACCAGGTGCGGGATGGTGCCCTGGATCCGCGGCACCTTGAAGAAGTGCTTCTTGGCCTCCTCGACGCCCTTGGCGATCGCCGCGGGCACCTCCTTGGCCTTGCCGTAGCCGACGCCGACGGTGCCGTTGCCGTCACCGACGATCACCAGGGCGGTGAAGCTGAACCGGCGACCGCCCTTGACGACCTTGGCGACACGGTTGATCGCCACGACCTTCTCGATGTACGACTGGCCCTTGTCGGCGCCACCGCGGCGGTCGTCGCGGCGGCCGTCGCGACGGTCGCCACCCTGACCGCCACCACGCCTCTGCGCTGCCATCAGTGGTTCCTCTCGTTTGCCTTGGAAAGGGCCATCAGAGCTCCAGGCCCCCCTCGCGCGCACCCTCCGCGACAGCGGCGATGCGGCCGTGGTACTTGTTGCCGCCGCGGTCGAACACGACCGCGGAGACGCCGGCCTCCTTCGCGCGGGCGGCGACGAGCTCGCCGACCTTGCGGGACTTGGCCGTCTTGTCGCCGGAGTCGGCGCGCAGGTCCGCCTCCATCGTCGACGCGTAGGCCAGCGTGTGGCCCTTGCTGTCGTCGATGACCTGGACGAACACGTGCCTGGTGGAGCGGGTCACGACCAGGCGAGGACGCGCGGCGCTGCCCACGACCTTCTTGCGGACCCGCAGGTGCCGGCGCTTGCGGGCCTTGGCCCGCGCCGACGTGGCCTTGGCGGCCAGGGTCTTGGTGCCTGCCATGACTACTTACCAGCCTTTCCGACATTCGGAAGCGCAGCGGCGGATCTGCTCGCCCTCATCACTTGCCGGCCTTTCCGACCTTGCGGCGGATCTGCTCGCCCTCGTACCGCACGCCCTTGCCCTTGTAGGGGTCGGGCTTGCGCAGCTTGCGGATGTTCGCGGCGATCTCGCCGACCTTCTGCTTGTCGATGCCCTCGACCGTCAGCTGGGTCGGCCGCTCCACCGTGAAGGTGATGCCCTCGGGGGGCTCGACCGTGATCGGGTGGCTGTACCCGAGCGAGAACTCGAGGTTCTTGCCCTTGGCCACCACACGGTAGCCGACGCCCTGGATGACCAGGGTCTTCTTGTAGCCCTCGGTGACACCGACGACCATGTTGTTGATCAGCGAGCGGGTGAGCCCGTGCAGCGCCCGCACCGTGTTGACGTCGTTCGGCCGGGTCACGGTGACCTGGCCGTCCTCCACCTGAACCTCGATCGGCTCGGCCACGGTGTGCGACAGCGTGCCCTTCGGCCCCTTGACGGTGACCTCCCGGCCGTCGAGCCTGACCTCGACGCCGCTGGGCACGGTGATGGGGAGACGTCCGATTCGCGACATTGTTAGAGCCCTCCCCTCACCAGACGTAGGCGAGGACTTCGCCGCCCACGCCGCGCTTGCCCGCCTGCCGGTCGGTCATCAGGCCGGAGGACGTCGAGATGATCGCGACGCCCAGCCCGCCCAGCACCTTCGGCAGGTTGTCCTTCTTCGCGTACACGCGCAGACCCGGCTTCGAGACGCGCTTGATGCCGGCGATCGAACGCTCGCGGGTCGGCCCGAACTTGAGCTCGATGGTGAGCTTCTTGCCGACCTCGGCGTCCTCCACGGTCCAGCCCGAGATGTAGCCCTCCTGCTGGAGGATCTCGGCGATGTGCGCCTTGATCTTCGAGTACGGCATCGCCACCGAGTCGTGGTACGCCGAATTCGCGTTCCGCAGACGCGTCAGCATGTCTGCGATCGGGTCGGTCATCGTCATGGCCTGCTGGCCCTCCCTCGCCACGGTTTCCTCGGGGTGATGTCGTCCCGTGGACCTTTGGCGTGGTCGTGGGCACCCGTGCGGATGCCCGGTGGTTGATACACGCCGGCGGGCTCCCCCGTCGCCGGGGGGAGGCTCCTACCAGCTGGACTTGGTGATGCCCGGCAGCTCGCCGCGGTGGGCCATCTCCCGGAAGCACACGCGGCACAGGCCGAACTTCCGGTAGACGGAGCGCGGGCGCCCGCAGCGCGAGCAACGAGTGTACGCGCGCACGCCGAACTTCGGCTTCCGCGCCGCCTTGGCGATCAGCGACTTCTTCGCCATCTGCTCAGTTCTCCTTGAAGGGGAAGCCCAGGAGCTTGAGCAGCGCCCGGCCCTCGTCGTCGGTCTTCGCGGTCGTCACGACCGTGATGTCCATGCCCCGCGTCCGGTCGATCTTGTCCGGGTCGACCTCGTGGAACATGACCTGCTCGGTCAGCCCGAAGGTGTAGTTGCCGTTGCCGTCGAACTGCTTCGGCGACAGGCCGCGGAAGTCGCGGATGCGGGGCAGCGCGGTGGCGAGCAACCGGTCGAGGAACTCCCACATCCGGTCGCCGCGCAGCGTGGCGTGCGCGCCGATCGGCATGCCCTCGCGCAGCTTGAACTGCGCGATCGACTTGCGGGCCCGGTTCACGGCCGGCTTCTGCCCGGTGATCTGGGACAGGTCGCGGATCGCGCCCTCGATCAGCTTGGCGTCCTTCGCCGCGTCGCCGACGCCCATGTTGACCACGATCTTGGTCAGCCCGGGGATCTGCATGACGTTGGCGTAGCCGAACTGCTCCTGCATCTGCTTCGCGATCTCCTCGCGGTAGCGGAGCTTGAGCCTCGGCTGCGGGACGGGACGCTCGGTGACGGTGTCGGTCATCGGTCTCAGATCTCCTTACCGCTACGGCGCGAGATCCGAACCTTCGTGCCGTCCTCGTTGATGCGGTAGCCGACCCGGACCGGCTTGCCGTCCTCGGCGAGCGCGACGTTGCTGACGTGCAGCGGCGCCTCGACCGTCACGCGGCCGCTCTCCTTGCCGGCACGCTGCTGGTCGGCCTTGATGTTCTTGGTGATGAGGTTGACGCCCTCGACGACCACGCGGTCCTCGCGCGGGAGGACGCGCAGGACCTTGCCCGTGGCGCCCTTGTCCTTACCGGCGATGACGACGACCTCGTCGCCCTTGCGGATCTTCATCACAGCACCTCCGGCGCGAGCGAGATGATGCGCATGAACTTCTTCTCGCGCAGTTCGCGGCCCACCGGACCGAAGATGCGGGTGCCGCGGGGGTCCCCGCCGTCCTTGATCAGGACCGCGGCGTTCTCGTCGAAGCGGATGTAGGAGCCGTCCGGGCGCCGGCGCTCCTTGCGGGTGCGCACGACGACCGCCTTGACGACGTCACCCTTCTTCACGCCCGCGCCGGGAAGGGCGTCCTTCACCGTCGCGACGATGATGTCGCCGACTCCCGCGTAGCGCCGACCCGAGCCACCGAGAACGCGGATGCAAAGGATCTCCTTCGCACCCGTGTTGTCGGCGACCTTGAGTCGCGACTCCTGCTGGATCACGTCAACTCCTGTTCGTCACACCGGTTCTCTCCCGGACCCGGTCCGGGGAGCCTGGTGGAACCATCGGTGTTCAATGCGGGACTCGCGTCCCGCGGGGGCCTTGCGGCTCCTACTTGGCCTTCTCGAGGATCTCCACCACGCGCCAGCGCTTGGTCGCCGACAGCGGGCGGGTCTCCATGAGACGGACGCGGTCGCCGACGCCACACTCGTTGGCCTCGTCGTGCGCCTTGTAGTTCTTCGTCCGGCGGATGACCTTGTGGTACTTCGCGTGCTTCACGCGGTCCTCGACGGACACGACCACGGTCTTGTCCATCTTGTCGCTGACCACCAGGCCCTCCAGGACCTTGCGGCTGCTCCGCGCCTGTGTCTGCTCGGTCATTCGGTGCCCTCCACGGCGTCCTCGGCGACCGTGACGATGCCGAGCTCGCGCTCCCGCATCACGGTGTAGATGCGGGCGATCTCGCGCTTGACGGTGCGCAGCCGCCCGTGGCTCTCAAGCTGGCCGGTCGCGGCCTGGAAGCGGAGGTTGAACAGCTCCTCCTTCGCCTCCTTCAGCTTGGTGACCAGAACGTCCTCGGGCTCGGTCCGCAGGTCGTCGGCGGTAAGACCCTTGGCCATCAGGACTCACCCACCTCTCGCTTCACGATCTTGCACTTCATCGGCAGCTTGTGGATCGCGCGGGTCAGCGCCTCGCGGGCGATCTGCTCGTTCGGGTAGGAGATCTCGAACAGCACGCGGCCCGGCTTGATGTTCGCGACCCACCACTCCACGGAGCCCTTGCCGGAGCCCATCCGGGTCTCCGCCGGCTTCTTGGTCAGCGGACGGTCCGGGAAGATGTTGATCCAGACCTTGCCGCCGCGCTTGATGTGGCGGGTCATCGCGATACGCGCGGCCTCGATCTGCCGGTTCGTCACGTAGGCGGCCTCGACCGCCTGGATGCCGTACTCGCCGAACGTCACCTTCGTGCCGCCCTTGGCCATCCCGCGGCGCTTCGGGTGGTGCTGCTTGCGGTGCTTGACCTTGCGAGGGATCAGCATGGGTTACTCAGCTCCCCTCACCCTGCGGAGCAGCGTCGGCCGTCTGCGCCGGCTGCTCGGAACTCTGCTGCTGCTTCGGCGCCTCGGCGCCGCCGCGGGCCTCGCCGCCGCGGGCGCCGCCGCGCTCGCCGCCGCGTCCGCCCCGGCCGCCGCGCCCGCCGCCACGGC
>NZ_WBMS02000078.1 GCF_008923205.2 Actinomadura physcomitrii | reverse complement strand
CCGCCGGATCCCGCAGAACTCATGCTGGACGTCCACGCGTCGAGCGAGCGGGGCGGTGACCCGGCGGCACCTCGGGTGCATCAGCAGCCTCACGGCTACCGACAAGAGGATGGTGCACCAGTGAGCGCCTCGCAGATGCCGGAGTTGCCACCCGAGATGGCCGCCGCCGTCCAGCGCGCGGCGATGCCGGACTTCGAGCGCTGGCACCAGATGATCAAGACGGCCGGAGGCTGTGAGCAGCCCGTCCGGCTGCAAGGCGAGCGCCTGACCCTGGACGGCCAGACCGGGGAGCTGATCGAGTCCTACTCGACCGACGACGAGCCGACCGGGTACCTGATCACCGCGTGCGGGAACCGCCGCGCCTCGCGCTGCGCCGCCTGCGCCGAGGTCTACCGGGACGACACCTACCACCTGATCATCTCTGGCCTGACCGGAGGGAAGGGAGTCCCCGACGAGGTCAGCGGGCACCCGCGCGTGTTCCTCACCCTGACCGCCCCCTCATTCGGCGCCGTCCACTCCCACCGCGAGAAGGCCGGGAAGCCCCAGCCTTGCCGCCCGCGTCGAGACGACCCGCTGTGCCCGCACGGCCGCCCCGAGGGATGCCGAGCACGCCACCAGGCCGACGACCCGCAGGTAGGCCAACCGATCTGCGTCGACTGCTACGACTACCCGGCCGCAGTGATGTGGAACGCCCATGCCCCCGAGCTGTGGCGCCGCCTCACGCTCACCGTGCCCAGGCTGATCACGGCCGAACTCGGCATCACCCACAAGGCCCTACGCGAGCAGGCCCGCGTGTCCTACGCCCGCGTCATCGAGTATCAGCGGCGCGGCCTCATCCACTTTCACGCTGTGGTCCGGCTCGACGGGCCGGACGGCCCCGACCAGCCGCCGCCCTCATGGGCCACGGCCGAACTGTTGGAGCGCACGCTACGCACCGCCGCCACACAGGTAGAGGTACCAGTCCCGCACCCGCAGGGCGGTACGGCACCGTTGACGCTGCGATGGGGGCGCCAGCTCGACACCCAGCCCATCAAGGTCGCCGCAGACCTGGACGGCATCGCCGACAAGCACGTAGCCCGCTACATCGCCAAGTACGCCACCAAGGGAGCCGAGGACTCCGGCACCGTGGACCGCCCCGTCCGCTACGCCACCCAGATCAGCTCACTCAAGGTGTCCGAGCACGCCCGCCGCATGATCTGGACGTGCTTCACACTGGCCGACCTGCCCGAGTACCACGACCTACGCCTACGCAACTGGGCTCACATGCTGGGGTACGGAGGACACTTCTCCTCCAAGTCCCGCCGCTACTCAATCACTCTCTCCGAGCTACGCCAGACCCGTGCCGAGTACGCCGCCCAGGCCGCACGGCAGGCCGAAGGGCTTCCCGAGCCGGACCCGAAGCGGGACGTCGTGACCACCGGGCGATGGAAGTACGTCGGAAGCGGACTCATGAACGGTGAGCACTTCTGGGCAGAGCAGGCCCGCAACCGGGTCCAGCAGGCCCGAGCCATCCGTAACCAGCTCACCGACCGTGACGACGAGCGGAAGGCGAGCTAGCCCGGGACCCCCAGGCGTCGAGGACTTTCTTTACAGGGTCAAGGCGGCCCTACGGGCCGCAGGCACGGGGCTGAGGTCTGGTGCCGCTGGCCGGTTCCGTACTTGCGCGGGGACCTCGCGCGGGGCCTCGCGACGGGCCATTGCGGGCAGGCAGGTGCTGCCCGTCCGCCGGTCAAGGCTACGAGGCCCCGCCCCCGCGCAAGTCCGGAACCGTCCAGCTTCAATGTCCAGCGTGTTCGACGCAGAAGAGCACGAGCCCCCGCGCAAGGCGCGGGGGCTCGGTGCGTGGCTGGGCCCGCCCACCGCAGGCCGGGACCGTGGACGGCCGCCGCGCCTTGCGCGTGCGGCGCTGGGGCGCCGTTCGCGGCGCGGCCCCGCCCACCGCCCCGGCCGCCGTGGACGGTCCGCCCGTACCGCACCGCGCAAGCTGAGGCAGCCCCCGCGCCACCATCGCGCCCAAGTGCCGGGCAGCGGCTTCCAGGTCGGTCGACGCTTGAGACGGAATTGCCGCAACGGCGCCGGCTGACTCCCTTCGGTCGCCCCTACGGGGTGGCCTGCGGCCATCGACCGGCCCCGACCATGTAGGCGGGCAGGGAAGCCGCGGCCCTCATGTCGTCACGAGTTGGGGGAGCCGGGAGGAACTTGGGTCGAGGCCAGGGCCAGGCCGCCGGGTTCTCGATCGCTTCCCGCAGTTCACGAGGGTTGGCAGCCTCCAACAGCCGAGCGCCACCAGCCAGGGGGACCAGCGCCCACCATGCCCCGGTGGCCTGCCCGTACCAGGTCACGACCTCGGATGCGGGACGCCTACCCATCAGCCTGCGCGGCGAGCTTGCCCTTCACCGCGACGACGACGTCTTGCAGGTGCGCGTCATCGGCCGGAGCGACAGGGGCACCGCCCGCGAAGGCGAACCACAGCTCACCACCGCAGACCGACCGACGATCGCACCGCAGCACCACCGGCGGCCCGGACGCGGCCGGGACCGCAAGCAGCGGCTCGGACTCCGCCACCTCCACCGCGTACCCGTGCGACTTGAGCGCCTGCGCCAGCGCCCAGACCCGCAACCGCCGAGCTTCCGTCACCTCTGAGGCTTCCGTTGCCATGGGGCCGTCCTTCCATCGAGACGATGAACGTCGGGGGCGCAGAGATGGGGGTTGACCCGTTCACCTGCTGCCTTTTCCATGGCTTGAGCCTGTCTGTTCGGCCTGTCTCCCCAGAGGCGCCCACGAGGGGGCCAGGGAGGGGCCAGACTGGAGGCCAAGGGAGGGGCCAGCGTGATCAACGAAAGGCGTCGGCGATTCGGTGCGTACCTCGCACGCTTGCGACGTGATGCGCGCAAGAGCCAAAGACAGCTAGCCGAGTCGTTGTGCCGGATCTCGGGAACAGCCTCCGTGACACGGCACGAGATCAGCCGTTGGGAGCGCGGCGAGCGCATCCCCGACGTGTGGCTTCCCGCCCTCTCCGTGGCTCTGAACATCCCCCTGCAAACCCTCGAAAGGGCAGCAGCCCACGCACGCGGCGAGGACATCGGCGCCGGTACTCCCAGTCCAGCCGAGGCACTCGCCTACTTCCTGCCTGACCACGACGTGGAGCTTGGGCCACTGGCCAGCACCGCAGGCCGCCGGGTCGGAGCATCCACGGCGGCCGCGCTTGCCGACCGCGCGCACGGTCTACGGCTCGCAGATGACGTCATCGCCAGCGGCGATCTACTCGCACCGGCACTCCGCGAACTGGACGGCGCCGTTCAGCTCTACCGGGAGACGACGCACTCCGAGGAAACCGGCCGCTCTCTGCTCAGCAGCATCGGGGAGATAGCCCAGATCGCCGGGTGGATAGCGAGCGACGCGGGCGAGCACGACCAGGCCGCGCACGCCTACCGACTCGGCGTCTCGGCAGCCAGGGAGGCGGGAGACCTCTCGCTAGTCGGCAACCTCGCGGGGAGCCTCGCCTACCAGCTCTCCAACACGGGCCACGAAGACGACGGGCTGAGCCTCGCCCGCGCCGCCCTGGACGAGGCCAGGCCGGACGCACCAGCCAAGGCCCGCGCGCTCTACCTTGACCGGGTCGCATGGGCGCAGACCAAGGCGGGCAACCCGCAGCCAGCGATGCGTGCTCTCGCCGAGGCCCACGAGGCCATGGCTGACGAGGACTCGCAGGAGGCGCCCGACTGGGCTTACTGGGTCTCGCCCGAGGAACTCGACGTGATGGACGCCCGCGTCTACACCGAACTCCGGCGCCCACTACGAGCCGTCCCGCTCCTGCAAGAAGTCCTCACCCGGTACGACTCCACCCACACGCGCGAACTCGCCCTCTACCTCTCATGGCTAGCCGTCGCCCTGGTGGACGCCAACGAGCCCGAAGAGGGCGCCAAGACCGCGCGGCGCATGCTCGACCTCGCGGCCGACTTCCCCAGCGACCGGACCGCCCGACGTGGGCGTGTCGTCCTCGCCAAGCTGGAGCCTTACCGGGATGTCCCGGAGGTTCGCGAGGTACTCGACACGCACGCGGCCTGACAGGAGACGAGCCCCGCACCGGACGGGATGCGGGGCTCTCTCGCTACTGGTCTGGCCTGATCAGTCGGTGCGCCAGATCGGGTCGAGGAGGTCAGGGTTGAACCTCTTGTTGCCCTTGCCCGCCGGGTACATGATCACCGCGTGCAGGGCCGCGCGGATGTAGGTGCGCTTCACCGAGATCGGGAACCCGCCCTCTTCCTCTGGCAGGTACCACCGCCGCCGCACCTCGGAAGCGCTCGTCTCGTCCCGCGCTTCCTTCGCCGCTATGGCGGCCTCGTGCCTGTTCTTCTCGGTGCGAAGCTGGCTGATCTGCTGTTCCAGGCCGGGAACCAGCCTGAAGAACAGGTCATTGGTGATCTGCCGGGCGTTCCACTGCCGGGTCAGCGTCTCTAGCTGCTCCTCCACCGCCCTGAGTTCGGCCGCGCCCTCCCACTCCTGATCACGCGGGCCGGAGGAGAACGACGCCTCTTCTAGCTTGGCGAGCACCGCTTCAGAGACGAACATGTCGACGAGGTCACCACGCCGGGAGACGCCACCGCACCCGCCCTCAGCACGGCTCAGGCACGTGTACGTGTGGTGCGCCGCATCCTTCGGCCCGTTGGAGCGAAGCGGAGTGTTGCAGAGGTTCCCGTCCGGGAGACGCCGGCCACAGCGCAGGATGCCCGACAGCAGATAGGTGTGATCGCGGTAGTCGGCAGGGTGCGCCCGACCGATCTTCATGTCACGGCCGACGAAGTGGCCCTTCCGCTTGTCGAAGGCCGCCCGCACGGCCGACCACTGCTCAGGGCTCACGATGGCTTCCCACTGCCCTTGAACCGGCGCGCCGTCCGGCCCACGGACCAACTCGCCGGAGATCTCACGCCACCCGCAGATACGAGGGCTGGACATCGAGACCTTGAGAGACCGCACGCTCCACTCGTTGCCGCGCGCGGTCTTCACGCCCAGGCGCTGCCACTCCATGACGATCGAGTGAACGGACCGGCCGCCGAGGAAGTCCTTGACCGCCTGTGCCAGTAGCTCGGCCTCGCGCGGTTCGAGGCTCAGCCGGTCGTCCTTCCAGCCGAACGGACGAGGCCCGCCGACCGGCCGCCCCTCCTCTGCACGGGCACGATGCGACCGCCGCATACGACGCTGCATCTTGCGCACCTCCATCTTGGAGATGACCGCCCCGAACAGGCCCATGCTCTCTACGTCCTCGCTGTAGAGATCCTTCGGGCCGCGCTGGTCGGCGAAGACCCGGTTGTCCTGGTAGGTGAATGCCTCCACGAACCGTTCGTAGTCGCCAGGCCGACGGGCGAGGCGGTCCTCCGCGAGGATCACCACACCTCCTATAGGGGTGCCGTCCGGGAGACGGCCCGACCGCAGCGCGGACAGCATCGCCTCGAAGTCGTCGCGGACCACGCCGACCTTGGCCGCCGACCGGTCGTTGTCGGTGAACTCGTGGACCACCGTCCAGCCGTACCGGGCCGCCGTCTCGCGGTTCACCTTGTGCTGGTCCTGGACGCCGTGCGCGTCCCGCTTGATGTCGGCAGAGATGCGGGCATAGGAGACGACCGGCACTAGGGGGTTGGACGAGGGCATGACCACCTCCGGGGGAGTACCTACATGAAAGCAAGCACTACAACCTGCTCTACCGCGAGGAGGAGCGGGAGATGAACCCGTTCTGCGCCGACCAGGGCGTCGGGCTCCTCCCGTGGAGCCCCCTCGCGCGCGGCCGCCTGACGGGCAACCGCGACCGAGGCGGGCGCGCCAACACGGTGCGGGCGGGCAACGACGCCTACGGCGAGACGCTGTACGACGAGGCCGACTTCGACGTCGTCGACGTCGTCCGCGAGGTCGCGGAGGAGAAGGGCGTCCCCATGGCGCAGGTCGCGCTGGCCTGGCTGCTCGGACGGCCCGGCGTGACGGCTCCGATCGTCGGCGCGACGAAGGTCGCGCACATCGACGACGCGATCGCGGCGGCCGGGCTCACGCTGGACGACAAGGAGGCCGAGCGGCTGGAGGCGCCGTACCGGCCGCACCCGGTCCGCGGCCACGGCTGATCCGTGACCGGCGGGGCGTTATCGCAGGTGGCGCCCCCGGTCGGAACGGACCGGGGGCGCCGGGCGTCTATCTTTGGCGATGATTTGCGATACCACCGGCGATCGGGGCTGGCTGGTGGCCAGAACGCCCACCGGCGGCCAGACCGCCCGGGGGAGACGAGTGACAGATCCGGGGACCGCCGCGGCGGTCCCTGGGCGACCGGGACTGAGGAGCCCCGGGACGACGGCGCTGAAGGAGCCCGACGATGACCGAGAATGACGGCACGCAGGGACCGCAGCGGCCGTTGCCGGAGGACGAGGGGCGGCAGGCCCCCGAGGAGCGGGGCGAGCCCCCGGCGCGCCCGCTCGGCGACCGGACCGTGGTGTTCGGCGCCCCGCAGCTGGGCGGCGCGGCCGGCGGGCAGCGGCCCCCGGCGCCGCAGCAGCCCGGCGAGCCGGAGCGGCAGGCGCCTCCGCCGCCGCCCCCGACGATGGTCGAGCAGCCGATGCCGCAGTACGGCGAGCAGCCTCCGGCGCCGCCCCAGCAGCAGTACGGCGCCCCCCAGTACGAGCAGCAGGAGCAGCAGCCCTACGGGCAGCAGCCCGGCGGCCAGGCGCCCTACGGCGCGCCTCCCGGGCCGGGCGGGTTCCCGCCGCCGGAGCAGCAGCAGTACGGCGGCCAGCCGGGCCAGCAGTACGGTCAGCCGCAGCAGGGCTACCCCCAGCAGCCGATGCACGGCGCCCCTCAGGAGCAGCAGCAGCCGTACGGCCAGCCGCCGTTCGGCGGCCAGAGCGGCCAGGGCGGTTACGCGCCGCCCCCCGAGCCGCGCGCGCCCGAGGGCGGGACGCCCGCCGAGCAGGCGCCGCCGGCCCCGGGCCAGCCGCAGGACGCCGGTACCGACCGCACGCTGATCGTCCCCGGCCCGGGCACGGGCGGGCAGGAGCCCGAGCGGCCGCAGCGGCCCCCGGTGGACGACCAGGCGACGCTGCACTGGTCGCCCGGCACGGACGTCCCCGTCGCGACCGGTCCCGAGCGCCGGCAGGAGCCGCCCGCCGAGCCGTGGCAGGCGCCGGTCCCGCCGTCGACGCCCGAGCCGTGGTCGCCGGGCGCGCCCCCGCAGGGGCAGCAGGGGCAGCAGCCCGGCGGGCCGGGCCAGGGCCAGGCCGGCCACGAGCGGACGATGATGGTCCCGCCGCCCGAGTCGGGCTTCGGCGCGTCCCCGCAGGGCTCGCCGCAGGCGGAGGAGCCGCCCGCGTTCGGCGCCCCCGCCGACCGCGGCGTCGAGGACGCCCGGCCGACCGAGGCGTTCGACCCGTCGGCGCAGTCGCAGGGGCGGCACGCCACCGAGCCGTCCGGGGGGATGGCCGAGCACACCCGGCTGGACATCGGCCAGCAGTCCTGGCAGCCGCAGGCCCAGCAGCAGCCGCAGTCCGGCGCGCAGCCCTTCGGCCAGCAGGACTACGGCCAGCAGCAGGGCTTCGGTCAGCAGCAGGGCGCGCAGCAGTTCGGCCAGCAGGCCGACCAGCAGCAGTACGGCGCGCAGCCGTTCGGCGCCCAGCAGGACCAGCAGCAGTACGGCCAGCAGCCGGGCCAGCAGTTCGGGCAGCAGCAGGGCTTCGGCCAGCAGCAGGGTGCGCAGCAGTTCGGCCAGCAGGCCGACCAGCAGCAGTTCGGCGGCCAGCCCGCGTTCGGCCAGCCGGGTCAGCCCGCGCAGCCCGGACAGCAGGGCCAGTTCGGGCAGCCGGGGCAGTACGGCCAGCCGCCCGCGTACGGGACGGACGAGGGCAAGGGTGGCAAGGGCAACACGCTGCTCTACGTCATCGGCGGCGCGGTCGTCGCGGTGATCGTCATCGTCCTGATCGTCGCGTTCGTCCTCTGACGACCGGGCCGGGGAGGGCGTAAAAGCTCGTCCACGTCTTCCCCAACGGCCGGGGTGTGGGTCACAATGCCGACGGGTCTTCCCGCCACCGCGCGGGAACACCCGTCGGCGTTCGTCCGTTGATCTCTACGGCGAGTCGGCTTTCGAGGGCCCTCCGGGCTTGCGCCGGACGGGGCTCGCGCGGTAGTGCGCTGTTCGCTTTGCACTTTCGCGGAGGGGTCGGTAACCTCTTCACTTGTGCCCGCTGTGTGCGGGCCGCTATGCGTGCGCCCCGGCGAGGTTCGCCAGGACCGGCCCAGCGCCGCATCTACTCCCCGGCTTGATTCGGCCCTGAGATGGGCCGGGCGGTCTGTGTCGGTTGTTCGCGGGCGGTGCTCCGTGAACCGGCGACACGCCCGACCGCGTGGGTCGGAGAGGTCGGGAAACCGGCAGGTCACAGCCTCGCCTGAGGTGGTGATTGCAGCACAAGACTTACCGGCTCGGTACGAGGGAAGACGGAGACGCGGTGCCCACGATCCAGCAGCTGGTCCGAAAGGGCCGCCAGGACAAGGTGACCAAGAACAAGACGCCCGCGCTGAAGGAGAGCCCCCAGCGGCGGGGCGTCTGCACGCGCGTCTACACGACGACGCCCAAGAAGCCGAACTCCGCGCTTCGCAAGGTCGCCCGTGTCCGGCTGACCAGCGGGATTGAGGTCACGGCCTACATCCCCGGCGTCGGTCACAACCTGCAGGAGCACTCGATCGTGCTCGTGCGCGGCGGCCGTGTGAAGGACCTCCCGGGTGTTCGGTACAAGATCATCCGCGGGTCGCTCGACACCCAGGGCGTCCGCAACCGCAAGCAGGCGCGCAGCAAGTACGGCGCGAAGAAGGAGAAGAGCTGATGCCGCGCAAGGGCCCCGCTGGCAAGCGCCAGCTGATCGCTGACCCGGTGTACAACTCGCCGCTGGTCACCGCGCTCATCAACAAGATTCTCCTGGACGGCAAGCGTTCCATCGCGCAGAGCATCGTCTACGACGCTCTCGAGGGCGCCCGCGAGAAGACCGGCAACGACCCGGTCGTCACGCTGAAGCGCGCGCTCGACAACGTCAAGCCCACCCTGGAGGTCCGCAGCCGCCGCGTCGGTGGCGCGACCTACCAGGTCCCCGTCGAGGTGCGGCCGGCCCGCTCCACCACCCTCGCGCTGCGCTGGCTCGTGGTGTACGCCCGGCAGCGCCGCGAGAAGACCATGACCGAGCGGCTGATGAACGAGCTGCTCGACGCGAGCAACGGCCTCGGCGCGTCTGTCAAGAAGCGCGAGGACACCCACAAGATGGCGGAGTCCAACAAGGCCTTCGCCCACTACCGCTGGTAACCCCGGCGGGTTGAGAACGACGAGACGACGCGAGGACGCGAGGACACTGTGGCTACCAAAACCGGTGTAGACCTGGCCAAGGTCCGCAACATCGGGATCATGGCCCATATCGACGCTGGCAAGACCACGACGACCGAGCGGATCCTGTACTACACGGGCATCAGCTACAAGATCGGCGAGGTCCACGACGGCGCCGCCACCATGGACTGGATGGAGCAGGAGCAGGAGCGGGGGATCACCATCACCTCCGCCGCCACCACCTGCGAATGGCCCGTCGACGACGTCAAGCACACGATCAACATCATCGACACCCCCGGGCACGTCGACTTCACCATCGAGGTGGAGCGCAACCTGCGGGTGCTCGACGGCGCGGTCGCGGTGTTCGACGGTGTCGCCGGCGTGGAGCCGCAGTCCGAGACGGTGTGGCGGCAGGCCGACCGGTACGGCGTGCCCCGCATGTGCTTCGTCAACAAGCTCGACCGGGTCGGCGCCGAGTTCCACCGCTGCGTCGACATGATCGAGACCCGTCTGAACGCCGTCCCGCTCGTGCTGCAGCTGCCGATCGGCGCCGAGGCGGACTTCAAGGGCGTCATCGACCTGGTGAACATGAAGGCCCTCGTCTGGAACGAGGAGGCCAAGCTCGGCGAGATGTACGACATCCTCGACATCCCCGAGACGCACGCCGAGGCCGCCCGCGAGTGGCACGACAAGCTCGTCGAGACGCTCGCCGAGAACGACGACGAGATCATGGAGCTGTACCTGGAGGGCCACGAGCCCACCGTGGAGCAGCTGCACGCCGGCATCCGGCGCGCGACGATCGCCGCGAAGGTCACCCCGGTGACGTGCGGCACCGCCTTCAAGAACAAGGGCGTGCAGCCGCTGCTGGACGCGATCGTCCGCTACCTGCCGTCGCCGCTGGACGTGGAGGCCATCGAGGGCCACGCCGTCCGCGACGAGGAGAAGGTGCTGACCCGCAAGCCGAGCGAGGACGAGCCGTTCTCCGCCCTGGCGTTCAAGATCGCGACCGACCCGCACCTGGGCAAGCTCACCTTCGTGCGCGTGTACTCCGGCGTGCTGGAGTCCGGCGCGAGCGTGATGAACTCCGTCAAGGAGCGCAAGGAGCGCATCGGCAAGATCTACCGGATGCACGCCAACAAGCGCACCGAGATCGAGCGCGCGGGCGCCGGCGACATCGTCGCGGTGATGGGCCTCAAGCAGACCACCACCGGCGAGACGCTCTGCGACGACAAGGACCCGATCGTCCTGGAGTCGATGAACTTCCCGGCGCCGGTCATCCACGTCGCGATCGAGCCGAAGACCAAGGCCGACCAGCAGAAGCTGGGCACCGCGATCCAGCGGCTGGCCGAGGAGGACCCGTCCTTCCAGGTCCGCACCGAGGAGGACACCGGCCAGACCGTGATCTCCGGCATGGGCGAGCTCCACCTGGAGATCCTCGTCGACCGGATGAAGCGCGAGTTCAAGGTCGAGGCCAACGTCGGCAAGCCGCAGGTGGCCTACCGCGAGACCATCACCCGCAAGGTCGAGAAGGTCGAGTACACCCACAAGAAGCAGACGGGCGGCTCGGGCCAGTTCGGCCGCGTGATCATCGACCTGGAGCCGCTCGGCGGCGGGTCCGACGGTTACGAGTTCGAGAACAAGGTCACCGGCGGCCGCATCCCGCGGGAGTACATCCCGTCGGTCGACGCGGGCTGCCAGGAGGCCGCGGAGTTCGGTGTCCTCGCCGGCTACCCGATGGTGGGCGTCAAGGTCACCCTGCAGGACGGCGCCTACCACGAGGTGGACTCCTCGGAGATGGCGTTCAAGGTCGCCGGTTCCATGGCGTTCAAGGAGGCCGCCCGCAAGGCGTCCCCGACGCTGCTGGAGCCGATGATGTCCGTCGAGGTCACCACGCCCGAGGAGAACATGGGCGACGTGATCGGCGACCTCAACAGCCGCCGCGGCCAGGTCCAGTCCATGGACGAGCGGCACGGCATGCGCATCGTCAAGGCGCTCGTGCCGCTGTCCGAGATGTTCGGCTACGTGGGTGATCTGCGCAGCAAGACCCAGGGCCGGGCTGTCTTCACCATGCAGTTCGACTCCTACGCCGAGGTTCCGGGGAACGTCGCGCAGGAGATCATCGCCAAGGCGCGGGGCGAGTAAGCACCCGGGCCTGCCCACAGATCACACAGACGTACATCGAAGCGGTCGTTCCAGACGGCCGAGGATCGCAACAAGGAGCAACCAGTGGCGAAGGCCAAGTTCGAGCGGACGAAGCCGCACGTGAACATCGGCACCATCGGTCACATCGACCACGGTAAGACCACGCTTACCGCGGCGATCACCAAGGTGCTCCACGACAAGTACCCCGACCTCAACCCCTTCACGCCGTTCGAGGACATCGACAAGGCGCCGGAGGAGCGCGAGCGCGGCATCACGATCTCCATCGCGCACGTCGAGTACCAGACCGAGTCCCGGCACTACGCGCACGTGGACTGCCCCGGTCACGCGGACTACATCAAGAACATGATCACCGGTGCGGCGCAGATGGACGGCGCCATCCTGGTGGTCGCCGCGACCGACGGCCCGATGCCGCAGACCAAGGAGCACGTGCTCCTGGCCCGCCAGGTCGGCGTCCCCTACATCGTCGTCGCGCTGAACAAGTGCGACATGGTGGACGACGAGGAGATCCTGGAGCTCGTCGAGCTCGAGGTCCGCGAGCTGCTGTCGGAGTACGAGTTCCCGGGCGACGACGTCCCCGTCATCCGCGTGTCCGCCTTCCAGGCGCTGCAGGGCGACGAGAAGTGGGCCGAGTCCATCGTCGAGCTGATGAACGCCGTCGACGAGAACGTGCCGGAGCCGGTGCGCGACACCGACAAGCCGTTCCTGATGCCGATCGAGGACGTCTTCTCGATCACCGGCCGCGGCACCGTGGTGACCGGCCGCATCGAGCGCGGTGTCATCAACGTCAACGAGGAAGTCGAGATCATCGGCATCAAGGACGCGTCGTCCAAGACGACCGTCACCGGTGTCGAGATGTTCCGCAAGCTCCTCGACCAGGGCCAGGCGGGCGACAACGTCGGCCTGCTCCTGCGCGGCACCAAGCGCGAGGACGTCGAGCGCGGCCAGTGCGTCATCAAGCCGGGCACGAACACCCCGCACACCGAGTTCGAGGCGCAGGTCTACATCCTGTCCAAGGACGAGGGCGGCCGGCACACGCCGTTCTTCAACAACTACCGTCCGCAGTTCTACTTCCGGACCACGGACGTCACCGGCGTGGTGAACCTCCCCGAGGGCACCGAGATGGTCATGCCGGGCGACAACACCGAGATGCGCGTCGAGCTGATCCAGCCCGTCGCCATGGAGGAGGGCCTCAAGTTCGCCATCCGCGAGGGTGGCCGGACCGTGGGCGCCGGTCGCGTCACCAAGATCCTCAAGTAAGACCCTCGTGGACGCGGCGGCACGGCCGCCGGAAGCATCGGGCGACCGGGCCGCCGCGTCATCACGACCAGTGAAGTAAACAGCGGCACTACAGCAAAGGACACCGAGGCCACCATGGCGGGACAGAAGATCCGCATCCGGCTCAAGGCCTACGACCACGAGGTCATCGACACCTCCGCGAAGAAGATCGTTGAGACGGTGACGCGGACGGGCGCCAAGGTCGCGGGCCCGGTGCCGCTGCCGACCGAGAAGAACGTGTACTGCGTCATCCGCTCGCCGCACAAGTACAAGGACAGCCGCGAGCACTTCGAGATGCGCACGCACAAGCGGTTGATCGACATCATCGACCCGACGCCCAAGACGGTCGACTCGCTGATGCGGCTCGACCTTCCGGCCGGCGTTGACATCGAGATCAAGCTCTGAGGGACGCATCGGAAATGAGCACGCAGAGGAAGGGCGTCCTGGGCGAGAAGCTCGGCATGACCCAGGTCTTCGACGATGAGGGCCGGATCGTTCCGGTGACCGTCGTCCAGGCCGGGCCGTGTGTCGTCACGCAGCTCCGCACCCAGGAGAAGGACGGCTACACCGCCGTCCAGATCGGGTACGGGCAGATCGACCCGCGCAAGGTGAACAAGCCGCGCACGGGCCACTTC
Organism: Actinomadura physcomitrii; assembly: GCF_008923205.2. Classification (GTDB taxonomy): domain Bacteria; phylum Actinomycetota; class Actinomycetes; order Streptosporangiales; family Streptosporangiaceae; genus Spirillospora; species Spirillospora physcomitrii. Next base: position 3,669 of record NZ_WBMS02000078.1, on the reverse strand, counting down.
GAGAAGGCCGGCGTCACGCCGCGCCGCTACCTCGTCGAACTGCGCACAGGCGACACCACCGAGTACGAGCTCGGCCAGGAGATCACCGCTGGCGTCTTCGAGGCCGGCCAGAAGATCGACGTCACCGGCACGAGCAAGGGCAAGGGCACCGCCGGTGTCATGAAGCGCCACGGCTTCAAGGGCCTCGGCGCCTCGCACGGCACCCAGCGCAAGCACCGCTCGCCGGGCTCGATCGGCGGCTGCGCGACCCCGGGTCGCGTCTTCAAGGGCCTCCGCATGGCGGGACGGCACGGCAACGCCCGTACCACCGTGCAGAACCTGACCGTCCACGCCGTCGACGCGGAGAAGAACCTGCTGCTCATCAAGGGCGCGGTTCCCGGTCCCAACGGCGGCGTGGTGCTGGTCCGCGACGCAGTGAAGGGGACGGGCAAGTGACCGCGAAGCTCGACATCGATCTGCCCGCCGAGGTCTTCGACGCGAAGACCAGCGTGCCGCTGATCCACCAGGTCGTGGTGGCGCAGCTGGCCGCGGCGCGGCAGGGCACCCACGCCACGAAGACCCGCGGCGCGGTGTCCGGCGGCGGCAAGAAGCCGTACCGGCAGAAGGGCACCGGCCGCGCCCGCCAGGGCTCGACCCGCGCGCCCCAGTTCGCCGGCGGCGGCACGGTGCACGGCCCGCAGCCGCGGGACTACTCGCAGCGGACGCCCAAGAAGATGAAGGCCGCCGCGCTGCGCGGCGCCCTGTCGGACCGCGCCCGCTACGGCCGGGTGCACGTGGTCGACCACATCATCGAGGGCGACACCCCGAAGACGAAGACGGCGCTGACGGCGCTGCGCTCGGTCACCGAGGCCAAGCGCGTCCTGCTGGTCCTGGACCGCGAGGACGAGCTGACCTGGAAGAGCCTGCGCAACGAGCCGAGCGTGCACGTGCTCGTCTCCGACCAGCTCAACACCTACGACGTGCTGGTGAACGATGACGTCGTCTTCACGCAGAAGGCGTACGACGAGTTCATCTCGCGCGCGGCGAAGAAGTAAGGAGGGTCGCACCAGTGAACAAGATCGCCGACCCCCGCGACGTCATCATCGCGCCGGTCGTCTCGGAGAAGAGCTACGGGCTGCTGGACGAGAACAAGTACACGTTCGTCGTCCGGACCGACGCCAACAAGACGCAGATCAAGCAGGCCGTCGAGTCGGTGTTCGGCGTCAAGGTGACGAACGTGAACACGCTCAACCGGCCCGGCAAGCGCAAGCGCACCCGGTTCGGCTACGGCAAGCGCAAGGACACCAAGCGCGCCATCGTCAGCCTCGCCGAGGGCGAGCGGATCGACATCTTCGGCGGCCCGGCCTAACCAGGCGGGGTCGTTCCGAAGACTGAAATAGGGATGAACGAAAAAGATGGGCATCCGTAACTACAAGCCGACGACTCCGGGTCGTCGCGGCTCCAGCGTGGCCGACTTCGTCGAGGTCACGCGCAGCGAGCCGGAGAAGTCGCTGCTGCGTCCGCTCCCCAAGAAGGGCGGCCGCAACAACCATGGCCGCATCACGACCCGGCACCAGGGCGGCGGCCACAAGCGCGCGTACCGCGTGATCGACTTCCGCCGGCACGACAAGGACGGCGTCCCGGCGAAGGTCGCGCACATCGAGTACGACCCGAACCGCACCGCCCGCATCGCGCTGCTGCACTACGCCGACGGCGAGAAGCGCTACATCCTCGCGCCGCGGAACCTGCGCCAGGGCGACCGCGTCGAGAACGGGCCGGGCGCGGACATCAAGCCGGGCAACTGCCTGCCGCTGCGCAACATCCCGACGGGTACCGTCATCCACGCCATCGAGCTGCGGCCCGGCGGCGGCGCCAAGATCGCTCGTTCCGCGGGCGCCGGCGTCCAGCTGCTGGCCAAGGAGGGCAAGTACGCCACGCTGCGCATGCCCTCCGGCGAGATGCGGATGGTGGACGTGCGCTGCCGGGCGACGGTCGGCGAGGTCGGCAACGCCGAGCAGTCGAACATCAACTGGGGCAAGGCCGGCCGGATGCGGTGGAAGGGCAAGCGCCCGACCGTCCGCGGCGTCGCGATGAACCCGATCGACCACCCGCACGGTGGTGGTGAGGGCAAGACCTCCGGCGGCCGGCACCCGGTGAACCCGAACGGTAAGAAGGAAGGCCGCACTCGCCAGGCGAACAAGTCGAGCGACCGGCTGATCGTCCGTCGTCGCAGCAAGAAGAAGCGGTAGGAGTCGCTCGTCATGCCACGTAGCCTCAAGAAGGGCCCCTTCGTGGACGACCACCTGATGAAGAAGGTGGACGTCCAGAACGAGAAGGGCACCAAGAACGTCATCAAGACGTGGTCCCGGCGCTCCATGATCGTGCCGGACATGATCGGTCACACGATCGCCGTGCACGACGGCCGCAAGCACGTGCCGGTGTTCATCACCGACGCCATGGTGGGGCACAAGCTCGGCGAGTTCGCGCCGACGCGGACGTTCCGCAGCCACGTCAAGGAAGACCGTCGCAGCCGTCGCGGCTGAGCGGGCAGTCTGTAGGAGAGAGGGAACAGCGATGGAAGCCAGGGCCCAGGCGCGGTTCATCCGCGTCACGCCCATGAAGGCCCGCCGCGTGGTGGACCTCATCCGCGGCCTGCCCGCCGCGGAGGCGCAGGCGGTGCTGCGGTTCGCCCCCCAGGCCGCCAGTGAGCCGGTGGGCAAGGTGCTGGCCAGTGCCATTGCCAACGCCGAGCACAACTTCAAGCTCGACACGGGCACGCTCGTCGTGAGCGGCGCGTGGGTCGACGAGGGGCCGACGCTGAAGCGTTTCCGCCCCCGCGCCCAGGGTCGGGCCTACCGCATCAACAAGCGCACGAGCCACATCACCGTGGTCGTCGCCCCGAAGGACGAAGTCGCTTCGGCCGGCGGTAAGAAGACGAGGAGGGCCCGGTAGTGGGTCAGAAGATCAACCCGCACGGGTTCCGCCTGGGCGTCACCACCGACCACAAGAGCGTGTGGTTCGCCGACAAGCTCTACAAGGACTACGTCAAGGAAGACGTCCAGATCCGGCGCATGCTGCAGAAGGGCATGGACCGGGCGGGCATCTCCAAGGTGGAGATCGAGCGGACCCGTGACCGTGTCGAGGTCAACATCCACACCGCCCGGCCGGGCATCGTCATCGGCCGCCGCGGCGCGGAGGCCGAGCGCCTGCGCGGCGACCTGGAGAAGCTGACCGGCAAGCAGGTCCGGCTGAACATCCTCGAGGTGAAGAACCCCGAGATCGACGCGCAGCTCGTCGCGCAGGGCGTGGCCGAGCAGCTGTCCAGCCGGGTCGCGTTCCGCCGCGCGATGCGCAAGGCGATCCAGTCGGCGATGAAGTCCGGCGCCAAGGGCATCAAGGTGCAGTGCGGCGGCCGTCTCGGCGGCGCCGAGATGTCGCGGTCGGAGTTCTACCGCGAGGGCCAGGTCCCGCTGCACACGCTGCGCGCCGACATCGACTACGGGTTCTACGAGGCCCGCACGACGTTCGGCCGCATCGGCGTGAAGGTGTGGATCTACAAGGGCGAGGCCGCGCAGACGCGCGCCGAGCGCGAGCAGCAGGCCGCGCAGCAGCGCGCGGCGGGCGGCGGCGGCCGTGAGCGCCGCGGCGGCGACCGCCGTGGCGGCGGGCGCGGCGGCCGGGGCGGACGCG
>NZ_WBMS02000077.1 GCF_008923205.2 Actinomadura physcomitrii | reverse complement strand
GGGCGGAGCCCCCGCCGGGGGGCGTGGGGGGGCTGGCCCCCCACCGGGGGTGGCCGAAGCCCGGAGCGGAGCGCTAGCGGAGCGGAGTGGCGCCGGGCGCCCCCGCTCCGGGGGGTGTGGGGGGTCGTCCCCCCACGTAAAGCACGCCCCCGCCGGGGGGCGTGGGGGGCTGGCCCCCCACCGGGGGTGGCCGAAGCCCGGAGCGGAGCGCTAGCGGAGTGGAGTGGCGCCGGGCGCCCCCGCTCCGGGGGGTGTGGGGGGTCGCCCACCCACATCTACAGGTACCAACCCGCAGCCGCACGCCAGTGGGTCCGAGGCGGCGCAGGGGCCGAGTGGGCGTCCCGCGATCTCCTTGAACAGCCGGGCGCCGGGTGAGGCGTCCGCCAGCGCGTCCGCCGCCAGCACCACTGCCGCCGCCGTGTAGGTGGAGCGGTCCCCGGGGAAGTGCCGCTTGTTCTCGAACTGCCAGCCCGTCCAGTACGAGCCGTCCTCGTGCCGGAGGTGCTGGATGGTGGTGAACAGCTCCAGTGCGCGGTCCCGGTCGCCTGCCGCGTCCAGCGCCATTACCAGCTCGCAGCTCTCCGCCGCCGTCACCCACGGCTGGTCGGCCACGCACCGGCAGCCGAGGCCCGGCACGACGAACTCGTCCCAGCCCTCCGCGAGCCGCCGCGCGCCGGCGTCGCCGCGCACCGGTCCGCCGAGCACCGGGTAGTACCAGTCCATCGACCAGCGGCTCTTGTCGGCGAACGCCTCCGGGTGCGCGGCCACCACGTGGCCGAGCTGGTCGGTGGCGAGTTCCCATTCCGGTTGCGGCTCGCCGAGGTGCTCGGCCAGTGCGACCGCGCAGCGCAGCGACTGGTAGATCGACGAGCAGCCGGTGAGCAGCGCGTGGTCGGACGCCGTGCCGTTCTCGTGCCGGATCCAGATGATCTCGCCGCGCCGGGTCTGCAGCCCGAGCGTGAAGTCGATCGCCCGCCGGACCGTAGGCCACATCCGCCGCGCGAAGTCCTCGTCGCCGGTGCAGACGAGCTCGTGCCAGACGCCCACCGCGACGTAGGCGGCGTGGTTGGACTCGCCGCCGGGCTCGGTGACCTCGCCCAGCACCCACTTGGCGGGCCACGACCCGTCCGGCCGCTGGACGCTCGCCAGCCACGCGTAGGCGCGGCGCGCCTGGGCGCCGAGGCCGGCGACGGTCAGCGCCATCGCCGCCTCGACGTGGTTCCAGGCGTCCACGTGGCCGGGCACGCCGCCGACAGGCGAGAACCACGGGATCGCGCCGGACTCCTCCTGCTGGCGGGCGATGCTGCGGGCGGTCGCGACGACGTCGTCGGCCGTCACGACGCCGGGCACGGCGGGGGGAGCGGGCTCAGACGGCATCCGCCGTCTCCCTGGCCGGGGGCGCGGGGGTGCTCGGCGTCGACGGCTTGGCGAAGTACACGACGACGCTCTTGCCGATCACCGGGTTCAGCGCGCGCTCGGCCAGCCGCGTCGCCAGCGGGCGCTTCATGATGTCCCAGACGAGGATCTGGTGGTAGGCCTTGGCGAGCGGGTTGCGGTCGTCGTTCACGCCGACCGCGCACTTGATCCACCAGTACGGGGCGTGCAGGCCGTGCGCGTGGTGGTGGCCGCCGACCCGGAAGCCGATCGACTTGAACTTCGCCTCCAGCTCGGCGCGCGTGTAGATCCGCACGTGGCCGCCGGGGGCGGTGTGGTAGTCCTCCGACAGCGCCCAGCAGACCCGCTCGGGCAGCCAGCTCGGCACCGTGACGGCGAGCTTCCCGCCCGGCTTCAGCACCCGCAGCAGCTCGCGCATCGCCCGCATGTCGTCGGGGATGTGCTCCAGCACCTCCGACGCGATGATCTTGTCGAAGTGGTCGTCGGGGAACGGCAGCGCCAGCGCGTCGCCCTGCACGGTCTCGGCGGTCGCGTCCGCGGGGACCTCGCCCGCCAGGCGCATGGCGCCGAACATCTTCTCGACGCCGGCCAGCTCGTCGGCGTCGAGGTCGAAGGCGACGACGTGGGCACCCCGGCGGTACAGCTCGAAGGCGTGCCGTCCGGCCCCGCATCCCATGTCGAGGATGCGGTCCCCGGGGGTGACGCGGAACCGCTGGAAATCCACGGTCAGCAGGGTCGTGCTCCTTCCGTACGGGGAGGCCCGGATCGGGTTCCCACAGCACTTGATGCGGCCCCTCGCGGGTGCCGCCCGTCTCAGCCGCGGCGGGCCCGCTTGGCGGCGGCGAGCCGCAGGTAGCCGTGTTCGCGGATCGCGGCGCGGTAGTGCTCGACGGTCGCCTTCGCCACCGCCGGCCAGGCGAACCGCTCCTGCACCCGGGCCAGCCCCGCGGCGCCTACGCGCGCGCGTTCCTCGGCGGAGTCGTGCAGCAGGCGCAGCGTCGCGGCCAGCTCCTCGACGTCGCCGGGCTGCACCAGCACGCCCGCGTCGCCGACGACCTCCGGCAGCGCGCCGGCGCGGCTCGCGACCAGCGGCGTCCCGGACGCCATGTGCTCGACGGCGGGCAGCGAGAAGCCCTCGTAGCGGGACGGGACGACGGCGATCTCCGCGGACGCCATCAGCTCGCCGAGCTCGTCGTCGCTGATGCCGCTGACGAACCGGACCCGGTCGCCGAGCGCGAGGTCGCGCACCAGCTTCTCGGTCGGGCCGTCCTTCTGCGGGCGGCTGACGACGATGACGTGCACGTCCCGCTCGGTGGCGACCTTGGCGACCGCGCGCAGCAGCACGTCCACGCCCTTGATCGGCGCGTCGGCGCTGGCCATCGCGACGATCCGGCCGGGGACGCGCTCGCCGCGCGGGTGGAAGATGCGGGTGTCGACGCCGAGCGGCAGGATCTCGATGTCGCGCGGGTCGACCCGGAAGTCCTTGACGATGTCGACCTTGGACGACTCCGACACCGTCAGCACCGGGCCGATCCGCCGCGACACCTGCGACTGCATGGCGACGAACCCGTACCAGCGGCGCTTGCCGAGCTTCTGCTTGACGCCCTGCGCCGCCTCCAGCTCGATCCGCCGGTCGACGCTGATCGGGTGGTGGATGCTGGTCACCAGCGGCAGGCCGAGCCGGGGGATGCCGAGGTTGCCGAGGCCGAGGACCTGGTTGTCGTGGACGACGTCGAAGTCGCGGCGGCGCCGCTTCAGCTCGCGCAGCGCGCGCAGGCTGAACGTCAGCGGCTCGGGGAAGCCGCCGGTCTTCATGTGCGCGAACTCCAGCACGTCGATCCAGTCGCGGAACTCCTCGCGGGCCGGCGTGCGGAACGGGTCCTCGTCCCGGTACAGGTCCAGGCTCGGGATCTTGGTGAGGGTGATCTCGTCGCGGTCCAGCTCCGGATACGGCTGGCCGGACAGCACCTCCACCGTGTGCCCGAGGTCGATCAGCTCCCGGCTCAGATGCCGGAGGTAGACGCCCTGGCCGCCGCAGTGCGGCTTGCTCCGGTAGGAGAGCAGGGCGACCCGCAACGGTCCGCCCGGCTCGTCTGCCTCACCCACGCCAGCCCCTGCCCACGCACCACTCCCGTCAGTCGCGGGACGCCGGTCGCACACGCACCGGCATCTCCTTTATGCCGTTGATGAAACTAGACCTTAGCCTCCGCACGTTACCGCCGAGTTCAATATTGGGCACAGTGTCCAAAAGTGTTTCGAAAAGCACACTCAGCTCCAGCCGGGCAAGGTGGGCGCCCAGGCAGAAGTGCGGCCCGCCGCCGCCGAACCCCAGGTGGGGGTTGGGGTCCCGGCCGACGTCGAAGGAGTACGGGTCGGCGAACACCGTCTCGTCGCGGTTGGCGGAGGAGTAGAACACCACGACCTTGTCGCCCTCGGCGATCTTGCGGCCGCCGAGCTCGGTGTCCTGGACGGCGGTGCGGCGGAACAGGTTCACCGGGGTGACCCAGCGGACGATCTCGTCCACCGCCGTGCGCACCAGCGCCCGGTCGGCCCGCAGCCGCGCCCACTGCTCGGGGTGCTCCAGCAGCGCGAGCATCCCGCCGGTCGCGGCGTTGCGGGTCGTCTCGTTGCCGGCCACCGACAGCAGCATCACGAACAGCTCGAACTCGTCGCCGTCCAGGACCTGGCCGTCGGCGTCCGGCTGCAGCAGCCTGGTGACGATGTCCTCGCGCGGGTTCTCGCGCCGGTCGGCGGCCAGCTCGTTGGCGTAGGCGTACAGCTGCGTCGCCGCCTCCTGGCCCTCCTCCGGCGTCCGCTGGAACTCCGGGTCGTCGCCGCCGATCAGCGTGTTCGACCAGGTGAAGATCTTCTCGCGGTCCTGCGGCGGGGCGCCGAGCAGCTCGCAGATGACGTACAGCGGCAGCGGGGCGGCGAGGTCGCGGACGAAGTCCGCCTCCTCGCCGCGCTCCACCGTCTCGGCCACCAGCCTCCCGCAGATCTCCCTGATGTGGTCGGCGAGCGCGCCGATCGCGCGCGGGGTGAACCCCCGGTTGACGATGCCGCGCTTGCGCGTGTGCTCCGGCGGATCCTGGTTCAGCATCATCAGCCGCTGCAGCGCCAGATGGTCCTCCGGCGGCTCGTCGAACAGCGCGAGCCGCTCGTAGGAGGAGAAGATCTCCGGATGCCGGGACACCCGCACCACGTCCGCGTGCCGGGTCACCGCCCAGAAGGGCGGGTTCCCCCGCCCCGGGTCGCCGTGGTGCCGGTGCACCGGGTCGTGCTCGCGCAGCCACGCCAGCTGCTCGTGGGGGACGCCGCCGCGCTCGTACGCGCCGGGCTCCACCAGCTCGATCTCGGGGGCGGGGCCGATCTCAGGGGTGGTGGTCATCGCGCCAGGACCTCCTTGTCCGCGGGACCTTGTCCAGGGGACCTCGATCGTCAACCTCGGCGGGGGGACGGGGTGAAGCGCACGGGCAGCTCCTTCAGCCCGTTGACGAAGTTGGAGCGCAGCCGGCGGGCCTCGCCGGCCTGCTCGATGTCGGGCATCCGGTCCAGGATCGTCTCGAAGATGATCTTCAGGTTCATCCGGGCCAGGTGGGTGCCGAGGCAGAAGTGCGGGCCGCCGCCGCCGAACCCGATGTGCGGGTTCGGGTCGCGGCCGACGTCGAACGAGAACGGGTCGTCGAACACCCGCTCGTCCCGGTTCGCCGACCCGTAGAACAGGACGACCTTGTCGCCCTTGCGGATCAGCCTGCCGCCCATCTCGACGTCCTCCATCGCCGTGCGGCGGAACTGGTTGATCGGGCTCACCCAGCGGACGATCTCCTCGACCGCCGTCGGCAGCAGGCTCCGGTCCGCCTTCAGCCGCGCCCACTGCTCGGGCCGCTCGAAGAACGCCTGCATGCCGCCCGCCGTCGCGGTCCGGGTCGTCTCGTTCCCGGCGATCGACAGCATGATGACGAAGAGCTGGAACTCCTCGTCGCTGATCCGGTTGCCGTCCGCGTCCGGGGTGAGCAGCTTGGTCACGATGTCGTCGCGCGGCGTGGACGCCCGCGCGGCGGCGAGCTCGCCCGCCCAGCCGGCGAACTCGGCGGCGCACAGCTGCGACTCGGTGCGGTCCCCGATGTACTCGGGGTCGTTGAAGGCCACCAGCTTGTTGGACCAGGCGAAGATCTTCTCGCGGTCCTCCAGCGGCGCGCCGAGCAGCTCGCAGATCGTGTAGAGCGGCAGCGGCGCCGCGAAGTGCTCGACGAAGTCGCACTCGCCCAGCTCGGCCGCCTCGTCGATCAGCCGGTTGCAGATCTCCCGGATGTGGTCCTGCAGCCTGCCGATCATCCGGGGGGTGAAGCCCTTGTTGACCATGCTGCGCAGCCGGGTGTGGTCCGGCGGGTCCTGGAACAGCATCATCTGCCCGTACAGCGCGATGTCCTCGTCGGTGAACTCCTCGAACATGGCCGACCGCTCGTGCGAGGAGTAGAGGTCGGGACGCCGCGACGCGCGCACCACGTCCTCGTGCCTGGTCACCGCCCAGAAGCCGTCGACCCCGTCGTTGGGGTCGGCGTGCCAGTGCACGGGGTCGTTGTCGCGCAGCCACGCGAACTGGCGGTGCGGGATGCCGCCGCGCTCGTAGACGCCGGGATCGATGATGTCGATCTCCGGGGCGACGAAGGCCGGGGTGGGAGCGGTACGGGTCACAGTGGCCATGGGTTTCCTTCGAGCCGGTGCGGGCTGGTCACTTGGAGGACGGGACGGTGGCTCCGTGTCGCGCCGCGCGGGGCCGGTCACCGGCGTCGGACGCCGGTCGGTCGGTTCTGTTATCGAGCGCTTGCTCGGGCATCCGGATATAGAACACGTTCTAACATGAGACTCGAGTCTCATCAAGGGTCCAGACGGTGGAGTGACTCGAATCGCATCGGGCCGTCACCCTGCGGCGACACCCCGATGCGCAAGGTGTCCGGTCATCTGGCCGGTGTAGGGCCGTCTGGGCGGGAATGTCACTAGATGTACGTGCCAGCGTTCGGGGATGGGAGGTCCCGCGATGTTGTTCGCGATCGTGGCCGGCGGGATCCTGGTGTACGCCGTCGTCGACCTCGTCAGGGCGGCGATCCGCAGACGGAGGGCGCGGCGCGCGGCACTGGCGCGCCCGCGGCTCTGGAACGAGCCGGAGGCGCTCACGGCCGCGGAGCTGGAGCGCCTCGCGGGCGCCGAGCCGGAGGCGCTGATGTGGACCGAGGACGACCAGCGCTGGCTCGAAAGCCGCCGGATCAGCCTGCGCTCCTGACCCGCACCGTTGACGTGTGGGGGGGGGGGGGGGGCCCCCCGCCCCCCCCCCCCCCCCCCCCGCCACAAGTCAACGTGTGAGGGTGTAGCGGAGCGGGTCGTCGGCGCCTTCGCGGCGGACGGCGCCGCGGTTCTCCAGGGTGCGCAGGTGGGCGGCGGCCTCGCCGGCGGCCATGCGGCGGGCGCTGAGCGGCATCTCCTCCCACGGGTGCCGCCACGTCAGGCCCGCGGTGATGTCCCAGAGCGTGACGGGACGCGACGACAGCAGCGCCGTCACCTCCGCCAGCCGCTCCTCGTGATGGCCGATGATCTCCCGCGCGCGCTCGGACAGGCCCGTGAACCGGTACTGGTGCGCCGGCAGCACCTCGCCCGTCGACATCGCGGAGATCTTGTCCAGCGAGCCGAGGAAGTCCGACAGCGGGTCGACGTCCGGGGTGTCGTACGGGTAGAGCCCGATGTGCGGCGTGATGCGCGGCAGGACGTGGTCGCCGGTGAACATCCGGTCGCCGTCCTCCAGGTGCAGGCAGATGTGGCCGGGGGAGTGCCCTGGCGTCCAGATGACGCGGAGCCTGCGGCCCGGCAGGTCGACCAGCTCGCCGTCGTCCAGCGCGCGGTCCGGCAGCGCCGGCGGGTCCGCCCGCGGCTGGTCCGTCCAGGCGGCCAGCTCGGACTCGGCGGCGCCCGCGCGGCGCATCGAGGTCAGCTCGAACGAGCTGCGCTCCGCCTCCCCGAGGCCGTTGTGGAACAGCTGGACGATCTCGGTGTCCGCGCGGTGCATCGCGATCCACGCGCCGGACGCCTCACGGACCCGCCCGGCGAGCCCCGCGTGGTCGGGGTGGAAGTGCGTGACGACGACGCCGCGCACGTCGGCGACGTCGATCCCGAAGGTGGCGAGGCCGTCGCGCAGGGCCGCCCAGGCGTCCTCGTGCTGCCAGCCCGCGTCGATGAGGACGGGGCCCTGCGGGCTCTCCACCGCGTACACGAGCGTGTAGGCCAGCGGGTTGCCCGGAATGGGGACGGGAACGCTCCAAAGCCCCCCGCCGAGATCCTCGGGTACCGGCTCCACGGGACCGCCTTTCGCGCCCAATCCGATCGGGCGAGTCGGTTGTGGGGACCCTAGCGGAACGCGGAACGGCGCTCCGCATCCGGGTCCCCACATATCGGACGTGCCGCTGGTCAGACGCGCTCGAGGATGCTCGCCGTGGACAGCGCGCCGCCGCAGCACATCGTGATCAGGGCCGTCTGGGCGTCGCGGCGCTCCAGCTCGTGCAGCGCCGTGGTGATGAGCCGGGCGCCCGTCGCGCCGACCGGGTGGCCGATCGCGATCGCGCCGCCGTTGACGTTGACGGTGTCCATGTCCGGCTCGTGCACCGACGCCCAGGACAGCGCGACCGACGCGAACGCCTCGTTGACCTCGCTGATGTCGATGTCGCCCATCGTCATCCCGGCCCGCGCGAGAACGCGCTCGGTCGACTGCACCGGCCCGTCCAGGTGGTAGTACGGCTCGCCGCCGACCAGCGCCTGCGCCCGGATCCGGGCGCGCGGCCGGATCCCCAGCTCGAACGCCTTCTCCTCGGACATCACGACCACGGCGGCGGCGCCGTCGGAGATCTGCGACGAGGTGCCGGCGGTGTGCAGCGAGCCCTCACCGAGGACGGGCTTGAGCTTGCCGAGGCCCTCCTTGGTCGTCTCGCGCAGGCCCTGGTCCCGGGTGACGGTGCGGGTCTCGCCGGTCGGGTTCCCCTCGGCGTCCAGCACGGGCGCCTTGATCGGCACGATCTCCCGTTCGAACCGGCCGTCCGCCCACGCCTTGGCGGCCAGCTGCTGGGACCGCGCTCCGAACGCGTCCAGGTCGTCGCGGGTGAGGCCGCGCCGCTGCGCGATCCGCTCGGCCGCCTCGAACTGGTTCGGCATGTCCAGCGACCAGTCGTCGGGACGCGGGTTGTGCGGCAGCACGTTGGTGCCGAGCGGCGCGCGGCTCATCACCTCGACGCCGCAGCCGATCGCGACGTCGACGACGCCGGCGGCGACCTGCGAGGCGGCCAGGTGGACGGCCTGCTGCGCCGAGCCGCACTGCGCGTCGATCGTGGTGACCCCGGTCTGCCAGGGCAGGCCCGCGTACAGCCAGGCGTACCGGCCGATGTGCGAGCCCTGCTCGCCGGCCTGCGTCACGCAGCCCGCGAAGACCTGTTCCACCTGCGCGGCGTCGATGCCGGCGCGCTCGACGGCGGCGATCAGCGCGTGGGACAGGACGGCCATCGGCTTCAGTCCCGCCAGCCAGCCGTTGCGCTTCCCGAGCGGCGTGCGCACCGCCTCGACGATCACCGGGGTACCCATGCGGTCTCCTTCTAGAACGGGATTCGCCTTCGACTGTAACCAGTTCTACTTTCCGTCGTAACCCCCGTCCCGCCCATCGGGATCACCTGTGATCACCCGGATCGCCGTGGAATCGCCGCGGGATCGTCCCGGGATCGGCGGCGCGCTCGCCGGCGCCGTTCGGAGCCGGGGCATTCGGGTGCCGCGGCCGTCCACTAGCCTGGGGCGTGCACTCCCCCCGCGCCGGAGACGCCCATGCCCGCTGATTTCGACGAGCCCGTGTTCGACGAGGACTTCGTCAGGAACGCCGCGTTCACCGAACCGTCCGCGCGCGAGCGCGCGCAGCCGCCCCGCCGCGCCCGGCGGTGGCGCCCGGCCGGACGCCTGCGCATCCTCGCCCGCCTGGCCCGGCGCGGCTACCGCGAGCCGAGCCACCGGCGGGCGGTCATCCAGGTGATCGGCGGCGTGCTCGTCCTGGTGGCCATCTCGGTCGCGCTGTGGTGGTGGCAGTCGGGGTCGCGCAAGAGCGACGAGGAGAACCCGGTCGGCCCGGCGGCGACCATCATCATCTCCCCGCTGCCCTCGGCCCCGCCCGCGCCCCAGGCCCCGACGGAGATACCGCGCGCCGCGGCGCCCGTCGGCCCGGACGTTCCGGCTGTGCCCGCCGGCTGACCCGGCGAAGTACTCATTCGGGATGGGTGTCGCTACTCACCGCAAATCAGGCTAGAACGCCTGGTCGGTCTTCCGTAAGGTCTCCCTATCCGGACGCGGCCGGAGCCCGCGAACCTGGCTTTCCACGCTTTCCACCCAGGACGAAAAAACCGGGGGACCAGCCCATGAGAGCCCGCATCACCGCCGTCGCCGCGCACCTGCCGCCGCGCGTCGTCACCAGCGCCGAGGTCGAGGCCCGCGTCGCCGCCGAGAGCCCCGGCTACCGGCCGCACCCCACCATCGTCGAGCGGATGACGGGGATCCGCGCCCGGCACGTCATGGACGACGGCGAGCAGGCCTCCGACCTCGCCGTCGCCGCCGCCCGCCGGGCGCTCGACCGGCGCGGCATCGGCGCGGACGCCGTCGACCTGCTCGTCTTCGGGTCCGCGTCGCAGGACCTCATCGAGCCCGCCACCGCGCACATCGCCGCCGCCAAGCTCGGCGCGTCCTGCCCGGTGTTCGACGTCAAGAACGCCTGCAACAGCTTCCTCAACGGGCTGCAGATGGCGGACGCGCTGATCCGCACCGGACAGCACGAGCGGGTCCTCGTCTGCACCGGCGAGAGCCCGTCCCGCGCGATCCGCTGGACGGTCCGCGACCGCGCCCAGTTCGCCGACGCGTTCGCCGGCTACACCCTGTCGGACGGCGGCGCCGCGATGCTCGTCGAGGCCGCGCCCGACGGCGGCATCTTCTACCGCGACTTCGCCGCCGTCTCCAGCGCCTGGGAGGTCGGCACGCTGCCCGCCGGCGGGTCGATGCACCCCCGCGACCCCGAGTACACCTACTTCTCGGGCGACGGTCGCCGGCTCAAGGACGCGTTCCTCGCGGCCGGCCCGCAGATCTTCACCGACGCCCTCACCAAGACCGGCCTGACCTGGGACGACTTCGCGGTCGTGGCCGTCCACCAGGTGACCCTGCCGTACCTGGAGGTGCTGCGGGCGGTGCTCGGCGTCCCGCCGGACCGGCTCGTCGTCACGCTGCCCGAGCACGGCAACGTCGCGTCCGCGAGCCTGCCGCTCCAGCTCGCCACCGCGATCGAGGCGGGCCGCTGCCGCCCCGGCGACCGGATCGCGCTCGTCGGCCTCGCCGGCGGCGTCAGCCTCGGCGTCATGTTCGCGGAGCTGTGACGATGCCCGAGCGTACGGCCCCGGCCGTGAACCTGTGGGTCGTCGTCCCCGCCTACGACGAGGAGCGCTCGATCGGCGCGACGCTGCACCGGCTCGCCGCGCAGACCGACTCCGGCTTCACCCTCGCCGTCGTCGACAACGGCAGCCGCGACGGGACCGCCGAGGTCGTCCGCGCGTTCGCCGAGGAGCACCCGGCGATGGACGTCCGGATCGTCCGGGAACCGGAGAAGGGCACGGGCGCCGCCGCCGACACCGGCTTCCGGCACGCCATCACCGCGGGCGCCACCCACATCGCCCGCACCGACGCCGACTGCCTGCCCGGCCCCGGCTGGGTCGCCGCGGTGAAGCGCGCGTTCGCGGACGGGCTGGAGATGGTGTCCGGTCCGCTGCGGCCCCGCACCGACGAGTTCCCGCTGAAGCTCTGGGAGCGCCGCCTGCTGCCCGCCGTGATCGGGATCGCCGCCGCGTTCGGCCGGTTCCGACCCGGCAACCAGGACCCGCTGTACCTCGGCCCGTACGTGATGATGCCGGGCTGCAACGTCGCCATCACCGCCGACCTGTACAAGCGGGCCGGCGGGTTCCCGCGCACCCGCATCGAGGACGTCCACGAGGACCGCGCGCTCGTCAACCGCGTCCGCTACCTGACCGACGCCTACGGCCTGCGCAAGGACGTCGTCGTGTACGGCTCGGTCCGGCGGCTCCGTGCGTTCGGGCTGGTCAGGACCCTCGGCTGGTACGCCGACCACCGCTACGTGCCCGAGGTGGTGGACATCCGATGAGGACCCTGGACTGGGAGCGGCGGCTCTACCTGACCGCGCATCCGTTCGCGTACCCGCTGCTGCGCGGCCTCGCCCGGCGCGGGCCGATCGTCCGGGTGCCGGGGCTCGGCGTCGTCGTGAACGCGGCGCCGCTCGCCCGCGAGGTGCTGATGGACGGCGAGACGTTCCGCAAGGACGGCCCCGGCTCGCCCGGCGAGCTGTGGACGCCCGTGCTCGGCCCGTCCGTCCTGCTGAACATGGAAGGCGACGCGCACCGCGCGCTCCGCCGCCGCCTCGCCGACCTGTTCACCCCGTCCTACACCGACGCGCTGTGCGCGCGTGTGCTCGCGGACCCGCTGGAGCGGCTCGCCGGCCGCCTCGCGCGCGGCGCGACCGTCGACCTCGTGGACGCCGCGCGCGTCCTGGCCGGAGCCGTGATCAGCGAGGTCATCGGCCTGGACGCGGGCGCCGAGGCGGACTGGCGGCACCTGTTCGAGCAGGGCGAGCGGATCGTGTCGATGGTGTCGCTGCGGACGCGGCGGCTCGGCCCGGCGCAAATCGCGCGGGCCCGCGCCGTCCTCGACCCGCTCGGCGCCATCGCCGCCAAGGCCTACGCCGCCGGCGACGAGTCGACGGTCATGGGCCGGATGCGGGCCCTCGGCCTCGCCGAGGACGAGGCGCGCGGCGCCGCCGGCGCGTTCTTCCTCACCGGCACCGAGACCGTCGCCACCCTGCTGCCCCGCCTGGTCGCGCTGCTCGCCGACTCGGGGCAGCTGCCGAGGGTCGCCGCGGCGCGCGGGCTGCTCGACCGGGCGATCGACGAGGCGATGCGCGTGACGACGCCGACGCCGGTGATGCTGCGGAGCGTGCACCGCCCGGCGGTCGTCGGCGGCGTCGCGATCCGCCCGGGTGACCGGGTGCTCATCGCCACCCACAACTGCTGCCGCGGCCTCGGTCCGTTCGATCTCGAACGGCCGCACCCGCCGGAACTGCGGCGCCTCTGGTTCGGCGCCGGCCCGCATTTCTGCATCGGCTACCCGCTCGCCACCGCGCAGATCCGCCGGGTCGCCCGGACGCTCCTGGACGCCGCGCCCTTGCGCATCACCGGCCGCGCCGCCGCCCGGGGCGTCCTCATCCCGACATACAGCCGTCTCACCGTCCGTTCGGAGGCCGTCGCATGACGCTCGTCCGGCAATTGCTCGACCAGGCCGCGCGGACACCGGACGGCGTCGCCCTGGTGTCCGGAAACGGTACGCGGCTCACCTACCGCGAATTGCGCCGTCAGGTGCTCGCCGTCCGGTACGGGCTCCTTTCCGCGGGTCTCGCGGAAGGCGACGGAGTGCTGTTCTCCGTCCGTCCGTCGCCGGAATCACTCGTTCTCGCGCTGGGCGTCGTCGCCGCCGGCGGAGTGGTGGTGTTCGCCGACCCCGGAGCCGGGCCGGAAATGTTCACGGCGCGTCTCCGGCTGGCGCGGCCACGCTGGTCCGCCGCGGAATCGGTGCTCTATGCGGGCAGTCGGCTGAGAATCGTCCGGGCCTATGCGCGGCGGCGCGGGCTGCTGCTCCCGAACCTCGCCGAACTGCGGATCCCCGGCGAGGACCCGATGCGGCACATCTTCGTCGGACGCCGCCTGCCCGGGGTGCCGCGAGGCTCGTTCCCGCTCGCCGACCTGCTGCGCGGCGACGCTCCCGAGCCGGCGCGGGACCCCGACCCCGGCGCCCCCGCGGCGGTCATCTTCACCTCCGGGACGACCGCCGCGCCGCGCGCCGTCGTCCATTCCCAGGCGTCCCTCGCCGCCGCGCTCGACCTTTTCCGCGAGCGCATGCCGCTCGGGCCGGGCGACGTCGTCCACACCGACCAGCTGATGCTCGGACTTCCGACGCTGATATCGGGCTCCCGGTGGTCCATGCCGCCGCTGTTCTGCTCGCCCGCCGATTTCGTGCGGCTCATGCGCGAGCGCGGTGCCACCCACACCTTCTGCGTCCCCGTCCACCTCGCCGAAATTCTTGACGTGGCACCGGAACTGCCGCCATCGCTCCGGTATCTGCTGCTCGGCGCCGCACCGGCACCCGCCGGAATACTGAAACGCGCGATGAGCGCGACGTCCGCCGAAGTACTCTCCGTCTATGCCATGACCGAGATCCTGCCGGTCGCGATCGCGTCGGCGGAGGAGAAACTCGCGCACACCTCTTCCGGCGCCGAAGGAGACCTTCTGGGCGCTCCTCTCCCGGGCGTCGGGGCGCGGCTGGCCGACGACGGCGAACTGCTCCTTTCCGGCCCCAACCTCTGCCGCGGCTATCTCGGCGCCGAACCATTCAAGGAACTCGCCACAGGCGACCTGGCCCGCCTGGACGACGGACGGATCGTCCTGACCGGCCGGAAGAAGGACATGCTCATCCGCGGCAAATTCAACCTCTACCCCGGCCTTTACGAGCCGTCGATCGCCGCGCTCCCCGGCGTCGGCGAGGCCGCCATCGTCGGCGTCCCCGACCCCGAGACCGGCGACGAGGAGGTCGTCCTCGCCGTCACCGGCCCCGCCGACCCCGCGCGCCTGCGCCGCGACCTCCCCGCCGTCATCGACCACGACGCCCTGCCCGACCGCGTCATCGTCCTCGACGCGCTGCCCCGCTGCGGCCGCACCCGCAAACTCGACCGCGACCGCCTCCGCGACCTCGCGGCGCGGCACCGGGGGACCGGCGGATGAGGATCGCCGTCACCGGCGCGTCCGGCTTCGTCGGCGGCGCCGTCTGCCGCGCCCTGACCAGCCGCGGCATCACCGCCCACGCGTTCGGCCGGCGGCCGTCCGTCCCGCCCGGCCACCTCGCCGGCGCCGCCTACCGGTCCTGGGACCTCACCCGCGGCCCGATCCCGGACGCGCCCGCCGTCGACGCCGTCGTCCACTGCGCGGGCAGCGCCACCGACTGGGGACGGCCCGCCGACCTGTTCGCCGCCAACCTCACCGGCACCCGCAACGCCCTCGCGTCCTTCCCCGGCGCGCGGTTCGTGCACGTCAGCACCGCCAGCGTGTACGACCCGTTCCGGCCCAGCGTCATGGCCACCGAGGACCAGGCGCCCGTCGCCCGCTACCTCAACGCCTACGGCGCGTCCAAGGCCGCCGCCGAACGCCTCGCCCTCGGGCGCGGCGCGATCGTCCTGCGCCCGCACGCCGTCTACGGGCCCGGCGACACCACGCTGCTGCCGCGCGTCCTGTCCGCCGTCCGCGGCCCGATCCTGCCCGCCGTCGGGACGGGCCGCCTGCGGATCAGCCTGACCTCGATCGCCAATCTCGTCCAGGCGTGCCTGCTCGCCGCGACCGGCCCCGCCGCGTCCGGCGTCTTCAACGTCGCCGACGCCGCCCCCGTCACGATCGACGACGCGTTCCGCCAGCTCCTCGCCGAACGCGGCATCGCGGCCCGGCCCGTCTACATCCCCGCCGGCCTCGCCCGGCCCCTCGCCGCCGCCGCCGAGGGCGCGTTCCTGCTGGCCCGCCGCCCTCGACCGCCGCGCCTCACCCGCTACGCGATCAGCCACCTCGCCGTCGAGCGGACCCTCGACATCACCGCCGCCCGCGACGTCCTCGGCTACACCCCGCACGCCACCGCCTTCAAAGGCGCCGCCGCCTGGTGATCGTCAACTGCCGGTTGACGATCCCCGATCGTCAACCTATGGTTGACGCATGAGCGAACCCACGCAGAGCGGCGTCCAGATCCGCCTGGACGACCTCATCGCCGCGATCAAGAAGGTCCACCCCGACGCCCTCGAACAGCTCACCAGCGCCGTCGTCGCCGCCGAGCACCTCGGCGAGGTCGCCGACCACCTCATCGGCCACTTCGTCGACCAGGCCCGCCGCTCCGGCGCGTCCTGGACCGACATCGGCAGGAGCATGGGCGTCACCAAGCAGGCCGCCCAGAAGCGCTTCGTCCCCAAGGACCCGCCCGCCGACCTCGACCCGTCCCAAGGCTTCTCCCGCTACACCCTCCGCGCCCGCAACGTCGTCGTCGGCTCGCAGAACGAGGCCCGCGCCGCCGGCAGCGCCGAGATCACCCCCGCTCACCTCGTCCTCGGGCTCATCGCCGACCCCGAGTCGCTCGCCTGCAAGGCCATCACCGCGCAGGACGTGCTGCTCGACACCGTCCGGCAGGCCGCCACCGCCGCGCTGCCGCCCGAGTCCGCCGAGGTGCCCGCCCTCATCCCGTTCGACCAGGACGCCAAGAAGGCGCTCGAGCTGACCTTCCGCGAGGCCCTCCGCCTCGGCCACAACTACATCGGCACCGAGCACATCCTCCTCGCCCTCCTCGAACACGAGAACGGCAAGGGCGTCCTCGCCGAGGCCGGCGTCACCAAGCCCGCCGCCGAGGCCCACATCACCGCCGCCCTCGCCGCCATCGTCGCCGGGCTGCCGAAGTAGCCGCCCGACCGGCCGGAGCTCCCCCGAGTTGCCGCCCGGCACTCGGGGGCTGCGCGCTGCGCCGGCCGGTCGCGAGCAGCGCCGTCACCGGCTCGGCCCTGGTCATCTGCCGCGGGGGCCGCGCCGCCCGCCGCCGCCGGTTCGAACGGAACGCTGTGCGCCATCCGCAGACCGGTCGCCGGCGGGTGTGGTGCGCAGTGGCCGATCGAGGCGGCGTTCTCGCGAATCGGTGGTCGTCACCGGATGATCGGTTCTTCGGGGCCGCCGAGTCTTCGCATTGTTCGCGTTGTTCGATCGCGTGGGCCTGATAGTGGCGCCGCAGGCGCATGGACGTGACTCGGCGTGGTGCCGACGGACAAAGAGTCCCAGCCGCTGGGTGCCCCGGGTGGAAGCGGGTGCTCGCAGGATACGGCAGGTATGCGCGAGTGCGGCGGGTGTTCGCAGGGTGTAGCGGGTGTTCGCAGGGTGTAGCGGGTGTGCGCGGGGTGTAGCGGGTGTGCGCGGGTGGGGGTAGGCGCGTCGACGGACGGTCGACGACGCGCGGGCGCCCGGGGTGGTGTTCGTGCGATGAGTTGGTCATTCGCGCGGTGCGCAGGAGGAGCCCGGCTCTCGGGGTGGCAGGGGGAAGGGGGCTGTGCAGGTCTCGGGGTGAGCGGCTTGGGGTGTTGGGTGACTTGGGGAGTTTGGGGCAACGGTGAGAGCGGTGACTGGGAAGGGGGCGTTCGGGTGCTCTACATGATTCGGGTGCTCTTTAGGGGTGTTCGGGCGCGGCGGGCGCGTCGGTGGGAGGGGTGTTCGGGCGCGGCGGGCGCGTCGGGCGCGTCGGTGGGGGGGTGTTCGGATGCGTCGGTGGGAGGGGTGTTCGGATGCGTCGGCGGGAGGGGTGTTCGGATGCGTCGGCGGAAGGGGTGTTCGGGTGGTGGGGTGGCGCTTGCGTACGGGGCCGCCCCTCCAAAGTCAAGGGCGCCTTCGGCGTCGCTTCGCGATGGACTTCGTCCACCCTTGACTGTGGAGCCTCTGCGGCCCCTGGGCAGGTGATAGGGGCAGGCTCCGCCTGCCCCGCCCCCGGGTCGCGCCACCCCACCACCCCCCTCCGTCAGGGAGGTCGAGCGGCGCCTTAACGACGCTTCACTGTCTGTCCGACCTCTCTGGGAGGTTGTTGAGCATGGACGTCATGATGCAGCTCGTCATCGACTGCGTTGATCCAGAGAGGATGGTGGCCTTCTGGTGCGAGACTCTCGGGTACGTGCCCGAGCCACCACCCGATGGTCATACCAGCTGGCGAAAGTACTGGACAGCGTTAGGGGTCCCCGAAGCCGAGTTGCCCGCCGGGGCCGGTGAGGCATCGGAGTCGATCATCGATCCGGCAGGGCAGGGGCCCAGGGTGTGGTTCCAATGTGTTCCCGAACCGAAGGTCGTCAAGAACCGAGTGCACCTCGACCTGAAGGTGAGCGGCGGCCGTGGCGTCCCCATGGGTGTGCGGGTGCAGCGGGCCAATGTCACGGTCGAGCGGCTGACCGGGGCTGGCGCAACAGTGCTGCGGACACTGGAAGGGGCTGGGACTACTTCGCCGTCGTCCTCCAAGACCCGGAAGGCAACGAGTTCTGCGTCGGCTAGGGTCGCGCGAGCATGCCGATCCGCCAGGATCTGATTGATCCGGGCGCACCGGCGAAGGAAGCTACGGCCCAGTCGAGGGTGGTGTCTGGTGGTCCGGTCGCCCCTCGGGAATCGGCTGGCGCGTGTCAGGTGCCGCAGACCCCGGTTAAGAGCCGCTCGGTGGTTATCCAGGTGCTTGGATCAGGCAGCCCCGGCCGCGATGGTGACCCACTGGCGTGCGGTGCGGGTGTGCGGTGTGGTGTGGGCATGCCGAGTCAGCCCGGGACCCGAGTGGTTCCGGGCGGGCTCGGCGGTCATGCCGGTCGTGCTGGTGGGGTGGGTTATGCGGCCCAGTCGAGGGGGTCGTCGGGTGGGCCGGTGCCGCCCGGTGGCCCGGTTGCGGCTCGGGCGTCGGCCGGTGGGAGCAGCCGGTAGACATATCGCCCGTCGGGATCCTTGGTGATGTGGATCTGGTCGGGGCTGGTGTGTTTGAAGCGGTTGTGCCATCCGCAGGTGAGGGCGAGTTGGTCGATGTCGGTGGGGCTGCCGAGTGCCCATCCGTGGACGTGGTCGACCTCGCACAACGTCCCCGGCATCTCACACCCCCGCACCGCACACGAGGGGTACAGGGTTTCGAGAACCTGGCGTTGCGCAGCACTCGCGAACCGTTCCCGGTACCCGAGGTACAGCGGGGTGTTCCCGCGTCCGAGCAGGAGGGGTGAGACTCCGGCGGTCAGGGCGATGCGGCGGGCTTGGGCGGCGGGGATGGGGGTGCCGTCGGTGAGGCGGGCGGGGGCGTTGCCGCCGGTGAGGGTGTCCAGGTCGCAGATGACGGTGACCTTGGAGGCCTTGTGCCCGCCC
>NZ_WBMS02000076.1 GCF_008923205.2 Actinomadura physcomitrii | reverse complement strand
AGCCGGACAGCCCGCTCCCGAAGCTCTTGAGGGTACTTGCGTGGTGCCGCCATCGCGGTCATTCTCCTCCCTGCCAGCCAAGATCATGACTGGCTTGAAGGACTTCACCGAACCCGGTACAGCTCACTTGAGCTGGTTGAGAGCCTGGGTGCGTGCCTTGATCGCCGAATCCTTGGCGACTTTGAATACCCGCAGCGTCTCGACCGGCCCGTCCGCGCTCTTGGGAACCGCGGTGGCCTCGTCGGCCAAGACGGCGCGTGCGGCGTTCTCTGCATCGATCGCATCGGTCTTGCCGCGACAACGCCGTACTGCGCGGTCCGGACGGTTGACCTCCAGAACCGTGATCTCTGCGGCTTGCAGAGCACGTGCCAGCGCAGATCCGTACGATCCAGTGCCTTCGACCCCGGCTCGCTGGACCACACCGTGCGATCGCGCCCAGGCGGTGATCCGCTCATAGCCGGATGCCGTGGTGGGGAATGAAGCGCGCGCCACGACGCCGCCGGTCAACGTCACCACAGCTGCGTGCGTGTCCTTGTGGGTGTCGACGCCCAGGACGACATCCTCAACCTGGTCCTCGACTTCGGTCTCGGGCATACTGACGGCGGGTCATCTGGCTCCTTGAACGACACCAGGGGTGATGGCCGTCGTCGAGCCGGTAGGGCGGTCAGAACTGTGATGGTGCCTTGTAACGGCAAGGCCCCTATCGGGAAACACCTGCCGGCCCAGCGGCGGCAAACAGCGCCCGGCACGAGGACCGGCAGATCACCCTAAGGGCAGCAAGGCCAGTTGGACCACGGGCCAGGAACCTCGGCCGGACGGCACAAAGAAGATCTTCACAGTTGGACTCCTATGATCGGATGCTCGGTCTTGATCCTTGGCGAGATTTCCGTCGATGGGTGTATCACCGAGGCGCCCGGTGGCGGCCAGGTCGCTGGCCGATCCCCGGTCGAACGGGCAGGCAGGTATGAAACGCTCCAGCAAGGTCAACGAGCCAACCGACGCCCGTGATCCACAATCCGTCCTCGTGACTTTTTGGTCAGTGCGAGGTGCGGCAATAGCACGAATCTTGGTACATCGGTGTCATCAGGTCGAGGCGCGCCGCGTATTCGGGCCGGCCGAGATCTCGGTACGCGCGCGCCCACAACGGCTTGAGGTGAGCGAAGTAGCAGCTCGGGCCGTTGACGAACGTGTCCTTAAGCCCGAGCAACGCGGTTGCCGGTTGCCGGCATCGAGTCAGTGCGCGGCGGCGACCAGCTCTGGCCGCGCAGCCCGTAGGCGTGTACGCCTTGCCTCACCGCCATCCTCCAAGCGATCCTCACCCTGCACCATCACGCCAACTGAGGTTGGAAACACCGTGATCGTGGTGGAGTTCATCGTGTCCGGAGGACCACCTTGGGTGTCCCGCATGTGATCACCTGCCAGGCCTTCGAGGTCTTGTAGTCCTGATTCCGACAAATGGTCAACCGCCAGCCGACCCCGCGGAAAGAGCGGCGCGCTCGGCAGCATCTGGAGACCAATCGGGTGTTCACCGCCGCGGGTGGCACCGTCTCGACGCTTTCAGCGGTCGTTCAGGCCGCGCCATAAGTCTCCGAACCGCCAGACCGGAGGAATGCTCGCCACCCGATCGGCGCGTTAATCACGACCGGACGCCTACGACTCCAATTCTGCCGTGGAGGCCGCGAGACGGCCGACGAACGCGTCTTCGAGAGCCGTGGGCGGTTCGGTGAGGAGGCCGTTGATCATCAAGGCGAACGCCAGGTGCCGTCCGCGGCTGCCGGTGACATAGCCGGAAAGGCAGCTCACTCCGGTGAGAGTTCCGGTCTTGGCGTGTACTCGTCCGGCGGCAGGGCCGCTGCGCATCCTATCGGCGAGGGTGCCGCCCATCATCCGGTCAGGGTTGCCGGACACCGGAAGGGCGTCATACCACGTCCTGAACCATGGCTTGCTCCCGGCAGAGACCAGAAGGCTGGTGATCTGACGCGGTGAAACCGCGTTCAACGACGACAGTCCCGAGCCGTCGCGCAGGCGCAGTCCGTTGACGCCCATGCCGGTCAGGAACTTCGAGACAGCCGCCAGCCCGGCAGGCCAGGTGCCCTGGTGCGATACCTGCTCGCCCATGGCCTTGACGAGGGTCTCGGCCATCGTCGAGTTGCTCCGCTTGAGTAGCGGGACCACAAGCGACGACAAGGGAGGCGATTCGTGCGAAGCGAGTCGATGCGCGCCGGGCGGCGTCGCCCGCCGTGTGATGGATCCGTCGAGCCGGATCCCGTGGCCGGTCAGCGCTTTGCGGAAGAGCGCGGCGGCGTATGCGGTGGGATCCCAGACGCTCACCGGCTTTCTGAGTTGCGGCGCGCCCGCGGCCATCGTGCCGGTGACCACGATCGTGTTGCCGCCGCGCTCGCGCCGCACCACGATGTCCGAAGGGCCCTGCCCGCGGACGACGCGGTTGACCACGGTGAAGAAGTTCCCGGGATCCGCCGCGAGTCGCACCTCGGGGTGTCGTCTTCCGGGATCCACCTCGACCATGACCGAGCCCGCGTCATGGTCGGAGTCGGACGAGACCGTGAGCGCGGAGATCTGGGCCTGCTCATAACTCGATTCATCGCCGACGAGCCAGTCGGACCCGAGCCGCTGATCATCGAACCAGGTGTCGTCGGCGACCAGATTTCCGGTGATCTCTCTGATGCCGGCGGAGGCCAACTGGCCAGCGAGTGCGTCATAGTCCGACTGGCGGATACTCGGGTCGCCCGTCCCCTGGAGATAGAGGTCTCCCTTGATTCTGCGCCCCGGCCGCGCTGTTGCCAGCACCCGGGTGGAGAAACGGTAGTCCGACCCCAATACGTCCAGAGCGGCGGCGGTCGTGAGCAGTTTCTGGTTCGAGCCCGGTACCAGTGCTTTGCCGGCGTCCTTGGTGAACAAGAGCTTTCCCGTTCTGACGTCGCGCACTTCTGCTCCAACATGCGCAACCTTTAGCCGAGGGTCATGCAGTAGAGTACCTAGTTGCGCATGCAGTCGGGCTTGGCCCGTCTCCTTCTCAGTTAGCTGCCACACGGCCGTTGTTCCAGCAGCTCCAGCAACGCTCGCCAGAACGACCATCGTAATGAATGGCTTGCGCCTGCGCAGTGGCGAGATCATTTGCAAGTCGATCCTCCACATGACTTGATCTGGCGGGCCGTTTGCGAGGTTCCGTTCGTGCGCCCAGCCCGCGTGCTTATTGGCTCTGCCGTGACCGTCCAGCCACACAGCGTCGCCGCAACCCGTCAGCCGCTCCCGGCTGCAGCGGGTTCCGTAAGCGACGCGAACTCGTTAGGCGGCTGGAAGCGTTGCCCATCACATCCTCAGCCCCGAGGGCGTCGCGTTCTCCACACGCGCGAAGGCCGTCACCACCCGCAGGCACGGCGCAAGGGAGGACGGCTCGCACGAGCGAGGCAACTTCCACTTCTCCATGGCGGACTGAGTAGGTGCCCGGCGTCGTCGGCTCAGCTGCGTGCCCCCGAACGCCGGCGCCTCGCCGCGGCAGTGCGACCGGGTGACCGTCCCCGACCCCCGGGTCTTGCCATGGCAAAAAGATATCCAGATTCAAGATTGAGATCTCAATGTAATATGCGGCGGACTCCCGGCCCTCGGTACTCCCCGCAGCGAAAAGCCTTCCGATCACGAGTGCGGTGGGTACGCGCGATCGCGCGCCGCAAAGCGCACGCGACGACGTACGCGTCCCTCCTCTCGTTAGCGTCCCGCTCCTTCCCTTGCCCGAGCACGTGCGGCGCGAGGTCGCACAGATGATGGAGCAGCCCGACCCGCGGGAGAATCGCGGGCTCCCCGAGTTGCGAGCGGCGATCGCCGCCGAACTCGGGCGGGAGCACCGTCTGCGCATCGATCCCGAGCGTCTTCTGCTGATCACACACGGAGTGATGCACGGCCACTCCCTCGCGCTTCGCATGGTGCTCACAGCGGGTGACGAGGTGATCGTGCCGACTCCGACCTTCTTCTTCGACGGCGCCATCCGCGAGGCCTGCGTACGTCCCGTCCCGCGAGTGCGGTGAATGGGCTCCTCGACCTCGCCGGGCTGGAGGCCGCGGCCACTCCCCGCAGCCGGGCTGTGTTCCTGTGCACCCCGAACAACCCGACAGGCTGACCGCCCGAAGCCGCGACGATCGCGGCGGTCGTCGACATCGCGGCACGTCACGGCCTCCTGGGAATCTCCGACGACTCGTGGCAGCGCTTCGCCTTCGATGGCCACCGCTACCAGCCGGTGGGGGCCTTCGCTGATCGCTGGCCGCACATCGTCATGGTCATGCGCCTCAGCAAGTGCTACGCGCTCGCGAGCTGGCGAATGGGCTTTGTCCTGGCGCCGCCGCCGGTCATCGACGCGCTCGAGGACCGCTTGCAGTGGGAGGCGGTCTGCTGCGGCGTGGTCCCGCAGAGCGCCGCTGCCGCCGCCCTGACCGGGCTGCGGGACTGCCTCGACAAGGCGCTTCCCATATCAGGCGAAGCGCCACCTCGTGTGCGACGGCATCGCCGCGACCGGCCTCCCCGCGCCCGTGAGACCTGATGCCGGCGCGTCCCCTGCTGGTCGACCGCACCCGCCCCGGGAACACGCCGAGCGACATCTACCGAGTTATCTTGCGCAACGGCATCGCGGCGGTCCGCGATGCCGACATGCACGCCCCCGTCTAAGCACGTCCGCCTCACGTTCGGCTCGGGCGAGCAACTGCTCCGCCGCCTCGCCATGGCCTGCCAGGAGTCCGCGGCGAGCAGGTCATGACACGACGACAGCGAATCCCGCGGGACGAATGAACGCCGAGGTTGCCCGGGAGGCCGTTTCAGGGACAGTAGGTGAGTGGGACCGCCACCCAACCGGTCCCACTTCCGGTCCCTGTTCCCCCGATTCGATGCCTCGCCGGTCGGGGGAACAGGGACATCTGCCCGAGGGCTCTTGAGCCGCAGGCGGCTCACTGGGGCAAGAGATGCGATCGACGTTTCGCCGAGCAGGACAGGAGATGAGGGCCCGGCCAAGGCCGGGCCCTCATTTTCGGATCTCGCGCCGACAGGACCGGGGGTCATGGGCATGTCCGGAGGAACGAGATCCGGACTGGTCGCGGCCCCGGCTTCCGTGGCCGCGTGGAGTACCGTCCTGGAACTTCTGCGGTACGCCACCGTCATTGACCGACCTCTCTCGCCGCGTCCGCGGCCCAAGGGTGGCGGGGGTGATGGCTCGTAGCGAGGAGAAATATCGAGAGATGGCCGTGAGGAACTTGCGCACGCGGCGTTCGGCGGGACCGTTCAAAGAGGACGGAGATGCCTTGGACGGTGGAGTGACCGCGTTGTACCCCGGAGCACGAAGCAACAGGCCCTTGCCGCCCATGCAAGTCCCTCAGAACATCGTCCGGCATCTACAGCAGCGGCGGAAACACTGGTTGTGCTGGCATGGAAACCTAGCCGGGCATTATTAGGCGATGACTCGTAACGGATCGGTGATTCTTGCCGAGGGCGATCCCGGAAGGGGTTCCTTGGCGAGATGAATCGGGTTGACAAGGCGTGCGGAGGCACGCTTTCCGCGCGAGCCTGAACGGTTGAACGGCTATTTTGCCGCAAAAATGAGAAAGTCGAAAGTTTCGCCCTTCGCGGGCGAAGTCGAACGCAAGGAGCTGCCATGCCGACGTGGACGCACTGCCTCGTTCCGGGCGTGTTCTTGTTCGCCTTGGCGTCGACGTACTTCGCCTATCTGTTCCAGTCGCTGGACCGGCGTCCACGCCGTCGAGACGGTCGCCTGGCTGGATCTGCGGACCAGGTGCCGTGGTCGCGCGCGGGTTGGCCGCCGGTGGATCGGGCGCTTGCGTGCTCGCCCGTCGAGCACCGCCCGGGGGGTGAGGCGTGCGCAGACCAGGGCACCCGCCTTGGGAGCGCCGATGATGAGGGGTACGCAGGAGCCGGAGCCCGTAGTCAGGGGTGACCAGGAACCGATGCGAACAGGCGGCGTCGAGCAACGACCGGTCGTCGGAGCATGACGGGGCGAAACTGGCAGTGGTTCTGTGTATCGCCGATAACTCGGTTTGTCCTGCAGTCCGTAGCCGCGTCGCGCATTCGCGCATCCGCAGCCGGCTATTAAACCTTCCTCGCTGAATTGGAACGTGATGCTGTCATTCTCCAGTGGGGCACCAGAGGGCCGCGCCTGTCGGCTCAGCGTGATCGTACCCTTCTACAATGTCGAAGAGTTTCTTGACGACTGCCTCGCCTCCATCGCGAATCAGACGTTCCAGGATCTCGAAGTCATCATGGTCGATGACGGCTCGACCGATCGCAGTGGGGATATCGCCCGCTCGTACGTGAAGCGCGATCCCCGATTCGTCCTGCTGAGCTCGGACAACAAGGGGCCGGGCGCCGCGCGCAATCTCGGCGTCGAGCGCGCCCGAGGGGAGTTGCTCGCGTTCGCCGACGGCGACGACATCGTTGCGCACAATGCCTACGAGTTGCTCGTCCACACCATCGAGGAGTCCGGATCCGACCTGGTATCCGGCGGCGTCCAGCGCCTCGGTCCGGAGGGTGTGCGCGCTTCGGCGCTGCACAGCAGGGCGATCCGTTCAGACCGTACGGGGACGCACATCACCAAGACGCCGCGCCTTCTGTACGACGTCACGATGTGGAACAAGGTGGTCCGTAGATCGTTCTGGGACGCCCACGAGTTCAGGTTTCCGGAAGGTGTGCTGTACGAGGACATCAGACTCGCCGTCCAGCTCCACTGCCTGGCTCGGCGCGTGGACGTCCTAACCGACGTCATCTATTACTGGCGCGAGCGTGGGCAGGGCGACCTGTCGATCACGCAGCGGCGCACCGACATCGGCAACCTCCATGACCGGATCGAGGCGCTGCTGGCCATCGACGAGTTTCTGCGATCCCATGGCTCGCGTCGGCTGCTCCGCAAGCATCAACGCAAAGCACTCGCCAACGACCTGCTCCTGTACTTTCGTGATCTTCCGCGCACCGACGATGCCTACCGCGAGCGGTTCCTCGACCTCGTCAACAGCTACACCTGCCAGGTCAGCGCTCGAGTGATGAGGACGCTCACTTCGCGGGCCAGGCTCAAGTTCCACCTCGCCGAGCGACGATTGATGCCCGAGCTGCTGCAATTCCTGATTTGGGAACGGACCGAGCTGGGCGGCGCGGTTCCCACCGTGAGACGGCGCGGCCGTCTCCTGGCCGACCTGCCGTTTCGCGGCGACTCGCGGCTGAACATTCCCGACCGTGTCTTCCGGCTGTCGTTCCGGGAGACGCTTCCCGTCACCCGGGTCGACTCGGTCGAGTGGCACCAGGGAAAACTGCGCGTCACCGGCCGCAGCTACGTCAAGTTTCGCAGCATCACCAAGCGGCGGCACACGAGCAAACTGCTCGTGCTCATGCCACAACGGCGGCTGAGCCTGCCGGTACTGGTTCAGATGAAATCGGTGTTCGATCCCGAAGCCACCGTACGATCCGGCCAGGAGCGCTACTGCTACGACTGGGGCGGTTTCGAGTGCACGATCGATCCATGGCGCCTCCGGGCGTTCGGCCGGTGGCGGCACGGCGAGTGGAGGTGCATTGTCCTCGTCCGGGGCCGCGGGATGTGGCGTCCGATGTGGCTGCACACGCCTGTCCAGGGCCGGCCCCAGCGCCCCGAACACCGCCTTGGCGACCCGACGACCCGCGTACGCGCCCGATGGAGCGGCCGCAAGCTTGTGATCGACGTTGTACGCCTGGACGCGGCTCTCACCGGTCACCGCATGGACGGTAACGAGCTTGAGGTCACCGGACGGCTGATCGGCTCGGCCGCAGCTCGTAGCGAAAGCCTCCAACTCCTTCTTCGACGCGTGCGCGGCACGGCCACGCTGGAGTTCCCCATCGAGAGACTCACGGACCACGAGTTTCGCGGGCGAGTCGATCTTTCCCGGCTGACCGCGGAGGTGGAACTCGCAGAGCGGCTGGCCGGTACCGAGCGAACCGGAGAGGGCATTCACTGGGAGCTGTTCGTGCTGGTCGGAGCCGACGAGCCGGTGCGCCTCGCCGTCATCGACGGGCTTATCGAGAGCCGATACGCACATGGTGGGCGCGAGTTCGCCGTGCTGGCCACGCGCTACGGCAACGCGCTCCTCACCGAGCGGGCATTCCGGCCGGTCATCGACGAACACGAGTGGACCGCCGACGGCCGGCTCATCCTGCGAGGCACCATCATCGACCCGGCCCGTGAAACCATCGAGACGGTGTTGCTTCGCCATGGTTCGACGGACCGGCACGTGTTCGGCTTCGAGCGAGATGGGGACCGCTTCACGATCGAGATCGCCGTCACGGCGATCGAATCGTACGGCGCCATCACGCCGATCCGCGACGGCGAATGGCGAATCGCTGTGCGCCGGCCAGGTGCCGCCGAGACGGTCCCAGTGACGTACGACCACGCAAGTCTCGCCGCACTGCGGGAGGAGCCGGTCACGTACGGCCCCAAACGCTATCGCTTTATGTGCGCCGACTACGACAATCCCATCGTCGTGGTCGAGCACGACATGGAACCCGCCGAGCGGGGCCGTTTCAACCAGCGTGTACTGCGAGAGGTGACCTACCATCGAATGATGCGCGAACCGCTGCGCGACGCGGTCCTCTTCGTGAGCTGGAAGGGCAAGTCCTGCTCGGACAGCCCTCGCGCCATAGCAGACGAACTGCGACGACGGGGCGATCAGCGCGACCACATCTGGGTCGTGCGCGACGTGGCCACGCCCGCCCCCGACGGCGCGATCGTCGTACGGCAGAACAGCCTCGCCTACTACGCCGCACTCGCGCAGGCCAGGTATGTTGTGTCCAACGACGACATGCCGAAGGACTACGTCAAGCGCGAGGGCCAGAGCTATGTGCAGACCTGGCACGGCACTCCGCTGAAACGCATCGGCTTCGACATAGAACAGGTGCGGTTCGCCAGCGGCGACGCCTACCTGGACCACCTCGCCGCGGACGTGGCCAAATGGGACCTGCTGCTGTCGCCCAACCCGTTCAGCACCGAGGTCCTGGCGCGTGCGTTCCGCTATGACGGTGAGGTGTTGACGAGCGGCTACCCACGCAACGACCTGCTTTTCGCACCCGACACCGCAGAGCGCATTTCGCGAATACGCGAACATCTCGGAATCGCGGCCGACAAGCGGGTGGTGTTGTACGCCCCGACCTGGCGTGACGACCAATTCCACGGTGGCGGCCGGTATCGGTTCAACATGCGCCTCGACGTGGCGCGGGCACGGGAGCAGTTGGGTGACGACCATGTCCTGCTGATCCGCGGGCACCACCTCATGGCCGACGACGTCCACGGGCCTGCCTTGGGCGACTTCGCGATGAACGTCACGAGCTACCCGGAGATCACCGATCTTTACCTGATCAGCGACATCCTGGTGACCGACTACTCCTCAGCCATGTTCGACTTCGCCTGCACACGACGGCCCATCGTCTACTTCACCTACGACCTCGCCGAATACCGCGATCAGCTGCGCGGGTTCTACTTCGACCTGGAAGCCGAGGCGCCGGGCCCGCTGCTCTCGACGTCGGACGAGGTCATCGCGGCGATCCGCGACATCGACACGATCTCCGCCGATTACAAGGCCTCTTACGACGCCTTCGTCGAGCGGTTCTGCGCCTTCGACGACGGCCGGGCCGCGGCTCGCGTCGCCGACCGGCTGGTCTGATGTATCGACGCGGAGACATACATCAACAGATGTAGCCCGGAAGGGGGCAACGACCGTCCGGCAGCGGTGTTGGGGTGGTCGGGACTGATCAGGCGGCATGGCCGAGGCCTGATTCGGGCCTGTGCCCGTCGGCCATGCCCCGTCGGTGGGTTGGTGTGCCCCGGCGCCGGGTCGGCATCGGCGGCTCCCGTGCAAGGTGATGACCGGCCCGGCGCCGGGCGGGGACGGACGGGCCTGTGGGGGGTGGGAGTGTGCCTTACCGGTGTTTGGAGGATCGGTGAGGCGGGACTTCCACCCTGATCGTGGAGACCGGTTGCTTTGCGCGGCGGTCAGCGTAGTTGATCGGTTCTCGTATTCTTGCGCTCGAGACTGGCCGAAGAACACCTCGGCCAAGGCGTTGTCAGCACTGGAGCCGACCGCGCCCATCGACTGGCGTACCCCGGCCGCCGCGCACGCGTCGGCGAACGCAGTTGATGCCTACTGCCCGCCGTGATCGGAGTTGAAGATCACGCCCGGGACCTCGCCGCCGCAGGTCTGCACCGCCGCGTTCAGGGCATCGACGACCAGTTCGGCGCGCATATGCTCGGCCATCGAGCTGCCCACCAGCCGGCGGGTGCCGATGTCGATCACGGTGGCCAGGACCATCCGCCGCCCGGCGACCGGCAGATAGGTCACATCCCGTACCAGCGCTCATCGGCCCGGCCGGCGCTGAAGCCGCGACGCAGCAGGCCCGGCACCGCCGCGGCAGCCGGAGCGGGTACCGTGGCGCGGTAGCGGCGTCGTTGGTGACGGCCGACGATGCCGTGTTCGCGCATCACCTGCTCGACCCGCTCGCGATTGACCACCGTGCCCGCCTCCCGCAGCTTGGCATGGACCCGCGGCGAGCCGTAGACGCCACCCGAAGCGGCATGCACGCCGCGGATCCGTGCGGCCGGCCGCGCATCGTCGGCGACCCGCGCAGCCCGCACCGGAGCCGCACCTCACCAGCGGCAATAGCCCGAACATGACAGGCCCGGCGCTCCATGATCTTCACAGTCGCAGCAGGCAATGCACCCGTCTTGGACGCCGCGATTGCGGAGTTCGGCCGAGCACGGTGCTCCAGTGCTTAGCGCCCTCACCGCCGGTCCCGCCCGACAGCCCAAGCACGTCGCGTTCGACGTGGCCGTTGATGCCCACCGCCACGTAGGTCGGACGGTTGGCCACCTGGCCTTTGCCGATCTTGACATACAGCGCGTCGATCAGCACGACGGGGTAGACGCTGTCGAGCGGCCGGGCCCGCCAGGCTTCCGTCTCCTCGACCGCCTCGTCGGTGACCCGCGAGACCAGGTCACGCGAGACCTCGACCTGGTACATCTCGGCCGGATGGGCGCGGATCTCGCCGGTGGTCAGGCTCTTGGCATACAGCGAGACGATCGCCTCGTCGAACCCCTCGACCCGGCGGGGTACGATCTGCGGCTCGAACACCCCTGCCCGGTCCCGCGGCACCTCGATCCGCACCGGCCCGACCTCGGTCGGCACCGTCTTTGCCGCGCTGCCGCTCCAGCCCCTGGGCCGCCAAGGTCCATGCCGATGCACGAGCCGGCGGCGAAGACCACGCGCACGCCATTCGAATCCTTGCCCGCATGGATCTGCGTGATCTGGCGATGCCGGCTCGACGGCACCCCGTACACCCCCGCCAAGCACGGAGCCGCGGCAGCTCCCAGTGCACCTACGCTGCCTGAGCTTGACACAGGAAGTATCACCACCACGCTCGGCTTCCGCGACCTCAAGGCGGTCAACCCCGTCCGGAATGCTCAACGAAGATCACCAGCCCACCATCGACGCCGGGTTCACCGGCCGGATCGCTGGCCGCGGCGTCGTTGTGCGTTCACCGAACGATGTGCAGCCATAGCAACCGGCGGCCGACGTCCACCGCTTCGATACACAGCGCGGGTACCGCCGTGATCGGGATATGTACTGGTGCAAACCCACGTCCGTCTTGGCAAGGGCGTCCGCCGGTGATCATCGGATCCGCCGTTCATTCGACACTCCTCGGCCACGGCGGCCCTCGGGCCAAGAACGGCCTGGCGCTGGCAGGGCACGGTGTCGAGGCGGTGCGCGATACCATCGCGGCCTCGTTCACCGCCTGGCCCGAGCATCTGCGCCGGTCGCTGATCTGAGACAAGGCGCCGAGATGGTTCAGCACGCGCAGCTGCGCCTCGACACCGGCCAGCGGAACTACTCCACCGACCCGGACCGCTCTGCTCGACGGACCCATCTGGGCCTCGCAGGTCCGGCCGACCTGGACGAGCTGGCCCTGTGGTCTGGGCCGGCTGCGGCCTCCGCCTGACGCTTGGGCCGGGACGGATCGTTCGGCACGGGTTGCCGGTCGTGGCCGTGTCGCGTTGCTATTGACCCTGACGCAGGGGCAATCTCTCACCATGGTCGGCATGACCGCGATGCAGCACTTCAAGATCTTTCATGACGGTGTCACGATCCCGGTGTCCCGCGGCGGGCGGGGACGTCCGCTGGTCCTGTGCCCTGGGCTGAACTCGACCCAGTCCGACCTGCACGAACTGGCCGGGTCGTTGCGGCGTGACCATGACGTGGTGACCTTCGACCTGCGGGGTCACGGTCTCGCCTCGGCCGCCGACCGGTACTCCTTCGAAGCGTTCCTCAGCGATCTGACCGCCGTGATGGGACGACTCGACCTCGACACGGCGCCCGTGCTCGTGGGCTACTCGCTGGGCGCGGACCTGGCCGTGCACTATGCCTGCGAGCATCCTGGCGCCGTGGCCCGGCTTGTTCTCATCGACGGGGCGAACCCGGTGCCCGAACCGTTCATCACCGAAGCCCTCCTGCCGGAGTTTCGCGCGATGTGGGAGGAGATGGCGACGCAGCAGGAGGCTGCGCGGGGCACCGCACGTCAGGTGCTACTCACCGCCCAGGAGATTCTCGACCTGAATCTCGAGATCGATGCCGTCCGGTCCGGGATCCTCGACCGGTACCGGAAGATCGACCGACCCATCAGCATGATCATGTCGACTTCGATGGCCGGCGACAGCGGCGAAGGGCACGCGCCGCGGTTCAATCGCAACTGGCGTGCCGGCGTCGAGCGCCTTGTCCGCGAGCAGCCGCACATCGCCACAACCTGGCTCGACGCCGACCACACACTGGTCTTCACCCACGCGCCACAAATCGGAGAGATCATCCGGAACACATCCGGCCCAGCCGAACGGGCCGGGTCCTGGAACACCCCGTAGAATACTGGTCCGATGCTGACCATCGGCGAGCTGGCGTCGTACGCCGGAGTCACCGTGCGCGCGGTGCGGCACTATCACGCCAAGGGACTGCTGCCTGAGCCCGAACGGGATCACTCCGGCTACCGTAGATACGACGCCGGCGCCGCGATCGAACTGATCAAGATCCGGACACTCGCCCAAGCCGGCGTGCCGCTGGCGCGGGTGCGGGAGCTGCTGCAGGCCGACGAGGAGGAGTTCGCCGCGGCGGTCGCGGACATCGATGAGCGGCTGCGAGCCGAGATCCGGCAGCGTCAGTGTCACCGGAAGCAGATCGCCCGGCTCGCCGCCGGGGACCAGCTGGCGCTGCCACCGGAGGTGGTCGAATATCTCGACCGATTGCGGGCACTCGGCGTCGATGAGCGGATGGTTCATGCCGAACGCGACGGCTGGATCCTGTTGGCCGCGCACTCGCCCGAGCGAGTCACCGAGTGGATAGCCCGCAAACGCGAGCAGATCGCCGACCCGCAGCTCATCGACTTCTACCGGACCATTGGCCAAGCTCTTGACCAGCCGCCCGACGATCCACGGCTGGTCGAGCTGGCCGACGAACTAGCCGCCTACATCACACGGATGGCCGAGGAACAGGGCGAATACTACGTCGACGACGCCGACATCGAGCCACCGCTGGTCAAGCTGATGGACACACTGGCGTTCGACACCGTGCCGCCGGGCCGTCAACTGATCAAGCTGCTCAAGAAGCGAGGCTGGACCGGCTGGACCAAGCTAGAGCGCGTGGCCCCCACGGATCCGCCTTCCTGACAACAGAGGAAAGGCCCCGCCGACGGACATAGGGTTGCCAGGCGACGTGCTTGCACGCCCTCAGCGTCCGGTGGCTATTCCAGCGCCGCCACCCTGATCTGTCACCACCGACCAACCACATGAGATGTGCGCGCTGGCCGCAGCCGCCGGCGAAAGGCTCTGGAGGAACCCGGCGCCGTACGGACGCCGGTCAGCAAGGCCGGCTACCGGGTAGCCGCAGCTATCCTTCCGGGGTACGAGCGTGGGTCCTCGCACCGCGCGGTGACCGCCGAGACCACGACCGCACCGGCCGAACACCCTGCCCCGACATTCGCCAGCACGGTAGGCGCCGAGCCGATGCGGCGTGACACGTATGTGATGACCGCGATGACGATCAGGCGCGGGCGGCTGCGATCGCGGCGGAGATCACGACCACGGCGGCGGCAGCGGCGAAGGCCGCATGGTAGCCCCCCAGAGACAACGCGGTGTTCCCTCCGCCGATCGCGACCAGCACCGCCGGCCCGATGCCGCTGCCGATCTGGAGGGCGGTGGATGTCACCGCTGAGGCCGTGGCGCGCGCGGACTCCGGGACGTCCCGCAAGCCGGTGGCCATAAGAGCGGGGAACGCCATGCCCTGGCCGATACCGGTGATGACCAGCCCTGCGAGGATCGGCCACCAGTACCGGCTGTGCTCGCCGGTGAGGCACCAAAGGCCGACACCGCCGCCGGTGAGGAGCAGGCCGGTGGTGAGAATCGTTCGCAACCCGAAGCGGGGAATCAGCCGTCCCACGAGCGCCGCCGTGCCCGCGACCGTGATGCTGACCGGCAGTATGCCCAGGCCCGAGGCGGCCGCCGTCATGCCACGGACATTCTGCAGGTAGAGCGGGACGAAGAACAGCGACCCCGTGACACAGAAATAGAACGCGACCGCACCACCGGCCGCCAGCCGGACTGAACCGAGCCGCAGCAATGCCCGGTCGAGCAGGACGGGTCGCCCATCACGGCCCCTCCACCACCACAGTGCCGCGAAGCTGACCGCCACCGCCAGCACAGGCACCGCCGTAGCCGAGGCCTGCGTAGCCAGGTCTCCACCAAGGACAAGCAGCGCGATCGACGCGGTCAGAAAACCCGCCCCGAGTACATCCACACGTCCGGGCCGTTCGACGCGGGCGGATGGCACCAGCTGGACGGCTCCAACGGCGGCGAACGCGATGGACGCCTGCACGCCGAATACCCAGCGCCATCCGCCTGTGCTCGTCAGGACTCCGCCGAGCACAAGTCCCAATCCATAGGCGGCGGCTTGGGCCGAAGAAAAGATCCCAAGCGCCCACGTCCGCGCGGTACCCGCCGGATACACGTCGGTGACCAACGCTGTGGCAGCGGGCAGCGTGATTGCGGCACCCGCTCCCTGCACGACACGTCCCGCCGCGACCATCCAGAACGCCGGGGCCGTCAGGGACACCACCGCTCCCGCCGCCAGCACCAGGAGCCCGAAGACCAGAACCCGGCGACGCGGGAATCGATCCGCCAGCGCGCCACCACCGAGGAGCAGTCCGGCGAACGCGAGAGCGTACCCGGTGACGGCCCAGGACAGGCTCTGCGCGGAAACGGAGAACTGCCGACCGATCGCGGGTAGGGCGCTGTTGATGACGGCCACGCCTCCGGCGTCCAACCCGGCCGCAAGACTGAGAGCCGCCAACGGGAGGGGAAGTGCGTTGGCTGGTGGGGCGGGGGTTTTTGTGATCATGACGCCAGCCTTCTGCCGACGCGTCCAGGTAACCAGACACCGCTGAGGGGAGGCCCTCGCAGGGCCACCCTCCAATGGGGCGCTTCCAACGGCGAGCATCGATACTGGTCCTCATGACCGCACGTGGCTTGCCGGAGCTGGCGCACTTCCTTCGGACGCGGCGCGCACGGTTGTCTCCGGAGGGCGCCGGACTCAGCCCCACCGGCGTCCGGCGGCTCCCGGGCCTTCGCCGGTCCGAGGTGGCGACGCTCGCAGGTATCAGTCCCGAGTACTACACCCGCCTTGAACAGGGCCGGCAGCGCCGCCCTTCGCCCGAGATCGTGGATGCCCTGGCCGCCGCTCTCCGCCTCGACCGGGACGAACACCGTCACCTTCGGCGTCTCGCTGAGCGTCCGTCCCCCTCGGCACCGTCCTCTGGTATGCCGGCCGTTCCGGAGACGACGCGGCTGCTGCTGCGGTCCGTCCAGCCGTGGCCGGCGTACGTCGTCAGTCCGCTGCGGGACGTCCTGGCATGGAACGACGCGGCCGCGTGGCTCCTCACTGACTTCTCAGAACTGCCTGCCGGGCGGCGCAATCTGGCCTGGTTCACGTTCTGCGACCCTCGCGCCCAAGACCTCTTCGTGGACTGGGAGGCGGTCGCAGCGGGGAACGCCCACCGCCTCCGCGACACCCTCGCGGCAGACGGTCATAACGGACGCGGCAGCGAACTGGTCAACACCCTCGCCGCCCAGAGCCCAGCATTCGCCGACAACTGGGAACGCCACGACGTGCGGGGGCCGAACACCGGCCGCAAGAAGCTCATGCATCCGGAAGCGGGGCCGCTCACCCTCGAGTACGCCAATTACCTCCAGCCAGGACCGGACCGCCTGGAACTGGTCGTGATGACCGCCCCCGAGGACTCTGCGACGCACCGCGCCCTGATGCGTCAGCTGCGACGCTCGATGTGATCATCCGGCCGCTCTTCCTCCGGTTTCCAAATGATGGCCGGGCCTTTCCGGTGGAATGACCTCGGCCCAGATGTCATAGATGGACCCTTCGAACCCTGGGGGAGCAGAGGCCTCTCTTTCCAGCGCTCGGACGACTTTTATAATGCGATACCTTGTACCCCGAGGGAGGAGAAGCTCCCGCTCGTGGGGGAAGTCAACCTGGCGGCCAAGCCAGATCCCTTGCGCTCCTTCCGGCAAGCGCAGATGCAGAAGAAATGAATGAATGCCAGCTTTTGTTCCCGGCGTAACTCCCAATGAACTCGACATGGGTCCCGGGGAGGTCTGCACCGTACCTTCAAGAATCTGCGGGTTCCGATCACCGAGCCGAACCCCTTGGCCATCCACCATCCATTTAACATCATCCAGCCCTCGAATCGCCTCAATCGGCTCCGGAAGTAAATGACGCGTGGCTTCATCAAGGTGCTCGACATAACGAAGGAAGGCGTCAATAGTTCCTCCACCGAACAGGAACTCCATTTTAGCGCATTCGCAATCCAGATCTTCCACCAAGCACAGAAAGGCCGAGGGATTTTCGGAGTCAAGAATGGATTGAATGAGTCGCCTATCATAATCGGTCAGCCCACTCGGTCTACTAGACAACTCTTCCAATTTTGCTATGGACGGCATTTCGCCATCATTTAGCGCAGTCAGCCATTTCACTTGCCGATGCCCAAACTGCAAATCGTCAAACCATTGCACCATCCTTCCCGGATCCCTTACATAATCACGTATCATCAAGCCGTACTTATGGTTTGACGCATATCGGTACACCGCATCGCGCACCTGCGAGGGCAGGTCACGGAACACGTGCCCCAGCCGACTCTCACCGTATGCTTCGCCTTCGGCATCGCTCAGGAACTGCTTGAAATTCTCTGGTCCGGTATGCGGCTCATGGGCTGAAGCGGTGCGGGCAGACGCAGCATCATCCGGTGTACCGAGCTCTGCATCGGAGGAATGGTCATGCGATGAACCACCGGCGCCCGGTTCAGCAACGCTGGCCTGCCCGCTGCGCGCACCCGCATTCTCGAGTCCTTCTGCCGGGTCCGCAGTTTTGGTGCCGGCGTCAGTGAAAGGGTCAGATTCGTCCCGGACGTAATGGCTGCGCGGGTCCGAATGCGGGTGGCCGACCGCGTCGGTGTCGCCTCTGCCTTGCCATTCTGCGGTGCGAGGCTCAGGCGTTCGACCCGATGCCGGCGGCTGCGTCTCGGGTGGCTTGTCGCCCGCTGGAGCGCCGGCTTCCTCACCAGGCGACCAAGGAGCGACCTGGTCACCGGACGGGGCGGCTGCCTCGCCGGGTTCGACCTCGTCCTGATGAAGCGGCCTCGGCTTGGTCGGATCAGCGGTTTCGAGTTCGCCGCCAGGAAGAGGACCGCCTTCTTGAGGCGCATCTCCCAATACTTCCGAGCCAGGACGTGCCTCGGAAGCAGCGGGATGGCCCGGCGACGCCTCCGATCCGCCGGACGAGGCCTCGCCCCTGGTTCCTGCCGCGGAGCGGTCGTCCTCATACCAGCCGTAGTGCAAGCGTGGGTCCACACGTTCGGGACGGACTGCATCGGAGGTGGTCTCGCTCAGCGACTCGCCATACTGGTCCCGCATGCGCGTCTCAGGCGAAGGGTCGGATGCAGGACGTTGCACCTCAGGTGGCTTGGCATTCCCTGAGCGCGGTGGCTCATCACCATGGGGAACGTGCGCGACCGCGTCTGATG
Source organism: Actinomadura physcomitrii (assembly GCF_008923205.2). Taxonomy (GTDB): domain Bacteria; phylum Actinomycetota; class Actinomycetes; order Streptosporangiales; family Streptosporangiaceae; genus Spirillospora; species Spirillospora physcomitrii. The sequence continues at coordinate 1,896 of NZ_WBMS02000076.1, read as the reverse complement.
GCTCAGGGGCCGGCACCCGCGGAGTTTCCGCCGCCGGGCGCTCGGCCGCAACACGTCTCCCGACGATATCCGGCGGCGAATGAACGGCCGGTTCATCTTGGGAAGGCATGGCTGAGCTTGGGCGACCGGTCTCCGGCATGCCAGGCGGTTGGCCGGGTTTCGTGCCAACGGATCGGCCTAGCGGTACGTCCGGTGGAACCAGGTCAGGGGCCGGAGGGGCCGGTTCAACGGACGCCCCCGCTGCCGAGGTGGACGGAACAGGCCCGGTGGCCGAACCCGGAATCATCGGAGCAGTATCGCGAGCAGCGGCCCTGGGGGCCGATGGGCGAGGCTCCACGTGCGGAAGCGACGGAGACGATCCCGAGAATCGAGTGTCGACGTTGAAGTGACGGTCGATTACCCGGCCGACGGCCAACGCGAGCGGACGCGGACTCTCCGCCAACCGATACTCGCAAAATGCCTCGGCTATCAGTTCATGCGCGTTTGAGCTCCCGATTTCACTCAAGGCCCTTTTAATTCTCATACCCTGGAGCGGCCCGAAGCCACCCTTAGTGAGAGGATGGAAAAATCGCGTTGCAACCAATGAACGGTAGCTTCTAAGCGGGCCACTCGACCATTCAAGAAGCCGAAAAGAAGATTGGGACCCCAGCGCCTCACCTATCACACTTTCCAGTTCGGCGACTATCTGCGGTTGTTCACGAGCCAGCCCGAATATGATGTGACCGAGCTCATGAGTCCCAATTCCCACTACATTGACAGTGGGTAGGACATGGAAATTTTCTATCGACTGTTCTGCGATCGGCGCCTTCAGAACGTTGGGGTTGAAATAGATACGCCCCCGTTCTCCTGGAAAGGCAGCGGCCAGTCGATCGTCACCTGGCGGAAACTCACGCGTGCCGATGAATTCCAGTCGCTTAGCAACACCTGGATATTCGGTGACCAAGGGTTTCAGAATCCGCTCATTGATATCATGTTGCGCGCGCGGATGAATTGGCTCTGTTGCGAAGTCGACCACTGGGGCATTCGCACCGAGCCGATCGAAGATCTCACGTCCGCGCGCTTGCAACTCCTGCGCCGACGGGAGGGCTCCATCCTCTCTTGCACCACCAACACCGCGAACGTCTCCTGTGCCTGCCGTAGCGGAATCGGTGTGGGACGTCTGGGGTTGGGCGGCGGTACGCGGAGACTGGGCGAGTTGTTCCGGCGTCCGGCCTGTGGCCGGGGGCGTTGCTTCAGACGCCTTTGTTGGTTGTTCGCTGCCAGGGTGGCCGGGTTTGGGGTTTTCGCCTTCTGGGCGGCTTGTCGTGGTTCTGGGGGGCCGCTCCATCGCGTGCGGGACGCCGGAGTCACGGCCACTGACGTAGGCCGCGCTCTCCGGTGGCGGCGGGGCGCCGCGCTCGTGCGCGGCCTGGGAAGGGCCGTTCGCAGAAGGGTTGTGCGTGGACGGGCCGGGTCCGAGGGTTTCGCGCGGTCCGGCGGTCATACGTGCGGGGGGCTGGCCGGTGCCGGGGCCATTCCCCATGGGGAGTCCGGACGCGGCTCTCGGAGCGTCCGAGGCTGCACTGATCGGGGATACCGCCGCTTCAGGTGGCGAGTGCGCGTCCACGGCCTTGGGTCGGCCGACGTGGCCGACGGCGACGGGTTGCGGCTCGTGGCGGAGGGGAGGTTGATGGATGAAGGTGCGGGGGATGTCGCCTCCGTCGGTCGGGAGGGCGGCTGGTGGTGGCCCGGGTGTGGTGGGTTGGGCCTGCACCGCTGGTCCTGGGGGTCCTCCTGCCGCGGTAGGTGCGGCAGCGGCGGCTGAAGCTGAGGCGGCAGCGGGGTTTGCTTTGAGTGCGTCGGCCAGGTCGCGGACGTTGATCCGTGCGAGCCTGTCGGCGGCGCCGGCGGCGTTGT
>NZ_WBMS02000075.1 GCF_008923205.2 Actinomadura physcomitrii | reverse complement strand
GCCGTCCCGGCCGGCCGGCCCTCGCTCGCGGCCCGCGCGGTGGCCCCGGCCCGCGCCGCCGCGGCGGCCCTGTCGCGCTCGCGCCGCTCCCCTGGCAGCACCAGCCCCAGGATCACGGCGCAGACGACCACAACTCCAGCGATCTTGTGAAGGAGAGGCACGTTTCCCTCGCCGGTAGACCCGAACAGGACCAGGGGGACAGCGTACGACCCCCCGGACATCGACGGACACCCACCGGCGTACCCGAATGATCTCCACAGACCCCTCCACCGCCGCCCCGGATCACACCAAGTACGAAACCCCCCGGTAAACACGGACACCCCGCCCGCGGCACCCCCGGCGCCGCCATGAAAAAATGCCCCGCGCACACACGAACGCGATGCACCCGAACACGGACGGGGCCGCCTCGGCCGCCGCGCTCAGCTTGCACGCGAGCGCGTTATCCGACCGGCGGGGGCGACGCCGAAGGCGAGCCCCCGCCGGGAAGCTCACGAAGCGAGTTCGCGCTCGCCCAAGATCGGTCAAGTGGCGAGCCGCCAGGCGAGCCCCTTGGGCCGAGATTGAATCAATGCGCCGCGTCCTGCCAGGTGCGGCCCGTGCCCATGGAGACGCTGAGGGGCGCGCGGAGGGCGTAGGCGCCGGCCATCTGGTCGCGGACGAGCGCGGTGAGCTCGTCGAGCTCGCCGGCGGCGACCTCGAACACCAGCTCGTCGTGGACCTGCAGCAGCATCCGGGAGGTCAGCCCGGCCTCGCGCAGCGCCCGGTCGACGTTGAGGCTCGCGACCTTGATGATGTCGGCGGCGGAGCCCTGGATGGGGGCGTTGAGCGCCATCCGCTCGGCCATCTCGCGGCGCTGCCGGTTGTCGGAGTTCAGGTCGGGCAGGTAGCGGCGGCGGCCGAGGATCGTCTCGGTGTAGCCGTCCTGGCGGGCCTTGGCGACGATGTCGCGCAGGTAGTCGCGGACGCCGCCGAACTGCTGGAAGTACTCCTCCATCAGGCCGCGCGCCTCGTCCGGGGAGATCCGCAGCTGCTGCGACAGCCCATAGGCCGACAGCCCGTACGCCAGGCCGTAGTTCATCGCCTTGATGCGGGCGCGCAGCTCGGAGTCGATCTGCTCGGGCGGCAGCCCGAACACCCGGGACGCGGTGATGGTGTGGAAGTCGGCGCCGGTGCCGAACGCCTCCAGCAGCGCCTCGTCCTCCGACAGGTGCGCCATGATCCGCAGCTCGATCTGGGAGTAGTCGGCGGTCAGCAGCGACTCGAACCCGCCGCCGACCACGAACGCCTCGCGGATCTGCCGCCCCTCGGCGGTGCGGATCGGGATGTTCTGCAGGTTCGGGTCGGTGGACGACAGCCGCCCCGTCGCCGCGATCATCTGGTTGAACGTGGTGTGGATGCGGCCCGCGTCGTCGGCCATCGGGATCAGCGAGTCGACGATGCTCTTCAGCTTGGCGACCTCCCGCCAGCGCAGGATGTGCTCCAGGACCGGGTGGCCGTCCTTCTCCAGCAGGGTGGTGAGGGCCTCGGAGTCGGTGGTGTAACCGGTCTTGGTGCGCTTGGTCTTCGGCAGGTTCAGCTCGTCGAACAGCACCTGCTGCACCTGCTTGGGCGAGCCGAGGTTGAACTCGTGCCCGACCGCGGCGTGCGCCAGCTGCTCCTGCTCCTTCACCTGCCCGCCGAGCGACGCCGACAGGCCGGCGAGGTGGTCGGCGTCGACGGCGATGCCCGCGCGCTCCATGTCGGCCAGCACCCGCACGAGCGGCAGCTCCACCTCGTGCAGCAGCCGGGTCGCGCCGCGCTTGTCCAGGTCCTTGTCGAGGACGTCGGCGAGCTCGGTGACGGCGCGGGCGCGGACGGCGAGGGCCTCGGCGGCCTCCTCCTCGCCGGACCCGTCCAGGGTCAGCTGCCCGGAGTCCTCGGTCTCGCTGCGCAGCTCCCTGTGCAGGTACCGCAGGACCAGGTCGGCGAGGTCGAACGTGCGCTGCCCGGGCAGCGCCAGGTAGGCGGCCAGCGCGGTGTCGCTGGTGACGCCGGCGAGCGCCATGCCGCGCGCGGCCAGCGCCAGCATCGGGCCCTTCGCCTCGTGGATCGCCTTCGGGCGGGACGGGTCGGCGAGGAACGCCGCGAGCGCGCGCTCGTCGTCCTCGATCAGCTCCGCGGGGTCGAGGTGGACGGCGGGCCCGTCCTTGGACGCCAGCGCCAGCGCGGTGATCTCGCCGGTGCCCCGGCCCCACGAGCCGGTGACGGCGACGCCGAGGCGGCCGCCGGCGTTGGCGTCCAGCCAGGCGCCGAGCGCGCCCGGCTCCAGCGCGTCCACCTGCACCTCGAAACCCTCGTCGGCCTCCGGCTCGGCAGCCGACAGCGAGGAGTACAGCCGCTCGCGCAGCACCCGGAACTGCAGCGAGTCGAACAGGGTGTGGATCTCGTCGCGGTCCCACTGCCCCATGGTCAGCTGCGGCGGCGTCAGCTCCAGCCCGACGCTGGTGTCGAGCTTGTTGATCTGCTGGTTGCGCAGCACCCCGGCCAGGTGCTCGCGCAGGTTGTCGCCGGCCTTGCCCTTGATCTCGTCGACCTTCGCGACGAGGGTGTCGAGGTCGCCGTACTTGGTCAGCCACTTGGCGGCGGTCTTCGGGCCGACCCCGGGCACGCCCGGCAGGTTGTCGCTGCTCTCCCCGACCAGCGCCGCCAGCTCCCGGTACCGCTCGGGCGGCACCCCGTACTTGGCCTCGACGGCGGCCGGGTCCATCCGGGCCAGCTCCGAAACGCCCTTCACCGGGTAGAGGATCGTGACGTGCTCGTTGACGAGCTGGAACGCGTCCCGGTCGCCGGTGACGACCAGGGTGTCCAGGCCGGCCTCGGTGGCCTGCACCGACAGCGTGGCGATGATGTCGTCGGCCTCGAACCCCGCGACCGACATCCGCGGGATGCGCAGCGCGTCCAGCACCTCGAAGATCAGGCTGACCTGGCTGCGGAACTCGTCGGGCGTCTTGGCCCGCCCCGCCTTGTACTCCACGTACTGCTCGTGCCGGAAGGTCGGCTCGCTGCGGTCGAACGCCACCGCGATATGGGTGGGCTGCTCGTCGCGCAGGACGTTGATGAGCATCGAGGTGAAGCCGTACACCGCGTTCGTCGGCTGCCCGTCGGTGGTGGAGAAGTTCTCCACCGGCAGCGCGAAGAACGCGCGGTAGGCCAGGGAATGCCCGTCGAGCAGGAGGAGCCGGTCGCGCTTGTCAGGGGTCGCTGGTTCGTTCGCCACACCAGGACTCTAGTCTGCGCGTACGACAGTTTCGTGGAGGCGTAAGTGAGCGACACCGACGACCTGAGCCGGGACGACATGGCCGCGAGGATCCTCTCCGGAGAGGGGATCGAGTCCCGCGGCGACCTGGCCAAGGCGATGGGCGTGGAGTACCTGGAGGTGTCCGCCGAACGCGTCGTCGGCCGCATGCCCGTCAAGGGCAACACCCAGCCCTACGGGCTGCTGCACGGCGGCGCGTCCTGCGTGCTCGCCGAGACGCTCGGATCCGCCGGATCGGCGATGCACGCCGGGCCGGGCCGCATCGCCGTCGGCATCGAGCTCAACGCCACCCACCACCGGTCCGCGACCGAGGGCTACGTCACCGGCGTCGCCACCCGCGCGCACGGCGGCCGCACCCTCGCCACCTACGACATCGTCATCACCGACGAGCAGGACCGCCGGGTCTGCACCGCCCGCCTCACCTGCATGCTCCGCGACGCGCCCGCGACCTGACCCGGACGCGCCACCGCCGGGGGCGCGCGGGCGTCCGGCCTCGTGAGACGCCGTCCCGCCGCGCGCCCGATCCGCGGCTTTCTTTGCGATCGACCGGCCGGGGTCTGTAGCGTGGATCGGAACGGCCTGGGATCACCGAGTAGACAACGCACGCGCCCGCGAGGGCCGTGCGGCCCCAAAGGTGATCCCAGGCCCGGCACGTCCCGGAGCCGCCGCACAGATCACGGGACGGTCCCAGGACGCCCCGCGACCTGGCGGGCGCCGCCGGCACCGCCCTACCGTGCCGATCATGCGGCCCCCATCGGCAGGACGCCCCCGCACCGCGCGACGGCGCTCCGCCGCCCTCCTCACCCTCACCGCGCTGCTCCCGCTGGCACCCGCCTGCGGCGGCCACGACGACGACCACTACCGCGTCCCCGCCCGCGCCGTCCGCGACGGCGAGCACCCCCTCCCCTACCGCGAGGTGACCGACGGGCACATCGCGTTCGCCGCGATCGGCCTCAGCTCCGGGCTCACCACCATCACCGGCAGCCACGCCGACCTGCCGTCCCGCCTCGGCGGCTTCGCCCGCGTCCGCATGCTCGCCGAGAACCGCTACGCCACCTTCCACAAGATCGACCTCGACCGGCAGCTGCTCGTCACCTCCCGCGGCGCCTACCCGCCCGACGTCAACGCGATGCGGGTCAAACGGCAGCCCACCGACATCGAACTCGGCTCCCACGACCGCCTCGAGTTCGACCTCATGTACGACATCCCCAAGGACGCGCGGATCACGGCACTGCGGCTCTACGCCGACCCCACCGACGAACTCGGCGTCCCGCTACAGCACGACCCCGGAGCCGAGCTGCCGTTGCGGTGAACGGCGGCCCCGCCCCGGGGTCGCACTGGGACGCCCTACCGGTCTCCTACTCGCCGTCCGCCTTCCCGGCCTCCGGCCCGGCCCCGCCGGCCTCGGGCTTGGTCTCGGCCGCCTCGCCCTTGCCGAGCGCGACCGTCCCGGCCTCCGCCTCGGCCGCCGCGGCGCCGGCCGGAGCCGCGTCACCGACGTCACCGCCCAGATACGCCGCCCGCACCTGCGGATCGTCCAGCAGCTCCGACGCCGGAGCCGACCGCACGATCCGGCCCGTCTCCAGCACGTACGCCCGATCCGCCAGCCGCAGCGCCTGCTGCGCGTTCTGCTCCACCAGCAGGACCGTCGTCCCCCGCCGGTTGATCTCCTCGATGATCGAGAAGATCTGCTGCACCAGCATCGGCGCCAGCCCCATCGACGGCTCGTCCAGCAGCAGCACCTTCGGCTTCGACAGCAGCGCCCGGCCGATCGCCAGCATCTGCTGCTCCCCGCCCGACATCGTGCCCGCCGCCTGCGAACGCCGCTCCGCCAGCCGCGGGAACAGCTCGTACGCCTCCGCCAGCTCCTTGGAATGGTCGTCCTTGCGCGCGTACGCGCCCATCAGCAGGTTCTCGTGCACCGACATGCCCGGGAAGATCCCCCGGCCCTCCGGCGCCTGCCCGATGCCCGCCAGCACCCGCTTGTGCCCCGGCATCGACCCGATGTCGGCGCCGTCGAAGAACACCGACCCCGACGAGCACGACCGCAGCCCCGAGATCGTCTTCAGCGTGGTCGTCTTCCCCGCGCCGTTCCCGCCGATCAGCGAGACGATCTCACCCTCGTCCACCTGCAGCGACACGCCCTTCAGCGCCTCGATCTTGCCGTAGTGGACGTGCACGTCCTTCAGTTCAAGAAGCATCGACCGGAGCCCCCAGGTACGCCTCGATCACCTTCGGGTCGTTCTGCACCTCGGCGGGCAGCCCATCGGCGATCTTCTGTCCGAAGTCCAGCACCGCGACACGGTCGCTGATCCCCATCACCAGGCCCATGTCGTGCTCGATCAGCAGCACCGTCCGCCCGCTGTCACGGATCTTGCGGATCAGCTCCATCAGCGCGATCTTCTCCGCCGGGTTCATCCCCGCCGCCGGCTCGTCCAGCAGCAGCAGCTTCGGATCCGTCGCCAGCGCACGCGCGATCTCCAGCCGCCGCTGGTCGCCGTACGGCAGGTTCTTCGCCATGTCGTGCGTCCGATGAGACACCCCGACGAAGTCCAGCAGTTCCCGCGCCAGCGCCTTGCCCTCACGCTCGGCACGCCGGTGCCGCGGCAGCCCGAACGTCACGCTGATCAGCCCCGCGTTGTGATGCGCGTCCGCGCCCACCTGCACGTTCTGCTCAGCCGTCATGTTCGGGAACAGCCGGATGTTCTGGAACGTCCGCGCCACACCGCGCTTGGTCACCTGGTACCGCTTCAGGCCGTTCAACCGGCCCCCCGCGAACCTGATCTCACCCGACGTCGGCCGGTACACCCCGGTCACCGTGTTGAACACCGTCGTCTTGCCCGCGCCGTTCGGCCCGATCAGCGCGAAGATCTCGCCCTCGCGGACCGTCAGATCCACCGCGTTCAGCGCGACGACACCACCGAACCGCATCGTCACCTGCGACAGCTCGAGCAGGACGCCGCCGGCCCCGGCCGCGGCACCCGACACCTCGCTCATCTGCTCCCCACCTCGGCCTCCGAACCGGACGTGTCGACCTCGGCGCCCATATGGCCCATCCCTCCGCCGCCCTCGGCCATCTCGGCCTTGCGCTGCCTCGACGGGATCAACCCCTCCGGACGGAAGATCATCATCGCCACCAGGATCGCGCCGAACGCCAGGTCACGGTAGTCGGCCAGCCCGCGGAACCGCTCCGGCAGCCACGCCACCAGGAACGCCCCCACGACCACGCCCGGGATGTTGCCGGCACCGCCCAGCACCACCGCCGCCAGGATCGTCGCCGACAGCAGGAACGGGAAGTTCGCCGGCGCCACATAACTCGTCTTCGCCGCGAACACGACACCCGCCGCCCCGCCGATCGCCGCGCCCGTCGCGAACGACAGCAGCTTGAACTTGAACGTCGGCACACCCATGATCTCGGCCGCGTCCTCGTCCTCCCGGATCGCCGTCCACGACCGCCCGATCCGCGACGCCTCCAGCCGCTTCGAGAAGATGATCACGACCACGATCACCGCGACCAGCAGGTAGTAGTACGGCCGCGCGTCCCTGATCTTGTACGTGAACAGGTCCACCCCGAACAACCACACGCCCTCATGGCTCGGCGGATGCGGAATGTTGTTGATCCCCCGCGTCCCGCCCAGCCAGTTCGTGTTCTCCGCGACCTTCCGGACGATCTCCCCGAACCCCAGCGTCACGATCGCCAGATAGTCACCGCGCAACCGCAGCGTCGGCGCCCCCAGGATCACCCCCGACACCGCCGCCAGCACGATCCCGCACGGCAGCAGCGGCCAGAACCCGATCCCGTGCTTCACCGCCATCGTCGCCATCGTGTACGCGCCGATCGCCCAGAACGCCACATACCCCAGGTCGAGCATGCCGGCGTACCCGATCACCACGTTCAGACCCAGCGCCAGCAGCACATAGATCCCGATCGGATAGAACAGGATCGTGTCCCACGCCGACTCCGGCGACATGATCGGCGCCAGCCCCTCATACGGCAGGAACAGCGCCCCCACGACCAGCAGGACGTAGACCGCCCACCGCTCCCAGCCCGGCGCCCGGTCCCAATGCGTCCGAACGGACTCCAACGGCCCGGACAGCGCACCGCGCCACCCCGCCGTACTCGCTGACTTCTTCATGTTCTCGCTCATGCGCGCGCCTGCTGGAGAGACTCACCGAGAATGCCGGTGGGACGGAACAGGAGAATGACCACGAGAAGCGTGAACGCGATCACGTCCTTCCACTCGGAGCCGAAGATGGAGCCACCGTAGTTCTCGATCAGCCCCAGCGTGAACCCGCCGACGAGCGCGCCGCGCAGGTTCCCGATACCGCCGAGCACCGCGGCCGTGAACGCCTTGATGCCGAGAATGAACCCGATGTTGAACATCGTCTGCTGGTAGAGCAGCGCGAAGAAGAACCCCGCCGCCCCCGCCATCAGCCCGCCGACCACGAACGTCACCACGACGACCCGGTCGATGTTCACCCCGAGCAGCACCGCCGTCTCGGGATCCTGCGCCGTCGCCCGGATACCCCGGCCGAGCTTCGAAGCGTTCACGAACCGGTCCAGGATCACCATCATCACGATCGCCGCGACGAAGATCAGCAACTTGTCGTTGCGGACGTCCCCCGAACCGATCGAGAACAGCGTGTCCTTCTTCAGCAGATCCGGCACATGAATCGGGTCACGGCCACCGCCGTGCCCGAAGAAATGCGGGATCACCGTCGTCGCGAACAGCTCCTGCAAGAACAGCGACGCGCCGATCGCCGAGATCAGCGCCGCCAGCCGCGACGCCCCCTTGCGGCGCAGCGGCCGGTACGCCACCAGCTCCAGCAGCAGCGCCGCCCCGCCCGAGGCGACCATCGACGCCACCAGGCACGCCAGCAGCACGCCCACCAGGGCGATACCGGTATAGGGCCCGTTGTCGAAGCCGACCACCTGGATCAGGGTCAGCCCGCCGAACGTGCCGATCATGAAGATTTCGGAATGGGCGAAGTTGATGAGCCGGAGCACGCCATAGACCATCGTGTAGCCGAGCGCGACCAGCGCGTAGATCGAACCGACGGTCAGCCCGTCGACCGTGTTCGCCCAGAACTGGGATGTGAAATCGTGGAGCACAGAGGGTTCCTCAAGAAAGAGGGGACGGGAGCGCTGTGGCGCTCCCGCCCCGCGCCGGAGGACCGGCGTCCGTCCTGCGTCGTGGCGGGCCTAGCTCACTCGGGCTTGACCTTGGAGGCGTCGCCCAGGAACTTCAGCTTCCCGTCCACCACCTGGAACATGTAGATCGTCTTGACCTGGATCTCGCCGTTCGCCTCGAACTTGACCGGCTTCGACACGCCCTGGAAGTTCACCGTCTTCAGGTAGTCGTTGACGTCCTCGGTCGTCGTCTTGCCCGCCTTGAAGGCGTCCAGAATCGCGTTCGTCGCGTCGTAACCCTCGGCCGAGTACGTTCCCTGATCCTTGTGGAACGCGGCCTTGTAGTCGTTGATGAACTTCGCGACCGCCGGGTTGTCCGCCGTCGGGTTGATCGACTGGCACGCGCACGACACCAGCGCGCCCTCCGCCTGCTTCGCGCCGGCGCCGTCGATCAGCTTCTGGTCCAGCGCACCGTCGTCCGACACGAACTTCGCGGTCACACCGCCGTCGCGCAGCTGCTTGAGCAGCTTGTCGCCGCCGTTGTAGTACCCGCCGAAGAAGATCGCGTCCGGCTTGGCCGCCTTCACCTTGTTGACCGTGCTGGAGTAGTCGGTCGCCTTCGGGTCGATCTTGTCGCGCTGCGGGGTCACGCCCGCCGCCTGCACCGAGGAGAACACCTTGTCGGCCAGGCCGACGCTGTACTCCTGGTTGTCGTCGATGACGAAGACCTTCTTGGCGCCCAGCGTCTTCACGATGAAGTCGCCGTCCACCTGCCCCTGCGCGTCGTCGTTCGAGATCAGCCGGTGCCAGAACTTCCAGCCGTTCTTACCGAGCGCGGTCGAGGTCGCCGAGGGGGAGATGTTCGGGATCTCCGCCTCCTCCAGGCTCGGCACCGTGGCCTTGGACTCGCCGGAGAACACCGGGCCGACGACCGCGGTCACGTCGTCGTCGATCGCCTTCTGCACCTGGCCGGGCGCGACGGCCGGGTCGCCCTTGGTGTCGTAGATCTTGAACTTGACCTTCTTCTTGGGGTTCGAGGCGTTGTACTGGTCGATCGCCAGCTTCACCCCGTTGGAGATGTTGATCCCCAGCTCAGGGGAGTTGTCGCCGGTCTGGACACCGATGTAGGCGATCGTCAGATCCCCTCCCCCGCCGCTGTCTCCCGAGCCGCACGCGGCGGCGCCCAGCGCCACCGCACCAAGCGCGATCGCGCCGGTCACCCTCATCCTGTTGCGCCGCAAGGTGCCCAACCTTTCACATCCGGATCCGCACCGGATCGGGTACGAGTCATGCCCCGGCACCGACCGCTCCCGGGGAGGAGATATCGGTCACGCGGGGACCAGCTATGTCGTACACCGTCGACCCGACCCAGAACAGCACCCCCGGATCGAAGGGTTATTGCTTCGTTACGCCCCCGTGCCCATCCGTTCCCCCGTCTTGCCAGGGACGATTACGGAGCGTGCTTACCATGGCCGGTCCGGCACAGGCGCATTGGATCTTGACAACGCACCGGATGACAGGGCAGGCGGTCAGCCCGCGGGCGACTCGCCCGCGCCGTTCGCGCCGCCGCCCGCGCTCCCGGTGGCGCCCGCCACCACGGCCTCCGCGACGGCCCGCATCGTGAGCCTGCGGTCCATCGAGGTCTTCTGGATCCACCGGAACGCCTCGGGCTCGGACCAGCCGTGCGCCTCCTGCAGCAGCCCCTTGGCCCGGTCCACCACCTTGCGGGTCTCCAGCCGCTCCTGCAGCCCGGCGACCTCCGCCTCCAGCGCCCGCAGCTCGGTGTACCGGCTCACCGCCATCTCGATGGCGGGCGTCAGGTCGGTCTTGGCGAACGGCTTGACGAGGTAGGCCATCGCGCCCGCCTCCGTCGCCCGCTGGACGAGCTCGCGCTGGGAGAACGCCGTCAGGATCACGACCGGCGCGATCCGGTCCGCCGAGATCCGCTCCGCCGCGGAGATGCCGTCCAGGACGGGCATCTTCACGTCCAGGATCACCAGGTCGGGCTTGAGCTCGCCGGCCAGCCGGACGGCGGTCTCCCCGTCCCCGGCCTCCCCCACGACCTCGTAGCCGTCCTCCTGCAGCATCTCCTTCAGGTCCAGCCGGATCAGGGCCTCGTCTTCCGCGATCACAACTCGCCGAGCGCTCTCCACGCCCCCGACCCTACCGAAACCCGCTACCCTGGTCCCTGTCACCCCTCCCCCGACCCGTCTGGGGAGAAGACCGCGCATCAAGCGGACAATTGCCCCGATAGCCCAACGGAAGAGGCCATGGTCTCAAAAGCCATAAAGTGTGGGTTCGAATCCCACTCGGGGCACTTCCTTCCATAAGCGACATCTCACCCACTCCGGGGTTCTCCCGGCACTGGTTCCAACTCGCATACCCCACCTGGTTGCCTCGAGGTTGCCGCGTATCGCGTTCGGCGAGGCCGGCCCGCAAGCTTGATTGGTCGGCCACCGCACCAGCTAACGCCCTCTCGGCCCACCAAGGTGGCTCTGGTCGCATGCTGCGCTCCGTCCGCTCATGCTTTTGTCAGACCCTGGCGAGAGCATCACTCCATGAACATGAACGACCACGAAGAGCTGCGCCGCCAGCTCGCTTCGCCTGCCAAGACGGACCACGAGATCGCCGCCGAGTGGAAGGTCCATGTGAAGACGCTCCGTCGTTGGCGAGCCGAGCTGGGAATCGCCGCCCCCGCGCACGGCACCCGCCCTTCGGCTGGCGGCACCCCTTCCGAACAGGCAGAATCCCTCCTCGCAAGATCCGACGGCCGCATTAAACGGGACTGTCCTCGTTGCTTCGGCCGCCCTCTCGACAGCCAGAGTTACGCCTACCTGCTCGGCCTGTACCTGGCGACGGCCACATCGTGGCCACGACCAAGGGGTGCTATCGGCTCACCTCGACGTGTTGTGCCGCCTGGCCCGGTCTCATCGACGCCGCAGAGCAGGCGATGGCGACCGTCATGCCGCTATCCAAGGTCGCCCGGCGCCCGACTCCCGGGGCGGTCGATGTGAACAGCCAGTCGAAGCACTGGCCGTGCCTGTTCCCGCAGCATGGGCCGGGGCGCAAGCACACGCGGAAGATCGAGCTGGCCGGGTGGCAGCGGGAGATCACAGATCAGTACACCGAGGAGTTCATCCGGGGGCTGATCCACTCTGACGGATGCCGGAGCATGAACCGCGTGCGGAGGCCGCTCAAGGGCGGGGATCGGTGGTACGAGTATCCCCGCTACAACTTCACCAACGTCTCGCTCGACATCCAGCGGCTCTTCACCGACGCGCTCGACCGCCTCGGGATCCCGTGGACGCAGATGAACGCGGAGAACATCTCCATCGCGAAGCGGGAGGCGGTGGCTCGGCTCGATGAGTTCGTGGGGGCCAAGTACTGACGGCTGGCGTGGTGGCCGGAGCGTCGTGGAAATGAGACCGGCCGGTAATCAACGCTTGTCCCGGCGGGCGCCGGCCGGGCCGCCCGGGTCGGGGCGGCCGGTCGGCGGCGGGTGTCAGTGGCCTTCGCCGATGTTGAGGACCTGGAGGGCGTTGGTCGAGCCGGGGGTGCCGGGGGGCGAGCCGGCGACGACGACGACCTTGTCGCCCTTCTGGCAGCGGCCGAGTTCGAGGAGGGCCTGCTCGACCTGGCGGAACATCGCGTCGGTGTGGTCGACCTGGGGGACGATGAAGGTCTCGACGCCCCAGACGTGCGCGAGCCGGCCGCGGACGGCGGGCACCGAGGTGAAGGCGAGCAGCGGGATCGGCGAGCGGTAGCGGGACAGGCGGCGGGCGGTCTCGCCGGACATGGTGAAGGCGGCGAGGGCCTCGGCGCCGACGATCGCGCCGACCTCGGCGGCGGCGCGGGCGATGGCGCCGCCGACGGTCTCGGGCATGCGCTGCAGGGTGTGGGTGGCGTGCAGGGTGGCCTGCTCGGCGGTCTCCACGATGCGGCTCATGGTGCGGACGGATTCGATGGGGTACTGGCCGACGCTGGTCTCGCCGGAGAGCATGACGGCGTCGGCGCCTTCGAAGACGGCGTTGGCGACGTCGGAGGTCTCGGCGCGGGTGGGGCGGGGCGCGGAGATCATGGATTCGAGCATCTGGGTGGCGACGATGACGGGCCGGGCTTTCTCGCGGCAGAGTTCGATGGCGCGTTTCTGGACCATCGGGACCTGTTCGAGGGGGAGTTCGACGCCGAGGTCGCCGCGGGCGACCATGATGCCGTCGAAGGCGGCGACGATGTCGGGGAGGAGTTCGACGGCCTGGGGTTTTTCGATCTTGCCGATGAGGGGGACGCGGACGCCTTCTTCTTCCATGATCTGGTAGCAGATGTCGGCGTCGGCGGGGGTGCGGACGAAGGAGAGGGCGACGAGGTCGACGCCGAGGCGCAGGGCCCAGCGGAGGTCGGTTTCGTCTTTTTCGGTGAGGGCGGGGACGGAGACGTGGACGCCGGGGAGGTTGAGTCCTTTGTTGTCGGAGACCATGCCGCCGACTTTGACGGTGGTGCGGACGCGGGGGCCGTCGACGGCGGTGACGTCGAGGGCGACGCGGCCGTCGTCGATGAGGATGGTGTCGCCGGGGCCGACGTCCCCGGGGAGGCCTTGGTAGGTGGTGGAGGCTTCGCGGCGGGTGCCGGGGACGTCTTCGGTGGTGATGGTGAACTCGTCGCCGAGCGTGAGGCGGACGGGGCCGTCGGGGAAGCGCCCGATGCGGATCTTGGGGCCCTGGAGGTCGGCGAGGATGCCGACGCCGCGTCCGGTGGCTTCGGCGGCGGCTCTGATCCGGTGGTAGACCTCTTCGTGGACGGCGTGTTCGCCGTGGCTCATGTTGAGCCGGGCGACGTCGATGCCGGCTTCGACGAGGGCGTTGATCTGTTCCGTGCTGGAGCAGGCGGGGCCGATGGTGCTGACTATCTTCGCTCGACGGGTCACGTCACAACCGTACTTAGTTACTCGTTGGTACGGATATTCGTGCAGGATGCGGTCGTCCAAGGTTCACCGAATGGTCTAGGTCAGAGGTCTAGACCATGGCCTCCCGGTCAGCGGGCGAAGGCCTCGACGGCGGCCTGGCGGAAAGCCTTGAGGTCGCCGGGTTTGCGGCTGCTGACGAGCAGGTTGGGGCCGGCGTCGCAGATCTCGACCTCTTCGTCGACCCAGGTCGCTCCGGCGTTGCGCAAATCGGTCCGGAGGCTGGGCCAGGAGGTGAGGGTGCGGCCGCGGACGACGTCGGCCTCGATGAGGGTCCAGGGGCCGTGGCAGATGACGGCGACGGGCTTGCCGGCGTCGAAGAAGGCCTTGGTGAAGGCGACGGCGTTGGGCTGGGTGCGCAGGTAGTCGGGGTTGGCGACGCCGCCGGGGAGGAGGAGCGCGTCGAATTCGGTGTGGGCGGAGACGTCGACGGTGGTGTCGACGGGGAAGGTGTCGGCTTTGTCGAGGTGGTCGAAGGCCTGGAGGCGGCCGGACTGGGTGGAGACGAGGCGGGGTGTGCCGCCGGCCTGTTCGACGGCCTTCCATGGTTCGGTGAGTTCGACCTGCTCGGTGCCTTCGGGGGCGCAGAGGAAGGCGATGGTCTTGCCCTGGAGTTCGGTGGACATGCGGGGTCACCTCCGTTTCGGTGCTGTGCCGTCCTTGCCCTGGTGTGCGGGTGGTATGCAGGAATGGTGAACCCGATGGGCTATCGCGAGGTCCCGGTGCGCGGGGCGGGGCTGGTGTGCGCGTGGACGGCGGCGCTGCCGGCGGGTGCGGAGCCGTTCGTGCAGCGGGTGGTGCCGGACGGGTGCGTGGACGTGATCTGGTCGGAGGGCGGGCTCCAGGTGGCGGGGCCGGATACGGGTCCGATGCCGGCGGCGGTGCGTCCGGGGTCGGTGCTGGTGGCGGTGCGGTTCGGGCCGGGGGCGGCGCCGCCGGTGCTGGGGGTGCCGGCGGATGCGGTGCGAGATGCGCGGGTGCCGTTGCGGGAGTTGTGGGGCGGTGCGGCGGACGGGTTGGCGGAGGCGGTGGCGGGGGCGGGTTCGTTGGAGGAGCGGCGGGCGGTGCTGGTGGGGGGTGTGCGGGCGCGGGCGGCGGTGGCGGGGCCGGTGGATCCGCTGGTTCCGGTGGTGGTGGCGGGGGTTGCGGGCGGGTCGGTGCGAGGGGTGGCGGATGCGGTGGGTTTGGGTGAGCGGCAGTTGCGGCGGCGGTCGTTGGCGGTGTTCGGGTATGGGCCGAAGATGTTGCAGCGGGTGTTGCGGTTCCAGCGGGCGCTGGGGTTGGCGCGTTCGGGGATGGCTCTGGCCGATGTGGCGTTTGCGGCGGGTTATGCCGATCAGGCGCATTTCGCGAACGAGGTGCGGGCGCTGGCGGGTGAGCCGGTCCGGGCGCTGCTGTGAGTCGCGGGCGGGTCAGGGTTCGAGCCTGCCGTGGGCGCGCAGGGCGCGGAGGCGTTCGACGGTGATGTGGCCGCGCCATTCGGGGCGGGTGGCGGGTGTCCAGATGTGGAAGCGGACGTCCCAGCCGCCGTCGTCGTGCTGGGCGTCGATGAGGGCGTCGAGGGCGGTGTCGACGGCGGTGTCGCCGAGGAGGCGGTGCCCGTGGCCGCCGGGTGCGGGGGCGAAGTCGAGGATGTCGTGGTGGCCGGTGCATGCGTTGCGGGCGTGGTGGGCGAGGGTGTCGCGGTGGCGGGTGAAGGCGGCTTCGGCGCGGTCGCGGTCGGGGACGTGGTCGAGGAAGGTGAGGAGGGCGAGGACGTCGTAGGGGCCGGGGTCGGCGGGCGGGTCGTCGAGGTGGCGCCAGCAGAAGGCGGTGGCGGTGTCGAGCCAGGGGTGTCGGGAGCGGGCGCGGTGGAGCATTCCGGCGAGGGTGGCGGTGGGGTTGATCGCGGCGGGCGGGTCGTCGGGTGTCTGCCACCAGGGGGCGTGGGGGGCGTCGCGGACGGTGGGCAGGACGAAGGGCACTCCTCCGTCGGGGGTGGTGATGGTGGTGAGGTGGTCGGCGATGCGGTCGACGGCGGGGTGGTCGTCGGCGCCGGCCTGGTGGAGGACCTCGAGGGCGTGCTGGGCGGGGACGGGCTGGCTGGCTTCGCCGCGCAGGTCGGGTTCGAGGGCATGGCCGTAGCCGCCGTCGGGGTTCTGGTAGGCGGCGAGGGCGGTGAGGAGGGGTGCGGCGGGGGCGCCGTGGAAGTGGAGGGCGAAGCGGTGGCGATCGATGAGGCGGGCGTTGAGGCGCATGAATTGCCAGGCGCGGTCGAGGGCGGTGGCGTCCAGGGTTTTCATGGGTCTGACGGTAGGGGGCCGCGGTGGGTCCGGTCTTGGAGGAAACGGACGCGGTGGTCTAGCGGCCCCAGGGGGTTCGTTCCCTGAGCGGTGGGCCCGGCCGCCCCAGCGGTGGGCGGCCGGGCCCCTGGCGTCCCGCGTGGGGGTCCGGGCGGGACGGTAGCGGAAGGGACCTTTCGCCCACAAGGGGACGGATGCGGATTCCGGGGCCGATTTCATGATCCGTTTGGGGCGGGATGTGGTCTGCCGGGGTGATGAGCGATCCTCTGGACGAACGTGACGTGGCGGCCGGCGCGCTGGAGCTGGTCGCGGAGGCGGCGGAGCCGTATCTGGACGGGCTGGCGGAGCGTCCGGTGCACGACCGAGCGATGGACGCGTTGCGGACGAGCTGGACGGGCCGCTGCCGGAGCGGGGCGGGGGGTCGCGGGCGGCGGTCGGGCGGCTGGTGCGGGTGGGGACGGGGGCGGCGACGCATTCGTCGGGGCCGCGGTTCTTCCATTTCGTGGTGGGCGGGTCGACGCCGGCGGCGATGGCGGGCGACTGGACGGCGTCGCTGCTGGATCAGGCGGCGGGGCCGTGGTTGACGTCGCCGCTCGCGGCGCGGGCGGAGACGGTGGTGCTGCGGTGGCTGCGGGAGCTGTTCGGGCTGCCGGGGTCGTGGGGCGGGGTGCTGACGCCGAGCGCGACGCTGGCGCATGTGACGGGGCTGGCGTGCGCGCGGCAGTGGTGGGCGGGCCGGTACGGGGTGGACGCGTGTCCGAGGGGCGCTTGGACGAGCTGAACGCGAGGCTCGGGGAGGCGCTGCTGGAGGACGGCCGTGTCTATGCGGGTACGAGCCGGTATCGGGGGATGACGGTGTTCCGTCCGGCGCCGTTGAACTGGCGGACCACGAGGGCGGACGTGGAGCGGCTGGTGGAGGTGCTGCGGGAGCTGGCGGCGACGCTGGTGCCGTGACCGCGGCCGGGCCCGCCGGGTCGGCTCGAAGGTCAGCGGGCGCCGGGCCAGGGGCCGGGCGGGGTGTGGTCGAAGGTGCCGGTGGCGACGGTGACGTCGTGGACGCGGAACCCGCGGGCCTGGTAGTTGCGCAGTGCGGCGGGGTGGTCGTTGGAGCTGGTGGTGAGGTGGACGCGGCGGGTGGGTTCGCGGTCGTCCCAGCGGGTGGCGAGGTCCCAGGCGCGGGCGGCGGCCACGGTGAGCAGGTGGCCGCCGATGCCCTGGCCGGTGAAGGCGGGCAGCAGCCCGAAGCAGGTGATCTCGACGAGGCCGCCGGGCTGGGGGTCGAGTTCGGCGTAGCCGGCGGGGGTGCCGCGGAGGTGCGCGATCCAGGTCTCCACGCCGGGCCGCGACAGCCAGTTGAGCCACTGGTCGTAGGTCCAGGTGAGGCGGTCGGTCCAGTAGTGGTCGCCGCCGACGGCGGTGTACAGGTAGCGGCTCAGTTCGGGGCTGGGCAGTTCGGCGCGGGTGATGGCGACGGGGACGCCGGGTTCGGCGGCGGGCCGCAGGTCGGCGGGGCCGAGCTGCTCCAGGTGCCAGTCGGTGACCTCGATCTGCCGGGTCGGCATGGGAACCCCCGTATGCGCGACGCCGCCGCGCCTCCGGCGGACACCGGAGGCACGGCGGGCGATTGTTCGCGGATCAGGCTATCGGTCGCGCGGTGGGCGGAATCGGGTAGGGCAGGGCGGTGTGGCCGGTGAGGTACCGGTCGACGCCGTGCGCGGCGGCGCGTCCCTCGGCGATCGCCCAGACGATCAGGGACTGGCCGCGTCCCATGTCGCCGGCGGCGTAGACGCCGTCGACGGAGGTGCGGTAGTCGCGGTCGCGGACGACGTTGCCGCGCTGGTCGAGTTCGACGCCGAGCTGGTCGAGCAGGCCCTCGCGCTGCGGGCCGAGGAAGCCCATCGCGAGGGTGACGAGCTGGGCGGGGATCTCGCGTTCGGTGCCCTCGACCGGCTTGAAGCCGGTGCCGGGGCCGCCGACCTCGACGATCCGCAGCGCCTGGACGTTGCCGTCGGCGTCGCCGACGAACTCGGTGGTGGACACCGCGTACAGCCGGTCGCCGCCCTGGTCGGCGAGTTCCTCGTGGGCGCTCTCCATCTTGAACAGCATGGGATAGGTCGGCCAGGGCTGGGCGTCGGTGCGTTCCTGCGGCGGCCGCGGCATGATCTCCAGCTGCGTGACCGAGGCGGCGCCCTGCCGGATCGCGGTGCCGATGCAGTCGGCGCCGGTGTCGCCGCCGCCGATCACGACGACGTGCTTGCCCGCGGCGTCGATCGGGGACTTGTCGAAGTCGCCCTCCTGCACCTTGTTGGACGGCGGCAGGTACTCCATCGCCTGGTGGACGCCGTTCAGCTCGCGTCCGGGGATGGGCAGGTCGCGCCAGACGGTGGCGCCGCCGGCGAGCACGACCGCGTCGTGGCGTTCGCGGAGCTCGTCGGCGGTGATGTCGACGCCGACGTTCACCGAGGTCTTGAAGGCGGTGCCCTCGGCGCGCATCTGGGCGAGGCGCCGGTCGAGGTGCCGCTTCTCCATCTTGAACTCGGGGATGCCGTAGCGCAGCAGGCCGCCGATGCGGTCGGCGCGCTCGTAGACGGTGACGTCGTGGCCGGCGCGGGTGAGCTGCTGGGCGGCGGCGAGCCCGGACGGGCCGGAGCCGACGACGGCGACCTTCTTGCCGGTCTTCACCGCGGGCGGCTGCGGCCGCACCCAGCCCTCGGCGAACGCCCGGTCGATGATCTCGACCTCGACCCGCTTGATGGTGACGGGGTCCTGGTTGATGCCGAGGACGCAGGCGCTCTCGCACGGGGCGGGGCACAGCCTCCCGGTGAACTCCGGGAAGTTGTTGGTGGCGTGGAGCCGCTCGACGGCCTCGTGCCAGTCCTTGCGGTAGACGAGGTCGTTCCATTCGGGGATGAGGTTGCCGAGCGGGCAGCCCTGGTGGCAGAACGGGATGCCGCAGTCCATGCAGCGGCTCGCCTGCTTCTCCAGCCGGTCGCCGCCGAAGCTCTCGTAGACCTCCGACCAGCTCTTGATCCGGACGTCCACGGGGCGGCGCTTCGGGAGCTCCCGCTGGACGGTCAGGAAACCCTTCGGGTCAGCCATGTGGGAATCCCCCTCTCTCAGCCCTGTGCCGCGGCCATGACGGCCTCGTCGACGTCGCGTCCCTGCGCCTCGGCCTCGGCCATCGCCTCCAGCACGCGCCGGTAGTCCCGCGGCATGATCTTGGTGAAGCGGGCCGCGGCGGCGTCCCAGTCCGCCAGCAGCCGTTCGGCGACCGCCGAGCCGGTCTCGGCGAGGTGCCGTTCGACCAGGCCCTTGACGAACGCCTCGTCGCCCTCGTCCAGGGGTTCCAGGTCGACCATCTCGCGGTTGACGCGGTCGGCGACCAGGTCCAGGACGTAGGCGATGCCTCCGGACATCCCGGCCGCGATGTTGCGTCCGGTGCGGCCGAGGATCACGGCGCGGCCGCCGGTCATGTACTCGCAGGCGTGGTCGCCGACGCCCTCGACGACGGCGGTGGCGCCGGAGTTGCGGACGCAGAACCGCTCCCCGACGACGCCGCGGGCGAACAGCTCGCCGGAGGTGGCGCCGTACAGGATCACGTTGCCGCCGATGATCTGCTCCTCGGCGGCGAACGCGGCGTCCGCCGGGGGGCGCAGCGTGAGGCGGCCGCCGGACAGGCCCTTGCCGACGTAGTCGTTGGCGTCGCCGACCAGCCGCAGCGTGACGCCGCGCGGGACGAACGCGCCGAAGGAGTTGCCGGCGGAGCCGGTGAAGGTGACGTCGATGGTGTCGTCGGGCAGCCCGGCGCCGCCCCACTTCTTGGTCACCTCGTGGCCGAGCATGGTGCCGACGGTGCGGTTGACGTTGCGGATCGGCAGGTCGAGGGTGACCTTGTCGCCGAACGCGACGGCGCCCTCGGCGAGCTGGATGAGGGTGTTGTCGAGCGCCTTCTCCAGCCCGTGGTCCTGCGCGGCGACGCAGCGCGGCGCGTCCCCGTAGGGGGTCTCGGGCGCGTGCAGCACCGGGGCGAGGTCCAGCCCGGACGCCTTCCAGTGCTCGACGGCCTCCCGGGTGTCGATCATGTCGACGTGCCCGATCGCCTCCTCCAGGGACCGGAACCCGAGCGCGGCGAGGTACTCGCGGACCTCCTCGGCGATGAACTCGAAGAAGTTCACCACGAACTCGGGCCTGCCGGAGAACCGCTCGCGCAGCACCGGGTTCTGGGTGGCGACGCCGACCGGGCAGGTGTCGAGGTGGCAGACCCGCATCATGATGCAGCCGGACACCACCAGCGGCGCGGTCGCGAAGCCGTACTCCTCGGCGCCGAGCAGCGCGGCGATGACGACGTCGCGGCCGGTCTTCATCTGCCCGTCGGTCTGCACGACGATCCGGTCGCGCAGCCCGTTCAGCAGCAGCGTCTGCTGGGTCTCGGCGAGGCCGAGCTCCCAGGGCGCGCCGGCGTGCTTCAGCGAGGTCAGCGGGGACGCGCCGGTGCCGCCGTCGTGCCCGGAGATCAGCACCACGTCGGCGTGCGCCTTGGACACCCCGGCGGCGACCGTGCCGACGCCGACCTCGGCGACGAGCTTGACGTGCACGCGCGCCGCCGGGTTGGCGTTCTTCAGGTCGTGGATGAGCTGCGCGAGGTCCTCGATGGAGTAGATGTCGTGGTGCGGCGGCGGTGAGATGAGGCCGACGCCGGGCGTGGAGTGCCGGGTCTTGGCGATCCACGGGTACACCTTGTGACCGGGCAGCTGCCCGCCTTCGCCGGGCTTGGCGCCCTGCGCCATCTTGATCTGGATGTCGTCGGCGTTGGTGAGGTACTCCGACGTCACGCCGAACCGGCCGGACGCGACCTGCTTGATCGCGCTGCGGCGCAGGTCGCCGTTCTCGTCCGGGGTGAAGCGGACCGGGTCCTCGCCGCCCTCGCCGGTGTTGGACTTGCCGCCGAGCCGGTTCATCGCGATCGCGAGGGTCTCGTGCGCCTCGGCGGAGATGGAGCCGTACGACATCGCGCCGGTGGAGAACCGCTTGACGATCTCCGCTACCGGTTCGACCTCCTCGATCGGCACCGGCGGCCGCGCGCCCTCCTTGAGCTTGAACAGCCCGCGCAGGGTCATCAGCTTCTGCGACTGCGAGTCGACCTTGGAGGTGTACTCCTTGAAGATCTCGTAGCGGCGGGTGCGGGTGGCGTGCTGCAGCTTGAACACCGTGTCCGGGTTGAACAGGTGCGGCTCGCCCTCGCGGCGCCACTGGTACTCGCCGCCGATCTCCAGGGTGCGGTGCGCGGCCTCGTTGCCGCCCGGCGGGTAGGCGCAGGCGTGCCGTTCGGCGACCTCGCGGGCCAGCACGTCGAAGCCGACGCCGCCGAGCCGGGAGGTGGTGCCGGTGAAGCAGCGCGACACGACGCGCTCGCCGAGGCCGATCGCCTCGAAGATCTGCGCGCCGGTGTAGGACGCGACCGTGGACACGCCCATCTTCGACATGATCTTCAGGACGCCCTTGCCGTACGCCTTCACCAGGTTCCGGACGGCCTTGCCGGCCTCGACGCCCTGGATGGTGCCGCCGCGGACCATGTCCTCGACGGTCTCGATCGCCAGGTACGGGTTGATCGCGGACGCGCCGTACCCGATGAGCAGCGCCATGTGGTGGCACTCGCGGGCCTCGCCGGTCTCGACCACCAGGCCGACCTTGGTGCGGGTCTTCTCCCGGATCAGGTGGTGGTGGACGGCGCCGGTGAGCAGCAGCGCGGGGATCGCGGCGCGGGCGGAGTCGGCGCCGCGGTCCGACAGCACGATGATCCGCGCGCCGGCCTCGATGGCCCGGCTCACCTCGGAGTTGATCTCCTCGAGGCGGGTCTCCAGGGCCTCGCCGCCGCCGGCGACCTCGTACAGGCCGTGGACGACGTGGGCCTGCAGGTGCGGCAGCGACCCCTCGTCGTCGATGTGGATGATCTTGGAGAGTTCGTCGTTGTCCAGGATCGGGGTGGGCAGCACCAGCCGCCGGCACGAGTCCGGGCCGGGCTCCAGCAGGTTGCCCTCCGGGCCGAGCGTGGACTGCAGCGAGGTGACGAGCTCCTCGCGGATCGCGTCCAGCGGCGGGTTCGTGACCTGCGCGAACAGCTGCTTGAAGTAGTCGAACAGCAGCCGCGGCCGCTCCGACAGCACCGCGATCGGGGTGTCGGTGCCCATCGACCCGATCGGCTCGGCGCCGGTCCTGGCCATCGGGCCGAGGATGATCCGCTGCTCCTCCAGGGTGTACCCGAACGTCTGCTGCCGCTTGACGAGGGTGTCGTGCGTCGGGATCTCCCGCTCGCGCTGCGGCAGCTCCTCGAACCGGACCAGGCCCTCGTGCAGCCACTGCGCGTACGGGTGCTCGGCGGCCAGCTCCGCCTTGACCTCGTCGTCCTCGACGATCCGCCCGGCCGCGGTGTCGACCAGGAAGATCTTGCCGGGCTGCAGGCGGCCCTTGCGGACGACCTTGCCGGCCGGGATGTCGAGCACGCCGGCCTCGCTGGCCAGCACGACCAGGCCGTCGTCGGTCACCCAGTAGCGGCCGGGGCGCAGCCCGTTGCGGTCCAGCACCGCGCCGACGACGGTGCCGTCGGTGAAGCTGACGCTGGCGGGGCCGTCCCACGCCTCCATCAGGGTGGAGTGGAACTCGTAGAACGCGCGGCGCTCGGCGTCCATCTCGGCGTGGTTCTCCCACGCCTCCGGGATCATCATCAGCACCGCGTGCGGCAGCGACCGGCCGCCGAGGTGCAGCAGCTCCAGGCACTCGTCGAACGAGGCGGTGTCGGACGCCTCGATGTCGATCACCGGGAAGATCCGGGAGATGTCGCCGGGGATCAGGTCGGACTTCAGCAGCGCCTCGCGGGCCCGCATCCAGTTCCGGTTGCCGCGGACGGTGTTGATCTCGCCGTTGTGCGCGATGAACCGGTACGGGTGCGCCAGCTCCCACGCTGGGAAGGTGTTCGTCGAGAACCGCGAGTGCACCAGCGCGATCGCGGTGGTGAAGCGGCGGTCCGACAGGTCGGGGAAGAACGGCTCCAGCTGCGGGGTGGTGAGCATCCCCTTGTAGACGATCGTGCGGCTGGACAGGCTCGGGAAGTAGACCCGGACGTCCTGCTCGGCGCGCTCGCGCATGCAGAACACGGCGCGGTCCAGCTCGAGGCCGGTCTTGCCCGCGTGCGGGCCGCCCGCGGCGGGCGCCAGGAACAGCTGCGCGAAGTGCGGCATGACCCGGCGGGCGGCCGGGCCGGTGAACGCGGGGTCGTGCGGCAGCTCGCGCCAGCCGAGCACCGTCAGGTGCTCCTCGGCGCACAGCGTCTCGACGTGCGCGACCGCGGCGGCCCGCTCCTCGGCGTCCCTGGGCAGGAACGCGACGCCGGCCGCGTAGCCGCCGGCCTCGGGCAGCGCGAAGCCGCACTCCGCGCGGAAGAACGCGTCCGGGATCTGGACGAGGATGCCGACGCCGTCTCCGTCGTCCGGCTCCGCGCCCACGGCCCCGCGGTGGTCCAGGTTCTTCAGGACGGTCAGGGCGTTCTGGACGATGTCGTGGCTCTTGCGGCCGTGCAGGTCGGCCACCATGCCGACGCCGCACGCGTCATGCTCGTTCGCCGGGTCGTACAGCCCCTGGGGTCCGGGGCGGCCCGGTGTGAGGGCAGCAGCAGCCATCAACCCTCCCGTCGTCGTCGTGTGTCACTGCTTGGTGTCAGTGCAGTCCGGGACGACGTTGGCCCTGCTGCGGTGAGATGACATTACATCACTGCCGGGATCATGCCCGACTGCACCAGATCGCGAAACTTCTCCGGGGCGATCGGCTGCGTGCCATCTCCGAGTGGTTTAGACCAGGCTACCGGCTCCTGAAAGTTGCAAAACGCCGTGACCTGGTGAGGATCATCACCGGGGATCGATGTTTACCCGGCGAACGACGTAACATGCTTGAAACACGCGCACGTATCCAGATGCTTCCCGGGCGGCGCGCGCGATGCGGCGGCGTCCGCTCAGCGGGACGAATCGAGTCCGCTCAGCGGGACGCGGCGAGGTCCGCTCAGTGGGACGCGGCGGCGGCGCGGCCCAGCACCGACGGGGCCTTGCCGCCCTCGATCAGCAGCGACAGCAGGTTCCCATCTGATGCGTCGCCCTTGCCGTCCAGCCGCTGCGCCCACGCCACCACCGCGTAGTGCCCCATCGCCAGGCCCCGCGCCATCCCGAAGCCCTGCCCGAACCGGTCCAGCGGCGCCGCCGCCGGCAGCGGCACCACGAACCCGCCGCCGAGCGTGCGGTCCAGCAGGCCGACGAACCGGTCGGAGTCCGCCGACGACGCCAGATTGAACACCGCGACGGCCAGCCCGTACCCGTGCCGGGTGTCGGAGTAGATCCCCCGCGCCGCCTGCGTGCAGCCGCCGCGCGCCAGGTCCGCGGCCACCGACTGCCCCCACACCGCGGCCGTGCAGTCGCCGTCCAGCTTCTTCGCCCGCAGCGTCAGCGCGAGCTTCGTGCCGTCCACCGACAGCTTCGACGCCGACGACGGGAACGCCTCCCCGGCCGTCAGCGGCTCGGCGTCGGCCTTGCGGGACGCGATGCCCGCGTACGCCGAGGACGACGGCGAGCTCGAGTACGACTCGGGCGAGCTGCCGTTGCCCGCCGCCTTGCCGGCCGGGCCGCGCGGAGCGCCGCCGGCCGTTCCGCCGCCGCCGTCCCCGCCGCCGCTCAGCGCCACGGCCGCGACCAAGCCGATCACCACCAGCACCGCGAGCGCCGCCGCGGCCCCGAAGTAGAGCTTCGCGCCGGGACCGCCCTTGCGGGACGCGCCCGGGCGGCGCGGTCTTCCCGGCCCGCCGGGCCGCCGCCCCTTCCCGGGCTTCCGGCTCTTGGACGGCGCGGTCGGCGTCTCGCCCTGCGCGGCGGCCTCACCGCCGTAAGGGTCGTCCTGATACGCGGGATCGCCCTGGTAGAGGCTGTCTGCGGAGAAGCCGGGCTCCTCGTGGGACGGCTGCTCCGCGTAGGGCTGCTCCGCATAGGGCTGCTCCGCGTAGGACTGGTCGGCGTAAGGCCGGTCTGCGTAGGGCTGCTCGGCGTCCGGCCGCCCTGCGGGGGGCCGCTCGGGAGAGCCGGGGCGGCCCTGCGCGCCGCGGCGGCGGCCTCCGGAACGTTCCGGCCGGGCCCCGCCGTCGCGCGGCGCACCGATCCGGCGGGGCCCGCCCGTCCGGCCCTGGCCCCTGCGCGGGCCGCGGACGGCCGCCGCCGCGGCCGCGGTCATCGGGTTCCACGGCGGGGCGGGCTACCGGCGTCCG
>NZ_WBMS02000074.1 GCF_008923205.2 Actinomadura physcomitrii | reverse complement strand
TCACAGAGCAGCCGTCTTCACGTCCGGCGTTCCGGTCACAAGACCACATCAACCGGCCCGGATTCCCCGCTTCCCTCAGGCCTGCCTATACGCCCAGCTCAGGCCGCGAAATGCGGCTGCCGTACTAGTCAACCTCTTCCACCGGCACGACCCAAGAAGCCACGCTTCACATACGCTGGGGTTAGGGGACAAGAGACCTAGGGGGGCTGAAGTATGGAACAGGAGCGGCTGATCGAGACTGCAACCCGGATCTTCGCCGAACTCGGGTACGACGGGGCATCGCTGCAGATGATCGCAGAGGCGGCGGGGGACGACATCCACTCTGTTCGTCAGGTCGCGGAGACCAAGGCCGAGCTCTACCGGCAGGTAATGCAGCGTGCCCACACGGCCGAAGACGAGGCCATGCAAGACGCGGTCGCCCACTTCACACCCGACCGGCAGGGCATCAAGCTCCTTGCGGACGCGTTCCTGGACTTCTTCGCCAGCCACCCACAGGCACTGGCGTTGTGGCAGCACGGGTGGATGGGAGACGCAGCCGACGTGACCGGCGTGGACGTGTTCTATGTGCAACCCCGGTCGACGCAGATCGCTGACAAGATTCGTGACCGGGTACCACCCGACGTCGATCCCGACTACCTGGTGTGGAGCGTGATGTGGTGTGTCTACGGTTTCCTCAACACCGGTGCCGTCCACCAACACGGTGAACTACCACACCGGCACACGCCCAGCAGCGCCCCCCGCCGCACCGACACCCACAGTTTCCAGGCATTCCTGCATGTGATGATCGACCGAATGTTTGCATCGTCGCCCTAGCTGTTAGAGATTGCAACAGAGTGTGTGTGAAGCACGACTTTTGGTGACGGTCGGGTGTGGTGTGGGTGGGTGCGTAACTGCCGGTAGACGGTGGCGTCCATGAGGCGCGCAGGTGAAGTCTGGGGGGCGGCCGATGTCCAGCGCGCTCGCGCGGTGCCGGTCGCGCCAGGCGGCCGATGCGGGTTCGATCAGTTCCCCGCAGGCGTCGGACATGTCGCTGGGGTCGCGGCATTCGTGGGCGATGACAACGGCATAACGCCGCGCCGACGCCTCCGGCCAGAGACGCGGCGCTCAGGCAAGGCAGTCGACACCTCACGGTCACCGCTCCAGGACCGGACATGTCCCTCCGCGGAGACGCAGGCCCCGGTCGGGCAAGAAGGACGACCGGCTCGTGACGGATCCGACCGCTCCGGCCGAGCGTTGAGGTGCAACGGTCCGATGGGTTTCGCTTTGGTCCGGCACGGGCATGCCGACGGCGATCGGCACCCGGCCGATGTCGGCGTCGGGCCGCAGGTGGCCCCATTCTCCAGCCGGGGGTTGCCCATGCCGGTTCCGCCCGCTCAGGAAACGTCGGACCGCCTCGCGGCCCATCCACCGCAAGTCATCGGGCGCGCTGCGGTCCCCACGCCACGGGGCCGAGGCGATCGACGAAGATCTCGGTCGGCCCGTCGGCGCCGAGCGTCGCGAGCTTGATGATCGAGTCGGTGCCCTGGGTGATCGTCAGCGCGCCGGTGTGGTTGTTCGTGTCGGTGGCGGCGAAGGTGTGGTTCGCGACCTCTCCCGGAGTGGCCACATTGAACTTGATCTCCGGAAGGGCCTGCGCGTACCGGACGGTGATCATGTTCAGCGCCGCCTTCGACGAGCTGTAGGCGATCTCGTGGAGCTTCGAGATGGGCTGCTCCGGATCGGTCACGACCGCGAAGGAACCGCCAGCGCTGGACACCATCACACCGCGAATGGTCCGCCGCCCGCAGTAGGGAAAGGAAGGCGTGGGTGACCCTGATCGTCCCGTACACGTTGATGTTGTAGACGGAGTGGACCTCATCGGCCGTCGCATCGGCAGGGGCAACGCCCCCTCCTGACACTCCTGCGTTGTTGATCAGCACGTCCAGCCGGTCCGTGTACTCGCGGACGAGCCGGATGGCGGCGGCCACCGACTCGTCAGAGGCGACGTCGAGCGGGTCCAGCACCACGTTGGCGCCATCAGCGGCCAGCTTGTCGGCGGCGGCCCGTCCTCGGCCCGCGTCACGCGAGCCGAGGAAGACCGTCCACCCCTTCGCCCCGAGCCGCCGGGCCGCCTCGAGCCCCAGTCCCTTGTTGCCGCCGGTGATCAGCACCGAGGTCTGTTCCGCGTTCGTCATGCCTCAGCTCTCTTTCGTTGTCGGCTGACGAACAACAGACACCGGCGGCCCGAGCACCGTAACGCGCGCGCTTACGTGAACTGCGCCACAGGGGAACCTTGCAAGAGCACATCGACGCGGCCGTAAGCCGCCGGCGTCGGCCCTCAACCACGATCACGGGGCCGAGGGCCACCCATTGGCGCCAGGGTGTGCTGCCGGTTGTCCACAGGGGGACAGGTCCCCTTTTCGGCGCTACGGCGCAGAACGGCGAGGAAGGTCAAACCGAGCATCGCCGGGTGATGTGACGGTACCGGGCGTGGTAGAGCCGGAACTGATGCTGCGCCAGTCCCGCTTCTTGGTTGCGGATTCGAAGCATTCCTCGATAGGCCAACGGGAACCGATGACCCGGACCGACTCCGGGAGCCCTCGCTTCCGCGGAGTCTAACGACCTCGTAAAGGGTTGTGGTGGCGGCGGAGTCCTTGATCGTTGGCAAGTCTGGATGGTCCGGTCGGTGGCGCGTGCGGTGGTCGTGGGGAATCGTCGGATCACCGGTCTGTCGCCGGCAGTGCCGGCCGAGTTGGTCGCGGAGGTCGGGCCCGTGTGGCAGGAGCGGCACCAGGCGGTGCTGGCCGCTCGTCCGCGGCGGCGGGCGGTGGGCGCCGGGGCGAAGTACAAACTGGTGTTCGTGGACCGGCTGCTGGCCACGCTGATCCATCTGCGTCACGGGGTGACCCACGATGTGCCGGGGTGCTGGTTCGGCATGAGCCGATCCACCATCACCCGCGCCATCGCCGACGTCCGGCCGCTGCCGGCTGACCGTGGCTGTACTGTCGAGCCGGGAATCCGGCTGCGCACACTGGCCGAGGTCATCGAACACCCGGGCGCCGGCGGGCAGACCGCGATCATCGACGCCACCGAAATCAGGGGCCGCCGACCGGCGGCCAAGCAGCCGGACCGCAACGCGTTCGTCTCGGGCAAGAACAAGCAGAACGCGATCAAAGCCATGGTGATCACTGACGCCGGCGGTCACCTGCTGTTGTGCGGCCAGGCCGAGCCCGGAAGCTGCGCCGACATCACCCAGGCACGCAAGTCGGGCCTGGTCGAGCTACTCGCTGCCGGTCCGCCGGTACAGATTCCGGCCGACGCCGGCTACCAGGGCCTGGGTGCCGATCTCGTCAACACGGCAGCGCCGCAAGAAGAGGCGTTCATTGAACTCGTCGACAAACGTTGCCGGTGACGGGTACAAATCAGTCTTGGCGGGCTGAACGGCGGGTGTGGGCCCGTATGACTCTGCGATCAGCGTCGTGCCGTGACCGTCTCGTGGCTCACTGCTACATGGAGCTACATGGAGCGGGTGGATGTAGCGTTGAGAGTAGGGTCGTCCTGGGCTTTCTTTCGATGGGAGAGGCGCGCGTCGGAACGGCGCGCGCCTCTGTCGGGAGTCGTGTTGCTGGAGGTTGGGCGCTTTTCTCCCCGCCCTTTGGTGGGCTTCCTGTCGCCCCTGGTTGACTCCGTGATCCCGCGCCTGGCCTCATGGCCGGGGGAGTCTCAGTGGTCGTTGACGAACGTCGAGACGTGGCCTCTCCCACCGTTGCCGACGTAGAAGAGGCCGTACTCGTCGCCCTCGTAGAGGTTGTACGCCCCGCCCTGACTCGCGGTATGGATCACGCAGAGACCGCCGCTGGTCTTGTCTTTGGCCGTGTACGCGTGGCCATGATGGCTGTTTTCGGTGATGTCGTTGACCTTGACGATAGCCGCATGCCCGTTCGCTGACGTGTCGCACACCTTGATCTGGTCACCATGTTCCTTGACGTAGACCTTGACGCCCGTTGCGGAGTACACGTGTTCCCAGCCACCGCCGGAAGCCGGGGGCAACGTGGTGGCGGAGGCGTTGCCAGCGGTTGCCATGATGGCGGCAGTAGTTAGCGCCATGGCCCCTCCGAGGATACGAGCGATACGGAACTGCAAAATAGACTCCATTTGAGAAATTTAGAGGTAATCAGATTTCATTGAGTGAAATGTCCGATTGTCCTCCGTCTGCTAGCTCTTTCGTGTGTGGACGTTGAGTAGAACTGTCCGGGCATCAGTCGTCACCGCAATCAATGTGCCGGGAATTCTCGAGAGGTGAGGGCCTCTCCCGCGTCGACCAGTCCGGCCTACTCCCCTCAGGAAGGACAGAGGCACGCCGCCGCGAGGGCCTGGTCCAGGCTGCCGCGGTTGTGGCGGGTGGCCCCGGAGAAGCCTTGGTCGGTGTAGACCCGATCGGCCGGACGCCGAGCGCGAGGATCTGCTCGGTCTGGACGACGATGTCCTGCTCTTCGGTGGAGCAGCGGGCGTACCCGACCCGGACGGCACCGGGGGCCTTGCCGGGGGACGTGCCAGAACCGGGAGCGTTCGCGGCCTTCACGCGCTCAAATGTTCCGGATAGGGCCCCGTCACCGAGACGGTTCGCGGAACACTCTTGCTGAACACCCCGACCCGCAGCGCCACGCCGGCTGGCGGGTGTTGCGGTAGAGGACCCCCAAACGGAACACCCCCGGTACTTGGTCGCCCGCACCACGCTGATCGACCAGATCCCCGCCACCCATCCCGCCAACCAAAGCTCTGGGTGGACGGCGGTTACCGCAACACATCCTCGAACACCGCTACCGCTGGCATCGACATGCAGATCACCCAACGCCCACCCGGCGGCCACGGCCTCACCGCACTGCCGCGCCGCCCGGCCGTCGAGCGCACCCCGGGCCGGCTCATGCTGGCGGAGACAGCGTACGCGGTCGGGCGGGGGCTCGCCGACCGCGGCATCGAGTTCGTGTGCGTCGGTGGAGGCTCCGGCTTGATGAGGCCGGTGTCGCAGGGCGTGTCGACGGTTGCTGCCGGGTCTACGGCGTCATCCCGCGCTTCATGGTGCAGCCGGAGTGCGGGCGGTTCGGCCGTGAGCCAGACATGGAGACGACTGTCGTGTACAACCATGCACGAACGCAAGGCGCTGATGGCCGAACCAGCGCAGGCCTTTCTCACGCTGCCCGACGGGCTGTGCATGCTCGAGGAGCTTTTCGATGTGTGGACCTGGCAGACGCTGGCGCTGAACGGCAAGCCGATCGGTTTGCTCAACATAGATGGCTTCTGGGAACAGCTCGTCACGCTCCGCCGTGACATCGCAGACATCGGCTTTCTGGAGCACGTCACGATCGACTAGATGGTCGTGGGTGACCATCTCGACGACGTGCTGGATCGGATGGCTTCCGTGGCCGAGGCTTGGCGAGCACGCTGAAGATCGATTACGGCGGCGCGGGCCACAGCATATCTTCGGCGCCGTCCATGCCGCGGTGGCGGCTGCGGAGCGACTCCGGACGGTAGTAGCCCATCCATGGTTTCCGAACTTCTCGAGGTGAGCTCCCGTTATGCCACGCAGACGACACCACGCAAGGGGCATCGTCATGCTCGCCTGCGTGCCGGCCGTCGCGTTCGGACCCGCTGGCTGCCGGTCGCACGACGATCGGCCGCAGGACGATCAGCTGCAGGCATCCAGGACGGCTGGAGCCGCCCCCGTCGGTTCTACTGCGTACCCCGTTCCGCCCGGGGCCGTGTTCGTTGCCCCGGGCGGCGACGACCAGGCCGCCGGCACCAGGCAGGCGCCGCTGCGCACACTCGGCGCGGCCGTGGTGAAGGCGCCCGTCGGAGGGACGATCGTCTTGCGCGGCGGCGTTTACCACGAGAGCGTCAAGGTACCTGAAGGGAAGCAGGTCACCATCCAGTCGGCGCCGCACGAGATCGTGTGGCTTGATGGCAGTACGCCCGTCACCGGATGGCGGCAGGAGAACGGCGCCTGGGTCCGAGGAGGCTGGACCACCCGGCTCGACGCGAGTCCGACCTACACCAAGGGCGCCAAGCCGAGCGATGACCCGGCCTTCCAATTCGTGTCACCCGTCCATCCGATGGCCGCGCATCCGGACCAGCTCTGGGTCGACGGCGCAGCGCAGACCCAGGTCGGGTCACTTGCGGAGGTCAGGAAGGGCACGTTCTACGTGGACGAAACCGCCCAGCGTCTCTACATGGGCACTGACCCACGGGGACACGACGTCCGCGCGAGCACGCTCGGCAAGGCTCTCACCCTGCGAGCGGACAATTCGGCGCTCCGCGGCATCGGCGTCCGCCGCTACGCCACTTCGCTCCCCGAACTGGGCAGTGTGAGGATCACCGGCCAAGGCGCCACGCTGGAGAATGTTACGGTGACCGGCTCCGCGACGACCGGCCTCAGTGTGACCGGCACGAGCGCCCGCATCCGGCACGTCACCACTTCCGGCAACGGAATGCTCGGAGTGCACGGCAACTACGCCGACGATCTGCGGATGGAATCGGTGCGCACCGAGCACAACAACCTGGAGCACTTCCAGTACGCGCCGGTCTCGGGCGGCATGAAGATCACCCGATCCCGGCG
The DNA here is from genome assembly GCF_008923205.2 of Actinomadura physcomitrii. Classification (GTDB taxonomy): domain Bacteria; phylum Actinomycetota; class Actinomycetes; order Streptosporangiales; family Streptosporangiaceae; genus Spirillospora; species Spirillospora physcomitrii. The sequence goes on along the minus strand of NZ_WBMS02000074.1, from coordinate 19,034 downwards.
GGTCGCGCTGATCGACAGTGTGGTCGCCGACAACCTCGGCAAGGGCGTCTGGCTGGACGAGTCGGTCTACGACATCACGATCACGGGTGATCAGATCCTGCGCAACGCCGACCACGGCGTCTCCCTGGAACTGAGCGCGAAGGCGGTCGTCGCCCGCAATGTCTTCACCGGCAACGTCAATGACGGCCTTAACGTGAACAACACCTCGGACGTGCGGATCGAGAAGAACACGATGTCCGGGAACGGGCGCACCATCGAGCTCGTGCAGGACTCGCGAACCCCGGGCGACCCGCGCGTTCCCGGTCGGGATCCACGGAACGCCGTTCCGGATCCCGCGATGACATGGCGGATCGAAAAGATCACCATTCGCGGCAACAGACTTTCCCGCCCCCGGCCGGGCACCCCTTGCCTGCTCTGCATCCGAGGCGTGGTCCGCAGAAAGCCCGTCGGCGCCATGGGTGTCTTGGCCGACGGGAACGTCTACGTCCGCTCCGATCCCAGTACACCGCGGTCGCTCATCTCATGGTCGGGCCCGGCCGGGCCGGCGACGGAGTTCCAGAAACTCGCCCAGTTCCGTTCGGTCACGGGTCAGGAGACGCATGGCAGGGTCGAAGGCGACTGAACCCATCGCCAGGGGCTGCACCTCCGAACCATGACCGGACGGTCAGGCATGTGCGCTCAGGACTCGCATGGTGAGTGCGCTCTGGACCACGACAAGGAAAGAAAGAATGCAGAGCAAGTCTCGTGTCGGTGCGATTTCGCCGCTGCTTCACTTCCGGCGGATAGGGCCATCATTGCCGCGGCGCCCGCCGCGAATGCCAGTGGTTTCACATTCGAACATTTTTCGAATCCCGACCCGCCGTACAAGAACTATTCGATCGCGGCCTACTGCGACGGCCGCTACGCTGGCAGGGCCGAGCGGAACGGCATGTCCTGGGATTGGTTACCCCGGTGACGCACTCCGCGCAGGGGACAAGAAGTAATTGGCCCTCGTATCCTCGTATACGCCCTGCGCTACTGTGCTCCGTCCCATCTGCGTCATGGTTTTCTCTGAGCCGGTGACCGCCTCCGTAACCCATCCTCGAGGAAAGGTATGACGAGCCGCTTCTTACGATCGTCCCACGCGGATCGTATTGTGCTGGCCTCGGTCACTGTGGGTACCGTGGTCAGTGCGTTCGTTGCCGTATTGCTGCTTGTCTCGATCAATGGGCATGGTGATCGGGCGTCCGCCGAGGGAGGTGGCGAGGCCACCGGTGCAGTGAAGGACAAGCCGCTGAAGTTGACGCCCTGGTCGCTGCCGTATGCGGACGGGCAATGGTCGATCACGTCCGACTCGTTGCGCGGGACGCTCTTCACCGGCGCGACCGTGGTCCGCGCGCTGGCCGACCGTCTCGTTGCCATGGACGTGGCCACCGGGCGTCGGCTGTGGGAGAGGCGCTTGCCGGCCACGCTGTGCCAGGCATCGACGATCGCCGACAGCGGACTCGGGATCGTCGCGTACGGAAGCGAGGAGGACTGCGGCACCGTCGCAGGGGTCGACCTCCACACCGGCAGGATCAGGTGGACGCGCTTCCTGCCCATCGACGACTCGACGATCAACAATGGGGAGCCCCAACTGGCACGCAGCGGCGACACCGTGGTGGCGGCGATGGAGCACCACCGGACGACCGCGTTCCGTGTGAGTGACGGCACGCAACTGTGGACGGAGACCGCGGCTCTCTACGGAGGAGGGGACTGCTACACCAACTCCTACACTGGTGGCCGCCGGCTCGTGCGGCTCGTATCATGCGTCACCAGCGGTTTCCACAGGCATGTGGTGGAACAGGTGAATCCGGGGACGGGCCGGACGCAATGGACCTTCCGGCTCCGCCGACCCGGGCTGCTCAAAGGTGTTCTGAGCACCGATCCGATCGTCGTCGACGATGAGGACCGTTCCGACAAGGCCCATCTGATGGTTCTCAGCGACCAGGGCACCGTGCGCACGGCCCTCGCCGAGGGCCCCGAGCACTCAGGACATCACCGAGTGGACGGGAACCCGTCCAGCAACATCCTGATCAGCGGAGACACGGTGGCGGTGGCGATGGAGCCCGAGGACGACGCCTCCACTGAGCAGAACACGATCGTGGCGTGGTCCATCACTTCGGGAAAGCGCCTGTGGGGGATTCGCGGAAGCAGCGACATGACGCGCCTGCACCCGGTTCCCTCAACCGCCGGTGGGTTGCTCGCCTATGCCGTCGGCCGGGTCAACGAGCGACCACAGCTGGTCCGTATCGATCCCACCAGCGGACAGCAGACCGTCGTCCGCCAGTACGATCCGGCGGTCGCGTGGGTAGGCACCGAACCGGTGCCGGCGCTTTACCGAGGTGTTCTCTTCGTCACCTGCGGTGGACTCGGCGTCGGAGGCCCAACCTCCACAGACCATGCCCTGGTCGCGCTCCCGGGCCTGTGATCGGGGCGAAGCGGGCACCGTTAGATCCGAAGCGGCGGGCTGCCGGGGGAGCCGGTGGCTGGACTGTCGCTCAGGAGGTCTTACTGAAAATGCAGGGTGACACACGGTTTGGCCGCGGGCTTGCGTGAGGCCCGGTCGGATGGGCCCGCACGACGGGGTCCGCCCGACGGGAGGGTGTCCGTGAACCGGCGAGGGAAGGGCGCGGGCCCGTACGCGGCTGGCCGGGAGGACGGCGGCCGTTCTGGCCGTCGTCACGCTGCTGGCGACGCTGCTCGGCATCGGCCAGATCGATCATGCGATCGCCGCCTCCGACGGTAGCGCCTGGCTGTGAAGCCGGGTGACGGGCGAGGCGGGACGGGTCAACCCCGACAGCGGCCGGGTCGAGCAGCGCTGCGAGGTGCCCGATGCCCGCGGCCACCAGGTGCAGGTAACCGAGAATGATCAGAGCTCGATCTGACCGGCCCTGGATCTGCGGGCGTGCGGACATCGGCACGCGGGCTGCGATCCGCACCTGGCGATGGGAGCGACCGCCGCGGTCGTGATCGAGTGTGCTTCCGGCATGGTTCGGGTGTTGGATCCGACCACGTTGCGTTCGGTGGGTTCTCTTCTTCAGTTACCCGGCCCGTTGGCAAGCGGCGAGTTCGATGGCTCCGGGCAGCTGTGGGTCGCGCGCTGGCCCGGCAGGGCGCCGTGGCGGCGTTGGAGGTCACGGTCAATGGCGCTTCCGTGGCCCATGCCGTCGAGGTCACGGCCCCCGACAGCGCCCTTGTGCTGTGCGTGCTCGACCAAGGCGCCCTCGTCGTCGACCGCAGCGACCGTGATCTGGTGCTCGTCACCGGCAAGCACATCTGCCGGGTCGCCGCGCCGGTCCCGCTCGCCGGAGCGCTCGTACCCAAACGCACCTTCGCGCGCTGGCCGCGGTCACTGTTCTCAACACTGGTCGCTGGACCCCGCACGCACGCGCGCGCGTAGGGTCGTTTCTGTTGCGTGATCCCGTCGTGCCGTTCACGGGCAAGGTCCACGTGCTGGCGCGGGAATCCGGGCAGGTGCGGGTCCTTGACCCGGCAGGACGCGAGACCGGTGTGCTGTACCTGCTCGAAGGACGTGATGATCTGGAACTCCGAGTCCGCGAGAACAACCTGTTCGTCAACGCGCCGGGGAGCGGGTACGCCCTGGTCGTCGGAACCGACGGCCGGCCACGGACGGTGGGCAAGTACGGGCCGGGGCCGCCCGGCTGCGCCCGGCGGCGGAAACGGTCCGCCGCCCGTGCCAGCACGCCCGCGTCGTTCATCTTCCCGCCACCGTCGGACGCACTCTCCTCGAGCGGCGATCCATCCCGCGGGACCACGGTCCCGATGTGGCGACGGCGGCACCGGCGGTGACACGGGAGGCGATGGCGCGGCTGTCGACCTGGGCGTCTCCGCAAGTCTGGAAGCGTGCCCGGGCGAACGCTCCGCTTGCAAGTGTTGACGGGTCGTTTCGGTCCCGGCGATCAGTTTGGCCGCACTGAACGCCCCGGCGAGCACTATGGCGGCCACGGCAGTCAGCACGAGCCTGCGGCGCCGGCGCGAGGACACGGCCCTGAGCCGAGCGCTCATCGCCGGGGGGAAGGGCCCGGGAGCCACCCATCCCGGTATGAGTTCCTGAACGGCGGACGGCGCGCAACGTCCGCGGCCTCACCGGGGCGCCGAGCAGACATCGTTGCAGAGAACGCCCCAAGGTTCCGGTGGGGGTTCGGCACCGGTTTCGGCTATACGGGACAGAGCGTTTCCAGCAGGTCCGCCATGCTCATCGGTTTCGTGCCGGCGATGACTCCCGGGCCGAAGACGTCGCCGTGTCCGGCGAAGAACGCGTGGACACGGTGAACCCGCTCGCCGCAAGCCCGTCGGCCAGTAGAGGGCCCTTGCGCCGGGGATGTCCTCATCGTCTTCCGGGGCGAGCAGGAACGCGGCCGAAGAAAAAATCTCGCCGCCCTTGGATAGACCTCGGAGAGATGACGCGGAATCGACATCGAATACGGTCATGAACACTCGAGTGCTTGGTATTTATCGGGGGAGACGTGGGTGTCATGGCGCGACCATATGGGATGAGATACATCTACCCACGTCACTCTGCGAAAAGTCGTCTGGGTTTCACCAGAAGCTTTCTGAAGGCTGTTGAATCGTTCTGCGCGTTGGTGTCTGCGACATAGAGATAGGTGGCGGAGCCGACCGTGCGCGTGTAAGTGCGGATCGCAACGGTGTAGGCGCTGCTGTTGGCGATGTCGATGCCGGTGAAGAGGATCTGGTCTCGCTCTCGACCCAGTTGCCACTGGGCCGTGGGGAAGCCATTGGTAAGCTCGCTGACGAGTATTCTGGCGGTGTACCCGGTGGCGCTCCTGGCCATGACATAAAGGTATTGTGGGAGGTCGTTGCATCCAGTTCCTGACCGACCCGCCCGGCCGACCTGGGCTTCGCCGGTGCTGCCCGGCCCGACGCACGACCCCACCGCTGCCCGCATCCATGGCGTCATCGACGCGCTCACCAGCCGGTCGATCGTCTGTTACACCGACAAGGGACACGTCGGCGCGGGCGACGGGATCGGGATGCCCTATAAGCGCCGAAAGTGCCGCCCGCTCGGCAAATGCGAGAAGCTGTTCAACCGGAGCCACGCCCAGGTCAGCACGCCCGGCGAGCAGGGCGCCGCCACCCTCAAAAGCTGATCATAGATTCCGCGAAGCGCCGCTTCATGGAGAACTGCGGGGACTTGAACATCTCTGGCCCGGCTGCGGCCGACCTGGATCGGCTCAAAAGGGCTCGCTTGCCCACTGTGCGTCACAGGATTGCAGACCCGCCCTCCGGTCTTGGAGATCGCGCAGCGGCTGAGGCTCAAGCCAGTCCGGATCCGTGGGGCGTTGGGCGACGTCTGCTCGCGGCTGGCCAAGCGGTCTACGACCGACACGTCCGGTGATTCTCCTCGGCTGTTGCCGATCGGGCAGCGCTCCCGACAGTAGGGATGAGGCAAGGAACCATGGATCCGGGCGATCGAATCCCAACACTGATCTCGGGGGAAACCGGGTTGTCGCTCGGGATCTGCCGGCAGTTGTGAACGAGAGGGGTTCTGCATGAAGCATGCATACGGACAGAGCGATCAGCATCGGAGTCCGGAAGTTCAGCGAGAGAGCATGGAAACCGCTGAACGGTCAGAACTCAAAGTCTTTTCCTCTGTGAGCGTTTCTGGCGGGACTGAGGGTGACCGGGCCGAGGACGAGATGCCCGCGCGAGTGACCGCTGTCGAGCATCGCATGGTCACCGGTACCTGGGAGGTGACGACGCGTTGGCCGACGATGATCACCGGCGGACCCGTTGAACTCGTTATCAGGGCCAGCCGGGAGGCGAACCCCGAGTCGGTCGAGCGGGGAATCACGGTTGACACATTGCGTTCGATCCCACTGGCGAAGATGACTAGGGACGCCCAGGAGATGCTGAACTTGATGCAGAAAATGGAAAGAGAGTGTAATCTTTCTGAAGTGATCGAGGGGATGGCTAGCCAGATAAACTGTGCGGTACGGTCAGTGCCTCGGCCTGGGCGAGCGGGACGGTCGGACGACTTTTTCGCCCTGGTGGCTGCCTTGTACTCATGGTACGTCGACCTGGGGTATCCGAATCCCGTGCGGAAAATGGAAGACATTATCGGATGCAATTGGCGTGCGGTTGCGAACTGGGTTCGGCTAGCCAGGGTGAAGGGTATGCTCACCGAAGTGTCTCCTGGGCGGCGGGGTGGCCTGCTGACAACCAAGGCGATGCGCATCCTTGAATCTCAAGGCTACCATTTCAACGAAATTTTCGGGCAATATTTTCTGGTTGCACGCTGACCTCGCATGCATCTTCAGGTCGAAGACCTCTCAGTGAACCTTTTTCAGTGTGATGCGGTCTCGCGGAGTTGCAGGGTATGGATGGCTTTGGCGAGGTGGCCGGCGCGGTGGGGGCAGCAGCGCAGCTTCCGTAGGATTCTCCATGACGTGAGCTGGGCGTTCGCGCGTTCGCCGGGTCCGCGGAGCGTGGCGTGTGCGCGGTTGGCGTCCTTTAGTGGTTCGGGCTTGTCGCGTCCCTTGTAGGGCGTGAGGATGTGCGCGCCGGCGCCCTGGTAGGCCTTGTCGGCCAGCACGAGCAGGCCGGCGGCGGCCAGCGCCCGGATGACACCCCAGATCCGGGCGGCGGTCAGGTCGTGGACCGAGCCGTGCAGCGGTCCCGACACCCACAGCAGGGTCCCGTCCGGTGCGGCGATGACCTGGAGGTTCATGCCGTGGTGGCGATGCTTTCCCGAGTAATAGGGCCGGTCGGCGGCGACCCCGTCGATCGAGACCAGGGTGCCGTCGAGCACCAGGTAGGGCAGCCCGGCTTTGACCGCTTTGGCCAGGGCGGAGCCGAGTCTGGGCGATCGGGCGGCGAGCAGGTCGACGGCCTCGTTGACATAGCGCCACGCAGTGGTGCTCGACACGCCGAATCCGGCGCCCAGCTCGGCGTAGGTCTCGCCCTTGCGCAGGTAGACCAGGGTCATCAGAGCCTGCATGCCCGAGGGCAGGCACCGGCCCTTGCTGCCGAGGGCCTGGCGGTGGCGGCGGACGACCCCGGTGGCGTAGGTCAGCGTCCGGCGCGACAACGGCAATGAAGCACGGTACAAAAGCACGTGAAGCCTCTGGTGGGGACGGGACGTTGTGAGAGACCAACCGTCCTACCAGGGGCTTCTTGACGTCCGACACCGCCCACGCCGCCCGCGATCACGCTGTGATCAGCGCACACGGAACTGCCCCTGGAAAAGGCTCAGTCTGAGCCCTCGACTCGAACTTGTATCCCTCTGCGATCAAGCCCACCTGCAGCAGAACGCCCGATCCCCGTTCCAACCTGTGGTTGACCCCTCGACGGTTCTCGGCGTCTCGCGCTTCCTCGTGCGGTCATGTGCCCTGGATGTGCCCTGCGGCGCTGCACGACACCCGGCTTGCAAAGCCGATCATGAACCCTCCGCCCGACCTGGCGACCCGCTGACCTGGGCCTCCTCGCCGATCACCCCGCAAGTGACCGTGAGTCCCCCTTGATCACCGCCCCATCGGGCACGCAACGGGCACGACGCACCGTCACGCACTGGTTGCGCCACAGCACCAACTCCGGACGGTTCACTAGTGACACTCGTACTGCCCCTCCGAAGCATCGGATACGGCTCCCATGGAGAGGATCAAGAGAAATGAAGATGAAGACGCGCTTGAGCGCCTTCGTTGCCGCCACGTCTCTCGCCGCCGGAATCGCCGTAGTAGGCGCAACCGCGGCGGATGCCGCGAGCTTTAGTTTCAAATGTGTTAACAACGGCGGTGCCGGCGGAAAGGACAAGTACATCATGTCCTACGCGAATGGCCATCGGGCTGGTCGAGCCTACTGGGCCGGTAACCCGCAGTATGGTGCTCCAGGAGATGCAATGACAGCAGGCGACAGCCTTAGTGATGGCTGGTACGCAGAAGCGCATCTGAGCACTGGCCGTCATATCAGCACTCGAGGCCTCAAGGCGCCCGCTAACACCAAGTGGGCGACAGGGAATCTACCAGAGGGGCACAAGTACACCCTGCAACTGCGGATGCGGCGTGGCACTTCAATCGTCTATTCGCCGGGGTGCACGGTTACTGCCTGACGAGCCCGGGGTCGCGCGCCATCCGGTTAGCGATCAAGTTGACCAGCTCGACGTTGATCGGATGATCTTGGGGCATGTTGCCTCCCAACCAACACAACCGCTCCCGTGAAGGTTTGTCGCTGGTGTGGTCGTTCGCCTCGTACCACGCAAGCTGTGTCCTCATCGGGGCCGGCGGGCTGGCCTCGAACCCTTGGCGGGCGAGGTCGGCTGCCTCGATGAAGCGATTCTGCCAGCGTGCCGTCTTGGCCTGGGCGTACCGCGCGAACGACTCGTTGGCTCCTGCCTCCTGGGCGAGCATGAGCGCGGCGGCGGCGTAGTCTTCGGCGGCCTGGTCGAGGTTGACGTCTCCGAAGATCACCGCCGCTGGGCGAGTAGATCGGCGTCGATCCGCAGTAGCTCGCGGGTGTGCCTGCGGAGCCACGGCCCTGCGAGGAGGTCCGCTGCATGCCAAGACGGCATGAGAGGTAGATCCGCCACATCCTTATCAGTTCGATCACGGCCAAGGTATCTGGCGAGCTACCCTGCGCTGAGCTCACGGTGATGGCTGATCATGTGCGGTGGTGTCTGCTGGTGTTGCTGTCACGATTGCTGTCAACGCTGTTATCCGCACGTCCGGCTCCTGCCTGTGGATAAGTGGCATGTCGCTACTCTTCAACCTGGACTTCCAGGAGACAGAGGCCTTGCCGGAGACATCGCGAACCTCGGCCATACTGAACCGGATGATCTTCGAGTTGAGACGTGGGAGCAGCAGCGAGTGAGCGCCAGCCTCAAGGTCCTCTACCTGGCCGTCCATGTGGTCCTGTCGGCGCTGACGACCCTCCTTATGTGGGCCTGCTTCGAGATGCCCAACTACCGCGACGGCAGCAGCACCACCCCATGCGGCCTCCTGGCTGAACTTCTGACCTTGCTGACCTGGGGACATGCTCGCGCCACTGATCGCCGCCATGGCCGCTAAGAGGTCGTAAGAGAATCAGCGGACGAGGTGTCGCCAGCAGATGATGGCTGCGGCGAGGGTCATGAAGGCCTCGTGGATGTCGTCGTGGCTGTCGTCGGGGATCTCCCGGCGGATGCGCAGGCGGCGGAACCAGTGCAGCAGGCCGATGGTGCGTTCGACGACGTAGCGGTGGAGGCCCAGTCCCGATCCGTGCGGGGGTGCCGCGTCGGGCGATGACCGGTCTGATGCCCTTGGCCCAGACCGGGCGCCGGTACTTGTCGTGGTCGTAGCCGCGGTCGGCCGGCAGCCGCCCGGGCCTTCGCCGGGGCCGGCCGATCCGGCCCCGGACCGGCGGCACCGCCTCCAGCAGCGGCATCAAGTGGGTGACATCGTTGCGGTTCCCACCGGTCAACGACACGGCGAGCGGGATGCCATGGCCGTCGCTCAGCAGGTGGTGTTTGGAGCCCGGTCTCCCGCGGTCGACCGGGCTCGGCCCGGTTTTGGGCCGCGCTTCAATGCCCGGACGTGGGAGCTGTCGGTCACCGCCCTGGACCAGTCCAGTTGCCCCGCGGCGTGCAGTTCCTCCAGCAGCAGACGGTGCAGCCGCTCCCACACCCCCGCCTGGTGCCATTCGGCCAGCCGCCGCCAGCACGTCATGCCCGAACCGAACCCCAGCTCCTGGGGCAGGAACTCCCACCGGATCCCGGTATGCAGCACGAACAAGATCCCGCACAACACCTTGCGGTCGTCCAACCGCTTACGCCCGGCATGGCGCTTACGGCGCTCCACCTTCGGCAGCAGCGGCTCGATCCGCTCCCCCAGACTGTCGTGGCACGATCCACGGGGGTTGCTCGCCCTTACGCACCCACCCACACCATACCGATCACTACATGTTACGCAACATGCACATTTTGCTATGACCTCTAAGTGGGGGGAGCCGCTGGTGGCTGATCACGCACTGGCTATTGGGCGGCGCCTCCCTGGTCCTGATCGTCTACGCCGCAGTGTTCGAGGAGATTGGCTCCTCCGACCTGGGGTGAACTAGCGGCCTTTTTGGGAGATTCGAACCCCAGACACCTGGTCTGCAGTCGCGGACAGAACCGCGCACTGACGTGATCTCAGCGAAATCGATTCGGACAGTGATGCTTTCACGGGCACAGACGGCATTAGCGGGGTAGACACGCGGACGGATCAGCGGGGCCCGGAAACAGGCGTGGAGCTCCCGTAGAAGAGGTCTCACCACAAGAAGCACCTTCTACGGAAAGCTCCACGTGATCTCCTATCGTGCCACGCTTGATGTCTCCCGGGAACTCGTCCGCCACCTCGGCCGGCTGCTGCACACTGAACGCCGTCGGCGAGACACCCCGAAGGGCAGCAGGGCGCTGACCTGCTTCTGGCAGGCCGTCCTGGCGCTGCGGTGGTTCTGTGACCGCACCGATCCGGCTGCTCTCGGACGTGACCACGGCGTATCGCGGGCGACCGCCTACCGCTACATCGACGAGGTGATCGAGGTGCTGGCAGCCCAGGCGCCCGACCTGCACGCAGCACTCCAACGAGCCAAAGACGACGGGCTGGCGCACCTGATCACGGACGGCACGATCATCGAAAGCGACCGATGCCGGGAAACAACAAGGAGCGTCAAAGGCGAGGCGATCGATCTGTGGTACTCCGGCAAGGCCCACACCCACGGCGGGAACGTGCAGGCGCTGTTCGCCCCGGACGGCTTCCCGCTATGGGTCAGCCACGTCGAGCCCGGCTCGGTCCACGACCTGACCGCCGCCCGTGAGCACGTGCTCGCCGCCTTGTACAGGGCTGCCGCCGACGGTCTGCCCACACTCGCCGACTCCGGCTACGAAGGCGCCGGCATCGGCGTGTTCACCCCGGTCAAACAACCCGCCGGCGGCCGGGTCCTCGACGTCGACACCCGCACCTACAACATGCTGCTGCGTGCCCTGCGCTGCCTGGGCGAACGCGGCTTCGCCCTGCTCACCCAGCGTTGGCGAACCCTGCAGCACATCACTGCCAGCCCCAGCAAAATCGGCGACATCATCCGAGCCGCGCTCGTCCTCGTCCATTTCGAACACGGCTATCTCACCTGAAAATTGGTGAGATCACCTCACTCTCCCCCGCCTGAGCTTCCCCAACCACCGACGAGCATCACGGGAACGGCCTGGACTTCCCAGAGTCAGAGGCTCCCGCCTGAGGCACGTGTTTGATACTTCTTGGGGAAGCGGCGGGGCCGTCCGCACGGTAAAGGACGGGACCCGGGGTGCGGACTGGGCCGTCTGCATCGTCGCTCTGGTCGCGGCGGCGCGGTCGCGATTGATACATGAGCCACGACGTTCTCCGGACGGTCGGACTTGGACCATGTGCGGCCCGATGGCGGGCGCGCTGGCCGTCGACGTGGTCGGGCGCCCGGCGGCGCGCTCCTCGGGCGAAGAAGGGGGAATGCCTGGCGGCCCAGCGGGGGTGATGTGCACGTCGCCGTCCGAACCCGCAGGTGCGAAGACCCCTGAGGTGACTCGCCAGCCCGCGGCTCCAGGCCGCCAGCGCCTCGGCTGCCGAGTCCAGGAGATCTTTGCGGGTTGCCGTGAGAGGTCGCCTACGGACGGTAGAGCTCGGACGATGGCTCGGGGCGGAGCAAGTAAGACGGATGATCCTTCACGGGTTAGCACCTGGATCTCCTTCTTGCCGGTGCTGCTCCGTTCCGGGTCGTCGCCGAGGCGCGCTCGGAGGGGGCTCTGGCTCGGGTTGCGGATTCTGTTACAGGGCGCAGGACTCCGCATGGCTGAACGCCTGAACGCAGCGGCGGCGTCCGCGCCGTCCGTCACTGCGTCGCATGCCTTCCCGTACGGCTAATCTGAGCAGCCGCCGGTGGCCTTGCGCCTCCACCGCGCCCAGTAGACATGTGATGTGGGACGCGATCTCCGACGCACCGCCGGTTCGCCACGTGGCCCCAGGCGCGAGTACAAGACGAGGTGCGCCGCATCGGCTTAGCTGGGCCGCGTCTGTCTGCGAGGCGAAATGGTTACGGTGCGCAGTCGATTCGATCTGTGTCCCGGCGCCGTCGCGTGCATCCGCCACCACCGGATCGCCAAATGGGATGACTTCCTATTCGTCCCTACATCGGCTCGATGCGCAGCCAAGGACGGCAGCCTAGCCGGCTGTTGCCGATCGGCAGGGCGGACGGACTGTAGTAACGAGAGAGCTGGGGCGGGCCCTCGGTGACCGAAGGGAGATAGGGGAGTTCGGAGAACTTTCCGCAGTTGTCGTCCGCCGGTTCTGATCGGCCAGGTTCGTTCTCTTCGTCTTGCAGGTACTTGCCTCCCGTCCACAACTCCAAAACGCACATGGGTAATCCCGGAATGCTCCAGGTGAAGTATTCGCAGGGTAAGGGTCGGTAATTGCTTGCGAGATAGACCCTCGGGGGCCGCTGGTGGGTGCCTGAACCTCCCTGCCCATGTGGATCTCCGAAGGGGTTCCAGTAGAATGTCTTTATCTCCGTACCTAGAGGTCGACATCTCGGCCGAGGTTGATGACGTCGAACTCATCGCCCGATCTCGAAATCAACCAGAGGCATTTTCGGAGATCTTCGATCGGCACGCCCGCCGCTTGCGGGGCTACGTGGCACGTCGTCTCGGGTCCGATGCCGCGGACGATGTCGTCGCCGAGACCTTCCTCATCGCGTTTCAATGCAGGAATAAACACGACTTTTCACGTGCGGACGCCAGGTCTTGGCTGTTCGGAATCGCGGAGAGGCTTGTCGGCGACCACCGGCGGTCCGAGATGCGCATGCGTCGGGCGTTCGCCCGGTCCGTTTTCGAGCCCCTCGCATCCGAGGCCCTGGACGAGCGCGTGGCCGACGTGGTCACGGCTGAGGCGCAAGGTCCTCGGCTGGCAACCGCTCTTGCCGGGCTCAACGAGCGCGACCGCGAACCTCTGCTGCTCCGCACGTTGGGCGGCATGTCCTGCGAGGAGATAGGGGACGTACTGGACATTCCTGTAGGTGCGGTCCGCTCACGTCTCCACCGGGCGCGCAGGACGTTGCGTGCGGCGCTCGACTCCGCCCATACCGGCTGACCGTCGGCCGCTGCCAGGGCCCCGAACGGCGTCGCGCCTCCGCCTGGGAAAACGGTGATCCAGACGGTTTGCAGCACCGACGAGTTCGCGCCCGACCAGCGGCCTGCCGCATTCGCTGACGTCCAGGTGGCCAGCGCGTCCCGATGCCGCTTGTGAGCGACGGACCGCAAGTGTTTCGGGCGATGATATGGGCGCTTGATCTGGTGAGCTCGAGTTGCCCTGCTCGTCGGCGGAGGCATGGCGGCCGCTGCCGTTCGTCCGTGCGCTGGACCCGGGTTGCACGCGGTGGTGTTCCCCTTGAATTACGGGCTTGTTCTGGATCAGGTGGGCCAGCAGGTTTCTCGTCCGGCTGGCCGCGGGCTCCGGCACTACCGTCCGGACAGCATTCCCCGGCTTGGCGATCGGTCAGCTACCTGCACCGGCTGTTCCGGTCGCAGGGCATCGCCGTCTCCTCGTGGATCCGCCGGCTCCGCCTCGAACGCGCGCGCCGCGATCTCGGCGATCCGGCGCTGGACGCGGTGCCCATCCGCCGGATCGCGGCGCGCTGGGGATTCAACGACCACGCCACCTTCACCCGCGCGTTCCGCGCGGCCTACGGCATCGCCCCGAGCGACCATCGCCGCCGTTCTCTCGAGTCGGCACCGGACCGGGCCTCGTAGCCGCACGGCCCTGCATCGTCCCGGGACGAGGGCCGCCGCCATCGAGCCGGCGGCGGAGCCGGAACGTGGGCCGCGCGGCTGGGGCGGAGGCGCCGCGCGGCCCGCCGCCGGGTCAGGGCAGGATCACCCCGCCGAGCCCGGCGCCGCGTCCCTGGACGCCGAGCGTGCTGGAGTAGAACGTCTTGCCTCCCGGTGGTGGACACGCCGGACGCGCCGCCGGTCAGCATGTACAGCGCGCCTCCGCCGTCGTTCTCTCCGCGGGCGCCGACGCTGAGGTCGGCCTTGCCGTCGCCGTTGAGGTCCGCGAGCGACACCTGGGAGCCGAACAGGTCGTTCTCCTCGGCGTGGCCCGTGACGTCCCCGACGTCCTCGCTGATCTGCTGGGCGCCGGAGCCGGTCGCGCCGCCGGGGCCGCCGTACAGGACGGTGGCGGCGCCCGCACCGGTGACCGTGCCGATGGCCTCGCCGGGGGCGCCGCCGGCGATGTCCGCGCGGCCGTCGCCGTTGACGTCGCCGGTCGCCACGGAGCCGCCGAACGCGTCCCCGCGCTCCTCGGTGCCCGGGACGCCGCCGGTGTCCTGGTCGAGGACGGTGGCGGCGCCGATGCCGGACGCGGTGCCCGGGTACACCCGGACCTGGCCGCCGCGGTCGGTGTCCACGCCCGCGACCAGGTCGGCCGGCCGTCGCCGTCGACGTCGCCGGCGGCGAGGGACTGCACCGGCGCGTCGGACGAGGTGTACGCCGGGGTGCCGGCGAGCCCGGTCGAGGAGCCCTTGTAGACGTTGAGCCGCAGGGACGGGTCCTGCCCGTCGATGCCGTCCCAGACGTAGGCGTACGCCAGGTCGGCGTGGCCGTCGCCGGTGAAGTCGGCGGCGGTGGTGGACACGCGGACGGTCTCGCCCTCCCCGTGGCCGACGGTGGTGGTCGTGCCGGTCAGGTCGCCCGAGGCCAGGCCGCGGTAGAGGGTGAACGAACCGCGGCCTCCGGCGACCAGGTCGGGCCTGCCGGTGACGTCGGCGGCGCTGACGGTGACCGGGCCGCGGTTCTCGCCGCCGTCATCGGCCCCGAACGCCACGGCCCTGGAGGACAGGCCGCTCGCACTTCCGTAAACGACGGTGATACTGCCGCCCGCCAATGGCCCGTCGGAATTCTCGCCGGAGGCGACCACGGCGAGGTCGGCGTAGCCGTCGAGGTCGAAATCGGCCGAGGCGAGGGAGGCGCCGAATCCGTCGTCCGCCTCCGAGCCGGCGGGGATTCCGGCGCTCTCCTGAGAGATGACCTGCCTGCGGGAGGGGTCGGGGCCGGACGCGGTGCCGTAGGCGATGGTCGCGAACCCTGCTCTGCCGGCGCCGTTCGCGGTGCCGAGCGGGCTGCCGAGCGCCAGGTCGCGGTGGCCGTCGCCGTTGAAGTCGCCGGGCTGCGCGGGCGCCGGGGGAGCGGCGTGCGCGGGCACGGCGGACAGGCCCGCCGTGCCGGCGGCCGCGGCAGTGACCGCGGCGAGCGCGGCGCCGCGCAGGCGCCGATTGCGTCGAGTCATGGGCTGCGGGGAGGGTTAGATGATGAGAGAAGCAGAGGTGAATGCGGATCAAGCACGATCACGCTAATGATTCGCAAGCGCCAAGAAAAGAAGGCAAGAGTGGCGGCGAACCGAGTCCCTGAAACTCACATTTCCCGTTCGTCCTGGAAAGTTAACAGGATACGACCGGGCGGGCCTTGACAGTGAGCGGACACCTCTTGACGATCGCTCTCGCCTACGGCCACGTTCGGGACATCGGCGGTCGGCCCCGTAACGCGCCAACCCGCCGACGTCCTGGCCGGCGTCAACCTGGGACGGGAGGCCGCTGGCCTGCGGTCGTCCCTCTGAGGGATGGCCACGGCAGTCGCGCCGCTGTTCGGGCCGGGGCTGCGCCGGGTTGCTGCTCGGAAGCCAGGTCGCCGTTGACCAGGTGGCCGTGCGCCATTGGCAGATCGGCCAGCCAAGTAGTTCAGAGTTGCACGCGCCGACGACCGCTGCACGGTAACAATACGCAAGAGGGGGTTCTCCCCTGAAGAGGCCTCGAGTAGCGCCTCCCGGGCCGGTACGGGCGCGAAAGCTGTTGCCAGCGATATCTTGTCGGAATGTGGGATAATATCGGAATGAAGTGGCCCTATTTTCTGTTCATGCTCGGTGGGATTCTGGGCATCACCGCAGGGATAGCGGTGAACAACCCTCACCGTTTCATCGGCCTCGGTGATTGGCTATGGCTTTGGTGTGTGTTGGCGGCTGCCGGGTTCGGCCTTCTCAGCTTCGCTTGCGTGCGACTGGCGATCGGGACGCGTGGTATCCGGCGCTGGCTGCTGGCATCCTGTGCAGGTTTTACAGCACTAGTGGGCCTCGCGTGCATTGCCTGGGGTGGCCTTAGCTCCCTGCTTGTGGATTACTCGAACGAGCAGAGGGTCGCGGCCACGTCTCCTGACGGCCGGTTCGAGGTCATCCTGTACTACGCCGATCGCCGAGCAGCCCACTTGCGCGATAGACCGGATGGCCTGTACCTGCAAACGACGGAGGGCTTCCTCAGCAAGCGGACTTATCTTGGCTGCTTGTCTGACAGTGGGCACGATCGACTGGACTGGGTGCGGTTCGCGGACGCGAATACGGTGGTTGTTCGCCAAGTGGGGCAAGAGGGCGTGACAGAACGGTCGGTTTCCTTCGATCCGGTCAAGGTCCGTGTCATTCGACCCATGGGCGACAGTTGCCCGCCAGACCTCTACACCGGTTGACGAGGTCAAGGTTCCGTCTGCCATGCAGATTCAGGGAGCACGCTGACCGGCCCCAACTCCGGTCGATCGTGGTAGGAAGGGCAGCAAGCTCCACGTGTTGTCTGACGCGGCCGGGCTTCTGCTGGTGGTCGGCGTCTCTGCGGCCAACACCAACGACATCGAGGCGTTCAAACTCTTGTTCATGGCCATCCCGGCAATCCGGTCCCGGGGGCCACGTCGCCATCGGCCCGGACAAGGCTCGTGCGGTCAGGGCCTACGAGTCGGTCGACCTGCGAACCTGGCTGCGCAGGCGCAGCGTCATCCCGCGGTGCTGGAGAAGATTCGGGTGCCGCGACCTGGCGCGGGCCGCCCACGTACGCGCCCGGATCGGGTCGGGTTCGAGGACGGCCACGCCCTTGCCGGGCAACGCGGACGCCGGCCATCACCGCCTCGAACTGCGGAGCGTCCCCGCGCTGCCCGGCCGTCACCACCAGCGACAACGGCTTGTGCCCCTGCTCGCAGGCCAGGTGCACCTTGGTCGACAGCCCGCCACGGGAGCGTCCCAGCGAGTGATCACCCGGCTCGGTGCCCGCACCGCCCGGCGGCTCGCGCTGCAGGTCGCCGCGCCGGCGGGCCCCGGCGGCGTGCTGGTGCGCCCGCATGATCGTGGAGTCGACGCCGACGTCCCAGCCGATCAGCCCGGCCGCGTCAGCGCGAGCCTGCAGCCCGGCCAGGACCCGCGCCCAGGTGCCGTTGCGCTGCCAGCGGCGAAACAGCCCGTAGACCGCCTGCCAGGAGCCGTAGCAGGCGGGCACGTCCCGCCATGGCGAGCCGGTCCGCACCCGCCAGCGGATCCCGTCGATGAGCTGCCGTTTGGTCCATTTCGACGGCCGACACGACCGCCGGGCAAGGGGCAGCAGCGGCCCCAGGATCGCCCATTGCGCGTCGGTCAGGTCGAACCGCCTCGTCAGCGCTACGCTGGCCACGAGGTCTCCGGTTCAGGGTTCTTCTTGGTCGATGAACCATCTACCGGAGACCTCGCTGCGTCCGGCTCACAACACGCCGACGCTCACTTACTTCGAAACACGCCCTAGGTCGTTGGAGCAGGTGAGACTGGCCGATCTGGTAGCGGGGTGGACCCGTTCTCAACATGAACGGTTGCCGCGAGCGTCTTCGGCCGGACAGTTCTCTCCATCGGCCATGATGTGGCAGCTCATGCAGGAGGCCCGTGGTTGAGGCGTAAGGGAGATCAGCACGCCTCGAAACAGGTACCTGCGTGATCGACTGTCCCCCCCGGCTGCCTGCGGCTCACCTGCCGACCCGACCAGGCCGACGGATCATGTCCTATCGGTTACCAGCGATAAATCGGAAGATGAGAGGAGCTAGACTAGTGCGCACGTTCAAGCAAAAAGCCGCGCTTGCTCTCAGCGCCACGGCAATACTTGCCGGCTCTGTGGTCGCGAGCAGCCCCGCAAATGCCGCGACGTCACCAGCCGCCGCATGTGGCAGCGGTTATTACCAAATCGACCACCACAACCTGTCGACTGCCGTCATCTACCTGATGTACAACGGCAGCACCAATTGCGTAGTCACCTGGAAGACTGCATACCTCAGCAGTGCCACGGACACGTACGCAGTCATCGAGAAAGAGACCGCCGGCGGCGGCATCGATATTGATTCTGATCAGGGCCTGTACCACACCTACGCTGGCCCAGTTTATGCGTATGCCCCGGGAGCGTGCATCAAGTGGGGCGGCGATGCCAAGGGGAGCACGCAGTGGATGTCCGGTTGGCAGCACTGCGGCTAGTCAACGAACGCTCCACGGGTGTATGACGCGGACTTGATTCACTGAGGCGGTCTGCCGCTGCTTCTGTAACGGCAACGATTCGGCTAGTGATGGGACCGCCGTATGCTCGAGCTGACTCCCCGCAGCCGGCGCCAGCTCTACCTGCGGGGCGCGGGGTCGGCCCGGAGGCCGTCACCAGTGTCCGGGCCGGCGCCGCAGATGACCGGCTCATCGAGTGTCCGGCTGTGACGGTCCACCGCCGTCCGGCCGCGACATTTCGTGGTGAACGCCCTTCAACCTAGCGGTGGGAGGGCTCTGCTCACACCTCGCCTCGCTGTACCCGAAGCAGGTCATCCAGCCCGGCTCCGAGCAAGTGACGAGTCACCCAAAGCCCGTCGTGCCCGTAGGCCAAGTGCACCAGGGCCGTGTCCAACGTGTCCAGCGTCGGCCCCACCAGCCCCTCGGACACCTCTCGCTGACGGATCTGTTCGATCGCCTCTATCGCAATTTCCGCGATCGTCCCACATCGAGTCCAGGGCATCTGCGACTATTTCAACTGTCTTTTCGGCCTAGTTAGAGCCAATCCGCTTACGCCGACACTTAGAGCGTGTCTCACGTGGGTTGCGGGTGTCCTGCGGGATAATGCGGGATCGTGTCGTCGGATCTTGCGTTGCGGCTGGTGCCGGATGAGTTGTGGGAGCTTGCCGAGCCGCTGATCCCTGTGTTCAG
>NZ_WBMS02000073.1 GCF_008923205.2 Actinomadura physcomitrii | reverse complement strand
CTGTGCCGGATCCTCGCTCTCACAGCGGCGATATGGCACAACGACAAGACCGGACAGTCGATCAAGCGGTCACTGACTGCCTATGATCACTGACTGCAACGACACTCCTTGGACTCATTCATCTAGTTGGCGGTGCCGGTCAGGACGTCCAGGGCCTCGGCCGCGCGCTCGGGCCAGTCGACGCCGGTCTCGTCCCACGCGGGGCCGCCCTGCGCGTCGTCGGCGCGCGTGAGGCAGCGCTTGAGCTCCCACCACCACAGGTCGCGGCGCTCGGCGTCCAGGTGCGGCGTGAGCGCTTCCACGGCCCGCGTGATCGCGGGCACGGGCGCGTCCTCGTCCAGCTCGGCGCGGGCCATGGCCTCGAGCGCGTCCGCGAGGGTCGGCGCGGTGGTCGTCGTCATGTCGTCCTTCCGTGGGTCAGGCCGCGAGCATGGTGGCGGCGGCGCGGTGGTAGCAGGCGTGGCGGGCCTTCAGGCCGGCCGGGCAGTTGCAGGTCTGGGGGGCGGTCAGGCACCGGTCGGTGCCGCTCGAGCTGACGACGGCGAAGACGCGGCGGCCGCGCAGCGGGACGATCGCGCGGTCCGCGATGAGCTGACGGGCCTTGTCGATGGCGCTCGGCTTGAACCCGGCGGCGCGGGCGGCGCGCTCCTGACGGTCCAGGCGGGCGCAGGTCGGGCCCATGCCGCGGGCGACGCTGGCGGCGCTGCGGAGAGTCGCGCGGCACCGCTTGCAGGTCGCCGTCTCGCCCTGGTGCTTCGCCATGTCCCGCTCCGTTCCCCTGCCCTGTGTGTAGCTACATACTAGCCACTCAGTACGTAGCTACACAAGGGGAACGGGCCTACAATCCGTCCGTAGCTACACGGGACACGAGGAAGGGACGCACGATGGGCGAGGCAGACCAGACCAAACCGCGGCAGTTCCGCGTCGCGGACGGCGCATGGGAGGCCTACGCCGCGGTGTGCGAGCGCCTCGGCCGCACGCGGGCCGAGGACCTGAACGCGCACATCCGGCGGACGGTGAAGCGGCACGGGACGCCGGACGAGATCGAGCGCCTGGCGGAAGCTGACGCCGAGCTCGAGGCGCGCCGCGTGCGCCAGATCAGCGGCCTGCGCTCGCAAGCCGGGCGGCCGCCGGCGGACGGCTGACGGGCGAAACCGGTTCCGTCTCGACCCGAAACCGGTTTCGCCCCCGGTTTCCCGCCCCACCTGCACGGTTTCGGGTTTCGGGCCCTGCCCGTACGAGGCACCCGAGGGCCACTAGGCCGCAGATCAGCCACCCGAGGACGTCCTCGGAGGGGGCCCGAGGAAACGGGCCACCCCCCGAGGAACATCGCACCCCCCGTCCGAGGTCTCGCACCCCCCTCGGACGGGTCTAGGCGGGGCCGGCGCCGTCCAGGCCGTGGCCGTTGGCGAGCGCCGACCGGACCGCGACCGCGCGCGGGTGCCCGACCCGCAACTCCCGCCGGATCGCCCGCACGGACGGGAGATCACCGTTGGCGAGCATCTCGCCGAACCGGTCGCGAGCGCTCGCGACCATCGCCGGATCGGCCTCGGCCGAGGCCTCGCCCGCCTCGCCGTTGACCTGCGGCCCGTCCGGCTCGAGAGCGCTCGCGACAGGGCGCCCGACCGGTACCGGCGGGACCGGCCACCACACCAGCGGCCGCCCGCCCGACGTACGCCCGTCGACGGCGCCGGCGGCGCGGCCGCGCCGGATCATCCCCATGAGCAGCTCGACCACGACCACCAGCGTGACGGCGGGCCACGCCGCGATCGCGGCGCCCACGGGGCCGTGTGCGATGCCGTGCAGGACGTTCACGGCCACGGTCGCCCCGATACCCAGACCGAGCGCGACGCGCGCCAGGGCGGGCGCCTGGTGGCGGCGGCGGGCCGCGTCCAGCAGCACCATGGACGCGACGTAGACCAGGCCGTCAACCGTCAGCGGGACGAGCTCGGCCGTGACGCCGGTCTCGCCGTGGTCGCGGACGACCTCGAGCGCGTGCCGGTACGACACCACCGCGGCGATGGCGCCCACGCCGATGACGGTCGCCGCGGTGGTCGCCCTGATGATCCGGTCGCCCGCGGTCACGCGGCCCGCCCCACGGCCAGCGCCTCGGCCGCCCGGACGAGCAGCTGCGCGAGCGCGGCGGCCTCGGCCGGGGACAGGTGAAGCTCGGCGCCGAGCAGCTCGGCCGGCTCCCCGTTCCCGGGGTCCGGCTCGAGGTACAGGACATCGATGCACGGGCCGAACGGGCGCCCGGTCGGGTCGGTGGACGCGACCAGGCCGACGACGACCTGAGCGTCCCCGCCGTCCACTCGGCCGATCTCGCGGAAGTGGTCGCGGTCGCCCGCCTCACCACAGCAGGCGTACAGCGGGGCGTGCGTGCCGTCGCACCACGGCGGGCAAGGCGCGGTCACCGGGCCTCCCCGGCGCCGCGCAGGACCAGGCCGACGACGACCGCGCACACCTCCGGCTCCCACCTGGTCATCCATTCCAGGACGTGCATGTCGTACGCGCCGAGCTCGACCCCGGCAGCCTCGCACGCGTCGGTGAGCCGGGCGCGGTTCGTCGCGCGCATGTGGCCGGGGACGTGCGGGTGCCCGTAGGCGTCCCTGCATGTGTCGGCC
Organism: Actinomadura physcomitrii; assembly: GCF_008923205.2. Classification (GTDB taxonomy): domain Bacteria; phylum Actinomycetota; class Actinomycetes; order Streptosporangiales; family Streptosporangiaceae; genus Spirillospora; species Spirillospora physcomitrii. Next base: position 25,086 of record NZ_WBMS02000073.1, on the reverse strand, counting down.
GCCTGCTGCTCGGTCTCGTATGGGCCGATGTCGGCCGGTAGGTTCTTCACGGGTCGGAGCTCCGTTCCGATCAAGGCCCCGGCCGGCGCTCCACTCGCCGCGTCCGGGGCCGCCTCATGTTCGGGCGGCGGGCGCGCTCGAGGGCGCGCCGGACCCGGATCGGGGGGCCGCGGGAGGCGTGCCGTGATGGCACGGTGATGGCACAACCGGCCGCTCCGTGCACTTCACGACACCACACGAGACCACATGAGAAATGGCCTCTGACCTGCGTAGACGCTACGAAACCGGCCGCGGCCGATCTAGGCCGCACGGCGGAAATCACCCTCCTAAAGCGGGTGTCGCAGGTTCGAATCCTGCCGGGGGCGCTTGACAGATAGGAATGTGGCGTGGTAGCGGGAGGTCTCATCGTACCTTCCGGCAGCGCTTCCGCAGCGGCCGCGCCCAGCATGTCGATAGCCGCGCCGGTGAGCGTGATGCGGCAGTCGGCGGTGTCGGTCCGCTTGTCGTAGCGGATCTCCAGGCGGAATGCCTCGAACAGCCGCCAGAGGACCGGCTCGGGTACCTCGGCGAGATCCACTTCCCCCTCCGGGAGAGCCTCGAGCAACTCCGCGCAGAGGCGGGGCGGCCGTTGCTGCTCGACCCGTGCCAGCTCGGCGAGCTTGGCGTTCCGCTCGGCCGACAGGGTGGCCGAGCGTTCACGGATGCTGGAGAACAAGTCCTCGTCGTCGTCCTCGAGGTGTTCGAGCCTGCGGAGCAGACGGGTCCTGCGCGCTTCGATGCCGTCGATCTCCCGGCGCAGCGCTTCGGTTCTGTCCTGCCATTCCTGGACGCTTTGCTCCTGCGCCTTGAGCAGGCGGGTCTCCAACCGCGCCTTGCGGCCCGCACCGAAAACATTCGCAGCGAAGAAATCGTTGATTCCCCGCAGAAGGCGATCTTCTCGAACCCACACGCTTTTCGGATGTCCCTCCTGCTTGTAGCCAGTAGGGGGTTGGCACGCCATGTAGGCGTGTTCCTTACGGGTCTTACCGAACATGCGCCTACCGCAGATCGCACACTTGATGTAGGAGCGCAGGCGGTAGGAGCGCTGGGTCGCCGGGTGAGCGATGTTCTTGCCGGGTCGGCTGCGGGAGCGCTCCCGGGCGCCCGCGACCTGTTGAGCGGCGACGAAGGTATCGATACTGACTAGGGGTTTATGAGTCGGCCGGCTCGACCAGACCCAGGATTCGGGCGGGTTGTGCCGCCCGCCGTCGGTCTTGCTGGCCCTGCGGTTCCAGACCATGTAGCCGGTGTTCTTGGGATTCACCAGAACGTCCCGTACCGATGAGGCCGTCCAGCGGCCCACCGCTCGCGTCGGGTCGACGGGCACGGGCGGGGGGTGGGCGCCCAAGTCGCGGTTGAGCCGGTCGGCGATCGCCGCATAGCCCAGGCGCTCTCCGATCCGCAACTCGTAGATGCGGACCACGACCGGCCCCTGGGCGGGGTCGGGGACCAGGGTGTGCTTCGAGGCCCCCTCCGCTCTTTTGGCGGGCACCGGATGAGGAATCTTCTCCGCGGTGAAACCGTAAGGCGGTTTGCCGACGTTGTATCCCTGATCGGTGTGCGCCTCGAAGCCGCCCCAAGATTTCTCCAGCAGCTCCAGCACATACCATTCAGCGACACCTTGCTTCACTCGTCGCGTCAGCACCTGCGAGGCGCGTTTGCCGTTGAGAACAATCGGCTCGTCGGCTGCCAGAAGCAGAACCCCGGCCTCTTCGAGAGTGTTCTCGATCAAAGTGCCGATATAGGTGCGGCGAGAGATCCGGTCGATCGATTCGCAGATCACGGCATCGAATCTGCGGTCGGGCCGTGAAGCCTCCTCCAGGAGATCCTGGATTCCTCCGTCGCGGGGCACGGGGATCGAGAACTGCTCGTGCCCCCGTCCACGGCCCCGCAGAGCCAGAGCCTTCCTTCCCGATTCGATGTCGTAGAAGTGCGCCACGATCACGGCCTGGTCAGGAAGGACCGTCCGGCAGCTGTTGAGCTGCCGGGGGATCGACAGAGTCGGGTCCTGCTGGTCCTCGGTGGACGTCCGACCTGCGAACGCCAGCCGGAGCGGCCCGAGCGAGCTGCTCCGGCCGACTCCCGGACCGGTCAGCCTTCGCCGTCTGGTCGTTCGGGAACCCGATCCGAGCACGTCGAGGGGAACCGGCCCCGTCTGCCCTGCACCCATTCCAGTACCTCCATGATCGACCTCGCCTGCGCGCGTTCCAGCGCTTCGGCAACGTCACCTTCAGCGGCAGCCACGGTCCAGACGAACCGTGGCGCCGTCTCCTGTCTGCGCCTACCGCCGCGACCGGCCGCGCCGGTGGCGAGTCTTCGAGGCTCGTCCGGCACGGCCGGGCGCGGCTGCCCGCTGCCGGTCTCGGTCACCGTCCGCTCTCGCGGTCGGTGGCCGGTCGGCGGCGGTTCCGGTATGAGCGCTTGCCTCGACCACGGAGGTCAAGGCCGGCCCTGGTCCGGGTTCCAGAGAGCGTGACGGGCAGCGCGATGAACTGTGGGCGGCCAGCGGGCGTGGTCAGGTGCCAGGCGTCTCCGCATTGGTAGGCGCGCAGGCGGATGCCGGGTGCGGCAATGCGGGCGGCGCGGCGGGCGCTGCGGCGGCTGTCGTAGCGGGCGCGTCCGCAGCGGCCGCACAGGCCCAGTTGGAGCCAGGCCAGCATCTCCAGAACTCGGTCTGCTTTCAGGCTTCGGCCGCGCCGCTGAGGGGTCACTGGTGGCTCCCCGGCAGGTCGGTGACTCGCTGGAGAAGGAGGAGGTCCTCGTGGGCGGACGCGCAGGCGGGGATGCCGCGTTCGCGGGCGCGACGGGTCTCGAGCATCTGGAAGAAGGAAGCCCGGTTGACCAGGGCGCCGTTGCGGAGTCCGGCCAGGAGCGCGACGTAGCGACCGATGAGGGCCAAGCCGTGCTGCTGCGCGGTGTCGACGACCTGCCCGGGCAGGTCGAGGAGTTCGCCTTTGATGCGGATCGGGCGGACGGTGATGGCGATGATGCCGCCAGGCCGAAGCAGGGTGGCGCTGCCGGCGAGAATGTGGCCGAATCCGTCCAAGAGGCCGGGTAGGGGCTGGTGAGCGAGGTTGCCTCGGTCGGTGGAGTAGCGGTGGTTGCTCTTGTGGACCTTGCCGCCGCCGTTGTCGCGCCCAGAGCGAATGTGTCCGTGCGTCTGGGAGCCGTAAGGCGGCGAGGTGAGCACGAGCGCCGCCTTGCCGCGAAGGCCCCGGTAGACGGTGGCGATGTTACGGGCGTCGCCGCAGGCGACTTGAGGCGTGCCGGTAGCGCCTTGGGCGTGGGCGTGGCGCAGGTTGTTCACAGTGAGGTGGACGAAGTCGGGTTCGTATTCCATACCGGCGGCGTCCCGGCCGAGGTGGATCGCTTCGACCAGGGTGGTGCCGATCCCGCACATCGGATCCACCACCAAGTCGCCAGGGCGGGTGAAGGCGTCGATGACCGTGGCGGCGATGGCGGGCAGCATCTTGCCGGGGTGCCGCATCGACTCGGACGTGTAGCGGCCCTGGCGCTGCAGCCTGGACGGCCGCTGCCCGGTCGCCAGCACCGTCGCCAGGAACTCGCGACGCGAGAGCTCGTCGTGGTTCATCGAGCCCTCCCACTGGGCGAGCCGCCGGTGCCTTCGGGACTCGGCGGCTTATTGAAAAGGGAGACCGTGGCGTGGACGGCGACCGTGGGCGGCAGTGCGCCGGAGCGGGAGTCGCGAAGTTGGGCGAGGTCGGTGGGGCCGGCCTGCACGACCAGGGCGTCGCCCTCGACCGGAACGCGCAGTGCGATGACGTGCTGGGCGTACCGGAATCCCAGGCGCTGGGCGTGCCGGATGATGCGCGGCGCCGGATCGATTAGCCGCCCGGCCTGCTGGCGGGCGGTCGTGGTGACCGCAAGGACGCCGCCGGGAGCCAACACCCGCCACGCCGCGGCCAGGAACAGCCCGAGCTGCTCGCTGGAGAGCATCCACAGGTCCGCCCGGCACGCCGGGCAGCCCATTCCCGAAACTCGCCTCGAGTTGTGGCCGCCCGTCTCATATGGCGGTGGAGCGGCGATCACCAACGAGACATCGCCGAGATGGTCGGCCAGTCCCCTGGCCATCTGGTCGGGCCGGACCGGACGCATCTGCACCCGCGCCAGTTGCTGCTGGTCCAGGGTGGCGCGAAGCCGGGTGCCGATGTGCTGGGCGAGCGGAAAGTGCGGGACCAGCGCGATGCCGCGCCGGTCGAGTTCGGCCGCCGCCACCAGTACGGCCTCGCTGGTCGTGAAGCCCTCAACGACCATGTCACCTTCGCGGGTGCAGGTGCTGACCAGGTGCTGAGCCAGTTCCCGCCCGACGCTCTGGCGGTGAAATACGCAGAGCGTGGTGGTGGACTTCGCCTTGGTAGAGCGGGTACTCGGTCCAGGTTGCAGTTCTTCGCCGTGAGCATCCGAGCACAGCCAGACGGTCAGCGGGACCATTCTGCGCCGTCCGGCAGGGCTGGTGTTGCCGCTGCTCGTTGAGCGGTTCGGGTTCGACGGTGTGTGATTCATGCGCTGGATGACCCGTGACGGCCACCCGATCCCCGTGCCCCCTTAAGCACCGCCGGGCGGCTGATTTTGGCCGGCCGCCATCGCCACGGTTCGGTCAGGAACGCCAGCCCATCCTTTACTGGGACCTCTCCGGGGAGGCTGCGGCGAGCAGCACCGCATGCCCGACCGGACAAGGCATGAGCCGCCGGCCGCACCGAGAAAGCGCTGGGCGGCGGGCATCAAGTCTTGGCAATCTCTGCCGGCGCCTCGGCCAATTCAGGCGCGATCGCGGTGCTTAAGGGGGCCAGCCGAGATCACCGGCGGGCGGCGCGGGCCCCTGGACGAGACGTCCAACCCGGTCCCCGCCGCACCAGACCGTCACTCGTGTTCCTGAGGAGGGACACCCGCAGTCCAGTGCCGCGCCGCTCCCGGTGGTCCTGGCTGGCAGCCGAAATCCGTTCCCGACCCGTCCGGAGACGCTGCCATGCACACCCGCAGAGCCCCGAAAACGATCACTCGCCGCCTGCGGCACCTCATCCAGGGCCGCTTCTTGGCCGCCCGGTCGCCCGCTTCGAGCGGCACCGGGCGGAGACTCCGGCCGTCTCGGAGGCTGGTGGCCGCGTCACTGGTGTGGACGGCCGGGTGCGTGATGACCGCGCCGCTGGTGCCCGGCGTCGCCGATGCCAGCACCCATCTCACCGCCGCCGCGTCGCTGGGTGAGGTGATCACCAATCTGCGGAATGTGATCGTGGGCTTGCTGGTGGGGTTGGCGACGTTGTTCGCCACGATCGGCGGGGTCCGCTACATGCTGGCCGCAGGCGACCCCGGTGAGGTCGAGGCGGCCAAGAAGACGCTGCGGTACGCCGCGATCGGTTACTCGGTCGCGATCCTGGCGCCGCTGCTGGTCAAGATGCTGCAGAGCATCGTCGGCGCGCCCTCGTGACCACCACCGCAGTATCGCCCGCGCCCGCACGCAGGTCCATGGCCTCCCCAGTCACGGCAGCGCTGCTGATCGTGCTGGTCGCAGTTGCGGTCGTGTGCGTGGACGCCGGGCCGGCTTTCGGAGCCCGTGACCCCGCGCCGCGCCCGGTGGCGAACCCGTCACCGGACGCACCACAGACTTCGGCACCGAACTCTCCGGCTCCCACCAACGCGACGCCGCCGCCTACCCCGCAGCCGCCTTCCCAGCCTGTCCTGCCGCCCAGCGGTCCGTCGAAGGCTCCGATCCCGGACCGACCTGCGGGTCCGGCTCCTTCACCGGCGTCGGGGTCCTCACCGAATCCGGGATCTCCGCACGGCCAGGACCCGACCGGCGATGGGGGCGGCACGGAGTGCGGGTTCATGGACATGGGGTGCATGGCCAAGCAGGCGGTGAACGGCTGGTTCGCCGATCTGGTGACCGGCGCGGCCAAGCCGATCTTCCACCTGCTGGCACAGACCGTGTTGGGCACACCGCCCACCGACTCCGCGGACATGGCACGCGCCAGAGATCTGTGGGGCGTGTCGCAGACCATCGCCAACACCTGCTACGTGCTCCTCATAACCGCGGGCGGGGTCCTGCTGATGGCCGGGCGGTCACTGCCCGGCGGCGAACTGACGCCCGGACAGTTGGTGGCGCGATTGGTGGGTGCCTTCACGGCCTCCAACCTCAGCCTCCTGCTGATCGGGTACGCGATCACCTTCGCCAACGGGCTGTCGGATGCCTTCCTGTCCGCCGGCGCCGAGGCGATCGATCCGGGCCGGGTCGCCAAGGCGCTCGCCGCCTACCTGGTCGCCAGTCTGATCCCCAATCAGCCGTTCACGATCTTCATCGGGCTGGGCGTGGTGGTCCTGGCTCTGTGCGTGGCGTTCATCTACATCATCCGGATCGCCCTCACCATGGTCTTGATCGCGGCGGCGCCGGTGGCGTTGATGTTCCACGCCCTTCCGATCACCGACGGGCTGGCCCGGTTGTGGTGGCGCAGCATCAGCGGGGTACTGGCCATCGGGATTTGCCAGGCGCTGATCCTGGCGACCGCGTTCCGGCTGCTGTTCTCCGACATCAAGCACCCCGGCGACAACTCGGGCAACCACTTTCCCGGGATCGCCTCGGGGACCGGGATCGATCTACTGCTGGCGTTGTGCCTGCTGTGGATCATGGTCCGCGTCCCGTCCTGGGTCGCCCGCACCATCTGGCGCGCCGCCCAGCCCAGCGCCCTGACCGGCCTGGTGAAAAGCCTCATCCTCTACCGCGGTCTCGGGGCCCTGACGCGCCGCCGCGTTCCTGCTCCCCGCAAGTTCTGGCATCCGCCGCCGCCTCCTTCTCCCCCTCCGCCGCCGCCTCCTCGGCAGCACTTGGGGCGGCTGACGGCGCTCCCCAGCCCGTCCCGCCTGGCACTGGAGGGACCGGGTGCACTCCGCCCGCCGATGGAACTGCCCAGCCCTTCTGATCCGCCGCCCGCGCTACCCGCCGGTGCGACTCCGATGCCTTCTGGAGCGATCCCGATGCCACCAGGCCCACCGCCCGAGCCCGACCGCGACGGGCGATTCCCTCGCCATCCGATGCAGCTGACGCTTCCGATCCCGGCCGGTAAGAGCACCACGGGGCGTCGGTCGACGCAACTGGCCTTGCCGGTCCCCGTGACCCGCGTGCACCGGACGGCCATGCCCGGCAGTCCAGTGGCGCCGGGCGGGCGAGCGCGGGTGCGGTCCCGGCAGTTGATGCTGCCCGACATGCCCAAACGGCCCGTTCCGCGCCGCCAGCTGACCCTGTGGATCGATCCGCCGAAGACCAGGAGGGGCCAATGAGCAGCCGCCGCCAGAGTTACGACCAGCCGCCGATGAGTGTGAGGATTCCGACGGACGCTTCATACTGCCCCTCCTTCGCTTGTTTGTTGGGTTCGTTGCCGACGTGCCAGACGGGGCGATGCGGCGATCCACTCACGGCAGCGGGCCTCGACGGACTCGTCGAAGGGGATGCGCCAGTAGCCCACGGCGGTCTGGTGAGCAGCGAGCTTGCCGGCATGGATCCAGGCCAGGACCGTTCCCCGGCCGATGCCGAGCCGGATGGTGAGTTGCCGGATGGACAACTCGCCATCGCAGGCTCCTGCACCGCCGCGTTCCTTGGGAGCGAGACGGACCGACGAGGCGATCATGTCCCGGCAGCGCGCCTCGACCGCCTCGTCCCAGACGACGTGCCATCGACCGGCCGCCGTTTGGTGAGCGGCGAGCTTGCCGGCGTGGACCCAGTCCAGAACCACGGTGGTGTTGACGCCGAGCCGTGCACCGAGGTCGGGGGCCGTGATCTCGCCGTCGCAGGCGCTGTGGGCAGATCGGTGCCTGCGGCCAAGACGCACGGATGCGGCGATCATGTCCCGGCAGCGGGCCTCGACGGCCTGGTCCCAGATGATGTGCCAGCGGCCGGCGGGTGTCTGGTGGGCCTCCAGCTTGCCCGCCTTGATCCAGTCGTAGACGGCCGAGCGGGTGATGCCCAGCTTGGCGGACAACTCGGCGATAGTGATTTCCCCGTCGTGGCAGGCGCTCGCGCTCCAAGGGGCGCGGAGCCCGGCCGCGTTGCGGGCCCGGTGGACGGCCGCGGCGTCGAAAGGACGACCGCGCCCGGTGGTGAGGCCGGCGGCGTTGAGCTGGGCGGCCAACGCGGCGTCCCGGGTGGTGGCCGAGCGGGCGGCGATGAACTCCAGCGCCTCGGCCGGGGTGCGGCCCGGGCCGGGTCGGCCGACGGTGATCTGGTCGGTGGCGCCGGTCTGCCACCGCACCCCGATCGTCACCACGTCCTTCTCGCTGGTCGGGATGATGGTGACGTCGGCGATCAGGGTGCGCAGCAGCCGTTTGCGGTCGCGGTACTCAATGTCGGGCGAGGCCCAGAGTGCGGGCAGGTCACCGGCCAGGGCGAGCAGACTGGACCGTTCGGGCAGTTCGGGCCTGGCGTCGCGGGCGGTGGCCAGCGCCGCTTCGGCCTCGACCAGCGCGGCCAGTTTGGTCTCCCACCGTTTCTCCAGAGTCCGGGCGACCAGCCGGTTCTCCGGTTCGACCTGCATGAACGCGCGCTCGGCCCGATCGGCCTCGTACTGGGCGCGCTCGGCCGCCAGTTCGGCGGCCCGGTGCGAGCGGGTGTGCCGCCGCGCCACCTCATCAGCGGCCTTCAGCGCAAGCTTGATCTGCCCGGGGTTGATCGTGGCCAGCACCAACTCGCTCACCGCGTCATCGACGACCGAGGTGGCGATCGTCCGGCATCGGGCGGTCACCTTGGCCTCGCGGCGGGCCTCCGCGCACTGATACGAGCTGTAGCGCTGGTCCCGGTAGCTGGGCGCCATCCGGATCCCGCACCCACCGCACACGATGATGCCCTGCAGCAGCGCATGGCCTTCCCTGGCCGGGCGCCCGCCCTTGCGGGTGCGGTTGGCCTGCAGTTTGGCCTCGTTGGCCAGGAACTGCTGCCAGCCGATGTAGCCCTCATGGTGATCGTGGATCACCAACGGCCACTGCTCCCGCGGCCGGTATCGGCGCGCGGACCGCACCCCACCGTCCGGGGTGACCTTGTACTCCTGGTAGGAACGGCCGTAGACGTAGGTGCCCGCGTAGCACGGGTTGGCCAGGATGTCGCAGACCCGCGCGTGGCTGAGCCGGCCCCACCGCACCTGCCCCGCCCACGCGCCGCCGTAGGCGCGCAGCGGGAACTTGCGGTCGGTGAACTCGCCCACCACCCGGTAGGCCGACCCGGCCTGGGCGAAGCAGGTGAACACATCGGCCACCGCGGCCCGGATCTCCTCGTCCGGGTCGATCAGGTACTGGCCATCGGAGTCGAGGACGTACCCGATCGGCAGCGGGAACCGCAGATCCCCACGCTGCGCCGCGGCCAGCTTGGCGCCATGCAGGCGGCCGGCCAAAAGGTGGAGCTCGGCCTCGCTCATCGTGCCCTTGAGCCCCAGCAGCATCCGGTCGTTGACATCGCCGATGTCGTAGACCCCGTCGGTGTCGATCAGCAGCGTGCCGGTCAGCCTGGCCAACTCCAGCAGCCGGGTGAACTCCGCCGAGGAGCGCGCCAGCCGCGACACCTCCAACCCCAAGATCGCGCCAACCTCGCCCAGACACACCCGCGACACCAGATCGGCGAACCCAGCGCGCACCGACCCGTACCGGCCCGACACCCCCAGATCCGCATCCACCACCACAATCGCCGACTCCGGCCACCCCAACGCCCGGGCCTGCCCGGCCAGCCCGTACTGCCGCGCCGTCGACTCGGTATGACGGCGCAACTGCCCCGACGTCGACTGCCGCACATACACCAGCGCATTCCGCGCCCGATGCGACGCGGTGATCTTCCCTGCCCCGTTCACCGACCCGATCAACGCACTGTTCACCACGCTGCGCCCCGCCCCCCAGCACTCCACGCAGCGCCGACTCGACCATGTTGGCCAGCGCCATCACGGCCTCGTCCGCATGCGCATCGGCGCAAGGCGAATCGGTGGCCAGCACGTCCCGTCCCCGGCCACCCCGGGCAGCCATCCAGAAGATCGTTCCGGCCGATCATTCCGCCTCGCCCGCCCCGTCGCAACGCGAACCAAGAACCTCGATCACGTTCCGCAGCGCCGTCAACGACTCAGCCGACAACCGCTCCGCCGCCGGCTCAGGACCACGATCAGTCCACTCCTGCCGGATCGCCACCCGCCGCGCATCCTCGACCTCGCACACATACTCCACCCCCTCACCACTCCACCGGCGCCGCGAGTACAGCACCCGCAACCGCCGACCATGCCACGGATGAAACGGATGGGTGACCACCAATGAGTCCAACGAGAAATCGGACCGATGAGCAGTTGATCGTGTCGATTCCCGCCGACGTCGACCAGCCCGACAAGATTCTCTACGGCCTCACCACCCGGCAGCTGGCGATCCTGGCCGGTACCGCCGCCGTCTGTCTGTGGGTCTTCCTCACCCTTGGGCCGCTGGTGCCTTTCTCCGTACTGGTGGCGCTACTAGTGCCGGTCCTGGCCGTCGGGTTCGTGCTAGCGGTGGCACGTCACGACGGCATGACCCTGGACCGCTACGCCCTGGCCGCGCTCCGCCACCTGCGTGCCCCCAAGGAACGTGTCACCGCCGGTGAGTCGGTGCAGCCGCCGCCGGCCTGGTGCAGGATGCGCGGACGCCTCCCCGAGCCCCTACGGCTACCGGTCCGCGCCGTCCGCCAGGACGGGGCGCTGGAGCTGGCCTCAGGCGGTGTCGCCGTCATCGTCAGCGCCGGCACCCTCACTTTCGGACTCCGCACCCCAGGCGAGCAGGCCGGGCTGGTGGCGGTGTTCGGCCGCTGGCTCAACTCCCTGGACGCCCCCGTCCAGATCCTCGTCCAAGCCCGTCCGATCGACCTGACCGGCCTGGCCGACCACATCACCCAGCACGCACCAGCACTCCCCGACCCGGCACTGGAGCAGGCCGCCCGTGGGCATGCGGCGTTCGTCACCGAGCTGGGCGCCGCACACGACTTGCTCATTCGGCACGTGCTCGTCGTCATCACCGGCCACATCCCAGCCTCCGCCCCCGCGTCCGTCCTGCCGTGGCGGCAGCGCGAACGGCGCCGGGTGGGCCGCGACTCAGCCGCTGCGGTCGCGCTGCGCCGCGCCGCAGAAGCCGTGCAGAACCTGGCCGCGCTCGCCGTCCCAGCTGCGGTCCTGGACGGCGAAGGCGCCACCACCGTCCTGACCGAATCACTATCCCCCGGAGATCTTCACCTGGTGGACGGCACGTCCCCAAACGACGTGATCACTCACCGGCAGGAGGCCTGATGCGACCTTCACTCGGTGCGCTCGCGCGCACGCTCGGCCTCACCGCTCGAACCGATGGCGCCAGCGTTGACCTCGCACAGGACGGTCCCAGCGATGGTCTGGACGATCTGGGAGTCGGCCTTGGCCCGTCGGCGGTGCGGGTGAACGCCCGCTCGCTGGAGCTGCCCGGCGGGGTGTGCTCGTCGTTCGCCGTGACCGGGTACCCGCGCGAAGTCGGCGCAGGCTGGCTGGAGCCGCTGCTCACCTACCCCGGTCGGCTGGATGTGTCCCTGCACGTCGAGCCGATCCCGCCGCTGGTCGCAGCGCAACGACTCCGCCGCCAGCTCGCCCGCTTGGAGTCGGCGTCACGGGCAGACGCGCAGAGGGGCCGACTGGCCGACTTCGCCGCCGAGGCCGCAGCCGATGACGCAGCTGAACTCGCCGCCTCCCTCGCCCGGGGCCACGGCCGTCTCTTCCGCGCCGGCCTGTACCTGACCGTCCACGCCCCGTCCCAGGGCGTGCTGGAGGGCGAGGTGCAACGGGTCCGGGCACTGGCCGCCTCACTGCTTCTTGACGCCCAGCCCACCACCTTCCGTGCCCTCCAAGGCTGGACGTCCACTCTGCCGCTGGCGGCCGACTCGATCGGAGCGCGGCGGGTGTTCGACACCGCCGCGCTCGCCGCCTCCTTCCCCTTCACCTCACCCGACCTGCAGCCGGTGCTGGGCGAGACACCGGTGCTGTACGGGCTGAACGCCTACTCGGCCGGGGTGCTGCTCTGGGACCGGTTCGCCCAGGACAACTACAACTCCGTCACCCTCGCCCGCTCCGGCGCCGGCAAGTCCTACTTCACCAAGCTGGAAGTGCTGAGGCTGCTCTACCAGGACGTCCATGTCTCCGTCATCGATCCCGAAGACGAATACCGGCGCCTTTGCGACGACGTCGCCGGCACCCACATCTCCCTCGGCGCACCCGGCGTCTGCTTCAATCCTTTCGACCTTCCGCAGGGGCAGGGCGAGGACAGCCTGATCCGCCGCGCGTTGTTCCTGCAGACGCTCATCGGAGCGATGCTCTCCGAGCCGCTCACACCGGAAGCGCGAGCGGTCTTGGACCGTGCAGTGCTGGGCGCCTACCGGGCTCGCGGCATCAACTCCGACCCCCGCACCTGGGCACGTCACGCACCTCTTCTGACCGATCTCACCGACCAACTCGACGCCATCGCCCAGTCGCATGCCCCGGAGGCAGGCACCGCGGCCGACCTGTCGGTGCGGCTGGCTCCGTTCGTGACCGGCTCGTACCGGGGCTTGTTCGCCGGACCCACCACTACGCGGCCCACCGGGCACCTGATCGTCTTCTCCCTGCGCGAACTGCCCGACGAGGTCCGCGCCGTCGGGATGCTTCTCGCTCTGGACGCGATCTGGCGCACCGTCACCAATCCCGACGACCGACGCCGCCGTCTCGTGGTGGTCGACGAGGCGTGGACGCTCATGCGCGAGGACGAGGGTGCTCGGTTCCTGTACCGGCTGGCCAAGTCCGCCCGCAAACACTGGGCCGGACTCGCCGTCGTCACCCAGGACGCCGGGGACCTTCTCTCCACCGACCTGGGGCGGGCGGTGATCGCCAATTCCGCCACCCAGATCCTGCTCCGCCAGGCACCCCAGGCCATCGATCAGATCGCCGACGCCTTCGACCTCACCGACGGCGAGAAGACCTTCCTGATGGCCGCCGACAGGGGCCAGGGACTGCTGTGCGGTTCCACCCCCGGGGCGGGGGTCGATCGGGCCGCATTCAGCGCGATCGCCAGCTCACACGAACACCAACTCGTCACCACCGACCCCGCTGAACTCGCCACCCGACTCCGACACCTCGAGGCCACCGACAGGGAGAACGACCCGCAATGAACCCCATGAGCCACCTGGCCTCCACCGACGACACCACCGGCTCCGGCCTGTACGGGCTGCTGTCGGACCTCGGGCACGCCCCGCACCGGCTCATCGACCACGCGATCGACATGGCCACCGGATACGGACCCGCGATCGCGGCGGGGATCGCGGGCGCCGCCGTCGGTTGGACGGCCTTCGGCTGGGTCCTGCGGGACTGGCGCAACAGCAGGCTCATTCCCGGAGCCCGGCTGATCGAAGTTGCGGTGCCACCGAAGGTCGAGCCGGCAAGCGCCGCCGCCTGGTGGGGCCGCCTCATCGGCCTCACCAATCCCGCCTGGAAACGACTCCTCTACGGACAGCCGCACCTGGCTTTCGAGTACTGGGCCGACCACAACGGTGTCCGCTTCCGCATCTGGGTTCCTGGCACCATCCCGCCTGGAATAGTCGAGAAGACGATCCAGGCGTCCTGGCCCGGCGCCACCCTCATGACCCACCCCGCCACGCCACCTCTCCCAGTCGACCAGGGCTACAACGCGGCCGGCGGACGGCTGATCCTGGCCCGCCCCGAGCACTTCCCGCTGGCCCACCACCACGACGCCGACCCGCTGCGCGGGCTGCTCGGCACCGCCTCCGGGCTGGCTGAAGGCGAACACCTGGCGGTACAGATCCTCGCCCGTCCGGCCATCGGCCGACGCCTCGGCAAGGCGTACCGCGCCGCGTCCGCGCTCCGCGGTGGCCGGTCCACCGCACCCCAAAGCCACCTGTTCGACTTCGTCACCCCCGGCATGTCCGGACACCACAACCCGACCGAGCTCACCCGCCAGCACCCCGAACATGCCGAACAAGTCCGCGCCATCCTCGCCAAGGCTGCCCAGCCGCGCTTCGAAGTCCAGATCCGTTACGGCGTCGCCAGCCGCCACCTCGACCAGGTTCAGGCCGGGTGGCTTCGGGCGCACGCCCACGAAACCGCCTCGACGTTCGCGCTGTTCACCTCCGGCCACCAGTACCTACGCCGCCGCCGACTCCATAGTCCGGCCGCCCGCCTCGCCGACCGCCGCCTGCACCGGGGGTATCTGCTTTCGGTTCCCGAGCTCGCGGCGATCGCGCACCTGCCCTACGACTTGGCCGCGCCCGGCGTCGCGCGCGCCGGCGCCCGCCCCATCGCGCCCTCGCCTGCCATCCCCGTCTCCGGACCAGGCGTCCGCGTCCTCGGCGACTCCGACGCCGGCGTGCCCCGCCCTGTCGGCCTCACGGTCGTCGGCGCCAGGCAGCACCTGCACGTTCTCGGCCAGACCGGCGTCGGCAAGTCCACCTTCCTGGCCAACCTCATCCTCTCCGACGCCGCCGCCGGGCGCGGTGCCCTGGTCATCGACCCCAAAGGCGACCTGATCGCCGACGTCCTGCAACGCCTCCCCGAACGCGCGATCGGCAACACGGTGGTGTTCGACCCAGCTGCAGCGGGACGTCCGCCATGCCTGAACGTCCTGGCCGGGCGTGATCCGGCGTTCGCGGCCGAGTCGATCGTCACGACCTTCCGCCGCTGCTTCACCTCCGCCTGGGGCCCCCGCCTGGACGACCTGCTCCGGTCGGCCTGCCTCACCCTCACTCGGGTCAACGGAACCCGGGCCACCCTCGGCGACATCCCCAAGCTCCTCATCGACACCGCCTACCGCGCTCGCATCACCGCACGCCTCACCGACGAACTCCTAGCCGGGTTCTGGGCCTCCTACGACGAACTCACCCCGGCCGCCCGCGCCTCCATGATCAGCCCCGTCATGAACAAACTCCGCGCCGTCCTGCTACGGCCCTTCATCCGCGACACCCTGTCGGGCGGCGCGTCCACCGTCGACCTCACCGCCACCCTCGCCACCGGCGGCCTCATCCTCGCCCGCCTACCCAAAGGCGTCCTCGGCGAGGACGCCGTCCGCCTCTTCGGCTCACTCCTGCTGGCGCACACCTGGCAGGCCATCACACCTCGCGCCACCCAAGCCGAGCACGACCGCCCGGACGCCGCCGCCTACATCGACGAAGCCCACAACTTCCTCAACCTGCCCGGCTCGATCAGCGACATCCTTGCCGAAGCCCGCGCCTACCGCCTCAGCCTCACCCTCGCCCACCAACACCTCTCCCAGCTCCCCAAGGACCTGCGGGAGGCAGTGTCGGCGGACGCCCGCAACAAGATCTACTTCGCCGCCTCACCCGAAGACGCCACCGACCTCGCCCGCCACACCGCACCTCTGCTCTCACCACACGACCTGTCCCACCTGGGCGCCTACCAAGCCGCCGCCCGGCTCATGGACGGCAACACACCCACACCGCCCTTCACCTTCCGCACCCGCCCACTCGCCGACCCGGTCCCAGGGCGGGCGCAGGCCATCCGACGCACATCCCGCGAGCGCTTCGCACCTCAGCACGTCCAACGGTCGATTCCCGACGTCGGGCTGAGAGATCTGGACGCCCAGCCCACCACGCCCGGCATCCACGTGGAAGCCGCCTACGGCACGGTGTCCCCGGACGAACCGGGCACTAGCGACCGCATTCCCACCGGCCCCTCGATCGAGAAGGAGTTGCCATGACCAAGGCCCGCGAGATCGCCATACGCACGCGTGGAGCACAGGGTCGGGCTCCGTGGATGACTTCCGAAATGATCGCCGACCTCGCTTACCGGCTGACGATGCGCGACCGGCAACTACTAACCCTGGTCTGGGAACACCGCGTCCTGACCACGACCCAGCTCGCCACCCTCTTCTTCCCGAGCCCCGAACGGGCCCGGCAGCGCCTCAACCGACTGCACGGACTCCACGCCCTCCTGCGATTCCGGCCCTGGACACCCACTGGCTCCAAGCCCTGGCATTGGGTTCTCGGCCCCGCCGGCGCGCGCGTCCTGGCCATCGAACAAGGGCAGGACCTCAGCGCGTTCGGATACCGGCAGGACGCAGCCACCGCCATCGCTGTCTCGTCCCGCCTCTCGCACCAGATCGGTGTGAACGACTTCTTCGTGACCCTGTACGCTCATGCGGCCGGGTCGAGTAACGCCGCCGCTTTGGAACAGTGGTGGTCGGAGCATCGCTGCGCGGCCCTATGGGGTGACCTCGCCCGCCCGGACGCCTTCGGCCGCTGGACCCAAACCCGCGCCGACGGCTCAACAAGCACCCTCGACTTCTTCCTCGAGCACGACACCGGCACCGAGACCCTCGCCCGCGTCACCGCCAAACTCGGCGGCTACGCCGACCTCGCCGAAGCCACCGGCACCACCACACCCGTCCTGTTCTGGCTCCCCTCTGCCAGGCGCGAGACCAACCTGCGCCGACTCCTCGGCGCACCCGAGATTCCGGTCGCCACCGCCGTCCACACTGCCGCCGCCTCTTCCGCAGGGCCCGCCGGTCCCGTCTGGCAGCCCGCCGGCGACACCGGAAACCGCCGCAGCCTCAGCGACCTCGCCCGCCTGTGGCGAACCGTCCCGCGCCAGGACGACGCTTCCGGCTCCGAGGCGGCGAGTCTCTGATGCCGCTGGCCATCGGAGCGGCTGTGGTGGTACTCGGGCTGATCGTGGTGCTCGGCGGCGTGATCGGCGCGATGATCCCCGGTTCCGACGCCGGAAGCATCGCCTGCCAACCCGCCCCAGGGCGTGGCGTCACCGACATCCCGGCCACCTACCTGGCCCTCTACCGCGGCGCTGCGCGTGAATACGGCATCGGGTGGAACGTGCTGGCCGCCGTTGGAAAGGTCGAGTCCGATCACGGGCGCGGCCCCGGCTCGGGCATCCGCACCGGCACCAACTCCGCCGGCGCCGCAGGACCCATGCAGTTCCTCGCCGCGACCTGGAAGGCGTTCGGCGTCGACGGCAACCACGACGGGCACGAGGACATCTACGACCCGGCCGATGCGATCCCCACCGCCTCCCGCTACCTCCGCCACAACGGCGCGCCCGGCAAGATCCGCGCCGCGCTCTTCCAGTACAACCACTCCAACCAGTACGTCGACCTCGTGCTGCGCCAGTCGCGCGCCTACGCTTCGCACGAAGGCGACTCGGCTGACAGCGGATGCGCCGGCACCGGCACCTTCATGGATGTCCCTCCTGAGAAAGCAGCCGCCGCGGCGATCTCGTTCGCTCGAGCACAGCTCGGCAAACCCTACGTCTGGGGCGCCGCGGGCCCGAACGCCTTCGACTGCTCCGGACTGGTCTACGCCGCCTACCGCGCCGCCGGGGTCACCGTCCCGCGCGTCTCCGGCGACCAATGGCGGCAAGGCCAGCACATCCCCAACGGCCACGAGCAACCCGGCGACCTGGTGTTCTTCAACTCCGGGCCCGGCACCTCCGCCAGCAACCCCGGACACGTCGGCCTGGTCATCGGCGGAGGAAGGATGATCGCCGCACCCCACACCGGCACCGTCGTGCAGATCCAGCCCTACACCCGCCCCGCCCTCCTCGGCTTCACCCGACCCACCGCAGCCCGCCCATGAGCGAAGACGGACAGGAGGAGGGGACGGCGCGCAACGATGGGCAGGCCGGACACGTGACAGCGTGGGCTGATCGCCTCACCCGGACCACTACCGCCCTCGCCGTCATCGCGGTCGCCGGTGTCGCCGCGACCATCTCTTATACGCACATCGTGGAGCTCACCCGTTCGCACGGCGAGGGCGGTCTGACGGCGCGGCTGGTCCCGGTCACGGTGGACGGACTGATCTGGGCCGCGTCGATGGTGGTCCTGGACGCCGGGCGCCGCAGCCGCCCCGTGCCCGCGCTTGCCCGGTGGAGCCTGGCAGCGAGCATCGTGGCGACCATCGGCGCCAACGTGGCGCACGGCGCCGCCCACGGCGTCATCGGAGCCTTGATCAGCGCCTGGCCGGCCCTCGCACTCATCGGCTCCTTCGAGTTGTTGATGACCCTCGTCCGCAATGCGATACGGCCCCGAAACGGCACCGTCCCTCACCGGTGCACCATGCTGGTGCAGCCTGGCACGTCACGTACCGCAGTGGAGCAGACCGTGGAGCAGGCGGTGCTGGCGGAAATCCGGGCGAGCATCAAGGGTCCCGGGCACCCGCTGTCACAGCGGTACCTGGCTGATAAACACGGCCTCGACCGACGCAAGGTCAAACAGATCATCAGCGCCGAGAACCAGCCGCGCTCCTGCTGATCTCGGCCTCGGGCTGACCTTGCCCTCCGGCCGGCCTCGGGCCCGCTGCTCGTCGTGCTGCCATCGAGTCATGGGCGGTGAGCCCTTTGATCGCTCCCCTCAAGGCTCTGGGTGGAGTGGAGTACCTCGTCGTAGACGGGGCCGTAGAGGGCGCGACCGAGGTCGTTGTAGGTGTCTGCGACATCCGGACCGACGGCATGGCGACCGCACCGGTCGGCGTCGATGGTGTGGCAGTCGGGGCAGGCGTCCGGCACGACAGGCCGGGCGGCGGCAGCGTCGCGCAGCGCGGTGATGAGCGCGGCGTCCCGATCCAGAACGGGTCCGGCTGCGGCGGCCACTCGGTAAGCCGCCTTGATCAGCTTCCCGGTGACCGCGTAGCGGTCCCGGGGGTTGGCGTCCAGTTCAGCGGTGATGTCGATGAGGCCGCACAACTCCTGGATCAGCCAAGCGGCTGCGGGCTCGGCCGGTACGGCATGCTCGTTACGGTTCACGGATCGGTCCTTTCGGTGCGGGCGGTCGATACGCCCCGGGAGCGGTAGGTGTCCTGCGGAGAAGAGATGGGCGATCTCGAAGAGCGCACCCTCGGCGAGACTTTGACAGTTGTCCGCTCGGCAAGGCGGGACGTGGCCCGGGGCCCGCGCGCCGCGTCTTCCGGCCGCGTTCGGACTGCGGACGCGGTTCGAAGTGTGCGGATGGGCCTGCTCGTTGCGTGGTCCACCTGGCCCACCCGTTCGCGTCGGGCGGGCCAGGCAACCTCGTGAGAGCCAGGCGGCATGGTGGCGGGTTACGCGTTGCGGAGGGCGCGGGTGGCGGCGGCGCCTATGGTGTCGGCGGCCTGGGTGGGGTCGGTCAGGATGACGCGGTGGGCGCCGTTCAGGACGGTGGCGCGGTCGTGGGGTGCCAGCCATAGCACCGCACACCCCGACGCTGTGAGCCGGTCGAGGCGCTTCTGCCCGAGGGTGGGGTGGGGATCTTTGAACTTGCCGTCGGAGACGACGACCAGGAGACGGGCGGCGCCGGGGCGGGACAGGTCCAGGGCGGCGTCGAGGGCATCGACGGCGGTGGTGAAGTCTTCGCGGGGGTCATTGGCGGCGAACACCGGTACCTGCGCGGGTGTCTGGCCCGGTCGGGTGAGGGCCCGGACCCGTGCACCGAAGATGACGCTGGCGGAGACGGCGTCGGGGACGTGTCCGGCGGCGCAGGCGATGATCCACGCGGCGGAGGCGACGGGGGCGGCGAAGGAGTTCATGGATCCGGACACGTCACAGGCGATCCCGACGCGCAGCGGCGGCGCGGGCACATGGCGGCGGACGGCCCGAGTGAAAGGCTCGGCGGTGGGGGTGACCCCGGCGGCGCGCTGGGCGTCGGCCGCGAGCGCACCCCGCATGCTGAGGCGTCCTGGCGGCGTCGCCGAGGTGGTGATGGTGGTGACGCGGTCGCGGTGCGCGGCGGCCCGCAACTGCCGCGCCAACCGACGGGCGGCGGCCTGCTCGGCCGGTTCCGGTGCCCGGGTGCCGGTGATCGCGGTCGGACCGTGCCGGGTGGTGGTGGCGGTGCTGGACCCGAATACCCCGCGCGCCGCGCGTTCGGCGTCTTGGCGGGCTCGTTTCTCCTGCTTTCGTTCCTGTCCAGGGTCGGCGGAGGTGACCGGTCCGCCTGGGGTGCCGGGGGCCATGGCGGGGGTGCCGGGGTCGGCGTGCACGGCGATCAGGGTTTCGCCGATCGCCTTTACCAGAGGTGAGGGGTCACCGGAGGCACCGGGCGTGCCGGGCGGCGGCGTAGGGGCGGGCATTTCGGGCGGGGTGCCGATGATCCGGCACCACCGCCGCCCCAGCTCCAGCATCGCCTCGCCGTCGGTGTCGGAGGTGGTGTGGGCGATGTGCCACAGGGCCGACAGCGCACTCAGCCGCGACTCACCCAGCACCCCGACCACCACCTCGCGCAGGGACGCGGTCTCAGCCGGGGCGAGGATTCCGGCATCGGCGCGGGCCAGCAGCAGCGCGGCGGCGTATCCCGCGTTCCAGGGCGTCATCGCGGCACCCGGCGTCGACACCGCCGCCCCGGCGCTACCGGCCCCCGGCCCGGCACCACCGCCACCCGCCGCGCTGCCGGACCCGCCACTACCGGGCGCGCTATGACCGGGCGCGGTGGCCGGGGCGGCGGTGGGGGTGAAGAAGCTGGGGAGGACGAGGGTGCTGGCGGTGGCACGCAGCCAGGGCCGGTCGGCGGGACGGCGGCGGATCTGCGCGGCCTCGATCCGCGATTCCTCCAGCGCCATGGCGGCGTCGATCGCGGCGGCAGGCGCGCCGATCGGTGGCATCCAACCGGTGTGGGTGGCGTGCGCTGCCTCGTGCACCAGCACGCCCCACAGCACCGGATACCGGTAGCGGTCGGCGGGGCGAGTCGGGTCGCACGTCTCGGGCCGCAGGCGCAGGTGGGTGCCGTCCAATTCGATGGTGGCCAGCGCGGGCATGAAACACCCCGGCGACCCCTGCCCCAAGCCGGGCGCGCACCGCACGGTGAGGTCCTGGCGGTCGGTGAGGTCGGCGACGGCGTCGGTGAACGCCGCCGACAGCGGCAGCCACTCCCCACGCAACCCTGCACCCACCACCGGCGCAGACACGGGCGCGGCGGGCGCCGGGACGGCGGCGCCCGGCCCGGTGACGGGCGCGGCGCCCGTGGTCGGGCCGGTTGGGGATGTGTTGGCGGGTTTGGTGCTGACTATGTGCGCGGTCATGGCTGGTTCCCCCGGTAGGTCGTGGCGGCCCTCAGTCGGGCCCGGTGTCGGTGTGCAGGTGGTGCTGGCGTTAGATCTGTCGGCCGAGGGAAAGTGGAGCGACGGCGCTTCCATAGACCGAACTGATGACTTCGGCCACGGCGTCGCGGTCTTCTTCGGGCGCGATCCCGAGCAGGTTGGCGACCGCCGCCTCGGCCCCGAGTACCTTGGTCATCTTCTGGAAGGCGATCAGCTCGCGTAGCTGCGGCGCCCATCCGATCTCGCCGGAAGCCTGGCGGCGGGCGAGGTTGCGGGCGACGCGGACCGCGCGCTTGTCGATATTCAGCGTGGCGGCGAGGTCGTAATCGGTGGACACCTGGATCTGCGCTGAGAAACGCGATGCGAGGGCTTCGGTGAGGACGGCACCGTGTACGCCGGGGTTGTGTCCGGCGATCACGTAGAAGCCTTCGGCTGCGGTGATGGTCTCGCCTTTGTGGGCTTTGACGGTGATCTGGCGGCGCCCGTCCATCGCCGGGTACACCACCGCCAGCACCTTCGGTGAGATGAGGGTGGCGTCGTCGATGAACAGACAGCGGCCCTCTGTCATCGCGGTCACCAGAGGCCCGTAAACGAACTCGTAGCCGCCGCCGGGTGCCTGGGTGTACTCGCCGATGAAATCGGCGACGGCGGTGTCCCCGTCCCCCGCGACTGTGATCAGATCCGGGAAGGCTGCCTCGACCAGGGACGTCTTCCCGGTTCCGGGCGGCCCGTACAGCAGCGCGGCGATCGACGCCTCACGCAACCGGCGCAACGCCGCAACGTCCGGCAGGTCCGCCAACCGGCGCGGGTGGTAGGTCTGACCGTTCGGACGCACCACCGGGCCCCGCCCGTACTGCGACGCCGTCTTCCCGCTCGCCGATCCGGTGGCGGTAGCCGGGGCGGTGGTGCCGGACGGCGGGGCGGCGGGCGCAGGCGCGGCCGGTGGCGTGCGGCGCACCGCCCGGGTACCCGCGCTGCCCCCCTTGGTGGCGTCACCAGTGGTTGCGGTGGCGCGGTAGCGGCGCGGACGCCCCGATACCCGCTCGGCCTGCCCCCGGTCGGTCAGTGTGTCCAGAGCGTTGGCCACCGCGCCCGCCGACCGGCCCAGATCCTTGGCGATCTCACCCGGCGAAAACAGGTTCTGCGGACGGTCGACCAGCACGGCGGCGACCCGCCGCCGCAGCTCGCCCTGCCCGAGGCGACCCCTGTTAGGTGCGGGCACGGCACCCGGCGCGGCGGCGGTGGGCACGGCGCCGCTGGCCGGGGTCGTAGTGGGAACGGTGGTCATCACATGCCTCCAGGGATGGTGTCGGTGAGCGGTGCGCCAGGACGGGCGGCACAGCGCCCGCCCCGTCGCGGCGGGTCGGCGCAGGCGTTCAACTCGCGGCGGCGCGGCGGGCAGTGGTGGCGGTGAACCGGCGGGGGCGCTCGCACACCAGCTCGGCCTCACCGGCCTCGGCGAGCCGGTCCAAGGCGTTGGACACCGCGCCCGCCGAATGACCGATCACCTTGGCCACCTCATGCGGCGTGAACTCGCTACCGGGGTGTGCGGTCAGGTGCGCGGCGACCTTCGCGCGCATCGCCCCCGGCTGCGACCGCACCCGGCCCGACTCCGTCCGCACCGGCCCCCGCACCGCTGCACGCACCAACCGCCGCACCAACCCCGACCCGCTGTAGGCGCCCTCCGCCGCCGTCAGCGCGCCGTCACCGTCCCCGGCCTCCAGCGCCGTCAGCGCCGCCGTGATCCCGTCCCGCAACGCCGTCAGCGCGTCCCGCGCCTCAGCCACCGCCGCCGGATCCAACCCAGCGCTTGCGCCACCGTTTCCGTCGCTGCTCCCGGCATCGGTGCCGGTCGTGTCCGGTCCGGTCGTGTCCGTGCCGGGGGCGTGCGGCTCCCCGGCGCCCGTGCCGTCGACGCTGGTCACCGGGCCGGACGGGGCGTCCTCCGGCTCATCGGCGGGCGCGGCCGGAGCGGGACCGGTCGGCGCCTCATCGGTGCCTGTGGTGGCGATCGCAGTGTCGCTGGCGGTGGTGGTGCCGGTGGCGTGCCAGGTGTCAGGCAGGCGCTTTCCGCCGTCGCGCCCGCCGGGCGTCCGAACGGCGCGCCCGTCACCCTCGAGGACGGTCAGGGTGCGGGCCACCGTCGCACGGCTGACACCCGCCGTCCCCGCGATCCTCGCCACCGTCGCGCCCGGGTTGCCCGTCAGCGCGTCCCACACGGCCCCAGCCGCGCCCGCCGGACGCGCCACGCCCGCCACATCAGCGGCACCGTCCCCGCGCGCCTCCGCACCGCTGGCGCCGCTGGCGTCGTTCCCGTTCGCACCCGTGACGGCGGTGTTCTTCGTGGCCATTTCGACTCCCATTCCATTCGTTCCGACAACCGCGATTCGGTGCCGTTCCCGTTTACCGGGAGCTCGACCATTTCTCGATACCGCAACGACAGGCAAGCACCTTCGGCCACATTTTTAGTCACCTCAACGGCTGAACGATGTCACCATTCAGACCGGCCCGCACCTAAACCCAAGGAACCGCAAACGCCGATTTCGTCCACCGAAACCGCACGCTCCGCCGACCATGCCGCCACCTCGCCACCTTCCATCGAATTCGTCTCAGCAAAGGCGCCGGAACGGACGGGAAATCGCCACCTCACCTCGACAGACGCCCCACCTCCACGACTCAGACACCGCGCACAAGCGTGAGGTCGAGGCGCCGCCGATCACGGCGCCCGCCGGCTTCGGCGGGATGCATGGCATTGATGCGTAGGGCGGGAGGCACTCGCAACACAGGAGTACCGGAGCGCAGGGTTTCAACATCCACAAACGCGCGGGCTATTACCAGGAGTCGTCCTGGTGACGAGTCGGGCCCGCGAACAGAAGCCACCAAAGCCCGTTCACCTGCGGGGACGCACCCCTCCAGGGCTTCCGGTCATAGACCGGCCCCTGAAACGGATCCTGAAGAGAACCATGAACAGAACATCGGAGAACGGGACCTCGAGCCCGACGATCCCCCACAGGGCATATGACACGAGACCACCACAAAAGGGATCAGGCCCCGCCCGTGTATCCGATTCAACGAATATACGGACGGGGCCTCGCCGTCAGGGAAACCTGCCTACTCTGTTCCCCGAGGGGCCAGCCTGGCTCCAACAGGCTGGGCCCTCCCTATGACGCCAGCGCGGCTCCCTGATTGGTCCGCGAGCCGCTGCGCAGATCCATGTCCGCCCAGACGGTGTGCCCGAGCGGGGGACTGCCGTGGATTCCGACCGACAGCGCCAGGCTGGACACCACCAGCAGCCCGCGCCCGTTCACCTGCGGCTCACATCCGGGCTGTTCCGAACGGATCGCAGGGACGCAGCCCCCGCCCAGGTCGGTGATCGCGATGTAGGACAGGTCCTGGAGCGTCACCTCCAGTCCGAACCAGCCTCCCTCGGCACCCGAGCGTGAATGTCGGACCGCGTTGCTGGCCAGCTCGGCCACCACGACCGCGACATCTTCCTCCCGTCCCGTACCGGCGAACAGCGACGCCGCGAACAGCCGTGCCGCGGTCACCTGGTCCGCCCTGCCGGAGAAGACGCGCCGCCACCGCATCGGTTCCGGCCCCCACAGCCATTCGCCTGCCGGGCACAGGCCCCAGCTCCTTGCCGCCACTCGTTGTCCCCTTTCCTTGCCTTCCTTGCGGTATCCGATGCTCGGCCTGCCAACGCCCCACGGGAACGGCAGGCGTGCGGCAGGGCCGGAGCGATCCAATCGACGCTCCGCTTGCCGGCCGCCGTCAAGTCGAGCGAATAATGCGCCATCCTGGACGATTAACAACCGATGCCCGTTTCGCCCGGCCTATTTGGGTCGCTGCCGACGAGCCGGCGCCAGGGACATCTGCATGGCAGTAGTACGGCAGCCGCATTTCGCGGCCTGAGCTGGGCGTATAGGCAGGCCTGAGGGAAGCGGGGAATCCGGGCCGGTTGATGTGGTCTTGTGACCGGAACGCCGGACGTGAAGACGGCTGCTCTGTGATCA
>NZ_WBMS02000072.1 GCF_008923205.2 Actinomadura physcomitrii | reverse complement strand
GGACTGGTCGGCCGGTGACGTCCGCCTGCTGACCGAGGCGCGGGCGTGGCCGGAGGTGGACCGGCCGCGCCGGGCCGGGGTGTCGTCGTTCGGCGTCAGCGGCACCAACGCGCACGTGATCATCGAAGAGGCGGCCGAAGAGCCCCGGCACGGCGCGGGGGACGGCGCGGAACCCGGAGCGGTTCCGTGGCTCCTCTCGTCCCGGACGGCGGAGGGGCTGCGCGCGCAGGCGGAGCGGCTCGCATCGTTCCTGCGCGAGCGCGGCGACCTCGCCCCGGCGGAGGTCGGGCACGCCTTGGCCACCGGGCGGGCCACGTTGGAGCACCGTGCCGTCGTGGTGGCGGCCGGCCGCGCCGAAGCGATCGCGGCAGTGGCCGAAGTCGAGTCCGTAGGCCCGGCCGAGGTCGACGGCAAGACCGTCTTCGTTTTCCCCGGGCAAGGCGCGCAGTGGACGGCGATGGGCGTGGCGCTGGCCGGTTCGTCCCCGGTGTTCGCCGCCGCTCTGGCGGAGGTCGAGGCGGCGTTGGAGCCGTACGTGGACTGGTCGCTCGCCGAGGAATTGCGCGGCCCGCTGGAGCGGGTGGACGTGGTGCAGCCGGTGTCGTTCGCGGTGAACGTGGCCCTGGCCCGGTTGTGGGAGTCGTTCGGTGTTCGTCCTGATGCGGTGGTGGGGCATTCGCAGGGTGAGATCGCCGCCGCGCATGTGGCCGGGGCGTTGTCGTTGCAGGACGCGGCGCGGGTGGTGGCGCTGCGCAGCCGGGCCATCGCGCGCGGCCTGGCCGGGCGCGGCGGCATGATGTCGGTGGCGCTGCCCTCGGACGAGGCCGCCGCCCGGCTGGCGCCCGGCCTGGAGATCGCCGCGGTCAACGCGCCCGGCTCGGTCGTCGTCGCCGGGGAACCGGACGCCCTGGACGCCCTGCAGACCGCGCTGGAAGCCGAAGGCGTGCGGACGCGCCGGATCCCGGTCGACTACGCCTCGCACACCTCGCACGTGGAGTCGATCCGAGGCGAACTGGCGGACCTGCTGGCCGGGATCGCTCCGCGCGCGTCGACGATCCCGTTCTTCTCCACGGTCGAGGGGCGCCGGCTGGACACCACCGAGCTGGACGGCGGCTACTGGTACCGCAACCTGCGGCGCCGAGTCCGCTTCGCCGATGCCGTCCAGACCCTCGCCGGCGACGGGTTCCACGCGTTCGTCGAGGTCAGCGCCCATCCCGTGCTGGTGCCGAGCATCGCGGAGATCGTCGCGGAACCGTCCGTGGCCGTCGGGACGCTGCGCCGCGGCGACGGCGGCCTCGACCGGTTCCTGCGCTCGGCCGGGGAGGCGCACGTCGCCGGGGTCGCGGTCGACTGGAGCCGCGCGTTCGGGCCCGGCCCGTTCAGGCGCGTGAACCTGCCCACCTACGCCTTCCAGCACCGGCGCTACTGGCTGGAGGGCGGGCGCGGACAAGGGGGCCTGACCGCCGCCGGGATCGAGGACGCGCGCCACCCGCTGCTCGGCGCCGCCGTCCCGCTGCCCGACGGCGCCGTCCTCACCGGCCGCCTCTCGCTCCGCGACCACGGATGGCTCGCCGACCACGCCGTCGCGGGCACCACCGTGCTGCCCGGATCGGCGCTCGTCGAGCTGGCGCTGCGGGCCGGCGCCGAGACGGGACGCACCACGCTGGACGAGCTCGTCATCGAGGCGCCGCTGACCGTGCCCGGCGACGACGACGTGGAGATCAGGGTCGTGGTCGCCGACCAGGACGTTGCGATCCACGCGCGGCGCGGCCAGGGCGGCTGGACCAGGCACGCGACGGGCCGGCTGTCCGACGGGCCGCACGTCGCGGAGCGGCTCCCGTGGCCGGTCGCGGATGCCGAACCCGTCCCCGTCGAGGACTTCTACGAGCGGAAGGCCGCGGAGGGCTACGAGTACGGGCCCGCCTTCCAGGGACTGCGGGCCGCCTACCGGCGCGGGGAGGAGATCTTCGCGGAGGTGGAGCTGCCCGGCGGCAGCGGGGCCGAGGGCTTCGGCCTGCACCCGGCCCTGCTGGACGCCGCGCTCCAGGCCACCGGCCTGCTCGGTGCGACGGCGCCCGCGAACGGGCGGATACCGCTGCCGTTCGCCTGGACCGGCGTGCGCCTGCACGCGCCCGGCGCCACCGCGCTGCGCGTGCAGGCGACCTTCCAGGGCACGGCGTCCGGATACGCGATCACCCTCGCCGACCGGGACGGAAGGCCTGTCGCCTCCATCGACTCCCTCAGGCTCCGGGACGTGGACCCCGGCCGGCTGGAGCCCGCGCACGACCTGCTCCACCGGATCGACCGGGTGCCGGTCGCCCTTCCCGGCCCGGCCGCCTCGCCCGTCCCGGGCGAGGACGTTCTCGACCTGACCGACCGGGGCGGCTGGACGCCCGGCGCGGCCCGCGAGCTGACCGCGGAGGCGGTCGCCTTCCTGCGCGACCGGCTCGCCCGCGACGGCGGACCGGTCGCGGTGCTCACCGGCGACGCGCCCTACGACCTCGCCGCCTCCGCCGTCCGCGGCCTCGTGCGCGCGGTGCAGCGCGAGCAGCCGGGGCGGGTCGTGCTGGTGGAGGCCGAGTCGGGGGAGGAGGCCGGGGAACTGCTGCCGCGCCTCGTCGCCTCCGGTGAGCCCGAGGTCGCGCTGCGCGCCGGGCGCGCGCACGCTCCCCGCCTCGCCCATGCCGGTGCCGGCGCGCCAGGCCGGGCGCCCCTCGATCCGGACGGCACGGTCCTGGTCACCGGCGGCACCGGGACGCTCGGCGGCCTGGTCGCGCGCCATCTGGTGCGGGAGCACGGCGTCCGCCGGCTCGTCCTGCTCAGCCGGCGCGGCCTCGCCGCCCCCGGCGCGACCGAACTGTACGCGGAGCTGCGCGAGGCCGGAGCCGAGGTGGGCGTGTCGGCGGCCGACGCCGCCGACCGGGAGGCGCTGGCGGAGGCGCTCGCGGAGATCCCGGCCGGGCATCCGCTGACCGCCGTCGTCCACGCCGCCGGCGCCCTGGACGACGCCCTGCTGGACGACCTCGGCCCGTCGCGGCTCGCCCCGGTGTTCCGGCCGAAGGCCGACGCCGCCTGGCATCTGCACGAGCTGACCCGCGACCTGGACCTGGCGGCGTTCGTGCTGTTCTCGTCCGGCGCCGGGGTGCTCGGCAACGCCGGGCAGGGCAACTACGCGGCGGCGAACGGGTTCCTGGACGGGCTGGCCCGCATGCGGCGCGCCGAAGGCCTGCCCGCCGTGTCGCTCGCATGGGGACTGTGGTCGCAGGCCAGCGGCATGACCGGCCACCTCGGCGACGCCGCGCTGGGCAGGCTGTCGCGCAGCGGCCTCGGCGCGCTCTCCACGGCCGAAGGGCTGGCGCTGTTCGACACCGCCCTCGCGGCCGGGGACGCCGTCCTCGTCCCGGCTCGGTTCGACGCCGCCGCGCTCCGCTCGCTCGCCGCCGGCGGCGACCTGCCGCCCGTGCTCCGCGGTCTCGTCCGGACGCCTCGCCGGGACGCGCCGCCGGCCGGAGGGGCGCCCGGCGCGTCGTTCGCCGACCGGCTCGCCGGACTGTCCTCCTCCGAACGGACGAGCACCGTGCTCGACCTGGTCAGACGGCACGCGGCCGCCGTGCTGGGGCACGACGCCCCCGACGACGTCGGCGCTGGGCAGGCGTTCAAGGATCTCGGGTTCGACTCCCTCGCGGCGGTCGAACTGCGCAACCGGCTCGCCAGGGCGGCGGGAGTGCGGCTCCCCGCCACGCTCGTCTTCGACCATCCGACCCCGGCCGACCTGGCGCGGCGGCTGCTGGCCGAGCTCGCGCCCGAGCCGCCCGGCGAGCCGGGCGGGACCGCCGGCGTCGCGGCGGCGATCGCCGAGATGGACGTGGACGACCTGGTGGAACGGGCTCTGGGAGGGAACCGATGACCGACGACAAGGTCGTCCGCGCGCTGCGCGCCGCGCTGGTCGACAACGAGCGGCTGCGCGCGGAGAACGACCGGCTGAGGCGTGCCGGCGCCGCGGACCCCGTCGCCGTCGTCGCGGCCGCGTGCCGCCTGCCCGGCGGGATCTCCTCGCCGGAGGACCTGTGGCGGCTCGTCTCCGAAGGACGCGAAGGGCTCTCGCCCTTCCCCGGCGACCGGGGCTGGGACCTCGACGCGCTCTTCGCCGACGACCCCGGCCGTCCCGGCACCTCCTACGTGCGGCAGGGCGGCTTCCTGCACGACGCGGGAGCCTTCGACGCCGCCCTGTTCGGCATCTCACCGCGCGAGGCGCTCGCCATGGACCCGCAGCAGCGCCTCATGCTGGAGATCTCCTGGGAGGTGCTCGAACGCGCCGGCATCGCCCCGACCGCGCTGCGCGGCGAGCGCGTCGGCGTCTTCACCGGCGTCATGTACCACGACTACGCGACCGGGCTCGCCGAGGTGCCGGACGACCTCGAAGGGCTGCTCGGGACGGGGACGTCCGGCAGCGTGGTGTCCGGGCGCGTCTCCTACGCGTTCGGGCTCGAAGGGCCCGCCCTCACCGTCGACACCGCCTGCTCGTCCTCCCTGGTGGCCGTGCATCTGGCGGCGCGGGCGCTGCGCGACGGCGAGTGCCGGCTCGCGCTCGCGGGCGGCGTCGCCGTCATGGCGCGGCCGTCGCCCTTCGTCGAGTTCTCCCGGCAGCGCGGCCTCGCGCCCGATGGGCGCTGCAAGGCGTTCGCCGACGCCGCCGACGGCACGGGCTGGGCCGAGGGCGCCGCGGTCCTCCTCCTGGAACGGCTGCCGGACGCCCGCCGCAACGGCCATCCCGTGCTCGCGCTGGTGCGCGGCAGCGCCGTCAACCAGGACGGCGCCTCCAACGGGCTCACCGCCCCCAACGGGCCGTCCCAGCAGCGCGTGATCCGCGCGGCGCTGGACGCGGCGGGCCTGGCGCCCGCCGACGTGGACGCCGTCGAAGGGCACGGGACCGGCACCCCGCTGGGCGACCCGATCGAGGCGCAGGCCCTCCTCGCCGCCTACGGCCGCGACCGCCCCGCCGGACGGCCGCTCTGGCTGGGGTCGCTGAAGTCCAACATCGGGCACGCGCAGGCCGCCGCGGGCGCCGCCGGGATCATCAAGGTGATCGAGGCGCTGCGGCACCGCGCGCTGCCCGCCACGCTGCACGTCGACGCGCCGTCCGCGAACGTCGACTGGGACGCGGGCGCGGTCCGGCTGCTCACCGAGCCGCGGGACTGGCCCGACCCGGGACGTCCCCGCCGGGCCGGGGTGTCGGCCTTCGGCGTCAGCGGCACCAACGCGCACGTGATCATCGAAGAGGCGCCGGTGAGCACCGAAGAGGCCCCGCCGCCGCCCGTAGGCTCGGCGCCCCGGCCCTTCGAAATCTCCGGGGCGACGGCGGACGCGTTTCGGGCACAGGCGGCGCGGCTCGCCTCCCACCTGCGGGAACGTCCCGCGCTGGAACCCGCCGACGTCGCCGCCTCGCTGGCGTCCGGCCGTGCGGCTCTCGCCCATCGCGCCGTCGTCGTCGCGGCCGACCGCGGCGAGGCGCTGGCCGGGCTGCGCGCGGTCGCGGCCGCAGAGCCCGCACCGGCCACCGTCACCGGCGTAGCGGACGTCGAAGGACGCACGGTCCTGGTGTTCCCGGGCCAGGGCACGCAATGGACGGGAATGGGAACCGAACTGGCCGACCAGTCCGACGTGTTCGCCGCCGCTCTGGCGGAGGTCGAGGCGGCGTTGGAACCGTACGTGGACTGGTCGCTCACCGAAGAGCTGCGCGGCCCGCTGCAGCGCGTGGACGTGGTGCAGCCCGCCTCTTTCGCTGTGAACGTGGCCCTCGCCCGCCTCTGGGAATCGTTCGGTGTGGTGCCCGACGCCGTGGTGGGGCACTCGCAGGGCGAGATCGCCGCCGCGCACGTCGCCGGGGCGCTGCCGCTGGAGGACGCAGCGCGGGTGGTGGCCCTGCGCAGCCGGGCCATCGCCCGGGGCCTCGCCGGACGCGGCGGCATGGCGTCGGTCGCGCTGCCCGAGGACCGGGTCGCCGCGCGGCTCGCGCCCGGCCTGGAGATCGCCGCCGTCAACGGGCCCGCCTCGGTCGTCGTCGCCGGTGACGCCGGCGCCCTGGCCGGTCTGATCGAGTCCTGCGAGGACGAGGGCGTGCGGGTCCGCCGGATCCCCGTCGACTACGCCTCGCACACCTCCCACGTCGAGGCGATCCGCGACGAGCTCCACGACCTCCTGGACGGCCTCGCCCCGAAGCCGTCCCAGGTCCCCTTCTTCTCCACCGCCGAAGGGCGGTGGCTGGACACCACGCGGCTGGACGCCGCCTACTGGTACCGCAACCTGCGCGGCGCCGTCCGGTTCGACGCCGCCGCCCGCGCCCTCCTGGACGACGGTTTCCGGACGTTCGTGGAGGTCAGCGCGCACCCGGTGCTGGCGGCCGAGATCAAGGACGTCGCCGGGCGGGCCGCGGCCGCCGTCACCGGCACGCTGCGCCGAGGCGAGGGCGGGCTACGGACGTTCCTGCTCTCGGCGGCGGCACTGCGCGTCCGCGGCGGCGGCGTCGACTGGTCGCCGCTCCTCGCCGGCCGTCACCGCGTCGACCTCCCCACCTATGCCTTCCAGCACCGCCACTACTGGTTGGAATCCGCGCCCACCGCCTCCGCCCGTCCGGCGGCGCCCGCTCCGGAGGAAACGGAGGAAGCGCGGTCCCCGCTCGACGGGTTCGAGAGGCTCGATGAGGACGGTCGCCGGAACGCGCTGCTCGACCTCGTCCGTACGGAGGCGTCGGCGGTGCTCGGCCGGCCGCCCGCCGAGACGCTCGCGCCCACCGACGTGTTCTTCGAGGTCGGGTACGTGTCGCTGACCGCGGTGGAGCTGCGGAACCGGCTCGCGGCCGCGACCGGGCTGGAGCTCCCCGCGATGCTGATCTTCGATCGGGCCACCCCGGCCGAGCTGGCCGACCACCTGCTGGCCGAACTGACCGCCACCGCACCCGCCGAGACCGCACCCGCCGAGACCGCACCGGCTGAGACCGCACCCGTAGAGACCGTGGAGGACTGACCCATGGGCTTCGACGCCGGCACCTACCTGGAGGCGCTCGGCCATCGCGGGCCGGCCGCGCCCACGCTGGAGACCCTGCGCCTCCTGCACCACCGCCACCTGCGGACCTTCCCGTACGACAGCGCGCTCAACGCGGGCCGGGGAACGGCGCTGTGGGCGGGGGTGGACATCGACCCGGACGCAGCGTTCGACGAGATCGTGGTCGGCGGGCGCGGCGGCGTCTGCTACGAGCTCAACGGCCTGTTCCGCGTCCTGCTGGAGGAACTGGGCTTCGACGTCGGCGTGTTCGGCGCCGGCATCCGGCAGATGGACGGCTCGTTCGGCCCCGACCTGGAGCACGTCTTCAACCACGCCCGCCTGGGCGGCGAGCTGTACCTCGTCGACGTGGGCTTCGTCGGCCCGTCCTATCTCGAACCGCTGCGCGTCACCGCCGAGGTGCAGCGGCAGCACGGCAGCCGGTTCCGCGTCGTCCCCGCGGACGGCTACCGCGTCGTCGAGCGCTGCGGCCGGTCCGGGGCCTGGCAGCCGGTGTACCGGTTCCGCGACAAGCCCCGCGACCTCGCCGAATGGCAGGACCCCTCGGCCGAGCTGGAGGCGTTCGCGCGGGCGCTGGCCGGAGCCGGAATCCTGGTGCGGGGACGGTCCTCCGCCACCGGCCAGCGCGTCCTCATCGGCAAGCGCCTGCTCACCGTGGACGACGGCCACGAGACCGTCCGCGTGCTCACCGACCCGGCCGAGCACGAGCGCGTCGTCGCCGAGATCCTCGGCTCGCCGGCCGCCGCCGCGGCGACCGCGAACACGACGACCGCCGCGGGGACCGGGCGGTGAGCCGGGCCGGCAGCGACGTCCTCGTCGTCGGGTACGGGCCCGTCGGGCAGGTGACCGCCACGCTGCTGGCGGCACGCGGGCACCGCGTCACCGTCGTGGAGCGTCGGCCGGAGCCCTACCCGATGCCGCGGGCGGTGTCCTTCGACGGCGAGTCCGCCCGCATCCTCGCCGCCGCGGGCATCGGCGACGCCCTGCGCACCGTCGCCGAACCGTCCCGCGACTACGTATGGCGGAACGGGGCGGGCGCGACGCTGTTCGAGGTGGACGTGGCCGAGCGGGGGTGGTCCGGTTGGCCGGACTCGCTCTCGATGTACCAGCCCGGGATCGAGGCCGCCCTCGCCGCGCGCGGCGCGGCGCAGCCCACGCTGCGCGTGCTGCGCGGTCACCGCGTCGTGGGCCTGCGCGACGAGGGGGACCGGGTCCGGGTCACCGTCGACGGCCCCGAGGGCGGCGTGCTGACCGCCCGGTACGTCGTGGGCTGCGACGGGGCGAACGGCACGGTCCGCGACGCCCTCGACGCCACCGCGACCGACCTGCGGTTCTTCGACGACTGGCTGACCTGCGACGTGCGGCTGCACGAGCCGCGCCGCTTCGTGCCGAACAACCTGCAGGTCTGCGACCCGGCGCGGCCGCGCACCGCCGTCTCGGCCGGGCCCGGCCACCGCCGCTGGGAGTTCATGCGGCTGCCCGGCGAACCGCCGGACGAGTTCGGCCGCGCCGAGAACGTGTGGCGCCTCCTCGCGCTGTTCGGCATCGACGAGAGCACCGCGACGCTGGAGCGCCACGCCGTCTACACCTTCCAGGCGCGGTACGTCGACCGGTGGCGGGCCGGCCGGATCCTGATCGCGGGCGACGCGGCCCACCTGATGCCTCCGTTCGCCGGGCAGGGCATGTGCTCGGGGTTCCGGGACGCGGCCAACCTCGCCTGGAAGCTGGACCTCGTCCTCACCGGGCGGGCCGGCGAGGCGCTGCTGGACACCTACACCGACGAGCGCCGCGAGCACGTCCGGCACGCCGTCACCATGTCCGTCGACCTCGGCCGGGTGATCTGCCAGACCGACCCGGCCGCCGCCCGCGACCGCGACGAGGTCATGATCGGCGTCCGGGAGCGGGGCCTCGCCGCGCCACCGCCGTCGGCCGTCCACCCGCTGACGCGGGGGCTGATCGCCCGGGACGCCGCCGGCGGCCCGCGCGGCATGGCGGGCGGGCTCACCCCGCAGGGCCGCGTCCGGATCGGCGGCAACGAGGGGCTCCTCGACGAGGTCGCCGGCGCCCCCGGCTTCCTGCTGCTCACCACCGAGCCGCCCGGCGAGCTGCTCGACCCCGCCCTCGCGGCGGCCCTGGCACGGCTCGGCACGCGGTCCGTCCAGCTGGACACGGCGTCCGACCTCGACGGGGTGCACCTGCCGTACCTGGCGCGGGCCGGGGCCGTCGCGGCGCTGGTCCGCCCCGACTTCTACCTGTTCGGGACGGCCGCCGACCGGAACGGCGCGAACGCCCTCGTCGAGGAGCTGCTCGCCGGGCTCGGCGCGGGCACGGACCTCGGCGCGGGCGGCGCCGTCAGCCGGTCTTCCTGAGCCCCGCCCACAGGTCGGCGGGCAGCTCCTTGCGGCGCCGGATGCCGAGCTTGCGGTAGATGCGGGTGAGGTGCTGCTCGACGGTGCTGGGGGTGATGTAGAGCTTCGCGGCGATCTCCCGGTTGGTGTTGCCGACCACCGCCAGCGACGCGACCCGGCGCTCGGAGTCGGTGAGCGACGCGATGCCCTCCAGCCCGTCCGCCATCGCCTCCGCGCCGCCCAGGTCGGCCTGCACCGACAGCAGCTCCCGGGCGAGCGGCCGCATCCCGCACATGTTCGCGACGTGCAGGGCCTGGCGCAGCAGCAGGCGGGCGCGCCGCCGGTTGCCCGCCGCGTGGACGCGGCTGAGGTCGGCGAGGACGCGTGCCTGCTCGTACCGGTCGCCCGACGCCTCGGCGAGGTCGACCGCCTCCGTCAGCAGCGGCAGCCGCCGCCCGGCCGGGCTCGCGGCGGCGAGGACCCGCAGCGCGGGGCCGCGCCCGTCGGTCCGCGCGAGCTGCTCGCGGACGAGCCGGCGGGCCTGGTCGCGGTTGCCGAGGCGCAGCCACGCCTCCGCCGCGTCGGTGCGCCACGGCACCGGCCCCGCGGTGTCCAGGCCCCAGCCGCGGATCAGCTCGCCGCAGCTGAGGAAGTCGGCCAAGGCCGCGTGGGCGTGGCCGGACGCGAGGTGGTGATGGCCCCGGGCGTACAGGTAGTGGAGGCCGTGGCGGCTCTTGAACATCGCCTCGGGGACCGACAGCGCCAGGCACCTGGCGGCCTCGTCGTGCTCGCCGGCACGGGTCGCGGCCAGGACGCGGGTACCCAGCGGATACCCGATCGCGACGCCCCATGACTTGGGGCTGAGGCGCGCCAGCGCTTCCCGCGCCTCCCGCAGCGCGCTCGGCAGGTCGCCCGCCCGCAGCGCGACCTCCGCGCGCGCCGCCGCGAAGAACGCCGCCCGGGTGCCGCCGCCCTCGGTCTCGCTGTCCCGGCCCTCGCCGGACGGGGCCTCGCACCACGCCGCCGCGGCGTCGAGCCGGTCCGCGCGCAGCAGCACCTGCACGGCCAGCAGGGCCGCCTCGACCGTCCACGGGTTGCGCGGATGCAGCGGGAGGTCGCGCAGCACCTGCTCGGCGCGGCCCGCCACCACGTGGCTCCGGCGCCGGATCAGCCCGTCGGCCAGGATCGCCGCCGCGTGCAGTTGCGGGTCGCCGCCGAGGGCCGGCACGGCGAAGGCCTTCTCGCCGGCCAGCACCGGCGTGCGCCGGTCGCGGGCGAGCGGCGGGTGCGCGTAGGCCAGCCACACCTCGGCGTCCCGCAGGCCGCCGCCCTCGGCGCGGGCTTCCGCGCGCAGCCGGTCCAGCACCCGCACCGCCTCCTCGCCCCGCCCGAACCAGAGCAGCCGGCCGACGAGGGCCAGCCCGTCGGCGAGGCCGAGCCGGCCGCCGAGGGCCGCGGTCACCAGCGGCGCCAGGTGCCGGGCGGCCGACGCCGGCGCGGTCTGCCACTCGGCACCGGCGAGACGCGTCCGGACCGCGGCGCGCTCCCTCTCGTCGGACAGGCCGCGGTGCGCCAGGCGCAGGAAGCGCGCCCCCTCCTCGGTCCGGCCGTCGAGCAGCGCGTGCTCGGCCGCCTCGGACAGCACGGCCGCCGCCCACGGCTCCTGGGCGTGATCGCCGTGGACGAGATGCCGGGCCACCCGGATCGCGGCCGCGCCCTGGTCGTGCAGCAGGCGCGCGGCACGGCGGTGCAGCTCGGCCCGCTCCGCCGGGGCCAGGTCGTCGAGCACCGCGTCCCGCGCCACCGGGTGGCGGAACCGGCCGCCGTCCAGCAGCCGGGCCGCGTTCAGCGCGCCGAGGGCACGCTCGCCGTCCTCGGGCTTCAGCGAGACGAGCCGCCACAGCTCGGCCGGCCCCGCGTCCTCGCCCATGACCGCCAGCGCCCGCGCCACCGCCGGTGTCGCGGGATCGCCCCGGTGCAGGCAGCCGAGGAACGCCAGCCCGTACCCCTCCGCGCGGGGGCCGCCGGCTGCCCTG
This sequence comes from Actinomadura physcomitrii, assembly GCF_008923205.2. Taxonomy (GTDB): domain Bacteria; phylum Actinomycetota; class Actinomycetes; order Streptosporangiales; family Streptosporangiaceae; genus Spirillospora; species Spirillospora physcomitrii. The sequence continues at coordinate 19,196 of NZ_WBMS02000072.1, read as the reverse complement.
ACGTCCTCGGCCAGCGCGTCCAGCAGCAGCGGATTGCCGCCGCTGATCGCGTGCAGGTCCGCGGCCGGGGCCGGCGGGGCGCCGGACGCCCCGGACGCCGCGCGGGCGGTCCCGGCGGGCGACAGCGGCCCCACCCGCAGCCGGTGCAGCTCCGGCCTGCGGAACAGCTCCGCCAGGAACGTCAGGTGCCGCGGCCGCGGGACCGGCTCGTCGGCGAGCACGACCAGCACGGGCGCCGACTCCAGCCGCCGGACCAGATGGAGCAGGAGGTGCAGCGACGGGACGTCGGCATAGCGCAGGTCGTCCACGGTGATCAGGAGCGGCTCGCGTTGCGCGTGCCCGAGCAGGGCCAGCACGATCTCGTGGTGCGTGCGCACCGCGTGCGGCGACGCGGGGCCGGCGTCCGGGACGTCCGCCGCCGCCGCGAGCCCTCCCAGGAGGCGGCCGGACGGGTCGTCCGGGTCGTCCGGCCGGGGCACGTCCCGCAGGAGCTGGTCGGCGACGCCGTAGGGGAGCTCTTGTTCGGCGGGGGAGCAGGAGGCGCGCAGGCACCGGAAGCCGGACCGTTCGGCGCGTTCGGCGAGGCCGCGCAGCAGCGCGGTCCGGCCGGTGCCGATGGGCCCCTCGAGGAGCGCGACCCGGCCGCGGCGCGCCAGGCAGTCCCCGAGCAGGCTGTCGAGTTGCTGGATCTGTTCGTCTCGTTCGACCAGTGCGACCACGGATCCGATGATCGGAGACGCCCGCCCACTGCCCGGCAATCGCCCGCCTATCGGACGACCGGAACTCGGAGTGGGACGCCGGTCGACCCGCTCCGGTTCACCCGTGACGCGCACGTCCTTCCACTGTCGGGGCCGCCGTAAACCCGAGAGGCCGGGCGCGCGAACCCCTGATTTCCGGTCCGCCGATGGAGCCGGCGGCGGCGCGGGCGAAGGATCGGCTGCGCCGCCCATGCCCGCAGAGGAGTCCCCCCATGCCCAGCCGCCGTCAGTTCATCGCCGGATCGGCCGCCGGTATCGGCGTGGCCGTCACCGTCCAGGCGAACCTGTCCGCGTTCGCCGCCGCGTCCCGGGTGTTCCGCGGGGCTCCCGCGGACCTCGCCAAGTTCGCCGACCCGCTGCCCATCCCGGCGGTGCTGAAGCCGGACACCGCGCTCACCCTCCGGCAGCGCGCCGGCACCGTGAAGCTGCACTCGCAGCTGCCCGACACGCCCGTCTGGGGTTACGAGGGCGCCTTCCCGGGGCCGGTCATCGACGTGCGGCGCGGCCAGCGCGTCAAGGTGAGCTGGCAGAACCGCATCCAGGGCAAGTTCCCGGTGACCGCCGTCGAGGTCCCCTTCACCGGGCTCGACTCGATCCTCAGCCCCGGGCGCGGCGGCGCCGAGCCGCTTGCGGACGTCGCCGACCTCGCCCCGTGGGTCGTCACGCACCTGCACGGCGGCGAGATCAGCGGCGACAGCGACGGCTGGCCCAAGAACGGGATCTCCTACGGGCAGGCCCAGGCCGCCGAGTACCCCAACGCCCAGCGGGCCGCGACGCTCTGGTACCACGACCACGCGATGGACATCACCGCATACAACGTGTTCGCCGGCCTGTCGGGCCTCTACCTGCTGCGCGACTCCGAGGAGAGCGCCCTCGGGCTGCCGTCCGGCGCCTACGAGATCCCGCTGATCATCGCGGACCGCAACCTCGACACCGACGCCGACGACACCTTCAACGGGCGGCTGCTGCACAAGGTCGGCTACTACGACACCAACGGCCGGCGGGTCTCACTGCCGTTCGCCGGCCCCTACAACCTCGTTAACGGGAAGATCTGGCCGTACCTGGACGTGGAGCCGCGCTGGTACCGCTTCCGCGTCCTGAACGGCGCGAACGGGCGCACCTACACGCTGGAGCTGCGCAAGGAGAACGCCGACGGCACCAGCACGCCGGTCCCCGGCGCGTTCGTCCAGATCGGCACCGAGCAGGGGCTGCTCGGCGCCCCGGCCAAACTGGACCGGCTCACGCTGTCGCCGGCCGAGCGCGCCGACATCCTGATCGACTTCGCCGCGTTCAAGGGGGCGCGGCTCCGGCTGTCCAACACCGACACCGCCACCTCACCGCTCGGCCCGGAGGTCATGCAGTTCCGGGTCGGCGGCGCGGCCGTGACCGACCCCTTCACTCCGCCGGCGGCGCTGTCGCCCTCGTTCACCCGGCTGACGGCCGCGAACGTCCCGTCCGGTCACACGGAGCGGTACGTCGCGACCGCCACCCACGACGGCACGAGCGGCGGCCATCCCGAGATGTGGGAGCTGGCCGAGACGCCCGCCGGGTACGTCCCGCAGAAGGGCGACCGCATCGTCACCATCGTCAAGGACGGCAAGAGCACCACCTACCGGAAGGCGGCGAGCACGTTCGACGAGGCCGTGACCTTCCACGTCTCCCTGGACGGCTGGGAGGTCTGGAACTTCATCGACCTCGCCGGGCCGAACCACCCGATGCACATCCACCTGGTGTCGTTCCAGGCCCTTTCCCGCGACGCCTACACGGTCGCCGTGACGTCCGACGCCGCCAACGACATCTACACCTACACCGCCACCTACAGCGCTCCCAAGGGCCTCGGGCCCGATGAGCAGGGGTGGAAGGACACGATCCGCATGGACGAGCACGAGCACGTGGCGGTCGCCGGCCGGTTCCACGGCGGGACGGGGAACTACGTGTACCACTGCCACATCCTCGAACACGAGGACCACGGGATGATGCGCCCGTTCGTCGTGGCGCCCAAGACGGTCCAGACCGCGATGTCGGCCGGGATGCGGGCGGCGGCCCGGCCCGCCTCGCCCCTCGGGCACCACCACGGCTGACGGCGAGGGCGGGCCGGCCCGGCGTCAGCCCGGCCGGCCCGCGAGGCTGTGCAGGCAGGCGACGAGGCTGCGCGCCTCGACGTTGACGTAGTGGCTGTGACGCAGGAGCCCGACGAGCTGGTGAAGGGTCAGCCACCGGTAGCCGGGGCCCGGATCCGGCGCGTACCCGGCGTCCACCTCGATGATCGTGTAGCGGTTGCGGGCGTGGTAGAACCTGCCGCCCTCCTCCGACAGCACGCTCGAGAACCGGACCCGGCCGGGCGGCGCGGACAGCACGTCGTCCAGGAAGCGCGGCCGCGCCGCGTCCGGCAGCCAGGCGTAGTTGCCGGGCGTGCACCGCACGGTCGGGCCGAGTTCGAGGACGTCGAGATAGCCGGGCTGGACGCCGGCGTGGACCAGCGCGTGCAGCACGCCGTCCACCTGCTTCACCAGGAACGCGTTGACGCCGATCCCGATCGGCTCCACCAGCGGCTGGTGCCAGTGGGAGACCTCGCGGTGCCCGCTCCGCACACTGGCCCCGATCACCCGGAAGAACAGGCCGGACTCGTGCTCGATCGCGTCCTCGCCGCGGTGCCACAGCTCGGCCTCGCGCAGCGGCACCCGGTGCGCCGCCACCTCGTGCCGGCTGCGGGACTCGGTGATCCAGCTCAGGATGTCGCCGATGCCGTGCAGCCCCGCGAACTCCTCGCTGCAGGAGCGCAGTACCGACTGCTGGAACTCCTGGTCGCGGAACGGAGAGGACGCCGACAGCCCGATGCCCGAGAACGGCAGGCAGGACAGCACCGTGCGGGCGTCCATGTTGACGACCGTGTCGTCCGCGAGCAGCCGGTGGAGCTGCCCGAGCGTCAGCCATGCGAAGCCCTCCAGCGGCTCCACCTCGTCGTCGGTCTCGACGATGATGTTGCGGTTGCGCTTCTGGAAGAACCAGGCGCCCTGCTCCGACTGGAGCACGTCGGCGACCACGCGGTGGCGGCGGGTGTCGCGGAAATAGTCGAGATAGGGGACCGGGCCGCCCTGGTGTACGCGCATGTAATTGCTGCGGGTCGCCTGCACCGTGGGCGAGATCTCCACGCCCTCGGGGTTGCCGGGCTCGTTCTTGGCCTGCATGAGGAAGTGCAGGACGCCGTCGATCTCCTTGGCCAGGATGCCGAGGATGCCGATCTCCGGCTGCAGCAGGATCGGCTGCGTCCACGCGGGGACCGCAGCGCCGGGGACCTCGGCCGACAGGCCCGTCACGGTGAAGAACCGGCCGCTGTCGTGGCGGATGTCGCCGGTGCCGGGATCGGTGCCCCAGCGCCGCAGCCGGTCCAGCGGCACCCGGTCGACCCGTGAGACGTCGCTGCGGCGGCGCTCGGCGAGCCACGCGCGGACCTGCTCCCCGGTCATGACCCCGCCGGCCGCTCCGGCCGACTCGGCGATCCGCACGGCCCGCCGGTGGTCGGTCGTCAACGCCGTGATGATCCCCGACATCGCTCCTCCTGAAAATGGTCGCGGCGAGGATTCCAATATGCCGATTCCGGTCCGCTCACGAGTGCCGTGGAATGAATGACAGGGGAGGTTCAGGGGGGGCGTCCGGGGGCGGTATCGCCATGTCAGGGGTAACGTTTCCGCCTGCCGCGCCTAGCCTCGTCCTGAATTGACGAGGTGTGCAAAGGAAAGGTGTGCCGGTGAATTCGGGACCGTTGAGGATCGGCGTCCTCGGCTGCGCGGACATCGCCTGGAGGCGGGCGCTCCCCGCGCTGGCGGCCCATCCGGGCGTCCGGCTGACCGCGATCGCGAGCCGGGACCCGGCCAAGGCGGCGCGCTTCGCCGGGCGGTTCGGCGGCGAGCCGGTGCAGGGCTACGAGGCGCTGCTGGGCCGCGCCGACGTCGACGCGGTGTACGTGCCGCTGCCCGTCCACCTGCACGCCGAGTGGGTCGGGCGGGCGCTCCGGTCCGGCCGCCATGTGCTGGCGGAGAAGCCGCTGACGGCGTCCGCGGCGGACACCGAGGCGCTCGTCGCGCTCGCCGCCTCGCGCGGGCTGGCGCTGCTGGAGAACTTCATGTTCCTGTGCCACTCCCAGCACGCCAGGATCCGCGACCTGGTCGCGCAGGGCGCCATCGGGGAGCCGCGCACGCTCACCGCCGAGTTCGCGTTCCCGCCGGCGGCCGACGACCGCAACCTCTACGACCCGGGCCTCGGCGGAGGCGCGCTGACGGAGGTCGGCGTCTATCCGCTGCGCGCCGCACTCCTCCACCTCGGGACCGCTCTGGACGTGCTCGGCGTGCACCTGCGGGTCGACGAGGCGCGCGGCGTGGACGTGGCGGGCGCGGCCCTGCTGGCCGACCCGTCCGGCCGCACCGCGCACCTGACCTGGGGCGTCGAGCACGCCTACCGGTCGCGGTACGCGCTGTGGGGGAGTGCGGGACGGGCCGAGCTCACCTGGGCCTTCACCCCGTCGGCCGCGCACCGCCCGGTCCTGCGGATCGAACGCCAGGACCACGTCGAGGAGTTGACGCTTCCCGCCGAGGACCACTTCGCCGGCGCGGTCGCGTCCTTCGTCGACCGGGTCCGCGACGGCGTGCCCTCCGTCCTGGAGGGCGAGGCGGTGGTGGAGCAGGCGCGGCTGGTGGACCGGGTGCGCCGGCACGCGGCCGACGCGGGCGGACCGGTCAGACCAGCGGTGCCCACCAGCGCCGGTTCTCCCGGTACCAGCTGACGGTCGCGGCCAGCCCCTCGGGGAAGGGGGTCCGCGGCTCGTAGCCCAGTTCGTTACGGATCCTGGTGTCGTCGACGGCGTACCGCCGGTCGTGCCCCTTGCGGTCGGGGACGCGCTCGACCCTGTCCCAGCCCGCTCCGGTCGCCTCGAGGAGGAGACCGGTGAGCTCCCGGTTCGTCAGGGACGTCCCGCTGCCGATGTTGTAGACCCGGCCCGGCGCCCCCTTGGCGCGCACCAGCTCCAGGGCGCGCGCGTGGTCGTCCACGTGCAGCCAGTCCCGCACGTTCAGGCCGTCGCCGTACAGCGGGACGCGCCGCCCGTCCAGCAGCCGCGTCACGAACAGCGGGATGATCTTCTCTGGGTGGTGGTACGGACCGTAGTTGTTGGAGCAGCGCGTCACCCGCACGTCCAGGCCGTGGGTGCGGTGGTAGGACAGCGCGAGCAGGTCGGCGGCGGCCTTGGACGCCGCGTAGGGCGAGCTGGGGCTGAGCGGCGCGGTCTCCGGCGTCGCGCCCGCGTCCACCGACCCGTACACCTCGTCGGTGGACACGTGCACGAACGTCCGCAGACCCGAGCCGAGCGCCGCGTCCAGCAGCGTGCCCGTCCCGAGGACGTTCGTGCGGACGAACGCCGAGGCCGCCGCGATCGACCGATCCACATGGGACTCGGCCGCGAAATGCACGACCTCGTCGTGCTCGGCGACCAGCCGGCCCGCGAGGTCGGCGTCGCAGATGTCGCCGCGCACGAACCGAAATTCCGGACGGCCCTCGACGGCGGCCAGGTTGGCGAGGTTCCCCGCGTAGGTGAGCGCGTCCAGCACCGTGACCGTCACGTCCCCCGGGCCGGCGGGGCCGAGGAGGCGCCGGACGTAGTGCGACCCGATGAAGCCGGCGCCGCCGGTGACCAGGATCCTCGTCATGCGATCCGCACCCGGCTGTAGTCGCCGAGGACGAGGCGGTGGGCGGCGCGGGTGCGCGCGGCGGGCGTGACCTCGACGGCGCGGCCCACCAGGGACGCCTCGATCGGCCGCACGCCCTGGATGGTGGACCCGTCGAGCACGATGGAGTACTCGATCTCGCTGTCCTCGACGCGGACGCCGTCGCCGATGGAGGTGAACGGCCCGATATAGGAGTCCACGATCCGGGCGCCGGTGCCGATGATCGCCGGGCCCACGATCCGGGTCCCCTTCACGATCGCGCCGGCGGCGACGCGCACCCGTCCGATGATCTCGGTGGCGCCGTCGACCTCGCCCTCGACGCCGTGCTCGAGGGACTCCAGGACGGTGCGGTTGGCCTCCAGCATGTCGTCGACGTTCCCGGTGTCCTTCCAGTACCCCGTGATGACCGTCGACCGCACGTCCAGGCCGGCGTCCAGCAGCCACTGGACGGCGTCGCTGATCTCCAGCTCGCCCCGCGCGGACGGCGCGATGGCGCGGACGGCGCGGTGGATCGCGGGGCCGAACAGGTACACCCCCACGAGCGCCAGGTCGCTCTTCGGGCGCTGCGGCTTCTCCTCGATGCCGACGATCCGTCCGTCCGGTCCGAGTTCGGCGACGCCGAAGCGGCCCGGGTCGGGTACCTCGGTGAGCAGCAGCCGGGCGTCGGCCGGGCTCGCGCGGAACCCGGCGACGATGTCGGCGATGCCGCCGACGATGAAGTTGTCGCCGAGGAAGAGCAGGAAGTCCTCGTCGCCGAGGAAGTCGCGCGCGATGAGGACCCCGTGCGCCAGCCCGAGCGGCGCCTCCTGCCGCAGGTAGGTGACCCGCAGGCCGAAGCGCGAGCCGTCGCCGACCGCCCGCCGGATCTCGGCGGCCGTCTCGCCGACGACGATGCCGACCTCGGTGATCCCCGCCTCGGCGATGGCCTCCAGCCCGTAGAAGAGGACCGGCTTGTTCCCGACGGGCACCAGCTGTTTCGCGGACGTGTGCGTGATGGGGCGCAGTCGTGTTCCGGACCCGCCCGAGAGGACCAGGGCTTTCATGGTGCCCATCGTCGGGGGAGGCGCCGGCGCTCCGGCCCCTGACGTCCACCCCGGAACCCCTAGAAGGGCGGGCAATTCCCCATATAAACGGTAGGGACGATGGACTGTTCGTCCGGGCCGGTGATTCGCTGCGACTGCTCCCGTTCCCTCTCTCCGATCCCTTGGAGGCCCGTCCGATGACCGCGACGACCGATGGCGCCGTCTACGCCGACCCCGTGGACCTGGACAAGCACGGTGTCTACGGAGCGACCGCGCTGAAGGCGGAGAACGGCGGCTGGAACCGGCCGCGCTACCCGTTCCAGGGGCGCATCACCGCCGACGGATCCAGCGGCTACAAGGCCGAGCCGGGGCGCTACCACCTCTACGTCTCGCACCGCTGCCCCTGGGCGCACCGCACCGCGATCGTCCGGATCCTGAAGGGGCTGCAGGACGTCGTGTCGCTCTCGTACGTCGACGACGAACGCGACGGCCGAGGCTGGGCGTTCCGGGAGAAGCGCGGCGCCGACCCGGTCAACGGCTTCCGGTTCCTGCGCGAGGCCTACGAGGCGACCGAACCCGGCTACGGCGGCCACGTGTCGGTGCCCGTCCTGTGGGACCGCGAGACGGGCCGGATCGTCAGCAACAACTTCTTCGACATCACCATCGACCTCGGCACCCAGTTCGAGGCGTACGGCGACCCCGGCGTCCACCTGTACCCCGAGGAACTGCGCGGGGAGATCGACGAGCTGAACGAGTACATCTACGTCAACTTCAACGACGGCAACTACCGGGTCGCCGGGGCCGCCTCCGACGAGGCCTACGCCGACCTGCGCGGCCGCGTGATCTCCGCGCTGGACCGGCTGGACGAGCGGCTGTCCACCCGGCGCTTCCTGTTCGGCGACTCGGTCACCGAGTCCGACGTGCGCTTCTGGGTGACGCTGGCGCGCTTCGACCTCACCTACAACCCGTTCGCCAAGATCAGCGAGCGTCGGCTGGTCGACTTCCCCCACCTGTGGCCCTACGCCCGCGACCTCTACACGCTCCCCGCCTTCCGCGACACCACCGACCTCGGCGCGTTCACCCACCTCGGCCCCCCGTTCCTGGACCCGGCCGTCACCCGCATCGACGTCGAACCCCACCGGGCCGACTGGGACGAACCGCAGGACCGCCACCGCCTCGCCGGGTGATCGGTGCCTCGAGTGCGGGTCATGTTCACCGTGTCCTCACAGGCGACCCACTACTCCGCGATGGTCCCTCTCGGCTGGGCGCTGCAGGCGGCGGGCCACGAGGTACGGGTCCTGTGCGCCCGACCAGACGGCGGCGGTCGGCCGGACGGGCCTGCTCCCGGTGCCCGTGCTGGACGGCATGAAGGTCATCACCCGGCTCCGGTTGCAGGCCCACCGGGAGGCCGTCGAAGGGAAGCGGCCCTACCCGTGGCCGCCCCCGCACCCCCTGACCGGGGAGCCTCTGCGGAATCTCGCCGACTTCGACGCCGCCGCCTTCCAAGACGACGCCCCCGTCCTGGCGGAGCGGGCCGCGCGCGGCTTCGACGCGGCCGTCGCGTTCGCCCGCGCATGGCGGCCCGACCTGATCCTGCACGAAGGTCTCCTCGTGATAGATGCGCATGCTCGGCGTCACGCCGCGCAGCACGGTCGGCTGCACGTACAACCCGTCGGCGGTGCCCCTGGTCAGCAGCTGCGCGCCGTGGTCGGCGGCGTCTGCGATCAATGCCATCACGTGGTCGCGAGCACCGGCGTGCACCAGCGGACCGATCTGCGAGGCGTCGTCGGTCGGCGGACCGACGACGAGCTTGGCGGCCCGATCGGCCAGGAGCGAGCTGAGCTGGTCCGCCACACTGCGCTCGGCGATGACGCGCTGCAGATCTCGCCCTGGTTCATGTACGCACCGAAACTGGCGGCGGCCGCGGCTCGCAGGATCTCCACGATCGCCGCTTGGGTCAGGGGGTCTGCTCGGAGGACTTGAGGACGACCGTGTTGCCGTAGACCAGCGGCATGGCCACCGCCCGGACGCCGAGGATGAGCGGCGCGTTCCAGGGGGCGATGCCGACCACGACGCCGGCCGGCTGCCGGACCCCGAGAGCCGTCAGGCCAGGGACGTCGGAGGGGATCACCTCGCCGATCGCGGAGTAGGCCTGGGCGGCGGCCTCGGCGAGCATGCCCTGCGCGATGTGCACGTTGAAACCGCACCAGGGGCGGGTCGCACCCATCTCGCGGCCCATGATCGCGGCGAGTTCGGGGGCGCGCCGGCCGAAGAGTTCGACGGCGTTCAGCAGGACCTTCCGCCGGGCTGCGGGCGGCAGCGCCGCCCAGTCGGGCAGCGCGTTCGCGGCCGCGTCCACCGCGCGGTTCACGTCGTCCACGGTCGCCGCCGCGACGCGGGCGATCGGACTGCCGCTGACGGCCTCGACGGTCTCGAAGTACCGCTCGCCTTCGGCGGGCACGGATCGGCCGCCGATGAACAGATTCGCCGTCAGGACCCCTGCCGCCTCACCGGGCACGGCGTCGGTGGTGGACATGTGCTTCTCCTCGCGCTCGAGAGATCTGGTCGCGACCACCAGATCGTGCGGCGAGTATCCACAGCCACATCGCCGGCCGCCACTGTCCTGTTCGTTGAGTGATCGGCCGGCCGTCGGCCGGACGAAGGGTCAGCCGTCGCGGACCTTCACACCCGGCCGCCAACCGAGTCTCCGGGAGATGCCGAGCCCGCTGGTGATGACCGACGGTAGAACGGTCTGCGGCCGCACCGATCCGCTCCGGACGACCACCGACAGCGAGGCGACCACTCGTCCGTCGCCGTCGAGGATCCGGGTCGCGACGGAGTCCGCGCCGTTGGACATCTCGCCTCGGACCATCGCGGTGCCGGTGCGGCGGCATTCGGCCAGCTCGCGCCGGAGGATCTGCGGATCGGTCACCGTCTGAGGGGTGTAGCTGCGCAGTTCGCCGTCCAGGACGTCCTGCCTCACCCTGGTGCCGGCATGGCTCAGGAGCACCTTCCCGACCCCCGAGCAGTGCAGCGGAAGCCGTCCGCCGACTCGGGAGACCAGGCCGAGGGCGCGCGGCGCCGACAGCCGGTCGATGATGACGGCCTCGGTGCCCTCGAGGACCGCGAGCTGCACATGCTGGTGGAGGGCGGTGTAGAGGTCCTCCATGAAGGGCTGCGCCGTGGTCCGGAGCGACTCGGTCAGCGGCGCGAGTGTGCCGAGTTGCCACAGTCGGATGCCGACCGTGAAGCGGCCGTCCGCCCGTTGCTCCAGCGCACCCGCCTTGGCGAGCTCGATCACCAGGCGGCGAGTGGTCGGATGCGGTAGCCCGGTCCTTCGCGAGAGGTCGGCGACGCTCAGCTCCGTCGCCCCGGGCTCGAAGGAGAAGAGCAGATCGAGCAGGCGCGAGCTCACGCTCCTTCCGGGTTCGCTGGTTCTGGGCATCGCCGGACCCTCTGTTCTCTCCCGATGTCCGTTCAATGACCAATCATGCCCGACGGTTTACTCGGCCGGGCAGCATGAGTAAGTCGCCACAAGCGCAGGACTCGATATGGGCGCGGAAACCGGAGGGTTCCTCATCATGAGAGCGCGCAGGAGCGGGGCACCCCGCATCGCCATCTTGGGTGGTGGCATAGGTGGGCTCGCCGCCGCCGCCTTCCTCGGGAAGGAGGGCGTCGCCGCCACGGTCTACGAACAGGCTCCACGGCTCGCCGAGGTCGGGGCGGGACTGGTCATCGCTCCGAACGCCGCACGTCAGCTGAGGAGGCTGGGGGTTCTGGACGCCGTGCGCGAGCGGGCCGTGCAGCTCGATACCGGCTGGGAGTTCCGCCGCTGGGCCGACGGCACGATCCTGTCCGCGGAGGACCTCGCGGCCTCGTGCGAGCGTCTCTACGGCGAGCAGACCTATACGGCGCACCGCGCCGATCTGCTCGCAGCCGTCCAGTCCCAGGTGCCCGCAGACTCGGTGGAGCTCGGTCGCAAGTGCGTGAAGTTCGAGGCCGGCGACGGCGTGCTCCGGCTCACGTTCGAGGACGGTGACCCGGTTGAAGCCGACGTTGTGATCGGCGCCGACGGGGTCCATTCCATCGTCCGCAACGCGATCTTCGGAGCGTCACCGGCGACCGACTCGGGATTGTGCGCCTTCCGTGCGCTGGTGCCCGCCGAGCGCGCCCCCGCGTTCGCCCGGCGAGCGGCACAGACACTGTGGATCGGCCCGGGACACCACCTGGTGCACTACCCGGTGTCGGCCGGTGCGTTCGTCAACCTGGTCGCCTTCGCGCCCGCGGGGGACTTCACCACGGAGTCATGGACCTCGACCGCCACCGTGGAGGAGTTCCTCGCCGAGTTCGACGGCTGGGACGAGCGGCTTACCGATCTGATCCGCGCGGGCGGCACGCCCGCCCGGTGGGCGCTGCTCGACCGGGCCCCGTTGCCGCGGTGGTCCGAAGGGAACGTGACGCTCCTCGGCGATGCGGCCCATCCGATGTTCCCGTTCTTCGCCCAAGGGGCGGCCCAGGCCATCGAGGACGCCGCAGGGCTGGCCCGGTGCCTGGCGGAGGACCTGGAGAACCCGGCGGCCGCCCTTCGGCGGTACGAGGAGCTGCGCATCCCGCGCACGACCCGGCTGCAGGACGTGAGTCACGGCCGCGCCGAGATCAACCATCTGGACGACGGGCCGGACCAGCAGGCCCGGGACGCGGCGTTCCGCCATCAGGATCCGCTGGTCGCGAACGGCTGGATCTACGGGTACGACCTGGAGGCCGAGTTCGCGCCGGCAGCGGCGGCGAAGCAATGAGCCGGGCCAGGGCATGCCGGACCTCGACCATCAGGAGAAGGCGATGAGATTCGTCCACGAGACGCTTCCGCAGCGAGTCCGGTTCGCCACCGGCGAGTCCGCTCGGGCGGTCGCCGAGGAGGTCGAGCATCTGGGCGCGCGACGGGTGATGCTGATCGCGTCCAAGGACGAGGCTGCGCTCGCGGGGCCGATCGCCTCCCTGCTGCCGGTCGTGCGACGCCACGACGAGGTCGTGATGCACGTCCCCGTCGAGATCGCCCGCCGGGCCCGCCGCGCGGCCGCCGACTGTGAGGCGGACATCCTGGTCAGTGTCGGCGGCGGCTCCACGACCGGCTTGGCGAAGGCCGTCGCCATGACGACCGGCCTCCCGATCGTCGCCGTCCCGACGACGTACGCCGGTTCGGAGGCCACCAACGTGTGGGGCTTGACGGAAGAGTCGGTCAAGCGGACCGGGGCCGACCCGAAGGTGCTGCCACGCTCGATCGTCTATGACGCCGGGCTGCTCACCGGTCTGCCCACGATGATGGCGGTGGCCAGCGGCCTGAACGCCATGGCTCACTGCATCGACTCCATGTGGGGCCCCAGAGCCGATCCGCTCGACCAGGTGCTGGCAGGCGAGGGGATTCGTCGCCTGGCGCTCGGTCTCCCGCGCGTGAAACAGGGCGGCCCGGACATCGGGGGGATCGAGGAGACGCTCTATGGCGCCTACCTGGCGGCCGTGTCGTTCGCCAGCGCCGGGTCAGGGCTGCACCATCGGATCTGTCACGTCCTCGGCGGTATGTTCGACCTGCCGCACGCGCAGACCCATGCCGTGGTGCTTCCCTACGTTCTCGCGTTCAACGCCCCCAATGCCCCCGAGGCTGAGCGACGCATCGCTGAGGCGCTCGATGCCTCCTCGGCGACCGCCGGGCTCGCCGCACTGCGCGCGACATTGGACGCGCCCAACTCCCTGAAGGCCTGCGGGATGCCTGAGGAGGGCATCACGAAGGCAGCCGGCCGGATCCTCGAAGCAGTTCCGGCGAACAACCCGACCCCTGCCACCGAAGACGACATCGTCCGGCTGCTCAAGGCCGCCTGGGAAGGAAGCGAGCCGTCATGAGCGAACTCGGCGACAAGACGCGCGATTCCGTCAGGGACCCGGATCCCGCCACCGTGCCGGCCGAGCAGCAGGCGCGGGAGGCCGACCTCGTCGAGCGTGTCGTTCGTTCCTTCGACGCGTGTGCCGATCCGCGGCTGCGGCAGGTCATGGTCGCGCTCGTGCGGCACTTGCACGCGTTCCTGCGCGAGGTCCGATTGACCGAGGCGGAGTGGGCGGCGGCCATCGAGTTCCTGACGCAGGCCGGTCACATCACTGACGACAAGCGCCAGGAGTTCATCCTGCTCTCCGATGTCCTCGGCGCCTCGATGCAGACCATCGCCATCAACAACGAAGCCTACGGCGACGCCACCGAGGCGACCGTGGTCGGCCCGTTCTTCGTCGAGGGCTCACCGGAGATCCCGATCGGCGGCGACATGTCCTTCGGCGCCGGCGGCGAGCCCTGCCTGGTTGAGGGCACCGTGACCGACAGTGCCGGCACGCCTTTGGCCGGCGCCAGGATCGAAGTGTGGGAAGCCGATGGGGACGGTCTCTACGACGTGCAGTACGGCGACGGCCGGGTGGCCGCTCGAGCGCACCTGTTCACCGACGAGCACGGTTACTACCGCTTCTGGGGCGTCACTCCCACGCCCTACCCGATTCCCCACGACGGACCGGTCGGCCGGATGCTGAAGGCGGTCGGCCGGTCGCCGTACCGCGCCTCCCACCTGCACTTCATGGTCACCTACGAAGGGTGCAGGCGGCTGGTGACGCACATCTTCGTCGAGGGAGACGAGCTCCTCGACAAGGACTCGGTCTTCGGGGTCAAAGACTCCCTGGTCAGACGCTTCGTCCGGCAGACCGCCGGAACACCGGCCCCGGACGGCCGCAGCCTGGACGGCGATTGGTCGAAGGTGCGCTTCGACATCATGCTCGCTCCGGAAAACGCGTGAACCCATCCGCAAGTGAGCTCGACCGAGACCGGAGCGCGATCGCGGACGCCCTGGTCATGCCGGCGCTTTTCAATTCGCGAGTCAGACCGATGGGGCTTCTTCGCGAGACCGCGGCCCACGCCGGGCCGCGGTCCTGATCGCGGAGGCTCCGGCCGGTGATCACCAAGGGTGCCGAGGTCGCCGACGCGGTGTTCGGTCCGAGCAAGTCGGCGCAGGTCGGGTGATGGTGGCTCCCCTTTCGGCTCCCCATCGACCTTCACGATCGGAAAAGGGCTCCGGAGTGATCTCCGAAGCCCCTCTGACCTGGTATTTCTCTGTCGGGACGGCGGGATTTGAACCCACGACCCCTTGACCCCCAGTGCCCTGAAAGCATTCATCCCGCCTCCTTTGCGATCAGTCGAATCCGTGAGAACATGCAGGTCAGAGGCCTAAGGTGCATGACGTGCAGTCATCGTGGATGTCGCCCCGTGGGGCAGAGTCCACTAACGAGCCACTAACAAACGATCATTCGGGGGAGTGACGTTGGGGTACGCGTTCAAGCGCATCGACCGCCACGGCAAGCCGCGCTACACCGCCTGCTACGAAGACCTCAAAGGCAAGATCACCTCGGCGGGCACCTTCTCGTCCAAGAAGGAGGCCGACAGAGCCTGGCAGCGCGCCGAGGCCGAGGTCGGCAAGGGCCGGGACCTCAACCTCAAGCGAGGGCGGCAGACCTTCGAGAAGTACGTCGAGGAGACCTGGCTGCCCAACCACGAGGTCGAGCCGTCCACCATGCAGAGCTACCACTACTCGATCTACAAGCACGTCATGCCTGAGTTCGGCGCGATGCGGATGATGGACATCCTCCCCGAGCACGTCCGCGCTTGGATCAGCAGGATGAAGAAGAACGGCGTCTCCGCCGCGACCATCCGCTACAACAAGGTCGTCCTCAGCGCCATCTTCACCACCGCCCTGAACGACCAGGTGACCTACATCCACCCCTGCAAAGGAGTCCGCACCCCCACCGTCCCCGAAAAGCCGCTGGAAATCATCAGCCCCGAACAGTTCGACGACCTCTACCACGCCCTCCCGGACGCCGACTCCAAACTCCTGGTCGAAACCGCCATCGAAACCGGCCTGCGCTGGGGTGAACTCACCGAACTCCGCGGCCGCGACCTCAAAACCCGCTCCCGTCTCCTGACGGTCAGCCGCGTTGTCGTGGAGCTCAACCCGAAATTCCACCCCGAGGGCAAACGCTTCCTCGTCAAGGACTACCCCAAAGACAAAGAGTGGCGCCGCTTCAAGCTCAGCGACCAGATCGTCACCAAACTCGAAGACCACATCATCGAAGAGAAACTCGGCACCGACGGGCTCCTGTTCGTCTACCAGCCGGAAACCGCGAACGAGGAGCGACCCGCCCCGCTCGACCCCGAGACACTCGGCTGGACCGAACAGAACGCCAAGGGGCGCCGATACCGCCACGGCACCCTAAGCGCCTACAACGCCGCCAAGTGCCGCTGCGACCACTGCAGGCGAGCCTTCGCCGAATACCGCGCCCGCCGCCGCGCCGACGGCAAGGACAACCCCCGCGAACCCCGCCGCCGCGAAACCGACGGCCACGTCCCCGCCAACTGGTTCCGCAACCGGATCTGGAAACCCGCCCTCAAGAAGGCCGACCTGGACCCCAAGGTCCGCATCCACGACCTCCGCCACGCCCACGCATCCTGGCTCCTGGCCGGCGGCGCCGACCTCCAAGTCGTCAAAGAACGCCTCGGCCACGGATCCATCTCCACCACCGAGCGCTACCTCCACACCCTCGACGACGCCGACGACACCGCCCTCGCCGCCTTCGACAAGATCCGCAGCCGCCGCCGCACCGACTGACGAAATGGGCGTTCTGCTGAGACGGGAAAGGGGGCGCCGACCGGGGATGAGCATCCGCTATGTTTGTGTCATCCTGCGGTTTGGTAGGTTGTGCAATCTCTGGATTACAAGATTAGAACTGTCGTATCGAAGCGGCACTGTTGGTGTGATTCCATGCCGACCTATCCCGCATGTAAACGTACTCCATGCCGACGCGTGCTAATCCGTTTCGGAAGTGTCGAGTCGACATGGGTTGCTGAAGATATTGGCGACTTTCTAATAGACGGCACGCTTAGCCTGTAGATAGCCCTTTTGGCGAGTGCACGCCGCACGGCGTCGTCAAGGTGCCTGGCGGGGGCGGCTCGGACTTCAACTGCAGGCATAAGGCGTGTAGTTCATGGTCGCGCACGCGATCGCGGTTCACCACTGCGGTGACTGCTTGAACCGCTGACCGGGTACATGCCCCGCCGGGCTCCATGCAGGGCGCTGAGGCACGCCGCCACAGTGGTTAGCAAGGCAGACTACGGACCTGGACTCTGCTCATAGGGTGCTGCGACTAGATCTCGATCCGCGTTGAGCTCCGCGACGGCGAGCGCTACGGCAAGAAATGCCTGCTGGCCGCCTGCCCATGGACCTGCGGTGAGGCTGCTGGTCAGTCCACTTGCTTCTGGCCTTCTTCGCAGGCCTTGATGTAAAGGTCCTTTCCGGCCGGGAACTCAACGTCGTGGGCGATCGAGGCGGCGAACTTTGCGCAATCGTAGCCTCCGATCTCCCTTTTAGTGCTGGCCGCGCCATCGCGAACTGCCTTGTAGGTTCTCGACGATCCCGGCTGCTTCAGATTTTTGACGACGATCTTGTCTTCTTCGGATGTCCCGCAGGCGGTGAGAGACGCCGCGAGGGCCGCGATGACGAGCAGACTGGTTCGCATCGCGTGATCTTATGCCCTCGGACGCGAGACGGACACGTCTGATCGCACAGCTGCAGGTCGTAGGCATGCAGAAGGAGATTGTCGGCGAGAGGCGGGACGGTGGCCCGGAACGACGATGCCGCGTTCGTAGGCCGGCACGACGGCCAAGACGTGGTCGTGGAGGCCAAGTTCGGCGGGACCGACTGCCGGGGTGACTCTCGACGGTCGCCATGGTGACGACGAGTTGCGCCACGATCTCCTGGTCATGGAAGCGCTGCTGTTCCCAGGGGTAGCCGGGGCCATGATTCGACTGGTGACCGTCCAGGCGGCGCTGCTAGGCCGCCGAGCTCGGGTGGGCAGTCGCGAAGGTCCGCGCCACGCCGTACTGGACTCGTTTGTGCTGGACCCAGACTGTAATCGATAAGAAGCCTGACCGCTTCGCGACGGCGAGACCAGCCCATCGCCGTCATCGCCATATGTAGCGGGCTGCTGTCTCCTTCTGCGCTTGTAGCGGCTCCGTTGAGCAAGCATAACGCTGCTGACTGTGAGGATGCGTGGATCCAGATTAGAACAAGACGCTCCAGGAGTGGCGCAGGACTACATGAGTGCTTAGTGATCTAGATCACAAAATGAAGATCGTTTGGAATCTTCACGAAGGTTAACTAACCGTTTACCTTTATGGAGCTTTATCCGCTCTTTATGTCCTGGGGGCTTTGGTGCGTCCTCCCGCCTTCCGCGCTGAGCGTCAACATGCGACCGGTTTCAGGTCCATGGTCCTGCGGCGCTCGGCTTGGTCGGCCGGTGTGCTGGCGGTGCTGCTGGTCGCCATGCTGCTGCAGGTTCCGGGCGTCCTTGCTGCGCCGGTGGCACGAGCGGACGAGACGGCACCCAAGGCTGCTGCGACCGAGGAGCAGGCGGCCAGGGCGGCGGCGGAGTCGGGTGAGCCGGTGGAGGTGCTGGCCGAGCGGGGTGAGACGCGCACGGTGCGGGCGTTGCCGAATGGGCGAATGGAGGTTGAGGAGCACATCCGGCCGATCCGTACCCGCAAGGACGGTACGTGGGCCGACATCGACACCAACCTGCACCGCTCCGGCGACGCGGTCGTGCCCGGCGCGACCACGGTCGGGTTGGCGTTCTCCGGTGGCGGTAGTGGCCCGATGGTCCAGATGACGCGGGCCGGGCACAAGCTGGCGTTGACGTGGCCGCAGGCACTGCCGGAGCCGACCCTTGATGGTGACACCGCCACCTACGCCGGTGTGCTCGGCGCTGGAGTCGATCTGCAGCTGCGGGCGCAGGCGGACGGGTTCGCCCACATCTTGGTGGTCAAGACCCCCGAGGCCGCGAAGGACCCGCGGCTGGTGCAGCTGGCTTTGGCGCTGTCGGTGCCGGGGCTGTCGGTGGCCCAGGAACAGGCGAGCGGGGTGCTGACCGCCAAGACGGCCTCGGGTGGTGGAGTTTTCGAGGCGCCGGCGCCGATGATGTGGGACTCCACCAAGGCGCCCGCCGGGGACGGCTCGGCAACGGCGACGACGCCGCAGGCCCGGTCGATGGATACCGATCAGGGGCCGGCGGAGGGCGCCAAGAGCGCGCCGGTGAAGGTCACGGTTTCGGACGGCAAGCTCACTCTGACTCCTGACCAGGAACTCTTGACCGGGGCGAACACCACGTTCCCGGTCTACATCGATCCGGTATGGGCAACGATCAGGTCGTCGCACTCTGGGATGGTGTCGTCCGGTTATCCGGATCAGTCGTACTACGACTTCAATGGCAAGTCGACCGAGGGTGTTGGGCGCTGTGAGGTGGCCAAGGACGGTAACTGCGTCAAGGACCAGACCAAGCGGCTGTTCTACCAGATGAAGCTGCCGTCGCTGAAGGGCCGCTACGTCGAGGCGGTGTCCTTCACTGCGTATGAGACCGGCGCCTATGACTGCAACAACGACACCTCGATTCAGCTCTGGCGGACGCTGGCGTTGAAGTCGTACGCAACCTGGAACAACACTGACCCTTTTTCAACGTGCGTTGAGCTCGCGGTTCTGGAGGACGTGGATGGCCTTGGCCAGGTGACCGGCCCGGTGCGGGCAGCAACGTAGCTTGGTCAGGACTTTCCAGCTCTTGAGCTGGGCGTT
>NZ_WBMS02000071.1 GCF_008923205.2 Actinomadura physcomitrii | reverse complement strand
AACGCCCAGCTCAAGAGCTGGAAAGTCCTGACCAAGCTACGTTGCTGCCCGCACCGGGCCGGTCACCTGGCCAAGGCCATCCACGTCCTCCAGAACCGCGAGCTCAACGCACGTTGAAAAAGGGTCACCGTCAACTTGCGGGGATAGGGCTTGTCGAGGCCGGAATTCCCGCGCCGACCATCGTCTCCGAGGCGTTCGCCGATGAGCTGCCCTGGCTGCGAAGCCAAGTGAGGCGTTCGGTTAGAGCCGCGTTCCGGAAAGCGGACAGGGCCGTTCGCCTCGCACTCGGCGAGACGAGCGGCCCTGCCGTTTCATCGAGGGGAAGACGGGTGGCGGCCGGGGCCGCCACCGAGGATCGGATCGGTCAGCTCGAGTACGCCCAGAGCTGCTCGCCGCCGCTGCCGACGAGCTGGTAGGCGGCGTTGACCGTCGCCTTGTCGGGGCACAGGAAGAACGAATCGCTGGTCTTGGACACCACACCGTTGACGATCTCGGCCTGCGCCTGGTTGACCGAGGGGTCGGGCCGGTCGGGGTTGTCGGGGTTGTAGCCGTTGCCGGTCAGGGTTCCGGAGTAGATGCAGTTGAAGAACGAGACCTTCGCGCCGACGGTGTAGTTGGCGACGGTGAGGGTGCCGTCCGGGCCGCCGGGCGGGTCGCTTTCCTCCCGGGTGTAGGTAACGGAGCCGCCGTTCCAGGGCAGGTTCTGGGCGGTCACGGTCACGCTGCCCAGGTCGCTCGTGCAGCCGCTGAAGGTCGCCGACGTGACGGTCAGGTCGGTGCCGTCGGACTCGATCGTGCCGTTCTGGACGGCCGAGGTGCACGTGGCGTTGCTCAGCGAGGTTTGCACGCTGATGCTGCCCAGGTTGGTGGCGACCACGGCCCCGGAGAAGTCCGGGCCGGTGATGCTGCCGCTGTGGATGTGGGTCGTGGCGGCGGACGCCGGCGAGACCGCCAGAGCGAGGACGGAGGCCGAGGCGGCCCCCATGACGGCGAGGTTCCGGATCAGTGACACCGGTAGCTCCTTTCAGAGCTCTCATGGGGTGGTAATGAGACTTATCTCATCTCCGTCGACCAATTTCAAGAGCGTTATCAGTCTGAGACACTTGCTAGTTTCTATTGGTGGTAAAGCCGATTCTGGGCACGCCGAACGGCACGCCCGGTAAAAGGCGTGTTCGGGATATGTCCGGGTGGTCGTCAAGAGCCGAGCGAGGTCCGATGGGACGTTCGCTCAAGGGGAGCGGCAGGTCGTCTCGCCGAACCCGGCGAGAGGATCCGCCGTGCCGAGGCGGGTCCGGTCCGCGGCGCTGCGGCCCGGCCGCAGGTGCGTCCGGCCTGCGTCCGGCGAAGGCATGCGGAGGATTCATGGGTGCAAGGCGTGCTCCCTCGGGCCCGGTGAATGACAGAACCGCAGAGAGGCTTCGCGCCGTTCAATGCTGCGATTATCGGTGAGCCGCAGCGATGATGCCTCAAGTGGTCATATAATGAAGTGCGAAGTGGGGTCGGTCAAGAGCATGTGGCGTTTTTGTTCCCTGCCTAGCGGAAAGTGCTCGTCCGTTCGCTGCGCGCGCTCGGACCCGGCCGGGCCACGTGCCGTATCTCGCCGAACAGTCAAGACTGTGCGGCTTTTTCGTAGAATTCGGTCATTCCAATAAAAGAGGCGGACGATCAGGCCGCGGCCAGATCACCGGCGAGCATCACCGGCCGGCGCGGCGGCCGGTCCACCCAGGCCCCGGCCGGCAGGCCGATGAGCAGCCACGGCAGCCAGGCCGCCACCGACAGCAGCGCCACCTGGAGGGCGCTCGCCTCCAGCATGACCACCGCGACCAGCGGCAGGGCCACGCCGGTCACGCTGCTGCCCAGCTTGCCGGTGGTCTGGCCCGCCCACAGCAGCCGGAAGTCCCGATGCCGCAGCGGCCCGCCCGGCCGGCGCCGCGCCGCAGGTTCGGTTGCGGTCACGGTTCGGCGGGCACCCCGTGGGCGTACAGGACCACCGGCTCGCGTGCCAGCCCGTCGCCCGGCGGGTTCCGCCGCTCCCACCGGTCGAGCACGGCGAGGGTCTCCCGCTCCAGGTCGCCGAGTTTCCTGGCGGTTGACGAGCGGACCATGGCCGCCGGCGATGAGGGCTGGGGATCCGCCGGGACGTCGGGTGCGTTGCGGGTGCGTTCATATATTGCCAGTTTGTGTGCAGTAAATGATCCAGAGGGTGCTCGCCCATCCGGCGGGGACATTCGACGGATGCAATATATGCACGGTATGATGTGCCATATGCAAGAGCCAGGTCACACGCAGGAGTGGAGCTCCACCGCTCCGATCAAGACTCGCGACGGGAACCAGACGCTGGCCCGCGGGCTCAAAGCCCTCCTGGCCGTCGTCGACTCAAAAGACGGTCTGAGCGTTCAGGAGGTCGGTGAGCTGCTGGGGGTTCACCGGTCGATCGCCTATCGCATGCTGCAGACGCTCGTCGACTTCGGACTGGCAGCCCGCCGCAGCAACGGCGTCTACATTCCGGGTGCCCGGCTCGCCACACTCGCCCAGGCCTACCAGCCGGAACTACGGGACGTCTCCGGACCGGTGATGCGCGAACTCGCCGACCGGCTGCAAACCACGGTCTCGCTGTTCGTGGAGGAAGGTGACACGGCGGTGGCGATCGCGATGGTGGAGCCGATGACGTCATCGCATCACCTCGCGTTCAAGCCCGGCATGCGCACACCGCTCATGCGCGGCGCGGCCGGTTATGCGATCCTCGCCGGCGGGCCGCCGACGCCGGGGGAGCCCGAGGCCGTGATCCTCGCCCGCGAGGTGGGATACGCCAGAAGCCATGCCGAGATCGAGGCCGGCCAGTACGCGGTCGCCGCCTGGATCCCGTCGACCCGGGCCTGCCTGAATCTCATCTCCTACCGTCAGGACATCATCGACGGGGCAGGTCCGGCGATGCGGCGGGCCGCCGACAAGGTCGGGCGCCTGCTACGCCGGAAGGAATGATCTGCGGGGACGAGCACCATCGGGCGCCCGGTCGCCACCCGGCTGCCCGATGGGAACAGCCGGGTGGCCGGCGAACCGTCCGGGGGCCGCCACCATCCCGGACGGCGCCGATGGCGTACGGCCCGATCAGGTCGCGAACCGGCGTTCCGGCCGTGCGCGGCCTGCTCGGCGGATGAGCCGCAGGGCGGTACGGGGGACAGCGCCGGTCGCCGTCACGAGGTGTTCCGGGTGACGAAGTCGATGACGAGCGCGTCGAAAACGGCCCGCTGTTCCCACTGGGGCCAGTGGCCGGCATCCTTGATCAGCCGGAACTGCGCGCCGTTGATCTTGCCGGCGAGCGCCTCGCCCTCCGAGGGCGGGCCGGACGGATCGTCCGTCGTCCATATGACGAGGGTGGGAGCGGTGATCGCGTCGAGTTCCGCGTCCGTCAGGAGGTTGCGGCGGCGGATCTGCGGATCCTGCAGGCACAGCAGGTGCCGCATGGAGTCGGGGAAACCCGGTTGCGCGTACACGCTCTGGCGGATCGCCACCAGTTCGCCGGTCACCGACGCGGGGTCGGCCATCAGCCATTCGAGCCGGGTGCGGATGCGCTCGTACGACGGGTCGTCGGCGGCGGCTTGGCTGAGCGAGCGGATGCGCTCCATCACCGCGGGGTCGGCCATCGTGCCACCGGGCGTGTTGAGGATCAGGCTCGACACGCGTTCCGGATGGGCGGCGGCGAACTTGGCCGCGACCCAGCCTCCCAGGGACTCGCCGCTGAGGTGCGCGGCCGGTATCCGCAGTGCGTCCAGGAGGCCGAGCAGATGCTCCTGATAGTCCGCGATCTCGAGGTCGCGACCGGTGAGAGTGCTCCAACCATGGCCGGGCAGGTCGTAGGCGACCACGCGGAACCGGTCGCCGAGGGCGCGCAGGTTGCGGGCGAAGGCTTCGAGGTGACCGCCGGTGCCGTGCAGGAATACCAGCGCGGGGCCGTGGCCCCGTTCGAGCACCCGGGTCCGCCACGGTCCTACCTGTTCGTACCTGATCTCGTAGTCGACACCGGCCAGGTCGGTCCACAGTGTCATGATCCGGTGCTCCTGGTGGCCGGCAGTGCGGTGGTGACGGCGAAGCCCGCGATGTACTCCGGGATCGGGTGGTAGTAGCGATCGGTGATCTCGTACGGACCCGTGGCCGCCAGCGCGGAGTAGGCGGCCACCCAGGTCCTGATCTCCTGTGCACCGCTTCCGTGCCGGGCGATGTCCTCGTTCGACCATCCGTCGATGGTGTCCAGGCCCCCGCTCCCCACGATGCCGAGGAAGGCCCGGTCCCAGTCCGGGCAAAGGTCGATCCGGCTGCTCGAACGGGCGGCGAGTGCCGCGGCCTCCGCGATCGCTCCGGTGACCTTGCGCCGTTCCTCGTCGGCGGTGAGCTCGCGCCCGCTGACCAGCCGCTCGGCCAGCGGCGCGGGGGCGGTGCCGAGTGCGGGCACCGGCGGATCGTGCGACAGCCCACCCGATCCGATCAGCAGGATGCGCTCGGGCCGGCCGGCGAGGAACCTTCCCACCGCCTCGCCGAGGCGCCGTGCCCGGGTGACGGGGCCGAGGGGCGGCGCGGCGGCGTTGATGAAGATCGGTACCACCGGGCACGCGTCGAGCGTGCCGAAGAGGATCTGCAGCGGCTGCGCCGTGGCATGGTCGAGCTCCATGTCATAGGACACGGACACGTCCACTTCTGCCGCCAGGGCGGCTTCGGCGCAGCCGGCTGCGATGTCGCGGGGGACGTCGAGGGGCCCGGCCGCCGTGCCGTAGTCTCCGACGGTTCGCGCGGCGGCACCGATGCAGAAGGGCGGCATCAACCGGTAGAAGAAGCCGTTGTAATGGTCCGGGGTGAAGGTGACCACGAGTTCGGGTGCGAACTCGTCGACGAACGTGCGGGCCCGCTTGAGCGCGTCTGTGACCTCGGCCTGAAGGTCCGGTGAGGGTTGATTGAGGTCGAGGAGCGGGCTGTGCGACATGCAGCACAGAGCGAAGGGCATCATGACCTACCTGGGATGAACAACGTGTCGGCCAGGGCATGGGACACGTCCTGGGCGTGTTGGGCGACGCAGGCGGCTGCGACGAAACGGTCCGGCCGCAGGAACAGCACCGTGGGCCGGTTGGCGTCGAACCAGCGTTTGAGCTCGCCGGTACCGTCGGCGACGATCTCCACGTCGGGATGGTCGTCTCCGGTCCAGGCAAGCTGTGACGCCGAGCGCAGTGTGATCAGCCGGGCACCGAGCGCGAGCCAGCGTTCCGCTTCCTTGTCCAGCACGGCCAGCGGGTCGTTGTTCCAGAACAGGAGGCTGAACCATGGCCCGAGCACGTCGTCGAGGAGTATCCCCCGGCGTGCCCGCGTGTCGACTCTCGGCTGGATGAACTGCCGCCCGACCACGGCGTCGTCGGTGCCGGTGTGGGCGTAGCTGACGGCACCGCGCTCGTAGCGGGGCATCGGCTTGAACCGCATCTCGACGAGGTGGCGCTTGATGCCGGGAACGGCCGAGGTCGCGACGGCGACGGCATCTCGCAGCGCCGCCACGCCCCGGTTCCTCGGGGAGATGAACCGGCCGACCAGAGTCGACAGATCGATCATCGCCCTGGCGTGGCCGCGGCGTTCGAGCTCGTAGGTGTCGAGCAGGGCGTCGGTCGCCCGGCCACCGGTCACCGCGGCGAGCTTCCAGCCGAGGTTGGCCGCGTCGCGGATGCCGCTGTTGTACCCCTGGCCCTGCCATACCGGCATGAGGTGTGCGGCGTCCCCGGCGATGAGGACGGGACCCTTGCGGAACTCGCCGGCGATGCGGGAGTGGTGCGTGTACACGCGCTTGCGGATCACGTCGACCTGTGCCGGATAGGGCACGTGCGGTTTCAGCAGCCCGGCCAGGAAGCCGGCCTCATCGACGATCTCGTCGGGCTCGTCGTCGTTCATCATGAACTCGAAGCGGCGTACCCCGTGCGCGAGCGACACCGAGACGAACGGGCGCCTGGGGTCGGCGCCGACGTACACGTTCGGGCTGCCCACCGGGTCGTTGCGCAGGTCGATGACGAGCCATCGGGTCGGTGACGTGGTCCCCTCGAATGAGGTGCCCATCAGCCGGCGCGTCGTGCTCCGGCCTCCGTCGCAGCCGACCAGGTAGCGGGCGCTGATCGTGCTGAGCGAGCCGTCCGGGGCGCTGATGGTCGCCGCCACGCCGCGCGCCGACGTCTCGTACGACTCGAGTGTCCGCGACCACAGGACATTCACGCAGCCGAAGCGGTCGAGGCCGGCGAGCAACTCGGCATCCACCAGGGGTTGGATGAATCCACTGCGGCGGGGCCAGCCGTACGGCTGCTGGGTCGGGGCGATCTCGGCGAGCAGCCGCCCCTTGCCGTTGACGAACCTCATGATCTGGTCCGGGTTCGTGTGCGGCAGGATCTGGTCGATCAGCCCGATCGCCTGGAAGGCGCGGAGTGATTCGTCGTCGATGCCGACGCCACGCGGGTAGTCGATGAGCTTGTCGCGCTGCTCGACGACGATCGTGCGGACGCCGTGCAGCCCGAGGATGTTGGCGAGGGTCAGCCCCACCGGCCCGGCGCCGACGATGGCGACGTCGGCCGCCATCGGCTGCCGCTGATCGGGCGACGTCGGCCGGCCGCCCTGCTCGGTCGGATCGGTCACGACGACGCTCGCAGGAACTCCCGCTCGGACGGGGCCGCCCGGCGGGCGGCCCCGGTGCCCTCAAAGTGCGCCATACCCCACTCCCGTGCATATAGTACACAGTCTTGTTCGATATATGAGGGAGTGTTGTCAGTCGCCGGGTGCCTTGTCAAGGCGCGGCGGTGGTGGCGACCAGGTGAAGGCGCACCGTGACGTCCCCGGATCTTTGGTCGCCCGCGGAGCCTTGACAGCGCACCTGGAGGTGGCTAGGTTCACATTTAGAACGCAAGATTTCACTATATGCACAACCCAACGGCGCGGCCGGGCCGCGGGCAGGCGTGGGGCGCTCGGGTGCTGGTTGCACATCCCGGCCGTCACGTCAAGCCCTTCGGGAGGCGTCCGGTGTCCGGTGGCATGGCGGGTGCGTGCCGGATCGTGTCGCTGACCCGGCGTGTCCGGAGCGACGACTCCCGGCAAATGCCGAGGTCAGCGGCATATTGAGGTATTGCGGGGCGGCCGGGCCGAAGGTACTCTGCCCCCCAGTGCAACATGAGAACCTGTGTGTTCATTATCAGCACCAAGGTGACCTTGGTCATAAGGAGACCATCGTGAAGCACCATCCGTTCCGTCTCGCGGCCATCGGCGCCTCGGCGCTGCTGCTCGCCGGCTGTGGTTCCGCAGGGAACACGGGCGGCTCGAACTCCTCGGGTTCCGGCGACCCGATCCGTATCGCCATCGTGTACGGCGTCACCGGTGCCTTCGCCGGATTCGCCAAGGACTTCCTCACCGGCGTCAACGCGGCGAAGGACTCCATCAACGCCGCCGGCGGTGTGAACGGCCGCAAGATCGAAGTCGACGTCCTGGACGACAAGAGCAATCCCACGACGGGTGTCAGCGTGCTGACCAAGGCACTGACCTCCAGCAACCCGCCCGACGCGGTCGTCCCGGGCGGAGTGAGCACCGAGGTGCTGGCCATGCTGCCGGCGGCGTCATCGAGAGGGCTGTTCAGCATCGCCCCGGCGAGCGACCCTTCGATCAACAAGCCGTCCAGTTACCCGTACCACTTCGGCACCTTCGCGGTGCCGCAGCAGAACCTCACCGCCATCGGGGCCGGCTTCAAGGCCAACGGCACCAGGACACTCGGCGTGATCACCAGCAGCGACGCCTTCGGCGACGCGGTTCTGGGGGGCATCCAGAACGTGGCGAAGGACGCCGGCGTCAAGATCGTCGCTACCGAACGCCCCGACCCCACGTCGCTGAACTTCGACGTCCAGTACCAGCGGGTCATGGCGGCCAAGCCGGACGCGGTCTTCTTCGACTTCGCCAGCCAGGACGCGGTCGGCCGGCTGCTGGCGTCGCGCGTGACCGTCGGCGCGACCGGCACTCCCGTGTACGGCGGCAGCGCGGCCGCCGCCACGCCACTGGGCAAGTCCACCGACCCGGCCGCGCTCAAATCCTGCCAGATTCCGGTCTACCGCTTCACGATCGCCAGCGCGTCCCCGCCGGCGTATCTCGCGCCCCTGCTGAAGGCCTTCAAGGGCAGTAAGGACAGCATCCTCTCGGGCGGGCTCGGCTGGGACACGGTCAAGCTGGTGGCCCTGGCCGCCCAGAGGGCCGGGAAGGACACGGGTGGCAAGGCCCTGGCCGCCGCGCTGCTGAGTTCCCCCGTGCCGGCCAACGTCCTGGCCTTGTTCCCGGGCGGTGTCGGCTACACCAAGGACAACCACTTCCCGACTCCGGGCGAGGGCACGTTCGGCCAGGTTCCGTGCGGCGCGACCCTCCAGGACGGGCAATGGGCGCAGGTCGCTTCCTGACGCCGGCCGCCCGCACTCACGACAAGGGCGTTCCATGCAGCTGACCTACGACGTGGCTGTTCTCGGCTCCGGAGCCGCGGGGTTGACCGCGGCGCTCGTTGCGGCGACGCACGGTGCCGCGGTCGGCGTCTTCGAGAAGGCACCGCTGGTGGGCGGTACCACGGCGCTGTCGGGCGGGACGATCTGGATCCCCGGGAACCGGGCCGCCCGCGAGGCCGGGATCGCGGACTCTCCCGAGCTGGGACTGGAGTACCTGGAGAGCCTTTCACTGGGCATGATCATCCCCGAGCTCGCCGAGGCGCTCATCACCGGTGGCCCGCGGTTCGTCGAGTTCGTCGAGGAGCACACCGACCTGCGGTTCCAGCTGGTGCACGGGTTTCCGGACTACCACCCCGAACGCCCCGGCGGGCTGCCCGGCGGAGGCCGGTCGATCGAGGTCGGCCTCGTCTCGCTCGCCGGCCTCGGCGAGTGGGAGCGGCGCATCGCGGGGGAGCCGCAGCGGATGCTCATCCGCGAGACCCCCCTCGGCGGGGGCACCGGGCTGCTGGCCCCCGGCGTCCTCGCCGAGCGCGAGCGGGCGAAGCTGGAAGGGATGGGCCGCGGTCTGGTCGCCGGCCTGCTGCGCGCCTGCCTGCGGCGCGGGGTGGACGTCGCCACCGGCACGCGGGGCGTGCGGCTGCTGACCGCCCGCGGTGCCGTCACCGGCGTCGAACTCGACACGCCCGCGGGTGTTCAGCGCGTGACCGCCCGGGCGGTCATCCTGGCCTCCGGTGGATTCGAGCGCGATCCCGCGCTGGTGCGCGACTTCCTGCGGGGGCCGCTGCACCGGGCCATCGGAGCACCGTCCAACACCGGGGACGGGCTGCGGATGGCGATGCGGGTCGGGGCGCAGCTGGGGAACATGCGCGAGGCATGGTGGGCGCCGGTCGTCAGCGTCCCGGGCCGCCGCCGTGACGGAGCCCGCGACGGCTTGCTCACCTCGCGCGAACGCGCCCTGCCCGGGTCCATCATGGTCAATGGACGGGGCCGGCGTTTCGCCAACGAGGCGGCCAACTACAACGCCTTCGGCGGCGCCTACCACCAGCTCGACGCCTCCAGGTTCGAGTACCCGAACATGCCCAGCTACCTGATCTTCGGGCGGTCGGCCGTGGACAGGTTCGGCGTGTTCGGCGGTGCGCCGGGCGGCGCGGTCCCCGGCTGGGTGACCCGCGCCGGCACGCTCGACGAGCTGGCCGCCGTGTTCGGCCTCCCGGCCGCGGAGCTGCGGACGACCGTCGAACGGTTCAACGAGAACGCCGGCGCGGGCGTCGACCCCGACTTCGGTCGCGGTGCGAGCGCCTACGACCGGTTTCCCGGCGGCCGTGTCCTGGATCCGGACTCGCCGTTCTCGACCCTCGCGCCGGTCGAACCGCCCTACTTCGGCGTCGAGGTCGAATGCTCGGCACTGGGCACCAAGGGAGGCCCGCGCACCGACCGAGACGGTCGCGTGCTCGATGTCGACGGTGACGCCATCCGCGGGCTGTACGCGGCAGGCAATGTCATGGCCAGCCCGACCGGCATGGTCTACGGCGGCGCCGGCGCGACTCTGGCGGTCGCCGGAGTGTGGGGCCACAACGCCGGGCGCGCCGCCGTGCACGACGCGACGAACCACGACAGGGGGAGGCCGCCGATGAGTGAACCGGTAGGAGAAAGGAGTCGTCATCCATGACTGCGACCGCTGTCTTCGCCGGGTTGTCCACCGGCGCCATCTATGCGCTGATCGCGATCGGTTACAACATCACGCTCACGTCGTCGGGCGTGCTGAACTTCGCCTTCGCCAATGTCCTGGTGTTCGGCGGCTTTGTCGCGATCAGCGCGGTCAAGGCCGGGCTGCCGCTGCCGCTCGTCCTGCTGCTGTGCGCGCTCGCCTGCGCCGCCATGTCGGTGCTCGTCGAGCGTGCCGCCATCCGGTTCATGTCGCAGGGTTCGCATGCTGAGCTCATCACCACGCTGGGCGCGGGAACGATCATCACGGCGGTGACCGCCGTCCTCTGGGGCTCCGACCCGCGGCGGCTGACCCTGTTCGACCAGCACCCCGTCGACCTGCTCACCGGCCGGGTCCTTCCGGTCAACCTGATACTGATCGCGATGCCGGTCGTCCTGGGCCTCGTCCTGCATCTGCTCTTCCAGCGCACGCGGTTCGGACTGGCGAGCCGCGCGCAGGCGTTCGACCGCGAGGCGACGATGGTGCGAGGCGTCGATGTGCGCTGGCTGTCGGTCAGCGCGTTCGCCATCGCCGGACTGTTCGCCGGGCTCACCGGCCCGTTCGTGCTCATGTCGACCTCGGCCGGCCCGTTCCTCGCCGTCGAGTTCGCGCTCAAGGGGTTCGTCGCGCTCGCCCTCGGCGGTCTCGGCAGCCAGCTCGGCGCCGTGGTGGCGGGGTTCGTGATCGGGCTGGTGGAGTCCCTCGCCAACCTGTACATCGGCTCGCTGGTCGGGAACTACGCCGTGTTCGCGTTGTTCATCCTCGTCCTGCTCTTCCGCCCGAACGGGCTGTTCGGCAGCCGACGGCTGAGGCTGGTCTGACATGGAGACGTCGATCCGGGCGACCGGGCCGTCGCGCCGCTGGGCGCTGCCGCTGGCCTGGGCCACGGTGACCGCGCTCGTCATCGCGATCCCGCTGACCGGTATGTCCGGCTACTGGGTCCGCCAGATCCTGCTGGCCGCGGTGATGGCACTGCTGGTCAGCGGCCTGAACCTCAGCCTCGGCTGGGCCGGCGAGCTGAACCTGGGCCTACCCGCCATGTACGCGGCCGGCGCCTACGTCACCGCCTACGTCGCCGCCCGGCACATCAACGACATCGTGCTCTGCCTGGCACTGTCCGCCGCGGCGGCCGTCGTCGTCGGCCTGCTGGCCGGCGCCCCGGGGCTGCGCCTCGGCGGCTGGATGCTCGCCGTGTGCACGTTCATGCTGGTGCAGCTCATCCCGATCACCCTGCAGCTCATCCCCTTCTCGGTGCTCGGCGGCACGTCCGGGTTCACCGGCATTCCCGTCCCGCGGGTCTTCGGGACCGTGCTCGACGCCAACGGCTTCTACATCACGGTCATCGTCGTGACATCGCTCTGGTTCGCGGTGTACCGCAACGCGGTGTGCTCGCCGTTCGGGCGGGCACTTCTCGTACTGCAGCAGGGTCCGGTTCTCGCCCAGTCACTCGGCCTGTCCCGGTACAGGCTGAAGCTGACGACCTATGCGTTCGCCGCTGTCCCGGCCGGCCTGGCAGGTACGCTGTACGCCTACACCGACCTGTTCATCGCCCCGGACAGCCTCGGTATCGGCCTGATCATGTCGCTGCTCGTGGCCTCGATCGTGGCCGGCCGGCGCAGCATCTACGCCGTCTTCTGCGGCGTTGCCTTCGTGCAGTTCATCAACGACAGGTCGACGAGCTTCGGCGAGTACGGTGACATCGCGTTCGGGGCCTTCCTTCTCATCGGCGGGCTGCTGTTCGGCGGAGGGGTCGCGGGCCTCGGCAACACCTTGGTGCGGCGCTACCGGCGCGGCCGCGCGGCCGCGGCCGACGAGGCCGCCACCACCGGTACGCCACCTCAGATCCCCGCGTTCGACGGACGGGACGTCCGGCTGGAGTCGGTCTCGAAGTCGTTCGGCGGCGTCGACGCGCTGCGTGAGGTGTCGTTCGTCGCGCCGGCCGGACGGATCACCGCCCTCATCGGCCCGAACGGGTCCGGCAAGACGACGACGCTCAACCTCATCAACGGCTTCCATAAGCCCGGGAGCGGCCGAGTCCTGCTCGGTGATGACGAACTGACCGGTTTGCCGGCGGAACGGGTCGCCCGCCTCGGCGTGGCCCGCACCTTCCAGACACCGGCGATTCCAGGCGAGATGTCCGTGCTCGATGTCGTCGGGTCAGGCAGGATCGAGGCCCACGGCCCCGCCCTGCTGCCAGTGGTGCTGCGGCTGCCCCGCTACTGGCGAGCGGTGGCGCGGAACCGGAAGGCCGCCGCGGGCTGGCTGGAGATCCTCGGCCTCGGCGCGATCGCGGCGGAGCCGGCGGCCGCCATGGCGCTCGGCACGCGGCGGATGATCGAGCTTGCCCGCGCCCTGTGCGCCGGCCCGCGGGTCCTCCTGCTCGACGAGGTCGCCTCCGGCCTGGACCCCGACGAGCTGCAGGAACTGGCGGGGGTGCTGCGCAAGGTCCGCGACGCCGGCGTGACCGTCGTCGTCGTCGAGCACAACTTCAGCCTTGTGCGATCGCTGGCCGACCACGTCGTGGTCCTCGCCGGCGGCGCGGTCCTCACGGACGGGGATCCGCGGGAGATCGCGGAACATCCCGAAGTGCTCGAACGGTT
This sequence comes from Actinomadura physcomitrii, assembly GCF_008923205.2. Lineage (GTDB taxonomy): Bacteria > Actinomycetota > Actinomycetes > Streptosporangiales > Streptosporangiaceae > Spirillospora > Spirillospora physcomitrii. The sequence continues at coordinate 18,814 of NZ_WBMS02000071.1, read as the reverse complement.
CCTCGGCTCCGGCGCGGGTGTCTCCGGAACCACTCTCGAAGAACATCCGGCGCCGGGCGGACAGGTGGTGGTCGCCGTGGACGCGACCGCGGCCACCGATGGAGCTGGAACCGCAGAGAGGACGTCCAGCCATGAGTGAGCTCCTCGACGTGCGGGGTCTGACGACCGGGTACGGCGACCTGCGGGTCGCCTGGGATGTGAGCTTCTCCGTCGGGCAGGGAGAGGTGCTCGCCCTGCTCGGCCGCAACGGCGCGGGCAAGACCACCATCCTGCGGGCGATCATGGGGCTCAACGCCATGCACGCGGGGAGCGTCGCCTTCGCCGGCCAGGACCTGCGGCGGCTGCCCACCCACAAGCGCGTCGAGCTCGGCATCGGCATCGTGCAGGAGGGCAAGCGCCTGATCGGCGACATGACCGTCGAGGAGAACCTACGGCTCGGCGCCCAGGTCCGCCGGTGGGGCCGCGGTGAGCTGGCCGGGCGCTACGAGTGGGCGTACGAGATGTTCCCGGTGCTGCGGGCGCGCCGCGGGTCGCCGGCGGAGACGCTGTCCGGCGGCCAGCAGCAGATGCTCGCGATCGCCCAGGCGCTCATGCCGCGGCCGCGGTTGCTGCTCGTCGACGAGCCGTCCGCCGGGCTCGCGCCCGCGATCGTCGGCGATGTGCTCGCGAGCCTGGTGCGGCTACGCGAAACCGGGATGTCCATCGTGCTGGTCGAACAGTCGGTCGATTTCGCGCTCGCCCTCGCGTCGCACGTCGTGGTCGTCGACCTCGGCCGGGTCGTCCTGTCCTGCCCGGCGGGGGCGGACGGCCTGCGTGAGGCCGTGCGGGACGCCTACTTCGGGCGGGGTGGCGCGCGCGCCGGCGCGCAGGCGCCCGCGTAGGGCACATCACCCTGCCGGTTCGGCCCGGCCCGAGGAACCGCCGACGTGACGAAGACCTCACGTTCTGTGTAAATAACGGCACAAGTGTGCAATATATGAAACTCATTACAAGGTGGTATCGCAGACCATGACCGACACCCTGCAGACCCCTGGCGGCGAACTGACCGGTGCCGACGCCGCGGACATCGGCGCGGCATGGATCGCCGATCTCGCAGCGGCGCTGCGAAGCGGCTCCCGCTCCGAGCTGGCCGGCCTCTTCCACGGCGAGGCCACCTGGCGCGACTTCATGGCCTTCACGTGGGACTTCAGCCACGCCATCGGCCGCGACGGCGTGGTCGAGCGCCTCCTCGAACTCTCCGAAGCCGTGGACGCGCGCGGGTTCGGCGTCAACGGGCAGCAGCCCCCCGCCGTGGCCGACGGCGGCATCCGCGTGTTCTTCGACTTCCTCACCAAGGACCGGATCGATCGGGGCTACGTCCACCTGGTGCGGGAGCCCGCGGGATTCGTCGCCTCGGTCCTGCAGACCCAGGCCGAGGCGCTGCAGGACCACCCGGCGAAGGTCGGTGACCTCCGCCGGGAGGGCAAGGTCTACGGGATCGTGCCGGGCCGTACCCGCTGGTCCGGCGACCGGCGACGCGAAGCCTCCTTCTCCGACGGTGATCCGGCCGTGCTGGTGCTGGGGGCCGGGCACAACGGGCTCACCATGGCTGCGCTGCTCGGCGCGCTCGACGTGCCGACGCTCGTCATCGACCGCGAGGCCCGCGTCGGCGACACCTGGCGCAAGCGGTACGCGGCGCTCGCCCTGCACAGCACCGTCCACGGCGACCACCTGCCCTACCTGCCCTTCCCGCCGACCTGGACGGCGCACACTCCCAAGGACAAGTTCGCCGACTGGCTCGAGTCCTACGCGACCCTGATGGACCTGAACGTCTGGACCGGCACGGAGTTCCTCAACGGGCACTACGACGACGACACGCAGCGGTGGACGATCCGGGTCCGCCGCGCGGACGGCACGATCCGCGAGCTCCGCCCACGGCACTTCTTCGTGGCCGGCGGCCTGTTCGCCGCGCCGAAGATTCCCGAGGTGAAGGGGCTCGACACCTACACCGGCCTGGCCGTGCACTCCGACGCGTTCCAGGGCGGCGGCGAGTGGGAGGGGCGCAAGGCTCTCGTCGTCGGTGCCGGAGTCAGCGGTCACGAAATCGCCCACGACCTTTACGAACACGGCACGGATGTCACGCTGCTGCAGCGCAGCGCGACCTACGTCCTCAGCTATGAGGCGTACCACAAGCTGTGGAACGCCCTGTTCACCGAGCACGCCGACCTCCCTCCCGAGTTCGCCGACCAGATCGCCTACGCGCTGCCCAACACGAGGTCGGACGACGTCAACAGGAAACTGGTCGAGATCGGCGCCGAGCACGACAGGGATCTCCTCGACCGGCTGCGGGCGCGCGGCTTCAAGCTCGACTGGGGCCCGGAAGGCACGGGCATCCTCGGCGCGCACATGTCCGGCAAGGACAGCTACCACATCAACATCGGCGCCGCCGAGCTCGTCGCCGACGGGAAGGTCCACCTCAAGCAGGGGGTCGAGGTGACCGAGATCAGGGACGGCAGGACGGTGGTCTTCTCCGACGGCTCACGGATGCCCGATGTCGACCTGATCGTGTTCGCCACCGGGTACCACCAGTTCTGGGGCCACATCAAGCCGGCTCTCGGCGCCGCCGCGGCGAAGATCGACAAGGCGTACGGGCGAGCCGCGGACAACGAGTACGCGAACACGTGGCGCCGCTCCGCGCAGCCGGGGCTGTGGTTCGGCACCGGATTCATCAGGATGGCGCGCTTCTACGGGAAGTTCAGCGCCCTCCTGATCAAGGCGATCGAAGCGGGCATCGAGCCGGTCGACCCCGACAGGCCGGACGCGGGAAACCGCTGATGCCCGCCATCGACGTGAACCGCCGGGTGGAGCCCGGCACCGTGGCCAACCTCCACCGGCTGGCGCGCTGGGACGTGACGAGCATCGCCACGATCCGCGCATCCTATGCGGCGGTGCGGCCGGCTCCCGTGCCCGCGGATCCGCGGGTCATGCGGAGCGACGAGGTCATCTCGGGCGCCGCGGGCTCCCCCGATGTGCCGGTGCGCTGGTACCGGCCCCGCGGCGTCGGCGGGCCGCTGCCATGCCTGGTCTACTTCCACGGCGGCGCCTACATCATGGGGACGCTCGATGAGAACGACGACCGGCTCGACAAGATGGTGATCGAGCTGGGCTGCGCGGTCGTCTCCGTCGACTGGCGACTGGCGCCCGAACACCCGTACCCGGAGGGACTCGACGACGCGGAGACCGTCTGGCGCCGCCTCGTCGACGATCCGGACGCGTTCGGCGTGGATCCGTCCCGGCTCGTCGCGGGCGGCGCGAGCGCCGGCGCCGGCCTGGCTGCGGCGCTGTGCCTGCGGCTCAGGGAGGCCGGCTTCCCGCAGCCGGCATTGCAGCTGCTGGTCTATCCGATGCTCGACGACCGTGAGCTGACCCCGTCGATCAGGGCGATCGCCGATCCGGGCCACCGGGGCCTGTGGCCCCTGGAGGCCCAGCGGATGTGCTGGCATGCCTACCTCGGGTCCCTCGCGGGCGGTGACATACCGCCGACCGCCGCCCCCGCCCGGGCTACCGACCTGTCCGGGCTCGCCCCCGCCTTTCTGGCGATCGGCGATGTCGACGCGTACCTGGACGAGAACCTCCAGTACGCGGCCCGGTTGTCGCGCTCCGGAGTGCCCACCGAACTGCATGTCTACCCAGGTGTCATCCACGGAGGATTTCTCGCCCGCCCGAACACGCCCCGAACCGCCCAGTTTCTGGACGACGTCAACGCCGCCCTGGCGACGGTTTTCGGAGCCGGCTGAGAACGGCGCCGCGCTGGGGACCGGCAGGCGGCGCCGGCTCCCGGCGCGGCGCCCGCGGGTCAGCTCCTGCCCGCGGTGGAACGGGACTCGGGGCTGGCGAGGCCACGGATGACCAGGTCCCACATCTTCTGCGCGGTCAGGGCCGGGTCGGCGCCGCTGCCGGGACGCCACCACTGGTACGCCCAGTTGCAGATGCCGAACACCGCCAGCGTCGCCGCGTCGGCGTCGACATCGCGGAACTGGCCCGCTTCCACACCCGCCGTGATGGCGGCGCGGATCTGCTCCTGGTACCGGTCGCGCTTGAGGCGGATCTCCTCCCGCACGGCGGGCGGCAGTTCGCGGTGATGCTCGAAGAACACGCGCACGTGGCCGCGGTGGGTCTCCATCAGGCCGAAGACGTCCGTCATCGCGCCCAGCAGCAGGTCGGCCGGTGACAGACCGAGCCGCAGGCGTTCGTCCTGGCGGTCCAGGAGCAAGTCGATGAAGGTCTCGTGGATGCCGCGCAGGATCTCATCCTTGCCGCGAAAGTAGTGGTACAAGGTCGGCTTGGCGATGTCGGCCGCGGATGCGATCTGTTCCATCGAGACGCTGGCGTAGCCGTGCTGATCGAACAGCCGGGCGGCGAGGCTGATCACCTTCGCCCGGCGCCGGTCGGCCGCGGACGGTCCGGCGGTCCGGTCACCGTGACCGGCGGCGGTCCGCATCCGGGCGGTCACGGCGACGTGCCCGGCGCCTCGGCACCGGGCCGGCCGGAGCCGGCGGTGCCGTGCTCCCGGGCACGCAGGCGCAGCAGGTGTTTCTGGATCTTGCCGGTCGAGGTCTTGGGCAGCGGTTCGAAGTACACCGCGTCGGGTGCCTTGAAGTGAGCCAGCCTGGCTCGGGCGAAGTCGATCAGCTCCTGTCCGGTGACCGGGTTTCCGGTGGTGGCGACGAACGCCACCGGCCGCTCGCCCCATCGCGGGTGTGGCACGGCGACCACGGCGACCTCGGTCACGTCGGGGTGCGCCGCCAGGACCTTCTCGACCTCGACGGAGGCGATGTTCTCCCCGCCGCTGATGATGACGTCCTTGCTGCGGTCGGTCAGTTCGATGTACCCGTCGGGGTGCATCACGCCCAGGTCGCCGGTGTGGAACCAGCCGCCGCGGAACGCCTCTTCCGTCGCCTCCCGGTCGTCGAGATAGCCGGCCGCGATGGTGTTGGACCGCACCAGGATCTCTCCGGGCGTCGCGCCGTCAGCGCGCACCGGCCGCAGATGACGGTCGGCCACCCGGACATCGGCGACCGAGACGGTGGGGACTCCCTGTCGGCTGAGCCGCTCCGCCAGGTCGCCGGCGGGCAGGTCGGCCCAGCCCGGCTGGTATTCGCAGACGAGCGACGGGCCGTAGGTCTCCGTCAGCCCGTACAGATGGGTGACGTGAAACCCCATCCTCTGAACTGCGGCGATGGTCTGCCTGGTCGGCGGCGCACCGCCCACCGCGGCGCGGATCGGGCGGCCGGCCGCGAATCCCCGTTGCGAACCGGCCCTGGCCAGCTCGCTGAGCACGATCGGGGCACCGCACAGGTGCGTCACCGGATAGCGCCCGGCCAGCTCCAGCGCCCCGTCCGCGTCGAAGGAGGGCAGGCAGACGTGTGTCGCCCCGACCGCGGTCGCACCCCATACCAGCGACCAGCCGTTGCAGTGGAACATCGGCAGCGTCCACAGGTACCAGCTGTCGGCGGAGAGCTGGAACTCCAGCGCCACGCTGACCGCGTTCAGGTACGCACCTCGATGGGTGTAGACGACCCCTTTCGGCCGCCCGGTCGTGCCGCTGGTGTAGTTGACGGCGATCATGGCGTCTTCGTCGTCCGGGGGCTGCAGGCCGTGGCCGTCGGCGCCGGTCAGCCACTCCTGGTAGGACAGCGCGCCCGCAAGGTCCGTCCCCGGCCCCGGCAGCATCACCACCTGTTCGACCGGCAGATCGCGGGCATCGGTGACACCGAGCGCGTGCGCAAGCGCCGCAGACAGGAGAAGAACCCTGGCCCGCGAGTGCATGAGGATGTCCAGGTATTCCTGGGGGGCCAGCCGCGTGTTCAGCGCGACCAGCGCACCGCCTGATCCCGGCACGCCGAAATGCGCGGCCAGCAGCCACCGGCTGTTGAGATCCAGCACGGCCACCCGGTCACCGGCCCGGATACCGGACGCCCGCAGCGCACCGGCCATCATGTCGCAGTCAGTGGCGAGCTCGGAGAACGTCACTTCGGTCGCATCGCCGTCCACGACGGCGACCTTGCCCCCGAACGCATGCCGCGCCCTGGACAGGAACGTCAGCGGCGACAGCGGGACGTGGTTGGCGCGACTGATCATCCTTCTGCTCCAGGAGGGGGCCCACATCCGACCGGTCGGTCGACTGGCCAGTTGAGTGAAGGTTAGCCAGCCACCCTGGCATGGTCAACTGACCAGCACTATTCTCCCCGGCAAATGGGATCGGCCACGCCGGCGCCGTGCAGCGTCCTCTGATCCATTCGACCGCTTGGTCGGTCAGCGACCCCGCCGCCGGGGGTTGCCTGGAGGTGCCCGGGAGACGTCGCCGGACCGCCGGTTTCCTGGCGATCGCGGCCGGTCACTCCGCCGCGGCGGAGCCGATATCGCGGGTCGCGATGCCATCGACTCCGGCCGTTCGCGCGCCCTTGTCGCCCCGCACCGGCTCCAGGCCACCGCCAGGAACGCCGCGCCATAGACGAGGTCGCGCAGATCATCGAAGCGACGGCCCGGGATCGGCCTCGCCCATCGGTGCGGCTTGCGTTGTATCACCCGTACTCGCGCCTCGGCCTCATCCAGGCCGGGCCACGACGCGCCGGTATCCACCAGCGGCCTCGGAGGACGAGTGACCATCTGAATGGAGCTGTTGGCCCCGTGGCGTCATGATCACATGGCGGGACAGGTGCCCAACGCGGTGGCGAACAGGGCGCGGGCGGAACCGAAGCGGCGGGCCGAAGCGGCGGCCCCGTCCGCCTTTACCAGCGCTCGCGTCGGTCCCTGGCGAGTTCCGGGGCTTCCCCGATCAGGCCCGCCGCGGCGAGCACCCGGGAGTCGGTCACCTTGGCGTCTTCCGGTTCGACCCCGGCTGACGGAAGGCATGAGCCATGCGGAAACTGCTCTACGGCATGAACCTGAGCCTGGACGGCTACATCGCCGCGCCCGGCGACGACATCGGCTGGAGCGAGCCGAGCGACGAGCTGTTCCAGTGGTGGCTCGAGCAGGAACAGGCGATCGAGTTGTTCATGTACGGGCGCAAGTTGTGGGAGACCATGAGCTCCTACTGGCCGACCGGCGACCGGCAGCCGGGCGCCACCCCGGCGCAGGTCGAGTTCGCGCGGAACTGGCGGGACACGCCGAAGGTCGTGTTCTCGTCGACGATCGGCAAGGTCGGCTGGAACGCCCGCCTGGTAGCCGGTGACGCGGTCGCGGAGATCACCCGGCTCAAGGCCGGCGACGGTGGGCCGATGAGGGTCGGCGGCGCGACGCTCGCCGGGGCGGCCATGCGGGCCGGGCTGATCGACGAGTACGAGATCGTCGCTCATCCGGTCCTGGTGGGGGGCGGCACACCGTTCTTCGCCGCGCTGGACGGCTGGGTGAACCTGAACCTGGTGGAGACGCGGACGTTCCCCGGCGGCGTGGTCCTGACCAGGTACGAGACGAGGCGCTGAGCGCGTGGCTGGAGAACCGGGGCCCTTACCTCAAGGTCTTTCGTTTGGCGGCGGGCAGGGCTGAGCGTGGAGTCGATGTCGGATCGGAGGCCCATGAGTGACGATCGATATGTGTTCCTCGACCCTGACGGAACAATGCGAAATGAGGGCTGGTTCGGTGTCATCGTCCATGCCGGGACCGGGATCTTCTATGGTCAGCAATACGGCGGCACCGCCTGTCTACAGGACTTTGTTGAGGGCTATTACGTCCCAGTCGCCTCCCGGGATCCGGTGTCCGGACGTGACGCTCTTGGGGAGTTGCGCCATATCTTCGAGCGAGACCAGGGCGGCAGGGGCCTTTCCGGAGGCTTTCCCAGCGACCCGGCCTTCCTGGAAGGACTCCGCTCGTCCGTCGCCGCGATCGTCTTCTGGCCCTCTGGCCCTCTGGCCGCGGCCCGGACGAGGCCGACACGCGGAGTCATCTCCAGATCGATGACGACCGCATCGAAGGATTGGACGAAGCGTGGGTACCGGTCCGCACACCGGACGGACCCGGCGTCCTGGTCTGGTGCAATTCGGATTGATGGCCGCTCTGTCGGTTGAAAGCGCTCGGGGTTCGTCCGGCTGTCTTCTTCGGTGAAGATCAGCGGAACCGGCGGAAGAACTCTCGGATGTCGGCGAGGGCCAGATCGGGCGCGTCCTGGTGGGAGAAGTGGCTGCCACGGTCGTAGTGGTTCCAGCTGACGATGTTGGAGTGGTCCCGGTGGGCAAGTTTGGGGACCGACTGGAAGTCTTCGGCGAAGATGGCGACCCCGGTCGGGGTCGTCGTCGGTGAGGTCGGCCGGTCCTGGTCGTGGGCGTCGGCGTAGTAGTAGCGGATCGACGAGCCGATGGTGCGGGTCAGCCAGTAGAGGGTGGCGTTGGTGAGGAGGAAGTCACGGTCGACCCAGTTCCGGTACAGCTGGCTCACCCAGGCCAGCCACCCGGCGGGCGAGTCCTGCAGGGCGTAGGCCAGCGTCTGGGGCTGGGCGGACTGGTAGGCGTTGTAGGCCAGGCCGCCGCCGGAGGTGAACTCGTCCAGGAACTTCAGCGCGGCCTGGTCTTCGGCGGTGAGGTCGGCGAACTCGGCGGGGTCGCCGGAAGGGAAGGAGAACAGCTGGGTCACGTGGACGCCGACCACCTTGCCGGCCGCCTCCCGTCCCACCTCGGGCGAGACCATGGAGCCGCGGTCGTTGCCGTGGGCGCCGTTGCGGTCGTAGCCGAGCCGGTCCATGAGCCGCACCCAGGCGCGGGCCACCCGCCGCATGTGCCACCCGGGTTCGGTCGTCGGGCCGGAGAACCCGATGCCGGGCAGCGACGGCACCACCAGGTGGAACGCGTCGGCCGGGTCGCCGCCGTGGGCCCGCGGGTCGGTCAGGGGGCCGATGAGGTCGAGGTACTCGAAAACCGACATCGGCCAGCCGTGGGTGGCGATCAGCGGCAGCGCGTCGGGCTCGGGCGAGCGTATGTGCAGGAAGTGGACCCGCTGCCCGTCGATCGTCGTGGTGAACTGGGGGTGGGCGTTGAGCCTGGCCTCATGCGCCCGCCAGTCGTAGCCCGTGCGCCAGTAGTCGACCAGCTCGCGGACGTGGTCGAGCGGCACTCCGTAGCTCCAGCCGACGCCGGGCAGCTCGTCGGGCCAGGTGGTCACCGCCAAGCGCTGCTGGCGCACATCACGCTGACTCCGCTTCGGCCAGACGGTCGCGAACCATCCGGGCGACCTGGGAAACGGTGGTGTGAGAGCAGTCGATCTGCTGGACGGTCCAGCCGGCGTTGATCAGCTGTCGTGTCACGTCGCGGTAGTGGTGCCACTCGATGCGGCTTGAAGACGGCAGCTTCTGGAGTCGGTTGTGGGGACCCCGCTCCGTCAAGCGCTGTCCGACGACGACCGGGGTGGCGTCGAGAATGACGGCGAGATTGGGCTTGGTGGCCTTGGCGTTGATGCGCCAGATGAAGTCGGGATCCACGCCGTCGAGTTGCTGCATCACCAGTGCGAAAGGGATGTACCGGTCGGTGATGACGACTCTCCCAGCGTCAACATTCGGGAGAATCTCTTCCTTCAGGTGGTGGTACCGGTCGGCCGCGTACAGACAGGCCAGAGCGGTGCCGGTGACCGTCTCGGTCAGCTCCCTGGCGAGAGCGCCGATCGGCCCTTCTGACGGTTCCGCGGTGGTGTGGACTTCGTGTCCCTCGGCGGATAGCAGGCGAGCCAGCGTGTGAACCGTGCTGGTCTTTCCGACTCCGTACGGCCCGTCAACGCTGATGAACAGCCCACGCTCAGAAGAGAGCATCGCCGCCTCCTTCAGGCCCGTCACATAGCTCGGCATAGCTCGCAGGGGCGCCGTCGTCACCGGTCGCCAGATGCCGAAGCAGGCGCGCAGCCATCAACGCGTCGTAGGACGCTCGGTGAGGGACGAGGTCCGCCGGAAGGTTCCCGGCCAGTCCGAGCGCACTGACGAGTGAGGTCAGCCGATGGTGGCCTCGTCCGGCAGCAGACGCCGGGCAAGCTTGAGGGTGTCGAGGACCTCGGCCGGTTCGAAGTCAGGCATCTTGCGCTTCAGGGCGCCGAGGTCGACGCCGACGTTATGGGCGACGATGACGCACCCGGCCAGGGCGTCGCGGACTTCCTTCTCGACCTGGGCGAAGGCAGGGGCGTTCGCGACCATTTCGTTGCTGATGCCGTGGATCCGCCGCGGCAGGCCGCTCACGACCGCCGCGCGGTCGGTCAGCTCCACGAGGTGCAACCCTTTCGCCTCAGGGAGGTCGCTGGCGACCTGTTCGAGCTGTCGTTTGGTGGGTGTCCGATGAGCGCGTTCACAGCGCTTGAGCTGCGATGCCGGGCAGATGTCGCAGAGGTCCCGGATGCCGACGTGACCGTTGTAGTCAGCCAGTCCGTGGGCGTACGAGACCGCGCAGCTCGTCTTTCTGAACAGTGGCCCGTGTCCTCGGAAGGCGGTCAGGACCGCTGTTCCAGCTCTTCGGGAAAGATCTTTCGCCGAGCGGTGTCGCCGTACGGCTCGGGCAGGCCGTTGGCTCGGTAGTAGACGGCAATCTGGGCGCGGTAGAACAGGCCGGTGAAGACGGTGGCGTCGGCATGTCGGCTCAGCCGTACGGCGTTAGCGAGGTGCTGATCGGAGTCGTTCAGACCCGGATCCACGAGTAGCTGCTGAGTTGTGAGCTGAAACGGCGACAGGTGTCCGTCGTGAGCTGTCAGGATCGTGATTGTCGAGGTCATGATCGAGCAGCGGTGAAGGACACCTGTCGGGTGAAGAGGATACGGGGCCGCCGGGCGCGGCGCAGGGGCAAGGTGATGGTCGGTCGGCCGGACGCCGGGTTGACCGGGGTGTCGGGGCTTGCGGCGGTGGATGCCCTGGCCGGCAAGCTGGGGTTGGCCGGGACGCTGGATGCGGCGGTCGGGCCGGTCAAGCAGCGCGATCGTGGCCTGTCGGCGGGTGAGTTGCTGGTCGCGGTGGCGTCCTGCCAGCTGGCGGGCGGGGATCATCTGGTGTCGCTGGACCGGCTGCGCGGTGATGCCGCCGGTCAGCGGCTGATGCGGATCGATGCCCCGGCTGCGTCTACGGCCGCTGGGCTGGCCTTGCGGTTCACCACGGGGCACTTCGCGGGGATCGAGACCGCGGTCGGGCAGGTCAACACCGCGGTGCTCGGGCTGGTCGGGCGGGTGCGCCGCTCGGCGCTGCTGCGGTCGGTCACGGTCGATATCGACACCGAGGTGTACGGCTCCCGCAAACGCGGCGTCGCCTACAACTACCAAGGTCAGCGGTGCGGCCGGTCGCATATCGCGCACTGGGCCGAACTCGGCGTACCGCTCGCGGCCGAGTTGACCGACGGCCGCACCGATGGGCGATCCACCGCGACCAAGCTGCTGCGGCGGGCGCTGGCCGCCCTGAGAGTGCAGCCGAGGTGAAGGTGCGGGTCGATGCCGGCTACTTCGCCGGGGAACTGGCCCTGGAGTGCCTGGCCCGGGGCGCGCGGTTCGCGATCGGCGCCAAGCGGATCAAACCGTTGTGGGCGCAGGCCGCGAAGATCCCCCAGGAGGCGTGGACGCCCGCGATCGGGCTGGACGATGAGGGCCGCGAGGGCGAGGTCGCGGTCATGCCCTATGTCCCGAACTGGTGGCCCGCAAGCGCGTCCTGCCTGGTCCGGCGGGTCCGGGTCCCGATCGACAACCTGTCGCCCAGTCTCAAGGCCCGCCGCCGCCGGACCGTCCCCGACGGGCAGTTGCGCCTGGCCTTCCACAAGATGGTCGACCCACAAGATGGTCGACCACGTGCACGCCTACTCCTTCATCATCACCGACCTGGATGTGTCCACAGGCGGCAAGGCCGCCGAGGTCGAGCACTGGTACCGGCACCGCACCGACATCGAGAGGCCCTCAACCGCGACGCCAAGCACGGTGCCGCCCTGCGGCACCTGCCATCAGGGCACCCGCAGGTCAACACCATGTGGATGTGGGCGGCGCTGCCGGCGGTCGCCATGTCGGCCTGGCTCCAGGAACTGTGCGGCCTGGACCTGGGCAACGGCCGAGGCCGCGCCACCATCGCCCGGCTCCGCCGCGAACTGATCTGCGTGCCCGCCCGGATCGTCACCCACGCCCGCCGCCTCGAGCTGCGCCTGCCGCCCGGGGCGCGGCTCCTCGGCACGGTCCTGGACCGGCTCGCGCTCCTGCCCAACCCCGGCTGACCAGCACCAGCCCGCCCCTTCAACCCGGTAACACCGAGGCCTGTGGAACCTCCGCCCACCCGCCGCGACAGACGGGTCATCAGGCTGCCCGAACACCAAAAATCAAGATCAAAACCCGGCGAAAACGACGATCACGAGCTATTCGCGAATCCGGGTCAGAGGAGCTGGACCGGTCCTGCGAGCGCAACGTCGCACGGGTCGTCTCGGTGCTGCGCGGGGAGAGAACGCTTCCGGCGGACATCGTCGAGGACGAGCGCCGCTCGGGCGCGCGCCGGGCCTGTCAAGGCATCTCGCCCGAGATCGTCGTCGCCGTGTACCGCGCGGTCATCGGGATCTTGCGTGACGAGTTCATGGACTCGGCGAGCAGGACGGGGGCCAGCGTCGACGCCATGCTCGACGGCATCCGCCGCCTGTGGGTGCTCACCGACCACTTCAGCAGCACCCTGGTCGCCGCCCGCTACGAGGTCGACCTCAGCGACGCACGCGAAGCAGAGCAGCGCAAGGTCTCGTTCGTGCGACTCGCGCTCGATCCGACGTCGGACCCGCACGACGTCGTCGCCGCCTGCGTCCGCCACGGCCTGCGCGCCGACGGGGCCTACTGGCTGGTGCGAGCCGCGGCGCGCAGCGAGTCGATCGCTGCTGTGCAGGCCGCATTGAAGCCCGCGCACCCGATCGACGGCTTCGGCGGTGTCCTCGTCTCCGACTACGGCACGGTCGAGGGCATCCTGCCGACGCGGCCTCGGGAGCCGACCGGAACGGACGTCGCCGTCGCCGTCGCCGGTCCGGTCGGCCCCGTCGACTTCGCCAGAGCCGCCTCCGAGTCCAGACGCGCCCTGCGGACCGCCCGGCAGTTCGGGTTGACCGGACTCCACGACCGCGACTCGCTCGGCATTCTCGTCTCGATCAGCGAGGACCACGAGCTGTCGGAACTGCTGCGCCGGCGATACGTCGACCCGGTGCGCCGGGGAAGCACGATATCGGAGGACATCTTCGAAACGGTCGACGCCTATCTCGACCGGCACTCGATCCCGCACGCCGCGGCCAAGCTGTTCATCCACGTCAACACGGTCCGCTACCGGCTCAGAAGTTCACCCAGCTGACGGGGTACGAGATCACCTCAGCCAGTCGGCCAGTGAAGTGTGGTGGGCGCTGCAGGCCCGGCGACTCGCTTCCGACCCGAGCTGACGCGACGCCCGCCGTGCGGCGTGCGTAGCAGTGATGGCGGACCGCCCCGGGAATGCCGGAGGCCCTCGCCCTTTTCAAGATCATCCGACCGTGCCGCCGCGTTCGCAACCTCCGTGGGCAGTACATCAGCCGAGGTCCGCGCTGGCAAAGCTGACAACTCCGCCGAGCATCTGGCCTGAGCGCAGACGCGGAAACGTTCGGCGCATTGCCCGAGCGGGCATGGAATCGAGCGAACGTTTGGGCCGCCACCGCTGGATGATCGAACGGACGCTGGCCTGGCTGTTCGACTTCCGGCGTCTGACCGTCCGCTGCGAACGCCACGGTTACCTGTTCAACGCCTTCCTTGTCCTCACCTGATACAAGAAGCTCGCCGAACAGGCGACATGAGACACCTCTTCATCGAGATGAATTCTTGAGGCGCTGGCCAATCCTTCCAGCGGGCGCGCACCCAGTATTTTGATGCATATTGGCTGTGAGGGTGCGGCCTGAGAAGCGGACGCGCCAGTGGTGGGGGATCTGGCATGGGACCGGCGGCGGTCTGGTGGCTTCGCGGCCACAACCGTTCGAGCGGGAGCAGGTCCTGCACGAGAGCATCGAGCGTGGCGCGGCGATGCTTGCGCTTCCGGGTCAGCCGACGGGGGTGATGCTGGGGCGGGAAGTGCAACTGGGCAACGGTTACGCGGACTTGATCACGATCGAGGCCGAGACCGGACGGCCCATGGTGATCGAGGTCAAGCTCGCCTCCAACGCCGACCGCAGGCCGGTGTTCACCCAGACGCTCGGCTACGCCCCTGGTTAGACTTTCGCGAGGGCCCCTGATTGCAGCTCGCCGCGGAGTGGCTGCTGAGTGCTACGACTTCCATGGAAGGCCCGGTGTCAGTCGTGAGAGATCGCAACGGACTTGATCTTTCTTGAGGTGCACTGTGCTGCGCTCAAGGACTGTGCCTGACCTGTGGCGATGTTGGGGAGCCGAGTATCCGGGGCATGATCGGTCGTGTTCACACCGAAGAGATCACTGGTTCGAACCCAGCTCGACGCTGACGTAGCCGATTGACCGGCTTGGCGGCCATGTCAGGCGTGCCGCGAAATCGTCACCGTCCTGCTGCTCACCGCGGGCCGCACTCCCGCGATCGCACGCCTGCTCGTCACCGGTGGTCGCACAGGTAGGAGCGAAGGGCGGCGCGCATGCCGGGCGTCACTCCGCCACCGCCTCCTCGGCCACGGCGGTCTCGCGAGCCATGACCACCCACAGAAGTGCCGCCTCGGCCGGATTCGGGCGGCCTGCCGCGATCAGGTCCGGCTCGACCGGCCGGGTGAACGTCCGGGTGCGGCCGGTGACCTCGTCGGCGACCGCTGGTCCGATCCACGCGTCCATCAGCAGGGCCCGCGTGGCCCACTCGTCCAAGCCGCCCGGGAGGTAGGCGGTGTTCCCCGTCCACAGCCAGCATCGGGCCCGGCTCCCGGCCCGCGACGGCCGCCTCGATCGCCTCCGCCAGCCGATCGTGGAAGCGGCGGAGGTAGTCCGCCCGGCCGCCGAACAGGTGGAAGAAGGGTGCCCTCGCTGACGCCCGCCTCGGCCACGATCTGGTTGACACTGAGCTGGGCCAGGCCGTGGTGTTCGGCCACTGACAGCCCGGCCTGGATGAGCGCCTGCCGCTTGCCGACCGGATTTCGCGTCACCTGACGGCAGGCTCACATCGACCGTTCGGTCGATAGTGGTGCCGCCTGGTGCGCGTCACGTGGTCCTGCTGTCAGGCGGGGTTGCCCGGCAGCCGACTGCCGGGACCGGGGCCCGTAGAGGATTGCGGCGAGGTGCCGTGTCCGGCCCGGTCGCTCCCGCACGCATGGGCGGGCTGTGGATTTATAAATCTAATGCCTATAGGCTGCACCATGCCTGTGGGAGGAGTGCGCATGATCGATCGAGAAGGCTTCCTGATCGGTGGCGAGTGGCGTGAGCCGGTATCGGACGCCAGGATTCAGGTGGTGTCCCCATCGACCGAAGAGGTCATCGGGACGGTGCCCGATGCGGGCGTCGACGACGTCGACGCGGCGGTCACGTCGGCACGGCGCGCCTTCGACGATGGAGCGTGGCGGGGCCTCACCGTCGGCGAGCGCGCCGAGGTCATCGAGCGCGCGCTGCTCGTCCTGGAATCGAGGATCGAGGAGATCGGGCGGCTCGTGACCGCGGAGATGGGGCTTCCCGTCGCCGTGGCCGGCGTCCAGATCCCCGGCGCGCTGGCCACCGGCCGGTACTTCCTCGACATCGCGCGGGAGGACACGACCAGCGAGGTTCGGCGGACGCAGGCCGGGCCGGCCGCCGTGCTCAAGGAACCCGTGGGAGTCGTCGCGTCGATCGCGCCCTGGAACGGCCCCTTCAACATGGCGATCGCGAAGATCGTCCCGGCCCTGGTGACGGGCTGCAGCGTGGTGTACAAGCCGGCACCCGAGACGCCGCTCGACGCGTTCCACATCGCCGAGGCGTTCGTCGAGGCGGGAGTGCCCGCGGGCGCGTTCAACCTGATCACGGGCGACCGGGACGCGGGACGGGCGCTCGTGGCCCATCCCGGGGTCGACAAGGTGAGCTTCACCGGCTCCACCGCGGCGGGACGCGAGATCGGCCGCGAGTGCGGTGGGAGCTTCAAGCGGCTGCAACTCGAGCTGGGGGGCAAGTCGGCGGCGATCGTCCTGGACGACGCCGACATCGCCACCACCATGCAGGGCCTGGCCGTCGGGTCGTTCTTCAACACCGGTCAGGTCTGCGCGGCCTACAGCCGCGTGCTCGTGCCGAGGAGCCGGTACGACGAGGTCGTCGGGGCCCTGGTGGCGACCGCGGAGTCGTTCGTGGTGGGCGATCCGTTCGACCCGGCCACGACGATGGGGCCGCTGGTCTCCCGGCGACAGCGGGAGCGCGTGCTCGGGTACATCGAGATCGGCAAGGGCGAAGGCGCGACGATCGCCACCGGAGGCGGGGTGCCGGAGGGCCTGGACAAGGGCTTCTACGTGCAGCCGACGGTCTTCACCGGCACCGACAACGCGATGCGCGTCTGCCAGGAGGAGATCTTCGGCCCGGTGGCCTCGGTGCTCACCTATGACACCCTCGAGGAGGCCGTCGCGATCGCCAACGACTCCGCCTACGGCCTGCACGGCGCCGTGTTCACCGGTGACCCCGAGCGGGCCGCGGATGTGGCGCGCAAGGTCCGTACCGGGACGTTCAGCGTCAACTCGTTCACCTACAACACCGAGGCGCCGTTCGGCGGGGTCAAGCAGTCCGGAGTCGGCCGCGACACCGGCCCGGAGGCGGTGCAGTCCTACTACGAGCTGAAGACCGTCAATCTGGGCGAGGCCATGGAGTCCCTCTTCGCCTGACGCCGCCCGAACGAACCTGCGAGGAGGACCGGTGGAGTACAGCTTCCGCGCGCACCGCATCGCCGGCGGCATCGGCGCCGACGACCGGTTCTGGGAGTCGCTGGAAGAGGGAGTGTTCCGGCTGCCGCGGTGCGCGGGCTGCGACCGGTGGATGTGGCCGGCCCATTTCCGCTGCGGCGGCTGCGGCTCCTGGGAGCAGCGGTGGGAGCCGGTCGAGCCGGTGGGCTCCGTCTACTCGTGGACGCGCAGCTGGTACGTCTTCGATCGCACCGCGGAACGGGCGGAGGACGTGCCCTACGTGGTCGTCGTCGCCGAGATCCCGGCGGCGGGCGGCGCGCGCGTGGTCGGGGTCCTCGACGGTCCGGACGAGGGCGTGCGGGTCGGTGCTCCGCTGCGCGGACGCATCGACGCGCCCTCCGCCAAGTCCAAGGGCTACGCGGCCGTCCGCTGGTCGCTCGCCGGAGAGTGAGGGCATCGCCATGGGCAAGGGCGTGAACAGGATGATGCGCGGGACGACGGCGGTCGTCGGTATCGGTGAGACGCCCTTCCACAAGCGCGGCACGTCGGGGGAGCCGGCGCTGAAACTGGCGCTGCGGGCGATCGTGGCGGCGGCGGAGGACGCCGGCATCGCGCCGTCGGAGATCGACGGCTTCGTGTCCTACGGCTCCGAGCGCAACGACGGGCAACGCATGATGTCCGCGCTCGGCACGGAGGAGCTCCGGTTCGGCGCGCTGGTGTGGACCCACGGAGGCGGCATTCCCGGAGCGCTGGGGCTGGCGGCGACGGCGATCGTGACCGGGCAGGCGGAGGTCGTCGCGGTCTACCGCGCGATGTCGGAGAGCGGCGGCAGGCGGCTCCGGGTGGACGTCGCGCAGGACGACACCGCCGCTCAACAGCTGGTCAACGGGCTGGACGGGCCGGCGCAGATGTGCGCGCTGCGGACCATGCGGCTGATCGAGGCGGAGGGCGTGCCCGCCCGGACCCTGCGGGAGATGGCGCTCGTGTCCTATCACCATGCCAAGCGCAACCCGCGGGCGATCGGCCGCGATGCGGCGCTGGACGAGCGGATCTACGACGAGTCGCGCTGGATATCCGAGCCCTACCGGCTGTTCGACTGCTCGCGGGAGAGCGACGCCGGCGTCGCGGTGATCATGGTGTCGGCGGAGCGGGCCAAGGATCTGCGGCAGCGTCCCGCCTACCTTCTCGGCGCCCCGATGGGGGCGGTCAAAGGCTGGGGGGTCCTGGAGGAGAACCACGATCCGTACTGGTCGGCGGGGTTCCGGGGCGTCGCGGACCGCCTGTGGCGCGAGACCGGGTACGGGCCGGGTGACGTCGACGTCGCGCAGATCTACGAGAACATGACCGGGATGGGCGTCTCGGCACTGATCGAGCACCGCTTCTGCGATCCCGCGACCGCCGGGGACTTCATCACCTTCGACAACCTGACCGCCCCGGACGGCGGCCTGCCGATCAACACCTCGGGCGGCAACCTCGCCGAAGGCTTCATCCACGGGATGAGCCTGGTCAGCGAGGCGGTCCGGCAGATTCGCGGTACCTCGCCCAACCAGGTGCCGGGCGCGTCGCTCTCCCTGATGACCGGTGGTCCCGGCGACCCGGTCGTGTCCACCGCGCTGCTCGGCGACGCGTCCACGGTCTGACCGTTCGCGGGTGAACCGCCGGCCGGCCGACATGGTGGCACGCGTCCCCTCGGCCGCGCCTTCGCATTTGTGATCAAGCACGGGAATGCTCGCCCTCCGAACGGCGGCAGATTTCCGAAGTCCGTTGACGCCCAACTCCTAAATCTATAGGTTTTAGGCAAATGGGGTCATGTGCTGGTCCCGGCGATCCGTACCTCCCGGGTCACCCCTCTGCGGCCCTGAGTGCATTCCGCGCCGAGGGTTCCGGAAAGCCGCATGCCCCCCTTCCAAGCCCGCGGTCGGGCGAGTGCTACAGCGAGGACGTGGCATGGCGAGACTCGAGAACAAGGTCGCGATCATCACCGGTGCGGGTTCGGGGCTGGGACGTGAGGCGGCCCGGCTGTTCGCCGCGGAAGGCGCCGAGGTCGTCGTGATGGACGTGCT
>NZ_WBMS02000070.1 GCF_008923205.2 Actinomadura physcomitrii | reverse complement strand
GTGCCGGATCCTCGCTCTCACAGCGGCGATATGGCACAACGACAAGACCGGACAGTCGATCAAGCGGTCACTGACTGCCTATGATCACTGACTGCAACGACACTCCTTGGACTCATTCATCTAGCCGAAGGTGATGTCCCAGTGGTCGCGCTCGCGGGCGAACAGCGTGCCGTCCGGTGACCGGTACAGCCGCGCGCCGTCGCCCCGCACCCCCTCGTACGGGTAGCGCGTGATCGCCGCGTCGACGCACCGGTTCGGCGCGATGTCGAGCTTGTAGCCGGCGGCGTGGCCGCGCGGGCCGGCGGCGTGGCCGCGCTCCGTCCCGCCGGTGACGGTGATCGGGCAGCCGGTGTCCGCCCGGAACTCCAGCAGGCGCCTGAGCGTGCCCCAGCGCAGCCCTTCGAAGGACGTGCAGGTCGGGCGCGCGCGGTCCGAGCAGTGCCCGGTCGACCGCCACCGGATCCCGTTCGCGCGCAGGAAGCCCGCCGCGACCTCATGATGCAGCCGCACCGAGTCCGGGATGTCCGGGAGCCCGGCCGTGGGAACGCCCGGGGCCGCGCCCGCCGCAGGGTCCGAAACCGTCGCAGGCCGCGGTGAGGCGGGCGGCGATACGGGCGCCGGGGGATCCGCCGGAGGCAGGACGCCGCCCATCCCGGTGGCCGCCGCGGACGGCGCGAGCCCGGCGAGCGTCCCGGGCGGCGGGCTGGGCCGCGCGGGCGGACCCGGGGCCTGCGGGCTCGCCGGCTGCGCGGCGGTCTGCGCTCCGCCGGGCGGGTGCGCGACGGGCGAGCGTCCGGGCGCGGGCGGCGGATGCGACGCGGCGGAGGCCAACGTGACCGGAGATGCCCCGTCCGCCGGCGGATCCGGCGGCGGAGGCGCCGTTACGGTGGACGGGCCGGGTGCCGGGGCGGTGGTGGCGTCCGCCGGGGCGACCTGGGCCGTGGCGACGAACGCGGCGGCCGTCGCGAGAAGGGTGCCGAGCGCGGTGCACGAAGGTTTTCGGCGCGGGCGCGGGCGCGGGCGCGAGTGCGGGCAGGGCGTGGGCGTGGGCGTGGGCGTGCGGACGGCATGCGGCCGGTCCATGGTGATCCCCCCGGTTCGGCTCTCCACGCGGAGAGCGGCGGTGAGCGCGCCGCCGCACGGGGCGGCGGCGCCCGGGGGGCCGCCGGTCGGTGACCGGCCCTCTCTCTTGTCGGCGGCGCTCGGTGGCGGCCGATCGGAGGGATGCCCGGGTCTTCGATCTTGTAAACGCAGGCGAACGCGGGGACGGGCGGGGCGACGCCCGTCCCCGCGGACTGAATTACGACATACCCAGATGTTTGCGGGCGAAGTCCATCTCCGCCGACATTTGCGTGATGCGTTCCTCGACGACGAGGGAGCCGTGGCCCGCGTCGTAGCGGTACGTCTCGTGCGGCAGCCCCAGCTCGGCGAGGCGCGCGAGGTAGTTGTCGATCTGCCGGATGGGGCAGCGCGGGTCGTTCTCGCCCGCGAGGACCAGCACCGGCGCCTTCACCTTCTCGACGTAGGTGATCGGCGACGACTCGCGGTACCGCTCCGGGACCTCCTCGGGCGAACCGCCGAACAGCGACCGGTCGAACGCCTGGAGCCCCTCCATCTCGTCCTCGTAGGCGGCGACGTAGTCGGCCACCGGGACGGACGCGACGCCGACGCTCCAGTCGTCCGGCTGCGTGCCGATGCCGAGCAGCGTGAGGAACCCGCCCCACGACCCGCCGGTGAGCACGAGCCGGTCCGGGTCGGCGAGGCCGGTGCCGACGGCCCAGTCCCGGACGGCCTTGATGTCCTCCAGCTCGGTGAGCCCGACGCGTCCCTCGATCGCGTCGCGCCACCGCGAGCCGTAGCCGGTGGAGCCGCGGTAGTTGACGCGGACGACGGCGAACCCGTGGTCGACCCACGCGGCGGCGGCGGGCGCGAACGAGTCGTCGTCCTGCGCGGTCGGCCCGCCGTGGACGTCGAACACGGTCGGGAACGGGCGGTCCCCCTCGGGCTTGCTGACCAGCGCGTGGATCCGCCCGCCGGGACCGTCCACCCACGCGTCCTCGACCGGGACGGACGGCGGCGCCGCGGGCCCGGGCGGGGTGAGCACGACCGCGCCCGACGTCGACCGGATCACCGGCGGTTCGGCGGCCGACGACCAGGAGAACTCGACCGTGCCGTCCGGCCGCACGTCCGCGCCGCCGATCACGCCGCGGGGCGTCTCGACCCGCGCCAGCGACCCGTCGCCGAGGTCGTAGCGGTACAGCTCGTCGCGCGCCTCGTGGTTGTGGGAGATCAGCAGTGCGGACCCGTCAGGGTACCAGCCGGCGCCGATCTCGCCGGGCAGGTCGAGGACGATCTCCCGCTCGGTGCCGGCGGCCGGGTCCCAGATGAGGATCTCGTCGCGGCCGCGGCGCTCGTGCCCGACGAGGAGCCGGGTGTCGCCGTGGACGGGCGCGAAGCCCATCCCGTAGACGCCCTTGCCGGGGCCGTCCCACAGGTCGGCGACCGCGGAGCCGTCCGGGCGGACGACCCGCAGCGCCATGTGGCGGCTGTCGCCGTGCTCGCTGTGCCCGACCGCGATGAGCGACTCGTCCCGGGACAGGGCGGCGACGTGCGCGTCCTCGGCGTGGTGGTACAGCACCTCCGGCGCGGCGCCGGGGCGGCACAGGTGGACGGTGTTGCCGTCCTCGCCGGTGCGGCCGACGACCGCGAGGCCGCTCGCGCCGAGGGACAGCCCGGCCGGGTAGGACGGGTCGAGCCCGGGGACGGCGGGGGCGTCCTCGCCGCCGCCGAACGGGACGCGCCGCCAGACGCCGAACTCGTCGCCGTCGGTGTCGGCGAACCACCACACGTGCTCGCCGGCGGGGTCGATGGCGCCGATCCATGTGCCGTTGGGCCGTTCGGTCAGCTGCCGCTGCTCGCCGGTGCCGCGGTCCCAGGCGTAGATCTCCCAGGTGCCGGTGGCGTTGGAGCGGTAGATGCTGCGGTCCGGGGCGTCGCGCGCCCAGCGGGGGAGGCTGATCCGGGCGGCGCGGAACCGCGCCTTCCAGCGTTCGTCGTCGTCGGCCATTCCCCCAGTATCGCCGCGATCACGCATGCGGCGGGACGGAGCCGTCGGAGGTCTCCGGCGCGCCGTCCGGGAGGCCGCCGAGGACCGGGGCGCGGGTGCCGGGCGCGAGGCCGCCGTGCACGGCGCGGGCGACGCGCTCGATCGTCTCGACCCCGTACGCCATGGTCGGGGTGCCCTGCGTGAGGACGGCGATCAGGTAGTCCTCGCCGGGGCCGGTGAACGCGCCGATGCTGTGCACGCGCCATTCCTTGCCGTGCCGGGGGAGCCAGCCGTTCTTGACGTGCCAGGTGATCCCGGCGGGCGTCCCGGCGGTGGTGCCCCAGCGCTGGGACGCGATGACGCGGTGCATGAGGCCGAGTTCGTAGGCGCGGGCGTCGTCGGTGAGCAGGGCGTTGTGCTCGGTGAGGCGCCGCAGGAGGGTGATCTGGTCGGCGGCGGTGATCCGGGTGAGGCCCCAGTGCCCGGCGGGGTCGAGGGCGGTGTGCGCCATCCCCGCCCGCTCCAGGAACCGGGCCAGGCGGGCGCGGCCGACGGACCGCCAGAGCGCGGACGCGGCGCGGTTGTCCGACCTCGTGATCATCTTGGTGGCGAGGGCGTCCTCGGCCTTGGTGAGCGGGCGGTGCTCGCCCGCGGTCTCGCGCAGCAGCGCGGCGAGGATCGTCGCCTTGACGACGCTCGCCGAGTCGTAGTGCCGTCCGGCGCGGACGCCGCAGCGCAGACCGCGCTCCCGGCCGTAGACGGCGACGGACTCGGTGCCGGTGCGGCCCTCCAGCGCGGCGGTGATGCGGCGGCCGAGCCGCGCGGCGAGCGCCGGATGCGCGGCCGAGGCGCAGACCGGGGCCTGCGCCGCGCGGGCGGGGACGGCGGCGGCCGCCCCGGGACCGGCGGTGATCGCGGCGGCGGCGCCCGCCGCCAGGGTCCCTGCGAGGAGTACGGGCACCCGCCCACGCTAATGATCAAGAGGCCGGGCGTCCGGTCACGACACGCGACGAGGGTCCGACAGCCTGTGACTAAGGCGAGGTCAGGCGGCCGAGGAGCTGGTCGATCGCGGCGCGGACCTGCCGGTCCATGGCGCGCGCGAACCCGGCCTCCACGGTGACCTGCGCGCCGGGCCGCAGCCGGGCGAGGGTCTCGGTGAGGTCGCCGAGGTCCTGCTCCTCGAAGTCGCCGACGACGTGGTCGGCGATCAGCCGGACGAACATCGCGGCCAGCTCGTCCATGCTGCGCTGCAGCTGCTGCCCCGCCGCCAGCACCTCGGCGAGCGGCACCCCGGCGCGCACCAGCGTGACGGTCGCCTCCAGCTGGCGGCGGCTCCAGTGGGTGACGCGGTCGCCGTCCACCTCGATCACCCCGGACGACACCGCCCGCTCGACGGACTCGGGATTGACCTCGCCGGGGAACAGCTCGGCCAGCTCGTCCAGCGTCATCGTGACGGGGACCTCGTTGGACCACGGCGCGGTGGCCACCTTCTCGACGCCGAGCACGGTGCCGATGTCGCGGCCCTGCTCCCACGCCGACAGCAGCTCGCGGATGCCCTCGAGGGTGTGGCCGCGCTCCAGCAGGTTGCCGATCATGCGGAGCCGGGCGAGGTGGTCCTCGGAGTACAGCCCGATGCGGCCCTCCCGCCGGGGCGGCGGGAGCAGCTTGCGTTCCTGGTAGTAGCGCAGGGTCCGGACGGGGACGCCGGCGGCCCGCGCGAGCTCGCCGATCCGGTACTCGCGGCCCGCGTCCGCGGAGGCGGCGCCCTGGTCGTCCGCCGGCTGTTCGGTCACGGCAGAAGCATAGTTCGCTACGACACGCGACCGGCTATGGACCGCCAGGACCGCGTTCCGGACGGAACGGGCACGGCGCCGCGGGGTCTAGGTGACGCGGCGGGCGGTCATGATCCGGCGTCTGCGGTGCCGGCGGCCCTCCTCGCCCTGCCGCTGCGCGGTGTCGGCGGCGATCAGGTCGTGGAGCGTGCGCGGGACGATGTCCTCGCGCTTGTCGGCGAAGCGGGTGCGCTGCGCGGTGGGGCGCATGGCGGTCCCTCCCCTGCTGTCGGTCCCTGCTTTCGGTGCGGTCGGCGCGCCCGGTCGCCGGGCGCGCGGCGGTCAGGCCGCGGTCGTGAGGTCGCCGTAGGCGTCGTGGACGGTGTCGAGCGCCCACCGCATCCGGACCGCGAACGTGTCGGGGTGGTCGCCGGCCTCCTGGGCGACGCGGGCGGCGCAGGCGGACGGGGCGCCGGCGCAGGTGCGCGCGAGGGCGTCGACGGTGCTGCGGACCTGCTCCGGCGTGGGGTTGTCGGAGGCCTGCAGCCCGGAGCTGAAGAGGATCTCGGCGAGGTCGGTGGCGGTCAACGAGGGAGTGGGCGGCGTGTTCGACATCGTGTGCCTTCTTCCTGCGAGGGGGCCTCGTCCCCCTGCTGCCGACTATGACTCTGCCGGAGCGGCGGAGTCATCGCCATCGGGGATAACACCCATTCGAAGGTGCGGGTCACCCCCAGAACACCCGTAGGCGGCGGAGTCTCGAGGGTCGGGGTGTGGAGGTCTCATGGCGCCGGCGTGGCGTGCGGCGCTGTGCTCACCAGGGCCTTTCCCAGCCCGGTGCGTTATTCACACGATCCAGGCTAGTCGGCGCCCGCGAATCCGGTACCCCCCGCGAGGGCGTCCCGGAAGGCCCGGACGGCGGGGTGCGCGCCGCCGCCGCGGCGGGTGGCGGTGAACAGCCGCCGGACGCGCCGCCCGGCGGGCAGCCGCGCCATCGCTACGGTCGGCGGGCGGTCCGTCCAGACGAGGCCGGGCAGCAGGGCGGCGGCGTGCCCCTGCTCGACGAGCCGCAGGTGCAGCAGCAGGTCGCTGGACTCGAAGCGGACGTCGGGTTCGAACCCGGCGTCGCGGCACAGCCGGGTGGCCCAGGCGCGGGCGGCGGTCCCGGCGGGTTCCATGACCCAGGGCGTCTGCGCGAGGCCGGCCAGCACGGTTCCGGGCGGGACGGTGCCGGGCAGGGCGAGGCGGATCTCGTCCTCGCCGAGCTCCTCGTACTCGACGCCGGACGGCCGGGGGTGCGGCTCGCCCGGGTACTCCTCGGTGACGACCACGTCGAAGTCGCGGGCGAGCAGGGCGGGCAGCGCGCTCTCCGGTTCGCGCTGCGTGATCTCGACGCGGAGGCCGGGATGGGCGTCGCGGAGCGCGCTGAGCGCGCCCGGGACCAGCGCGAGCGCGGCGGTCTGGAACGCGGCGACGCGCAGCGTGCCGGTGATGTCGCGCAGCGACGCGGCGAGGTCGGCCTCGGCGCGTTCGAGGCGTTCCAGCACGGCCTCGGTGTGCGCGACGAGGATCTCGGCCTGCGCGGTCAGCCGGACGCGGCGGCCGACCGGTTCCAGCAGCCGCACCCCGGCCTCGCGTTCCAGGACGGACAGCTGCTGCGAGATCGACGACGGGCTGTAGGAGAGCGCCTCGGCGACGGCGGCGAGCGTCCCGCGGTGCTTGAGCTCGCGCAGGAGCCGCAGCCGGTGCAGATCGAGCACGGCCCCTCCATTCATCGGTTGTACCGATGATTATCGCTCGGAAACATTCGCTGGACCGACCGATCGTGGATGCGCGAGCGTGGCCGCATGCCTCCCGCCCCGTCCGCCTCCCTCGCCCGCACCTCGTGGTTCTCCCGTCCCGCCGCCCGCGCCTGGAGATGCCCGCCCGCGTCCCGCGACGCCGCCGCCTTTCACGCCGCGCTGCCCGGATACGCGCCGACGCCGCTGGTCGAGGCGCCCGCGCTGGCCGCCGGGCTCGGCGCCGGGCGGGTGTTCGTCAAGGACGAGTCGTCCCGGCTCGGGCTGCCCGCGTTCAAGATCCTCGGCGCGTCGTGGGGCGTCTGCCGGGCGCTGTGCGACCGCCTCGGCGTGCCGGTCCCGGCGGCCGGGCCGGTCGCCGCGCTGCGCGCCCGCGCGGGGGCGTTCCGGCTGGTCACCGCGACGGACGGCAACCATGGGCGGGCCGTCGCCGCGATGGCCCGGATGCTCGGGACGCGGGCGGAGGTGTTCGTGCCGGACGGCGTCCACCCCGCCGCGCTCGCCGCGATCGAGGGGGAGGGCGCCCGGGTCGTCCGCGTCGGCGCGCCGTACGACGAGGCGGTGCGCGCGGCTGCGGAGTCGGCCAGGGGGGACGCGTCGGCGCTGCTCGTCCAGGACACGGCCTGGCCGGGCTACGAGCGCGTGCCCCGGTGGATCGTGGAGGGCTACTCGACGCTGTTCGCCGAGATCGACGCGCAGCTGCGCGCGGCGGGGGCGGGCGCGCCCGATGTCGTGGCGGTCCCGGTGGGGGTGGGGTCGCTGGCGCAGGCGGCGGTGGTGCACTACCGGTCCGGGGTGTCGGCGCCGAAGCTGCTGGCCGTGGAGCCGGACGCGGCGCCGTGCGTGCTGGCGAGCCTGGCCGCGGGCCGCCTCGTCACGGTGCAGACGGGCGCGACGGCGATGGCGGGGCTGAACTGCGCCACGCCGTCCTCGGCGGCGTGGCCCTACCTGCGGGCGGGCGTGGACGCCGCCGTCAGTGTCGCGGACGCGGACGTCGCGCACGCCGCGCGCGACCTGGCCGCCGCCGGGGTCTCCGCAGGTCCGTGCGGTGCGGCCGCGCTGGCGGGGGTGCGGGCGGCGCGGCCCGGACTCGGCCTCGGGCCGGCGGACACCGTCGTCCTGCTGAGCACCGAGGGCGCAGCCGCGAACCCGCCGCCCGCCTGACCTCACGCCCTGATCCGGCGGGCGGCCGTCACAGCGGTTCGATCAGCTCGGCGAGCAGGGCGCGGCCCGCGTCCGGCGGCAGCGCGGCGGCGCACAGGCGGTCCCAGGCCGCGGTGTAGGCGGCGAGGTCGGCGGGCTTGTCCAGGTAGAGCGCGGTCGTGAGGAACTCGAGGTAGACGACGTCGGGCAGCGCCCGCCCGGCGAAGCCGAGGATCGTGAAGCCGTGCGCCAGCGGCAGCGGGCGCCCGCCGACCGGGATGATCCGCAGCTCGACGCGGCCGGCGTCGGCGAGCGCGGCCAGGTGCCCGAGCTGGCCGCGGATCAGCTCCGGGCCGCCGACGAAGCGGCGCAGCGCCGCCTCGTCGAGGACGGCGGCGAGCGTCCGGCCGGGGTCGCCCTCGAACCGCCGGCGGCGCAGCCGCCGGACGGCGGCCCGCTCGTCGATCTCGATGCGCCGGTCGCCCTCCCGGATCCCGTCCCGGATCGCCAGGCAGGCGCGCGTGTAGTCCTCGGTCTGCAGCAGCTCGGGGATCTGGCACGGCTCGTAGGCGCGGACCTCGCGGGCGGCCTCCTCCAGGTCGAGGAACCGGTGCGTCCAGGCGGGGACCAGCTCGCCGTACCGGTGCCACCAGGCCCGCTCGTTGGCCTCCTGCGCGAGGCGGAGCAGCTCCTCGCGCTCGGCGCCGGCGGGCAGCCCGTAGAGGGTGAGCAGGTCGGCGACGTCGCGGCGGGCGAGTGAGGTGCGGCCGAGCTCGATCCGGCTGATCTTGGACGCGCTGCCGCGGATCGCGTAGCCGGCCTGGTCGCGGCTCAGCCCGCTGCGTTCGCGCAGGTCGCGCAGCCGGGCGCCGACCAGCATGCGCCGCGCGGCGGGCCCCCGCACCGCCCCGTTGCCGGGCCCGGCCGATCGCGGATCCTGCCCTGCGCTCACGGCCGCTCCTCGGGGTGGGGACGCTGCACCCGGGATAGTAGTAGCAAGTGCAGATGCACGTGCAGGAAAACAGAGAGTCTCAGTGTGGCCATATCGCGGCGCATGAAAGACTCTGGCCATGCACCGTGTCGTCGTCCTCGCCCTCGACGGCGTGTACCCGTTCGAGCTGAGCATCCCGGTCCGCATCTTCGGCTCGGCCACCGGCCCCGCCGGCGAACCCCTCTACGAGGTGCTGACCTGCGGGATCGACGGCCGTCCTGTGCGCACCAGCGCCGACTTCGCCATCGCCGTCGAGCACGGGCACGAGATCATCGAGACCGCCGGCACGCTCGTCGTCCCGCCGTTCGGGTGCGGCCCCGCCGTGGCGGCGGAGTGCCCGGCACCGGTCGCGGACGCCCTCGCCCGGCTCCGCCCCGGCGCCCGCATCGTGTCGATCTGCACCGCGTCCCACCTGCTCGCCGCCGCCGGGCTCCTCGACGGCCGCCCCGCCGCCACGCACTGGGCCGAGGCCGAGCGCTTCAAGCGGTTGTTCCCCGACGTCGACGTGAACGCCGACGTGCTGTTCGTGGACGACGGCGACGTGCTCACCTCGGCGGGCGTCGCCGCCGGGATCGACCTGTGCATGCACATCGTCCGCCGCGACCACGGCAGCGAGATCGCCAACCAGGTCGCCCGCCGGTGCGTCGTGCCGCCGTGGCGCGAGGGCGGCCAGGCCCAGTTCATCGAGCGCCCCGTCCCCGAGCCCGACGCGGCCGCCACGTCCGCGACCCGCGCGTGGGCGCTCGGCGAGCTGCACCGGCCGATCCCGCTCGCCGAGATGGCGCGGCACGCGCGGATGAGCGTCCGCACGTTCTCCCGCCGGTTCCGCGACGAGGTCGGGATGACGCCCGGCCAGTGGCTCGCCCGGCAGCGCGTCGACCTGGCCCGCCGCCTGCTGGAGACCACCGACCTGCCCGTCGACCGCATCGCCGAGCGGGCCGGCTTCGGCACGTCGGCGTCGCTGCGCCAGCACCTGGTCGCCTCGATCGGCGTCCCGCCGTCCGCCTACCGGCACACCTTCCGCGCGGGGCACGCGCGCGTCCGCGCCCACTGACCCGGCACGGGCGGCGAAAGATCTCCGTTTTCAGGCGGTACATCCGGCCTACGCGTGAGTAACATATTCTCACCGCGGACGCGCGGGACGGATCGACGCGACGACGGAACCCAAGGGACGCCGCCATGAACCCCGTGACCGAACTGCTCGCCGAGCGGCTGGACGAGATCACCGCCGAGATCGTCGGCGAGATCGCCGGCCGCGTCCCCGCCTACACCGGGCTGAGCGCCGCGATGATCCTCACCCTCGTCCGGGACGCCCTGACCGTCTACACCGGCGCGCAGGACCGCGGCGCCGCGCTCGACCACTTCCGCCGCCTCGGCGCCCACGAGGCCCGCGCGGGCCAGGACGTCCGGCACCTGGAGTCGGCGCTGCGCAGCGGCGCCCGCGTGCTCATCCGCCGCACCGCCAACGCCGCCGCCCGCGTCCACCCGCCGAACACCGAGTTCATCGCGGTGATGGAGAGCGCGTTCAGCGCCGAGGACCAGATCATCGAGGCCGCGGTGGACGGCCACCACCGCGCCGCCCGCCCCCGCAACCGCTCACGCCTCTACCCGCTCGTGGCGAGCCCCCACCGCTACTCGGCGAACTGACCGCGCCGGGTCAGGCGCTCCGCACCGACAGCGCGAGGGCGGGGCACATCTCGGCGGCCTGGACGGCGTCGCGCAGCAGCCGCGCGGGGACGGCGCCGTCGGTGATGACGGGGTAGCCGAACTCGTCGAGCCGGACGAGGTCGGGCAGCAGGTGGCGGCACAGGCCGTGCCCGGCGCAGCGGGACCAGTCGATCGCGAGCCGGTGCGGGGACGCCTCCGCCTCCTCCGGCTCCTCGCCGTGGACGGGCAGGAAGCGGCGGGTCGGCCGGCCGCAGCCGCCCCGGTCGAGGTGCGCGGCGACGTCCTGGTCGAACGCGCGCAGCGCGGACAGCAGGAACCGGGTCGTGCCGTCGGGGTGCTTGCAGGCGCCGCGTCCGCGGACGGTGGCGCTGCCGCGGCGGACGGCGGCGACGGCCTCGTCCCCGGCGGTGCCGGCGGCGAGCGCGGCGACGGACCGGGCGATGGCGGGCAGGCCGAGCCGGCAGGGCCCGCACTGCCCGGCGGACTCGGCGCCCATGTACCCGGCGACGCGGGCGATCTCGCCGAGCGGGCAGGTGTCGCGGGGCAGCGGGACGATGATCCCGGCGCCGAGCGCGCCGCCGGCCGCCGCCATCGACTCGCGCGACACCCTGACCCGCGCGGCCTGCTCGGGGGTGAGGCACGCGCCGTGGTAGCCGCCGACGATGACGCCCTGCCCGGCGTCGGTGCCGCAGTGCCGCAGCACGTCGGCGAGCGGCACGCCGGCGGGGGTCTCGACGACCATGTGGCCGCCGTCGGGGAGGGTGACGGTGAGCAGGACGGTGCCGGGTTCGCGGGGCGTGCCGGCGGCGCGGTACCGGTCGGCGCCGAGCTCGGCGAGCACGGCGAGCTGCGCGAACGTCTCCGCGTTGGACAGCAGGGTGGGGAGCCGGTCGACGCCGCTGTCGGCGGCCCGGACCTTCTGGCCGGGCGGGATCGGCGTCTCGCCGTTGACGCCGCGGACGAGCGCGCCGCCCTCCCCGGTGATGAACCGCTCGGGGAGCTGGACGACGCGGGCGCGGTCGCGCAGCCGGGTCTCGGCGAGGGCGAGCCGCAGCGACCGCGCGGCGAGGCCGTCGTCGGTGACGCCGATGACGAGCTCCCGCGCGCCGAGCGCCTTGACGGCGAGGACCGCGCCGTTCAGCACCAGGTGCGGGACGTGCGCGAGGAGGGCCTTGTCCTTGGAGCTGGCGGGTTCGCCTTCGGTGGCGTTGACGAGCACGACGCAGTCGCGTCCGGTGCGCTGCGCGGACCGGTGCACGGCGGCGAGCTTGCGGGCGAACGGGAACGCGGCGCCGCCGCGTCCGCGCAGGTCGGCGGCCTCGGCGAGCGCGGCGAGCTCGCGGAGCGGCAGCCCGCGCGGGACGGGGTGGACGAGCCGGTGCGCCGCCGCGTCGAGCCGGGACGTCCGGTCGAGGCCGGCGAACAGGCGCGGCGGCCCGATGGTGGTGAGGCGGAACCCCCGGCCGGTCGTCGTGGCGGTGCTCACGGGCGGCTCCTGGACCAGCGGCGCGCCTCGTCCTTGAGGTCCGCCCAGAACTGCTCGTCGGGGACGCGGGCCTCGGCGGCGGGCTCGGGCCGCCGGGCCGGGGGACGCGCCGCCGCGACGGGGCGGACCGGCCGGGGCCCGGACGTGCGGCGGTGCCGGGACGCGATCGCCAGCCGCACCAGCACCAGCAGGAGGACGGCCGCCGCGCACAGCAGGTAGCTGTAGATCACCCAGCTCTTGGCGGCGCGCCCGGCCTGGAGGCCGTGGACGAGCGCGACCGGCCAGCACACGTAGACGGCGAGGTGCAGCAGCCGCCACGTCCAGGCGCGTCCGGCGCCGATGAACCGGCCGCGGGCGACGCCGGTGAGCGCGGCGAGGATCATCAGGTCGCCGGCGACGGGCCCGAGGCTCACCATCAGCCCGTGCCCCTGGAACCCGGCGGCGGGGAGCAGCGCGTCGAGCGCGGACGCGTGCTTCTCCAGCACTTTCAGCACGATGTGGACGGCGAGGAAACTGAGCGAGAGCGTGGCGGCGGCGCGGTGCCCGGACTGGGCGAGGATGCGCAGCCGGATCGGCGTGAACCGGCTCGCCGCGAGCAGCCCGAACACGACCGCGCCGGTCAGCCCGACCAGCGTGAACACGCCGGAGAAGAACTCCAGGAACGCGTGCGCGGCGGTGAGCAGGTGCGCGGCGCCCGCCGTCCGGCCGATGGCCGCGGCGGCGGCGAGGCCGACCGCCATCAGCGTGATCTTGAGCGTGCGGCGGCCCGCCGGGACCCGGACGGGCGGCGACGAGGTCGTGCTCACGCGCGCCTCCCCGTCATGGCGCCGTCACCGTCGGGGACGCCGGCGATGCCGGGGACGCCTTCGGGGACGCCGTGGCGGTCGGCGACGGCGACGGCACGGGGAGCGCGCCGGAGCCGAGGTTCAGCAGCGGGTCGCCGCCCTGCACGCGGACGCCGTCCCGCGCCGCCGCGACGGCCTTCCCGGACGCCGCGACCTGGAGCGTCCAGCCGCCCACCTGCAACCCGTTGAGCGCGGCGGGCCGCCCGCCGGACAGCACCCCGAACACCACGGACGCGGGCCCGGCGGCCTGCCCGGACGAGCACGGCAGGCCGCGCCCGGTCGTGCCGAGGTAGGCGCCCGTCCGGACCGCGCCGCCGTCCTTCACCGGTGTCAGCGCGGTCAGCCGGGAGAACGTCGAGGCGAGCCCGTTCGGATGGATGAGCAGCAGCATCGCGTGCCCGGACGTCCGGCTGCACAGCCGGTAGAGGCGGCCGGGCCCGGGCGCGAGGACCCGGCCGTCCCCTCCCGCGAACGCGATCGCCCTGGGGTCGCCGGCGGGCCGCATGGTCCACGACTTGCCGACGCCCCAGGGCAGCTCCAGCCCGGTGGCCGTCCCGCTCGAAGCGGCCTTTCCGTAACGGGCGAGGAGCGTGCGTTCGCCGTCCGGCACGACGTCGGACGGGGCGTTCTTCACGAACGCCGCGAAGGTCCGCGCGCCGGTCACCGACACCTGCCAGCCGGTCTTGTCGTGGTGGGCGAGGAACAGCGACGCGTCCGGCGGCGCGTCCACTCCGGCGGGCGGCGCGATCACCGACGAGCCGAACGCCCAGCCCTTCGCGGCGTCCGACCGGGACAGCAGGACGGTCGGCGCCGCCGGGGCGCGCCCGCCGAACTCGCGGCGCGCGATCGTCGAGCGCTGCTTGAGCACCGCCGTGGTCACCGTCCGGACCAGCGGCGTCGTCTTCGCGGTGGTCGTCGCGGGCTTGGAGCTCCGCGACGCGTGCGCCGGGCGGGTCCGCTCGGACGCCGGCGAGGGCGCCGCCGCGGGACGGCTCGCCGGCGCGCTCGTCGTCTGCGCGACCACGGCGCACAGCACGAGCAGGACGGCGCCCGCGCCGGCGCCGCCGAGCCGCACGATGCGGTTGGCCAGCGGCAGGACGGATCCGCCGCCGGACGGCGGAGGGGACATCACGCCGTAAGATTCGCGGCTCACCCGATAAGAGGGCGCTTCGGACGGGTTAAGAGTCGGCTAAGGCGCGTAATGCCCCGGAGCGCAAGCCGTCAGGATGGCTCGGCGTCGCGCGGCGGGACACCGAAACGGACCATCACCCGCGCGCCCCCGGCCGGTGACTCGCCGAGCTGGAGGCTGCCGTGGCTCGCCTCCGCCGTCCGCCGCACGATGTCCAGCCCGAGCCCCGTCGACGACGCCGTGCTGACCCCGCGCCGCAGCAGGTGCCGCCCGGGAAAACCGGGGCCCGCGTCGTCGACCGTCAGGTAGACCGCGCCGCTGCGCGCCTCCAGCGCCACCCCCATCGCGCTGCCCTCCGGCGTGTGCGCGAAGACGTTCCCCAGCAGCGCGTCCAGGCACGCCGACAGGTCCTCCGCGCGCACACGGACCAGCAGCGGCCCGGACGGGATCCGCATGTCCATCCGCCGGTCCTGCTCGTCGGCCAGCACCGACCAGAACCGCACCCGCTCCGCCACGACCGCCGTCGCGTCCGTGCACGGCGCCTCCGCGCGCACCGGCCGCCGCGTCGTGTTGATCAGCTCGGTGACGGTCCGCTCCAGCACGTCGACCTGCTCGCCGATCCGGCCCGCCTCCGCCGGGTCCCGCAGCGTCTCCGCCTCCAGCCGCAGCACCGTCAGCGGCGTGCGGAGCCGGTGCGACAGGTCCGCGGCCTGCTCGCGCTCCCGCGACAGCAGCGCGTCGATCTGCCCGGCCAGCTCGTTCAGCCCGACCGTCACGTCGCGGATCTCCAGCGGGCCGCCCGGCTCGATCCGCGCGTCCAGGTCCCCGGTCGAGATGCCCTTCGCCAGCGCCGCCAGCTTCGTGATCCGCCGCACCAGCGACCGCGC
This sequence comes from Actinomadura physcomitrii, assembly GCF_008923205.2. Lineage (GTDB taxonomy): Bacteria > Actinomycetota > Actinomycetes > Streptosporangiales > Streptosporangiaceae > Spirillospora > Spirillospora physcomitrii. The sequence continues at coordinate 18,087 of NZ_WBMS02000070.1, read as the reverse complement.
CAGCCGGTCCGCGACCAGCACGCTCACCGCCAGCAGCCCCGCCGCGAGCCCCGCCAGGATCGCCCACGCCCGGCCGACGCCGGCGGACATCTGCCGGTCGGTGACGAACGCGCGGATCACCGCCGTCCCGCCCCGGCCGCCGAGCACCGCCACCAGGATCTCCCGGCCGCCCGGCGTGTCCACGGTCAGGCTCCGGCCCCGCTCCGCCAGCCGCACCCCCGCGTCCCGGTCCGCCGGCGCGCCGCTGAACTTCCCGTCCGGCCACAGCACCGTCATCGGGTAGCCGCTCGACGCCGTCTGCTGCAGCGCCACCTCGACCGTCCCCCGGTCGCCCGCCGCCACCACCGGCGCGAGCGCCTGCGCCCGCACGTTCGCCGCCGCGAGCGTCCGCGTCCGCGCCACGTCCTTCACCAGCAGCGCCAGCGGGACGAGGAACGCCACCAGCACCAGCACCACCGTCGACGCCACCAGCAGCGTGATGTGCCTTCTCACGACGGATCGACGATCTTGATGCCGGAGCCGCGCACCGACCGCAGGTACCGCGGCCGCGACGCCGACTCGCCGAGCTTGCGCCGCAGCCACGCCACGTGCACGTCGATCGTCTTGTTCGCCCCGCCGAGCGGCACGTGCCACACCTCGGTGAGCAGCTCCCGTTTCGACACCACCTGCCCCGGCCGCGACGCCAGGTAGAGCAGCAGGTCGAACTCCTTCGGCGACAGCTCCAGCGGCCGGCCGTCCAGCGACGCCTCCCGTGCCGCCGCGTTCATCCGCAGCCCGCCCACCCGCACCTCCCGGGCCGCCGCGCCCGGATCGTCCGCCCGGCGCAGCACCGCCCGCACCCGCGCGTCCAGCTGCCCCGCCCCGAACGGCTTCACCAGGTAGTCGTCCGCGCCCGCGTTCAGGATCCGCTCGATCTCCCGCTCGTCGTCGCGGGCCGTCGCCACGATCACCGGGACGGAGCTGACCGCGCGCAGCATCCGCAGCACCTCCGCGCCGTCCAGATCCGGCAGCCCGAGATCGAGGATCACCAGGTCCGGCCGGGCGTTCACCGCCCGCCGGATGCCGTCCATGCCCGTGGGCGCCGACGCGACCGCGTGCCCGCGCTCGCCAAGCGCGCGAACGAGCCTGCTGCGCACCTCGGAATCGTCCTCCACCAGCAACAGTTGCGCCACGGCGCCACGCTAGACCGGGAACGCGGCCGATAAAGGCCCTATCGACGCCTTAAGGGCGGCTTAACCGAACCTTAGTCATCGATATGGGACAGTTCGCACATGTCCAAGCACAGCGCGCTCGCCGCCATGGTGTGGTCGGCGGCCGCCGTGCTCGGAGTCGGCGCCGGGATGGCCGCGATCAACGTCGTCGGCACCGGCATCACCGAACGCGGCGTCAAGCCGATGACGCCCGACGAGGTCGCCGCCGCGCTCGCCGTCCCGCCCACGCCGACGGGCCCGTCGCCCGCCGCGCAACCCTCCGCTTCGACCTCGCCGCCGGCCCGCGACAAGCCGCGGCCCGCGCCGACCGTCACCGTCACCCGCCAGGTCACCACCGCCATCACCAGCCTGGGCTCCGAGGCCGGCGACATCGTCGCCCGCTGCGACGGCGGCGCCGCGTTCCTCGTCTCCTGGACGCCCGCGCAGAACTTCAGCGTCGGCGACAGCAACCGCAGGCCCCCAGGGCCGGTGTTCGTCCGGTTCCAGTCGTCCAGCCGGTTCGTCACGATGACCGTCACCTGCCGCGCGGACCGTCCGACCGCCGCCGTCAGCGTGGACCGCCGCGACGACGACCACCACTCCAGGTACCCCCACCGCCATTTCCCCGGCAGGGGCTAGCGAGGCCCCCCGACTCGCTAGCCCCTGCGCCCCCGCCCCGGTGACCCGCGTCACCCGGGAACGCATGTCACGTTCCGTCCGGCACCGCCCGTCTTCATGGTCGACCGCAATGGAAACGGCCTAGGAGGACGACATGGGCGCGCAGATCCTGCTCACCGGCGGCACCGGCACTCTCGGCGGGCACATCCTGCCTCACTTCCTCACCGCACACGTCCGCTAGGCCGACGAGTCCGCCGCAGCAGCGCCTTTCACCCGCCAGGTGATCAAAGGACTCCGGGAAACCCTCGCCTCTCCGGTTACCCGCGGGACATATTCCGGTTCCACCGGACCTCACCGTTTCCCTCACCGCGTCCAAACGAAAGAGCCGGCGACAGCGGAGGGCAACGATGACGCAGACCTCGAACCATTCCGGCCGGCAGTCCGGGGCCGGTGACGAGACCTTCGAGACCTACGCCTGGCGCGTCCACCAGGCCCTGCACGACTGGACCGCGAAAGTCGACGCCAAGGCCTCCGTCGTCCTCACCCTGGAAACGGCGATCCTCGGAATGATCGTCGTCTTCGCGCAGTCGGGAAAGCGGCTGCGGCACCTGTCCGGCCTCGAGAGCTGGACGTTCGGCATCGGCGTCGCCCTGCTGGTCGGCGCCATCGTGCTGGCCGGCGCCGCCGTCTTCCCCCAGCTCAACCGCCTGGAGGCGCGGCGGCACTGGCGACGGGGCTACGTCTACTTCGGCCATCTGCGCCGCTGGGACCCGGCCGAACTCGTCACCGCCCTCGAACACGGCGTCGGCCGGCGCAACCGACTCGTCCTCAGCACCCAGCTGGTCGCCCTGTCCAAGATCGTCTGGCGCAAGCACTCGTTCCTGCAGTTCTCCATGGTCACCGTGGTCCTCGGCAACATCGGCGTCTGGCTCCCCCTCCTGCTCTCCTGAGCCGGAAGCCCGCGCGCTACTGGGTCTCGGTGATGCGGACGGCCGCCTGGCCGGAGAAGCGGACGCTGGCGTTGTGCGGTGCGGCCTGCACCCACTGGTCGAACCCGTCGAGCGAGCACTTCATGACGTCGGGCGGGGTGGGGGAGCCGTCGGGGCAGGTGCCGCCGGCGACGTACAGGACGGTGTCGTCGGCGGTGAAGAAGGCGACGTCGCCGACGAGGAACTTGCCCGGGGCCAGGTAGCGCAGCCGCCCCCACTTGGTGGTGATCTGCCGGCCGCCCTGCGGCGCGGGCGGGGTGTGCCGGACGACGGGGGCGTCCTGACCGCCCGAGCCCTGCGGAGTGGACGGTGTGGACGGGGTCCGCGTCGTGGACGTGCCGCCCGGAGCCGGGGACTCGCTCGGTGCCTGCGCGGCGCCGCTGGGCGTGGCGGCCGGCGCCGCCGCGGTCCCGCCGCCGCCGTTGCCGCCGCAGGCGGTCAGGCCGAGCGCCAGTGCCGCCGCCACTCCGGTGATCACGATCTTCCGCATGGGTCGCCGCTCCCGTTCTCGGTGCGCGGCCTCCGTGGTCGCGCTGTGCCGGGTGAGATGCGGCCCGTCCCGGCGGAGTTGGCGCCCCGGAGCGTGATCAATCCGACCCGCCGTTCCCCGAACCCGCGTCCCGCCGCGGGCGTCAGGATGCCCGGAGGGCGAGCAGAAGTTCGCGCGTCCTCGCGATCTTTTCGAGCCCGGACCACGGCCCGCGGCACCGGCGCAGCGATCGCAGACCAAACCAAGGGCCGCGTCTCGCTCATGTCCTCCGATCACCCGTTTCCGGGCGGCCCTGTCCAGGTCGTCCCTTCTCAAGGTCAAGTTCTGCGGAAACCCGCTTTGGGGGCGGCACCGGAAGGGCAGGCAAACGGCGATTGCCGGTGGAGCGCAGGAAGGAGAGCCGCGATGCCGTCCGAGGACGCCGATCTGCCGACACCGGACTTCGCCTTCGACGCCGACGCGCCGGGCGCCTGCGTCGCGGGCATCAGGCCGTACCGCTGCGGCTCCTACCGCCTGGAGGCGGAGGTGGCGTCCGGCAGGTTCGTCGTTCACAACTACGGCCACGGCGGCGCCGGCATCACGCTGAGCTGGGGATGCGCCGCCAAGGTGCAGGACCTCGTCCGGGCACGCGTCGCCGCGTCGCACGAGACCGAGGCCGCGGTGCTCGGCTCGGGCGTCATGGGGCTGACGGCGGCGGCGCGACTGCTCGACCTCGGCCTCACCGTCACGATCTACGCGAATCTCATGTTCGCCAAGACCACGTCCTACAAGGCCGGCGGCCAATGGGCGCTGTCATTGGTCGAGCACCACGGGAAGGACGGCGAACTCAAGGACGTCCTCACCACCTCGTACAACACCTTCAAGGCCGGCGGCCAGGACTTCGGCGTTCATGAGCGGCCCAACTACACCTCGAAGGTCTCGAGCAATTTCGAGAAGATCCTGCATATCGCACCCGGATTGATCCCGCCTCGCCAGGATCTACCGCGCATGCCCTTCCACGGGCACCACAACCGCGGGTTCCTGTACCAGACCCTGCTGGTCGAACCGCCGACCTTCCTGGCACGGCTGGTGGACGACCTGAACAGGCGCGGCGTCCGATTCGTGCAGCACAAGTTCGCCAACCGAGCGGACGTGTTCAGCACGGTGACGCAGAAGGTCATCGTCAACTGCACCGGCTACGGCGCGAAGAAGCTGTGGAACGACGCGGCCATGCACCCCATCCGCGGCGACCTGGCGATGCTGCGGCCACAACCGGACCTGCAGTACCTCTACAGCCAGAACGGCTACATGTTCCCGCGCACCGACCACGTCGTCATCGGCGGAAACTTCGACTGCACCGACAACGAGCAGCCGAACAAGGCGGAATGCAAGAAGCTCGTAAGGGCGGTCGCCATGAACTTCGGTCTCGCGCCGCGGATGGCGATACCGGAGAACTTCATCCAGCATCCGCGGATCAGCGAGTGGCTGAGGCAGCGCAGCCTGGCCCCCGCGGACACGCCCTGCGAGCCGCCGTGCAACCCCGTATGACCGTCGCCGACTACGTCCTGAAGCGCCTCGCCGAGCAGCGCGTGGACACGCTGTTCGGCGTGCCCGCCGCCTACTGCGCGGACCTCTTCGACGCCGCCGGTGCCCGCCCAGCCGGAGGAGGCACGCGAACTCGACGCGGCCCTCACCATCATCGCGGATCCGTACCGGGTTGATCGGCTGCGGCGTCGAGGTCGCCGGCGAGCGTGTCCGGCGCACGCATGCGCCAGGCGTCGGTGATGAGCTCTTCCAGACGGTCGCGGTCCACTTCATCCAGCCGCAGCATGACCAGCGGCAACCCGTCGTAGGCGGGTGTGGTGAAGAAGCGTTCCGGCTCACCGAGCAGCAACGCCTGCTTCTCCGCCTCGTCGCCGACGTACAGGACGTCCGGATGACACGCGGCTTCCCCCACCTCGAACTCGCCGCGCTGGCGATCGCGCTGGGGCGGCGGGTCATGGTTTTGCAGGCCGTCGAGCTTGCCCAGAGCGACCCCGGCAACCCGTTCGAGAACTTCACCCGCAGGCTCAAGAGCCACCAGCAGCGCTTGGACGATCTGGAGTCGGGCATCGCCGGTGTCCTCGTGCGCCTGTCGGCGCTGGAACTGGCACGCCCGTCCGGTCTGCGGCCCGTCTTCACGACCGGTGAGGTCGAGCGCCTGATGCGCGAGGCGCACAGGATCCGCAAGCTGGGCGACGGCGCCGCGCTCGACGGCCGCGCGACGGACGTGGCGATCGAGATCGCCCGCGACAAGGACGGCTCGGTGGTCGTGTTCCCCGCACTGCCCACGTAGGACCATCCGCACCAACGAACGTCCGGTGATCCCGAGGTCAGCGCCCTGTTCCGGCGGCACATGCGCGCGCAGATGCGGTCAGGAGAGCCGGACGACCGGCTGCTGGTCGAGGATCAGCGTGTTGCGCTTCAGATCGTAGGCGGTGACAGTGAGACGTTTCTGCGCGTCCACCCGGAAGTCGAGCCGGAATCGGTCGACGTTCGCCTCGGCCGGGGGGTCTGCCTCCAGAAAGGTCGGGCTGTCCTCGTTCAGCCATAGGCGCGAGCGTTCCTGAAGACGCTGCGCCGTGACGGCCACCGTCCGGGCTCCACCGTTGGCGTCGAAAACGATTTCCAGATCGGAGCCGGCCTCGCGGAAACTGGCATGCGCCAGCTCGTACACGGCGATGCCGAGATGCTTCTGCCCGTCCCGGATCGCCTTGATGGTGAGCTGCTTGACGGGCTCGGGCGTCGGGTACTGCGTTCCCGCCTCGACCAGCGTTTCGAACTCGTAGACGCCCGTGTCCTTGTTGACGTGGCGGATGGCGTAGTCGTGCTGGATGTGGTCGCTGAGCTCATAGCCTCCCGCGATGCTCGCCGCACCGGCCGCGACGGCCTCCAGCGGGCGATCCATGTACAACGCGTCCGGTGGGAACTGCAGGGCGAGAAGGTCCCGGACCGCCGGGATCAGACTCGTCCCGCCCACCAGGAACACCTTGACGATCTCATCGGCGGGGAACCCCGCCGCGGCGGCCTTGTCCAGTGTCTTGCGTAGAGCCCGGTTGACGCGCCCGAGGAAGTCTTTTTCCTTCAGGAGGCGTTCGAAGTCGGAGCGGGTGATCTCCAAGCGGTAGGACTCCGCCTCGATTACCGCCGAGTCATCGAGGGTGAGCGCGACCTTCGCTTTCTCAGCCGAGCGCAGCAGTTGGTGGAAGATGCGGTTGTAGGCGGCGGTGTCTCCCAAGGGGACGCCCATCTCATCCGCGGCGTACTCGGCCAGCAGGCCGTCGATATGATCGCCGCCGAGATCCAGGCCCGCTTTGGCGATGCTCCGCACGGAGGCCCCGGCGGTCGCCGTCGAAGGGTCCATGACCTTGACGACGGAGATGTCCAATGTTCCCGCGCCGAAGTCGAAGACGAGGAAGGCATCGCCCGGACTGAGCCGTGCGCTGTAACCGACGGCCGCCGCGGTCGCCTCGTCCACCACGCGCAGCCGGGCCACGCCGCCCGCATTCTCACCGACTTCCCGGACCAGCCAGTCGCGGTAGGTGTCGAACGCTTCGACGGGTGCCGTCGCGACGATTTCCAGGTCGTCGGAGTCGACGGCGAGAATCGCGGCGGCCATGACGTCTGTGAGGAACTGTGTGGCCGCCTGCCGGCCGTCCACCGTCCGGTCGCCCAGCCGCCGCGGGATGTCGATGGCTCGTCCGGTGACCGCGCTCTTGGTCGACTGGAAGATCTCGACATCTGGATCATCCAGCATGTCCGGTGTCACCTGACCGCCGATCCACCTCCGCCCATCCCGGGCGGAGAAAGCGATCCTAGATGGGATGACCCGCTGATCCACCCCCCGAGTCGCCTCGCGCGACAGGTCGATCCCCGCGAGGGGGACTGGTTCGCCCCGGTCAAGGGCATGGTTCCAACCGGCGACGACGGTGTTGGCGGTCCCGAAGTCGATTCCGATCCGCTCGGTCATCGTCTCCTCCTCACAGACTGATGTCGTATTCGCCGGCGCTCAGCGCCACAGCGTCGCCGATCTCGATGTCGAAGCGGAATCTGTACTCCAAGCACGTGTGCAGGAGTTCCAGCAGTTTCCTGACTTCGGGATGCACCTCATGGGACTTGCGTGCGCTGTCGACGATGCCGAGGTGACGGGGAACGAGGTTCACCATGGGTTTGAGCGAGATATCCGGTACTTCGGAGACGCGCAGGTCGAAGAGGTCGGTGCGGCCGCCGTCATGGCCCATGGCCAGGAAGTCGCCGCTGGGTGAGATGGTGATGCCGGTGGCCCTCTCGCCGTCGTCCGTGCGATAGGTTCCGTCCGGCTCGAATGTCTCGCTTTTGAAGAAATGCAGGTCGCCGCTCAGGTCCGCGACGACGAGCCTGTCGCTCTCCGGTGACGTCGCGAGCCCCCCGAGCCCGTCCACCCGCATCTCGGTCGCTTGCCCGAGTTGCCTGCCGTTAAAGCGAACGATCCTGATGGTTCCGGATTGCTCGGCGCAGACGAGTGTGCCGGCGGCGATGAAGTCGGCACGAGCGATCACCCGGTCGACCCTTGCCAAGACCGACCACAGCCAGGACGGATCGGTGAGACACAGCCATCGGCCGAGGACCGCGATCTGTCCCGCCCTGCGGTGGGCGGCGATCGACCTGGGCCAGTCGCCTTCCCGCAGGCCAAAGGCGGTGACGGGCTGTGACGTGACCGGGCCGCCGAGAGGGGCGGCCGTCACCAGGCGCCCTGACCGAGTGCCTGCCGCGAACGCGCCGTCATCGCTGGTCAGGGCCAATGATGTGACCGATCCGCCCTTGGTCTCGTAAAGGGTCCGCACGTCACCCTCGGCGCATCTGACGATCCGGCACCTGCGCCGGAGCCCGCTGGTGCGTTCTGCGGCGATCACCGCGCCACGCCCCACGTGCAGAACCCGCCCGACGGACGAGCGGAACCCGCCATAGCGCTCGACGAGGCGGGCCGCACTCAGGTCGATCACTCCAGCGACCTGCTTGCCGCCCGCCACAGCGAGGAGCGGCGCGTCAGAGGCGAACGAGACGTCATTGACGCGTCCATGGAAATGGATGGTCGCCTGATGCAAGGCCAGGGGCCAGTTCTTGTCGAGACGCTTGTAGGCGGCCTCTATCTCGGCGGGGTCCGCCTCGCGGAATAGTTCGTAGACTCTTCGGCCGTCCTCGTCACGAGGCGCCCAACCTTCGAACAGGCGCATGAGCCTGATGCCGACTCCGATGGGCAGATCCTGCACGAGCGTCCAGAGGTTCGCCCATTCCTTCCGGTGAGCGAGCTGTTCGGCCAGGTAGCGAATCTCGCCCGACGTCATGTTCTGGATCTGCGCCCGCCGGTCGTCGCCCACGATGACGCGGACAAGGTCGAGCTCTCCGGCAGCGAGCATGGCCTGCCGGACCCTGATGCGGTCCTCTTGGGACACCGAGGCGTAGGCCAGCGACAGCAGGCTCCCGTCGGGATCCATGCCGTGGTGCTGCTCCGGCTGCCCGGTGAGCAGGAAGAACACGACGCGCTTGACCGGGTCCTTCGGAGCGAGCCGATGCTCTTTGCAGAAAGGAACCAGGTCGGCGTTGCTCTGAGCCGCCTCGCACACCATGTCAACGAGCGTTTGGTCACGCAATGCATGGAACTTGCCGACCGCGATTTCGCTGATCGGATGCTCGCGCATCGCCAGAGCCTCGATCAGTGCTCGGCGATATCCTTCCTGTTGGAAGAGTATCGGGTCTGTTCCGATTGCGACGACACTGAGCGGTTCGTATTTCCCGCTTGCCGCAGGGCGCCCCCATCCAGCCAGCACCTCCCACAACTCGTCTGACGGCCGTTTTATCCAGGTGGCCCATAGGGAGTTCAGCTTTCTGTGCGGCGGCGGAGCGGGGTTCTGGAGGAGGAGCGCTCGGAGCGGCGAGCCCGAACCGCGTTCGACCCCCCAGAGAGCGGCCAGCATCTCGCCATCCGCTTTCCTGCAGTAGGCGGTGGCATGCGCCTTGACCTCTTGGTCGCTGTCATTCAATAAAGCATCGGCAAAGGTCGCCTCCTCGGTCCTCCAATTCTCCGCGAGCCTATCTAGCAGGGCGAGTGTAAGGAGGCGGGCGGGGTTCTCGGATGCGACCGCCTCCGTCTCCTGGACGAGGGTGCGGAGTTCTGGGCGCCGGGTGGCGGCCCAGCGGGCGCCGATGGCCTGCTTGATGTCGTCGGTGAGCGGCCAGCGGCGGAGAGCACTGTGAAGGTCAGGGTCCAGTGTGTTGAGATATTCGAACCATAGGGCCTTGTATTCGGCTTCGGCGGGCAACTCCGGGTTGGCGAGGAGGGCTTCCCGGAGTTCCGGGTGTTCGAATCCGACACGCCAGAGTTCCTTGTGAAGCAACCCGTCGACAGTGCCGAGCAAGTGAACGGTACTGGCGCGAACGTGCGGATCGCTGTCACTGATCAGTTGCACCGCGTACACAGTGTCCGCTGATGTGAAACAGCTCGTCAGTTGCCGGTTCAGTGCGGCACTGAGCAGGCGAGGAAGACCTTCCGGTGCGATCGCGCCCGTGTCGATGACCGTCTGCCTCAACCAGGGGTCGCGTGTTTCGGCCCACCAAGCAGCGAGGGCTTGCTTGGCCTCGCCATATTGCCGGTGCTCAGGCCGGTGAGCGACCAACGCTATGACTTCGCGGGCGGATTGGTCACCCTTGGCCCCGGCTCGGAACAGCCGGCGCATGGCCCAGCGTGCTCGTAGCCCATTGCCTTCGGCGAGCCGGAGGGTCCACCGCTCGCGCTTCTTCTCACCGGCCAACTTGTCAGGCCAGTTCCAGTCGTACCTGGTTCTCTGCCGCCAGCGAGGCTTCCGCGAAGGAGGCCGACTGCGCGCGGCCTTCGCGGAGCCAAGCGCGCAGATCCTCGATGCGTTCTTTCTGGGATCTGCTCAGCGGCACGAGACGTGCGAACGACGCGGCGACGTCAGCCGTGGTGATGTCGCGCGGGCCGTCCGCGAAGGCCCGGTACATGGCATCGATGATGGCCTGCTCGATCTCGGCGCCGACGTAGCCGTCGGACAACCTGGCCAGCTGCCTGATGTCGAATGCACCGGGATTTCTTCTGCGTTTACGCAGATGGACGCTGAGGATCTCCCGGCGCTCGCTGTCCGTGGGCAGATCCAGGAAGAAGACCTCGTCGAAGCGGCCGCGGCGCAGCGTCTCCGGGGGCAGCGCGGTGACGTCGTTGGCCGTGGCCACGACGAATACCGGCTTCGTCTTCTCCTGCATCCAGGTGAGGATCGTCCCGAAGACACGTTGGGAGGTGCCACCGTCCAGGCCGCCACCTGCCAGCGACTTCTCGATCTCGTCGATCCACAGGACGCAAGGTGAAACCGCCTCGGTGATTTTCAAAGCGAGGCGCAGCCGCTCTTCCGACTCGCCCACCAGCGAGCCGAAGAGGGCACCTACATCGAGTCGCAGCAGCGGCAGCCGCCAGAGCCCACTGATCATCTTGGCGGTGAGACTCTTACCGGTACCCGGGATGCCGATCAGGGCCATGCCCTTCGGCGCGGGCAAGCCGAAGCGAGCGGCCTCTTCCCCGAACGCCCGTTCACGGAGGGTGAGCCATTCTTTGAGCAGTTCGAGCCCGCCGACATCGTCGAGCGTCTCTTCCGCGCTGTAGAACTCCAGCGCTTGGGAGGCACGGATCACAGCCTTCTTCTCTTCCAGGACGGCCGGAATGTCCTGCTCGTCGAGAACTTTGTCGCGGACGATGGCCTTGGAGAAGGCACGGCGTGCCTGAGCCGCGGTCAAACCCAGCGCGGCCTGCGCCAGCCGGACCCGCCCGTGGACCGGAAGCTCGCAGATCACACCGGTCTGGCGGATGAGCGTGTCGAGGTCGTTGCGCAATGCGGGAAGGTCCGGCAGCGGCATGTCGAGGACCACGACGTCGTCCCCCAGTTCAGCGGGGACGTCGGCCGACTGCGTCGTGACGACGAGGGACGAGTAGGTGTTCACCAGGCTGTGTGCGAGATTGCGGAGCCTCCGCTTGACCTGGGGATGCTTGTGCCAGAACTCGTGGAAGTCCATGAGCACGTACAGGTCCTTGCGATCCCGGTGCTTGAGCGTCAGTTCGGCTATCTTGTCGAGCGCCATATCCGGTGTGGCCGCCGCAGGGAGCTGCCGGCCGGAGTGCGATCGCAGGCCCTGCGCGATGTCCCAGGTGATCAGGTCGGACGCGGCGTTGGCATCGCGTTCCCGCCGTACCCGATCGAGAACCTCGAGCGCGCGCCGTTCTTCCACGGTCACCAGGACGATCACCGGCACGCGCGCACGCAGATACAGCTTCAACTCGTCGGTGATACCGGTCATCTCTCTTCTCCTAGCCAGCCGTGCATGCCGGTGATCGACACCGTGCCGTCGGGCGCGATCACGATTTCGGTCTCCGGGACGGTCTCGAAGTCGGCGGCCGAGTAGCGGGAGGTGATGGGCCAATACTCTTTGTTCGAGGAGCCGCGGAGTCCACGTCCGAGATGCAGGCGTGCGTTGTACCGGCCTGTCACCGCAATGTCCACCGACTCCACTGCGGCCAGCCGGGCGTGGTGCCCTTCGATCTCTGTCCGGGTGAATCCGGTGAGCAGGATGATGCCGAGGTCGGAATGGGCACGAACCGCTGTGCAGAACTTCCTCAGCGGCTCGGGCTGCTCCAGCGGCTCACCACCCGTCACAGTGACGCCCTCGATACCCTCTGTTGCAAAAACCTCGCGCACCATTTCCTGGACGCTCCGTGCCCGCCCGCCGACTTCGTGTGTTCCGGTGTTGAAGCAGCCGGCGCACCCGAGTGAGCAGCCCTGTGTCCAGATCACGAAGCGTGTTCCGGGACCGTTGGCCATGCTGCGGGAAAGGGTGGCGTGCACGTACCAGGGCACTGCGGGAGCGTCGTCCCTCAGTGCCACAACCTGTCCTGCTGCTCTTCTGCCTCGACGTTGTACGCCTCGGATGTGAGTTCCTGTGACTCGACCTGGCCACCGAGTAGGGTCACGAGTTCCTCTGTAGTGGAAAGGCAGGCCATCCCGTCAACACCGGTCACGTGGATCTCGACGCTGCCGTCAGGCTTGATCGTCACTTCGACCGTCTCTTCCACCGCTCACATCCCCGCATGCCGTCGTAGCACGACCCGGATCTGGCCGGTCTCGTCCTGGATCTGCTCGTCGATTCGAAACCCGCGCGCTTCCAACGTCGAGACGGCGCTCACCAGGGCGTATTGCTGGTTCAGTGCACGCGTGAAAGCCTTCTGGCCCACGCTGCGGATGCCCCACCAGTCCGCGACGAGCACGTAGCCGTTCGCGGACGGCGCGAAGCCGATCTCATGCTCCCCCGTCCGGGGGCAGATCTTGAATTCGGCGTCGGTGCGTTGGCCCCGGTAGCCGACGACCCCCTGCCCAGGCGGCTCGACAGTGTGCCCCATCCGCTCGAGGGCCTCACGGAGCACCCGTCCGTCCGTCAACCGGGTCCGTATCCTGGTGAAGTGCGACACCGGCCCTCCCGAATGCCCGAGATGTCGTGAACATACATCAAGAATGCCCCACGGCACCGTTCGCGTTCCGTTACCGGCCAACGCGATCACCCGCTGTGGAGCCTCCTACATCCGCGCTTCGCGATCACCAGCCGTCGAAGTGCCATCGAACGTGATCAAGGAGTCGCCTTCCCGGCGGCGCCGAGCAATTCGATGCGGCAACCGAACGCCGAAGGTACGTCACACGACAGTGAAGTGTGATGCTGCTGACTTCCTCCAAGCCCGACAGCCGGGCGGCGCTGATCGCGACGATGCGCGATCTGAGTCTCCGCCAGGTCGCACCAGAGGCCGAGCCCTCTGAATTATCCCCACCGCCGCCGGTGCGCGGCTCGCCGGTGTCTTGATCGGTCGGTCTCGCACTGCATAGAAAGAAGCGGCCGGACCCCGTGCTTGACGTGGGTCCGGCCGTGACTTGCTTGTCAGGAGCCTGCGGAGCGGACGGCCTGCATGAAGGTGGCCCACGCCTGGTGCGTGAAGTCGAGGATGAGGCTGCTGTTCTGCTTGCTGTCCCGAACACCGATCGTTCCATGGACGGATCGTGCAACTTCGATGCAAGCGCCGTTGGCCTCGCTGAGGCTGGACTTGCACCACGTGAGGTATTGCGTGGTCATGGACGGCCTCCGGCTGTGGCTTGCTTGTCAGGTGTTTGCGGAGCGGAGGGTCTGCATGAACGCGGTCCACTCGCGGGGGGTGAAGTCCAGGATGGGGCCGGTGTCGCCTTCCTTGGTGTCGCGCACGCCGACGGTGCCGTAGGGGGAGCGGCCCACTTCCACACAGTCGGAGTCCGGGACGCTGTGGGTCGACTTGCGCCAGCCGCTGTACTGCTGCTTCACGTTACGGGCCTGCCTGTTCGTTCAGCCGGTCGGCCGTGTCCGTCAGAAGAGAGAGGCTCTCCAGGGCGGGCAGTGTGGCCTGCCGGAGACGGTCGTGTATACGTTCATACCCTGCCACCTCTTCCGGAGTTGTGTGAACCAGGCAGCTGCTCGTCTCGGCGACGACCAGGCAGGGGTCGTCCGGGTCGGAGAACGTGTAGATGGTGTATGCGGATGCCGGAAGGCGACCGGGTGGTAGGCGTGCGTTTAGCGGGAGCACGAGAACGGTGAAGCGCGGTTCGTTTGTTACGAGCTGCACCATATGGCGGAGCTGCGTCACCATAATCGAAGGAGGAACTGCCAGCCTCGTCAACACGAACTCATCGATGATCACCTCGACCGAAGCGCCTCCTGGCCGGAAGATGTTCTCCTGCCTACGGATGCGTGCTTCCACGCTTTTCTCGGGCACGTAGTTGATCTTGGAGCCCTCGATCTTGTCGAGTTCGATGAGCGCCCAGTGGTACTCGACGCACTGCAGGAGTCCCGGAAGAGCGGTCTGGTTGTAGGCGCGGATCGTTGCGGCGCCGGATTCGATGTTGGCGTACATACGCTGACGAGCGCCCATGGCGTCGCCGTAGTTGTCCCACCAGCCGCGCGCGTTGGCTTCGAGGGCGATCTCGATGATTTTTTGAGCGTGCTCGCGAGGGGCGTCGAGTGCCTTGAGGATGTTCGAGACGTCGCCGACGTCGGGACGGCAGCGGGCGTTCTCGAGCTTGGAGATGGTCGTGCGGGAGCGGAAGATCGCTTTGGACAGCTCGTCGGCGGTGATGCCGCGCTGCTCGCGCAGGGTCCGTAGTTCGGTGGCGAGTCGTTGCCGGCGGACGAAGGGACTGGTCACCGGTGACCTCCGTGATCGGGCCGGTGAGGGCTGGGGGCGAACTGCTGACCGGGGACTGCCGATCCGATGACCAAGAGTTATCACGTGACCGCTGAGCGTGTCATCGATTGCGACTGTCTCGAACGGCGCTCAGCGAATGGCTGCGTACCGGAAATGAACGTGCGCTTCCGTGCACGTTCACGAACGTGCACGCCGCAGCCCGGACGAGACGCCTCCGCCTCGGCGCGTAACTGCTATGTGACCAGAGGGTTGGGCACGGCAGCGGCGGTGCGCGCCGGGGCAGGGCGGCGCTTCGCTAATCGACGTTGCGCGGCAGGGTGGGCGGGACGAGGTTGTCCGGCCGGTCGAGCCAGATGTGCTGTGTCGTGGCGGTGACGGTGAGGCCGAACCGCGTGACGGCCGGCTCGCCCATCTCTTCCCAGCGCTTGCGAGTCCGGTGCCGGACGTCCTGCGGCATCCGCTGGTCTCGCATGGGCATGAACCAGGCGGGGCATGTGAAACGTCCCTCGGCCGTCCCGTCCTCCCGGACGGTGAGGACGGCCAGTGGATCGTCGGGGTGGAACGTCGGTCCCCAGGGGGCGAGGATGAGACCGCCCGGCCGCGTCTGCTGCACCCACGCGTAAGGCAGGCGGCACGCCGCGGCCGTGGCGATCAGCCGATCGTAGGGCGCGTTCGCGGCATGGCCGTGCGTGCCGTCCGCGGTCACCACCCGGACATGGCAACCGGCCCGCGCGAGAGCAGCGCGAGCCTGCTCGGCCAAAACAGCATCTATCTCGACCGATGTGACGTTGTGCGGCCCGACCAGCTCCGCCAGCAGAGCCGCGTTGTAACCGGTGCCCGTGCCGATCTCCAGCACTTTCATGCCTGGTGCGACGTTGAGCGCCTCGAGCATCGTGACCACGATGTGCGGCGCGCTGGCCGAGCTGGTCGGCCAGATCCCTCGCTCGGTGGCCCCGTCATCGACCTGCGTGATGATCGAGTCGTCAGACCGGACGAGTTCGAGCCACCGGTCCGGGTCGTCCGCGCGCCGCAGGGGAACGGCCAAGCCGTCGTCCCGGCGCACCCAGATCACGTCCGGGACGAACGCCTCACGCGGCACCCTGCGCAGCAGCTCGTCGAGCTTCACCCCTGCCGCCCGGTGCCGCCGCAGCCGGTGCAGGGAATGTCCCGAGACTTCCCGTCATCGGTGGTAGTGATCTTCCCTGTCCCCTGGCACATCCCGCAGGGCACCTGCCTGCCGTGCTTCCCCATGCCGGCGGCTCCTTTCGCGATTTGGCGTCGAGCCCCCTGACCAGGGCTTTCGCCGTCATGGCTCTGTGTTATCACCAGGTCGCCGAACGTGCAGGGCGATTAAGCCGCTCTGAATGGCCCTCCGCGAGCATTCGCGTTCCGGAGACGAACGTGCGCGGTCGTGAACGTTCAAGATCCCGGACGTGCGCCGCGCGGACATGCCTGGCGTGCACGCACCGTCCTCGCGGCGGCCGTCCAGGTACCGAAAGACGCATGCGGATATCGGTCCCCGCTCCTGAACATGGGAGCGCCATTCCGAGTCGTCCGTGTGAGGTGATCAATGCTGCTCGCGGTGTCCGTTCCGGCGAAGCCGGAGGCGTCGATGTACTGGCGGCGGGAGTTCCACGGCAAGACTGATCAAATCCGGCTTGTCCGGGCATTCGCCGCGCATCTGCTGGCCGGCTTCCCGAGCCTGGACGACATACTTCTCGTCCTGGACGAACTCGCCGTCAACGCCGTCCGGCACACCCGCTCCGGCAACGAGGGCGGGCGATTCACGGTCGAGATCAGCGTGGACGTGGCCGGTGTCATCGTCTACGTCACCGACCAGGGCGGACCGGACGAGCCGCGCCTGCGGGACATCACCGAGCTGGCCGAGGGCGGCCGGGGCCTGCTCACGGTCGAGGCCCTGGCCACGACCTGGTCATGCACCGGTGACGCCCGAGCCCGCACCGTCCGCGCCACGTTCCCCCGTACGGCGCTATGCGCAGGCGGCTCCGGGACAGGCTGATCTTTCCGGGTGGCCGGGTCTGACGATCGTTTGCGCGGGACGATGAAGCGCCTGCCCGTGGAACCCGGCGGCAGGAGGTAGACGTCGTCGTCGGCTTCATCGAAAGCCGTGCAACTTACCGGTGAGGAAATTCGGCGCGCGGCTCGGCCACAACCTTTCGCGTTGGGCGCTCATTCCAGCCGGTGAGAACCACGCCGGCATACCCCAGAAGCGCGAGCGGCAGACCTAGATCCGCAACTGTCGCACGTCCATCGGAATCCATAACGACGAACTCATCCACAAGCCCGCCTGTGGATATGTGGACAGATTTCCCTCGCAGCCTAAACTAAGCGGCATTGTCTCTTGAGGAGGAGCTATCGCTACGCAAATCATCGCCTACTCATCTTCTATGGAGGAGATATTATATGGCTTGTCGATTACATATCTCTTACAGCTCCACTCTTCCTGTAAGTCGGCAGGTGGCGGTACTGCGTCCGTGGGAGGTCGGGCGGTGTACAACGCGATCATGTGCGGGCTGACCAGCGGGAGCGCGTGGCGGCATGCCCTCCGGCGAATCGCCGGTCTCGTCCACGACCAGCACCGCCCCGCGGCTTCGAGTCGCTCGGTGACACCAGCCGCGCAGATCATCACGAATCCGGTGGGCGTGCCACACCGCCACCGCCGAGGGCCTCCGGACACGCCTGCCTCAGCGCATCTGCGCACTCAACGCAGCCGGCATGGATAGCGTGAGGGAGACGACAACCGAGGGCAGATGGAGGTCAAAAGATCTTGAGGCCGGTCTCCTTGGGGGGAGAACCGGCCTCTGACCTGGCGTTTTCTGTCGGGGTGGCGGGATTTGAACCCACGACCTCTTCGTCCCGAACGAAGCGCGCTGCCAAGCTGCGCTACACCCCGGTGGTGGCTGCCCGGGAGTCGTACGTGCTCCCGGCGCCTAGACCACTTTAGCGGATGTTCGGGAGTGCTGCGTCCCTGATTTACGGGCTGTGAAGCCGGTCACGGCGCCCGAAGGGGTGAGGGTGATGTCGGTCAGGCCGGCGGCGGTGAGCCAGGCGCGGAGATCGGCGGTGGTGCCGGAGGGGCCGAAGAGGCTCAGGCGGCGCATGAGGGCGAAGAGGGCGTCGTGGCGGGGGGAGGTGCCGCGGACGAGGGTGGTGCCTCGGAGGGTGCCGCCCGGGCGGAGGACACGGGCGAGTTCGCGGAGGGCGGCGGCGGGGTCGGGGAGGCAGTGGAGGCCGTTGTAGGTGAGGCAGGTGTCGAAGGTGGCCGGGGGGAAGGGGAGGTTCGTTATGTCGGCTTGGACGGGGGTTCTGGCGCCTCGGCGGCGGGCTCGGTGGAGCATCGAGGCGGAGAGGTCGGCCGACACGTGGTGGCCTCTAGGGCGCACTAGATGAATGAGTCCAAGGAGTGTCGTTGCAGTCAGTGATCATAGGCAGTCAGTGACCGCTTGATCGACTGTCCGGTCTTGTCGTTGTGCCATATCGCCGCTGTGAGAGCGAGGATCCGGCACA
>NZ_WBMS02000007.1 GCF_008923205.2 Actinomadura physcomitrii | reverse complement strand
CCGGATCCCTGCTGCACTGGACCCGCAAAATGATCGAGATCCGGCAGCGCCACCCCGTCTTCGGCGTCGGCAGCTACGTCGAACTGTCCGCCTCCAACCCCTCCGTCCTCGCCTTCACCCGCGAGATCGACGCGGCCGACGGGGACCGCTGGGGCGGCACCGACACGGTGCTGTGCGTGGCGAACCTGTCGCGCTTCCCGCAGCCGGTCGAGCTCGACATGCGGCGGTTCGAGGGCCACTCCCCCGTCGAGTGCATGGGCGGCGTGCAGTTCCCCGCCATCGGCGAGCTCCCCTACCTGCTCACCCTTCCCGGCCACGGGTTCTACTGGTTCCAGCTCACGCCACCGGATACTTCTCCCGCCGACCCGCCGGACGCCCCGTCCGCGACCGCGGACCCGGCGCACGACGCGAACGCGGGCGCGGCGGGCGAACCCGGCACCGGCGCGGAACGGGACGGCTGAAAGTGCTGCCACCCGAAGACGTCCTCACCCGGGACCTCGCGGAATGGCTGCCGCGGCAGCGGTGGTTCGGCGGCAAGGACAGCCCCATCGAGCACCTCGCGATCGGCACCGCCACCGAACTGCGGACCGGGGACCCGGGCCTGCACCACCTCGTCCTCGACGTCCGCCAGAACGGCGCCACCGAGCACTACCAGGTCCTCCTCGGCGTCCGCCGCGACCTGCCCGGACGCCTCGGTTACGCGCGGATCGGCCCGCCCGGGGGCGGCGCCGCGAAGCAGCAGACCTACGACGCCGCGCACGACCCGGACCTGACGCGGACCCTGCTGGAGCATCTCGCCTCAGGGGCGTCGGCCGGCCCGCTGCGCTTCCGGCACGTGCCCGGCGCCCGCATCCGGACGGACCTGACGAGCCTGCCCATCACGGCCGAGCAGAGCAACACCTCGCTGCTGTTCGGCGACGACTACATCTGCAAGCTGTTCCGGCGGCTGGGCGACGGCGTCAGCCTCGACCTGGAGGTCAACCTCGCGCTCACCCGCGCCGGCTGCGAGCACGTCCCCGCCGTGCACGGCTGGATCGAACTCGACCCCGGCGACGGCGGCGGCGAGCCCGTCACGCTCGCGCTGCTGTCGGACTACCTGCGCACGGGCGCGGACGGGTGGAGCCTGGCGATCGCGAGCGTCCGCGACTGGTTCGCGCACGCGACGCAGCCGGAGGACGACGAATGGGCGGAGCTGGACGCCAGCGCCGCCGGCGGCGACTTCGCCGCCGAGGCCGAACGGCTCGGCGCCGCCACCGCGGACGTGCACCGGGCGCTCGCGAACGCGTTCGGCGTGACGGTCGTGCCGGCGGACGAGGTCCGCGCGCTGGCCGCGCGGATGAACGGGGAGCTGACCGGGACGTGCCGCGCCGTGCCCGGCCTCGCCCCGCACGCCAAGGCGCTGACCGGCGCCTTCATCGATCTGGCCGCGCAGGCCGAGCCGCTGCCGGTGCAGCGCGTGCACGGCGACTACCACCTCGGGCAGGTGCTGCGCTCGGAGTCGGGCTGGTCGCTGCTGGACTTCGAGGGGGAGCCGGCCCGCACGCAGAGCGAGCGCCGCGCCCTGTCGCACCCGCTGCGCGACGTCGCGGGGATGCTGCGCTCGTTCGAGTACGCGGCGCGGTACCTCATCACCAGGTCCGGGACGGTGCCGCTGGAGTCGGGCGGCCATCTGGAGACGCGCGCGCACGCGTGGGCGGCCCGCAACCGGGCCGCGTTCTGCCGGGGCTACGCGGCGGCGGGCGGCGCCGACCCGGCCGCGCACGCGGTGCTGCTGCGCGCGTTCGAGTTCGAGAAGGCGGTGTACGAGGTGCGGTACGAGGCGCGGAACCGGCCGGCGTGGCTGCCGGTTCCGCTGAAGTCGCTCGCCCATCTGACCTCCTGATAAAAGACACCGAATTCCGGCATCAATTCCATTCCATGATCACGCAAAATCGGCCGGTTCTCCCCCATTCAAGGGCGGCCACCGGGTACCCGAGCTGTCGGCGGGATGATCAACTGACGAGGGAAAACGGGGAGCATGCCAATGTGCATCGCACATCGTTCACAGCGGGACGGCGCCGGCCGGACGGCCCGCACCGGCCGGTCCGCGCGCCATACCGGGCCGGCGGCCCGAAAACACCGGGCGATCGCCGTCGCCGTCACCGCGACGGCCGCGGGGTTCGCGCTGGCGGTCCCGATGAGCGCGCCGGCGAGCGCGCACCTCAACCCGACCGTGCTGAGGCGGCTCAACCTGGACGCCGCGACGCTGAGCAAGGTCAAGGCCTACGACCGGTACCGCACCGAGGTCGCCGAGCAGCGCAGCGACGCCCGGCGGGCGCTGGCGTTCGCGCGCGCGCAGATCGGCAAGCCGTACCGGTGGGGCGCGGCCGGGCCGTCCAGCTACGACTGCTCGGGCCTGGCGATGGCCGCCTGGCGCAGGGCGGGGGTGCGGCTGCCGCGGATCACCTACTCGCAGTACCGGTCGGTGAAGCGGAAGGTGGGGCTGCACGGGCTGAAGCCCGGCGACCTCGTCTTCTTCCACGGGCGAAGCCATGTCGGCATCTATGTCGGCCACGGCCGGTTCCTGCACGCGCCGCATACCGGTGCCCGGGTGCGGATCGACAAGCTGGGCCGGGCCCGAAAACGGCAGTTCGCCGGGGCGGTACGGCCCGGCGCTCCGGCGAAACAGAGTTTCTCCCCGTCCATCCGCGAACTCGTCGACAAGATAGACAGAATGGCGGCGCAGGATCGCGAGGCCCGGCGAAAGCCGCCAGATAAGCGGCGGACCCCCCATCTTCCGCCACCGGACGACAGGCCAGTCCAGCACCCAGGAAAGCCCCCGGCGAACACCCCCGCACATTCCGCGGCCCAGGCACCGCGAAGCGACGACGCGTCGAACCACATCAAGCCTGGCAGACCGGACAGAGATCCGGCCCCGCGGCCGAGGCACGTCAGGCCCGCCGCGCAACACCCGCACCACGCGGACGCGCACCACGCGCACCACGCGCACCCGCACCACACGAGACCTCACCACGCGAACCCACCGCACGGACGCGCCGGGGACGGCTCCCGGTCCGACTCCGACTGGCGGTCCTGGACACCGTTCGCGCACTCCGGGGCGATGACGGCGCCCGGCCACGTACCCGGCTGATCCCGGCCGCCCGCAGCACCATCGGTACCGCCCCGGCGCCGTCGGGGCGGTACCGCCCGCGTGCCGCCGTGGACGTCCGGACGTCATGGCGGCACGCCGGTTGATCTGGAGCGCACTCCAGGTGCTTGGCTTGGCCCATGAAGTACACGCAACTCGGCCGCACCGGCCTGAAGGTCAGCCGCCTCGTCCTCGGCACGATGAACTTCGGCCGCCACACCGAGGAGGCCGACGCCCACGCCATCATGGACTCCGCGCTCGACGCCGGCGTCAACTTCTTCGACACCGCGAACATCTACGGCGGCAAGGGCCGCACCGAGGAGATCATCGGCGCCTGGTTCGCCCAGGGCGGCGGGCGCCGGGAGAAGACCGTCCTCGCGACCAAGGTGTACGGCGACATGAGCCCCGAGGGCGACCCGTGGCCCAACCGGGACCGGCTCTCGGCGCTGAACATCCGCCGCGCGTGCGAGGCGTCGCTGAAGCGGCTCGGCACCGACCACATCGACCTGTACCAGTTCCACCACATCGACCGGACGACGCCGTGGGAGGAGATCTGGCAGGCCGTCGACGTCCTCGTCCAGCAGGGCAAGGTGCTGTACGCCGGGTCGTCGAACTTCCCCGGCTGGGGCATCGCGCGGGCGAACGAGGCGGCCGCGCGGCGCGGCTCGCTCGGCCTGGTCAGCGAGCAGTGCCTGTACAACCTGGTGGAGCGGCGCGCGGAGATGGAGGTGATCCCGGCGGCGCAGGCGTACGGTCTCGGCGTCGTCCCGTGGTCCCCGCTGCACGGCGGCATCCTGGGCGGCGTGCTGCGCAAGCAGAGCGAGGGCAGGACGGCCCGGTCCGGGTCGGGGCTGTGGGCGAAGATGCTGGAGGAGCCGGCGGAGCGCGCGCGGATCCAGGCGTACGAGGACCTCTGCGACAAGCACGGCGTCGAGGCCGGGGACGTCGGGCTCGCCTGGCTGCTGACGCGTCCCGGCGTCACCGGTCCGATCGTCGGTCCCCGCGTCCAGGACCAGTTCGACTCCGCGCTGCGCGCCGTCGAGCTGGAGCTGTCGGAGGAGTTCCTGGCGGCGCTGGAGGAGATCTTCCCCGGCCCGGGTCCCGCCCCGGAGGCCTTCGCCTGGTAGGACGGCGGACTCGGCGCCCGCGCCGGGCTCAGCGCGGCGCGGGGCCCGAGTCCGGCCGGGGCCGGCCGCGCCGGGCCGGGCCCGGCCGGAAGGCGGCGAACGATCAACGCGGGGCGGCGAAGCGGTATACCGTTTCCAACCGACACAGATCCCCACCTACTGCGCAGATGCGGAGCGGGCCGTGAACGACGACCAGCCCTCGATCGCCGACATCCCCAACGACGTGCCGACCTCGGCGCGCGCCTACGGGTGGCTGCTCGGCGGCAAGGACAACTACGAGGTCGACCGGCAGTTCATCCGGGGCCAGCTGGAGCACCACCCGGCCGGGCTGGACATCACCCGGCAGAACCGGCTGTTCCTCTACCGGGCCGTCCGCTACCTGACGGCCGAGGCCGGCATCCGGCAGTTCATCGACATGGGGTGCGGGCTGCCGACCGACGCCAACGTGCACCAGGTCGCCCGGCAGTTCGCGCCGGACGCCCGCGTCGTGTACGTCGACATCGACCCGATCGTGCTCGCGCACGGCCGCGCGCTGCTCGCCGGCGACGCGGCCACCACGGTGATCACCGCGGACATGCGCGACCAGGACGCCGTCCTGGAGCACGAGGACGTCAAGCGGCTCATCGACTTCTCCGAGCCGGTCGCGACGCTGTTCCTGTCCGTCGGCCACCACCTGCCGGACGCCGACGACCCGAAGCGGATCCTGCACGCCGTCATGGACCGAGCCGCGCCGGGCAGCCACCTGACGTTCTCGCAGGTCGCGTGCGACGACCCGGTGCGCAGCGCGGAGATGACCGCGCAGGTCACCGGCGCCGGCATCCCGTGGCAGACGCGGACGCCGGGCGAGATCGACGCGCTGCTCGCGGACTTCGACCCGGTCGAGCCGGGCCTGTGCAACCTGGTCGACTGGCGGCCGATGGACCTGCAGCCGCCGCTCGCGCCCGTCCCCGAGGAGCTGCGCAGGTACGAGGGCGCCTCGAAGCTGGACACCGGCATCTACGAGTACGGCGGCGTCGTCCGCAAGCGCTGACGCGCCCGCACCCGTCTCAGGGCTTGCGCGCCACTCCCCCGTAGGTCGTAACGGCCTGCGGGGGCCCGAACGGGCCGTCCTCCGGGCGCCACCGCGACACCGGCACCACGCCCGGCTCCAGCAGGTCGAGCCCGTCGAAGTAGCTCGCGATCCGCTCCGGCGACCGCAGGTGGTAGGGGACGGCGCCGGTGCCGGCGTACTGGTCGTGCGCCTGCGAGCGCTCCCGGCTGAGGTCGGTGCCGTCGCTGAGCACGAGGTGGCTGCCGGACGGCAGGCCCCGCATCAGCTCCGCCACGATCGAGCGCGGGTCCTCCTCGTCGGAGACGTGCCCCATGATGCCGAGCATCATCAGCGCCACCGGGCGGTCGAGGTCGAGCGTCGCCGCCGCGCGGCGCAGGATCCGCTCGGGGTCGCGGGCGTCGGCGTCGATGTAGTCGGTGGCGCCCTCGGGCGTGCTGGTGAGCAGCGCGCGGGCGTGCAGCAGGACGAGCGGGTCGTTGTCGACGTACACGATCCGCGCGTCCGGCGCGGCGCGCTGCGCGACCTCGTGGGTGTTGTCGACGGTGGGCAGGCCGGTGCCCACGTCGAGGAACTGGCGGATGCCGGCCTCGCCCGCCAGGTACCGGACGGTCCGCGCGAGGAAGTGCCGGACGGCCCGCGCGACGTCGGTCATGCCCGGATAGACCGTGAGGAACCGGTCGCCGGCCTCCCGGTCGACGGGGTAGTTGTCCTTGCCGCCGAGCCAGTAGTTCCAGATCCGCGCGGAGTGCGGAACGGTCGTGTCGATCCGGGGCTCTTCGCTCATGGGCGCCGTCTCCCGTCCGGGGGCTGTCGCGGTCAGCGGTCCGTCGTGATCAACGGTAGGCCGCCTTCCCCGGCGGCGCGACACCGTCCGCACATGATCTCTTGACGTCCGCTCGGCACTGGCGGCCGGGCGGGCGCGGGCCGCCGGCCGCCGTATCCGGAATTCCGGACCGCTGATCGCCGGGACGTTGCGATTCGCTTACCCGCCGATGGGCATCGCCGCAGGTCGGCAGGGCATCAGCACTCTGCGACCGCAGGGCGACAGCTGACAGGGCGACAGGGAAGGGGACGCGATGTGGGACTTCGCGGGCCGGGACACCGCCATCGACCTGGGGAGCGCGACGGTGCGGATGCATGTGCGGGACCGCGGGGTCGTCGCGCGCGAACCGTCGCTGCTGGCCCGCTGCCTGCACACCGGCAAGATCCTCGCGCTCGGCCTTCCCGCGCAGGAGATGGCCGGGCGCAACCCCGACGTGCGCCTCGTCCGGCCCATCCGCGAGGGCGCGCCCACCGAGACCGACGAGGCCGAGTACCTGATGCGCGCCCTTGTCCGCACCCACCACAAGCGCCGCTACACCGCGCGGCCGCGGCTGGTCGTGACGGTGCCGAGCGGCATGTCGTCGGTGCACTACCGGGCGCTGCAGTTCTCGGCGTTCCAGGCCGGCGCGCGCCGCCTCACCCTCGTGCCGACGCCGATCGCCGCCGCGGTCGGGATGGGGCTGACCTCCTCCGGGCGGCCGGAGATCGTGGTCGTCGCCGACATCGGCGCCGACATCACCGACATCGGCGTCATCTCCTTCGGCGGGCTGGTCACCTCGCACACCGCGCTGGTCGGCGGCTCGTCCCTGGACCGGGCGATCGTCGCGCTGGTCCGCCGCGAGCACAAGGTGCGGATCTCGCCGGCGAGCGCCGAGGCCGCGAAGCTGGAGGTCGGCGCGGTGCCGCCGATCGGCCGCCGCCCGCTGCGGCAGACCGTCGTGCACGGCCGCGACCTCACCACCGGCCTGCCGCGCGGGATCGTCCTCACCACCGCCGACGTGGCCCGCGCCATCGCCGCGCCGGTCGCGGAGATCGTCGCCGCGATCCAGCGGGGGCTGTCCGGCTGCGGGCCGGAGATCTCCGGGGAGCTGCTCGGCGTCGGCATCACCCTGACCGGCGGCACCGCCCGGCTGCCGGGCCTGGACCGGCTCATCCGGGAGCGCACCGGCCTGGCCGCGCGCATCGGCGACGACACCGGCGACGCCGCCGTCATCGGCGCGGCCGACGTGCTCCGCTCCGCCGGGTCGCAGGAGCCGCCGGCCCGCCGCAGCTCCCCGCGTCCGCACCTGCTCACCACCGTGCCCGAGCAGTGACGCCTCGTCCCGCCGCGCCGGGGCGGCTAGGCTGCCGCCCGGCAGGGCCGTAGCGCAGAGGTCGACGCACCGCCTGCACGGCGGAGGACGCCGGTTCGATTCCGGCCGGTCCTGCCCCTGATGCGGCGATGGGGGGACGGGTGGCGGACGACGCTCAGATCGTCCCGCCCGTGGTGCCCGTCGGATGGTACCGCGGCTATCTCCACGCCTGGCGGCGGACGCGCCGCCACCGGGTCCCCCGGTGGATGATCGAGCGGTCGGCCCGGCGCCGGCGGGCGGGCGACTGGCGCGGCGCCTGCGCCGCGGCGCACGTGGACGTCAGGTTCACGCTGGACGGCGTGGCGCGCGAGCACGGGTCCGCCGTGGCCCGCCGGCTCTCCGAGGATCTGCGGCACCTCGTGCCCGACCTGCTCCGCTGGCACCTGCCCCGCGGGTCCGGCGACCTGAGCGTCTTCGACGCGCATCTGCGATTCGTCCTCGCGCGGTACGGCGACGGCGGCCCGGTGCTCCAGGTGTTCGGCCCGCCGTCCCTGCGGGCGCCGCAACGGCTGCGGCTGGTGGTCTCCGCCGAGGCCGCCCGTTGGGCGCGCGACTGGACGGGCGCGCGCCGCCTGTTCGACGACCGGCACTGCGGCGAGCTGATCGACGACCTCGGCGGCGCCGGCCGCATCCCGTTCTTCCACGCCGACGGGACGCCGCTGGCCCCGGAGGACCGGCCCGTGTCCGATCCGGGCCCGGGCGACGCCGTGGCGCGCGCCGAATGGTCGATCCTGCGCTACGAGCGCGGCGACGTCGCCGGCGCCTTCTCCGCCGCGGGCTTCGACCTTCGGCCGCCGCCGGACCCGAACGGCCGGGACCGGTTCATGGACGGCGTCCGCGCGTACCTCGAACGGCCGCCGATGCTGGCCGGCCGGCTGGGCCGCCTGGTCACCGAGCGCGGCGGCGGCCCGGTCACCGTCGTCCTCGGAGCGCCGTACGACCCGAGCCGGACCGTGGCCGTGGAGGCGGGCGGCGGGCGCGCGCGCCCGCTGGTGCGACCGGGGGCGCGGGACGAGCTCCGGGACGCGCCGAAACCGGACCACTGGTGGATGCTCCCCGACGCCGACCTGCTGCTCACGGGGATGATCACCCCGGACGAACTGCATCCGCTGGTCCGGTCCGCGCTGTTCCCCGCAGCCGCGGGACCCGCCGGGCCGCCGGATCCGGAGCCGCCGGTGCCCGTACGGGTCCGCTGCCGGGGCGAGTGGCACGAGGTCCGCTGGTCCGGCGGCGCGCTGTCGGGGCCGCACACCGCGGAGGAGGACGGGCGCGAGCAGGCGCTGCGCGCGTTCGGCGGCGAGGTCTCCCGGTGCTTCGCGGTGCGGGAGGCGTGGCGGACGGGCCGCGGCCGGCTGCCGCGCGAGCTGCGGCGCCGGCGGAGCGAGCTGTTCCTGCGGGCGGTGCACGGCGACACTCCCGGCGTGCTCCAGCTGCTGGACGCGGGGATGGACCCCCATGCGCGCGACGGCGAGGGGCGCACGCTGCTGCACTTCCTGTACGCCATGGACCACCGCCTCGTCCTTCCCCGGCTGCTGGCGGCCGGGCTCGACGTCGACGCGCGCGACAGGTCGGGCCGGACACCGCTGTCCACGGCGGTCACCGAGCACGGCTCGGCGGACGCCGTCCGGGCCCTGCTGGAGGCCGGCGCGAGCAGGGACGCCGCGGCGGGCGCCATCGGCGCCCGGAGGACGTTCGCGCGGCTTGTCCGGGACCACGCGCGGACGGACCTCGAACCGCTGCTCGCCCGGTCGTGAAGATCGCCGAAATTCGGGTGGTTCGCCAGGATGGTTCCGTTACGCTGCCGGTGGTGGGGCTGTAGCGCAGTGGTCGGCGCACCAACCATGCAAGTTGGAGGACGCCGGTTCGAATCCGGCCAGCTCCACCCTTAGTCGTCTGACCGGGGGGCGAGGGAGTGCAGTGACGGCCGTTGCGCGAGCCGGGGAGCCGCGACCGCCGGTCGAGGACGAGGCGCCCCGCCCCGAGGAGGTCGAGGCCTGCCTCCGGCTGCTGGAGCGCGCGCGGGCCACCGATCCGGACGATCCGCGCTGGCGGGCCGTGCACGAGGCGGCGTCGCAACTGCACCGGTCCGGCAAGAAGGCGCGCAAAGCCGCCCGCAGGACGCGGCGGCGCGCCGAGGACCTCGACGCGATGGCCGCCGCCACCCGGTTCCAGGACCAGAACCCCGGCGCCGATCCCGAGCCCGCGCCGGCCGGGCCCGTGTCCGGGCGGGTGCTGTCGCGGGCGCGGACCTGCTACGTCTGCAAGGCGCCCTACCGGGACGTGCACCCCGACTACCACCTGATGTGCCCGCCGTGCGCGGCGGAGAACCTGGCGCGCCGGCACGCCCGCTGCGACCTGCGCGGGCGGCGCGCGCTGGTCACCGGCGGCCGGATCAAGATCGGCTTCCAGGTGGCGCTGAAGATGCTGCGGGACGGCGCGGAGGTGCTGGTCACCACCCGGTTCCCGCGCGACGCGGCGCGCCGGTTCGCGGCCGTGCCCGACTCCGCCGACTGGCTGCCGCGGCTGCACGTCCACGGCGTCGACCTGCTGGACCTGCCGGGCGTCGCGGGGCTGCTGGACGCGGTGCACGCCCGGTTCGACCACCTGGACGTCCTGGTGAACAACGCGGCGCAGACCGTCCGGCGGCCGCCCGCCTACCACCGCGAGGTCCGCGCGGCGGAGGCGCTGCCGCTGTCCGGCGCGGCGGCGCGCGTCGACATCGCCGAGGGCGGCCGGGCCGAGCTCGAGGCGGGCCCGGCGGCGGCGCTCGCGGTGCGGGACGACGCGCTGTTCCCCGCGGGGCTCACCGACGAGACCGGGCAGCCCCTCGACCTGCGCGACCGCAACAGCTGGACGCTGCGGCTGCACGAGGTCGACCCGGCCGAGTGGCTGGAGGTCCAGATGGTGAACGCGTTCGCGCCGTTCCTGCTGACCTCGCGGCTGCGCGGGCTGCTGGAGGCGTCGCCGTTCCCCGACCGGTACGTGGTGCAGGTGTCGGCGATGGAGGGCAGCTTCTCCCGCGAGCACAAGACCGTCCGCCACCCGCACACGAACATGGCGAAGGCGGCGCTCAACATGATGACCCGCACGTCCGCCGCCGACTACGCGGCGGCGGGCGTCCACATGACCAGCGTGGACACCGGCTGGGTGACCGACGAGCGGCCGCACCCCGGCAAGCTCGCGCAGTTCGCCGCCGGGTTCCGGCCGCCGCTGGACGTGATCGACGGCGCGGCCCGGGTGTACGACCCGGTCGTGCGGGGCGTCGGCGGCGAGCGGCTGTCCGGCGTGTTCCTGAAGGACTACCGACCGGTGGAGTGGTGAACAGCATGGAGCCGACCCCCGTACGCTGCCCGGCGATCGAGCACCCGGACGTGCCGCCCGCCGACCCGGCCGCGCTCGCACCGCTGCTGGCGCGGCTCGCCGACGCGGCGCCGGTCGGCGGCGACGAGGCGTTCCCGGTCGGGACGCTGCGCGGCGACGGCCGGGTGGACCTGTGCAAGCAGGGGCTGGGCGCGGCGGGCGTGGCGCGGCTCGTCCCGGCGGCGGTCGCGTCGCCGCACGCGGTGCACCTGCTGCTCGGGACGAACGCGATGGGCGTCGAGGGCGCGCGGACGATCGCCGCCGCGCTGGCGCCGGGCCACGGCGTCCGGACGCTCTACCTCGGCTGCAACCGCATCGACGGCGAGGGCGCGGCGGCGCTCGCGGACCGGCTCGCGTCCGACGGCGAGGTGCGGGCGCTGTGGCTGAAGCGCAACCCGGTCGGCGACGCGGGCGCGCGGGCGCTCGCCGCGATGCTGCGGCGCAACGCGGCGATCCGGACGCTCGACCTGGTCAACACCGGTCTCGGTAAGGAGGGTCTGCGGGCGCTGCTCGACGCGCTCGTCGCCCGGGACGCGCCGCTGGAGCGGCTGTTCCTCGGCGGGAACGGCATCGGGCCGGACGCGGCGGACCTGCTGGCCGCGCTGGTCCGCGACGCGGGCGTCCGCGAGCTGTACGCGCCCGCCAACCACCTCGGCGACGGCGGCGCCGCCGTCCTGGCGTCGGCGGCTGCGCGGGCGGGGCGGCCCGTCCGGTTCGGGCTCGGCGGGAACGGCGTCGGGCCGGCCGGCGCGCGGTCGCTGGCCGGGGCGCTGGACGCGATCGAGGCGCTCGACCTGAGCCGCCCGCCGTCGGAGCGGGCGCTCGGCGCGCCGCCGAACGCCACCGGCGACGAGGGCGCGGCGGCGCTCGCGGCGGCGCTGCCCGGCAGCCCGCTGCGCCGGCTCGGGCTGAGCCACACCGGTGTCACCGGGCGCGGCGCGAAGACGCTGCTGGCGGGCGTCGGCGCGGACAGCCGGCTGGAGTACGTGGGACTCGGCCCCGGCGTCCCGCGCAAGGTGAAGCGCGCGTTCGCGCAGCGGCTGCGTCCGGCGGGCCGCCCGCACCCCGACGTGCACGCGATCGCGAGCGTCTACCGTTGACGCGCCCACGCCGAGACCCGTCGTTCCCCTCGTCGCTGCGGGCATGGCGCCAGGTCCGCCGGCTCGCGGTCCCGCGCGGGTGGATCGAGCGCGCCGCCGAGCGGCGGGCGGCCGGGGACTGGCGGGGCGCCTGCGCGGCGGCGAACGTCGACGTCGCGTTCGATCTGGCTGACGCGGGCCGCGAGTTCGGCGCGGACGTCCGCGCGCGGCTCGAGAAGGATCTGCGCCACCTCGTCCCCGACCTGCTGCACTGGCACCTGCCCCGGGACGTGACCGACCGCGGCGGCCTCACCGCGCTCACCTCCGGGTTCCGGGTGGTCCTCGCGCGGTACGGGACGTCCCCGCGCGGCCCGGTCCCGGCGCTCAGCGTCACGGCGCCGCCCTCGCCGTCGGCACCGCAGCGGCTGACCCTGGAGTTCGGTGTCGCGGTCCGGGAGTGGGCGGACTGGTCGGTCGTGCCGTACCTGTTCGACGACCGGCACCACCGCGGGCTGCTCGGCCACTACGGGGGCGACGTCCGCGCGCCGTTCTTCGCCGCCGACGGCACGCCCCGCGACCCCGCCGACCTGCCCGCATCCGACCTGCCCCCATCCCACCTGGAGGCGGGTGACCGCGCGGCCCGCAGCGAGCGGTCCGCGCTGCTCGCCGAGCGGCCGGACGGCGGCGACGAGGCCATCGCCGCCGCGTTCGCCGCCGCCGGCATCGGCGTGATCGTGGAGCAGCGGCCCGGCGGGCGCCCGACCGAGCGGCAGACCTGGTCCCGGCTCGCCCTGCTGGCCGGCTGCGCGCCGATGCTCGCGCACCAGATCGAGCGCGTGACCGGCGGCGGCACCGCGTCGCTGTCGGTCCGCCTGCCCGATCACCGCTTCGGGCTGCACGTGGAGGCGGGCGGACGGCACCGGCGCCCGCTGCTGTGGGTGGCGACCCCCGAGGAGTCCAGGCGGCGCCGCCCGTCCCCGGGCTGCTGGCACGCCCTTCCCGACCTCGCCCTGCTGCGCGCCGGGCTGGTCGCGCCGGACGAGCTGCATCCGCTCGTGCGGTCGGCGCTGTTCCCGGCGCGCCCGGCCCCGGACCGTCCGGCCGGGCCGCCGGACGCGCGGCTGCCGCCGCCGGTCCGGGTGCGCTGCCAGGGCGAGTGGCACCTCGTCCGCTCCGGCGACGGCGGCCTGCGGATCCCGCACGCCGATGAGGAGCGGCGCCGCGAGCAGGCGCTCGGGGCGTTCGGCGGCACCGTGAACGGCTGTTTCGTCGCCCACCGGACCTGGCGAACGGGAACGGGGTGGCTGCCGCGCGCGCTCCGCGCGCACCGCCGGGAGGTGTTCCTGCGGGCGGCGCACGGCGACACCGAAGGCGTCCTGCGGCTGCTGGACGCGGGGCTCGACCCGCGCGTCCGCGACGGGCGCCGCTGGACGCTGCTGCACGCCCTCTACGCGATGGACCACGAGGTGC
Source organism: Actinomadura physcomitrii (assembly GCF_008923205.2). Lineage (GTDB taxonomy): Bacteria > Actinomycetota > Actinomycetes > Streptosporangiales > Streptosporangiaceae > Spirillospora > Spirillospora physcomitrii. Next base: position 265,800 of record NZ_WBMS02000007.1, on the reverse strand, counting down.
TGCTGCCGCGCCTGCTGGACGCCGGCCTGGATCTCGACGCGACCGACTGCGAGGGGCTCACGCCGGTCCTGGTCGCCGTGCTGAACCACGGCTCGCCCGCCTTCGTGCGGGCGCTGCTGGACGCGGGTGCGAGCCCGCGGACACCGGACGGCGCCGCGCGGGCGGCCGGGCGTCCGGACACCCTGCCGAAGGCGATCGAGCGAGCGAAACGCGAGGATCTGGAGTTCGTGCTGTGACCACCGAGACCGTGACGGGGCCGCTGGACGCGGCGGACGAGCTGAACCGGCGGGCCGCCGCATGGCGGGCCGAGCCGGCGCGCAGCGTGCAGCTGGAGGCGCTGGCGCTGGCGGTGTCGGCGAACATCCCGGTGCTGCTGTGGGGCGAGCCGGGCATCGGCAAGTCCGCGGGCATGGAGCGGCTCGCGGAGGGCCTCGGGGTGCCGCTGGAGACGGTGATCGCCAGCGTGCACGAGCCGTCCGACTTCGCCGGGCTGCCGGTCATCGGCGACGACCCGGCCGCGACCGGGGTGCCGATGGCGCCGCCGGACTGGGCGGTGCGGCTCGCGTCGGCGGGCCGCGGCATCGTGTTCTTCGACGAGCTGTCCTCGGCGCCGCCCGCGGTGCAGGCGGCGCTGCTGCGGGTCGTGCTGGAGCGGCGGGTCGGCAGCCTGCGGCTGCCGGAGCCGGTCCGGGTCGTCGCGGCGGCGAACCCGCCGGCGAGCGCGGCGGACGGCTGGCACCTGTCGCCGCCGCTGGCGAACCGGTTCGTCCACCTGCGCTGGACGCACGACCCGCGCACGGTGGCGCGCGGGATGGCGGGCACGTGGCCGGAGCTGACCGTCCCGGTGGTGGACGGGACGAAGGCGCCCGCCGCGATCGCCCGCGCGCGCGGCGCCGTGTCCGGTTTCCTCACGGCGCGTCCGGGCCTGGCGCACCACCTGCCGGAGGACGCCGAGGCGCGCGGCGGCGCGTGGCCGTCGCCGCGCAGCTGGGAGATGGCGCTGCGGCTGCTCGCCACCGGGTACGCGACGGGCGCCGGGCAGGACGCGGTGGCCGCCGCGGTGGTCGGCGCGATCGGCGACGGCGCGGGCATCGAGCTGCTCTCCTACCTGGAGGAGCTGGACCTGCCCGACCCCGACCGGGTGCTGGCCGACCCGAAGGCGTTCGCGCTGCCCGAGCGCGGCGACCGGCAGCTGGCGTTCCTGACCGCGGTGGTGTCCTCGGTGCAGAGCGACTGCACCCGCCGGCGGTGGGAGGCGGGCTGGGAGGTGCTGGCGAAGGCGGTCGACGCGGGCGTCCCGGACGTGGCGGCGCGCGCCGCGGCCGACCTCGCGGCGCTGCGGGACGTCCGCTGGCCGGTGCCGCCGGGGATCGACGCGTTCCTCGACATCCTGCGGCTGTCCGGCGCGCTGCCGAGCGCGTGACCGCCGTGCTGGACCGGACGAAGCTGCTCGCCGCCCGCTACAAGGCCGCCGGCGACCGGCCCTACCTGGCGTCCGCGCTGTACTCGCTGACGGTCGTGCCGAGCGACCGCGTGCCGACGATGGGCGTCGACCGGCACTGGCGGTGCTACGTCTCCCCCGCGTTCGTGGACGCCACGCCGGTCGAGGAGCTGGCGGGCGTGTGGATCCACGAGGCGGCGCACCTGCTGCGCGACCACCACGGCCGCGCGTCCCGGCTGCCGGCCGCCGACCAGCGCGACCACGGGCGGGTCAACATCGCGGAGGACTGCGAGATCAACGACGACCTGCTCGCCGACGGGCTGCCGCTGCCCGCCGGCCGGGTGCATCCCCGCGACTTCGGGCTGCCCGAGGGGCGGATGTTCGAGGAGTACCTGAAGGGCGTCCCGGCGCAGCCGCACCACGACTGCGGGTCGGGCGCGCACGGCGTGCCGATGCCGTGGGACCTGGACGGGGCGGGCGCGCCGTCGGTCCGCGCGACCGAGGCGGAGGCGCTGCGGCGCGCGACCGCGGAGGCGATGCGCGCGCACCAGCGGGCGCGCGGAAGCCTGCCGGGCGGGTGGCGGCGGTGGGCCGACCAGGTCCTCGAACCGGTCGTGGACTGGCGGCGGATGCTGGCGGGCGCGGTGCGGGAGGCGGTCGCGTGGGCGGGCGGCGCCGTCGACTACACCTACCGGCGGCCGTCGCGCCGCACCCCGGCACTGCGCGGGGCCGTGCTGCCGAGCCTGCGCCGCCCGCTGCCCCGCGTCGCGATCGTGATCGACACGTCCGGGTCGATGGGGGACGGCGAGCTCGCGGCGGCGCTCGCGGAGGTCACCGGGGTACTGCGGGAGGTCGGCGTCCGGGGGAACCGGGTGAGCGTCCTGGCCTGCGACGCCGACGTACAGGCGGTGTCGCGGGTGGCGTCCGCCGGGCAGGTCGAGCTCGGCGGGGGCGGCGGCACCGACATGCGGGTCGGGATCGAGCGGGCGCTCGCGGACCGCGACCGGCCGCAGGTCGTGATCGTCCTCACCGACGGGTACACGCCGTGGCCCGCCGAGTCGCCGTCGTGCCGGCTGATCGCCGCGCTGGTCGGCGACGGCGCGCCCGACCCGCCCCGGTGGATCGAGACGGTCCGCATCGACCGGGCCGCGTGAATCCTCGTAGGGTACGTCCGAGGACCTGGAGGACACATGAGCGACGTGCCCGGACGCGACGGCCCCGGCGAGCCCCGCCTCGAGGAGGTGTCGGACGGCGTGTTCGCCTACGTCCAGCCCGACGGCACCTGGTGGATCAACAACACCGGCTTCGTCGCCGCCGAGCGGGGCGTGATCAGCGTCGACGCGTGCTCGACCGAGCGCCGCACCCGCGCCTACCTGGACGCGATCCGGACCGTCACCGACCGGCCCGTCCGGACGCTGGTGAACACCCACCACCACGGCGACCACACCTTCGGCAACTACCTGTTCTCCGGCGCGACGATCGTCGGCCACGAACGGACCCGCGAGAGCGCGCTCGCGTGGGGCGAGCCGTTCGACGAGCCGTTCTGGACGAAGGTCGAGTGGGGCGGCGTCGAGGTCGAGCCGCCGTTCCTCACCTACACCGACGGCGTGACGCTGTGGGCCGGGAACCTGCGCTGCGAGGTCCGGCACGTCGGCACCGCCGCGCACACCACCAACGACTCGATCGTGTGGCTCCCGGAGCGCCGCGTGCTGTTCTGCGGCGACCTGCTGTTCAACGGCGGCACCCCGTTCGTCCTGCAGGGGTCGGTGGCGGGCGCGATCGCGGTGCTGGAGGAGGTCGTCGCGCCGCTGGACGCGGCGGTGATCGTCCCGGGCCACGGCCCCGTCGCGGGCCCGGAGCTGATCGGCCGCGTCCTCGGCTACCTGCGGTTCCTGCAGGCGACGGCGGCGGACGGCAAGGCCGCCGGGCTGTCGCCGCTGGAGGCGGCGCGGGAGGCCGACCTCGGCGCGTACGCGGAGCTGACCGACTCCGAGCGCATCGTCGGCAACCTGCACCGCGCCTACGCCGAGCTGGACGGCCTGGAGCCGGGCGGCGAGATCGACGCCGCCACGGCCCTGCAGGAGATGGTCGACTACAACGGCGGCCGTCCCCTGACCTGCCGGGCGTGACGGGCGCCGCCGCGCCCGCCCGGGCCCGTGCATCCCGTCAGCGGAGTTCGGCGGTCGCCAGCAGGCGGATGTGCGCGGTGGCCCAGGCCTCCGCGATGCGGTCCGGGTCGTCGGAGCCGACCGTCCCGGCGAGGTCGGCGAGCGTGGCGCCGGCGGCGCGCAGGCCGATGCGCGCCAGGTCCTCGCCGGTGCGGGCGATCCGGTCGCGCAGGCCGGGCGCGGCGTGCAGCAGGCCGCGGTGCGCGGCCTCGGCGCAGACGTCGAGCCCGGCCCGGACGGCGTCGCCGAGCGGGTCGGGCGCGGCGGCGGACGGGCCGTCCAGCACGGCGGCGCCGTCGCCCGGCGCCAGGTCGGGGACGACGGGTCCCGACGCCGTCAGCACGGCGAACGGGTCGATGACGAGCCCGCCCCGGTCGCGGCGGACGGCGCCGGCCACCATGCGGGGCGCGTCGGCCAGCGCCGCGGCGAGCGCGTCGAGCGCGCCCGGCCGGTACGCGCCGTGCTCGGCGGACACGACGGCCGTCGCGCCCGAAGCGTCCGCGACCAGCGCCTCGAGGCGCTGCGCGCCGGGGTGGTAGCCGACGTCCCGCACCTCGGCGATCTCGACCGCGCGCACCAGCTCGGCCTCCACCCGCGGCCGGATCAGCCGGGGCGGCAGCACGTCCAGCGCCCGCTCCTCGCGCTTCAGGTCGCGGACGAGCAGCCCGGCGGGCAGCCCCTCCCAGGCGTTGCCGAGCGGGGTGACGGTCGTCTTGGCGATCCGCCCGGCGGCGACGCGGACGACCCGTCCGGCGCTGCGGGAGGCGCTCTCGGACACCACGTTCGCGGCGGCGAGCGCGCGCAGCGGGGACCCGAGGATGCGGCGTCCGGCGAGGTCGGCGCCGGTGAGCGCCTCGCCGTCCGGGACGTTCCAGCGCCGCTTGAGCACCAGGACGACGCCGGTGCCGGCGTGCGCGAGGAACACGTCGGCGGTGCGGACCAGGTCCGTACCGCCGACGCGGCAGCCGAGCGCGGCGAGCCGGACGCGGCGCAGCGGCGTCTCGGCGGACTCGTCGGTGCCGAGCACCTGCGAGCGGGTGCCGCCGGCGGCGGACGCGCGGTGCCGCGCGTGCACCTCGGCGATGAGCGCGGCGAACCGCGCCGGGTCGTGCGCAGCGTCGCGGTCGTGGTAGGCGGCGAGCTGCCCGGCGAGGTCGTCGACGGCGCCGGCGGGCCAGTGCAGGTTCCGCGCGGCTAGCTCGGCGGCGGTGCGGCGCAGCGCGGTGGCGAGGACGGGCCCGGCGTGCACGGCGCCCTCCAGGAGCACCTGGTCCACGAGGCGGACGGCCGCGGCGAGCCCGCCGGAGGCGTTCCCGGCCTTTTCCTGCCCGCTCGTCCCGTCGCCGCCGACGTCGAGCCGGACGTCGGAGCCGGTCAGGCCGCGCTCGTCGGCGGCGCGGAACGCCCAGGCGGCCAGCACGGTCATCTCGCCGCGGACGGACGCGACCGCGTCGGTGTGCACGTAGCCGAGCTCGCCCGGCACCAGGAACCGGACGGTGCAGGTCTGCAGCTCGACGCGGGCGACGGGGTCGTCCGGCGTCGGCCGGTGGATCGCGGCGGAGTACCCGGCGCGGTGCGTGCGGCGGGCGGCGGTGAGGGCGCGGCGGCCGAGGACGGCGGCGAGCGCGTCGTCGTCGAGCGATCCGGGCGACCAGTCGGTGACCTCGGCGGGGGCGGGCTCGGCGGCGTCCGCGTCCGGGGCGGTGCCGGTGGCGGCGTCGCGCTGGTAGGCCAGGACGAGGCAGATCTGGTGGCGGCACGTCCCGGTCGCGGCGCAGGTGCAGGTCGCGGCCTCCAGTCCGGCGCCCGCGGGCAGCGCGGCCGTGACCCCGCCCGGGTAGCGGCCCTCGACGCCGCCGTCCGGCGCGACGGTGATCTCCGGGCCGTCGCCCGCGTCCAGGTCCTTCGCGGCGCGCTTGACCAACCCGCGGTTGGCGAGGGCGGCGAGCGCGTCCGGGGTCAGCGCGAGCAGGTCGGCGCGCGTCACGACCCGATCCTCTCCGCGACGAACTCGGCGAGCCGGCCGGGCGTCATCGCGCCGACGTGCGCGCCCACCGCGGCCAGCCGGCTCCCCATGTCGCGGTCGAACGCCGGGTTCGCCTCCTCGTCCAGCGCGGCGAGGCCGAGCACGCAGGTGCCCTGCTCGACGAGCTTCCGCACCTCCCGGACGAGCCGTCCGGGGTCGCCGCCCTCGTAGAAGTCGCTGATGACGGCGACGATCGCGCGGCGCGGGTTGTCGACCAGCCCGGCGCCGTAGGCGACCGCGCGGGCGATGTCGGTGCCGCCGCCGAGCTGCACCTTCATCAGCAGCTCCACCGGGTCGGTGACGTCGGACGTCAGGTCCACGACGGCGGTGTCGAACGCGACGAGGTGGGTCTTCAGGCCCGGCAGCCCCCACAGGCAGGCGGCGGTGACCGCCGAGTGGATCACCGAGTCGAGCATCGAGCCGGACTGGTCGACCAGCAGGATCATCTGCCACTGCTCGACGTGCCGCCGCGTCCGCGACACGAACCGCGGCTGCTCGATGTAGAGGCGGCGCTCGTCGGGGCGGTAGTGCGCGAGGTTGGCGCGGATCGTCGCGCGGAAGTCGAAGTTGCGGGAGTTGCGGATGCGACTGGGGCGCCGCGACCGGGTGCCGTGGAACGCCTGCCTGACCTCCGTCGCGAGCTTGTCCATCAGCTCCCGCACCACGGCCTCGACGATTCGCCGCGCGAGCGCGAGGACCTCCGGGTTCATCAGGTGCTTGGTGCGCATGACGGCACGCAGCAGCGACCGGTCCGGCTCGATCCGCTCCAGCACGGCCGGGTCGGTGACGATGTCGTGGATCTCGTAGCGCTCGACGGCGTCGCGTTCGAGCCGCTCGATGGTCTCCTTGGGGAACAGCCGGTGCACGTCGTCCAGCCAGTCGACGGTGGTGAGCGCGGACGGCCCGTCGCCGCCGGTCCGGTCGCCGGATCGGTCGCCGGTGCCGCCGGCCCCGGAGCCGGCGCCGCGGCGGACGCCGCGGCGCGCGAGGTCGGGGTCGCGGCCGTAGAGCCAGTCGAGGGCGCGGTCGCGGGCGGCGGCGTCGCCGCCGAGCGGCCCGGTGGCGCCGCCGGCGGGCGCGCCGAGGATCAGCCGCCAGCGCTCCAGGTCCCCGGCGGGCGTCTCGGGCGGGGTCCCGGGTGAGGTCACGGTCGTCCTCCGGTGAGTCCGGCGGCGTCGAGGGCGCGGTCGACGCGCTCCTCCAGGGCGCGCGCTTCGGCGATGACGAGGGGGTCGCGGGGGGCGCGCAGCAGCGAGCGCGCGGACCCGCGCAGGCCGCGGCGGGCCAGCAGCCGCTCGGCGATCGTCTCGCGCTCGCGCGGCGGGAAGTACTCGAACGCCTGCCGCAGCGCGGGCAGCGCGATGAGGAAGTCCTCGTCGGTGAGCGCGCCGACCATCTCGTCCAGGACGGCGAGGACGGTCCCGCCGGGGTCGAGGACCTCCTGCCTGGCCAGCGCGAACAGCCCGGCGAGCCAGTCGCCGAACACCCGCGGCCCGGCGGCGCCGCGCACCGCGCGGGCGGGGTCGGCGGTGTCGCCGAGCGCCCTCGCGAGGCCGAACCCGGCGCCGCGCAGGTCGGGCGGGACGTCGGGGGCGGCGGCGACGCGGCGGGCGACGCCGAGCGCCGCGTCCCGGTCGACGCGCAGCGTCCCGGCGGCGTGCAGCAGCGCGTCGCGGGCCGCCGCGAGCGCCCGCAGCCGGGCGCGGTCGGCGGGCGCCGGGCCGCCGCGGATCCCCTCGGCGAGCCACAGGATCCGCTGCGTGCACTCCTCGATGACGGTGCCGAACAGCGGGCTGCGGGCGGTGCCGAGCACGTGGTCGTGCCGCCACAGGCCGAGGACGACGTCCAGCGCGCGGCCGAGCGCGCCGAGGTCGGACGCGCCCGCGACCCCGGCGGCGAGGGACGCGGCGATGCGGCCGGACTGCCCGGCGCAGCCGCACAGCGCCGCGTCGAACAGCGACTCGGCGAGCCGCTCCATGTCGTCGCCCGCGGCGGCGGTCCGCTCGTCGAGGGCCGCTGCGGCGGCGTCGCCGAGGGTCGGCCCGTACGCGCCCGCCTCGATCAGCGCGGCGAGCCGGGCGCCGCCCGGGTCGGACGGGTCGAGGTGCCAGACCTCCTCCAGGACGGGGTCGGCGCCGGTCGCCGGGCCCGACTCGCGCGCGACGCCGGGGATGCCCAGCACGCGCAGCCGGTGCAGCGCGCGGCTGCGCTCCAGGCCCCGCGCGGTGGTCAGCTTCACCGCGATCCGGCCGCCGGCCGCGAGGCCGAGCCGCTCCAGTTCGGCGGCGGCGTCGTGGACGAGCGGCGGCGCGGGGGTGCCGGGGTGCAGGCGGCCGACGCGGTCCCCGCTCAGCGCCGCCACCATCTCGGCGACGGCGGGGTGCGCGCCCGGCGCGAGGGGGCCGCGCGCCGTCCACGGCAGCCGCTGGTCGAGGTCCTCGCCGACCAGCGCGGACACCAGGCCGTCGAGCAGGTCGGTGCGGGCGGGCGAGCGGTGCCCGCGCAGCCGGGTGAGGCCCTCGGTGAGGGTCCGCGCGGCGATCAGGTCGGCGGTCGACACCACCTGCCTGCGCTCGCGCAGCCGGGTCACGACCCTCTCGGTGAGCGCGGCGGCGGCGCCGTCCGGGCCGTCCTCCCAGAGCCGCTGGTAGTACTCCGGCGACGGCATCCCGGACTGGTAGCCGGTGAACGCGTCGAGCCGCCGGAACGAGTACGGGACGAGGAAGCTGCCGCCCATCGCGTCCGCGCCCGGCGCGGGGACCTCGGGCCACCCGGTGCCGCCGGTGCGGGCGAGGGCCTCCAGCGCGGGCTTGTGGAACCCGCCGGTCACCACGACGACCGGCCGGTCATCAGCGTCGGCGTGCGCCGCGCGGACCCACGCGGCCATGTACGCCTCGCGCGCGGAGTCGTCGGGGCCCGGCTCCGCCTCGCCGCGCACCAGGTCGAAGTACGCGTCGAGCCGGGCGGGCAGGTGGTCGGCGTCGATCTCGAAGAGGTGGTCCCACAGCACGTCGGTGTTGTCGACGGCGAACTCCCGGCACAGCCGCTCGGTCGCGTCGGCGTAGCGGCGCTCGGCGTCGGCGTACCGGTTGCCGCGCTCGGCGAACGCGGGATGCCAGGCGGGCAGGTCGATGAACCGCAGCTCCGCGCCGGCGGCCCGGCCCGCGTTGAGCGCCGTCCATTCCGGCGAGTAGTCGCAGAACGGCGACCACGAGGAGTGGACCCGCTCGCCGTCCCGGTAGAAGCTGTAGATCGCGATCGGCGGGGCGTGGCCGAGGAGCAGCTCGTCGAGCCGCCCGTTGACGTCGGCGGGGCCCTCGACCAGCACGTACGCGGGCCGCAGCCGCGCGATCGTGTCGCGGACGAGCCGCGCGCACGCCGGGCTGTGGTGCCGGACGCCGATGAACGTGACGGCCATCAGCCGGGCAGCCGGTGCCGGGCGGCGTGCAGCGCCCTCCACTGCTCGCCGTCGCGCCGCGGCGCCTGCTGCTCCAGGTAGCGGCGCAGCCGGGTCAGGTCGTCCGGGCTGTCCTTGGCGGCCGTCCCGGCGAGGCACTCGACGATGTCGGCGGCGCCGCCCGCCTCGCCGCGCAGGAACCAGCCCCGCACGCCGACGGCGTGCGCGACCGACACCGCCTCCGCGGTGCTCATCACGGCCGACAGCCGGTCCATCGGCCGACCCTCCTCGGTGGTGGCGTTCCGCAGCTCCCGGAACGTGGTGACCAGGACCTCCAGGACGTCCCGGCGCGGCGCGACGCCGACGCCGCTGCGCTCCAGCAGCCGCGCCGCCTCCCGCTCGACCAGGTCCAGCTCGGTCGCGAAGTCGGGGATGGGGAACACCGTCTCGAAGTTGAACCGCCGCTTCAGCGCGGCGCTCATCTCGTTGACGCCGCGGTCGCGGGTGTTCGCGGTCGCGATCACGTTGAACCCCTCGCGCGCGAACACCATCGACTCCGGCCCGGACAGCTCGGGGATCGCGAGGACGCGGTCGGACAGCGGCGACAGCAGCGAGTCCTGCACCTCCAGCGGGCAGCGGGTGATCTCCTCGAACCGGACGACCTTCCCCTCGGCCATCCCGGTCAGCAGCGGCGCCGGCACCAGCGACCGCGTCGACGGGCCCTCCGACACCAGCAGCGCGTAGTTCCACGAGTAGCGGATCTGGTCCTCGGTCGTGGCGGCGCCGCCCTGGATCGTCAGCGTGGACGCCCCGGACACCGCCGCCGCGATCAGCTCCGACAGCAGCGACTTCGCGGTGCCCGGCTCGCCGACCAGCATCAGGCCGCGGCTCGTGGCGAGGGTCACCAGGGCGCGGTCGATGAGCGCGGTGTCCCCGACGAACTTGCGGGCCACGCCGAGCGCGTCGTCACCGACGATGAACCGGCGCGCGCCGGTCAGGCTCAGCGCCCAGCCGGGCGGGCGCGGCCCGTCGTCGTGCTCGCGGAGCCGTTCCAGCTCGTCGGCGAATCGCACCTCGGCGGGCGGTCTCTGGTGGTCTGCGGTCGTGTCGGGCATGGTGTCCGTTCCGGGGTCAGACGGCGGCTTCGGTGAGGCGGGCGAGGTCGGCGAGGATCTCGGACGCGGTGACGTCGTCGAGGTCGCCGAAGCGCGGCGGGGCGTCCCCGGAGGAGCGGTACCGGTGGTCGGTGGCCTCCGCGCCGAGCCAGACGTACTCGAGGGTCTGGACATCGCCGGACGCGGCGAGCTCGCCGGCGTACAGGCCGGGGTCCAGGTCGATGACGACGTACCGGTCCCCGGGGGGCCCGGCGGGAGATCCACCGCTGGACGCCCCCGTCCTGCGGCGCACCGATCTCCCAGCCGCGGCCGGTGAGGCCCAGCACCGTGCCGAGCGGCACCTTCAGGTGCTCGAACCTCTCCAGCCGGTCGCCGTCGCGCTCGGCGTCCGCGAGCGCGTGGACGGCGCGGCCGAGCTGCGGGAACGGCTGGAGGATCTCGTAGTCGGCGAACACCTCGGACCACGCGCCGAGCGCGTCGCCGAGCCGGACGGGGTGCGCGAGGCCGATGGCGGCGTGCTCGGGCACGTCGACGAGGTCGTCGCCGACGTCGGCGTAGGTGCGGTCCTCGGCGATCCGGAACGGGGTGGCGGCGTCGCCGTCCTGCGCGAACCAGACGAGCCGGCGCGCGACGTGCCGGACGAGGGGGTGGCCGACGATGTGCTCGCCGAACTCGGCGGGAGTCCAGCGGCGCTGCGCGACCATCGCGTCCTCCAGGCGGCGCAGCAGGTCGGCGGCGACGGCGCGGACGTCCTTCTTCAGGTCGGCGAACGTCCGGTACGCGGCCGGCGCGAGGGCCGGGTCGTCCTTCGCGCCGGGCTTCGGCAGGGATTTGCGGGCCTTGCCGGCCTCGTCGGCGACGACCGGCCTGAGTGCCTCGTCGAAGCCGACGGTGAAGCGGCGCGGGCCGTAGTCGAGCGTCATGGTGCCGTCGCAGTCCAGCCCGAACGCCGGGACGATCCGGTCGGCGAGCTGGTCGGTGGACAGCCCGAGCCTGACCCAGGAGTCGATGAAGGTCTCGTAGGGGGCGTCGGCCCTCCGCAGCGTGAAGTCCAGGACGGCCACGGCCGCGGCGGCCGCCGCGCCCGCCGGGCCGGGCTCCCCGGCCAGGTGCCGCAGGGCGGCCTCCGCGAGGTCCGGGGCGCCGCTCTCGTCCGGGGCGATCGCCGCCACGGGGCCGCCGGGCTTCTCCACCAGCGCGCGCGCCCTCGCGGGTGCCGCTCCGTCGACCGGGAAGGCCGGGCCGGGGAGCCCGCCGCGTCTCGGGTGCAGCCTGCGGCGCCAGGCGGCCGGAAGCGTCAGGGCGTCCTCGTCCGGCAGCGGGGGGAGATCGTCCATGTCGCCTCACGGTAGAGGAGCGTCCCGGCGGGCCACCCCAAGATCGGAAATGTCGGCGCCGCCAGCGTAGGGCGGCGCTCCGACATTTCCGCGCGGCCGCCGCGGTCAGTTCGGCGCCCCCTCGAGCTCTCTGGCCGAGTCGCGCGCCGGGGCCGGCCGCGCGGCCACGGACACACCGCACACGCCGTCCGCGCACGAGCGTTCCAGCCGTCCCCGCGACAGGGTCTCCGCGAGCGCCATGAACCAGCAGGACGGGCAGCCCCGCAGCGCGACCAGGCCGACCGGCGCCAAGAGCAGCCCCACCGGCCCGACCAGCGGAACGAGCGCGACCGCACCGGCCAGCGCGCCGAACCGACGCCAGCCCCGCCCCCGCCTTCCGTTGAGTTGTGGGGGGGGGGGGGGGGGGGGGGGGGGGGGGCGGCCCCCGCCCCCCCCCCCCCCCCCCCCCCCCCCCCCCCCCCCCCCACAACTCAACGAGGATGGTGGCGGTGAAGAGGAGGACGTGTGACGCGTGAGGTTGGGGACGGGACGCTGGCGGTGGGGGCCGGGAGGCCGCCCGCGAGGAAGTACGCGCCGACCTTGCCGGGGCCGGTCTTCGCGGCGTATTTCCATCTGCCGGGCGAGGCGGTGGGGCCTTACACGTACGGGCGGGACACCAATCCGACGTGGACGCTGCTGGAAGCGGCGATCGGGGAGCTGGAGGATGGCGCCGAGGTCGTCTCGTTCTCGTCGGGAATGGCGGCGATCGCGGCGGTCCTGCTGTCGCAGGTGCGGTCCGGTGACGTGGTCGTGCTGCCGGACGACTGCTACCAGACGACGCGGGCGCTGAAGGAGCGGCTCGAATCGTACGGGGCGGTCGTGCGGATGGGGCCGACGGCGGGCGACGCGCAGATGGAGCTGCTCGACGGGGCCCGGCTGGTGTGGGTGGAGACGCCGTCCAATCCGAATCTGGACGTGTGCGACATCGCACGGCTGGTGGAGGCGGCGCACGAGGCGGGCGCGCTGGTCGCGGTCGACAACACGCTCGCGACACCGCTCGGGCAGCGTCCGCTGGACCTGGGCGCGGACTTCTCGGTGGCGAGCGACACCAAGGCGCTGACCGGGCACGGTGACCTGCTGCTCGGGCATGTCGCGACGCGGGACGCGGCGCTGGCGGAGAGCGTGCGGCTGTGGCGCAAGACGGTCGGCGCCATTCCGGGGCCGATGGAGGCGTGGCTGGCGCACCGTTCGTTGGCGACTCTGGAATTGCGGCTGGACCGGCAGGACGCCAATGCGCTGGCGCTGGCCGAGGCGTTGAGAAAGCGGCCGGAGGTCGCCGGGCTGCGGTATCCGGGATTGCCGGACGACCCGTCGCACGAGGTCGCGTCGAAGCAGATGCGGCGGTTCGGGTGCGTCGTCTCCTTCACGTTGCCGGACGAGGCGTTCGCGGAGCGTTTCCTCGGCGCGATGCGGCTGGTCAACCAGGCGACGAGTTTCGGTTCCGTGCACAGTTCCGCCGAGCGGCGGGGACGCTGGGGCGGCGACGCCGTCGCACCTGGGTTCGTGCGGTTCTCGGTCGGGGTGGAGAACCCCGGCGACCTCGTCTCCGACGTCCTCGCCGCCCTGGACGCGGCGTCAGCCGAGGCTCGCGAGGTCGGCGAGGATCTCTGACAGCAGGACCGGGTCGACGGCGGCGAAGCCGTTCTCGACCGGGGACGCGGCCCCGTACTCGCCGGGTGCGGGCGCGATCCGGACGTGCTCCACCGTCTGCTCGGGGTTCAGGTCGACGTAGCCGACCGCGATCCCGGGGTCGAGGTCGACCACGACGTGGTGGGGGCCGGCGGGGCGGGAGATCCAGTGCTGGACGCCGCCGTCGAGCGCGGCGCCGCGCTCCCAGCCCGTCCGGGTCAGGCCGAGGATCCTCCCCGTGGGCACGCGCGCCCCTTCGAAGCGGGCGAGGGTGCCGTCGCGGCCCGCGCCGTCGGCGAGGGTGAACACGGGCCGGGCGAGCTGCGGGAACGGCTGGACGATCTCATAGTCGGCGAACACCTCCGCCCAGGCGGCCACGGCGTCGCCGAGCAGTAGCGGGTGGGCGATCCGCACATCGTCCACGACGTCGAAGGCGTCGTCGTGGACGTCGGCGGGGGTGCGGTCCTCGGCGAGCCGGAACGCGGTGCCGCCGGACGTCCAGACCAGGCGGCGCGCGATGTGCCGCATCAGCGGGTGCCGGACGAGGAACGCCGCGAACTCGGCGGGCGTCCAGGTGCGGCCCTCGACCATCGCGGTCTCCAGCCGGGCGATCTGCACGGACGCGACGGCGCGGACGTCCTTCTTCAGCTCGGTGAACCGCCGGTGGGCGTCCGGCGCGAGGGCCGGGTCGTCCTTGGCGCCGGGCTTGGGGAGGGTCTTGCGGACCTTGCAGCCAGCGGGGAAGGTCCGGCGGCTTCTGCCGCTTGGGCGGGTTCGGCCTGCTCCGGCTCGTCCGCGAGCAGGGCCGCGACGGCATGCGCGGCCTCGTCGCCGTGCACGCGGGCCGCCTCCACGACGTCGCCCTCGATGGTCCGCAGCGCGTGGAGCGCGTTGCGGCGCGGGCCGACGCGCTTACCGAGCGCGTCCGGCACCAGGTACGGGACGGCCTCGAGACCGTGCCGGGCGAACCAGGTGCGGGCGAGATGCCGCGCCGACTTGAGCCGGTAGAGCCAGTCGGCCATCAGCCGGGCGACGTCCGCGCCGAGGAACGGCAGCAGGACGGGCCCGGTCCCGTGCGGGTTCGCCTTCGCCATGCGGACCGACACGTCCCACGCCGCGTCCTCGAAACGCGCGACGATCGGCTTCAGCGAATGGGCGAAATCCCAGGTCACCTTGCGGGGTTCCCAGGTGGCCAGCAGCGGGCGGGCGATGTGCTCGGGCGCGCTCGCCAGGAACCCCGCCTGGCTCGGCAGGTACATCGACCCGTCGCGGACCTCCTCGGCCTCCCGTTCCCAGTCGCCGTCCGCCCAGGGCCCGCCGTAGGGGCGGGCCGCCGCCCACTCCGCGCGCTCGCCGGGCGCCCAGACGACGCGCCGGCCGCCCGGCGGTTCGAGGCCGGGGACGACGGTGCCCCCGGCCGCGGCCCTCGGCGCGGCCGGCTTGCGCAGCCACGGCGGGTCGACCAGGTTCGCGGGCAGCGCGGCGGGCGGCGCGTCCTTCACGGCGTTTCCTCTCAAGGGGCCCGCTCAGCGGGCGTCGGCGGTGAGCGCGGTCAGATCGGCGATGACCTCGGACGCGGTGACCGGGTCGAGCTCGCCGAACGGCAGCGGGTTCCCGCGGCCCATCCACAGCTCGTCCTGGCGGCGGCACAGGCACACCTGCCGCAGCGTCTGGTCGCCGAGCGTGTCCGGGGCGCCGACGGCGATGCCCGGGTCGAGGTCGATGACGACGTGCCGGCCCGGCCCGGCGGGACGGGAGATCCAGCACTCCACGCCCGCGTCCTGCGGCGCTCCGCGCTCCCAGCCGCGCTTGGTCAGCCCGAGCATCCGGCCGGCCGGGACGGTCGCGCCCTCGAACCGGGCGAGGTGGCCGCTCTTGCCCTCCTCGTCGGTCAGCTCGTGCACCTGGCGTCCGAGCTGCGGGAACGGCTGCAGGATCTCGTAGTCGGCGAACACCTCCGACCACGCGGCGACCAGGTCCGTCCCGGCGAGGTGGACGGGGTGCACGACGCCGACCACGACCGTCTCGGGCAGGTCCAGGGCGGTGTCGTGCGCGTCCGCGAAGGTGCCGTCCTCGGCGACGCGGAACGTGATGCTCTTGTACTGGTCCTCCTCGACGGCGATCCACACCAGCCGCCGGACGAGGTGCCGGACCAGCGGGTGCCCGGCGAGCAGCTCCCGGAACTCGGTGAGGGTCCAGCGGCGGTTGCGCACCATCGCCGTCTCCAGGCGGGTGATCAGGTCGGCGGCGACGGTCCGGACGTCCTTCTTCAGCGCGGAGAACGCCTTGTACGCGGCGGGCGCGAGCTGCGGGTCGTCCTTGGCGCCGGGCTTGGGCAGGGCCTTGCGGCGCTTGCCGTCCTCGTCGGCGACGTAGGGCTTGAGCTGCTCGTCGAACCCGACGACGAAGCGGCGCGGGCCGTAGTCGAGCGTCATCGTCCCGGCGGCGTCGAGGCCGAAGTCGGGGACGAGCCGGTCGGCGAGCTGCTCGGCGGTCAGCTCCAGCCCGGCCGCGACCTCCGCGATCTTCTCCTGGGCGCGCGTCCGGAGCCCCTTGAACTTCACCTTCTGCGCGATCGAGTGCAGGTGCATCAGCGCGACGTCGGTGCCGATCTCGGCGAGGACCGCCAGGCCGGTCACCGCCTTGGCGTGGCCGCCGTCGCCGGGCCAGGCGCGGATGACGGGGGTGAGCCGGCGGACGGTGTCGTCGTCGCCGAGCCATCCGAGCTGCGTCAGCGCCCAGCCCTCCTTGGACGGCCCGCCCTCGGCCTCCCAGCGCCGGAGCAGCGCCCATCCGAACTCGGCCAGCGACGCCTCGTCGCACACCTCGCGGACGGCGTCGACGCCCGCGTAGACCTCGCCGGGCTTCGACATGGCCAGCATCGTCAGGACGTGCGCGGCCGCCGCGTCGGGAAGCGCGCGCTCGCGGCCGCGGAGCAGGATCTGCGGCAGCATCCGGACGTCCGCCCAGTCGCCCACCACCGGGATCTTCGCGGGCAGGATGTCCAGCGGGTCGACGGCGAGCAGCGCCTCGATCGCGTCGGCGGCCTTGTCGCCGTGCGCGCGCGCCGCGTCCACGATGCCGTCGGCGCCGTGCCGGGACGCGACGAACCGGAGCGCGGCCTCGGCGGCCCGCCGCTCCGCCCCCGCCTTGCCGAGCGCGCCGGGCAGCAGCGCCGGGACGGCCGCGACGCCGTGCCGGGTGAACCAGGCGCGCGCCGTGCGGCCCGCCTGCTTGAGGCGGACGAGCCAGTCCGCCATCAGCCGGGCGATCTCGTCGCCGACGAACGGCAGCAGGACCGTGCCGATGTTCGCCGGGTCCCGGCGCGCCGCGAGCAGGACGCCGTGAAGCGCGTCGAGCTCGAACCGGGCGACGACGACCCGCATCCACTCCTCCTGGACGTACCAGGGTTCCGGCGGCTCCCAGTCGGCCAGCAACGGCCGGACCAGCTCCTCCGGCGCCTCGGTGAACAGCATGGGGTGCAGGTGGCCGGGCAGCTCGCCGCTCCGGTACTTCGCGACCTGCGCGGGCCACTCCAGCCGCTCGGCCCACCGCCAGTGGTGGTGCAGGTCGACCGTCCACTCCTCGCGCTCCCCCGGCCGCCACGCGATCGCGCGGGTGCCGGGGGCGGGCAGGTCCTTGATGACGACCGGCTTGGCCTTCGTCCGGGGCCGGTTCCACGGCGGGTCCACCAGCAACGGCGGCAGCGACGCCGGATCGGCCTCCGGGACGCGCGCCTCCGCGGCGCGGACCTTCTCGACCGCCGCCCGCGAGTCCTCCGGCAGGCTCGGCAGCAGCTCGTCGACGAGCCCGGGATTGACTCGGACGTACGCCGGCAGCAGCTCCGCCACCGCCAGCCGGTTCGCCGCGGCGGCGAGCAGCCGGAGCGCCCGCGCCGGATACCGCCGCGCCGCCGCGAGGGCCGCCGGACTGACGTACTTGCGGTCGAGCCGGTCCAGCAACGCCTGGAACGCGCCGTCCAGCGGCAGGACGGCCAGCGCGTCGAGCAGCGTCCGCGCCGCGTCGCCGTCGAGGTAGGGCTCGTCGAGCGCGCCGGTCAGGAGGTCCAGTGCCGCGTCCGGCCCGATCCCGTCGACCAGGCTGGCGACGATGCTCGGGCTGCGGGTGTCGTAGTCGAGGGACAGCCTGAACAGGTCGAGGTGATCGCGTTTCCCGACCGTGCACAGGAGCAGCCACCGGTCCCCCTGCCCCACCGCGGACAGCGTCCCCTGCGGGTCGGCGCACAGGTCGGCGAACCACTCCGCCCGCTCGGGCATCAGGTGGGAGGCGACAGCCTTCTGCAGCGTGCTGCCGCGGTGGCGCGCCATCCGCTCCACGGCCTCGCCGTGCACGTCGTCATCGGCGACGGCGAGCATCGCCCGCAGCCGCTGCGCGGTGTCCTCCTGCAGCCACCAGCAGAATCCCTCGCCGGACGTCCGCTGCCGGACGCCTTTCCACTCCATGGCGGAACCGGAAATGGTGAAGTCGGCCCACAGCCCCGCGAGCGCGATGTAGGCGCAGGCGGCGAACGGCAGCCCGTGCTCCTCGATCCACACGTCGAGGTACGGGTTCTGCGCACCGTACCTGTGCTGCCCGTGCAGCGGGGCGGTGACGAGCGCGACCGCCGCCGCGCCGACCGCGTCGGCCTCGCCGCCCAGGTAGGCGCGCGCCGCTGCGGCCACCTCCGGCGGCGTGCCGGGCAGGCCGAGCACCTCCTCGACACCGGACCGGGCACCGTCCATCAGCTCCCGCGCCCGCGCCGCCGCCTTGCCGTCCACGCGCGCCTGCGGCCACGCGTGCGGCCGGTCGCGGCGGGGGTGCAGCCGGCGCAGCCACGCGTCCGGCATCACCAGGGTGTCCTCGTCGGGGCGGGCCTCGGCCGCGGTGTCCGTCGTGCTCATGACGGCACCGTAGGAGAGATCACCGACATTCCCCCACCGGATCGATCAAGCCGGCGTCACGGGGAGCGGCGCATGTCCTCCTCGACGAGTTCGGCGGCCTTGCGGGCGGCGACCAGCACCGGGTCCCAGACGGGCGAGAACGGCGGCGCGTAGCCGAGGTCCAGGCCGGTCATCTCCTCGACGGTCATCCGGTTCCACAGCGCGATGGCCAGGCCGTCGATCCGCTTGGCGGCGTTCTCCTCGCCGACGATCTGCCCGCCGAGCAGCCGCCCGGAGCGGCGCTCGGCGATCAGCTTGGTCTTCATCGGCGTGGCGCCCGGGTGGTAGCCGGCGCGGGTCGTGGACTCGACCACGACGCTCAGCGCGTCGAACCCGGCGGCGGCCGCCTCGCGCTCGTTCAGCCCGGTCCGCGCGACCTCGACGTGGCAGATCTTGGAGACGGCGGTGCCGACCACGCCGGGGTACGTGGCGTAGCCGCCGCCGAGGTTGATCCCCGCGACGCGGCCCTGCTTGTTGGCGTGCGTGCCGAGCGCGATCGCGACCGGCAGGCCGGAGACGAGATGGCGGGTCTCGACGCAGTCGCCCGCCGCCCACACCCGCTCGGTCCGGGTGCGCATCCGCCGGTCGGTGACGATGCCGCTGGTCGGGCCCGTCTCGATCCCGGCGGCGCGGGCGAGGTCGCTGCCGGGCCGGACGCCGAGGCCGAGGATCACCAGGTCGGCGGGGAGCGTGCGGCCCCCGGCGCGGACCGCCGCGACCCGCCCGTCCGGCCCGGTCTCGAACCCCTCGACCCGGTCGCCGAGGTGCAGGTCGACGCCGATCCCGCGGACGGCGTCCGCGACGAGCGCGCCCATGTCGGGGTCGAGCGTGCTCATCGGCTGCTCGGCTCCGTCCACGATCGCCACGTCCAGGCCGCGGGTCACCATCGCCTCGGCCATCTCCAGGCCGATGTAGCCGCCGCCCACGACGACGGCGCGGCGCGGCTTCTCGCGCTCCAGCACGCGGCGGATGCCGATCCCGTCGTCGAGGACCTGGACGCCGTGCACGCCGCCGGCGTCGGCGCCGGGCAGCTCCGGGCGGGTCGGCACCGCGCCCGTCGCGATCATGAGCTGGTCGTAGGGCTCCCAGGTCTCGGCGCCGCCGTCCACGTCCCGCACGCGCACCCGCGCCCCGCCGAGGTCGATCTCCGTCGCCTCGGTGCACAACCGCAGGTCGATGCCGCGGTCGCGGAACTCGGCGGGCGTCCTGGCGATCAGCTCCTCCGCGTCGTCGACCACGCCGCCGACGTAGTACGGGATGCCGCACGCCGAATAGGACGCGAAATGCCCGCGCTCGAGGACGGTGATGTCCAGGTCGCCGGGGCCGCGCCGCCGGCGCGCCTGCGACGCGGCGCTCATCCCCGCCGCGTCGCCGCCGATGACGAGCAGCCGCTCGCGTCCTGCCATGGGCACCTCCCGAAGATCGTCCCCGAGCGTACCCGCGCACGGCTGCCCGGCCCGGCGCGGTGTCACAGCCGGTAGACGCGGCGGGCGTTGCCGGACGCGACGAGCCCCGCGACCCGCTCGGCGTCGGCCGCCGCCCACGCGCCGTCCTCGACGCCGCCCGCGAGGAACCCCGCGAGCCCGCGCCGGAACAGCAGCGCGCCGAGGTGGTACAGCTCGGCCAGGCCGAACGCGTCCGAGGAGTACAGCACCTTCCCGAACGGGGCCAGCTCCAGCAGCTCGGCGATCAGCGCGGGCGCCCGGTGCCCGAGGTTGTGCGTGGCGAGGCCCGCGTCCACGTAGACGTTCGCGAGCACCTGCGCGAGGTACCCGGCGCGCCGGTGGAACGGGTAGTTGTGCAGCAGCAGGGCCGGGGCGCCCACCTCGGCCATCGCCCGCAGCAGCGGGACGAGCAGCAGCGGGTCGCCGCGGCGCAGGTCGGCGTCGACGTCCCCGTACCCGACGTGGAACTGCACCGGCAGCCCGAGATCGACCGCGCACCAGATGAGGAACCGGTGCAGGATCTCGTCGCAGACCCGCATCTCCTCCTGGCGCAGCAGGATCCCGGCCGCGCCCGTCACCTCCGCGTCCGACGGCCGCACCCCGGACAGCGCCAGCCCGGCGCGGTACGCGGCGATCGACTTGGCGCCCGCCATGCGCGGCGCGCAGGCCGCGAGCCGGGAGCGGACCTCGTCGGCGAAATCGTGCGCGTCCACGCCGTCCGCCGCGACCTGCTCGGCGACCGTCTCCAGCCGGACGATCTCGTGCGCCCGCGCGCCGGCGAGCCGGCCGAGGGCGGGCGGGTCCAGCAGGGCGCGCGGCGTGTAGCCGGTGTCCACGCACAGGGCCTCCAGCCCGGCGGCGGCGAGGAACCGGCGGTTCACCTCCGCCGCGCCCAGCTCGGCGCGGCGCGCGAGGTAGGCGTCCGGCTCGGCGTGCGCGTCCAGGTCCAGGACGGGCGCGCACCAGCGCCGCAGCGCGAACCCGACCTGCGTGTCGAACAGGCTCACTCCGGGCGGCCCGGCCGTGTCCGCCTCGGTGAGCATCGCCTCGAACGCCGGGCGGTCCAGGTCGTCGTCGAGCACGCCGTGGCAGTGGTGGTCGATCAGCGGCAGCGACTCCAGATATTCGAGCACGCTGTGTACGTCCCCGGAAACGCAGCGTCTTCCCGCAAATCGCGGGGCGTTCTTCCTACGATGCATTCTGCGGGCACCGCCCCTGCCGAAGGCCCGCGTCCGATGCCATGACCGGGAGCCGCACCGTGGAACAGACCTTCGACACCGTTCTGGACGGCCAGGAGCGCGCCCGGCTGGGCGCGCGGGCGGCCGAGGCCGCCCGCCGGCTGGCCGGGGAGGACGTCGCCGCCGTCGCGCTGACCTGGGTGGACGTCAGCGGGATCACCCGCACCAAGACCGTCCCGGTCGGGCGGCTGGAGCACGCGGCGACGTGGGGCGTCGGGATGCCGCCGGTGTTCGACGTGTTCCTGCTGGACGACTCGATCGTGTCCGGCCGGCACATCGGCGGCCCGGTCGGCGACCTGCGGCTGCACCCCGACCTGGACCGGCTCGTCCCGCTGGCGGCGCTGCCGGGGTGGGCGCACGCCCCCGCGAACCGGTACGCCCAGGACGGCGCCGTCCACCCCCTCGACTCCCGGGCGCTGCTGCGCCGCGAGACGGCCCGGCTCGCCGCCGCCGGCTGGACGGTCCGGACGGCGTTCGAGATCGAGTGGACGGTGTCGACCACCCCAGGGGAGTTCACGCCCGCCTGCTACGGCCCGGCGTACGGGATGACCCGCGTCAGCGAGCTGGCCGGCTACCTGCGCGCGCTGCTCGTCGCGCTGGAGCGGACGGGCGTCTCGGTCGAGCAGCTGCATCCCGAGTACGCGGCCGGGCAGTACGAGGTGTCAGTGGCGCCCGAGGACCCGGTCGGCGCGGCCGACACCGCCGTGCTGGTCCGGGAGACGATCCGGGCGGTGACGCTGGAGCACGGCATGCACGCCTCGTTCTCCCCGAATGTGGTGCCGGGCGCGGTCGGCAACGGCGGGCACGTCCACCTGAGCCTGTGGCGGGAGGGCACCGGGGACGGCCCGGCGAACGCGATGACGGGCGGCACCGGGCCCTGCGGGATGACCGTCGAGGGGCAGGCGTTCGCGGCCGGGATCCTGGACCGGCTGCCCGCGCTGCTGGCGATCGGGGCGCCGTCGGTGGCGAGCTACCTGCGGCTCGTCCCGTCGCACTGGTCGGGTGCGTTCGCGTGCTGGGGGCATGAGAACCGGGAGGCGGCGCTCCGGTTCGTCACCGGCGCGCAGGGCGAGCGGGACCGCGCCGCGAACATGGAGATCAAGTGCTTCGACGCCGCAGCGAACCCGTATCTCGTGCTCGCGGCGCTGCTGGTGGCGGGACGGGCCGGGCTGGACGCGGGGCTCGCCCTGCCGGACCCGGTCGAGACCGACCCGGCCGAGCTGCCGGAGGACGAGCGCGCGGCGCGCGGCGTGCGGCCGCTGCCGGGCACGCTCGCCGAGGCGGTGGCGGTGTTCGAGGAGGACGCGGTGCTGCGGGACGCGCTGGGCGAGGCGGTGACGGACACGGTCGCGGCCGTCCGGCGCGGCGAGATCGCGCTGTTCGACGGCGCCGCCCCGGAGGAGATCGCCGCCGCGACCCGCTGGCGGCACTAGCGGCCGTGCTCGGGCGGTTCGGCGGTGCCGGCGACGACGGAGCCGGGCGCGAACGGCCCCCGTAAGGGTTAAAATCGTGATGCCAGTTACAGGATGGCACGGGATCGGGAGCCGGGGCAATGCGGATCACCGGGTACAAAAGCCACGGGGTGGCGGCGGCCGTCGCCCTCGTCAACGCCGCGACCAGCGCCGACGGCGACGACTCGGCCGACGCGCTGCGGGAGATGCTGCGCGAGAACGGGTTCTTCTGGCACGAGTTCGAGCCGGCCGACGCCGACGAGTTCCGCCGGTGGGGCAGGACGCTGCGCCGGTTCTTCGCCGCCCCCGACCTCGACGAGGCGATGCGCCTGCTGAACGGGCTGATGCTCGAGCTGCCGCTGCATCCGCACCTCGCCGAGCACGACCCGCACGGCGTGCACATGCACTACGCGCCGCCCTCGTCCCGGCTCCCGGACCGGTTCCGCGCGACGACCCTGATGCATCTCGCGGAGCTGGTCGTCGAGCACGGCATCGACCGGACGGGCGTCTGCGACGCCGAGGGATGCGACCGCGTGTACGCCGACACCTCCCGGGCCGGACGGCGCCGGTTCTGCTCGGAGGGATGCGCCAACCGGACGAACGTCGCGGCGTTCCGCGCCCGCCGCCGCGGCTGAAAGGGAGGCGGATCGGCGTCCCCTTGAGTATCGGGTGCCTGAAAGGGCATGCCGACCGACGTACCGCTGATCCCTACCCACCGTGCACCGATGCCTCAAGCGTTCTTCCGCCGTCCGGGCCTCCTCGACCGCGAGGGCCGCGCCATCCGCTCGCCGATCCAGGTGGCGACGGAGGCCCCCTCGGCGGTGTACCGGGTCGCCCGGCTGACGCTGACCGCCGTCGCCGCGTACCTGATCGCGCTGACCCTGCTGCCGCCCGGCCCGAAACCGCTGCTGGCGCCGCTGACCGCGCTGCTGGTCGTCCAGCACTCGGTCTACGAGACGGTCAAGCACAGCCTGCTGCGGGTCGGCGCGGTCACCTCCGGGGTGATGATCGCGGTCCTGTTCTCCAACGGGGTGGGGTTCTCCTGGTGGAGCCTCGGCCTGTCGATCCTCGCCGCCCTGATCATCGGGCACGTGCTGCGGCTCGGCGACCAGATGCTGGAGGTGCCGATCAGCGCGATGCTGATCTTCGCGCTGGGCGCGTCCAGCGGCGCCGGCGCCGCCGACCGGATCCTGGAGACGCTGGTCGGCGCCGCCACCGGGCTGGTCGCCACGTTCCTGGTGCCCTCGGTGCGGGTGCGGCCCGCCGAGGAGGCCGTCCAGGACGTCGCCGAGCAGCTCCGCGAGCTGATCCAGAAGATCGCCGACGGGCTGCAGGGCGACCCCGTCGAGGGCGAGGCGGCCCGCTGGCAGGAGGACGCCGAGCGGTTCGCCCGCGAGATCGGCCGCACCGACCAGGATCTGCGGGACGCCGAGGAGAGCGTCCGGCTCAACCCCCGCACGCAGGCGCGGCGGCTGGTCGACGCGGGCGTCGCGCTGCGCAACGCCGTCGAGACGATGGAGCACTTCACGCTGTCGCTGCGCGGGCTGACCCGGTCGCTGGCCGACGACGAGCGGCTCGGCCCGCGCGGCCGGCTGCTGACCGACCCGACGCTGCGCCGCCAGCTCGGCGACGCGCTGGCGGGAATCGCCGCGAGCGTCGCCGCCTACGGCCGGCTGGCCCGCTCCGACCTCGCCACCGACGCCCGCCCGTACCTGGCGGAGAACGAGCTGGAGGTGCGGGTCGACATCGCCCGCGAGCGGCGCGCCCGGCTCACCCGCAGCCTGCACGAGCGGGCCGCGGCCGGCGACCTGTGGCCGCTGTACGGCGAGGTGTCCATGGACATCGACCGGCTGATCGAGAACCTGCGCGTCGAGCACCGGGCCCGCGCCCGCGAGCACTGGCGGCGGCACCGCGGCGCGACCCGGCACCTGCCGGAGCGGCCGGTCCGGGTCGTCCAGCAGGCGGGTCACCAGCTGCGCCGCGCCGCCGCGTCCGCCGCCGCGGCGGCCGAGCGGACCGCCCGCGACTCCGACGACTTCTACCGCTGACCGCGTGGCGGCGCCGGGACCGGGACGCGGCGGACGGCGAGACCGGCGGCCCCGGCGCACGCGGCGGCGAGCGCGAGCAGCACGCCGGGCGCGCCCCAGCCGAGGTGCGGCCCCTCGATCAGCGCCCACATCAGCCCGCCGAGCGCCGCGGTCAGGCAGCCGGTCGCCACCGGGTCGAACGGGCGGGGCCGCGGGTCCTTCGACTCGGGCACCGCCCGGAAGGCGGCGGCGAGCGCGGCCAGCCCGATCGGGACGTTCAGCAGGAAGATCGCGCGCCAGCCGAACAGCCCGGTGAGCGCTCCCCCGGCCAGCGGCCCGGTGGCGATGGCGGCGCCGGACGCGGCGGCGAAGACCCCGATCGCGCGGTTGCGGGCGCGTCCGGCCGGGTAGGCGGCGGCGAGCAGGGGCGAGGCCGTCCCGTAGAGCACGGCGGCGCCGCAGCCCTGCACGGCCCGCAGCGCGTCCAGGACCGCCGCGGACGGGGCGAGCGCGCAGGCCAGGGACGCGGAGGTGAACGCGCCGAGGCCGGACAGGAACATCCGGCGGCGGCCGAGCCGGTCGGCGAGGGCGCCCGCCGGCACCAGCAGGACGGCGAGCGCGAGGGCGTAGGCGTCCACGGCCCACTGCACCTCGGCGAGGTCCGCGCCGAGCCGGTGGCGCATGTCGAGCAGCGCCATGTTGACCCCGACGAGGTCGAGGACGAGCAGGTAGCCGGCCGCCGAGGCGACGGCCGTGGTCCACGCCGGACGGTGCGCGCCGCGCATGGCACCTCCTTAATATACACCGTAGATATACGGCGTATATTAAGGGCTAGACTGCGCCCCGTGAAGACCCCGGATCGGCGCGGGCGCGGCACCCGCGGTCTCACCAGGGACGAAGTGCTCGACGCCACCGTCGACCTCGCCGAAGAGCGCGGCCTCGGCGCGGTGAGCATGCGCGCCGTCGCCGAACGGCTCGCCGTCACCCCGATGGCCCTGTACCGCTACGTCGGCGACAAGCAGGGGTTGCTGGACGGCCTGGTCGAGCGGCTGCTGCGCGACATGCCCGACGACGACCCCGGCCTGCCATGGCAGGACCGGCTGCGCGCGTTCGGGTCCGGCATCCGCGCCGTCGCGCGCCGGCATCCCGACCTGTTCATGCTGCTGCTGACCCGGCCGACCGTCACCGAGGAGTCGCGCCGGCCGCGCAACGCGATCCAGGCGATGCTGCGCGACGCGGGGGTGCCGGAGGAGGTCGTCCGGCCGCTGCAGCGGCTGCTCGACACGGTCGGCATGGGGCTGGCCGCGTCCGAGGCGAGCGACCGCTTCAGCGGCGACCCGGAGGGCGTCGAGGAGGTGTACGACCTCGCGGAGGAGATCTTCATCGCCGCCATCGAGCGGTACGCCGCCCGCGGCCGGCACGCCGCCGCGTCCCCGAAACAGGGCGACCGGTCCATTGAATAGCTAGACCAGTCGGTCTAGAGTGTTCGGCATGGCACCACGGGGCGAGACGAGAGAGCGGGTCCTGCGGACCGCGGCGGAGCTTTTCCAGCGGCAGGGCTACCACGGCACCGGACTGAACCAGGTGCTGGCCGAGAGCCGGGCACCGAAGGGATCGCTGTACTTCCACTTCCCGGAGGGCAAGGAGCAGCTGGCGTCGGAGTCGGTGGCGCTCAGCGGCCACGAGGTCGGCGACGCCCTCGCGCAGGCGGTCATCGCCGCCGGGGATGCGCGCTCCGGCCTGGCCGCGATGGGCGAGTACTTCGCCCGCGGCCTCCGCGAATCGGACTTCGCGAAGGGGTGCCCGGTCGCGACCGTCGCCCTGGAGTCCGCCGCGGAGAGCGAGCCGATCCGCGCGGCGTGCGACACCGTCTACGGGGAGTGGCGGGCGGGCATCGCGGCGGCGCTGCGCGGCTGGGGCGTCCCGGACGACCGCGCAGAGCCGCTGGCCGCGACGGTCCTGTCGTCCCTGCAGGGCGCCATCATGCTCGCCCGCGTGCAGAAGGACACCGCCGTCATCGGCACGGTCACCGCCCACCTCGCCGACCTGGTCGAATCCACCACTCGTTGATCACGGGGCCCATATGCGCGTTCATCATGTCGACTGCGCCCGGATGCTGGAGATCGAGCCCGCCGACGGGCCGGACAGCCCGCTGGAACCCGCCCATGCCGTCAGCCACGTCCTGATCGTGGAGACGGACTCCTCCGGGCTCGTCCTGGTCGACGCGGGCATCGGCGCCGGCGACATCGCGGACCCGTCCGGGCGGCTGCTGGACGACTGGGTGGAGATGACCCGCCCGGCGCTCGACCCCGCCACGACCGCCGCGGCGCGGATCGAGGCGCTCGGCCTGTCCCCCTCGGACGTCCGGCACATCGTGGTGACGCACCTGCACCGCGACCACGCGGGCGGGCTCAGCGACTTCCCGGACGCGGCGGTGCACCTGTTCGAGGCGGAGCGGGCGGACGGCGGCAAGACCCCGGCGCAGCTCGCGCACGGCCCGAAGTGGGTGACCTACGACGGCGGGCCCGGCGAGCACTGGAACGGGTTCGACGGCGTGCGGCCCCTCGACGGTGTCGCCGAGGACATCCTGCTGGTCCCGCTGCACGGGCACACGCCCGGGCACGCCGGGGTCGCGGTGCGGGACGGGGACCGCTGGCTGCTGCACGCGGGCGACGCGTACATGTACCACGGCGAGGTCGACCGGCCCGAGCCCGTCGGGCATCCGCTGATGGACCTCGTCCAGGCGGGCGGCGAGGTCGACCGGGAGCAGCGGCTCGCGGGCGTCGCGCGGCTGCGCGAGCTGGTCCTCGATCCGGGCAGCGGCGTCGAGGTGTTCTCCGCGCACGACCCCTGGGAGTTCGCCCGCTACGCGTGATTGATGCGGTGGGCGAGGGCCGTGTGGCGGCGGCCCGCGCCCGCCGTGCGGACGGCCGCGGCGAGCGCCCGCCGCGAACCCACGAGGACGACCAGCTTCTTCGCGCGGGTGATGCCGGTGTAGAGCAGGTTGCGGCGCAGCATCATCCACGCGCCGGTCGTCAGCGGGATCACGACGGCCGGGTACTCGCTGCCCTGCGACCGGTGGATCGTGATGGCGTAGGCGTGGGCGAGCTCGTCCAGCTCGTCGAAGGCGTAGTCGATGCTCTCGTCCTCGTCGGTGAGGACGGTCAGCGACTGCTCCTCCAGGGACACGGCGGTGACGACGCCGACCGTCCCGTTGAAGACGCCCGCCTCGCCCTTGTCGTAGTTGTTGCGCAGCTGGGTGACCTTGTCGCCGACGCGGAACACGCGCCCGCCGTAGCGGCGTTCGGGGCGGTCGTCGCGGTGCGGGGTCAGGGCCTCCTGGAGCTGGGCGTTCAGGGCTCCCGCGCCGGCGACGCCGCGGTGCATCGGCGCGAGCACCTGGACGTCGCGGCGCGGGTCCAGGCCGAACTTGCGCGGGATCCGGTTGGCGACGACGTCGACGGTCAGCTCGGCGGCCTCCTCCTGCTCGTCGCAGGCGAACAGGAAGAAGTCGGGGTAGCCGCGGGTGTGCGGGTGCTCGCCGGTGTTGACGCGGTGCGCGTTCACCACGATGCCGGACTGCTGCGCCTGCCGGAAGATCTTCGTCAGCCGGACGCGCGGGATCGCCTCGGCGCCGAGCAGGTCGGCGAGCACCTCGCCGGCGCCGACGGACGGGAGCTGGTCGACGTCGCCGACCAGCAGCAGGTGCGCGCCGCGCGGGACGGCCTTGACCAGCTTGTTCATCAGGATCAGGTCGACCATGGAGCTCTCGTCGACCACGACGAGGTCGGCGTCCAGCGGGCTGTCCTGGTCGTACTTGGCGTCGCCGCCGGGCTGCAGCTGCAGCAGCCGGTGGACGGTCGCGGCCTCGTGCCCGGTCAGCTCGGCGAGCCGCTTGGCGGCGCGCCCGGTCGGCGCGACCAGCACGATCTTCGCCCTCTTCGCGGCGGCCAGCTCCACGACGGACCGGACGGTGAAGCTCTTGCCGCAGCCGGGCCCGCCGGTGAGGACGGCGACCTTGGACGTCAGCGCGAGCTTGACGGCCTGCTCCTGCTCGGCCGCGAGGGCCTGGCCGGTGCGCTTCTTCAGCCACGGCAGCGCCTTGTCCCAGTCGACGTCCGCGAACGCGGCGAGCCGGTCCTCCTTCGCGTCGAGCAGCTCGCGCAGGCCGCGCGCGACCGACCGCTCGGCCCGGTGGAACGGGACGAGGTAGACGGCCGGGATCGTCGCGGCGTCCTCGCCCTCCCCCGGGATCGGCTCGCGGACGACGCCCTCGTCGCGGGCCAGCTCGTCCAGCGCCGGGACGATCAGGTCCCGTTCCACGCCGAGGATCTTCTCCGCCGCCGTGACGAGGTTCGGCTCGGGCAGGAAGCAGTGCCCGTCGTCGGCGGCCTCCGACAGCGTGTACTGCAGGCCCGCCTTGATGCGCTCGGGGCTGTCGTGCGGGATGCCGACGGCCTGCGCGATCGTGTCGGCCGTCTTGAAGCCGATGCCCCACACGTCCGCCGCGAGCCGGTAGGGCTCCTTCTGGACGGTCTCCACCGACCGGTCGCCGTACTGCTTGTAGATGCGGACGGCCAGCGACGTCGAGACGCCGACGCCCTGCAGGAAGACCATCACCTCCTTGATGGCCTTCTGCTCCTCCCACGCCTCGCCGATCCGCCTGGTGCGCTTCGGGCCGAGCCCGGGGACCTCGACGAGCCGCTCCGGTTCCTCCTCGATGACGCGCAGGATGTCGGTGCCGAAGTGGCCGACCATCCGGTCCGCCATCACCGGCCCGATGCCCTTGATCATGCCGGAGCCGAGGTAGCGGCGGATGCCCTGGATCGTCGCCGGCAGGACGGTGGTGTAGGAGTCGACCTCGAACTGCTTGCCGTACTTCGGGTGCGACCGCCACCGGCCGGTCAGCTTCAGGCTCTCCCCCACCTGCGCGCCGAGCAGCGCGCCGACCACGGTGAGCAGGTCGGCGCCGGTCCGCTCCGTCGCGACGCGCGCGACGGTGTAGCCGGTGTCCTCGTTGGCGTAGGTGACGCGCTCCAGCACGGCCTCCAGGACCACCGGGCGCGGCGGCGACGGCTGCGCCGGGTTCGCGGGCCGGCCCGGGGGCGGGTGCGCGGGTGGATTCGCGGGCGGGTTCGCGGGTGGAGGCGTCACAAACATCATGATGTCGGATCCGTGTGGCGGCGCCGCCCCGAGTACGCCGAGCAGCAGGGCGAGCGGCTCCGCGACGCCGTCGCGTACGTGAACGTGGACGGCGCGGGCGGCTCCCAGTTCGGCGCCGAGGCGACGCCCGCGCTGGACCAGTCCGTCATCGACGCGGCCAAGGAGGTCGCCTGGCCCGGCACGAGCGGGACGGCCTACGACGCATGGAAGGCGCAGAACGGCGGGAAGACGCCGATCGGCCGCATCGGCGGCGGTTCGGACTTCCAGGCGTTCTTCCAGCGCTACGGCGTGCCCGCGATGAACCTCGGCTCGTCGTCGCCGGGCTCGTCCGGGAACTACCACTGCTCGTGCGACGACTTCTACTGGATGTCGCACTTCGGCGACCCGACGTGGGAGTACCACGCGGCGATGTCGCGGCTCGTCGGCATCGCGACGCTCCGGCTGGCGGACGCGGACGTGGTCGCGATGCGGTACGCGCCGTACGCCGCGGAGACCGCCCAGTACCTGACCGCGTTCACCGAGCAGCAGCGCAAGCAACTCGGCAAGGTGGTCGTGGACGTGTCCCGCGACATCGACCAGGCCAAGGCGTGGCAGAAGGCCGCCGACGCGTTGCAGGCGCGCGCAGCAGGCCCTGGGCAAGGGCGACACGGCGGCGTTCCGGCGGCTGAACGCCCAGCTCATGCAGGACGAGCGCGATCTGCTGTCGCGGGCGGGCCTTCCGGGCCGTCCCTGGTACCGGCACCAGATCTACGCCCCGGGCATGGACACCGGCTACGCCACGCAGCGGCTCCCTGGCCTCAACGACGCCCTGTTCCTGCAGAACGATCCGGCGACCGCGAAGGCCTACGAGGCGCGCCTGTACTCCTCCTTGCGCGCCGCCACCCGCACCCTCGCCCCTGGGAGCGACGGCTGAGATCCGGCTTCGGGCCGCGCGGGTGTCAGGGCCGCGCGGCCCGGCCGCCGGGCGTCTCGCCGTTGGCGACCTCCAGGACGCCGGTCTCGGTGACCAGCGCCGTCACCAGGCGGGCGGGGGTGACGTCGAACGCCGGGTTGAACGCGCCGGCGCCGTCCGGGGCCGTCCGGACGCCGCCCCATCCGAGCACCTCGCCGGTGTCGCGTTCCTCGATCGGGATGCCGTCGCCGGAGGCGAGCGCCAGGTCCACGGTGCTCCACGGCGCGGCGACCACGAAGGGGACGCCCGCCGCCGCGCACGCCAGCGCCACGCCCACCGAGCCGACCTTGTTGGCGGTGTCGCCGTTGGCGGCGATCCGGTCGGCGCCGATGACGGCGACGTCCACCAGCCCGCGCAGGATCGCGCCCGGCGCGGCGCCGTCCGCCTGCACCAGGCACGGGATCCCGGCCCGGACCAGCTCCCAGGCCGTGAGGCGGGAGCCCTGCAGCAGCGGGCGGGTCTCGTCGGCGTAGACCTTCTCGACCCGGCCCCGGTCGTGCAGCTCGCGGACGACGCCGAGGGCGGTGCCCCAGCCGGCGGTCGCGAGCGCGCCCGCGTTGCAGTGGGTGAGGATCCGCAGCGGGCGGTCCGGGGTGCGGCCGGTGATCCAGTCGGCGCCGAACGCCCCGATGGCTCGGTTGCCCCGGACGTCCTCGTCCAGCACCGCTTGCGCCTCGGCGAGCACGGCGTACAGGCCTTTCGGGACCAGCGGGACGCACCGGTCGACGCCCGCCGCCAGGTTGACCGCGGTGGGGCGCGCCTCCCGGACACGGGCGATCGCCGCGTCGCGCGCCGCGGCGTCCCAGCCCTCGCGCTCGGCCTGGAGCATCGCGACGGCGACGCCGAACGCGCCGGTCACGCCGAGCGCGGGCGCGCCGCGCACCACGAGCCTGCGGATCGCGTCCACGAGCGCCTCGACGTCCCGGACGACGACGTGCTCGACGCGCCCGGGCAGCACGGTCTGGTCAAGCAGCCGCAGCCCGTCCCCGGCCCATCGCACCGTCCGCACGTCGTCTCTCATATCGCCCATTCTGCCCGCCGGGCGCCCTGAGGCCGCACCCGGCAAGGCTTTTCGCCGCCCCGGGCCGCCCCGGACATCCATACCGTGACCTGCGGCAACTTGACACAGGTCGAACTTGTGTTCGAAATTAGGCGGAGGGGTGCGAGAGGAGGGACGACCGTGCCGGAGGCGGCGCTGCGGGACCTGGCACGATCGCTGGAGCACGCGTCCGCGCCGCCCGCCCGCGCGGTCCCCGTGCTGCCCGCGCTGCGCCCGGTGATCCCCGGCGGACTGCGGCCCGGCTCGGCCGCCCGGCTGGGCGGGCCCGGCGCCGCCTCGCTGGCCCTCGCGCTCGTCGCGGGCGTCTCGCGGCACGGCGGCGAGGACGGCGCGGGCGGCTGGTGCGGGATCGTCGGCGTCCCGTCGTTCGGCGTCGTCGCCGCCGCCGGGATGGGCGCCGAGCCCGAGCGGCTGCTGCTCGTCGACGACCCCGGCGACCGCTGGCCGGACGTCGTCGCCGCGCTGGCCGAGGCGGTCGAGCTGGTGCTGCTGTGCCCGCCGGAGCGGCCCGGCGCCGCCGCCGTCCGCCGGCTGTCCGCCCTCGCCCGCAAGCACGGCAGCGTCCTCGCCCTGACCGGCCCGTTCGCCCGCGACTGGCCGGGCGTCCGGCTGGACCTGCGGATCGACGGCGCCGCGTGGGAGGGCGTCGGCGACGGCCACGGGCGGCTGCGCGGCCGACGGGTCCGGGTGGTCGCCGAGGGACGCGACGCCCCGGGCCGGGGCCGCCGCGCGGACCTGTGGCTGCCCGCCGCCGACGGCACCGTCCGGCCCGCCGTCCCGGTGCGGCCGCCGCTGGAGATCGTCCCGCCGCCCGCGGTGAAGGACGGCGCGCCCGTGCACACCCGCCGCGACGGCGAAGCGGCCGTCGTGCGCATCCGGGAGGGGATCGCGTGACGCGGGTGCTGGCGGTGTGGTGCCCGGACTGGCCCGTGACGGCCGTCGGCGTGGACGCCGGGACGGCCGGGGCCGTGGTGGCGCAGGGGCGGATCGCGGCGTGCTCGGCGGCGGCGCGGGCCGAGGGCGTCCGGCGCGGGCAGCGGCTGCGGGACGCGCAGCGGCGCTGCCCCGACCTGGTGGTGCGCGAGCGCGACACCGACGCGGAGGGGCGGCTGTTCGAGGCGGTCGTCGAGGCGGTCGCGGGGCTGACGCCGCGGGTCGAGGTGGTCCGTCCCGGGCTGTGCGCGATCGCGGCGCACGGGCCGGCGCGGTTCTACGGCGGTGAGGAGGCGCTGCGCGTCCTGGTGCAGGACACGGTCGTCGAGGCCGGGTACGACTGCGGGTCCGGCATCGCGGACGGCCTGTTCGCCGCCGAGCTGGCCGCGCGCGCCGGGCAGGGCGGCGTGGTGGTGCCTGAGGGCGGCGCGGCGGCGTTCCTCGCGCCGTACCCGCTGTCGGTGCTGGACCGCCCGGAGCTCGCCGACCTGCTGGCGCGCCTCGGGATCAGGACGCTGGGCGCGTTCGCGGAGCTGCCGTCCGGGCACGTCGCGGGGCGGTTCGGCACGGACGGGGCGCTGGCGCACCGGCTGGCGCGGGGCGAGGAGCCGCGCCCGATCGCACCGGTCCGCGCGGCGGCGGACCTGTCGGTGCGCGCGGCGTTCGACCCGCCCGCCGGGCACGCCGAGCAGGTGGTGTTCGCGGCGAAGCGGCTGGCCGACGAGCTGCACGCGGGACTCGCGGCGGCCGGGCTGGCGTGCGTGCGGCTGGAGGTCGAGGCCGGGTTCGCCGACGGGCACGTCGTTCGGCGGCTGTGGCGGCACGACGGGCGGCTGTCGGCGCTCGCGGTCGCCGAGCGGGTGCGCTGGCAGCTGTCGGCGTGGCGGGACGGGCGCCCGGCGGCGGGCACCGACCCGGAGGGCATCGAGGCGCCCGCCGGAGAGGAGGCCGCGCAGGAGGCGGCCGTGTGGGGCGGCGTGACATGGCTGGCGCTGGCGCCCGACCAGCTCGTCCCGGACGGCGGGCGGCAGGAGGCGCTGTGGGGCCGCACGGCCGTCACCGACCGCGTCGCGCGCGCCGCCGACCGCATCCAGGGGCTGCTCGGGCACGGCGCGATCACCCGTCCGGTGCTCGCGGGCGGGCGCGGGCCGGGCGAGCAGGTCGTCCGGGTCCCCGTCGGCGACCTGCCGCCCGGGAACCTGCCGGACGGCCCGTGGCCGGGACGGCTGGCCGCGCCCGCGCCCGCCGTGGTGCCGGTCGCGGCGCCGGAGGCGGAGCTCGTCGACGCGGACGGGGCGCCGGTGGTCGTGTCGGCGCGCTGCGCGGTGTCGGCGCCGCCGGCCGCGCTGGTGGTCGGCGGCCGTCCGGCGGCGGTGACCGGATGGACGGGGCCGTGGCCGGCCGACGAGCGGTGGTGGGACCCGGCGCAAGCCCGCCGCCGCGCCCGCTTCCAGGTCGTCACCGACGACGGCGCCGCCCACCTCCTGACCGTCGAGCACGGCCACTGGCACGTGGAGGCCACCTATGACTAGCTCCGTTGAGTTGTGGGGGGGGGGGGGGGGGGGGGGGGGGGGGGGGCCGCGCCGGCCCCCCCCCCCCCCCCCCCCCCCCCCCCCCCCCCCCACAACTCAACGTGGTCGGGGGTGGGCTGTGGGGTGGTTTAATCCGGCGATCTCCTGGGGGGAGTTCGAGGAGAGGCTGTCTTGGCGGTCTGGTGGGCGCGCGGCGGAGGAGGTGCCGGACGAGGCCGAGGCGCCGCGGCGCGCGGAGGTCGGCGTGCCGTGGGCGGAGCTGCACGTCCACTCGTCGTTCAGCTTCCTCGACGGCGCCAGCTCCCCGGACGCGCTGGTCGCGGAGGCCGCGCGGCTGGGCGTCGAGACGATGGCGGTCACCGACCACGACGGGATGTACGGCGCGGTCCAGTTCGCGCAGGCGGCGCGCGAGTCGGGCATCGGGACGGTGTTCGGCGCGGAGCTGAGCCTCGGACTGCCGGGACCGCAGACCGGGGAGCCCGACCCGGCGGGCCGGCACCTGCTCGTCCTGGCCAGAGGACCGGAGGGGTACGGGCGGCTCTGCTCGGCGATCACCGGGGCGCAGCTCGCGGGCGGGCGCAAGGGCCGTCCGGTGTACGACCTGGACGCGCTCGCCGGCGCGCACGGCGGGCAGTGGGCGGTGCTGACCGGGTGCCGCAAGGGCCCGGTCCCGGCGGCGCTGGAGTCCGGCGGCCCGGACGCGGCGGAGCGGGAACTGCGGCGGATGATCGAGATGTTCGGCCGCGAGAACGTGTTCGTCGAGCTGGTCGACCACGACCAGCCGGACGACGACGAGCGCAACGACGCCCTGTTCGCGCTGGCCGCCCGGGTCGGGGCGGGCGTCGTCGCGTCCAACAACGTGCACTTCGCCGCGCCCGGCGGCGACGCGCGCCTCGCGCAGGCGATGGCGGCGGTGCGGGCGCGCCGCAGCATGGACGACATGGTCGGCTGGCTGCCCGCGAGCGGCACCGCGCACCTGCGCAGCGGCGCGGAGATGGCGGCGCGGCTGGCGCGCTTCCCCGGCGTGCTGGAGCGCACGGTGGAGCTGGGACGCGAATGCCGGTTCGGGTTCGGCGTCGTCGCGCCCCGGCTGCCCGACTGGCCCGTCCCGGACGGCCACAACGAGGCGAGTTGGCTGCGGCACCTGGTGAAGGAGGGCGCGCTCAAGCGGTATGGGCCGCCGGACCGCGAGCGGGTGTCGGGCGCGTACGCGCAGATCGCGAAAGAGCTCGACGTCATCGAGCAGCTGAACTTCCCCGGCTACTTCCTGATCGTCCACGACATCGTGGAGTTCTGCCGGAGCAAGGGAATCCTGTGCCAGGGGCGCGGGTCGGCGGCGAACTCCGCGGTCTGCTACGCGCTCGGCATCACCGGCGTCGACGCCGTCCGGCACGGGCTGCTGTTCGAGCGGTTCCTGTCCCCCGGCCGCGACGGCCCGCCCGACATCGACCTCGACATCGAGCACAAGCGCCGCGAGGAGGCCATCCAGTACGTCTACCGCAAGTACGGGCGGGAGTGCACCGCGCAGGTCGCGAACGTCATCAGCTACCGGCCGCGCATGGCCGTCCGGGACGCGGCGCGCGCGCTCGGGTTCTCCCCCGGCCAGCAGGACGCGTGGTCCAAGAGCATCGACCCGCGCGACCCGGTCGGGTCGGAGACCGGCATCCCGGCGCCCGTCATGGAGCTGGCGGGCCGGATGCTGACGCTGCCGCGCCACCTCGGCATCCACTCCGGCGGCATGGTCATCGCGGACCGCCCCGTCGGCGAGGTCTGCCCGATCGAGTGGGCGACGATGCCGGGCCGCAGCGTCCTGCAGTGGGACAAGGACGACTGCGCGGCGGCCGGCCTGGTGAAGTTCGACCTGCTCGGCCTCGGCATGCTCGCGGCGCTGCACGACTGCTTCGACCTCGTCGCCGAGCACCACGGGCAGCGGCACGACCTCCAGTCGATCCCGCCGGAGGACCCCGAGGTCTACGACATGCTGTGCGACGCCGACACCGTCGGGGTGTTCCAGGTCGAGTCCCGCGCGCAGATGGCGACGCTGCCCAGGCTGCGGCCCCGCGAGTTCTACGACCTGGTGGTGGAGGTCGCGCTGATCCGGCCGGGCCCGATCCAGGGCGGGTCCGTCCACCCGTACCTGCGGCGCCGCAAGGGCCTCGAACCGGCGACGTGCCCGCATCCGCTGATGGAGCCCGCGCTGCGCCGGACGCTCGGCGTCCCGCTGTTCCAGGAGCAGATGATGCAGCTCGCCGTGGACTGCGCCGGCTTCACCCCGAACGAGGCCGACCAGCTGCGGCAAGCGATGGGCGCCAAGCGCGCGCCCGAACGCGTCGAACGGCTCCGCGCGCGGCTGCTCGCCGGGATGGCCGAGCGCGGCATCCCCGCCGGCACCGCCGAGAGCGTCTACGAGAAGATCCTCGGCTTCACCGGGTTCGGGTTCCCCGAGTCGCACGCGCAGAGCTTCGCGCACCTGGTGTACGCGAGCGCCTGGCTGAAGCGGCACTTCCCCGCCGCGTTCACCGCGGCGCTCGTCCGCAACCAGCCGATGGGGTTCTACAGCTCGCAGTCGCTGCTGGCGGACGCACGGCGGCACGGCGTCGTCGTCCGCGGCGTCGACATCAACGCCAGCGGCGTCCACCCCACGCTGGAAGAGCCCATCGAGGTGGCGTCGGACCATCCGCACGCGCCCGCCGCGCCGCAGCCCGCGATCCGCGCCGGCCTCGCCGGCATCCGCAACCTCGGCGAGGACACCGCCGAGCTGATCGCCGCCGGACGCCCCTACACCAGCATGGAGGACCTGGCCCGGCGCGTCCCGCTTCCGGCGGCGGCGCTGGAGGCGCTCGCGACCGCCGGGGCGTTCGGCTGCCTCGGCATGACGCGGCGCGAGGCGCTGTGGGCGGCGGGCGCGCTCGCCGGCACCGGCCCCGGGCGGCTCGAAGGCGTCACGCCCGGCGCGGCGGCCCCCGCGCTGCCGCCGATGACGCCGATCGAGGAGACCCTCGCCGACCTGTGGGCCACCGGCGTCTCGCACACCCATCCCGTCGCGCACGTCCGGGACGCCCTCGACGAGCTCGGCGCCCTGTCCTCGCGGCGCCTCGCCGCGACGCCGTCCGGCACCAACGTCCTCGTCGCGGGCCTGGTCACCCACCGGCAGCGCCCGCCGACCGCCGGCGGCATCGTGTTCATGACGCTGGAGGACGAGACCGGCATCATCAACGTCGTCTGCCCGCCGCAGGTGTTCCAGCGGCACCGCGGCCTCGCCGTCGACTCGCAGGCGCTGCTGGTCGGCGGGCGCCTCGAACGCGCCGACGGCGTCACCAACGTGCGCGCCGCCCGGCTGCGCCGCCTCCCCGTCCCCGGCAAGGTCCGCGCCCGCAACTTCCACTGACGCGAGTCCGAACCCGAGCCCTGCCCGGCGCGTCCGATGTGTGTCATCGTTGTACGGAGAGGGTCGCGTGCCGCCGTCGGGGGCGGCCGCCAAGGCGCGGCTCCTGCGAAAGGCTGATCGCCGATGGAGAGCCCACTGTCGCGTCCGCGGGCCGCCGCGCCGGCACCCCGCGAGCTCGGGCCGGACGATCCGACGCGGGTCGGCCGGTACCGCATCGAGGCGCGGATCGGCGAGGGCGGGATGGGCGCGGTGTACCTCGGCCGCGACCCCGGCGGCCGGGCCGTCGCGGTGAAGGTCGTCCGCCCGGACCTCGCGGGCAACAAGGTGTTCCTCGCCCGCTTCCACGACGAGGCCGCGAACGCCGAGCGGGTCGCGTCGTTCTGCACCGCGCAGGTCCTGGAGCACGGCGAGGACCTCGGCCTGGCCTACATGGTCACCGAGTACATCGAGGGCCCTTCGCTGCTCGACCACGTCACCGGCACCGGGCCGCTGTCGCCCGGCATGCTGCACGGCGTCGCGGTGGGCGTCGCCGCCGCGCTCGTCGCGATCCACAGCGCGGGCCTCGTGCACCGCGACCTCAAGCCCAGCAACGTGCTGCTGTCCATCTCCGGCCCCCGCGTGATCGACTTCGGCATCGCGCGGGCGCTGGACGCGGCGTCCTCGCACACCCGGACGGGGCAGGTCGTCGGCACCCCCGGCTGGTTCGCTCCCGAGCAGATCACCGCGAACCGGATCACCACGGCGGTGGACGTGTTCGCGTGGGGCTGCCTGGTCGCCTTCGCCGCGTCGGGGCGCAACCCGTTCGGGCAGGGCTCCTTCGAGTTGCTGGCGGCGCGCGCCGTGCACGCCGAACCGGAGCTCGGCGAGCTGCCGGAGCCGCTGTCGCGGCTGGTGCGGTCCGCGCTGCG
The DNA here is from genome assembly GCF_008923205.2 of Actinomadura physcomitrii. Lineage (GTDB taxonomy): Bacteria > Actinomycetota > Actinomycetes > Streptosporangiales > Streptosporangiaceae > Spirillospora > Spirillospora physcomitrii. The sequence continues at coordinate 227,611 of NZ_WBMS02000007.1, read as the reverse complement.
CAAGGACCCCGAGCAGCGGCCGAGCGCCCGCGACCTGCTGCTCGCCCTGGTCGGCGGGGCCGGAGACGCCGACGTGTCGCACACCCTCGGCGCGTCGTGGACGACGCCGCCGGTGCCGCGCCCGGACGTGACGTCCCGCGACGCGGGCGGCGCGGCGCCGATGCCGCACCCGCCGGCCGGCGGCGCGGTTCCGGTGCCCGGGTCACCCGGCGGCGGCGTGGGCGCGGGGCCGGTGCCGCATCCGGCGACCGCGCCCGCGAACGAGCTCGCCCAGACCGCGCCGTCCCCCGAGAGCGAGCGCCTGCAGCAGCTCCCGCACGCCCCGACGACGCCGTCCCACGGGACGGCCCCGCCTCCCCTCCGGCGCGTCCGGCGCGCGCCGCTGATCGGGGCGGCTGCGCTCGCGGTCGTCCTCGTCGCGGCCGCCGGCGCCTACTTCCTCACCCGCCCCGACGACGACCACCGCGGGTCCAACACGGGCGCCGTCGCCACCGGGTTCCCGGCCGAGCCGATGCTGGTGCGGATCGACACCGCCTCCGGCTGGCCGGAGGACTGCCACGCCGACATCGGCACCTACACGCCCGGCGCCGCCGCGCCCACCACGCTCGTCGGCGGGCCCGCCTGCGACGTGCTCCCGGAGCGGTCGCCGGACGGCAAGTACATCGCGTTCACCCGCACGGTCGACGGAGCCACGTCCGCGCAGGTCATGAACGCCGACGGCAGCGGCGTGCACAAGGTCGCCGACATCGCGGGCGGCCGGGTGACCTGGTCGCCCGACGGCACCCGCCTGGCCTACATGGGCGGCTCCGGCGGCACCCGCCAGATCTACACCGTCGCCCTCGCCACCGGTGCGGTCACCCGGCTGACCGACGACGGCTCGGCGAAGGACGACCCGATGTGGTCGTCCACCGGGCGGATCGCCTTCTGGAGCAAGAAGGACGGCGCCGAGCAGATCTACACCCTCGACCCCGACCACCCGTCCCGGGCCTGGACGCGGCTGACGAAGGACGGCGTCCGCTCCGTCGACCCCGAATGGTCGCCGGACGGCACGAAGATCGCCTATACCCGCGGGCCGTCCGCGACCAGCGAGATCTGGGTGATGAACGCCGACGGATCCAACGCGCGCGCCCTCACCACCGGCGGCCTGCACGACATGGACCCGGGCTGGTCCCGCAACGGCCGCTGGCTCTGCTACGTCCGCGGCCCGGTCGCCGCGCCGGTGATCCACGCCGTCCGCGCCGACGGCACCGGCGACCGCGTCCTCACCCCCGCCGGCCACGTCCTCGGCCATCCGAGCTGGTCGTGAGCCCGCGCGGCGGAAACCGGCCCGCCTAGCGGCCCGTCCCGAGGGGCGACGCGTGGTCGATGCGCCGCAGGATGACGCCCTCGCGCAGCGCCCAGGGGCAGATCTCCAGCTCCTTCAGCTCGAACAGGTCCATCGCCGCGTCCGCCACGATCGCGCCGGCGAGCAGCTGCGGCGCCCGCGACTCCGACACCCCCGGCAGCTCCGCGCGCTCGGCGGACGTCAGCTGCGCGAGCTTGTCGGCCCAGTCGGTGAGGTCGGAGTCCTGCAGGACGCGCCGCTGGTACGGTCCATCGGCCGAGGGCGCCGCACCCGCGATCCGGGCGAGCTGCCGGAACGTCTTGGACGTCGCCACCGCGTGGTCGGCGGGCCCGTACCGGGACACCTCCCCGACGTGCCGGGCGATCTCCGCGCGGACGTGCCGGCGCAGCGCGCGGACCTCGTCGGAGGGCGGCGGGTCGGCGGTGAGCCAGTCGCGGGTGAGGCGGCCCGCGCCGAGCGGCAGCGAGAACGCCGCGTCCGGCTCCTCGTCGATGCCGGACGCGATCTCCAGGGAGCCGCCGCCGATGTCGACCACCAGCAGCCGCCCGGACGACCAGCCGAACCAGCGGCGGACGGCGAGGAACGTCAGCCGCGCCTCGTCCTCGCCGGACAGCACGTCGATGCCGATCCGCTTCTCCGTGCGGATCCGGTCGAGGATCTCCTCGCCGTTGGCGGCGTCGCGGATCGCGGAGGTGGCGAACGCGACCAGGTCCTCGACGCCCTTGTCCTCGGCGATCTGCAGGGCCTCGTCGACGAACTCGCGGAGCAGCCGCTCGCCCCGCTCCGACAGCCGGTCGCCGTCCTCCAGGTGCGCGGCGAGCCGCAGTTCCGCCTTGTGGGAGAACGCGGGCAGCGGGCGGGCCCCCAGATGGGCGTCCACCACCAGGAGGTGCACCGTGTTCGAGCCCACGTCCAGCACGCCGAGTCGCATGTCCTCGACGGTATCGGACACCCGCGCGGCGGGAACGCCAGACCGGCCTTCACCGGACGGAACACGCTTACCACTACGGTGGGCGCATGGACGGGCGGGAGGCGCGGCGCTGGCGGGTGCCGCCCAAGGTCGTCGCGGCCAAGTGCGCGGCGGCCGCCGCGGTCGCGGCGCTGGCCGCGCTCAGCGGCGGCGACGACGAGCGGCTGCTGCTGGCGGGCGTCGCGGCGCTGGGCCTCGCGGCGGTCGCGCTGCGGGACCTGCTCGCGCCCGTGCGGGTGGCCGCCGACCGGGACGGCGTGACGGTCGTCACCGGCTACGCGGGGCACCGCCGCGTCCCCTGGGAGGCGGTGACGGCGATCCGGGTGGACGAGCGGCGCCGGCTGCTGCTGCACACCCGGATGCTGGAGATCGAGACCGCCGACGACCTGCACCTGTTCAGCGCGTTCGACCTCGGCGCCGACGTCCACGACGTGGCCGACGACCTCTACCGCCTGCGCGCCCGCACCACCCGCTGACCCCCCGCGGCCGGACGGTCAGCGTGGCAGCTCGTCGGGGGCGGGGTAGCTGGTCTGGGCACCGGGCCTGCGGACGGCGGCGGCGCCGACGCGGGCGGCGTAGCGGGCCGCGTCCGGCAGGGAGTCGCCGCGGGCGAGGCGCAGGCAGAGGGCTGCGGTGAACGCGTCGCCCGCTCCGGTGGTGTCGACCGCCTCCACCTTCGGCGATGGGACGGCGGCCGTGCCGTCGGCGTCGGCGACGACGGCGCCGCCGGGGCCGAGGGTGATGACGGCCGAGCGGGGGCCGGAGCGCAGCAGCGCCCTGGCCATGTCGTCAGGGGACGCGGCGCCGGCGTCGCCGAGCAGCCACGCGGCCTCGTGCTCGTTGACCACGAGCGGGTCGCAGAGCGCGAGGACCTCGTCCGGGACGGGTGCGGTCGGCGACAGGTTCAGCACGACCCGGGCGCCCGCGGAGGCCGCCGCGCGGGCGGCGGCCTCGATCGCGGGCATCGGCACCTCGAGCTGGAACGTCACCACGGACGCGGCGGCGATCATGTCGCCGGCCGCGGCGACGTCGCCGGGGGTCAGCCGGGCGTTGGCGCCGGGCGAGACGATGATGCTGTTGTCGCCGTCCGGCCCTACCGTGATCAGCGCGACGCCGCTCGGGCCGGGCGTGACCGCCAGGTGCGCGAGGTCGACGCCGGCGCCGGCGAGCGCGTCGCGCAGCAGCGCGCCGTGCCCGTCGTCGCCGATCCGGCCGACGATCCCGACCCGCCCGCCGAGCCGGGCGGCGGCGACCGCCTGGTTGGCGCCCTTGCCGCCCGGGTGGGTGGCGAGGTCGGAGCCGAGGACGGTCTCCCCCGGCGCGGGCCTCCGGTCGACGCCGACCACCAGGTCCGCGTTGACCGAGCCGACCACGACGACGTCGTACTGATCCGGCACGGGACTCCCCTTCTAGTGTGTGGCGAACTGGGCGGCGTTCTCCGGCGTGGCGATCTTCACCGGCACCGGGGCGTTGGCGACCAGCGCGCCGCCCCTGGCCGCCTTGAGCGCGCTGTCCACGGCCATCTTGCCGAGCAGCCGGGGCTGCTGCGCGACGGTCGCGTTCAGCGTGCCGTCCTGGACGGCTTTGATGCCGTCCGGGGTGCCGTCGAAGGCGACGACCTTGATCTGCTTGCCGGCCTTGCCGCCGAGCGCCTTGCAACCGGTGACCCCCGGGGGATTTCCCCTAGCACGGCCCAGGGCAGGGTCCCTAGTCGGCGCGCAGCTCGGCCAGGTCCAGCACGTCCGCGAGCTCCTCCACGGTGGCGTAGTAGCCGACGATCTCGCCGTTCCGCGTCACGAGGTACGCGCCGGCTCCGCGCACGCCCGCGAGCGCCGCCCACACCCCGTGCGCCCCCGACAGCCGCACCGCCGTCACGCGCAGACCGCCCGGGCCCGTCCAGCTCGTCCGATCGTCCCCCATGCACAGAACGCTACGCTGCGTGACTTTTCGTGATCGACGCAGGTCGGGGGGTATCGTCCGAGGGGTCCTATAGCGTGGTGCGCCGTGAGCGAGGTGCATGAGTCCCGGCTGGCGCGCCGGGTGTCGGACGCCGCCGGAGAGCTGCTGAAGCGGTCCCGGACCGTGGCGCCCGTGGAGGTGTTCGTCCGGCTCGGCTGGCTCCGGACCGCGACCGTCGACGAGTGGCGGCAGGGGCGGCACGACCACCTGCACGCCGCGATGGCCGTCCGCCCCGACCGGATCGCCGCCGCGCTGCGCGCCCTGCGCGCCTGGGCCGAGGCGAACGGCCTGGAGCCCGCCGAGACCCCCTACCCGGCCGCCACCCGCGACCACCGCGAGCTGCGCTTCACCGCGAGCGGGAGCGCCGCCGCCGAACGCGACCACCGCACGCACTGGCTGTCGCCCGAGCTGACCCCCGCGCAGCGCGAGCGCCTCGCCGCCCGGCAGGCCAAGGCGCCCGACCTCACCGTCCTGATGCCGGCGGGCGACTGGACGTGCGGCGGCTGCCACTCCCCCGGCGGCCTCCAGGTCATCGAGGACGGCGCGCCGCTCTGCCTGGACTGCGCCGACCTCGGGCACCTGGTGTTCCTGCCGTCCGGGAACGCCGCGCTGAGCCGCCGCGCGAAGAAGGAGAGCGGGCTGTCGGCCGTCGTCGTCCGGCACAACCGGCGCCGCAAGCGCTACGAGCGGCGCGGCGTGCTGGTCGAGGAGGCGGCGCTGGAGCGCGCCGAGGAGCAGTGCCTCGCCGACGAGGACGCGCGCGCCCGCCGCCGCGACCGCGACCGGGAGCGCCGCGCCGCCGAGGACGCCGGCTTCCAGGAGCGGATGGCCGTCGAGATCGTCCGGCTGTTCCCCGGCTGCCCGCCCGGCCGCGCCGAGGAGATCGCCCGGCACGCCGGGCTGCGCGGCAGCGGGCGGGTCGGCCGCACGGCGGCGGGCCGCGACCTGGACGAGAACGCCGTCACGCTCGCCGTCATCGCCTCGATCCGGCACCTCGACACCGGCTACGACGCGCTGCTGATGTCCGGGGTGCCGCGCCGCGCGGCCCGCGACCGCATCCGCGCCGACGTCGACGCGGCGCTCGCCGCCTGGCGCCGCCGCCCCTGACGCGCCCCGGAGGTCAGGCCATCTCGAAGGTGGCCGGGTCGGGGCCGACCCGGGCGCCCTTGTCCAGCTCGGCGATCGTCTTCATGTCGTCCGGGCCGAGGTCGAAGCCGAACACGTCGATGTTCTCGGCGATCCGCCTCGGCGTCACCGACTTCGGGATGACCACGTTGCCGATCTGCAGGTGCCAGCGCAGCACCACCTGCGCCGGGGTCCGGTCGTGCGCCTGCGCGATGCGGGCGAGCGCCGGGTCGTCCAGCAGGCCCTGGCCCTGCCCGAGCGGCGCCCAGGCCTCGGTGTGGATGCCGTGCTCCCGGTGGAACGCGCGGAGGCCGTCCTGCTGGAAGTAGGGGTGCAGCTCGATCTGGTTGACCGCGGGCACCGTGCCGGACTCGTCCATCACTCGGCGCAGCGCGTCGACGGTGAAGTTGGAGACGCCGATCGAGCGGATCCGGCCGTCCTCCTGGAGCTTCTGGAACGCCCGCCAGGTGTCCATGTAGGTGTCGTGGCCGGGCATCGGCCAGTGGATCAGGTACAGGTCGAGGTAGTCCAGGCCGAGGCGGCGCATGCTGGCGTCGAACGCCCGGAGCGTCCGGTCGTAGCCCTGGTCGCTGTTCCACAGCTTGGTGGTGACGAACAGCTCCTCGCGCGGCAGCCCGGACGCGCGCAGCGCGCGGCCGGTGCCCTCCTCGTTGCCGTAGGCGCTGGCGGTGTCGACGCTGCGGTAGCCGTCGCGCAGCGCGACCTCCACGGCGTGCTCGGCCTCCTCGTCGGACACCTGGAACACCCCGAAGCCGAGCTGCGGCATCATGGCCCCGTCGTTGAGCCTGACGTCGGGTACGGTCATGGTCCTCCCCCTTCGGATGGCGCCTGCCTGGAATCCGCCGGTCCGGAAATCCGCCGTGCCAGGAGAGCCGTGCCCAGCAGATCGGGCACCGAACCTGTGAGCAGCCTCGCACGCCGCCCTGCCGCGGCTCGGGCGGCCGGACGCGTGCGGCGAGCCGGCGGAGGGCGTCCCCGGTGATCGCGAGCCGATGAGTTCCCGGGCGCTCGCCGGTCATATCTCTCGAGACCGCACGAACGGAGAGGTGACAGCCATGACCGACCGCGAACCCGTCGACGTCAAAGACCTGGACATCTACGACAGCGGCGGCCCGATGCCCTGGGAACGGGCCCGGACCGCGCTGGCCGAGGGCCTGCCGCGGATGGAGACGCCCGTCTTCCTCGGCACGGTCCGCCCGGACGGCCGGCCCCACTCGGCCGGCATCGGCGCCCTGTGGCACGACGGCGATCTGTACTTCACCAGCGGCCCCGGCACGCGCAAGTCCCGCAACCTCGCGCGGAACCCGGCGTGCACGCTGTCCGCCCGGCTGGAGGGCCTGGACCTCGTCCTCGAAGGCGAGGCGGCGCGGGTCACCGACCCGGCCGTGCTCGAACCCGTCGCCGCCGCCTACCGCGAGGGCGGCTGGCCCGCACAGGTCGACGGCGACGCGTTCACCGCCCCGTACAGCGCGCAGAGCGCGGGCCCGCCGCCGTGGCACCTGTACCGCTTCACCGTCCGCGCCGCGGTCGGCGTCGCGTTCGTCGAGCCGTACGCCGCGACCCGCTGGACCTTCGCGACATGACACCGCCCCGGGGCGGTGCGCTGGCGCCGGGCCCGCCCTCCCCGGGGGGTGATGGGAGGGCGGGCCCGGGTCGTCAGGCGACGGTGCCGTGGAAGGTCCAGGTGCCGGAGCCGACCTTCGCGGGTTCGGCGGTGCCGGGGACGTGGACCTCGGCGGTGCCGCCGGCCGGGACGGTGACGGTCAGCGTGACCTTGCCGCCGTCGCGCGTCCAGGACGAGCGGACCTCGCCGTACGGGGTCTGCCGGGTCGCGGACGCGCTGGTCAGGTCGCCGACGACGGCCGGGGCGACGACCAGGTTCCGGTAGCCGGTGGAGCCGGCCGCCTGCTGGATGCCGGCGAGGCGGGAGGTGAACCACGAGTCGATCGAGCCGAGCATGAAGTGGTCCTGCGACTGGCCGCTGCCGCCGTCCCACGACTCGCCGAGGGCGGTGTTGCCGTGCACGACCTGGTAGCCGTAGCTGGGGCTGTCGGTCTGCGTGGCGATCCGGTAGACGACGTCGTCGGGCAGGACGCGGAACGCCGACGGCAGCGAGATCTCGCCGAGCAGCAGGTGGTAGCCGGCGTCCTTCACGCTGGACACCAGGTGGTCGAGGAGCTTCTGCCGGTCGGCCGCGGGCACCGCGCCCATGTCGAGGGCGATGGCCTCGGCGCCCTGGCCGCCGCCCGCGAACGTGCCGGTGGAGGCGTCGTAGTACTTGTCGGTGAGGGACTTGACGCTCTGGTCCGCCTTGGCCTTGTAGGCGGCGGCGTCGGCGGTCTCGCCGAGGACCCCGGCGATCTTGGCGAGGGTGTCGTTGACGCGCCAGTAGCCGTAGGTGCCCGACACCATCTTCGGGAACGTCCGGTCGGGCGTGAACCAGTCGCCGAGGCTGTAGTCGGTGAGCCCGTCGGTCGCGCGGGCCTCCAGGTAGGCGGAGTACTTCTTCATCTGCGCGTAGTACGTCCGCATCGTCTCGGTGTCGCCGTAGTTCTGGTACAGCTGCCACGGGACGACGACGAACGCGCCGCCCCAGTTGGGGTCGTCGCGGTAGGCGCCGGCGAGGACGGTGTAGTCCGGCACGGTGGACGGGATGAGGCCGGTGTCGGTCTGCGCGTCCGCCATGTCCTGGACGACCTTGCGCAGCAGCGCGTGCACGTCGTAGTTGGCGGCGAGGGCGTCGCCGACGAGGTGGTCCTGCTCCAGCCAGCCGAGCTTCTCGCGGCTCGGGCAGTCGGTGAGGATGCTCTGCATGTTGTTCTCGATGGCGCGCCTGATCAGCCCGTGGATCCCGTTGATGAGGTCGTTGGACGAGCTGAACGTGCCGGCGGACGCGGTGTCGTTGCGCAGCGCCTGCCCGCGGACGGTGATCGTCGCGCCGGCGGGCAGGCCGCGCACCTCCAGGTACCGGAACGAGCCGTAGGAGAACTGCGGGTGCCAGGTCTCGGCGCGCGAGGTGCGGGTCGTGTACTGGTCCCAGATCGGCGCGCCGACGTTGCTGATCGACTGGTCGGCGCGGCCGTCCTTGAGGCTCTCGGACGGGTAGACGCGCACGGCGGTGCCGGCGGGCGCGGTGACGGTGATCTCGGGGCGTCCGGCGATGACCCGGCCGATGTCGAAGACCTGGTAGCCGTCGCCGGAGCCGACCCGCTTGCCGGGCAGGGTCTCGACGACGCGGACGGGTTCGGCCTCGCGCCCGCTGAGCGCGCCGGGCGCCGCCACCGGGACGGCGGCCTCCCAGCCGGAGCGGGACGCGCCGGGCCGGTCCCAGCCGGGGCGCTCGCGGCGGGCGTCGTGGTCCTCGCCGCCGTACCAGTTGGAGAAGGTGACGGGCCCGAGGACGGTCTTCCACGTCCCGTCGCTGGCGACCCGCACGACCTGCCCGTTCGCGAGCGTGACCTCCAGCTGCGCCATCAGCTTGGGGTCGCTGATGGTGCCGGAGAACTTGCGGTACCGGTCGGGCGTGGAGATCACGTTGGCGGTGCCGTTGCCGAGTTCGACGCCGAGCGTGTTGCCGCCGGGCCGCAGCATCTTCGTGACGTCGTACGTCGCGTACTGGACGCGCTCGGCGTACCCGGTGTTGGCGGGTTCGAGCTCGGCGTCGCCGATGCGGCGGCCGTTGAGCCGCGCCTCGTAGACGCCGAGCCCGGCGACGTAGAGGCGGGCGTCGCGGACGCCGCGCGGCAGCGAGAAGTCCTTGGCGAAGATCGGCAGCGCTTCGGGGATCGGCGACTCCGGCGGCTGCTGCCCGGTGACGGCCGCGCGGTTCTCGAACGCGCCGTCGGCGGCGTCGGACGTGCCGACGGTGAAGTCGGCGGGCGCGTACGGGACCTTCCCGCCCTCGGCGGGCTGGTCGGTGCGCGGGAACAGCAGGACCTCGTCGAACGCCTTGGCGTCCTTGAGGTCGACGGTCAGCGTCAGCGGCGCGTCCGAGACGTCCGCCTTGGTGTAGGCGGAGCTGGACCAGCCGGCGAACTCCTGGTTCGTCGTCTCCGTCCCGTCGGTGAGGTAGCGGGTGCCCCACTTGCGGTTGACGTTGCCGCCGTTGTCGGACGCGGTGACGGTCCGCCCGGCGGCGAGGTTCGTGCCGGGGTCGGCGGAGTCGCGGACCTCCAGCTCGGCGAGCTGGAGCCGGTACGTCTCGTCCGGCACCTGCTCGACCATCGGCAGCCCCAGCTTGGTGACGTCGAGGCGGACGTAGCGGGCGGTGGTCTTCGGCAGCTTCACCACGATCGGGTCGGGCTTCTTGGTGCTGGTCTGCCAGTCCTTCTGGCCGATCCAGCGGCCCTGCCAGTCGCTCTGGGCGGTGAGGCCGGTCTCGAACCAGGACGGCGCCGACCAGCCGGACGCCTTCGGGCCCGTCCACACGCGGACCCGCCAGTACACGCGGGTGCGGCTGCCGAGCGCCTTGCCGGCGTAGTCGGTGCGCTGGGCGGCGGAGGCGACGCGGCCGGAGTCCCACAGGTCGGGGCGGCCCCGGTGCAGCGCCTTCTCGCTGGTGGCGGCCTGGATCTGGTAGGCGGTCTGGGCGGTGTTCCGGCCGCCGCGCAGCTGCCAGGTGAGGGGCGGGGTGGTGTCGTCGATGCCGAGCGCCTGGGACAGGTCGTCGGCCCGCAGGCCGGTGACGCCCGCGGGGGCGGCGGCGTGCGCCGGCGCGGCGAGGAGGCTGAGGGGCAGGACGGCGGTCACCGCTGCGGCCGCGAGGCCGCGCATCGGGTTGCGCAAGGGGTCTCTCCTAGGAACGGCCCTGCGTGTGCAGGGAGGCGATCTCGTCGGCCGTCAGGACGTGGTCGTAGAGGCGGAACCCGGTGACCTGGCCGTCCATGGCCGGGTTGCGGGTGTCCTGGGAGCGGCCGAGGTAGTTGTGCGTGGTGGCGCCGAGTGCGAGGGGGCTCATGACGAGGGCGTCGTTGCGTCCGGCCGGGACCCCGTCGACGTACAGGACCGCCGATCCGCCCCCGGCGGTGACGGCGACGTGGGTCCAGGCGCCGGCGGGGAGGGCGGACGGCGCGTCGGCGTAGTCCTCGCCGTCCATGCCGGTGATCTTCATGGTGAAGCGGGCCTTGGCCGACCCGGTCCGGGCGATGACGGCGAAGTACGTCGTCTTGTTGAACCCGAGGTCGAACACCCGCGTGTTGTTGGGGACGGTGTCGAGGTTCAGCCAGAGGGAGACGGTCAGCGCGTCGAGCCCGGACAGGAGCCCGGCGGGCAGCGCGACGTGGCCGCCGGTGCCGTCGAGCACGACCGCGCCGCCGTCCTCGGCCCACGCCGCGCCGGACGCCAGCGACGCGTCCGGCCACCGGCCCGTCGCGTCGGCGAGGCTCCGCCCGGTGAGGGGGAAGTGCGCCAGCAGCGCGGGCTTGCGGCGCGGCGCGGGCGTCGCCCAGTACACCGTGTAGTGCTCGTGCTGGACTTCGGCGAACGGCTTCAGCTTCACGGTCGCGCCGTCCGCCGTGGCGGTGTAGGCCAGCGGAGCACCGCGGTCGGCGCGCAGAGAGCGCGGGTCGATCGCCGGGAACGCGTTGAGCGTCCGGTCTCCGTACTCCCCCGCCAGGACGACCGGGCCGACGCTGACGGCCTGGACGCACGGGTTGTCGGGCGCCTTCCGCCACACTGGCGCCATCGGCATCGCGACGTCGACGACGTCGCCGCGCTTCCAGTGCCGCTCGATCGCGACGTAGGTCCCGGGACGGGCCTTCACCGGCACGGCGGCGCCGTTCACCTTGATCCGGGGCCGGGCGCCGCGCGCGCCGAGCCAGCCCGGCACCCGGATCTTCAGCGTGAACCGGGACGAGCCGGACGTCACCGTCAGCCGCGTCCGGTCGGAGTGCGGGTACCCGGTCTCCTGCCGGAGCCCGATTCCGCGTTCCTTCCAGGTCACCTCGGACGGAATGAAGAGGTTGACGTACATCTCGTCACCGGAACGGAAATAGATGCTGTCGGCGAATTTCGTCGCCGTCTCCATTCCGGTGCCGTGGTCGCAGGAGAAGTTGTCGTAGTCGGAGCTGTAGCTGCCGGGCGCCGCCTTCAGGCCGCCTTTGACCTCGCGCTGCGAGCCGGGCCACAGGCCGGTGTAGTAGGTGACGAACCCGTGCTCGGAGTCGGGGTCCTGTTCGCCGAGCATCTGGTTGAGCAGCGTCCACTCGTAGTAGTCCATGTAGGCGGACGCGGACGGGTCGTGCAGGAACAGCAGCCGCGAGAGCTTCAGCATGTTGTAGGAGTTGCAGTTCTCGCAGGTGTCGGAGCCGAGCCGGCTGGCGATCTCGCCGGGCGGGCAGAAGAGCTCGTTGTTGCTGTTCCCGCCGATCACGTAGGAATGGTGGTGGACGACCGTGTCCCAGAAAAAGGCGGCGATGTCGTGGTAGCGGGTCTCGCCGGTCGCCTCGTACTCGCGCACCGCACCGACGATCTTGGGGATCTGGGTGTTGGCGTGCAGGCCGTCGAGGGCGTCGGTGCGGGCGGCGAGCGGTCCGAAGACCGCCTCGTGGTCGAAGCGGCGGGCCGTCGCCAGGTGCTCGGGGTCGCCGGTGACCTGGTACAGCTCGGCGAGCACGTCGTTCATGCCGCCGAACTCGACGCCGAGCACCGCCTGCATCTGGGCGGTGCTCAGCTTGGCCGTGCGGGTTCCGGCCCAGGACGCCATCCCCTTGAGCACGGTCAGCGCCTGCGCGTTGCCGCTCAGCCGGTACTGGTCGAGCAGCCCGGCCATGATCTTGTGGAGGGTGTAGTACGGCGCCCAGGGGTGGCCGCCCGCCTCCATCTGGTCGAAGACGGCCTCCTCGAACGCCGACAGGTACCCGGCGCCGAACCCGGCCGACGGCGAGGCCGCCTGGCATTTCGCCAGCTCGCCGACGATGTACCGGCCCTTGGCCGCGTACGCGTCGTCGCCGGTGTTGGCGTGCGCCTGCGCGAGCGCCGACAGCAGGTGCCCGGTGGAGTGGCCGCGCAGCTGGACGTCCGGCGCCTCCCAGCCGCCGCACGGCTCCGCCGACGACGGCAGCCCCACGTTCAGCCGGAAGGTGTGCAGGAGCCGGTCGGCGTCGACGAACTTCAGGTAGGTGCAGGTACGGGTCATGTTCGCGCGGAACGGGCCGTCCAGCAGCGTGACGTCCGACAGCGGGAACGGTGCGAGCGCCGGCTTCGGCGACACGCGGACGGTTTCGGCGCGGGCGGGCCGTGCGGGCAGGGCGGGGAGGGCGAGCGCCGCCGAAGCGGCGCCCGCCGTGCCGAGGAACGCCCTGCGGTTCAGGGCGCCGGTCATGCCCGCTCGCTCCGGATGGTGTGGTCGCCGTGCAGGCCGTCGACGTAGACGTACTCGCCGTCGGTGCGGACGCCCTTCATCAGCGCGCGGGTGCCGTCCCAGACGAGGTGCCCGTCGACCCGGACCTTGATCCGCGTGCCGAACGTGGGCACGCCGGCGCGTCCGGTCGCGGCGCGCGGCGCCTTCAGCTTCGCCGTGTAGGCGCCCTTGGCGACCTTCCAGGAGCCCTCGACGGCGCCGAGCGTCGTGGTGATGCGGCCCTGGGCGAAGGTCAAATCGGCGATGTGCGGGACGAAGTCGAACGACCGCCCGCCCGTCCCGGTCGGGTTCAGGCCGAGGACGCCGAAGGTCAGCGCCGTGACGGGGCCGGTCGCCCACGCGTGCGCGAGGCTGGTGTAGGAGCTGCAGAAGACGCAGCCGTCGCCGGGGTTGCGGTACGACTCCCAGAACGTGCTTCCCGTCCCCTGCGGGTTGCCGAGCATGTATCCCCACTCGCGGCGGATGATGTCGACGCCGGCCTGGTCGGCGGCCTGCCCGCCGGCGGCGAAGTGCGCGTTGACCTCCATCGACCCGGAGAAGACGCCCGGGTTGCCCTTGTTCTCGGGCGCGGTGGAGGCGACCTCGTTCCAGTTGCCCTTCAGCTCGGCGCTGATCCGGCGCGCCTGCTCCTGGTCGGCCAGCCCGTACCAGACGGCGAGCGAGTTGCCGTCCTGCGGGTGGATCGTGTTGCCGGGGTAGAACGTGTACGCCCCGGCGGCGTCGTCCCAGAAGTTGGCGTTGATGGCGGTGCGCAGCGCGGCGGCGCGCTGGGCGTAGGACGCGGCGAGGGCGGTGTCGCCCTGGGTGCGGGCGAGCTGCGAACCGGTGTCGAGGACGCGCCACAGCAGCACGTTCGCGATGAGGTTTTCGCCCTTGGCGAGGATGCGGACGGAGTCCGACGTCCCCGTGATCGACAGCAGGCCCTTCGCGTCGACCTTCGCGGAGCTGTAGTCGACGGCCTTCTTGTACTGGTCCCAGATCCCGGAGACCCAGCGCGTGTCACCGGTGTACTTGTAGTAGTCCCAGCTCGCGGCCAGCGTCCACAGGTGGTAGGTGTCCGAGCCGTACTTGTTCAGCTCCGGCCCGGCGTAGGGCAGCTCGCCGGTGTCGCGCTGGTGCTGGTAGATCACGTCGAGCGAGTTGCGGGCCGACGCGGTGTCGTCGAACGCCGCGTACGCGGTGGGGATCTCGACGCCGAGGTCGCCGGGCCAGACCGTCCGGTCGCGCTTGGCGCCGTCCACGAGGATGGACGTCCCGGAGCCGATGTCGCCGGTGTTGTCCCACAGCGCCGCCGGCGCCTCCCACACGCGGCCGGTCTTCGGCGAGATCGTGTTCAGCTGGACGGTGTAGGCGCCCGCGTACCAGATCCGGTTCAGCAGGTCGTCGCTGGAGTAGAAGTAGTTCGCGTACTTCGACGGGTCCTTCAGCTGCGGCGCGGGCGTGTAGTGCAGCGACACCCCGTCCAGGTCGACGCTCCCGGCGGACTGCATGAAGATCGTCAGGTAGCGGAAGCCGCCGCGCAGGTACTTCTCCGGCGTGGTGTAGGTGGTGCGGCCGTCCACGTCGGCGGTGAGGGCGCCGTCGCGGCTGCGGGGGCCGCCGGTGGAGGCGTCGCTGTCGGTGGTGACGTAGGCGGAGGACTCGTTGAACGCCAGCCCGACCTGCTGCGCGCCGTCCGATCCGGAGAAGTGCAGGGTGGTGAGGCCGCCGACCTCCTTGCCGAAGTCGAGCGTGACGTACGATCCGGCGCCGCTCAGCGTGGTCTTGTGCCCCTTGAGGACGGCGGACGGGTTCGTGACGTCACCGCTGGTGTTGTAGACGGCGACGGGGCGGACCGTCCGGGACGACGGCGACAGGATGTACCGCTTCCACGGCGCCGAGCCGTGCCCGCTCCCGTGCCCGGAAGAGGCCGACGCCGGGACGGCCTGGGCGGCGATCAGGGCGGACATTCCCAGGGTCAGAGCGGCGATGCGCCGCCTGGTTACGCTGTGATACATGGATTCCTCGTGTTCCGTTCCGTGTGCAGGATGGGATTGACGGGGGTTCAGGTGCGGGAGGGCGGGCCAACGCCCTCCCGCACTCGTTCTCGAAGCGGCTTTTTCAGAGCCGGTTCAGCGGGTGCGGATCACCGCCTCGCCGTACGGGACGAGCCGGACCGGCCCGATCAGCCCGTACGCCTGCCGCGGCGCGCCGCCGTAGACGCCGGGGTCGGACACCCGCAGCCGGTTGTTCAGCGTCGTGGCGACCTCCACCTCGATGGTGTTGGTGCCGCGCCGCAGGTAGGGGCCGATGTCCACGGACGGGTACAGCACGCTGACCGGCGGGACGCGGCGCCCGTTCACCGACACCCGGCAGGTGTCGAAGACCTCGCCGAGGTCCAGGACGGCGCCGGTGCCCGCGCCGCCGTCCCACGTCACCGTGGTGGTGTAGGTGCCGATGCCGGAGACGTCCGCGAGTTCGGGGATGTCGGGCCAGGCCTTCAGCGCGTCGAGCGTCAGGTCGTGGCGCTTCGTGCCGTCCGGGGTCATGTCCTCGACGCGCAGCCGCCAGGTCGTGAGGGTCCGCGCGGCGGGGACGGCGCCGATCGCGGTCGTGACCGTGCGCCCGCCGGCGAGGGTGGTCGCGTAGGTGCCGGCGGCGGTCACGCGGGCGACGAGCCGCTGCCCGTCCACCCGGACCTCGGCCTGCGAGGCGGTCGCGGACGGGTGGTGCCCGCCGCGCGCCAGCATGATCACGGTCGCCTCGGACGGCTGGAGCGCGATCCGGACCGTGACGGTGTCGCCGTCGGCCTTGTAGACCGCGATCGGCTCGGTCTCCCCGGTCCACAGGTCCAGCCGGTACGGGACGGCCTTGCGGTCGGCGCGGACGAAGGCGACCTCGTGGTCGATCGCGGCGACCGGCGGCTTGACCGTCTCAGCGTGCTTGCCGTTGCACAGGTAGAAGTAGTCGACGCCGCCGTCCCGCCGGTGGGCGTTGAGCAGCGTGGAACTCTGCGCGTAGCGCGCCTCGGGCCGCAGGCCGAGGGCGTCGAGCGCGCCCTGCACGTCGGTCTCCGCGGCGACGTTCTTCACGCGTGGTAGCGCGAACATCTCCTTGATGACGGCGCGGAGGGCGTCGTTCTCTCCGTCTTTCGCGATGCCGGGGACCGTCGCGGCCGACCAGTCGCCCAGGAAGACCAGCGGCAGGCCCGCCTTGGCGAGCTTCAGCATCGTGCGGGCGCTGTCGAGCGGCAGCGTGCACGCGTTGCCGTTGAAGCGGTCGCCCTCGACGAACAGCACCTGGTAGGCGGGGCCGTCGGGGGCGAGCCGCCCGTCGCGGACCTTCGCCGACGGCAGGTCCAGCAGCGGCGCGCTGATCATCTGGTGCGTCCAGCCGAGCGGAACGCCGTACTTGGTGAACCAGCCGACGCCGATGCCGGTCTTGGTGTACCCCTTCTGCCGGAACACCGCGACGTCGATGCGGCTCTTCCCGGCGCGCAATGTCTGGTGGATCCGCGCGAAGTAGGCGGCGATGTCGGGGACGTGCCGCCAGGTCGGCTGCCGCGGCCCCCACGCCTCGGCGAACCCGATGCCGCCGTTGTACGGGGTGAACGCCGCGAACCCGGGCCAGGCCGCGCCGGGCGCGGTCGCGTAGGAGAACCCGTGGAAGACGGTCTGGTTGAGGCCGGCCGCGTAGGCGCCGCCCATGGTGCGCAGCAGCTTGTCCCACGTGGTGTTGTACGCGCCGCCCTGGTACGCGCCCGCCTCGCAGGACAGCAGCTCGCGTCCCGCCATGTCGCGGCCTCCGGCGAGCGCGCGGTAGTCGTCCAGGTTGTGGAACCCGAGCGACTCGCCCTCCGGGACGTCCAGGATCGCCGCCGACCGGATCGCGTCGGTCTGCAGCCCGTACGGCTGGGCGCGCAGCTCCAGCCCGACCGAGTGCGCCCACGTCCGCAGCGCCTCGAAGTGGTACTCGTTCAGCAGGTCCGAGACCGTCAGCCAGAAGTCGTGCCGCGCCTGCGCGGTGCGGTCCGCCTCGTAGGAGTAGACGGTGTTCTCGTTGTTCAGGACGAGCACAGGCAGGTACGGCGTCAGGTCGTAGCCGCGCCGCCTCTTGAACTCGGCGGGCAGGTCCGGGGTCCAGTTGAGGGCGTCCGTCTCCAGCTCGATCGAGTCCTCGAACAGCGTAGCGCCGGCCTTGCGGATCAGCTTGCGGACGCGCGGGGTGAGCAGCCGCGCCTCCCAGAACGCGGTGACCGCGCGGGTGCCCGCCTTGCTGAAGTGGTCGACGACGTAGGACTCGGGGCTGCTGTGCGGGCCGCCTTCGGGCTGCTGCCCGCTGCCGCGCCGCCAGTACGACAGCAGCAGCCAGTCGCCGCCGGCCGGGGCCGTCCAGGTGATCCGGCCGTCCTTCGCCTGGGCGGTGAGGTCGGTGAAGGAGGCGAAGTCGAGCCCGGTCTCCTTGCGGGTCGCGTTCGCCGCGTCGACCTTCACGGCGTGGACGGCGACGAGGTCCCGCTTCGTCACGCCGTCCGCCGCCGCCACGACGGGCTCGGGCACCGGGCCGTCGTGGGTCGCGCCGCCCGCGACCGTCACCGTCCCGTAGGCCAGCTCCTGGACGGCGGCGTCGTCGTCCGGCGCGATCGTCGGGACGGCGGCGGGCCAGGCCGGGCCGATCGTCAGGTCGACGGTCAGCCCGCGCCGGGCCGCCTGGTCCAGCGCGGCCTCGACGCCGGCGACCCATGCCGCCGTACCCCAGCCGTGCCCCGCCGGGTCCAGCACGGACGCGTCCCTGATGCTGTGGTGCACGGCGGAGATCTCACCGCCGCCGAACCCGGCCTCGGCCATCTGGTCGATCTCGCGGCGGATCTCGGCGGGGTCCACCAGCCCGTCCGGCCACCACCAGCGGAACCTCGGCCGCACGGCCGCGCCGGGCCGGGCGAACCCGCCCGCGCCCGGGCGCGCCGCCGCCTCGGCGACCGCCTCTCCCCCCAGCGCCGGGGCCGCGGCCGCCACGACGGCGGCGGCGGTGCCGATCTGCAGCACGCGCCGGCGGGTCAGGCCGCGCGGCCCCTCCTCGCTACGGTCGTCGTTCACTCTCGTCACTCCTCCTGAATCGATCGCGCCGGTCAGGTGCGCGCGATCACCGTGGTGCGGCCGGAGCCGACCGGGCCGATGGCGAGCACCGGTCCGGTCGCGTCCCGGCCCGTGCGGCGGGGGGCGCGGGCGTTGGGCCCGGTGACGCGGACGTCCCGGGGGTCGAGGGAGCCGAGTTCCACGACGATCCGGGCCGCGGTGTTCGGCGGCACGTCCACGTCGAGGCGGTAGCTTTTCGCGCGGTCCAGCGCGACCGACACCGGGCCGCGGACCGTCGGCACCGTGCCGGAGACGCGGGTGAGGTCGCCGGGCCGGGGCCGCACCTCGATCTCCGCGGCGCCCGGCGCGGTGATCTCCACGCCGAGCACGCGCCGGGGGAGCACGTTCGCGGGCGCCGAGCCCCAGGCGTGGGAGAACGTCATGTTGCTCTTCAGCGACGGGTCCCACGCCTCGCCGACGATGGTCGCGCCGAGGTCGTCCATGAGGTGCAGCCAGGAGTTCGTGCCGGTGGCGGTCATCAGCCCGATCGCGTCCTTCGCCCGGCCCGTCGCGAACAGCGCGTCCAGCAGGAACTGCGCGCCGTAGACGCTGACCCTCATGCCGCCGCCGGCGAGCGTCTCCCCCAGCGCCTGGACGACGGAGTCCGGCACGGTGCCCTGACCCGCGACGCCGAGCGCGACCGGGTACACGGTCGCGTGCTGCGCGCTGTGGGTCGTGCCGGCGCCGTCCACGAACCGGCCGTTCGGCGCGTCGAGGAGCGTCGTGCGCATCGCGTCCGCGAGCCTGCCCGCCTTCGCGCGCCACGCCGTGGCGTCGGCGGTCTTGCCGAGGACGCCCGCGATGTCGGCCATCGCGGTGAACGCGGCGTACTGGCACGCGTTCACCACGGTGTTGACCTCGGTGAACACGTAGCCGTCGCGGTTGGAGGCCGGCCAGTCGACCAGGTCGCCGAGGTCCGCGCTGGACGAGCCGGGCTTCTTGTGCACGAGGCCGTCGTCGCCGATGTAGGACGTCAGGTGCTTGGTAACGAGGAGGTCGTAGTCGGCGGCGAGCTGGTCGGGATCGCCGGTGTGCAGGTAGTCCCGCCACGCCGACATCACGTTCATCAGCCGGTACTCGGTCGGCCAGGTGTGGTTGCGGGCCAGGTAGACGTCGGACGCGCGGGCCAGCGCGAACGACCGCTGCACCGCGTACTCCGACGCCTGGTTGATCAGCGCGTCGCCCTCGTAGGGGCCGCGTTCCCGGGTCGGGGTGTCGATGTACAGGTCGCCGCGCGTCGCCTCGATCGAGTAGCGGCACAACTCGTAGACCCGGTCGAGGTCGCTGCTGGAGCTGGCGAACGAGGCGTCGGAGCCGCGCCAGTCGAGCCGCCAGGCGCGGCCGGTGGCCGCGTCCGCCAGGTCGAGGTCGTCGTCGCAGATCAGCTGCGCGTAGCGGAAGCCGCGGTAGCCCCAGTGCTCGGCGGACTGGCGGCCGTCGCGCAGCGTCCAGACCTCCTTGTAGGTGACGCCGGCGCGCAGCGCGTACCGCACGGTCCCGTCGGCGTTCAGCTCCTCGCCGAGCCGGATCTCGATCGTCTGCCCGGCCTTGCCGCGCACCGACAGCCGCAGCCCGCCCGCGATCTCCTTGCCGAGGTCGACGAGCCAGGTGCCGGGGGCGACCTTCCGCACCGACGCGGGCCGCACGTCGTGCAGCCGGACCGGCTCGACCAGCGCCGGGACCAGACCGTCGATCGCGGGCTTGACCTGCGCGGCGTCCCAGCCGGAGTCGTCGAAGCCGGGGCGGGTCCAGCCGGCCGGCTCCTTGCGCAGGTCCCAGTACTCCTGCGGTCCCACGTAGAAGGACGAGCCGATCGTGCCGGCGGCGGGCAGCATCCCGGCCTGCCGGCGCGCCTTCCACGACGCGCCGCTGGCGGCGAACGTCGCGGTCGTCCCGTCGGCGTAGGTGACGGCGAGCTGCGCGACGAACCGCTTGTCCTCGGTGGTGAACGCGAGGGCGGCGAGCGCGTTGCGGCGCCCGGGTTCGACCAGGCCCGTGACGTCGAACGAGTGGTAGCGCGGCGCGCCCGCCCCGCCGCGCTGGGACGCGAACCCGGCGACCTCACCGTTGATCCAGATCTTGGCGGGGTACTGCCGGATCGGCGCGGGCGACTGCGCGGCGACGTGCAGGACGGCCGCCGCGATCGGCTTGCGCGCCGGGGTGAACTCGGTGCGCAGCAGCGCCCAGTCGTCGTCGGCCGAGCCCGCCGACGACAGCGTCGACTGCCCCTTGCCGAGCGCCAGCACGCCGCCGGAGACGGTCCCGGCGGAGAACGTGCCGACGCCGTCGGTGAAGTCCTCGCTGATGAGGGCCTTGCCGTCGGGGGCGGTGAAGGTGACCGCGTCCCACTCGTTCGCCTCGGTCGAGCCGTTGCGCATCCCGACGGTGCCGGTGGCGTACGTGCCGTCCGTGGTGGTGTCGACGACCGTCCCGTCGATCGAGGTCGTGAACGTCGAGCCCTTCATCTCGACGGCGACCTCGTACCAGCGGCCCGTCTCGATCGGGACGCCGAGCGCCGTCTCCTCCAGCACCCGGTACGTCCCGTTCACGCACACGTGCTTCTTCAGCACGCCCGGCGATCCGGCGCGCAGCTGCCACAGGTAGTTCGCGCTCGCGGAGGACGCGCGGAACCACAGGCTCGCCGCCACGGCGGTGATCCGCACCCGCGCCTTGAGGACGCCGTCGCCGGGCGACGTCGCGGCCGGGACCCAGATCGGCTGGGCCTTCCAGGCGTCCAGGCCGGTCGCGACCAGCGCCGGCTCCGACCAGCGGGACGCCTTGTGCCCGTCGAACGTCCGGACCCGCCACCAGTACGCCGTCCCGGCCGCGAGCGGCGGCCCGCCGTACGGGACGGCGACCGACGCGGCCGACGCGACGCGCCCGCTGTCCCAGTGGTGCGGGCCCTTCGCCAGCCGCGACGGGGTCGTGGCGAACTGCACCTGGTAGTGGGTCTGCTTCGTCCCGGGGCCGAGGTCGGCGACCTGCCAGCTCAGCCGGGGCTTCGCCGCCGTGACGCCGAGGCCGTCCGGCAGCAGCGACGTCAGCAGGCCGGACGGCGTGCGCGCCGCGACCCCCTTCCCGGCGGGAGCCGCGGCGGCGGCCGTCCCGGCGTGCCCGAGGACGACCGCGCCGGCGGCGCCGACCGCCGACGCGCCGAGGAACCGCCTCCTGCTCAACCCATCACTCATTTGGTGGCCCCCTCGAAGGTCCAGTCGCCGGAGCCGATCTGGAAGACGGCCCGGTCGTTCTCGATGCCGACCCACTCGGCGTCCTTCGGCGCCTCGGGCCGGGTCGTGCCGCCGAGCAGCGGGAACTCGACGCGGGCCGTCGTGTTCGGCGGGACGGTGGCGTCGAGGCGCAGCGTCCTGCCGGTGCGGCGCCACGACACGGCGGCCCGGCCGCGCGGCGTCTCGTACGTCGCGGCGGCGCGGGTGATGTCGCCGACGACGGCCGGGCGGACGAGCAGCGTCGCGTACCCGATCGAGGCGTCGGTCTGCGACAGCCCGGCGAGCCCGGCGTGGAACCACTCGTCGATCGCGCCGAGCATGAAGTGGTTCTGCGAGTTCCCGGAGGTGGGCCCGTCCCAGTTCTCGGTGAGCGACGTCGCGCCGTGCACCACCTGGTAGCCGTAGCTGGGGTTGCCGGTCTGGGTGGCGACGGCGTGGATGACGTCGTCGCGTCCGGCGGCCGACAGCACGCGGAACACCGACGGCAGCGCGATCTCCCCGACCGTGAGGTGGTAGCCCTTGTCGGTGATGCTCTGCACGAGGTGGCCGAGCACCTTGTCCTTGGACGCGGCGGGGACGATGCCCATGTCGAGGGCGAGCGCGTCGCACGCCTGGCTGCCGGAGCCGTAGGTGTCGCCGGTCGCGTACTTGCCGTTGAACGCGTCGCCGATGCCGGCGGCCAGCTTCGTGTACTTCGCGGCGTCGTCGTCCTTGCCGACGACCTTGGCGATGGACGCCAGCGCCGTGACCGCGCGGTGGTAGCCGAACGTGGCGGTGACGCCGAGCGGGGTGCTGTTGTCGAAGGTGATCCAGTCGCCGAGGCCGTAGTCGAGCAGGTTCCCCTTCGCCTTGGACGACAGGTAGTCCACGTACCGGACCATGTTCGGGTAGTAGGTGCGGAGCGTGGCCTCGTCCCCGTACGCGCGGTACATCTGCCAGGGCGCGAACACGATGACGTTGCCCCAGTTCGGGTCGTCGCGGAACCCGCCGGAGAACACCGTGTACTCCGGCGCGATGTCCGGGACGAGCCCGTCGGAGGTCTGCGCCTCGGCGATGTCGCGGACGATCTCGCCGTAGTAGGCGGTCACGTCGTAGTTGCGGGCGACGGCCGGGAAGACCAGGTTCGCCTGCTCCAGCCAGCCGAGCTTCTCGCGGTGCGGGCAGTCGGTGAGGACCGAGTACATGTTGCTCTGCACGGCCCGGTCGATGATCCGGTGGATGTCGTTGAGCAGGCCGTGCGAGCTGGTGAAGGACCCGGCGGTGTCGTTGGCGGCGCGCAGCGCGATGCCGGTGACGGTGCCGTCGTCCGGCGCGGACGGCAGCCCTTCGAGCTGCACGTACCGGAAGCCGTGGTAGCAGAACCGGGGATGCCAGGTCTCGGTGCCCTGCCCGGACAGGGTGTAGGAGTCCCAGATCGGGGAGCCGGTGGTGCTCTGGCTGACGGTGCCGTCGGCGTTGAGCAGCTCGCCGGGGCGCATCGTCACCTTCGTCCCGGCCGGGCCGCTGACCCGCAGTTGCGCCCAGCCGGCGAAGTTCGTGCCGAGGTCGACGACGTGCACGCCCTCCTTCGGCTGCGTGATCTTCTGCGTGCGGAACGTGCCGGCGCGCTCGATGGGCGGGGCGGCGCGGGCGGTGAGCTTCGCGGTGGGCGGGTCGCGGCGGACGGCGGCCGTCCAGCCGGACGGGGTACGGCGGGCGTCGTAGTCCTCGCCGCCGTACCAGCTGCTGAACGTGGTGGCGCCGAGCGCGGTCCGCCACGAGGCGTCCGACGCGACGACCTCGCGCGACCCGTCGGTGTAGGTGATCTCGAGCTGGCCGAGGAACGCGGGCCTGCCATCGGAGCGGGCGAGCTTCTGGTAGCGGCCCGGCGTGGCCGGGACGTTCGCCATGCCGTTGCCGACCTCGGCCTGGACGGTGTTGCCGCCCGTGCGCAGCAGCTTGGTCACGTCGTAGGTCGAGTAGACGATGCGCTGCTTGTAGGCGGTGTTGGGCGGTTCGAGGACGGCGTCGCTCACCGGCCGCCCGTTGACGGTGACGTCGAGGACGCCGAGCGCCGTCGCGTACAGCCGCGCCGACCGGACGCGCTTGCCGAGGTCGAACTCCTTCCTGAACAGCGGGAGTGCCTCGGGCTGGGCGTGCAGCGGCGGCGGGGCCTGCTGCCCCTTGACGGTGGCGGCGGTGTCGAAGGTCTTGCCGTCGGCGGAGGTCTGGACGGTGAAGTCCTCGGGGAAGTTGGCGGTCTTCCCGTCGTCGGTCATCACGTCGGTGCGCGGGTACAGCAGCACCCGGTCGAACCGCCGCTGCTCGCCGAGGTCGATCTGCACCCAGATCGGCGTGGCGAGATCCTGGTCCTGGTATTGCAGGCTGGTGTAGCCGAACGGCGCGGCGTCGCTGGTCAGCGACCCGTCGGTGATCGCCTTCGGCTCCCACTGGCCCGCGACGGTGTAGCTCTCCGACGCCGTCACCGGCGCGTGCAGCGCCAGGTCGGCGCCGGACGCGCCGTCGCGCACCTGGACCTCGGCGAGCTGCAGCCGGGACACCTCGTACGGCCAGCCCTCCTTGAGCGGGAGGCCGAGCCGGGTCACGTTCAGCCGGATGTACCGGGCGGTGCGGGCGGTGAACGCGACCGTCGCCGGCGTGGGCTCCGGGTCCGACCAGGCCGGGTTCCCGATCCACTGCGCCGTCCAGTCGGACGCGGCGAGCAGGCCCGTCTCGAAGTGCGCGGGCGCGCTCCACGCCGATGCGCGGCCCCGCTCGTCCCACACCCGGACCTGCCACGACACCCGCTGCCGCGAGCCGAGGGCGCGGCCCGCGTAGGCGGCGGAGACCGCGCCGCCCGCGACCTTGCCGGAGTCCCACAGGTCGGGGCGGTGCAGGCGGGCGTCCGCGCTCGCCGCGCGGACCTGGTACGCGGTCTGCGCCGCGTTGCGCGGACCGGCGGCGAACCGCCAGCTCAGCGTCGGCTTCGCCGCGTCGATCCCGAGCGGGGACCGCAGATGCCCGGCCCGCAGGTCGGTGGGCGTCAGCGTCCGGGCGCGGGCGGGCCCCGCGGGCGCCGGCGCGGCGCTCGCCGCGGACGGCAGCGCGCCGGTGGCCGTCACCGCGGCGGCCGCGACGCCGCCCGCCTGCACGAACCGTCTCCTGCTCAGCTCATTCGTCATCGGACGGCCCTTCAGGCGTGCGTGGAGTGGAAGGTGAGGCGGCCGGACCCGGCCTGGTAGACGGCGTAGCCGTCCCGCATGCCGACGAAGCGGGCGCCGCCCGGCCCGGACACGCGGACGTCGCCCGCCGACCGCGCCGGGACGTGGATCTCGGCGGTGACGTTGACCGGGACGCTCACCGAGAGCGAGACGCCGTTCCCCCGCCGCGTCCACTGGACGCCGACGTCACCGCGCTCGACCGGGATGGTGCCGGTCGCGCCGCTCAGGCCGGACAGCGGCGGCCGGATCCGGACCGACGCGGCGGCCGGGGCGGTCACGGTGACGCCGAGGAGGGACCGCTGCACGTCGACCAGGGACGTCGAGCCCCACGGGTGCGAGAAGCTCTGCCCGGTCTCCGGCGCGTCCCACGACTCCCAGGTGAACGTGCCGCCGCGGGCGAGGATGTTGCCCCAGCCGGGTCCCTCGGTGTCGGTGAGGCGGGTGACGACGTCGCCGGTGCGTCCGGTGTCGTCGAGGGCCTGCAGCAGCCGGTGCGCGGTCATCGGCCCCATCTGCATGCCGAGCCCGGCGATGTAGGTGCCGATCGCCTCCCGGGACTCGGCGGGCGCGACCCCGTACGCGACCGCGTACGCGTTGGCGATCTGCGAGGCGTGCGTGCTCTGGCTGCCGTCGCTCTTGAGGCCGTCGATGTAGATGCCGTCGGCGCGGCGGAGCTTGGCGTTGATGGTTCCGGTGAGGGTGCCGGCCTCCTTGCGCAGCGCGGCGGCCTCGTCGGACTTGCCGAGCGCGTCGGCGGCGCGGGCGGTGGCGTTGAGGACGTCCACGCCGAGGATGTTGATGACCGTCCGCGCGGCGGTGTCCATGTCGTGGCCGTAGCGCATGGTCGCGGGCCAGTCGATGATGCCGTACTGGTACTGGCCGGAGCCGCCTTCCAGGTTGGTGACCAGGCCCGTCCCGGAGTCGATGTAGCGGCGGACGTAACCGGCGACCGCGTTCATCACCGGGTACGCCTGCGCGAGCGTGGTCGCGTCGCCGGACTGCTCGTAGTAGTCCCAGACCCAGCCCGGGAACATCTCGGTGTAGTCGGGTATGTCGCGCTTGCCGTCGCCGTTCGGGTAGACGGAGTTGAGCCGGCCGTCCGGCCAGTACCGGGCCTGCGAGGCGATGAACTCGCGGATCGCCTGCCGGGTCAGGCGCCGCTCCCCGAACGCGCCCATCGCGGCGGTCGAGGTGTCGACGGCGTCGCCGAGGAACTGGCCCTTCTCGCGGGTCGGGGTGTCGAGGAACTGCGACTGCGACCCGTACAGCGCCGACCGCGCCATCATGTCGTAGGCCGCGTTCACCCCCTTGTCGGACGTGCGGACCGTCGCGGTGCGGTCGACGGAGTTGTGCTGCACGACGGCGGAGATGTCCTTCGGGTCCACGCCCGAGTCGGGGCCGACCTCGAAGTAGCGGAAGCCCTCGTAGGTGAAGGCCCGGAACGTCTGGTCGCCGTCGCGCTGGGTGTAGCCGTAGGTCAGGTCGGTGCTCTGGTTGTCGCTCTTGGACCGCGACACCGTGCCGTCGTCGGCGAGCAGGTAGCCGGCGTGCATGTCGACGTGCCGCCCGGCCGTCCCGTCGCGGAACCGCACGACCGGCACCGCCGGGATCACCTTCCCGAAGTCGGCGACGAGCGCGCCCGACGCCAGCTTCGTCACCTTCACCGGGTGGACGGTCTCGTACGCCAGCGACGTCTCCTGCCCGTGGACGTGCTTGAACGTCGCGGTCGGGTGCGCGCCGACGACCTGCGGCGCCGCCCAGGACGACGCGTCGAAGCCGGGCCGGTCCCAGCCGAGCGGCTCGGCGGTGCCGTCGATGTCCTCGACCCAGTCGCCGCCGTCGCCGTTGCGGCGCGGCGCCGTCTTCCACGGGCCGCGCGCCACCTGCCAGGTGCCGTCGCTGACGACGACCTGCCGGGTGCCGTCGGCGTGGTCGATGACCAGCCGGACCAGCAGCCCCGGCTCGCCCTTCGGCCGGCCCTGCCCGGACCCGTACCAGTGGTAGACCGCGCCGAGCGTGGCCTCGCGGCCCGCCTTCAACTGCGAGGTGACGTCGACGGTCTTGTAGAACAGGTCGTCGGCGTACTCGAACGCCGGGCCCCGGTCGACGGTCGCGCCGTTGAGGCGCAGGTCGTACTGCTGGTCGGCGGAGATGTGGACGCGGGCCCGCACGACCGGCGACGCCCCGACGGTGAAGTCCTTGCGGGCCAGGGTGTGGTCGTCGGACTCGGCGGTGGTGCGGCGGATCCAGGACGCGCCCCACTGGCCGTCGCTCAGCCCGGTGTCGAACGAGGCGGGCCGCGACCACGGCGACGCCTTCCCGGTGCGGTCCCAGGTGCGGACCTTCCAGGTGTAGGTCGTCTCCGGCGCCAGCGCCGGCCCCGCGTACGGGACGTACTCCTGGCTCGCCGATCTCACCCGGCCGCTGTCCCACACGGTCCTGCCGGACGCGTCGCGCACGGCGATCTCGTAGGCGGACTGGACCTCGCCGGGGTCGACGTCGCGGGGCCGCCACCCGAACTGCGGCGCGCCCTCCACGCTGAGCGGGCGGGCCTGGTCGCCGACGGTGAGGCCGGCCGGGGACTGCGGCGCGTGGCCCGCCTTCAGCGCGGCCTGCGCGGTGCCGGGCAGCGCCACGACGGCGGCGGACGCCCCGGCGGCGGCGAGGAGCAGAACCTTGGAACGGATCATGAGGTGAACCTCCAGAGAGGGAAGCGGCCCTACGGCCGCACGGAGAAGCCGCTCATCTGCACGTTGGCGTTGACCGAGTCCCAGCTCCGGCTGACCTCGATGCGCACGTACCGGGCGCTGACCTTGTCGAACGTCGTCGTCCCGCCCGCCTTGGGCGTGTCGGTGGCGGTGGCGACGGTCCGCCACGTCCGGCCGTCCTGGGAGACCTGGACGGCGTAGTCGCGGGCCCCGTAGTTGGAGCGGCCGCCCACGACGACCGAGCCGAACTCGACGGGAGCGCCGAAGTCGAGCCCGAAGTGCACCGGGTTCTGCGCGGTCGGTCCCTGGCCGGCGGCGCGGCCCCACGAGACCCAGAACGTGCTCGCCGAGCCGTCCACGGCGAGCTTCGCCGGGTAGCGGTCCTGGCCCGCGTCGGCGATGACGCGCGGGAACGGCGCGCCGCCGGGGTTGAGCGCGAGGTCGCCGGAGTGCCGCAGCGTCACCGCGGTCACGGCGGACGGTCCGGCGTCGCTGCGCGCGGTCACCTTCAGCGAGCTCGTCCCGGAAGAGACGCCCTTGTCGCGCACGTCGACGGGCACCGTCACCGACCCGCCGGCGGGGACCGTGACCTTGCCCTGCCGGGGCGTCGCGGTGATCCCGTCGGCGGCCGACGCCGTGACCGTCACGTTCGCGGCGCGGGCGGAGGCGTTGGTGAGCAGCACGGTCGCGCGGTTGTAGCCGCCGTCGGCCAGCGGCAGTTCGGGTTCGAGGGCCTCGGCGGCCAGCACCGGCCGGTCGCCGCCGGTCGGGGTGAGGGTGAGCGGGCCGAACAGCCCGTAGTCCATCGGCGCCCGCGACGACGCGCCCGTGCCGGGCGCGACCCGGACGGCGTTGAGCAGCGTCGACGCGACCCGCACGGTGATCGTGTTGTCGCCCGGCCGCAGGTAGCGGCCGACCTGGACGTGCCGCAGGTCGGACTGGTCGAGCGGCGGCAGGTCGTGCCCGTTGACGTTGACCCGGACGGTGTCGACGGGGGTGCCGAGGTCGAGTTCGGCGGCGTCGATGCCCTTCCAGCCGTCGTCGAGGGCGACGTGCGCGGTGTAGGTGCCGACGCCCGACACGTCCTTGAGGTCGACGGGGTAGCCGTTGGCGGTGGTGATCGCCGACCATGCGGGCAGCGCGCCGTTCTCCCCCGCCTTCACCGTGACGGGCCCGAGCGTCTTGTGCGCGGTGTCCCCCGGCTTGCCGGACGGTCCGGGCCCCCAGGAGTCGACCGACAGCGACCACTCGTTGAGCTTCACCGGCTGCGGGACGGCCGCCGTCCGCTGCCCGCCCGGACGGCCGGGCTTGCCCCGGCCGGGGAAGGTGGCGTCGTGCCGCGGCGTGACCGCGATGACCGTCGCGTCGTTCCCGCCGAGCCGGACGGGGACGGTGACGGTGCCGTGCCCGGACGTGTAGTCCGCGATCGGCGTGATCTTCCCGGTCCAGGTGTCGAGCCTGTACGGGACGCCGTCGCCGGTGAGGGTGACCGTCTGCGCGGTCGTCGTGTTGGTCTGGTTGTACAGGTAGTAGTAGTCGGTGGAGCCGGCCTGGCGGCGCACGTCGAGGATCGCGCCGGAGCCGTCGTGCGGCGTCGCGGCCGGGGTGACGCGCAGGCGGCGCAGCGCGCCGGGCGCGTCCGCCTCGCTCGCCGCCCGCACCACGGTGCGCTGCTTGAGCAGCTCGGAGACCACCGAGGTGAGCCGCGCGTCCTGGCGGCCCGCGTCACCGTCGCCGGGCACCGTGCTCGGCGCGTCCCCGACGATCACGACGGGCAGGCCCTGCCGCGCCAGGCTCAGCAGCTTCTCGGCGGCGGCCAGCGGCATGGTCTTCTGGTCCTTCAGCAGCACCGCGTGGTAGGCGGAGCCGTCGCCGAACAGGGCGCCGTGGGTGTAGGAGGCGTCCTTGCGCTGGAGCTGCGCCGGGCTGAGGTACTCGTAGGTGTATCCGGCCGACGCCAGCTCCGAGGAGCTCTGGATCAGCTTGTTCGACCCGGACCCGGTGGTGCCGGTGCCGTTCATGCCGAAGTCCTGCCAGTACACGGCGAGGTCGAAGCGGGGCTTGCCCTGCCGCAGCACGAGCTGCATCCGCGCGAGGTTGTCGTTGATCGCGCGGTAGTCGGCCCAGTTCGGGCCGCCCTTGTCGCCCCACGCCTCCGAGTAGGAGGTGTTGCCGCCGTAGGTCATGCCGGGCCAGGTCGACTGCGGTCCGGCGCCGGCGGGCCCGCGGCTCAGGTAGGGGAAGCCGTGCCAGACGACCTGGTTCACGCCGCCGGCGAAGCCGCGGTAGACGGCCTGGAGGTTCGAGGCGTCTGACCCCGCGCCCGCCGTGGAGCCCCACACCGAACCGGAGAACGCGCAGCACTCGTCCGACACCACCGGCTGCCCGGACAGGTGCGCGCCCGTGGCGACCACCCGGTAGTCCTGCACGTTGCTGTAGGCGCCGACCGACTGCCCGAACGCCAGCGACTCGCCCTCCGGCACGTCGATGTGCGACGCGGCGTCGGAGACGTCCACCGGGATGCCGTACGGCTGGATGCGGGTCTTGATGTGGTGCTTGTG
This sequence comes from Actinomadura physcomitrii, assembly GCF_008923205.2. Taxonomy (GTDB): domain Bacteria; phylum Actinomycetota; class Actinomycetes; order Streptosporangiales; family Streptosporangiaceae; genus Spirillospora; species Spirillospora physcomitrii. The sequence continues at coordinate 198,021 of NZ_WBMS02000007.1, read as the reverse complement.
CGCCCACGCGCGCAGCACGTCGAGGCGGTTGCGGATGTACAGGTCGCTGAGCGTCTGCCGGTAGTCGGTGCGGACGCGGGCGCCGACCCCGTCGCCGAAGTCGAAGAACGGCCTGTCGGTGATGCCCTGGTCGCCGGCGCCGGCGAGGGCGGGCAGCACGTCGATCGGCGAGTAGCCGCGCAGCTTCGTCCACTGGTCGACCAGCTGCGACGTCCACTTCTGCGTGGAGCCGAGTTCGAGGGAGTCCTCGAACAGGTCGGTCTCGCCGATCTGGGCGAGCAGCTTGCGCACGTCGGAGGTGAGGATGTTCTTGTCGTAGAAGTCGGTGGTGGCCTTCGCGCCGGCCTCGCTGAACGGGTCGAGCGCGTAGTTGGTGCCGGTCGCGGTGTAGCCGGACAGGGACTGCCCGCTGGGCGTCTGGTAGAAGGCGATCAGCGCGTAGGTGCTGGTGCCGTCGCCGGGGAAGTCGACCGAGAGGCCGCCCTGCGCGTCGACCTTCGCGGTGACGTCGGTGACGCTGGAGCGATCCAGCATCCTCGGCGCGCTGGACGAGGCGCTGCAGTCCGCGTCGGAGCACTTGGCGACGAGCGCGGCGACGAGCGTCTTCTTCGCCCCGGCGGGCGGCGCGACGTTGAAGTTCGTCGGCAGCCCGCCGGACCGGCTCGTGCCGCCCTTGTGGAACTCGTAGGAGAAGACGATCTGCTGCTGGGCGCTCGGGTCGTTGACGTCGTCGACCGTGGGGACGGTCGCGGGCCAGCGCGGGCCGATGGTGAGGTCCAGGCCGAGGCCCTTGTCCCTCGCCGCGGCCAGCATCGTCCGGGTCTTCTCCGCCCACAGCGGGGTGCCCCAGCCGTAGGTCTTCAGGAACTCGGGCGTGTTGTTGCCGGTGCCCTCGACATTGAACGGGGCGACCTCGGCGCCGCCGCCGCCCGCCTTCTTGATCTGGTCCAGCTCGGCGGCCAGCTCCTTGTCGTCGGTGTAGGCGAGCGGCTGCCACCAGCGGTACTTGGGCCGGACGGACGCGGGCGGGTCGGCGAAGGTGCCGCGGGTCAGGGCCGGCACGGTCGGCCCGAACGACTCCGCGCCCTGCGCCGCCTCGGCGACGGCGAGACCGGAGACGGCGAGCAGCGCCGCCACCGGGACGGCGGCGAGCCGCGCCGACGCCCGGCGGGCGCCGCCCGCCGGGCGAACTGTTGAACGGGTCATGAGGAGTAGGCCTCCAGTTCGATGACGCGGCTGTAGTTGTGGTCGTTGGAGTCGTGGACGAGCAGTCGCAGCGCGGACGCCCGCACTGGCGCGAAGGTCTTCTCGACCGTCCCGGCGGTGTTGCCGGTGACGGTCGCGACGGTCGTCCACTGGCCGTCCACCTGCGCCTGGACGTCGAAGTCCCGCAGGCCGGACTTGGACGCGGGGCTGCTGGAGCTGTTGAGCGTGTAGACCTCGACCCGGCCGATCTCCTGCGGGTCCTTCCAGGTGGCGGTGAGGGTGTCGGGGAAGGTCTTGGACGTGTCGTCGTTCCAGCCGCCGACGCCGTTCAGCCAGACGCCGGAGTCGGTGCCGCCGTCGTTGGCCCACGCGGGCGACGACCCGCTGTGCGTGCTGGACGCCGACATCGTCGCGGACCGGACGAGGTTGCCGGTGACCAGGACCGGTGCGGTCGCGGTCTCGTCGTCGGCCGTGACGGTGACGGAGCCCTTCGTCCCGTCCGCGCCCGAGCCCGTCACCTCGACGGGGACCTCGGTGGAGCCGCCCGCCGGGACCGTGACCCGGGCGGGGGCCGACGCGGTGAACCCGGCCGACGCGGTCGCCTTCACCGGGACGGTGACGGACCGGCGCTCCAGGTTCGTCACGCGGAACTTCGCGCCGGTGGCCGCGCCTGCGGTCACCGGGATGTTCACGCCGAACGGCGGCTCGACGGCGAGCTGCGTCCGGTCCTGCCGGACGGCGCCGGGCGTGCGGACGGTGAACGTCCACGACCCCGACCCGACCTCGTACACGGCGTGCCCGTTCTGGACGCCGAGCGGGCGCGCGCCCGCCGGTGCCTGCGCGGCGGACGCGCCGAGCAGCGGGACCTCGACGCGGGCGGGCGCGCCGGGCGGGACCGTCACGTCCAGCCGCAGGTCGTGCCCGGACCGGCGCCACGCGCTGGACACCGTCCCGCGCGGGGTGTCGTAGGACGAGGCGGCGCGGGTGAGGTCACCGACCACGGCGGGCCTGATCACGAGCTTGTCGTAGGCGACGGAGCCGTCGGCCTGCCGGATCCCGGCGAGGCCCGCGCCGAACCACTCGTCGATCGCGCCGAGCATGAAGTGGTTCTGCGAGCCGTAGCCGGTCGGGCCGTCCCAGTACTCGGTGAGCGAGGTCGCGCCGTGCACCACCTGGTACCCGTAGCCGGGGTTCGTGACCTGCTGCGCGACGGCGAGGACGACGTCGTCGCGGCCCGCCGCCGACAGCGTCCGGAACACCGACGGCAGCGCGATCTCCCCGACCGTCAGGTGGTAGCCGTCGTTCTTGATCGTCGAGACGAGGTGGTCGAGGACGGCCTGCCTCTGGTCGGCGGGGACGATGCCGAGGTCGAGCGCGAACGCGTCGCCTGCCTGGCTGCCCGACCCGTAGGTGTGCTCGGTCGTGTCGAGGTACTTGGCGTTGAACGCGGCGGCGATGTCGCCGGCGAGCTTGGTGTACTTCGCCGCGTCGCCGTCCTTGCCGAGCAGCTCGGCGATCTTGGCGAGCGCGGTGGCGCTGCGCTGGTAGCCGTAGGTCGCGGCGACGCCGACCGGGGTGGTCTTGTCGACGGCGGCCCAGTCGCCGAGGCCGTAGTCGAGCAGGTTCCCCTTCGCCTTGGACGTCAGGTAGTCCAGGTACCGCTGCATGTTCGGGTAGAACTCGCGCAGCGGCTTGCTGTCCCCGTAGGTCGTGTAATGCTGCCAGGCGGACAGGATGATCGCGCTGCCCCAGTTCGGGTCGTCCCAGACGCCGCCGGAGAACGTCGTGTACGCGGGCGCGATGTCGGGGACGAGCCCGGTGGACGTCTGCGCCTCGGCCATGTTCCGCAGCAGCGCCGGGTAGTAGGCGGCGACGTCGTACCCGCGGGTGATCGAGCCCTGGACGAGCTGGTCCTCCTCGAGCCAGCCGAGCTTCTCCCGGTCCGGGCAGTCGGTGAGGATCGACATCATGTTGCCCTGGACGGCCCGGTCGATGATCTTGTGGATGCCGTTCAGCAGCAGGTCGGAGCTGGTGAACGAGCCGGCGGAGGCGTTCCCGGCGCGCAGGATCTCCGCGCTCACGGTGCCCGCGGACGGCGCCGCGTCCAGGCCGCTGATCTGGACGTAGCGGAAACCGTGGTAGACGAACCGGGGGTGCCAGGTCTCGGTGCCGGTGCCCGCGAAGGTGTAGGTGTCCATGACCGGCGGGTTCTGCGCGCCGCCGGCGATCATCGTGCCCTGCTCGACGAGGCCGTCCGCGCCGAGCCGCTCCCCCGGCTTGATCGTCAGCTTCTCGCCGCGCCTGCCGCGCACCCGCAGCTCGGGCCACCCGACGATGTTCTCGCCGAGGTCGAAGACGTAGGTGTCCTTCTCCGGGTGCGTGACCTTGACGGTCTTGCGCGAGCCGACCGGGACGATCGCCGGGGACATCCGCGCGGTCAGCGCGATCCCCGGGTCGGGCGCCTCGGCGGCCGGCTTCCACGACGCGAGGTCGGCGGACGGCCCGTCCCAGCCCTTCTGCGCGAGCCGCGCGTCCTCGTCCTCGCCGCCGTACCACTGGCTGGACGTGGTGGGCCCGAGGTCGGTCCGCCAGGACCCGTCGGTCGCGATCCGCGCGGTCGTGCCGTCCTTGAGGGTGACCTCCAGCTGCGCGAGCAGCTTCGGCGCCCCCTGCGCGCCGACGTACTTGGTGTAGCGGTCGCTGGTCGCGGCGACGTTGTAGGTGCCGTTGCCGAGCCGGACGCCGATCGCGTTGCCGCCGCGCCGCAGCAGCCTCGTCACGTCGTAGGCCGCGTACTCGACCCGCTTCTTGTAGTCGGTGTTCGGCGGTTCGAGGACGGCGTCGCCGACCGGCTCGCCGTTGATGGTCGCGTCGTAGATGCCGAGCGCGGTGATGTACAGCCGCGCCGACCGGACGGTGTCCTTCAGCGAGAACTGCCGCGCCAGCAGCGGCAGCGCGGGCATCGACGTCTGGTAGGCGGGCGGCGGGACCTGGCCGGTGACGGTCTTGACGACCGTGAACGGGCCGTCCGCGGCGTCCGAGGTCTGCACGGTGTAGTCGACGGGGAAGTTCGGGGTCTTCCCGTCGCTCGTCATCACGTCGGTGCGCGGGTAGAGCTTCACCGACGCGACGTCCTTGGCGGCGCCGAGGTCGAGCTGCAGCCAGATGTGGTGCCCGGGGTCCTGCGACCCGTAGGCGTTGCTGGTGTACCCGAACGGCGCCTTCTGCGTGGTGAGCGACCCGTCGGTGAGGAACTCCGGCATCCACTTGCCCGGGTACTCGCGGACCTCGGACGCGGTGACGGCCGCGCCCTTCGCCACGTTCGTCCCCGACGGGTCGAGCGCCTCGATCTCGGCGAGCTGCAGCCGGGACAGCAGCGACCCGCCCTCGATGATCGGCAGGCCCAGCTTGGACACGTCGACCCGCAGGTAGCGGGCCTTCGTCCCGGCGGGCAGCGCGACCGTGACGGGGCTCGGCGCCCGGTTCAGCCACCGGTCGTCGGTGATCCACTTCGCGGACCAGTCGTCCTTGCCGAGCAGGCCCATCTCGAACCGGGCCGGGCGGCTCCAGGCGGACGCCCGCCCGGAGCCGTCCCAGACCCGGACCCGCCACCACACCTGGCGGCGGGAGGTGAGCGCCGCGCCCCGGTAGACGGCGTTCGCGGCGCTTGACGGCACCTTGCCGGAGTCCCACAGGTCGGCGCGGCCGAGCCCGTCCCGGGAGGTGGCGGCCTCGACCTGGTAGGCGGCCTGCGCCGCGCCGTGTCCGGGCGCGGTGAGCCGCCAGCTCAGCGCCGGCGCGGTGTCGTCGATGCCGAGCGGGTCGTCGAGCGCGTCGGTGCGCAGCCCGAAGGCGCTCAGCCCGGCCGCGTCCGCGCGCGCCGGAACCGTGAACGCGGCCCCGACCAGCAGGGAAACGAGCGCCGCGGGCAGCGCCGCGCGGTAGAAGGTGTGCAGGGGTGGGGGGATGGTGCGCATGGACGGGGCGTCCTCTCGCAGGTGCGCTGTGGGGTGGGAGGGACGGCGCGTCGTCCGTTTCCGGGCATGCGGAACAGAGCCCGTGGCCGTGCGGGCGGGAGCGCACGGTCGCGGGCCTGCGCCCGTCATCGCCTAGGGACGGATCCCCCGATCGCGCCTAGTGAGAGTTCGAGTCCGTCAGGGTCGTGGTCGTCAGGGGTTCACGGTGACCAGTTCGATCTCCAGGAGGTCGGCGAGGGCCTTCAGGTCGGCGATCCGGTGGCCGGTGCCGAGGGCCCAGTGGTGGGAGATGCCGGTGGCGCTCCAGGCGTCGACCCATTCGCCGGGGTCGCAGCCGAAGTCCACGCGGGAGGTGGTGTTGCCGATCTGCAGCAGCGGGCCGTCCACGGTCTCGCCCTCGGACGCGACGAACGCGAACCGGCCGTCGCGGCGCTGGATGATCCCGAACGCGGTGACCGGGCCGTGCTTGACGTCGAACTCCACGGACACGCCGTAGCCGCGCTTGCCGTGGTAGACGCCGAGGCCGCGCAGCAGCGGGCGGCGGGCGCTGATCGCCAGGTGCGCGGGCCCGTCGTGGCCCATCTCGACGTGCCCCCGGTGGAAGTCGAGCGCCTGCAGCTCGGTGAACGAGCCGCCCGCGCCGAGCCGGTCGGCGATCAGCATGGCGAGCGAGGTGCGCAGCTCGTACTCGCCGGCCGCCGGGACGCCGCGGGCGGTGAGCAGCGACGCGCCGAGGATCATCCCGGCGCCGAGCCGCTCGTGGATCTCGCCGTCCAGGCCCCGGTGGTAGTAGGCGAGGCTGTCCAGCTCGAAGTCCTCGACGAGCCGGTCCAGGCCCGCCGACACCCGCGCCGCCCAGGTGAGGTCGTCGTCGTTGACGGAGGCGTCCAGCTCGAAGATCTTCTCCGCCTCGGCCTTCTTCGCGGCCGCCTCGGCGTCGGTGACCTTCTCCACCCGGACGCGCAGGTCGTCGAACTCCAGCACCTCGACGTGCCCGCCGAAGTTCGCGCTGACCAGCGTCAGGTCGGTGGAGACGTCCAGCATGCCGGGGTACAGGTGGCCCATGAGCCCGTGCCGGCCGCGGCGCAGCGCCGCCCGGACCCCGGCGGCCCGCACCCAGCGGCCGATCTTCGCCCAGGCCCGCTCGTCCTCCAGGAACCCGGAGACGGACCGGAACGGGATGCCGCACCGCGCGAACGCGTTCGCCATCTCCGGCAGCGGGCACGCGCCGCAGTAGGCGAGCCACTGCCCGGTGTCGAACGTGGCGTGGTCCATCGACTCGGACGGCTGCAGGTTGATCAGCAGCACCGGGGCGTCGGCCCGCTGCGCGACGGGGACCAGCATCGTCGCGGTCATGTAGGTGGTGAGGAACCCGACGATGATGTCGCAGCCCGCCGCGCGCAGCTTCTCGGCCGCCGCCGCGCCCTCCTGCGCGTCGGAGATGAACCCGACGTCGACCACCTCGGCGCCGAGCCCGCGCATCCGCTCCGACACCCGCTCCGCCGACCGCTTCAGCTGCGGCAGCAGGTCGGGGAACTGCGGCCAGTACGCGCCGAGCCCGCCGGCCACGAGGCCGACCTTCACGGGCGGCGCCCCGGTGTTGCCTGTCATACCTGTTCCTTCCTGCTATTCGGCTGTCAGGGTGTGGCGGCCTGACGGCGCGCCGTCCACGTACACGTACTTCCCGTCGCCGGTCACGCCTCGCGCGGTGGCCTTGCCGTCCGCCCAGACCGTCCGGCCGTCGAGGGTGACGCGGGACGTCGACGCGGTGACCGGGACGGCGAGGCGGCCGGACGTGCCGCGCGGCGCGGTGACCTCCAGCCGGAACGTGCCCCCGGTCGCCCGCCACGACGCGGCGATGGCGCCGTGCGGCGTCGGGACGGTCCCTTCGGCCCACGCCAGGCCGCCGGCGAACGGGACGACCGCCCAGGACGAGTAGCCGGGGCCGGTCGGCCGGACGCCGAGGACGCGGGTGGTGAGCGTGATCGTCGGGCCGCTCGCCCAGCCGTGCGCGAGGCTGGAGAACTGCTTGAGGTTCGGGGTGCCGTCCGGCTGCATGTGCTCCCAGAACGTCGAGCCGGGGTCCTGGCCGAGCTGGTGGCCCCAGAACGTCCGGATCAGGTCGAGGCCGGACGCGTCGCCGGTGTCCAGGCGCGCGTCGGACTCGAACGAGCTGGGCAGCGGCGCGTAGAACGGCGGCAGGCTCGCGTTCGGGGTGGACTGCGCGACGGTCAGCGACCCGTACTGCGACCAGTTGTTCTTGCGCAGGTAGGCGAGGGCGCGGGTGGCGCGGTCGCCGCCGGCGACGCCGGTCAGGACGGCCGTGGCGTTGGCGTCCTGCGGGTAGGCGCCGGGGATCTCGCGCGACAGCCGGTAGGCGCCCGCCTGCTCGTCCCACAGCTGGTCGTTGATCGCCTTCTTGACGGTCGCGGACCGGTCGCCGTAGGTCGCGGCGGCCGGCGCGTCGCCGCGCGCCTTCGCCATCGCGGCCATCTGCGTGAGGTTGCGCGCGTACAGGGCGTTGACGTAGGTCTCGTGGCCGCAGTCGGAGTAGCCGTAGTGGCCGCAGGAGCCGGCGGCGCCGAACGCGATGAGGCCCTGGTCGTCCTGCGCGCGGACCGACTCCAGCCAGGCCGTCGCCTTGGTCAGCTGCGGCCACCACTTGTCGAGGTAGGCGCGGTCGCCGGTGTAGAGCCAGTGCTCGTACATGTTGTTGACGAACCAGGTGACGTACTCGCCGTAGGTCCGCAGCTCGTCGGCGTTGTGCTGGCCGACCTGGCTCTCGGCGGGCATGAACCCGTCCGGGAGCTGCTGGGCGGCCAGTGACGACAGCGAGTTGTCGACCGCCTCCAGGTCGTTCGTGGACAGGTAGGTGACGGGCGCCTGCACGGCGAGGTCGCCCTGCCAGACGATCCGGTCGCGCTTGCCGCCGTCGAAGATGACGGACTTGCCCGGGTCGGCGTGCGGGACCTGCGCGTCCGCGTGGTCGCCCTCGCCGGAGGCGTAGGGCCAGCTCTTGGCGGTGTTGGACGCGCCGGTGTCCACCTGCACGGTGTAGGCGCCCGCGTACCAGATCTTGTTCAGCTCGTTGTCGCTGGACAGGAAGTGGCCCTGGTAGCCGTCGAGGTCGCGCTGGTTCGGGGCGGCGGTGAAGTCGACGGACACGCCGTCGATGTCGACGGTCCCGGGGCCGTCGAGGAACAGCGTCGCGTAGCGGAACCCGCCGCGCAGGGCGCCGTCGCGGATCGTCGCGGGGAGCTTCACTCCGTCGAGCGGCAGGGCGTGGCTGTCGGTGTCCTGCGTGTAGGGCTGGCCGGGGAAGCCGTTCCAGATGTTGGCGGTGTCGCAGCCCGGTGCGATCTTGCCTTCGCCGTCGTTGGCGTCCGGGGTCAGCGCGGCGTACTGGATCGACTCGGAGAAGCAGGCGCGCAGCTTCGGCGGCGTGGACGACGCGCCCTTCACCCGGACCTTCAGGTGCCCGGCGACCTCCTTGCCGAAGTCGATGACCAGCAGCGGGGAGCCGGCGCGGTCGGCGGCGCCGGTGAGCCGGACCGAGCCGCCGCCGTCGCGCAGCGCCGCGTCCGGCGACCCGTCGATGCGGCCCTGGCGCGGGTCGGCCTTGTAGACCTTGACGGGCCGGACGGTGCGGCTCGACGGCGACAGCACGTACGGGCGCCACTGGCCGTGGTGCGGGGTGTAGGAGGCGTCCTGCCAGGGGCCGCGCGGGGACGCCGAGGCGGGCAGGGCGAGGGCGGCCGTGCCCGACACCGCCAGGGCCGCGGCGACGGCGGCGCGGGCGAGCGCGCGGCGAGGGGTGGGGGGAACCATCATCACTCCAGGTCAGCGAGAGGCGGTCAGGACGGACGAGCCGGTCAGCCCCGGCACCTGCACGAGACCGTCGCGGACGGTCACGCCCGGTTTCACGGCGGTGCCGTTCCGCCAGACGACCGAGCCGTTCACGCGGACCTCGGACGCGCCGGACGCGGGCACCCCCGCCGTGGCTGTCGTGCCGCCGGGCGCGGCGACGCGCAGCGTGAAGGTCCTGCCGCGCTGCTTCCAGGCGGCGGTGATGTCGCCGCGCGGCGTCGGCACCCTGCCCTCCGCCCAGCTCAGCCCGCTCGCCGGGTGCGGGAGGACGGTGAACGTCGAGAACCCGCCGGACGTCGGCGTGACGCCGAGGACCTGGTTGGTGAGGAACGAGGTCGGCGAGGCGGCCCAGCCGTGCGAGAGGCTGGTGTAGGAGCCGAGCTGCGGCGCGCCGGCGGTGCTGACGTTCTCCCAGAGGGTGCCGGGCGTGTCCTTGCCGAGCATCGGGTACCAGGTGCGGCCGAGGACGGACATCGCGCCGGCCATGTCGCCCTGCGAGGCGTACGCCAGCAGCGACTGGCCGGACACGAACGGGCTGATGTACCGGGGCACCACTCCGCCGGCCTTGTCCACGGTCAGGTCGCCGTGCGGGTCGGCGAGCCGGTCGCCGAAGAACTTCAGCACCGACTTCGCGCGGTCTCCGGTGGCGACTCCGGCGACGACCGCCATCGCGTTGCCGTCCTGCGGGTGGTTCGCGTCGGTCGGTCCGACCTTGTAGGCGCCGGCGGCCGGATCCCAGAGGTTGTCGTTGACGGCCTTGGCGGTGCGGGCGGCGGCGTCGCGGTAGGTCTTGGCGAGCGCCGCGTCGCCCTGCGCCTCGGCGGCCTGCGCCGCCTGCCCCAGCACGTGCACGTACAGGGACGTGACGTAGGTGCCCTTGCCCTCGTTGCCGTAGCCCCAGGTGCCGCCCGCGCCCTTCATGTCGAGCAGCCCGTCGGAGCCGACCTTCGACTGCATCCACGCGACGTTCTTCTTCATGGCGTCGTACCACTTGTCGAAGAACGCCTTGTCGCCGGTGTAGAGGTAGTGCGTCCAGTAGTTGTTGACCCACCAGGCCGCGTACTCGCCCCAGCCCATGTTGTAGCCGAGCTTGTCGGTCAGGTAGAGGCCGGGGATCTGGCCCTGTGGCGACTGCCCCTTCGCCATGAACGCGATGGCGTTGGCGGCGGGGTCGCTCTGCCCGGTGGTCAGGTAGGACACCGGGTCGGAGACGGCGTTGTCGCCACCCCAGATCATGCGGTCGCGCTTGGCGCCGTCGCTGATGACGCTGTCGCCCTCGCCGATGATCGCGTCGTTGCGGACCGGGCCCTCCTGCCCCGGGTAGGGGCGGCCGGTCTTCGGGTCGATCGTCGCCATCTGGACGGTGTAGGCGCCCGCGTACCAGAGCCGGTTCAAGGTGTCGTCGCTGGACAGGAACGCGCCCTTGTACCCGTCGAGGTCGGGGTTGGCGGGGTCGGCGGTGAACTTCAGCCGCAGGTCCGACAGGCGCACCTCGCCGGGGCCGTCCAGGAACACCATCAGGTAGCGGAACCCGCCGCGGATGACCGGGTCGGTCATCGCGGTGCGCCCGGCCTTGGTGTCGAGGTAGTGGGTCTCGGTGGCGAGGCCGACGGGGTCCTGGCTGTAGTCGGACGCGGTGGTGAGGTACTGGTCGCTCTCGCTGAACGCCAGGCCGAGCTTCGGCGTGCCCTTGCGGACGTCGGCGGTCACCTGGACCTGCCCGCCGACCTCCTTGCCGAAGTCGTAGATGGCGTAGGGGCGGCCGTACTCGTTGGAGGAGAGCGTGGTCGTGCCTCCGTGGAACGCTCCCGCCGGGTCGTGCACGGCGGCTCCGTAGGGGGCGGCGGACGCGCGGCCGTGCTGCGCGAGCGTCCAGACGGCGTGGATGCGGGCGCCCTGCCCGGGGTCGTCGGCGTTGCGGAACTCGACCTTGATCACTCCGGACGATCCGGCGACCCGCGCGGGGACGTCCACCTCGTAGTGGACGAGGCCGTCCTTGTCGCCGCTCCACACGCCGGCCTGCTCGGGGTCGGGCTTGCGCTCGTGGACGACCGTGCCGTTCACCAGCACGTCGTAGTGGGCGGTCGCGCTGCCGGCCTCCTCGACCCGCAGCGTCACCGGGCCGGGCCCGCCGCGCATCGTGTAGGCGAAGCCCGCACCGGCCCCGGTGCCGGACTGGCGGACCATGACGCCGTCCGCCTTGCCGGTGGTGGACGCCCCGGGCTCCAGGCCGTGGCCGCCGGTCTCGGACGCGGCGGAGTCGGCGGACACGTAGTCGCCGTTGAGCCCGTACGCCTCCGCCGCCCTGGCGGGACGGACCGTCCGGCCGGACGGCGCGAGGACGTAGCGGCCCGCGCGCGACAGCGACGGAAGGCCGAGCGGGTCGGGAGCGGAGGCGGACGCGGCGCCGGCGGGGACGGCGACGAGCGCGGCGGCGGCGAGGGTGAGGGAGGTGACGGCGGACACGTGTGCTCGTGCGAACTTCTTACCCGGGTTCATCGTTGTCCCTTCGGGTTCACCTTGGTCGAGCGGGCCCATGGAGGGAAGGCCGGCGGCCCCGGTGGGGACGGCGCGGCGGCCCGGCAGTGGAGTGCCGGGCGCCGGCGCGCGGTCCGGGCCGCCGGCCCGAACTCCGTCCGGGAACGGCGGGTCGGCGCGGGGAGTCAGCGCAGGAAGGCTGCGGCGACTCCGGCGTCCACGGGGATGTGCAGTCCGGTGGTGTGGGTCAGGTCCCCGCCGGTGAGGGCGAAGACGGCGGCCGCGACGTGCTCGGGCAGCACCTCGCGCTTGAGTAGCGTCCGCTGGGCGTAGAACTCGCCGAGCTTGTCCTCCTCGACTCCGTAGACGGCGGCGCGCTTGGCGCCCCAGCCGCCGGCGAAGATGCCGGAGCCGCGGACGACGCCGTCGGGGTTGACGCCGTTGACGCGGATGCCGTGCTCGCCGAGCTCGGCGGCCAGCAGCCGGACCTGGTGGGCCTGGTCGGCCTTCGTCGCGCCGTAGGCGATGTTGTTGGGGCCGGCGAACACGCCGTTCTTGGAGGCGATGTAGACGATGTCGCCGCCCATCCCCTGCTCGGTCATCACGCGGGCGGTCTCGCGGGAGACCAGGAACGAGCCGCGCGCCATGACGTCGTGCTGCAGGTCCCAGTCGGCGACGGTGGTGTCCAGCAGCGGCTTGGAGATCGACAGGCCGGCGTTGTTGACGACGAGGTCGACGCCGCCGAACGCGAGCACCGCGTCCCGGACGGCCGCGGCGATCTCGTCCTCGGAGGTGACGTCCGCGGCGACCGCGATCGCGACGTCGGCGGCCCGCAGGGCGTTCGCGCCGATCTCCGCGGCGACCTTCTCGGCGGCGCCGAGGTCGCGGTCGGCGACGACGACGCAGGCGCCCTCGGCGGCCAGCCGGCGGGCGGTGGCCGCGCCGATCCCGGAGCCGCCGCCGGTGACCAGCGCGACGCGGGTGGCGAGGGGCTTCGGCTTCGGCATCCGGCGGAGCTTGGCCTCCTCCAGCTCCCAGTACTCGATGCGGAACTTCTCCGCCTCGTCGATCGGCGCGTACGACGACAGCGCCTCCGCGCCGCGCATCACGTTGATCGCGTTGACGTAGAACTCGCCGGCGACCCGCGCGGTCTGCTTGTTCGCACCGAAGGAGAACATCCCGACGCCCGGGACCAGCACGATCGCCGGGTCCGCGCCGCGCATCGCGGGCGAGTCCGGGGCGGCGTGCCGGTCGTAGTAGGCGGCGTACTCCTCGCGGTAGGCGGCGTGCAGCTCCTTCAGGCGGGCCTTGACGTCGTCGAGCGGCGCGTCCGGCGGCAGGTCCAGCACCATCGGGCGGACCTTGGTGCGCAGGAAGTGGTCCGGGCAGGACGTGCCGAGCGCGGCGAGCCGCGGGTGCTCGGCGCGCGAGACGAAGTCGAGGACGGCTTCGGAGTCGGTGTAGTGCCCGACCTGCGGCCGGTCGGTGGACGCCAGGCCGCGGATCAGCGGGAACAGCGCGGCGGCGCGGGCGTGCCGCTCGTCCTCCGGCAGCACCGGGTGGATCACCGCGCCGAACGGGTCGGCCTTGCCGTGCTCGGCGATGTAGGCCTCGGCGGTGCGGATGATGTCGAGGGAGTTGGCCTTGCACTCCTCGCTCGTCGCGCCCCAGGCGGTGATGCCGTGCCCGCCGAGGATCACGCCGATGGCCTGCGGGTTCGCCTTCTTGATCGCGGCGATGTCCAGGCCGAGCTGGAAGCCGGGGCGCCGCCACGGCACCCACGCGACCCGGTCGCCGAAGATGCGGCGGGTCAGCTCCTCGCCGTCCGCGGCCGTCGCGATCGCGATGCCGGAGTCGGGGTGCAGGTGGTCGACGTGCGCCGCCTCGACGAGGCCGTGCATCGCGGTGTCGATCGACGGCGCCGCGCCGCCCTTGCCGTGCAGGCAGTAGTCGAACGCGGCGACCATCTCGTCCTCGCGCTCGACGCCCGGGTAGACGTCCACGAGCGCGCGCATCCGGTCCAGGCGCAGGACGGCGAGGCCCTTCTCGGTGAGCGTGCCGAGGTCGCCGCCGGAGCCCTTCACCCACATCAGCTCGACGTCGCGGGCCGTCACGGGGTCGGTGACGGTGCCCTTCGCCGAGGCGTTGCCGCCCGCGTAGTTGGTGTTGCGCGGATCCGAGCCGAGGGTGTTGGCCCGTTCCAGCAGCTGCTCCACCTCGGGTGGAGTGGTCATCGGTGCTCTCTCCTTATCGGATTCGGCGGCTTGTCGGGATCGAGGGTCGAGGTAGGGGAGCCGGGCCGGCGGCGCCGGTCAGGCGCCCCAGCCGGCCGCCTGGCCGTCCTTGCGCTCGGCGACGACGCGCTCGAAGTAGCCGGACGCCTGGTACGCGGCGACCGGGTCCGGGTGCAGGCCCATCTCCTCGCGCAGCTCCGCCAGCAGCGGCCGCACGTCGGTGTTGTAGGCGTCCATGAACACCGCGTTCGCGCCCAGCACGTCGCCGGACTCCTGCGCGGCGCGCAGCGCGTCGCCGTCCACCAGCAGCGCCTTCGCGGTGGCCTCCTGCACGTTCATCACCGAGCGGATCTGGCCGTGGATCTTCGGCTCGATGTTGTGGCACTGGTCGAGCATGAAGGCCACGCCGGTCTCCGGGTCGTAGCCGCCGCCCCGCACCACCTCGTACATGATCCGGAACAGCTGGAACGGGTCGGCGGCGCCCACCATCAGGTCGTCGTCGGCGTAGAAGCGGGAGTTGAAGTCGAACCCGCCGAGCTTCCCCTCGCGCAGCAGGAACGCGACGATGAACTCGATGTTCGTGCCGGGCGCGTGGTGCCCGGTGTCCACGACGACCTGCGCCTTCGGGCCGAGCTTGAGACAGTGCGCGTACGACGCGCCCCAGTCCGGCAGGTCGGTCATGTAGAACGCCGGCTCGAACAGCTTGTACTCCAGCAGGAACCGCTGGTCGTCGCCGAGCCGCTCGTAGACGGCGGCGAGCGCCTCGGCCATCCGGTCCTGCCGGGTGCGGATGTCGTCCTGGCCGGGGTAGTTCGTCCCGTCGGAGAACCACAGCTTCAGGTCCTTCGACCCGACCGCGTCCATGATGTCGACGCATTCGAGCAGGTGGTCCAGGGCCTTGCGGCGGACCTTCTGGTCGGGGTTGGTGACGCTGCCGAGCTTGTAGTCGTCGTCCTGGAACACGTTGGTGTTCACCGCGCCGATCCGCACGCCCTTCTCCTTGGCGTGCGCGGCGAGCGCGGCGTAGTCGTCCACCCTGTCCCACGGGATGTGCACGGCGACGCTCGGCGCGACACCGGTGAAGCGGTGCACCTGCGCGGCGTCGTCGATCTTCTCCTGCGGGGTGCGCGGCACCCCCTGCTGGGCGAAGACCTTGAACCGGGTCCCCGAGTTGCCGTACGCCCAGGAGGGAGTCTCGATCTGCTGGCGGCGCAGGGCGTCCTTCACCGCGCTGGTGTCGTTCACGATTACCTCTTTCAATCCAGGTGGAAGATCTCGGGGAGCGGCCGCATGCCCTCGTCGGGGCGGCCGTCGAGATCCTCGAAGTACTGCGCCATCTCCGCCTGCCAGCGGGCGTTGACGTCCGTGCGGGCCATCGCCTCCTGTGCCGCCTCGAAGTCGTCGGTCTCCAGGTAGCCGATAAGGAGACCGTCCTCGCGCAGGAACAGCGAGTAGTTGTGCCAGCCCGCCGCGCGCAGCGCGTCCCGCATCTCCGGCCAGACCGCCTGGTGGCGTTCCTTGTACTCCTCCAGGCGGTCCTGCCGGACCTGCAGCAGGAAGCAGATGCGCTTCGTGCCTTCGGATGCCATCGGAAAACGGGTCCCGGCGGATCAGAAGTGGTACTGGTCGATGTTCTTGGCGTCGAAGACCGTCGGCGGGCCGAGGATGACCTCGCCGTTGGCGCCGATGGTGCGCTCGCCGAGCTTGCCGGCCTTGAACGTCTCGCCCTGCTTGCCGGTGATCTGCCCGGACGACAGCGCCGCCGCGGCGTAGGACGCGAGGTAGCCGAGGTTCTTCGGGTCCCACAGCTCGAACGACTTGACGGTGCCGTCCTTGATGAACTTGCGCATCTGGTCCGGCGTGCCGAGGCCGGTCAGGGTGACCTTGCCCTTGTACTTCGAGCCGTCGATGTAGCGGGCCGCGGCGGCGATGCCGACCGTGGTGGGCGAGATGATGCCCTTCAGGTTCGGGTACGCCTGCAGCAGGCCCTGCGTCTGCTGGAACGACTTCTGGTCGTCGTCGTCACCGTAGGCGATCTTGACGAGCTTCATGCCGGAGTACTCCGGCTTCTTCAGCTCGTCCTGCATGAACTTGATCCAGGTGTTCTGGTTGGTGGCGTTCGCGGTCGCCGACAGGATCGCGATGTCGCCCTTGCCGCCGATCTGGTCGGCCAGCAGCTTGACCTCGCTGCGGCCGATCTCCTCGGAGCTGGCCTGGTTGATGAACACGTTGCGGCACTCCGGCGCGGTGTCGGAGTCGTAGGAGACGACCTTGATCTTCTTGGCCATGGCCTGCTTGAGCGGGCCGCACACCGCGTTCTGGTCGTTGGCCGCGATGAGGATCGCGTCGTGCCGCTGCTGGATCAGCGTGTTGATGTAGGACACCTGCGAGGACGCCGACGCGTCGGACGGGCCGACCTCCTTGGCCGAGCCGCCGTACTCCTTGGCGGCGGCGATGCCGGCGTTGTCGACGATCGTCTCGTAGGGGTTGTTCACCTGCTTCGGCAGGAACGCGATCTTCAGGCCCTTCTTGAGGGGCGCGTTCGGGTCCGCCTTGCCCGCGCCCGCGGCGGCCTTGCTCCCCGAGTCGTCCGAGGAGTCCTTGGTGGTGCCGCCGCACGCGGCGAGGGACAGGGCGAGTGCGCCCGCGGACGCGACGGCCACGAGGCGGCGCGGGGCGCGCAAACGAAGGGTCATCACGAGTGCCTTTCGGGATTCCAGGTCGTGCTCTGGGGTGGGTTTCGGATGCGGCGAGGGGCAGGTCATGGTGCGGCGGCGGGGACCGCGGGTCGCGCGCCCCGCCGCCGGCCTTGTGCCTCGCGTACCACGGCGATCAGCCGCGGCGTGAGGACGCTGATGATGAGCAGCAGCCCGGTGACGATCGACTGGACCTCGGTGGAGACGTCGTTGAGCATCAGCAGGTTGCGCAGCAGCCCGATGAGCAGCACCGCGGCGATGACGCCGCCGAGGGTGCCCTTGCCGCCGTCGAAGTCGATGCCGCCGAGCAGCACCGCCGCGATGACGGTGAGCTCCAGGCCGAGGCCGTTGTCGGCGCGGGCGCTGCCGTAGCGGAGCGTGTAGACGATGCCGGCGAACCCGGCGACCAGCCCGGACACCACGAACAGGATCAGCTTGAGGCGCTTGACCCGGATGCCGGCGAAGTACGCCGCGTCCTCCTGCGAGCCGATCGCGAACAGCGACCGCCCGACGCCGGTGGCGTGCAGCACCACCGCCGTGGCGACCGCCAGGACGGCGAACAGCGCGATCGGGTACGGGATCGGCGTGCCGGGGATCGACTCGGTCGCCATGTTCGTGTACTGGGTGGGGAACTCCGAGATCGCCCCGGTGCCGAGCACCACGTACGCCAGGCCCCGGTACAGGGTCATGGTGCCGATCGTCACCGCGAGCGACGGCAGCCCGACGCGGGTGACGAGCAGCCCGTTGACCAGGCCGCAGACGACGCCGACGACCAGCACGATCGGGATGATCGTCTCGATCGCCATGCCGTTGTCCCACATCTTGCCGGTGAGGGCGCTGCACAGGCCGAGCACGGACGCGACCGACAGGTCGACCTGCCCGCACACCACCAGCAGTGTCATCGGCAGCGCGATCAGCGCGATCTCGCTGAGGTCGCCGAGCGCGAACGACAGGTTGTCGGTGTTGGCGAAGTCGGGCGAGAACCCGGCGCCGCCGGCGAAGACGATGACCAGCAGCGCGGTGACGGCGGTCTCCCACCGCAGCAGCCGGCCGAGGCTCAGGCCGCGGCTCTGCCCGCGCGGGGCGCTCTTCGTGTCAGTGGTCACGACACCTTTCCTTTCGGCGCCTCGTCCTTGGCCGTCCGTGCCGTCGCTCCGGCGGCCGGGGGCGCTGCCGTCCCGGCGGCCGGGGGCGCTGCCGTCCCGGCGGCCGGGGGCGGGGCGGCGCCGTCGTCGCGGTGGACGCCGGACTCCAGCGACCGCTGCTTGAGCGCCCTGGTGACGCGCAGGGCCAGCAGCCGGTCCACGCTGATCGCCAGGAGCAGCAGCACGCCGGTGATGGCGTCCTGCCAGAACGAGTTGACCTTGAGCACCACCAGCACGCTGCCGATGGTGGTGAGCAGCAGGGCGCCGAGCGCCGCGCCGTACACGGTGCCGACGCCGCCGGTGATCGCGACGCCGCCGACGACGACGGCGCTGACGACCTTCAGCTCCCAGCCGTGCGCCGCGTCCGCGACGACGGTGCCGAACCGGGCCAGCCACAGCACCCCGGCGAGGCCGGCGAGGCCGCCGCTGACGAGGTAGGCGGCCAGCACGCGGCGGCGGATCGGGATGCCGGCGAGGTTCGCCGCCTCGGGGCTGGACCCGATCGCGTAGAACTCCCGTCCGGAGGAGTAGGAGCGCAGGTAGTAGCCCATCAGCAGCATCACGACGACGGTGATGACGGGCAGGTACGGCACGCCGAGGACCGAGTCGTTGCCGAGCGAGAGCACCGAGGACGGCAGGTCGGCGGCGCCGATCTGCTCACCGTGCGCGATCTTGTAGTCCAGGCCCTGGATCACGTAGAGGGTGCCGAGCGTGACGACCAGGGCGGGCACCTTGCAGAAGCTGACGAGCAGGCCGTTGACGAGCCCGCAGGCGAGCCCGATGACGATGCCGAGCAGCACCACCAGCACCACGTTCCGGTCGCCGCCGGAGGCGAACTTGCCGGCGGTGAACGCGACGAGCCCGACGACGGAGCCGACCGACAGGTCGATGTTGCGGGTGACGACCACCATCGACTGGCCGACGGCGAGCAGCGCCAGGATGGAGGCGTTGAGGAAGATGTCCTTGACGCCCTGCCCGGACAGGAACCGGTGGTTGGCGAGCTCGGTGCCGATGACCAGCACGACCAGCGCGCCGAGGATGCTCAGCTCGCGGGCGCGCAGGACCACTTCGACCAGCCGGCGCCCGCCGCCGGGCGGTCCGCCGGAGCCCGGCCTGGCCGGGGACTGGGTGAGCACGGTCATGGGTCAGGCCGCCTTTCCGGTTCCGGCGCGCCCGGTCGCGGCGGCCATCACGCTCTCCTCGGTCGCGTCCGCGCGGGCGATCTCGGCGGTGAGCCGGCCCTCGTGCATGACCAGGACGCGGTCGGCCATGCCGATCACCTCGGGCAGGTCGGAGGAGATCATCAGTACGGCGAGGTCCTGCGCGGCGAGCTCCGACAGCAGCCGGTGCACCTCGGCCTTGGTGCCGACGTCGATGCCGCGGGTCGGCTCGTCCACGATCAGGACGGTCGGCTCGGTGGCGAGCCACTTGGCGAGCACGACCTTCTGCTGGTTGCCGCCCGACAGGACGCCGACGGTGTCGCTGAGGCGGGCGTACTTGAGCTGGAGCCGCAGCGCCCAGTCGGCGGCGCGGTTGCGCTCCACCTTGTGGGAGATGAGCGGTCCGCGCCCGGTCTCCTTGCGCAGCGAGCGCAGCTGGGTGAGGCCCATGTTGCGCTCGATGGACATGTCCATCACCAGGCCCTGCTGGCGGCGGTCCTCGGGGACGAGCGCGAGCCCGGCCGACATGGCGGCGGTGGGGCTGCCGGGCGGCAGCTTCCTCCCCGCCACCTCTACATCGCCTGCGTCCCACCGGTCGACGCCGAAGATCGCGCGGGCGACCTCGCTGCGGCCCGCGCCGACCAGCCCGGCCAGCGCGACGATCTCGCCGCGCCGGACCTGGAAGGAGACGTCGGTGAAGGCGCCCTCGCGGGTCAGCCGGCTGACCTTCAGCGCGACCTCGCCGGGCGTCACGTCCTGCTTGGGGTACAGCGCGTCCAGGTCGCGGCCGACCATCCGCCGGACGAGGTCGTCGGCGGTGAGGTCCTCGACCTTGTCGGTGCCGATGTAGGTGCCGTCGCGCAGCGTCGTGACCCGCTGGCAGATCTCGAAGATCTCCTCGAGCCGGTGCGAGATGAACAGGATCGCGCAGCCCTGCTCGCGCAGCGTGCGGGTCACGTTGAACAGCCGGGCGACCTCCTGGCCGGTGAGCGCCGCGGTCGGCTCGTCCATGATGAGCACCCGCGCGTCCCGGGAGATGGCCTTGGCGATCTCGACGACCTGCTGGTCGGCGATGGACAGGCCGCGGGCGGGCTGCTGCGGGTCGAGCGCGACCCCGAGCCGCTCGAACAGCTTGGCGGTCTCGGCGTGCACGGTGCGGCGGTCGATGCGGCCGAGCCCGGCGCGCGGCTGGCGCCCCATGAAGATGTTCTCCGCGACCGACAGGTCGGGGAACAGCGTCGGCTCCTGGTAGATGACGGCGACGCCGGCGGCCTGCGCGTCGGCGGGGCCGTTGAACACCACGGGCTCGCCGTCGACGCGGACCTCGCCCGCGTCGGGCCGGTGCACGCCTGCGAACGTTTTTACGACGGTGGACTTGCCCGCGCCGTTCTCGCCGGCGAGGGCGTGCACCTCGCCGGCGTGCAGCTCGAGGGTGACGCCCTGCAGGGCCCGCACGGCGCCGAACGACTTACTCACGTTGACCAGTGCCAATGTCGGCGGCGTCGACCTGCCGGGTGCACTCATGGCCACCCTCCTCGAACGGGGAGTCTGTGACGGATGGATAAAAAACGTTTTAACGTGATGTTGCGGAGGACGCTAGATGTGAGCCGGAGCACCCGTCAAGAGGCAACTTCACCCGGAAGGCCCCCGAACCCTGCGAAAACCCCTGTGCGACCGGGCGCGGGCGAGTTTGCGAAGTTCCCCCCGGCCGGGTCCGGACAGCGGGGTTTGGGCGCGGTGACTTCCGACAGCGGGGTTGACACGTTTTAATCCGATGACCCAAAGTGAGCGGCGGCACACCAGCGGAGCGACCGGGGGCAGGATTGAGCACAGACGACACCGGGCGCCCCCGAACGAGCACCGCGACGGGCGCCGGCGGCGGCAACGGCGGTAACGGCGGCACGGTCGGGATCAAGCAGGTCGCGGCGCACGCCGGCGTCTCGCCGGGCACCGTGTCCAACGTGCTGAACCGGCCCGAGCGGGTCGCCGCCGCGACCCGCGCCCGTGTCGAGCAGGCCATCGTGGAGCTCGGGTTCGTCCGCAACGGGTCGGCGTCCACGTTGCGCGCCGGGCACTCCAGCACGATCGGGCTGATGGTGCTGGACCTGGCGAACCCGTTCTTCACCGACGTCGCGCGCGGCGTCGAGGACGTCGCCAGCGAGCGCGGCTACGCGGTGATCCTGTCCTCGTCCGGCGAGTCCGGCGAGCGCGAGCAGCGCAACCTGCGGGTGCTCGCCGAGCAGCGGGTCCGCGGCGTGCTGCTGACCCCGGTCGGCGACGAGGGCGACGGGGCCGACGGGCTGCGCGACCGCGGCGTGCCCGTCGTCCTGCTGGACCATCCGACGCCCCGCGCCAACCAGTGCTCGGTCGCCGTCGACGACGTCGCGGGCGGCGAGCTGGCGGTCACGCACCTGCTGGAGGACGGCGCCCGCACGCTCGGGTTCGTCACGGGCCCGGCGGGCCTGCGGCAGTGCGCGGACCGGCGGCGCGGCGCGCTGCGGGCGCTGCGCTCGGCCGGCCTCGGCCGCGACGTGCTGCGCGAGGTGTCGGTCGGCGCGATGAACGCCCGCGCCGGGCAGGAGGCGGCGCGGCGGCTGCTGGACTCCGGCGCCCCGCTGCCCGAGGCGATCTTCTGCGCGAACGACCTGCTGGCGCTCGGCGTGCTGCGGGTGCTGCTGCAGGCCGGCGTGAAGGTGCCGGCTGACGTGGCGCTCATCGGGTACGACGACATCGAGTTCTCGGCGGCCGCCGCCGTCCCGCTCAGCTCGGTGCGGCAGCCCACCTACCAGCTCGGCCGGATCGCGACCGAGCTGCTGCTCGAGGAGTGCGACGAGTCGGGCGGGCACGCCCACCAGCAGGTCATGTTCCAGCCGGAGCTGGTGGTCCGCGAGTCCAGCCGGCCCGTCCCCGACGACCGGGAGAGCAAGCCAGCATGAAGGTCGCACTGTTCCTGACGTGCGTGAACGACACGATGTACCCCGGGACCGGGCGCGCGATGGTGCGGCTGCTGCGGCGGCTCGGCCACGAGGTCGAGTTCCCCGAGGCGCAGACGTGCTGCGGGCAGATGCACCTCAACACCGGCTACCGCACGCAGGCGCTGCACATGGTGAAGGGGTTCGCGGAGACGTTCGAGCCCTATGACGCGGTGGTGACGCCGTCGGCGTCGTGCGGCGCGATGATCCGCGACTGGCATCCGAAGCTGGCGCCGCGCGCCGCCGGCGTCGCGTCCCGCGTGTACGAGCTGTCGGAGTTCCTGGTGGACGTCCTCGGCGTCACCGACGTCGGCGCGTACTTCCCGCACCGCGTCACCTACCACCCGACCTGCCACTCGCTGCGGATGCTGCGCGTCGGCGACCGGCCGCGGCGGCTGCTGCGCGAGGTCCGCGGCATCGACCTGGTCGACCTGCCGGACGCGCGGGAGTGCTGCGGGTTCGGCGGGACGTTCGCGCTGAAGAACTCCGAGGTGTCGGCGGCGATGTGCGCGGACAAGGTGACCGCCGTGCGGGAGACGAAGGCCGAGGTGCTGTGCGCCGCCGACAACTCGTGCCTGATGCACATCGGGGGCGCGCTGTCGCGCACCCGCGCGGGGGTGCGGACCGTCCACCTGGCCGAGATCCTCGCCTCCACCGAGGAGGAGCCCACACCATGACCGCCGAAGCGATGCCGACCTATGTCGGGATGCCGTCGTTCCCGGACGCGGCGCGCCGCGCGGTGGCGGACACGCGGCTGCGCGGCAACCTCGCGCACGCCACCACCACGATCCGCGACAAGCGCGCCGGGGCCGTCGCGGAGCTGGACGACTGGGACGCGCTGCGCGAGGCCGGCAAGCAGATCAAGGACCACGTCCTCGCCAACCTCGGCCACTACCTGCGCCTGCTGGAGGAGAAGGTCACCGAGGCGGGCGGGACGGTGCACTGGGCGCGCGACGCCGCCGAGGCGAACCGGATCGTCACCGGCCTGGTGCGGGCGACGGGCGAGACCGAGGTCGTCAAGGTCAAGTCGATGGCCACGCAGGAGATCGGGCTGAACGAGGCGCTCGCCGAGCACGGGATCACCGCCTACGAGACCGACCTCGCGGAGCTGATCGTCCAGCTCGGGCACGACCGGCCGTCGCACATCCTCGTCCCGGCGATCCACCGGAACCGGTCCGACATCCGCGACATCTTCCTGCGCGAGATGGAGGACGTCCCCGCCGGCCTCACCGACTCCCCCGCCGCGCTGGCGGAGGCGGCGCGGCGGCATCTGCGCGCCAAGTTCCTGTCGGCGAAGGTCGGGATCTCCGGGGTGAACTTCGCGGTCGCCGACACCGGCACGCTGGTCGTGCTGGAGTCGGAGGGCAACGGCCGGATGTGCCTGACCATGCCGGAGACGCTGATCTCGGTGATGGGCGTGGAGAAGATCGTGCCGAGCCGGCGCGACCTGGAGGTGTTCCTCCAGCTGCTGCCCCGCTCGTCCACGGCCGAGCGGATGAACCCCTACACCTCCGCGTGGACGGGCGTGCATCCCGGCGACGGGCCGGGGACGTTCCATCTGGTGCTGCTGGACAACGGCCGCACCGGCACGCTCGCCGACGAGGTGGGCCGGCAGGCGCTGCGCTGCATCCGCTGCTCGGCGTGCCTGAACGTGTGCCCGGTCTACCGGCGCGCCGGCGGCCACGCCTACGGCTCGCCGTACCCCGGCCCGATCGGCGCGATCCTGTCGCCGCAGATCAGGGGCATCGGGTCGGAGGTGGACGCGTCGCTGCCGTACGCGTCGTCGCTGTGCGGGGCGTGCTTCGAGGCGTGCCCGGTCGCCATCGACATCCCCGAGGTGCTGGTGCACCTGCGGGCCCGCGCCGTCGAGAGCGGGCCCCGGCACCCCCTCGAACGGGTCGCGATGACGGCGGCCGGATGGACGCTGCGCTCCCCCACCCGGCTCGCGCTCGCGCAGCGCGCCGCGTCGGCGAGCCGCCGGATCGTCGCGCCGCGCGGCCGGATCCGGCGGCTGCCCGGCCCGCTGAACGCCTGGACCGAGACGCGGGACGCGCCCGCGCCGCCGCCCGAGTCGTTCCGCGCCTGGTGGAAGCGGACCGGCGGCGGACGCACGGAGGAGGACCAGTGAGCGCGCGCGAGGAGATCCTCGGCCGGATCGACCGGATCATGCCGGCCCGCCCGGCCGCCGAGGTCGCCGCCGATTACGCCGCCATCGACCGCGGCTACCTGCGCCGCCACCACGAGGACGGCGTGCTGGACCTGTTCGCCGAGCGGGTCGCCGACTACCGCGCGACGGTCCTGCGCGTCCCGGCGGCGGAGCTGGCCGCGACGGTCGCCGAGCGCCTCGCCGCCCGTCCGGGCGTGCACGGGGTGCCGGCCGACCTGCCCGAGGAGTGGACGTCGCGGGTGACCGCCGACCTCGCGCGCGGCCCGGACGCCGCCGCGCTCGACGGCCTGGCGGGCGCGGTGACCGGCTGCGCCGCCGCGATCGCCGAGACCGGGACGATCGTGCTGGACCACGGCCCGGCGCAGGGCCCGCGCGCGCTGTCGCTCGTCCCCGACTACCACCTGATCGTCGTGCTCGCCGGGCAGGTGGCGCCGGACGTGCCGGAGGCGCTGGAGCGGCTCGACCCGCACCGCCCGCTGACGTTCGTGTCCGGGCCGTCCGCGACCAGCGACATCGAGCTGTCGCGCGTCGAGGGCGTGCACGGGCCCAGGAATCTGGAAGTCGTGATCTCAGAATGAGCGAAGCGAACCGGGGGGCGTGGGGGGTCGTCCCCCCACAGGAGACACGAATGACCGAGACCTTCGCCGCCGTGGACCTCGGCGCGTCCAGCGGGCGCGTCATGGCCGGACGGGTCGGCCCCGGCACGCTGGAGCTGGCGGAGGTGCGGCGGTTCCCGAACCGGCCCGTCCGCGTCAACGGCACCCTGCACTGGGACATCCTCGGCCTGTACGGCAACGTCCTGGACGGGCTGCGCGCCGCGCCCGCCGGGCTCGCGTCGGTCGGCATCGACTCGTGGGCCGTCGACTACGGGCTCCTCGACGCCGGCGGGAGGCTGATCGGCAACCCCGTCCACTACCGCGACGCCCGCACCGACGGCGTCATGGACCGGATCCGCGCCGAGGTCGGCGACGACCTGCTGTACCAGACGTCCGGCCTGCAGTTCCTGCCGTTCAACACGCTCTACCAGCTCGCCGCCGACGACCTGTCGCGCGCCGCCACCCTGCTGATGGTCCCCGACCTGCTCGCGCACTGGCTGACCGGCGCGGTCGGCGCCGAGCGGACCAACGCGTCCACGACGGGCCTGCTGGACGTCCGCGACGGGACCTGGTCGCGCGACCTGCTCGCCCGCCTCGGCCTGCCCGCCGGCGTCCTGCCGCCGATCCGCGAGCCCGGCGAGGTGCTCGGGACGCTGCGCCCCGACGTGGCGGCGGAGACCGGGCATCCGGCGGCGCTGCCGGTCGTGGCGGTCGGGTCGCACGACACCGCGTCCGCCGTCGCCGCCGTCCCCGCCGCCACCGACCGGTTCGCCTACATCTCCTGCGGGACGTGGTCGCTGGTCGGGGTGGAGCTGCGCGCGCCCGTGCTGACCGAGGCGAGCCGCAAGGCGAACTTCACCAACGAGGGCGGCGTCGACGGCACCGTCCGCTACCTGCGCAACGTCATGGGCCTGTGGCTGCTGCAGGAGTCGATGCGCGCCTGGGGGAACCCGGACCTGCCGGCGCTGCTCGCCGAGGCCGCGGACGTCCCCGGGCTGCGCAGCCTCATCGACCCCGACGACCCCGAGTTCCTGCCGCCGGGCGACATGCCCGCGCGGATCGCCGCGCACTGCCGCCGCCGCGGGTTCCCCGAGCCGGCGACGCGCGCCGAGACCGTCCGCTGCGTCATGGACAGCCTCGCGCTGGCGCACCGCGCGACGCTGCGGCAGGCGGCCCGGCTGTCCGGGCAGGAGATCGACGTGGTGCACCTGGTCGGCGGCGGCAGCCGCAACGAGCTGCTGTGCCGGCTGACCGCCGACGCGTCCGGGCTGCCGGTCGTGGCCGGCCCGGTCGAGGCGACCGCGCTCGGCAACGTGCTCACCCAGGCCCGCGCGCACGGCCTCGCCGGCACCCTCGCCGAGTCGCGCGCGCTGGTCGCGGCGACGCAGCCGCTGCGCCGCTACGAGCCGTCGGGCGACGAGGCGCGCTGGTCCGACGCCGCCGCCCGCCTCGGCCTCGACGGTTGACCCGCGGGCCGGTGCCCTTGATGTCACGTTCCCGGGACGGTTTGCCTCCCCCCGGTTGACATGCGGGGTGCGGCGGCGGTTGATAGCAGGGACGCGCGGGGCGTGTTGTCCCGCTCCTATTGACGATCGACCCGATAAGGTAAAAACCGCTTGAAGGACCGGGAACCACGACGACAAGCATGATCACGGCGTGTCGGCCGCCTGTCTCTGTTGGGGTGTGACATGAGCGACGCCGGTGCTCCGCTGGTGGGGCGACAGGACGCGCTCGGCGCGCTGAACCGCGCCCTGGACGCGGCCGCCACGGGCTACGGCTTCCTCGCGCTGGTCGGCGAGCCCGGCGCCGGCAAGACCCGGCTGCTGAACGAGCTGGCCGACGGCGCGAACGCGCGCAAGCTGCCCTACCTGGCCGGACGCGCCGCCGAGTTCGAGCAGGAGATGCCGTTCGGCGCCGTCGTCGACGCGCTCGACGACCGGCTGGAGGACGACGTCCCCGACCTGCCGCCCGCCGCGCTGCGGCTGCTCGGCACCGTGTTCCCCGCGCTCGCCGACCGCGTCGCCGGCACCGGCGCCGGGCACGCCCCCGACGGCGCCGCGGACGGCGCCGCCGACCCGGTCGCCCGCTACCAGCTGCACCGCAGCGTCCGGCACCTGCTGGAACGGCTCGCCGCGCCGTCCGGGCTGGTGCTGATCCTCGACGACCTGCACTGGGCCGACGACGCCACGATCGAGCTGCTCGACCATCTCGTCCGGCACCCGCCGCGCGCGAACGTGCTGGTCGCGGTCGCCTACCGGCCCGCGCAGGCGTCGCCGCGGCTGGCCGCGCTGGCCGACGCCGCCGGGCTCGTCGGCACCCGGGTGCCGGTGCGGCCGCTGACCCGCGAGGAGGTGGCGGAGTTCCTCGGCCCGGACGTCCCCCGTACCCGCTGCGAGCAGCTCTACAAGGCCAGCGGCGGCAACCCGTTCTACCTGGAGGCGCTGGCCCGGATGGGCCGCCACGACGACCGCCTCCTCGGCGCGGACGGCGGCGAGCGGCACGAATGGGAGCGGGGCGTGGCGAACCTGACCGAGGTGCCGCCCGCCGTCCGCACCGCGCTGCAGGTGGAGCTGAGCGCGCTGCCGCCCGAGGCGCTGCTGATGGCGCGCGGCGCCGCCGTCGCGTCGGACGTGTTCGAGCCGGCGCTGGCGGCGGTCGCCGCGGAGATGGCGCAGCAGGACGCGCTCGCCGCGCTGGACGCGCTGACCGCGCACGACGTCGTCCGTCCGACCCACGGCGGCCGGTTCCGGTTCCGGCATCCGCTGGTCCGGCACGTCGCGTACGCCTCGACGGCGGCGGGCTGGCGGTTCGCGGCGCACTCGCGGGTGTCGGCGCGGCTCGCCGAGCTCGGCGCCCCGGCGGCGGTCCGCGCCCACCACGTGCTGCGCTCGGCGCGGTTCGGCGACCGGGAGGCGATCTGGACGCTGGTGGAGGCGGCCCGGGCCGTCGCGCTCCAGGCGCCCGGCACCGCCGCGCTGTGGCTGGAGGCGGCGCTGCGCCTGATGCCGGACGGCACGGACCCGTCCGGCGCGTCCGGAAACGGCGCCTCCGGTGACGGGGCGGCGGGCGACGGCGCGCACCCCGACAGGATCCAGCTGCTGGTCGAGCTGGCGCACGCGCAGGCCGTCAGCGGGCACGCCGAGGAGGGCCGCGAGACGGCCCGCACGCTGCTGAGCCTGCTGCCGCCGGACGACACCGTCCGGCGGGCCCGCACGGTGCAGCTGTGCGCGGTGATGGACCGCCAGCTCGGCCGCATCCACGAGGCCCGCGCCCTGGTGCTGGACGAGCTGCGCCGCATCACCGACCGGCAGACCCCCGAGGCGGTGCTGCTGCGGATCCGGCTGGTCGCCGACCGGATCCAGCGGATCGACACCCGCGGCTCGCACGCCGTCCTGGAGACCATCCCCGAGAGCGCGCCGCAGTGGGGGCCGGGCCTGGTCGCGGCGGTCGCGGCGATGCGGCCGATGGTGGCCTACGGGCGCGGCGAGGTCGCGGAGGCGATCGCCTACGCCGAGGCCGCCGACCAGCGGTTCTCCGCCGCGTCCGACGGCGACTTCGCCGACTGCCTGGATTACATGGTCTGGCTGCTGTTCGCCGAGGCGTTCCTCGGCATGTACGACAGCGCGATCCGGCACGCCGACCGGCTCGTGGCGATCACCCGGGCGACCGGGCAGACGTTCATCCTCGGCTACATGCTGGCGGGGCAGTCCCGGGTCCTGATGATGCTGGGCCGGCTGGAGGAGGCCGCCGCGGCCGCCGACGAGGCCACCGCGGTCGGCCGCGAGCTGCGCTCGCCGGAGGTGCTGGCCTACGGGCTGATCCAGCAGTGCCTGACGGCGAGCTGGACCGGCGACCACGAGCGGGCGCTGCGCGCCGGCGAGGAGGCCGTCGCCTGCGACACCGGGTCGGGCGAGTGGTGGACGCACATGGCGCACGTCGCGCTCGCCACCGCGATCACCAACGCGGGCCGCACCGAGGAGGGCGCGGACGCCCTGGTCGCGGCGTGCGGGGACGGCACGCAGGGCCTGGACTTCAGCACGCTGGTGATGTGCGCCGAGCAGCTGGCCTGCGCGCGCGCCGCCCTGGGGGACGGCGAGGGCGCGGCCGGCTGGGCCGACATCGCCGAGGCCATCGTGCATCCGGCGCTGGCCGGTGACGCCGGGCTGGCGCGGCTGGCGCGCGCGCACGCCGTCCGGCTGGACGAGCCGTCCCGCGCCGCGAAGCTCGCGGCGGAGGCGGCCGGGCTGCTGGCGGGGACCGGGCGGCGGCCGGAGGCCGCGCGCGCCGACCTGACCGCCGGGATCGCGCACGCGGCGGCCGGCGAGCGCGGCCAGGCCCGCGAGCGGCTGCGCGCCGCGGCGGAGGTCTTCGAGCAGTGCGGGATGCACGGGCTGCACGCGCAGGCCGTCCGGGAGCAGCGGCGCCTCGGCGTCCGGGTGCCCGGCGGGCCCCGCACCGCCCCCGCCAGAGGCCGCGGCAAGAGCGCCGGCAAGGGCGAGCTGCCGTTCGGGCTGTCGCCGCGCGAGCACGAGATCGCGCTGCTGGTCGCCGAGGGCTGCAGCAACCAGCAGATCGCCGAGCGGCTGTTCCTCAGCGTCCGGACGGTCGAGACGCACCTGTCCCGGGTGTTCGCCAAGATCGGCGTATCGTCGCGGGTCGGGGTGGCGACCGCGATGAACCGGCATGAGTGAGCCGGCGCCCGCCGGACCTCTCACCTCACGTACGTAGTCATCCGGGGCCCCGCGCCCCCTTTCACACGTAAGTACGAGTTCTCCACGATGCCGGGCGGAAGGCCGCCTTTGGCAAGGTTGGGGCGTCAGGAAGCCGGAGGGAATGCCATGGACCAGCGGATCGCGCGCTTCACGCTCGCGGGCGTCGCCGACGCCGAGGTCTCCGTGCACCCCTTCGCGACCGAGGACGGCCTGGGCCTGAACCTCACCCGGTTCCGCCGCGCCGACAGCGACGACGTCGTCCTGCTGGTGCACGGGCTGACCACGTCCAGCGACATGTACATCATGCCGGAGCACCGGAACCTGGTGAACTTCCTGCACGACTCGGGCTTCGGGGACGTGTGGGCGCTGGACTTCCGGATGAGCGGCCGGTTCCCCTACGACGCCGAGACGCACCGCTACACCCTCGACGACATCGCCCAGTACGACCATCCCGCCGCGATCGCCGAACTGCGCCGGCACATCGGGGCCCGCCGGGTGCACGTGATCTCGCACTGCCTTGGATCGGTGTCGTTCGCGATGGCGGTGTTCGCCGGCACCGTCACCGGCATCACCAGCCTGACCTGCAACAGCGTCGCGCTGACGCCGCGGACGCCGCTCTGGTCGAGGATCAAGCTCGGCTACGGCCCGGCGTTCCTGGAGTACCTGCTCGGCCCGGCCCACCTCGACCCGCGCTACGGCACCGCTCCCGTGCTGACCCGCGGCTGGATGATCGCCAAGGCGGTCGGGCCGTTCCACCCCGCCTGCGACGAGCCCGCCTGCCACATGCTCAGCTTCATGTGGGGCGGCGGCAAGCCGATCTTCACCCACGCGAAGATGTCGCCGGTCACGCACGGGCGGCTGCCCGACCTGTTCGGCTCCGTCGGCGTCCACTACTACCGGCACGTCCACAAGATGGTGAAGGCCGGCCGCGCGGTGAGGTACGACCCGCGCGACCCCCGCCACGCCGGCCTGCCCGCCGACTACCTGTCGGGCGCCGCGGACGTCACCACCCCGATCCTGTTCCTCACCGGAGACCGCAACCACGTGTTCACCGACTCCAACATCGTCTGCCACCGCACGCTCGAGCGGGTCGCGCCGGGCCTGCACGAGCTGGAGATCCTGCCCGGCTACGGCCACCAGGACCCGTTCATGGGCGCCGAGTCCGCCGCCGAGGTGTTCCCGCAGGTGCTGGACTTCCTGAAGCGGAAGGCGGGCTGACATGGGCGCGTCCCGCGAGAGCGCCGAGCACGCCGACACCGTCGTCATCGGCTCCGGGTTCGGCGGCTCGGTGGCCGCGTACCGGCTGGCGGAGGCCGGGCGGCAGGTGGTGCTGCTGGAGCGCGGGCAGCCGTACCCGCCGGGAAGCTTCCCCCGCTCCCCCGCGCAGATGCACCGCGCGTTCTGGGACCCGGCGGCCGGGCTGTACGGGATGTTCGACGTCTGGAGCTTCGACGGCTGCGACTCGGTGGTGTCGGCCGGCCTCGGCGGCGGCTCGCTGATCTACGCGAACGTGCTGCTGCGCAAGGACGAGCACTGGTTCGTGCACGACCAGCCGATGCGCGGCGGCGGCTACGAATCGTGGCCGATCTCCCGCGCCGACCTCGACCCGCACTACGACGCGGTCGAGGAGATGCTGGGCGCGACGCCGTACCCGCTGGACCAGGCGCCGTTCGACGACACCCCGAAGACGCACGCGATGCAGGACGCCGCCGCCGAGCTGGGCCTGGACATCACACTGCCGCCGCTCGCGGTGAGCTTCGCCGACCGCCCCGGCGGCACGCCGGGCATCAGCCTGCCGATCGCCGACCCCGGCTACGGCAACCTGCACGGGGTCGGGCGGCGGACGTGCCGGCTGTGCGGCGAGTGCGACATCGGCTGCAACGAGGGCGCCAAGAACAGCCTCGACCACACCTACCTGTCGGCGGCGGCGCACCACGGCGCCGACATCCGCACCTCCCGCGAGGTGAAGGCGATCCGGCCGCGTCCGGGCGGCGGGTACGAGGTCGACTACGTCCACCACGCCGACCTGACCGCCCAGGAGAAGCGGCCGCGGGTCGCGACCATCTCCTGCGACCGGCTGGTCCTCGGCGCCGGCACCTACGGGACGACGTACCTGCTGCTGAAGTCGCGGGAGGCGTTCCCCGGGCTGAGCGAGGCGCTCGGCACCCGGTTCAGCGGCAACGGCGACCTGCTGACGTTCCTGCTGAACGCCAAGGACCGCAACCGGGTCCGGCCGCTGGACGCCGCGCGCGGACCGGTGATCACCACCGCGATCCGGCTGCCGGACGAGGTGGACGGGGTGCCCGGCGCGGGCCGCGGCGCCTACATCGAGGACGGCGGCTACCCCGGCTTCACCGACTGGATCGTGCAGGGCTTCGACACCGGCCACGAGATCGAGCGCGCCGTGCGGTTCCTGTGGAGCCGGTTCACCGAGTTCTTCAAGGACGCGCCGGACACCAACCTGTCCAAGGAGATCTCCGACCTGATCGGGGACGGCGCGCTGACGGTCAGCTCGCTGCCGCTGCTCGGCATGGGCCGCGACACCGCGGACGGCCGGCTGCACCTGAAGGGCGGGCGGCTCGCCGCGGACTGGACGGCCGAGACCAGCGAGGCGCTGTTCACCCGCGTCCGCAAGACCATGCAGGGCATCGCGGACGTGCTCGGCGCGCACTACGCCGACAACCCGATGTGGTTCCGCAAGCGGATCATCACGGTGCATCCGCTGGGCGGCGCGCCCATGGGGGCGCATCCGGGCGAGGGCGTCTGCGACGCCTTCGGCGAGGTGTTCGGGTTCCCGGGCCTGTACATCGCCGACGGGGCGGCGATGCCGGGCCCGGTGGGCCCGAACCCCTCGCTCACGATCGCCGCGCAGGCCGACCGGCTCGCGACGCGGCTGCTGGAGGACCTGCCCGCGCCGGGGGGCGCGGGACGGGCGGAGGGTGCGGGGACCGTCCCGTCCGACACGGGGGCCGAGCCGGCCGGGGGTGCCGGCTCGCCGGACGGGGCGGGGCGCGACTCGGCGTACGGCCAGGGCTCGGGGAGCCGCGGGGGTCCGGGGGGACCGTCCGCCGCGGCGCCCGGCCGTACGTCGCTGTCGTTCACCGAGGAGATGAAGGGGTCCATCACCTTCGGGGAGCGCGACCCGCGGGTCGGGGAGCGGGCCGACGGGCGGATCCCGCTGTCGTTCCGGCTGACGATCACCGCGCACGACGTGGACCGGTTCCTGGCCGAGCCGGGCCACACCGCGACGGCCGAGGGGTGGGTCGACGCGCGGGGGCACGGGGGCCGCCGCGAGGTGGAGCGGGGGTGGTTCAACCTGTTCGTCCCGGACGGCGGGGAGGACCGCCGGCTGATGAAGTACCGGCTGTACTTCACCGACGGGGCGGGCCGGCCGCTGACCCTCGCGGGGCACAAGAACGTCCTGCACGGTCCGCCGACGCGGATCTGGCCGGACACCTCCACGCTGTACGTGCGGCTGCTGGAGGGGCACGTCCCGGAGGAGGCGGAGGACGGGGCGCCGGTCGCGGGGGCGGGCGTCCTGCACATCCAGCTGTCGGACTTCGCGCGGCAGCTGACCACGTTCCGCACGTCCGGTCCGGGCGGGGTGGAGTCGCTGCTGCGGTTCGGCCGGTTCTTCGCCGGGGAGCTGTGGGAGGTCTACGGTCCGGATCACGCGGACTGACCGCACCGGGCCGGTTCGGGGGATCGGGGGTTCAGAACGTGCAGGCCGAGGGAACTGCGGGGTGCTCTCGGCCTGCACCTCTTTTCCGGCCGCCCCTGCCGCGGCGGGGGCGGCTCAGAGGTCGCCGGCGCGGCGGGCGGGGCAGTCGGGCGGGCAGTGCTCGGCGTGCGCGGGCAGCCAGCGGGTGAAGGCGTCGATCATCGCCTTCAGGCCGAGGCGCAGCAGCGGGCCGGTGCCGGGGATCAGCGGCTCGAAGCGGGAGTTCCAGCGGATGAACGTGCCGGTGCCGCGCTGGTCGAGGTACACGTCGGAGCGGTAGCGGCGCAGCGGCAGGCCCTTGAGCGCGATGTAGGCGAAGTGGGTGTCGGGCTCGTAGGCGACGGTCTGCTCGGCGGCGGGCCAGATCGCCTTGACCGCGCCGACGCCGTAGGTGGAGGTGTCGCCCTTGCGGGTCTGCTTGGCCGGGGTGGGGAACTTGCCCCACGCGCCCCACGCCTCGGGCACGGCGAGGTGCCGGAAGACCTCTCCGGGCGCGGCGGTGGTGGCGGCGGTCGCCTCGATCTCGTACGCCATGCTGTGCCCCTCCCGGTCGTGATTACCGCACGGTAGCCAGCCGGGTACCGGCGCACAAGCCCTTCACGTCGGCGGTGGTCACGCGGTGTGTGCGCGCGCACGGAACGCGGCCGTCTTGACGCGGTTCTGGCAGGCGGTCGAGCAGAACCGGCGCTTGCCGTTGCGGGAGGTGTCGACGTAGACGCGGTCGAGCTGGCCACCCTGCCGCGGCCCGGCGGGCTGTTCCTCAACGGCGACAACCTGCACGTCGACGACGTCTCCCCCGGCCTCGCCGGGGGAGACGACGCGCTGCGCGAGCGCGGGATCGCGCGCCGCGCCGCCGCCGGCGCCCGCCCGGAGAACTGGGAGCAGTGGTGGAAGGCGATCGGCGCCGACCCCGCCTTCGCCGAGCTGCGCGGCGCGAGCACCGAGGAGGTGACCGGCCACCACGGCTCGCCGTCGCGGCTGCTGTCCGCGCACGCCGACGCGCTGCGCGCCGCCGGGTTCGCCGAGATCGGCACCCTGTGGCAGCACGGCGACAACCGTCTGCTCGCCGCCCTCCTCCCCGGCTGAGCGGTGTCCGGCGCCGGGCCGGGCGCGTCGGCGGCGGCGCCCCGGCCGGCGTCAGCGGGCCATCCCGTACAGGTGCTCGACGTGCAGCTTCACGACCAGCCGGCCGTCCTGCACCATCACGCGCCGGTACTCGTCCCAGTCGGGGTGCTCGCCGCGGATGTCCCGGTACACCGCGACCAGCTCCTCCACCGCCGCGTCGTGCGGGTCGGCGGCCACCTCGCTCAGCTCGGCGGTGCCCTCGGCGACCGCGTACGACCAGCCGTCCGGCGCGCTGACGTGCAGGCTCGCCCGCGGGTCGCGGCGCAGGTTGCGGGCCTTGGCGCGGTCGGCGGTGATCGAGACGCGGATCAGCCGGGACGCCGCGTCGAAGTGGTAGTTGACGTTGGACAGCTGGGGCCGCCCGTCCCGCTTCAGCGTGGCCAGCACGCCGAGGTCCCGCTCCTGCAGCAGTTTCACCAGCGCCGCGTCGTCCGCCATCGTATGCCTCCCGGTTCGTGATCGTCTCCTGGGCACAACCGCGCCCGGTTCCGATCACTTCCCGGTCGGACGGCCCGGACACCGGTCAGCGCGCCGCCAGCGCCGGGAAGTCGAACACGCGGGCGTCGCCGGCGGGAACGTCCCCGCCCGGCCCGCCGCTGCCGCCGCTCTGGCCGCCAGGGCCGCCCGCCGGGGCGAGCACGGCCCCGTCGGTGAGGATGTGGCCGCGGAACACCGCGCCCTTGGCGGTGACCTTGATCGGGTGGAACGCCTCCGGGCGCAGCGCGCAGAACCCGGTCCGCACCACGTCGTCGAAGAGCGAGTCCGAGACCACGTAGGCCAGGTCGCGCTCGGGGTCGTCGGACAGCAGCCGGCGCAGCGGCCCGGCGTCCAGCAGCCGCTGGACGACGATGGGCGCGTCGCCGGCGGGCCCGAACGGCCCGGCGGTCATCGTGCCGTGGTGCAGCGAGAGCCGCACCCGCAGCCGGAACCGCGCGCCCGCCCCCAGCGCCGCGCGGTTGATCTCGCGCAGCGCGCCCGCCAGCCCGATGACGAAGTCGCCCGCCACCGGCGCGGGGTCGATCCCGTCCGGGAGCGTGGCCAGCTCGCCGTCGCCGCCGACCTGCTTGTCCCAGCGGGACCGGTCCAGGCCGACGCCGCGCGCGGCGCGGTCGAGCGTCTCCGACAGCTGGTGCTGGGCCAGCAGCTGCTCGCTGGTGTCCCGCTTGCTGTATCCCTGTATGTCCACCGCCATCAGCAGGCGGTAGTGCAGCGGCTGTCGCTCGTTCCCTTCCACTCCGAATCCGCCCCTCGTCCTCCGAGCAAATAGAGGGCCGGTTGCCCCGCATTCGCTCCACTGTGGAGTGAGTGTTGCCTGATGGAGGATCGCCGCGGTCGTCCGGTGTCATAGGGGGGGTCGTGCGTCGCCTCCTCCGCTCTCGTGTGACGTCGTTTCCGGTCACTTGGACGGGACGGCGGCGCCGTCGGCGCCCTCGAGTAAGTAATACCTAGCGAACAAGGAAGGGCGCTACCGGAATAACCACCGCAAACCGGCGGGCGGGGCCGCGGGGCCCATGCCGTTCCGGTCCCTTTTGAACCGGCCGTCGCCTCCGTCGCGTACTGCCTCCCGACGCGACACCCGGCGCACCCACCGTCCCGTGCGCCGCGTCCCCGCCCCCGCACCCGCCGGAGAGCACGATGGCCAACAGATCGTCCACCGCAGCGCCGTCCCGCGCCCGCCCGCCCGCCGCGTCCGGCCCGTGGAGCTGGTTCCGCGGCCCGCGGCCCGCCGGCGCGGTCGACGACCAGGTGATCGTGACCGAGCTGTACCGGGTGTACGGCCGGCCGCTGCTGTCGTTCGTGCTGCGGCTCACCGGCGGCGACCGGCACTGGGCCGAGGACGTGGTGCAGGAGACCATGATCCGCGCCTGGCGCAGCGCGCACCAGCTCGACGAGAACGCCGCGTCGCTGCTGCCGTGGCTGGCGACCGTCGCGCGCCGGATCGTCATCGACGACCAGCGCCGCAAGAACGCCCGGCCGCAGGAGGCGGGCGAGGGGCCGCTGGAGAACATGCGCGTCCCCGACGGGCTGGAGGACCTGCTGCGCTCGGTCGTGGTGTCGGAGGCCCTGCTCGCGCTGTCGCCCGCGCACCGCGAGGTCCTCAACGAGACCTTCTTCCGGGACCGGTCGGTGAACGAGGCCGCCCGGCACCTCGGGATCCCGGTCGGGACCGTGAAGTCGCGGGTCTACTACGCGCTCAGGGCGCTGCGGGTCGCCCTGGAGGAGAGGGGCGTGACGCCATGACCGCGCCCGCC
The DNA here is from genome assembly GCF_008923205.2 of Actinomadura physcomitrii. Lineage (GTDB taxonomy): Bacteria > Actinomycetota > Actinomycetes > Streptosporangiales > Streptosporangiaceae > Spirillospora > Spirillospora physcomitrii. Next base: position 161,713 of record NZ_WBMS02000007.1, on the reverse strand, counting down.
GCGCACGTCGACGTCGGCGCCTACGCGCTCGGCCTGCTGGAGGAGCCGGACCGGCGCGCGTTCGAGGCGCACCTGTCGACCTGCCTGCCGTGCCACGAGGAGCTGGCCGCGCTCTCCGGCGTCGCCGCGACGCTGGACGGCATCGGCCCGATCGCCGAGGCGCCGGGCGGGCTGCCCGAGCCGGCGCCGGTGCCCGAGCTGCTGCGCCGCCGCATCCGGCGCGAGCGCCGCGGCCGCACGGCGCGGGCGCTGGTTGGCGCCGCCGCCGGGCTCGTCCTGCTGGGCGGGGCGCTCGGCGCCGGGTACACCGTCGGCGCCGACCGGTCCCCCGCTCCCGCGCGCGCTTCGGGCGGCGCCGACGCCAGTGCCGCCGCGCTGCTGCGCGACGGGCACCAGGTGAGCGCCTCCGACGCGGGGACGGGCGCGTCCGGGACGGTCTCGATGCAGGGCACCGCGTGGGGCAGCCGCGTCGCGCTGCAGCTCAGCAAGGTCCGCGGGCCGCTGGAGTGCGAGCTGGTCGCGGTGGACGGCGCGGGCCGCGCGCACACCGTCGTCGGCTGGTCGGTCCCCGCCAAGGGGTACGGGCTGCCCGGCTCGGCGCAGCCGCGGCTGACCGTGCAGGGCGGCGCCGCGATCAAGCCCGCCGACATCACCCGGTTCGAGGTCCGCACGCTCGGCTCCGGCGCGCGGACGCTGCTCACCGTCCCCGCCTGACCGGCGGGTCAGGGCGTGGCGGGGACCACGGGGGCGGGTCGCCTAGGCTGGGCGGATGAGCAGGACCCGACCGTCCCCCGGCCCGCGGCTGATGCTGCCCGGCCTCCGCGAGGTCTACGCGGCGTTCGTCCGGGAGGCCGGCGCGCTGCCCGCGCTGCCCGGCGCGCTGCAGGCCGAGGTGTGGACGTCCGCGCAGCTCGGCACGCTGGAGGCCGCGGCCCCGCACGAGGCGGGCCGGCGCGCCGCGCTCGGCGACCTGATCATGTCGCTGCGGGCCGCCGCGACGCCCGGCGCCCGCACGTTCCTGCGCGCGCTCGCCGCGATCGGCCCGCAGGTGGGCCGCACCGCCGCGGGCAAGGCGGCGGACGCGCTGCGCGACCTTCCGGCGCCGCCGTGGGAGGGCATGCTCGGCCGGGTCGTCCCCGGGCAGGCGTGGCTGATCCAGGAGGGGCCGCTGGACGGCGACCGCCTGGTGTGCGAGTTCCGCTACGCCGACGCGGGCACCGCCGGCATGCACGCGCTGGCGGCCCGGCTGTCCTACGGCGGCTCCCCCACCGAGGTGGTGATCGTCGGTGACGTCCCGGCGCTGATGACGGCGGCGCGGCAGGCGATGCAGGCCGAGCTGTGCGTCGTCCAGCCCTACGACGCGGCGGCAGCGGGCGAGCGGCTCCGCACCGCGCTGAACGGTACGGAGCCGCTACCCCAGGCGTGCTACCCGGCGCTGGCCCTCGCCCGGCACCGGGCCGCGCTGCTGGCCTAGCGGCCGAGGGCGCGGTAGCGCCGGACGGCCAGCGGGAAGAACACCGCCGTGATCGCCAGCGGCCACGCGACCGCGAGTAGGACGCTGTGCCCGGCCGCCCACGAGCCGCTCGACAGGGCGTCGCGGGACGGGTCGCCGAACAGCTCGCGGCAGGCGGTGACGGTCGCCGACATCGGGTTCCATTCGGCGATCGCGCCGAGCCAGCCCGGCATGGTGCTCGGCGCGGCGAGCGCGCTGGACAGCAGCCCGACCGGCCACACCAGCACCTGGATCAGGGTGACCGACTCCGGGCCGCGGGCGAGCAGGCCGAGGTACACCCCGATCCAGATCAGCGCGAACCGCAGGAGCAGCAGCAGGCCGAGGCCCGCGAGCGCCCGCGCGATCCCGTCGTGCACGCGCCAGCCGATCGCGAGCCCGCACAGCGCCATGACCGCGAGGGAGGCGAGCGCCTCCGCCATGTCGGCGGCGCCGCGCCCGACGACGACCGCCGACGGCGCCATCGGCATCGCCCGGAAGCGGTCGGCGATGCCCCGCGCGGCGTCGACGGCGATCGCGGTGAAGGTGCTCTCGACGCCGAACACCATCGTCATCGCGAACATGCCGGGGATGATGAACGCCCGGTACTCCCCGCCCGGCACGTCCACCTGGCCGCCGAACAGGTAGCCCATCATCAGGACGACGACCACCGGGAACAGCATGCTGACGGCGAGCTGGTCGGCGCTCTTGATCCGGTGGGTCAGCGCCCGCGCGGTGAGCGTCCAGCCGTCGGCGGCGGCCCACCGCAGCCGGCCGAGGGAGGTCGGCGGGGCGGGCGGAATGTAGGGCGCGGTCACGCGGGCACCTCCTGGTCGTGGGCCGGCCGGTCGGTCCCGGTCGCGGTACCGCCGGTGAGGTGCAGGAACACCTCGTCGAGGGTGGGGCGGCGCACGCCGATGTCGGCGACCCGCACGCCCGCCTCGTCCAGCGCGCGGACGGCGCCGGTGAGCGCGGCGACTCGGTCGGGGACGGGCGCGCCGACCGTCAGGGCGGCGGCGTCCACCTCGGGTTCGGCGCCCGACAGCCGGCCGGCGATCGCGGCGGCGGCGCCGAGCGCGCCGGGGTCCTCGACGACGATCCGCAGCTGGTCGCCGCCGAGCCGGGACTTCAGCCGCTCCGGGCTGCCCTCGGCGATCACCCGGCCGCGGTCGATCACCGAGACCGCGTCGGCGAGGCCGCCGGCCGCGAGCACAACGGCGCCGTCGGCCCCGTCCACGCCTTCGAGTTCGGCCTCGCCCGCATCCTCGACGGCATCCAGGCCCTCGTCGACTCCCGCACCCGCCCCCGTTGAGTTGGGGGGGGGGGGGGGGGGGGGGGGGGGGGGGGGGGGGCGAGGGGGGGGGGGGCGGGGGGGGGGGGCCGGGGGGGGGGGGGGCGGGCTGGGGGGGGGGGGGGGGGGGGGGGGGGGGGGGCCCCCGGGGGGGGGGGGGGGGGCGGCCCCCGCCCCCCGGGCGCGGTCCGCGGATCCGCGGGACTCGCCGCCGTCCGGGATCGGCGGGGCCTCGGCCCGTCACCGCTGCTCGACGGCACCGCCCGTGATCAGGCCGCGGGCCTCGGCCGGCGAGAAACCCCAGTCGAGGAGGACCTCCCGTGAGTGCGCGCCCGGCAGCGGGGGCGGGCCGGCGATCGCCGCGGGCGTCCGGTCGAAACGCGGAGCGGGCGCCGGCTGGGTCACGCCGAAGGCCCGCGAGTAGGAGCCGCGCGCGACGTTGTGCGGGTGCCGGACCGCCTCGGTGACGCTGAGCACGGGCGTGACGCAGGCGTCCGTCCCGTCGAACACCTCGGTCCACTCCTCGCGGGTGCGGGTTCGGAAGATCTCCGCGAAGAGGCGCTTGAGCTCCGGCCAGTTGGCCGGATCGTCGCGGTCGGGCAGCTCGGCGATGTCCAGGCCGAGGCCTTCCACGAGGAGCGCGTAGAACCGGGGCTCGATCGGCGCCACGGCCATGTAGCGGCCGTCGCTCGTCTCGTAGCTGTCGTAGTACGGCGCGGCGCCGTCGCAGAAGTTGCTGGCCGGCTCGTCGATCCAGCGCCCCTGCGCCATCATCGAGTGGACGAGCGTGGTCAACGAGGCGACGCCGTCCACCATGGCGGCGTCGACGACCTGCCCGTGCCCGGACGCGCGGCTCTGCAGGAGCGCGCCCAGCAGCCCGAGCGCGAGCATCAGGCCGCCCCCCGCGAAGTCGGCGATGAGACCGGGCGGGGTCGCCGGCGGCTCCGTCCCGCGGCGCAGCAGCGAGAGCGCCCCGGTGAGCGCCTGGTAGTTGAGGTCGTGCCCGGCCATCGCGGCCATCGGCCCGGTCTGCCCCCAGCCGGTCATCCGGCCGTAGACGAGCCCGGGATTGCGCTCCAGGCACGCCTTCGGCCCGAACCCGAGGCGTTCGGCCACCCCGGGGCGGAAGCCCTCGATGAACAGGTCGGCCCGCTCCACCAGCCGGAGCAGCGTGTCGAGGCCCTCCCGGCGCTTCAGGTCGATGGTGATCGAGCGCCGCCCGCGGCTCAGGGCGTACCGGTCGGCGCCCTTCTCCGGGGTGCCCGGACGGTCCACCCGGACGACCTCGGCGCCGAGGTCGGACAGCAGCATCGCGGTGTAGGGGGCGGCCCCGAGGCCGGCGATCTCGATCACGCGGACCCCGGCGAGCGGCCCGGCGGTGCCCGGGTTCGCCGGCCGCCCGTTCTCCCGCGCGCCGCCGGCGGCCTCCTCCGGGCCGGTCGCGGCCTCCGACTGTCCCTGCACGTGCACCCCTTACGTGATGGCGGTGACTTGCTATGATTAAGTTAAACTATATAACTATAGGCGCGAAGTGGTCCGGATACGGGTGAAGCGCCGGCGGGTTCGTGCCGGCCGTCCGCCCGCCCGGCCGGCACGAGGGAATGGACCGCCATGACAGACGACTCCCGATCGCGTCGGCTCCTCCAGGAAGCGCGGCTCCCTGAGGTCCTGACGGCCGTGGTCGGAGGCAAGCCCCTCCCGCGCGGGCACGGCACGCTGATGGACATCGACGACCCGGCCGAGGAGACGACCGTCGGCCGGTTCGAGGAGACGCAGGCCGGCGACGTCGCCGCCGCCGTCGAGGACGCGCACGCCGCCTGGCGCGGCTGGTCGCGGCTCGCCCCGGTGCGGCGCGCGCGGCATCTGGCGGACATCGCCGCCAAGCTGACCGAGCACGCCGACCTGCTCGCCCGGCTGGAAACGCTCGACTCCGGCAAGCCGCTCTCCCAGGCGCGCGCGGACATCGCCGGCAGCGCACGCTACTTCGAGTACTACGCGGGCCTCGCCGACAAGATCCACGGCGAGACGATCCCGCAGCCCGAAGGCACCTTCACCTACACGATCCGCGAGCCGTACGGCGTCGTCGCGCACATCACGCCGTGGAACGCGCCGCTCACCCAGATGACCCGCGGGGTGGCGCCGTGCCTGGCCGCGGGCAACACGGTCGTCGTCAAGCCGTCCGAACTGACGCCGCTGACCACGGTCCTCGCCGCGCTGCTCATGGTGGACGCGGGACTCCCCCCGGGCGTGTGCAACGTCGTGCTCGGCCCCGGGGCCACCACGGGCGAGCAGCTGACGGCCCACCCGCTGGTACGGCACATCACCTTCACCGGCTCGGTGGCCGGCGGGCGCCGGGTCGGCGCCGTGGCGGCGGAGCGGATCGTCGACGTCAACCTCGAACTCGGCGGCAAGTCGCCGACGATCATCTGCGCCGACGCCGACCTCGACGCCGCCGCGCGGGCCGGCGCGCTCGCGGTGATCCGCAACTCCGGCCAGTCGTGCTTCGCGACGACCCGGCTGCTGGTCGACCGGGCTGTGCACGACGCGTTCGTCGAGCGGCTGGCCGGGCACGTCGCGGGTCTGTCGGTCGGGCACGGCCTGGACGACCCGGACGTCGGCCCGCTCATCTCGGCCCGCCAGCGCACGCGCGTCCTCGACCACGTGGAGCGCGCCGCCCGCGACGGCGCCCGCGTCGTCGTCGGCGGCGGCACGCCCGCCGGCGCGGAACGCGGCCACTTCGTCCTGCCCACGCTGCTCGCCGACGTCACCAACGACATGCCCGTCGCCCGGCAGGAGATCTTCGGGCCCGTGCAGTCGGTGCTCGCGTTCGAGTCGCTCGACGAGGCCGTCGAGATCGCGAACGACACCGAGTACGGGCTGTCCGCGGGCGTCTTCACCCGCGACGTCGGCACCGCGCACCGCGTCGCCGCGGCGCTGCAGGCCGGGCAGGTGCAGGTGAACCGCTACACCGGCGCCGGGGTCGAAGTGCCCTTCGGCGGCTACAAGAACAGCGGCCTGGGCCGGGAGAAGGGCACCGAGGCGATCACCCACTACACCCAGCTCAAGAGCGTCATCGTCGCCACCGCATGAGCGGCTCCACGGAGGGTTCGAACATGGCAGACAAGCCTGTACTCGGTTTCATCGGCCTCGGTGTGATGGGGTCGCGGATGTGCGCGAACCTGATCCGCCGATCGGACGCGAACGTGGTCGTCTACGACCCGGTGGCGGAGGCGGCGGACGCCGCCGCGGTCCTCGGCGCCCGCAAGTGCGGCGACGCCGCCGAGGTCGCGCGCATCGCCGAGATCGTCTTCCTGTCGCTGCCGAGCATCCGCGAGGTGGAGACGGTGTGCGCCGACCTCGCCGGCGCCCCGGACCGGCCCCGGATCATCGTCGACATGAGCACGAGCGACGTCGGGCGGACGCGCGCGCTCGCCGCCCGCCTGAAGGACCGGGGCGTCGCGCTCGTCGACGCGCCCGTCGCGCGCCTGCGCCAGGCCGCCGAGGACGGCACGCTCCTCATCACCGTGGGCGCCGACGAGCCGCTGTTCGCCGAGCTGAAGCCGTTCCTGTCCTGCATGGGCAGCGACGTCGTCCACGCGGGCGGCACCGGCAACGGCCAGGTGATGAAGATCCTCAACAACATGGTGCTGTTCCTGAACATGAACGCGCTCGCGGAGGCGCTCACCATCGGCCGCGCGGCAGGGGTGGACGGCGCGCTGCTGTTCGAGACCCTCGCCCTCGGATCGGCGGACAGCTTCGCGCTGCGCAGGACCGCGACGGCGACGATGATCCCCGACGAGTTCCCGGTGCGCGCGTTTCCCACGAACTACGCCATCAAGGACCTGGCGCTCGCCCTGCAGCTCGCCCGCGACGAGGGCATCGACGTCCCCGCCGCGAGCCAGACCATGGACCTGCTCGAACGCACCCGTGACGCGGGATACGGCGAGAACTACTACCCCGCGATGATCAAGCTGGTGGACGGCCGTGGCTGACCGCTCTCCGCTCCCCGAGTGGGAGGTCTGGGCCCTGCGCCTGGGCTCGGTCGACCGCCCGGCCCGCGACAACTTTCTGATGCCCTGCGCCCGGTCCGGCGCCATGCGCCTCGACTTCACGATGTGGGTCGCCAGCTACGGTGGTCACACCGTCGTCGTCGACACGGGCTTCAGCGAGCGCGCGGGCGACCGCCGAGGACGGCGCCTGGACCTGCGGCCGGCCGAGGCCGTCCGGAGAGTGGGGGCGGATCCGGGCCAGGTCAGCGACGTCGTGCTGACGCACCTGCACTTCGACCACGCGGGGAACATCGGCGACTTCCCTGGTGCGCGCGTCAACGTCCAGGCCGACGAACTGGCGTACACGACCGGGAAGCCCATGACGCACGAGGCCCTGAACCACTTCTACGAGTCCGACGACATCGTGGACGTGGTCAGGCGGGTCCACGCGGGCGACGTCCGGGTGGCCGAGGGCGACGTCGAGCCGGCTCCCGGGCTGGAGCTGCACCTCGTCGGCGGCCACACCCGCGGCCTGCAGATCGTCCGCGTCCACACCCGCCGCGGCTGGGTCGTGCTCGCCTCCGACGCGCTGCACTACTACGCCAACTTCCAGGAGCGGAACCCGTTCCCGGCGATCCTCGACCTCGGCAGGCTCCTCGACGGCTACGAGCGCCTCGGGGAACTGGCGTCGAGCCCCGACCACATCGTCCCCGGGCACGACCCCGAGGTGTTCGAGCGCTACGCCGATCCCGACGCCGGCCTCCCCGACGGCGTGGTGGCCCTCCACACGCCTCCGGCGACCGTGCCGGCCCACTGACGAAAGCTGGACAGTTTCATGGACTTCTCCCTGCCGCCCGAGGTGGACGAGTTCCGCCGCTCCGTCGAGTCGTTCTCGACCGAGCGGCTCGCTCCCGAGGCCCACGCGCGGGCGCACTCCGCGGACTACCCGTGGGACGTCGCCAAGGCCATGGCGGAACAGGGCCTCCTCGGCCTGACCATCCCGGAGGACAAGGGCGGTCAGGGCGCCGGCCTGCTGGCGGCGATCACCGCCGTCCAGGCCGTGGCCAAGGGATGCCCGCGCAGCGCCGACGTCGTCCAGGCGGGCAACTTCGGCGCGATCAGGACGTTCGCCGAGTACGCCACGCCCGGCCAGCGCGAACGCTACCTGCCCGGCCTGCTGGCGGGCGAGACGCTGATCGGCCTGGGGATGACGGAACCGGAGGCCGGGTCGGCCGTCACGGATCTGCGCACGTCGGCCACCCCGAAGGGCGACGGCTTCCTGATCAACGGGACCAAGATCTTCTCGACGCACAGCGCGGAGGCGACCGTCTTCCTGGTGTACGTGCGCTTCGGGCCCGGCGTGGGCGGCATCGGGTCCGTCCTGGTGGACCGCGACACCGAAGGGCTGACGATCGGCGAGCCGTCGATGTTCATGAACGGCGAGCACTGGTGCCAGCTCTACTTCGACGACTGCTACGTACCGCCCGAGCAGGTCCTGCTGGGCGAAGGCGGCTTCAAGCGGCAGATCAGCGGCTTCAACGTCGAGCGGCTCGGGAACGCGTCCCGGTCGATCGCCCTCGGGCGCTACGCCTTCGACCAGGCGACCGAGCACCTCAACACGCGGTTCCAGTTCGGCCGGGCGCTGGCGGAGTTCCAGGGGCTGCAGTGGATGTTCGCCGAGGCGGCGGTGAAGCTGGAGTCGGCCCAGCTGCTGCTGCACCGGGCCGCCCTCGCGGGGGACCGGGACGGCATCCCCTCGGCCTACGACACCGCGGTCGCCAAGTTCGCCGCCAACCAGGCCGGCTTCGGCGCCGCCGACGTCGCGATGCAGGGCATGGGCGCCACCGGCTTCAGCACCGAGTCGCTGGTGGAGTACTGCTTCCGCCGGACGCGCGGCTGGATGATCGCGGGCGGTTCGACGGAGGTGCTGAAGAACCGGATCGCCGAGCACGTGTTCGGCCGGCGCTTCAGCCAGCGCGGCGGCGCCTCATGAGCGCCGTGCCCGCCGGGCCCGCGGCTCCCTCCTGGTACGACGCGCTGCTCCATCCGGACACGGTCGCGATCCTCGGCGCGTCCGGCACCCCGGGCAAGACGACGGCGCGGCCGCTGGAGCACCTGCGTCTGCACGGCTGGCGCGGAGAGGTGTTCCCGGTCAACCCCGCGCGCGACTCGGTCCTGGGGGAGCAGGCCTGGCCTTCGGTCCGGGCGCTCCCGGTGGTGCCGGACCACGTCCTGATCCTCACCGGGGCGGACCAGGCCGTGGAGGCGGTCCGCGAGTGCGCCGGGCTCGGCGTCAAGGTGGCCACGGTCCTGGCGGACGGCTTCGTCGGCGGCTCGGGCGACGGGGCCCGCAGGCGGGCGGAGCTGCGCCGGATCCTGGACGGGAGCGACCTGAGGCTGCTCGGGCCGAGCAGCCTCGGCGTCGCCGCCCCCGGCCGCCGCTTCGCGTTCACCGCGAACGCGGCCTTCGCCGAACCCGACCTCGACGACGGCGGCGTGTTCGTCGCCTCCCAGTCCGGCAGCGCGATCGGGGCGCTGCTCTCCCGGGGCAAGGAGATGGGGATCGGCTTCCACGGCATGGTCTCCACCGGCAACGAGGTCGACCTGACGCTCGGCGAGATCTGCCTCGCCTCGGTCGACGATCCGCGCGTCCGGAGCTACGCGCTGTTCCTGGAGAACCTCACCGCCGCCGAGGACCTGCGCGCCTTCGCGCGCGCCGCAGCCGAGCGCGGCAAGCCGGTCCTGGCCTACAAGCTGGGCCGGACCGAGGCCGGCGCAGGCCTCGCGGTCGGGCACACCGGCGCGCTCGCGGGGGACGACGCGGTCGCCGACGCCCTGCTCAAAGACCTCGGCATCGCCCGGGTGCGCACCTTCGAGGCGCTCCTCGAGGGCCAGAACCTCGCGGTCGGCCTGCCGATCCGTCCGGCCGGGGCGGCACGGGCCCGGGTGTGCGTCGTCTCCACCACGGGCGGCGGCGGCGCCATGGCGGTCGACTGCCTGGCGGCGGCGGGCGCCGAGCTTCCCGGGCCGTCGGCGGAGACGGCGGAGCGGCTCGCCCGCGCCGGCGTCGACGCCGGAGGCGGCGCCCTCATCGACCTCACCCTGGCGGGGACCCGCTACGAGGTGATGAAGGGCGCGCTCGATATCGTGCTCTCGGCGCTTGAGTTCGATGCCGTGGTCGCCGTGCCGGGCAGTTCCGCGCGCTTCCATCCCGAGCTGGCCGTGAAGCCGATCGTGGACAGCGGGGGCTCGGGCACGCCGCTCGCGGCCTTCGTCGTCCCCGCGGCGCCGGAGGCGCTCCGGCTGCTGAGAGCCAACGGCATCGCCGCCTTCCGCACGGCCGAGTCGTGCGCCGACGCCCTCACCGCGGTCTTCGACCGCCGGCCACCGACCGACCGAGCCCACTACGCGGCGCCCACGGGGACCCCGTCCACGGTCTTGGACGAGGCGGAGTCGTACCGGGTGCTCGACGGCATCGGCGTTCGCACCGCGCAGTACGCCGTGCTCGATGCGCGCGACCTGCCCGGTGACCTGCCCGTCCCCGGGCCGGCAGCCGTCAAGGTCCTCTCGTCCGAGGTGCCGCACAAGTCCGATGTCGGCGGGGTCGTCCTCGGGGTGGCCGACGGTGCGGAGCTCCGGGGCGCCGCCGAGCGCATCCGGCGCTCGGTGCGGCAGCGGGTGCCCGGGGCCGCGGCCGACCGGCTTCTGGTGCAGACGATGGTGCGCGGGCTCGGAGAGGCCCTCGTCGGGTACAGGTACGAACCGGACGTGGGGCCGGTGGTCGTCCTGGCGGCCGGCGGCGTGCTGGCCGAGCTCTACCAGGACCGCAGCGTACGGCCCGCCCCTGTCGATCTCGCCGCCGCGCGCGAGATGGTCGGTGAGGTCGTCGCCTTCCGCGCGCTCGGCGGCTACCGCGGCGCGCCCCTCGGGGACCTCGATGCGCTCGCCGACGCCGTGGTCGCCTTCTCCAGGCTCGCGGAGCTGGAAGGCCCGCCGGTCCTGGAGGCGGAGGTCAATCCCCTCATCGTGCTCCCGCAGGGAGAGGGCGTCGTCGCGGTGGACGCGCTCGTGCGCCGCGAGAGGGAGGGCTGACGCATGGTGCAGGCCAAGACCGTCGCCCAGGAGCTCGCGGCGCTGGCGACGGCCATGAGGACGACGCCGCTGAGCACGGACACCGCCGAGGCCGCAGAGCGGGCGCTCGTGGACTGGCTGGGCGTCACGCTGGGCGGCAGCCGTGCCGCACCGTCCGCGGCGCTGACCGGCGGATTCGGGCCACTGGCCGGACCGAGCCGCCTGCCTCGGCGGCGGCACGGCGCCGCCGCCCATCGCCGCGCTCGTCAACGGCACCGCCGCCCACACGCTGGAACTCGACGACATCTACGCCCCCGGGCTCTTCCACCCCGGAGCGCCGATCATCGCGGCGGCCCTCGCCGTCGCGGACCAGGCGGACGCTTCGGGCGATGGCTTTCTGCGCGCCATCGTGACGGGATACGAGGTCGGCTGCCGGGTCGCCGCGGATCTCGGCCCGGAGCACTACCGGAACTGGCACACCACGGGCACGGCCGGGAGCATCGGAGCCGCGGCGGCGGCCGCCGAGCTCCTGGGCCTCGACGAGCGGGCGGTCGCCCATGCGCTCGCCCTTTCCGCCACGATGGCGTCCGGTCTCCAGCAGACCTTCCGCGGCGACGCCATGGGCAAGCCCCTGCACGCCGGCAACGCGGCCCAGGCCGGAGTCGTGGCGGCCACCCTGGCGCGGGGCGGAGTGACGGGTGCGCCGGACGTGCTCGAAGGCCCATCGGGCCTCGGAGCGGCGACCGGGGGCGCGGCGTCCGGGTGGGCGAACTGCCGCGCGGGAGCCGGCCGCGGTCTCACCGTCGGGTCCATCAGCGTGAAGCCCTACCCGTGCTGCGGCCACGCCTTCGCCGTGATCGACGGGGTGCTGCTCCTCCGGGAGCGCGGGCTGGCGGCCGACGACGTGGAGCGGTTGGAGATCGGCACGTACGCGGCGGCGCTCGACGTCGCGGGCATCGCCCGCCCCGCGACGGTGCCGGAACGCCGCTTCAGCATCCCCTACCTCGCGGCCGTGGCACTGACCGAGGGCGCCGTCACCGAGGAGTCGGTCGAACGGGACAGGGACGACGGGCGCTTCTCCGAGCTCGCCGGAGCGGTCGCCCTGAAGGTCGAGCAGACCTACGAGGAGCGGTTCCCGAGCCGGCGCGGTGCCCGGGTGACGGCCGTGGCCCGCGACGGCCGCCGGATGACGGCGGAGATACCGGATCGCTCGGGAAGCCCGCAGAACCCGCTGCCCCAGGACCGCTTGGAACAGAAGTTCCTCGCCACCGCGACGGCGGTGCTGGGGGCGCGGAGCCGTGACCTGCTGGAGCAGGTCAGAGGGCTGCGCCACGGCGGGCGCGTCTGCGATCTCTTCCTCGGCGGCCAGGAGTCCGGCACCGCGTGACGACCGGAACGCCTGTGCCCCGGCCGCGCCTGTTCGGTCCGGGGCACAGGAGCTTCGCGGTGAGGCTCCCGAGTGGGGAGCCCAGCGGAAGCCGGGCCGTCAGGGCTTGGCGGGCAGCAGCCCGATCGGGCGGCCGGCGGGCGCGGCTCCGTACAGCTGCGGCATCGCCTCCACCAGTTCCTCCGCGGTCACCGGGCCGTCCGCGCGGGCGTGGTGGGTGGCGGAGATCGACCATGACTGCATGCGATTGACCTTGTCGCCGTCGATCCGCAGGACCTGCCCGGTGAGCCAGCCGGCGGCGTCGGAGGCGAGGTAGACGACCGCGCCGGAGGCGTTGGCCGGGTCGAGGGGGTCGAAGCCCTTCGCGCCGGAGTCGCCGTCGCCCAGCATGTCGGCCGTCATGCGGGTGGCGGCGATGGGGGAGATGGCGTTGACCGTGACCCCGTAGCGGCGCATCTCCATGGCCGCGATCGTGGTCAGGTTGGCGATGCCCGCCTTGGCCGCACCGTAGTTGGCCTGGCCGACCTGGCCGAACAGGCCCGTGCCGGAGGTGGTGTTGATGATGCGGCCGGCGACCGGCTCGCCGCGCTTGAACGCCTCCCGCCAGTAGGCGCACGCGTGCCGGGTGAGCCCGAACGTGCCCTTGAGGTGGACGGCGATCACCGCGTCGAAGTCTGCCTCCGTCATCGAGAAGATCATCCGGTCGCGGAGGATGCCGGCATTGTTCACCACGATGTCGAGCCGGCCGAACTCCTCGACCGCCGAGGCGACCAGCGCCTCGGTGGCCTGCCAGTCCGCGACCGAGGCCGCGTTGGCGACCGCGCGCCCGCCGAGCTCGGTGATCTCGGCGACCACCTCGTCCGCCGGGGACTCCTCGGCCTGCTCGCCGTGCAGGCCGGCGCCGAGGTCGTTGACGACCACGGCCGCGCCCGCGCGGGCGAGCGCCAGGCAGTGCGCGCGGCCCAGCCCGCGGCCGCCACCGGTGACGATCGCCACCTTTCCATCCAGAAGCCCCACGAGCGGCCCTCCTCCTGCGTTGACCCTGCGTCTATTATGAGCTTAATTATCTTACTGTATCTGATCTGGTGAGGCGATCGCGGGGCGCCCCCTTGTCACTTATAGATAAATAAGATAGATATTTTAGTCGAAGGAGTTGAGATGAAGGTCGGTCTCTGGTTCGATCTGCGCAACCCGCCCCGCTGGCGGCGGGATCCGGCGCGCCTGTACGCGTTCATGCTGGAGATGTGCGAGGAGGCGGAGCGGCTGGGCGCCGACTCCCTCTGGTTCTCCGAGCACCACGGGTTCGAGGACGGATACCTCTCCCAGCCCCTCACCTTCGCGTCCGCGGCCGCGGCCCGCACGAGGCGTGTCCGGATCGGGACCGGCATCCTCATCGCCCCGCTCCGCAAGACCGTCCAGCTGGCGGAGGAGGCGGCTGTCGTCGACCTGGTCAGCGGGGGCAGGCTCGACCTCGGGCTCGGCGCCGGCTACCGGGTGCCGGAGTTCGAGACGTTCGGGGCCGACATCAGCGCGCGTTACCGCACTCTCGACGCTCAGGTGGGGGAACTGCGTCGGCTCTGGGGCGAGGACGGCGTCACGCCCGGCCCGGTCCAGGAGCAACCGCCCATCTGGCTCGGCTACCAGGGACCCAAGGGCGCCGAACGGGCGGGGCGGATGGGGGAGTGCCTCCTGACGGCCAACGGCGAGTCCTGGCCCCACTATCGGGACGGCCTCGTGGCGGGCGGACACGATCCGGCGAGCGCGCGCATGTCCGGTGGGATCGACGGTTTCGTCACCGAGGACCCCGAGCGCGACTGGGCGCTGGTGGCTCCGCATACGGCCTACCAGTTCGACAGCTACCGCCGCTACATGGTGGAAGGCACCGGACGCCCCGTGCCGCGGCCCGTGGATCCCGACCGGCTGCGGTCGCGCGGTCCTGGCCGCCCGCTTTCCTCGTTCCTCTTCGACACTCCGGAGAAAGTCGCCGCCGGTGTCAGGGAGTACGTGGCCGGGGCACCGGTCGAGACCGTCTGGTTCGGCGCGTCCGTCGCCGGGATGCCCGAGGCCGCCGTCGCTCAGCACGTCAACGTCATCTGCAACCGGCTCCGGCCGCTGCTCCAGGACGCCGGCTCTCCGGTCTCGGGGGCCGGTACCGATCACAGGGGGACCGCACGATGAAGAGGCTCAAGGACAAGATCGCGATCATCACGGGTGCCGCTTCCGGAATCGGCGCCGCGACGGCGCGGCGCGTCGCCGCCGAGGGAGCGCGGACGGTGGTCGCCGACCTGAACAAGGACGGCGCGGCCACGGTGGTGGAGAAGATCGCGGCCGCCGGTGGCACGGCGATGGCCGTCGAGGTGGACCTCGGGGACACCGACTCGGTGCGAGCGATGGTCGACAGTGCGGTCTCGGCATTCGGCGGTCTCGACATCCTGCACAACAACGCCGCGGCGACCCACCTCGCCGCACGGCGGGACCTGCCGGTCGCCGAGGCCGATCCCGCTGTCTGGGACGAGACCATGCGCATCAACCTCAGAGGCACGATGGTCGCCGTCCAGGCCGCGGTCCCGCACATGATCGCCCGCGGCGGAGGCTCGATCATCAACACCTCGTCCGGATCCGGGCTCGCCGGTGACCTGAGCAATCCCGCCTACGGCGCGTCCAAGGCGGCGCTGATCAACCTGACCTGGTACGTCGCCACCGAGTTCGGCAAGCAGGGCGTCCGCTGCAACAGCATCACGCCCGGCTTCATCGTGACCGAGGCCAGTTCCGGATCCGCGCACGGCGCGATCCAGGACACGATGCTGCGCCACCACCTCACCCCGCGGCTCGGCACGCCCGAGGACGTCGCGGCGGCGGTCGTCTTCCTCGCCTCGGACGAGGCCGCCTTCATCACGGGACAGACCCTCGGCGTGGACGGCGGCCTGCTCGTGCACCAGCCGTACGTCGCTGACATGCGCCGCAGCTGACCGGAGCCGCGGACGCGGCTCCGGCACACCCCGCCCCGCCTCGAGGAGAGAGCAGTGGTCACCGTCGACGTCGAACTGCACAGGAGCAAGGCGGCAACGGACCTCCCGCGTCCGCGCCTGATCATCGGGGGTGAGGACGTCCTCGAGGTGAGCGGCGGTTTCCACGACCACGTCGATCCGGCGACCGGCGAGATGCAGGCGCTGTTCGTGGATCTGGCACGTCGGGCCGGAACCCGGACGGCGTGATCAACGTCGTCACGAGCCTGGCCGAGGCGGGCGAGGCCATGGTGATCCATCCGGCCATCGACAAGATCTCCTTCACGGGCTGGCCGTCGGCGATCCCCTCGACCCCGCCACCTACATCGGTCCGCTGATCAACGTCGCCGCCCGCGAGCGCGTCGAGGAAATGATCGAAAAGGCGGTCGCGGGGAAGGCCGGGCGGCTGGTCTTCTCAGGCGAACGCATCCAGGCGGAGGGCTTCTTCGTCGCGCCCGCGGTGTTCGCCGACGTCGGCAACAAGAGCAAATTGGCGCAGAAGGAGGTTTTCGGCCCCGTTCTGGCGATCACGCCGTTCGACACCGACGACGAAGGCGTGGGCCTGGCCAACGACAGCGAATACGGCCTTTCCGCCTACAACCAGTCCGCGAACGTCGACAGGCTTGATCGCCCGTGCCGCGCCTGCGGGCCGGGACCGTCTACGTCAACCCCGGTCCGAACCCGATCACCTGCGCGGGGATCCCCTTCGGCGGCGCCGGGATCAGCGGGTTCGGCCGCGAGGGAGGCAAGGTGGGGCTTGACGAGTTCATTCGCGTCGAGGGGGGGCGGCGTCGGGCGGCCCTGACCTGATCAAGCAGCGCGCCGGAGGGACGCGACGGCCTTCCGCGCCGCTGTACGGCGAGCGATCTCCCCACCATTGTCAGTGTCCGATTTCGGTGTTAGTGTCGGTCCATATTCAGGCCGAACCACCCCCCTTGTCGCGGCTTGCGGATGGTGAATCATGAGGAGCTCGGACCTGCGGAAGGCATTCCGGGGGGTCGACTGGAGCGTGGCCACGGCGGACGCCCTCGCGTCCCCGGACGCCATGCCGTGGCGGCCCGCCGCGTCCGGCCCGGCGCGCCAGTGGTCCCTCGATCTGGCCGCCGTGGTGGGCGAGGTCTCGCCGTCACCGCAAGTGATCGTCGGGTGGCCCCACCTCCAGCCCGAGGGGCCGGGCTCATGGGACTCCGAGGCGCTCGACCGGTGCGACCGGAGACTCGATCAGCTGCTGGAGCAGGGGCTCAGGCCCGGTCTCACCCTCCTCCACGTCGACATGCCGGCATGGGTCGACGCCTCGGACGGCTGGTTGAACCGGGACACCGCCGTGCGCTTCGCCGACTTCGCGGCGGTGGCCGCGGAGCATTTCGGCGATCGCGTCCACCGGTGGACGACCGTCAGCGACCTGCTCGTCCATTCCATCGCCGACTACGTCGCCGGAATGCTGCCGACGGGCCGAGGCGTCGGCATGCGCGGGCTGGTGGCCCTGCATCACGTGCTTCTCGGCGCGGGCCTTGCCACGCGGGCCGTCAAGAACGCGGACGACGGCGCCGAGGTGGGCACGGCGATGACATTGGTCGGGGGGTACGCGGCGACGGACGACCTTGCGGACCGTGTCGCCCTCAGCCAGATGGAGTACTGGGCTTACCGGCTGTTCCTCGATCCGTTGCTCCTCGGGCAGCACATGGCCGACGAGAACGACCGCTCCCCGGTGGAGGAGACCGGGTGCGTCAAGGACGGCGACATGGCGGTCATCTCAGCTTCCCTCGATGAGCTCGGGCTCGTCTGGCACGTGCCCACCAGGGTCGCGGCGCCCGAGAACCTGCCGAGGCTGCTTCCCGTGCGCCAGTGCTTCAGCGCGCTCAACGACGCGAACCGCGTCCTCGCGCCCCTGGGATTCGTGCTCGCTCCGATGGAAGCGGTGAAGACCACCGCCTACGGATGGCCGATCGTGCCCGAGGGCCTGGCGGACGCGGTCGCCGCACTGTACGAGATCTACGGCGATGCGCTGCCGCCCCTGCGCGTGGTCGACAACGGCATGTGTGACCTCGGGGCGGCGGACGCTCTGGACGATGACCGGGAGCGGCGGTCGGCCCTCACCGCCCAGCTCACCTGGCTGGCCCAGGTGATGGCCGAGGGAGTCCAGGTTCGCGGGTACGAGTACTGGTCGCTCGCCGACAACGCGGCCTGGAAACTGGGCTACACGCGGCACTACGCGATGGCGGCGGACGCCGGCCTTTATCCGCCGCAGCCCCGGATCCCGTCCGACTGGGTTCACCAGGATGCATTCGGTGGCCGGGTCGGCTTCGGGGTGGGGACGCCGGGTGTCCGGGGTAAGCGCACCCTCCATCCGGTCCAAACGGCGCGACGGCCGTGAGGCGCCTCCGGCCGACCTGACCGATGTGCCTCTGGCCGGGCATGGCCGATGATCAGCCAGAGGCGGCGGCGACGGGGGTCGCTCGGTGCAGGCAGTGGTCCACCCGCCGCAGGTAGTCGTCGAACGACTCGTCCGCAGGCCAGGTCTGATAGGCGGTGTTGCTCGCCGCCAGCGCCAGGTTCAACTGCAGGATCGCGGTCAGGTCGTCGGCGCCGGCGCGGGCCGTCACCCAGTCGTGCAGGTCGGCGCGGAACTGCTCGCTCATGGTCTGGGCCGACCGATCGAGGGCGGGCGGACGGATCTCGAGCCGGCGCTGCAGCGACATGCGCTCGCGCAGGGTTCCGTTGAAGTCCAGCAGGATCGCCCTCAGCTGCTCGGCACTGGGCGGGAAGTACTCGCGCCTGTTCGTCGGGCTGACCAAGGGCTGGTACACGCCGGGTCCAGAGGCGCCGACCTGCGAGGACATCGTCGAGCATCTGCCCGAGATCGACGACCGCGCGAGCTGTGACGTTCCGCTCAGCGGTCTCGACGAGATGGACACGGTCATCTCGGCCAAGCGCGGACTCGGCCGGTCCTAGCCGACGCCACGGGACGCAGTCCTCACGTCATTTCGGCGTCATGATCGCGAAGAGCGCTCCGGCAGGGTCGGCCAAGAGGGATCGGCGGCCGTGCCGGACCTCGGCGGGCGGCGACGACGGTGCCGCCCGATTCCGCCGCCCCGGCGGCCGACGCATCGCAGTCAGTCACCTGAATATGTGGGATCCATACCGCCGGTCGCTGGGCAGGCCAGGTCCCGTCCATGCGAGCCAGACCGGCGACCGGTTCTCCGCCGGCCGTCCAGTCGGCGCCAGAGGAGCCGTCCCCATCGTGTTCCACGGCACGCCAAGCGAAGACCTTCTCGTAGAAGCGGCGCGCAGCCTCGACATCAGGTGTCACGAGTTCTGCCCAGCGCATCGTGAACGGCTCGCCGGCGGCCGCGAACATCGGATAGTTACCGGGCTGCACAAGGCCGAAGTCGGCGCCCTGTGGATCAGAGCAGAGCGCCATCCTGCCGAGCCCGCTGTTCCGGGCTGACCAGGTCCAGCCACGCCGGCCGACCGATCGCGGCCTCGTTCGCATCGGGCATCGTCCGACCTCCAGAGCAGACGTATCCCCAGGCTATGGACGGTCACGCCATCGGAGCGGTCCGCCCGACGCTGAGGTTTGCATGGGGAGTGCAAAGTCTCGCAAGGAAGGCGGCGTGTCGGTGCGACCCTCGGGTGGCTCTTGCCGCCACTCGATTGAGGCATATAGTTCAACTATCTAATTCCTTTTGAGTCGCGTGATCGAGGTCTTCATGAGGATGCTAGACAAGGTCGTCGTCATCACCGGCGCCGGATCGGGACTCGGCCGGGAGGCGGCCCTGCTGTTCGCGGCCGAGGGCGCCAGGGTCGTCGTCACCGACTTGAGCGCCAAGCGCAGCGAGAAGGTCGCCGGGGAGGTGACAGAGGCCGGCGGGCAGGCGGTCTGGCGCGGCGCGGACGTCCGCGTCGAGGGCGACATGCAGGCCGCGGTGAAGCTGGCCGTGGACACCTGGGGACGGCTGGACGTGATGTTCGCCAATGCGGGCATCGGGGAGATCGGCTTCGGGGCCGTCGCGTTCGAGGACCTGACGCTGGAGAACTGGAACGCCGTCCAGGCGACCAACCTCACCGGGGTGTTCCTGGCGGCCAAGGCCGCCGTGCCGGTGATGAAGGCGCAGGGGTCGGGGAACATCGTCGTCACGAGCTCGGCCTCCTCGTACGCCGCGTACCCGCACTTCATCAGCTACACGGCGTCCAAGCACGGCGTCAACGGCCTCGTGAAGGTCCTGTCCCTCGAACTGGGCCGGTACGGGATCCGCGTCAACGCGCTCTGCCCGACGCACGGGATGTCCGTGAACCTCGCGATGCCTCCGGACGCCGAGGTGCTCGGGAAGTCGTACGAGGAGATGGGTCCGTGGGACAAGGGCGCCGCCGCCATGCCGCTGCGCCTGGACCGGCCCCCGACGCTGCGCGACAACGCCAACGTCGCGCTCTTCCTGGCCTCGGATGACTCCGCCTACATGTCGGGCGTCTGCCTGCCGGCGACCGATGGCGGCACCCTGTCCCGCGTCGCGATCATCTTCCCGGAGGACGTGGGCGGGGACGGGCTCGGCGCACCGGTTCCCGCCAGCTGAGGTCGGGCGGGGATGATGGGCCGGTCCAGGGACTCTTGCTCCTGGACCGGCTCCCGACCGGGCGAAGCGGCGCCCTGGACCGCGCGGCGGGCTCACAGGCTCCGTCAGCCCGAGGACGTCGCCGAAGCGTCCTGCTCCGCCAGCCACCGCTCGTGGCGGTCGAAGTGGCCCGTGTCGCGGGTCACCCAGATCCCCGACGCGCGTGCCAGCACTGCCCTGCCGGGCAGGAGCGTCATCTCACCGGAGATGTACCAGCGGGAACCCTCCCGCTTCTCGACCCACGCCCTGACTCTGAGGGGACGGCCGACGGGGACCGGCTTGACGAAGCTGACCGACAGCTCAGCGGTCACCGAGAGGGTGGAGTTTAGCAGCGGCACATGCCCCAGGCACTCGTCGAGGACGGAGGCGGTCCAGCCCCCATGGGCGACGTTCGGTCCGCCCTCCTGCTCGTGGGGGCACGAGACGTCGAACCACGCGGTCCCGGCCTCGTCCAGCCGCTCGCGCTCGACGCCGAGCCTGCAGGCGCTCGCCGCGCGGCAGGCGCCGCACAACGCGACGCCGCCCGCCGTGCGGGGCGGGTCCTGGAAGTCGGACCCCGCCCACCGCCGGTTGGGGGTCCTGGCCCGATCGCCACTGGTGGACATGCGCACTCCCGCAATCATAGGTCAAATCAGTAATATTATTTTATCGTACGTCCCTTGGGTTCTGCGGCGCAGGGCCACCCCGTCGCGGGCGCCGGGTCGGCGGCATGAGGAGGAGAGCACATGGAGTTGGAGAACCGGTTCACGGTGCCCGTGGGCGTCGACGAGGCGTGGAAGGTGCTTCTCGACGTCGAGCGGATCGCGCCGTGCATGCCGGGCGCGACGCTCGAGTCGGCCGACGCCGACACTTTCACCGGGCGCGTGAAGGTGCGCCTCGGCCCCATCTCGGTGGTCTACCGGGGGAAGGCGTCGTTCACGGAGAAGGACGAGGACGCTCACCGCGTGGTCATCGCGGCCTCCGGGAGGGAGGCCAGGGGTAGCGGGACCGCGAAGGCGACCATCACCGCGACTCTCACGGCCCAGGGGCCCGAGACGCTGGTCCTCGTCCGGACCGATCTGGCGATCACCGGACGCCCGGCCCAGTTCGGTCGCGGCATCCTGGCCGATGTCAGCTCGGCCCTTCTCGGCCAGTTCGCGGACGCGCTCGCCGAGGAGGTGGCGGCACCGCCGGTGACGATGGCGCCGACCGAGGAGGTGAGCGACGCCGTCTCGCGCGCCGATCTTCCGAGCGCCGGTGAGGTGCCGACGACCCCGTCGGCGCGGCCCTCGGCCTCTGCCGACCTGGACCTGATCAGGACGGCGGCTTGGCCGGTCGCGAAACGGGCGCTTCCGTTGCTCGGCGCCGCCTTCGTCCTCCTGGCCTGGGTTGCTCGCCGTCGCGGCAGGTGAGGCGGGAGCCCGCCGCCGGGGCGAGGCCGGACGCGCCTGCGGAAGCCTTTCGGTGACGGCCTCCACAGGCTGATCCGGATCGGCTACCGGTCTTCCGTCGCGGCCTGGTCGAACAGCCGCATGCGCGACCTGACGCGGCGCTCCAAGAAGTCGCCGAGGACGCGGTCGAACACGGCGTTGTCGTCCCCGGCGACCATGTGGTGGGCGCCCTTGACGCTGGCGAACTCGGCGTGCGGCACGAGTTCGAGGAAGCGCTTGGAGTCGGCGACGCTGAGCACGTCGGACTCACCGCCGCGCACCAGCAGCGTAGGGACGCGCAAGGACATCGCCGCCGCGCCGAGCCGTGCCGGGTCGATGAGCTTGTCGCGCTGGACTGCCTGGTCGCGCGGGGAGCGGAGAAAGGCGGGGTCCCAGTGCCAGAAGAACCGGCCGTCCACCTCACGGAGGTTCTTGCGCAGCCCTTCGACGCTCTTGGGACGCGGCCGGTGCGGGAGGTAGGCGGCGACGGCGTCCGCGGCCTCCTCCAGCGATGCGAACCCCTCGGCGCCGCTGCTCATGAACTCGCTGATCCGGCCGGTCCCCTTGGGCTGGAGGAACGGCGAGACGTCGACGAGCACCAGGCCGAGCGCGAGCTCCGGCCGATGCCCGAGCGCCGCCAGCGACGCGTTGCCGCCGAGGGAGGCGCCGACGAGGACGGGAGCGCGGCCGAGGAATTCCACGATCCGGACCACGTCGCCGGCGAAGGTGTCCAGGCCGTAGCGCCCGTCCGGAGACCAGCCGCTCTCTCCGTGGCCGCGCAGGTCGACGGCCAGCGCGTACCATCCGGCGTCGCCGAGGTCGCGCGCGGTCGCCCGCCAGGAGTGGCGGGTCTGGCCGCCGCCGTGCAGCAGGACGACGGGCGGATGGGCCTCGTCGCCGTACGCGTCGGCCGCCAGCACGACCTCGCCGTCGCAAGGAACCTTGAGTGCCGCCTGCGCTGTGCTCACCGGGCCTCCTTCGCCTCGGCGTGGTCCATGCGACCACGCCTGACCGGGTAGAGCACCGTTCCCGGAAGCCGCCGAAGCAAGCGCCGTTTCCGGTCGGAGCTCTTTAAAAATAGTTAGATTAGTGTATTTTATCCTCAACGATCCCAGCGGCCGGTGCCGCGTGCGAAGGAGTCCACTCCGATGAAACCCGCTCCCTTCGGCTATCACGCACCGGCCGACGTGGCCGAGGCCACCGCTCTGCTCTCCGAACTCGGCGACGATGCCAAGGTGCTGGCGGGCGGCCAGAGCCTGGTCCCCATGATGGCCCTCCGGCTCGCCCGGCCGGAGCAGGTGGTCGACGTCAACCGGGTCGCCGGGCTCGGCGGGGTGCGCCGCGAGAACGGGACGCTGGTCGTGGGTGCTACGACGCGACACGTCGCCCTGGAGCGAGATCCGGTGGTGGCGGCGGCGGTGCCGTTGCTCGCGCGAGCGGCCCCGTACATCGGGCACTTCCAGATTCGCAACCGGGGCACCCTGGGCGGGTCGCTCGCGCACGCGGACGCCGCGGCCGAACTGCCGGCGGTGGCTCGCGCTCTCGATGCCGAGTTCGAGCTGGCCGGGCCCGACGGCACGCGTCGCGTGGCGGCCGCCGCCTTCTTCCGGACTCTCTTCACCACGGCATTGGAACCGGACGAACTGCTCGTCGCGGTCAGATTCCCGATATGGAGGCCGCGCAGCGGGTTCGCGGTGGCCGAGGTCGCACGCCGCCATGGTGACTTCGCCTTGGCCGGGGCCGTGTGCGGCGTCCAGGTCGACGCCGGACGGATCAGCCGGGTCGCCATCGGCCTGATCGGGATGGGAAGCGTGCCGCTGCGGGCCGAGGCTGTCGAACGCTCGCTCACGGGCTCGGAGGCGGCCGCGCTCGATCTCGACGACGTGGGCGCCCAGGCGGTGGCCGGCACCGACCCGCCCTCGGACGTGCACGCGGGGACGCACTACCGCGCGAAGGTCGGCGCGGCGCTCGTCGCACGTGCTCTCTCGACGGCTCTGAAGGAGGCGGACCATGGCTGAGATCACCGCGACGCAGGACGCCGGCACCGAGATGGAGGTGGCCCTGACGGTGAACGGCGAGGCTCGGAGAGTCCGGGTCGAGCCGCGGAAGACGCTCGCCGACACGCTGCGCGAGGATCTCGGGCTCACCGGGACCCATCTGGGCTGCGAGCACGGCGTCTGCGGCGCCTGCACCGTCCTGCTGGACGGTGCGGCCGTGCGGGCATGCCTGGTCTTCGCCGTCCAGGCCGAGGGAGCCGAGGTCACGACCATCGAGGGGCTCGCGGCGGACGCCGACTCGCTGACAGCGGTTCAGCGGGCCTTCCGCGAACATCATGGGCTGCAGTGCGGCTTCTGCACGCCAGGGTTCGTCCTCTCGGTGACGGCCTTCCTCCGCGACAATCCGGCTCCCGGTGAAGAGGAGATCAGGGACGGACTGTCCGGGAACCTGTGCCGGTGCACCGGCTACCAGGGGATCATCCGCGCCGTGAAGGCGGCGGCCGAGGAGATGGGACGTCGGTGAGCACGGACTCGTTGGGCACGGAACCGGCGCGTACGGCGCGAGAGAACCCGGTCGTCGGCGCGAACGGCGACCAGGCGGGGCCGTTCGGCGGCGCCACGGCCGCACGCTGGGTGGGGCGGCGGATGCCGCGCCGTGAGGACGCCCGCCTGATCACCGGGCGAGGACGGTACGTGGACGATCTGAATCCACCGGGCACCGTGCACGTCGCCTTCGTACGCAGCACCGTCGCCCGCGGCAGGATCGTCGGACTCGACGTGGACGCGGCACGGGAGATGCCCGGTGTGGTCGCGGTCCTGACCGCCGCCGAGGTGAACTCGCCCTCCCACCAGTTCTGGCAGACGATGACCGGACCGCAGTCGGTCGGCACGCCCGGCCGGGTTCTGGCCGACACCGACGTCCGGTACGTGGGCGAGCCCATCGCGCTGGTCGTCGCCGAATCGCGCTACCTGGCCGAGGACGCCGCCGAACTCGTCGACGTGGACATCGACGTGGAGGACCCCGTCGTCGGGTTCGCGGCGGCCCTGGCCGAGGGCGCCCCGCGCGTGCATCCCGAGTTGGCGGACAACATCGCCGAAGAGGTCCCGACCGCCGACATCCCGGGCTTCGAGGAGCGCTTCGATACGGCGCCCCACGTGTTCACCGAGACCTTCGACCAGCACCGGTACCTGTGCGTCCCCATGGAGACCCGCGGCGTGGTCGCGCGATGGGATCCCTGGACGCGGCGGCTCGAACTGACCCTCTCCGGGCAGGGCGTGCACGAACCGCGCCTGTTCTACTCGCGCATGCTGGGCATTCCCGAAGACGCCATCCACGTCACGATGGGTGATGTCGGCGGCTCGTTCGGGCAGAAGATGTTCCCGATGCGCGAGGAGCACGCCGTCGTCATCGCGTCGCGGCTGATCGGCGGCCGCCCTCTCAAGTGGATCGAGGACCGGGCCGAGAACCTTATCGGCGGCGGGCACGCGCGCGAGGAGCGGATCGAGATCATGGTCGCCACCGACGACCGGGGCGTGCTGCTCGCGGGCAGGGCCGACCACCTGGAGGACGTGGGCGCCTATCCGTACCCCGGCAACGGGTCGGCGGCCGGGAGTGCCGCCGGGATGTTCCCCGGTCCGTACCGCTGGGCCGGCCCCGGATCGGTGAAGTACACCGGGCGTGCGGTGTACACGAACACCTGCGGACGCTGTGCGTACCGCGGCCCGTGGATGATGGAGACCACCGGCCGCGAACAGATGATGGACGTGGTGGCACGGAAGCTGGGGATCGATCCGCTGGAAATGCGGCGGCGCAACGTCATCTCGCGCGAGGAACTGCCTTTCACCTCGCCGAGCACCCTCGTCTACGAGACGATCAGCCCGGCCGAGACGCTGGAACAGGCGGCCGAACTCATCGGCTACGGGCGGTTCCGCCGCGAGCAGGAGGAGGCAAGGGCTCAAGGCCGGCTGCTGGGCGTCGGGCTGTCCCTGTACGTCGAGCCGCAGTTCGGTTTCGGCAACCTGAGCACCGAGGCGGCGACGATACGCGTCGAGCCCAGCGGCAAGGTCAACGTCTCCATGGGGACCGGAAGCCACGGGCAGAGTGTCGAGACGACGATGGCGCAGGTCGTCGCCGACGAACTGGGCGTGCCGATCGACGACGTGCGGATCGTCCAGGGCGACTCCGCCGCGACGCCGTACGGGCCGGGCACGGGCGGCAGCCGGACCGGCGCGGTAGCCGGGGGCGCGGCCCACGCCGCCGCGGCGCTGATGCGCGAACGCGTCCTCGGTATCGCAGCCCACA
Source organism: Actinomadura physcomitrii (assembly GCF_008923205.2). Taxonomy (GTDB): domain Bacteria; phylum Actinomycetota; class Actinomycetes; order Streptosporangiales; family Streptosporangiaceae; genus Spirillospora; species Spirillospora physcomitrii. Next base: position 136,163 of record NZ_WBMS02000007.1, on the reverse strand, counting down.
TGCTGGAGGCGAGCCCGTCCGACGTCGAGATGGTGGACGCCGTGGTCGGCGTGCGCGGCGTCCCGGGAGGACCGACCGTGACGCTCGCGGAGATCGCCGGCCTCGCGTACTTCGACACCGACGCGCTGCCGCCCGGCAGCGAGCCCGGCCTTGAGGTCTCCAGGCGGTACAAGGCCCCGCTGTTCATGTTCTCTAACGCCTGCCACGCCGTCACCATCGAAATCGACCGCGAGACCGGCAAGGTGGACATCCTCCGCTACGTGGTCTCCGAGGACTGCGGGAACATGATCAACCCGATGGTCGTGGAAGGGCAGATCGCCGGCGGCGTGGTGCAGGGCATCGGCGGCGTGTTCTACGAGCACATGATCTACGACTCCGACGGCAACCCCACGACGACGACGTTCATGGACTATCTCGTCCCGACCGCCGCGGAGGTGCCCGACCTGGAGTACGGGCACGTCGTCACGCCGTCCACGACGCCCGGCGGCCACAAAGGCCTCGGCGAGGGAGGCGCCATCGCCTCGCCCGCCGCGCTGGTCAACGCCGTCCGCGACGCGCTCGCACCGCTCGGCGCGACGGTGAACGGGCAGTCGCTCTCACCCGATCGGATCCTGGAGATCATTGAGGCCGCCGAATCTGCCACGGCGGACGAGACACCCTCGTAGTGCAGGGCCGCGAGGTGCGACCCGTTGTCATACGCGCGGGCTGTTGACGTTCCGTGCGGCTCGCAGTTCATCTCGGTGCTGGACGGCCCAGTGCCTGAAGCCGGTGAGGTCCAAGCCGTATGCCGCGGCGTGGTGCGGACGTGCCGGGTAGCCGACGCCGTCGAACCATGCCTGCGTCGCCGACCACGACCGGCGGCCCATGCGGGCGTCCACCTCCGGGCGGGGCAGGCAGCGCGGCGACACGGGTGCGCCGGTGACCTCCGCGATGGTCGCCGCGATCTCGGGGAAGGTACGCGTGTCGCCGCCGAGTTCGATCTCGGCGCCTTCGAAGCGCCGCCGATCTGTGACGGCGGCCGTGACGGCGCACCCGAGATCGCCGGCGGCGACGAGGGCGACCTCGGTGTTCTCGTCCGTGGCGACGACGAGCTCGCCGCCGGCGAGGTGGGGGAACATGTGCCCGGTTTTCGGAGGCAGGAAGTTCTCCATGAAGAAGGCCGGTTTGAAGATGGTGTAGGCGTTGAAGCCCGCGGAGCGGACCAGCGCCTCCACGTCCTCCTTGCTGTCCCAGTAGTTGCGCATTTCACCGGCGTCGACGGCGGGATGGTGTGCACGCCACCCCGTTCCGGACACGGAGGTATGGACCAGGTGGACGACACCCGCCGCGCGGGCAGCGTCGATCAGGGCGCGTGCCTGCCGCCTCTCGGAATCCGGGTCGGCGAACGGGGCGGGCTGCACCGAGAACACCGATGTGCAGCCGGCGCACGCCTCCTCGAGTGAGGCGGGAGCATCGAAATCCCCGACCGCCAAAGAGATGTCTCCCGCTCGGAGTGCGCGTGCCGCGGCGCTCGCTGGATCGCGTACCAGCGCGACGACCCTGATCCCCGCGTGTCGCAGTGATCGGGCCACCGCACCGCCCTGCATGCCGGTCGCGCCGGTGACCATGACGGTGAGGTCCGCGTCGCGGCCTGACGGGTCCTTCTCCATTCAGCTCCCCTTCAGCGGCTCAGACGGACCATTTCGAGGGCTGGGTGCTGCGCCAGCGTTCGAGCTCGTCCTCTTCGGCGGCCAGCGCGTCGTCCAGGGAGAGGTCGCCGTTCTCGTCGTAGAGCCTGTTGACGACGGCGACGAGTTCCGGCTTTGCCGCGGCGATGGCTCCGGCCAGCTCGTGAGCTCGCGCGAGGAGCGCGTCGTTCTCGACGACCTCGGCGAGCAGGCCCGCCCGGAGCGCCGCCCCGGCGTCGAGGCGGAGCCCGGCCAGGCTCATGGCCTTCGCCGTCCGGACACCGACGGCCCGTTCGAGCCTCGCGGTCATCCCGCCGCCGGGGAAGGCGCCGATGCGGACATGGGTGTCGGCGAACATCGCCCTCGGTCCGCCGATCAGGAAGTCGCAGCCGAGGGCCAGTTCGAGACCGCCCGCCACCGCCGGTCCGTTGACGGCCCCGACGACGGGCTTGGCGAGCCGGCCGAACCGGCGGAGCAGGTCTCCGACGGACCGGCGGTCCGCTCCGGCCGCGGCGAAGACCTTCAGGTCGAGCCCGGCGCAGAAGGCCGGCCCTCGCCCGGTGATCACGGCGGCGCGGATGCCGTCGTCCTTCTCGAACCGGGTGAGCGCGGCGTCGAGGGCGGTGACGAGCTCGGGGGACAGGGCGTTGCGGGCCTCGGGCCTGTTGAGGGTCAGCGTCATCACGCCGCCCGCCGCCTCGGTGAGCAGGACGGTGCCGTCGTCTCGGGTCGTCGCGGGCATCAGAAGATCCCGTATCCGCCGTCGATGCGCAGGCAGTCCCCGGTATGGAAGGACGAGGCCGGGCTGGCGAGGTAGATGGCGACGCCCGCCCAGTCGTCCGGTGTGCCCCAGCGTCGCAGGGGTATTCGCGCCATCACCTTTTCGCCGACCGCCGGGTTCTCGAGCCAGCCGTCGAAGACGGGCGAACGCGTCCATCCGGGGAGCACGGCATTGGCCCGGATGCCGTACCGGCCGAACTCCACGGCGAGGGAGCGGGACAGCGACAGCAGGGCTCCCTTGGCCGCGGAATAAGCCTCTTCGCGGGGTGCTCCGAAGAGGGCCGCGATGCTCGAGGTGACGACGATGCTGCCGCCGTTGCCCAGATCGACCATGTGCCGTGCCGCCTCACGGGTGGTGAGGTAGGCGCCCTCCAGGTCGACGCGCATGAGATGCCGCCACTGCTGAAGCGTCGAGTCGAGGAAGCGGGGGTTGGTCATGGCGTTGGCGAGGGCCGCGTTGGCGAAGCAGGCGTCCAGGCGCCCGTACTCTTCGATCAGGCGGCCGAAGCCCGAGACGACGGCGTCCTCGTCGCCGATGTCGATCGTGTCGGCGGTGGCCCGGTGGCCATGTGCGGTGAGGCGTTCGACCGCGGCCCTGTTCTTGTCGCGGTCACGGCCCCAGACGCACACGTCGGCGCCGGCGCGGGCCAGCCCCTCCGCCATGCCGAGGCCGATGCCGGAGTTGCCTCCCGTGACGAGGGCCACACGGCCGCTCAGGTCGAGAGGATGCGGGGTCGGCACGTCCGGGTCCCTCCTGTGCGGCGGTGGGTTCTGCGGGCGCCGACCCGTCCCCCGCACCACGGGGGCCGGGTCGGCGACAGCGAGGGCCACAGCGACCTTAAAGAGCTATATAGAAGTAACAGTTTAACTATTTTGCGTCAACGTCGGGCCGGTGCCGGCGCCATCCGCCCGCGCCTCCCATGCCGCCTGCTCGGCGAGGGCCGCGGCGTAGCGCCGCCGGGCGGCCTCGCGGCGCCCCGGGAGCCACTCGGTCGGCCAGGGGCCGGGGGCGGGGGAGAAGTCGCGCAGCACCTGCCGGGCGACGGTCGTCGTGTGGGCTTCGGTCGGTCCGTCCCAGATGCCGAACATCGGGACCTGCATCCACATCCGCGCCAGCGGCATCTCGTCCGACACGCCGAGCGCGCCGTGCACGTGGACCGCGCGCTCGACCACGTCGTGCACCAGCTTCGCGCCGAGGTTCTTGATCGCTGCGATCTCCTTGCGGACGCTCGCGGTGCCGCCCTGGTCGATCAGCCACGCGGTGTGCAGGACGAACAGGCGGTACTGGCTGATTTGAGCCCACGAGTCGGCGATCGCCTGCTGCACCAGCTGCTTGTCGGCTACGAGCGAGCCGTGCGCCCGCCGGCTCAGCGCGCGCTCGCACATCATCTCGAACGCCCGCGTGGCGACGCCGACGGCTCGCATCGAATGGTGGACTCGGCCTCCGCCGAGCCGCGTCTGGGCCACGACGAACGCCTGTCCCTCCCCGCCCAGCATGGCCTCGGGCCCGACGCGGACGTCGCGGTAGCGCAGGTGCGGGTGCGTCATCCCGCCCGGTTCCTCGCCATAGGTCATGGTGGGGCGCACGACCTCGATGCCGGGCGTGTCCGCCGGCACCAGGAACATCGACATGCCGCGGATCGGGTCGGCGTCCGGGTCGGTGACCGCCATGACGATGACGAACGCGGCCTGCTCGACGTTGGAGGAGAAGAACTTCTCGCCGTTGATCACCCAGCCGTCGCCGTCGCGGACCGCCCGGGTGGTGAAGAGCCGGGGGTCGGCGCCTGCCTGCGGTTCGGTCATCGAGAAGCAGGAGAAGACCTCTCCCTCCAGGAGCGGACGGAGGTAGCGCGCCTTCTGCTCCTCCGTCCCGTAGTGGGCGAGGATCTCCGCGTTGCCGGTGTCCGGCCCCTGGACGCCGAAGATCGTCGGCGCCCACTCGTTGCGACCGATGATCTCGTTCATGAGCGCGAGCTTCACCTGCCCGTAGCCGTGACCGCCCAGCTCCGGCGGGAGGTGGCAGGCCCACAGCCCCCGGTCGCGGACGCGCTGCTTGAGGGGGTCGATCACCTTGCGCAGCCACGGCGGCGGCGGGGTGTGGTCCATGCCCGGCCAGAGCAGGCACAGCGGCTCGGTCTCGGTCTCGACGAACTCCCGCATCCAGTCCAGCTCCTGCTGGAACTCCGGATCCGTGGAGAAATCCCAGGCCATGGTGTCCTTTCCGGGGGCGTGGTGGTGATCAGACGAGCGCGGTGCGGGCGCGGGCGATCATGTCCGGTACCTGCTCTGCGGCGCGGGCGCCGAAGCCCGACGTCTCGCCGCGCCGTCGCGCGTTCTTGGCGATGAGGGCGGACGCGGCGGCCAGCTTGAACAGCGCCAGGGCCTCGAACCACTCGAGGTTTTCCGTCGAGGGGCCTCCGGCGTCGGCGTAGACGGCACGCAGTTCGTCCGGGCCCGGCATTCCCGGTGCTCGCCGCTGCGCGGAGGGATGCGCGTCGGGGTCGGCGGTCAGCAGGAACCAGGCCAGGTCGAGCCGGGGGTCGCCGATCGACCAGATCTCCCAGTCGATGACCGCGCGCAGGCGACTGCCTTCGCACAGGGTGTTGCCCAGGCGGTAGTCGCCGTGCAGGAGCACCGGATCGCATGCCCTGGGCACGGTCGCGCCGAGCTGCTCGGCCACGGCGTCGGCGCCGGGGCGCAGGTCGTCGGGCACCGTGCCGAAGGCGCGCACCCATCGGTCGATCTCGGCGGGAAGGGTGCCGGCGGGTTCGCCGTCCAGGCCCGTCCGTGCGAGATCGGTGCGGTGCAGGGCCGCCAGGGTCTCGGCGGCGTGCCGCGCCCGGCCGGTGACGTCTGCCGGGGCAGGCAGGGTGATGTCCGGGTCGATGTTGGGATCGAGTGACTCACCGGCGACGAACGACATCCCGAACAGGGGCGGGACGTCCGGCGGGGTGCCGGCGTCCTCGAAGAGGACTTCCGGCACGAGGACGTCCTGCTCTTTCGCGAGCGAACGCAGGACTTTGGCCTGCCTGAGCACGTCACGGTTGCGCACAGGGGGGACGCCCGGCGGAGCGACCTTCAGCACGAGCGGTTCCGAGGCGGGCCCGTCCGCCCATCGCGCCCTGAAGGTGAGGCTGGAGGCGCCGCCTTGAAGCGGGACGAGGTCGCGTACGGGGCGTCCCGCGGCGGCAGAGGCGCGTTCGGCCAGCTCCGCGGGCTGTACGACCGGGTGATCGGGGCCGGGCGTGCCGGCTTGTCCGGGCATGGGACTCCAAACCTTGCGCCGTGTTCCTTGAATGAGTTATCTATATAACATGATTTTACTTTATCGTCCATATCCTGGTCGGAGTGCCGCCCGGAGACCCCCGGACGGAAGGGAGGCGTGGATGAGGCAGCCCGAAGGACCGCAATACCTGCGCAGGGATCTGGTCCCGAGCCGCTCGGAGAGACGGTCGCTCGCCTCTCGGACGGCACGCAGGATCGAAGAGATGATCATCGAGTCGGGCTGGGCGGTGGGGACCGTCCTCGGCTCGGAGGCCGAGCTGACCGTCCGGCTCGGCGTGGGGCGGTCGGTCCTGCGCGAGGCGGTCAGACTGCTGGAGGCGGAGGGGGTCGCGCGGCGCCGACCGGGCCCGGGCGGCGGGCTGGTGGTCACGGCTCCGGACGCCGAGGCCGTCCTCGGCGCCGCCCGGCTCTTCCTGGACTACCGGGGCGTCCGCTCCGAGGACCTGTTCGACGTGTGGCTGACGGTCGAGGTCGCGGCCGTGAGCCGGCTGGCCGCGACGATCGACCCCGAGAGCGCGGCCCGGTTGCGCGCGGTGCTCGCCGACGGGCTCCTCGCGCGGGGCGGCGAACCCGCCGAACTGCCGAACGTCCATGTCGAGATCGCACGGCTCTCCGGGAACCCCGCGGCCGAACTGTTCCTCCGGGTAATCATCGACCTGTGCCTCGAGCACGGGATCCGGGAGATCGACCACCGGGACCGCACCTGGCTGGACGAACGCCACACGGAGATCGTCGAAGCCGTGGTGAGCGGCGACGGCGCCCTCGCCCAGCAGGCCGTCCGTCGTTACATCGCGCGCCTGTCGTCGTGGGGCGCCCTGCCCGGCCGCGCCCGTCCGGGCCGGCCCTGTTCGCGGACCGAGTCCGCACCGGAGGTTTCTTGATGACGAACCCGTACGACCGTACCGACCTGTTCGACCTGAAGGGCAAGATCGCGCTTGTCACCGGCGGAAGCCGAGGACTCGGGCGCGAGATGGTCCTCGCCTTCGCCGCCGCCGGCGCCGACGTCGTGATCGCCAGCCGCAAGCTCCCCGCGTGCGAGGCGGTCGCCGCCGAAGTCCGCGACCGGACCGGCCGCCAAGCCCTGCCGATCGCCTGCCACGTCGGCGAATGGAGCCAGATCGACCGCATGGTCGACGAGGTGTACGACCGCTTCGGACGCGTCGACGTCCTGGTCAACAACGCCGGGATGTCACCGCTCTACGACAACGTCCTGAACGTCAGCGAAGATCTCTACGACAAGGTCTTCGCCGTCAACCTCAAGGGTCCTTTCCGCCTGATGGCCCAGGTGGGCACGCGGATGGCGGCGGCCGACGGCGGTTCCATCCTCAACATCAGCAGCATCGGCGCGATCCGTACGGGCGCGGACGTCATCCCCTACGCGGCGGCCAAGGCCGGGCTGAACAGCATGACCGCCTCGTTCGCGCACGCCTTCGGCCCCAGAGTACGGGTCAACGGGATCATGCCGGGCGGGTTCTTCACAGACGTGGCCGCGCACTGGGATCGGGAGGCGTTCGACAAGCACGCCGCCGAGAACTTCGCCCTCGGGCGCGGCGGAGAGCCGTCCGAGATCGTCGGCGCGGCGCTGTACTTCGCCTCCGCCGCCTCCAGCTACACCACCGGCTCGATGCTCGTCATCGATGGCGGCGTCCCGGCCTGACGAGCCCGGATCGACGAAAGGAGAACGACATGGGTCTTCTGCAGGACAAGGTCGCGGTCGTGACGGGCGCGGGCTCGGGAATCGGGCGCGCCATCACGCTCAGGTTCGCCGCCGAGGGCGCCACGGTCGTGGCCGCGGACGTGTCGGGGAAGGAGCGGGACGTCGCGAAGGAGGCCGCAGGCCAGGTGGAACCCTTCACGTGCGATGTGAGCGATGAGCGATCGATCCTGTCGCTGATGGAGCACTGCCGTGCACGGTACGGACGCCTGGAGGTGCTCGCCAACAACGCCGGGATCGCCGGCGGCCGTGCCCGCATCCACGAGATGGACATGGCGGAGTTCGATCGTGTGATGGCGGTGAACGTGCGCGGGTCCTATCTCGTCCTCAAGCACGCGCTGCCCCTGCTGCTCGAGGCGCCGTCGGGAGCGTCGGTGGTCAACACCGCCTCCATCGGCGGCTTCAGGGCGACCCCCGGTTCCTCCGCCTACATCACTTCGAAGGGGGCGCAGGTGATGATGACCAAGGTCGCGGCGCTGGAGTACGTCAAGGACGGCATCCGCGTCAACGCGGTCTGCCCCGGCACGACGCAGACCGCGATCCTGGACGGCAGCACGCCGGAGATGCTGGAGATGCTGTCGGCGAGAATCCCGATGGGCCGCCTCGGCGGCCCGGACGAGGTGGCGAACCTGGCCCTCTTCCTCGCCTCCGACCAGGCCTCCTACATCACGGGCCAGTGCTATGTGATCGACGGAGGAAGGAGCGCGGGCTGAGAAACGGGACGCGCCGGGCGGTCGGCGAAGACCGCCCGGCGCGCCCGGGAGCGGTGTCCGGTCAGACGGCCGCCTGCTGGGGAGTCTGGTCGGGGACCGTGAACAGCTCTTTGAACGCGCCCCGGGTGACGCGCTCGCGGACCTCGTCCGGCACCCCGTCGAACAGGCCGCGCAGGGTCTCCTGCGTGTGCCCGTAGGTGCCCTCCAGGTGCGGGTAGTCGTCGCCCCACATGACGTTCTGGTAGTCGGTGTACCTCACGGTGTCCACGGCGCTGACGTCGTGCTGGAACGACGCGTACACCTGCTGCTTGATGATCTCGCTGGGCAGGCGGCTCAGCTTCGGGCGCACGAAGATCCCGTGCTGGCGGTACGCCTCGTCCATCCGGTCCGCGATCGCCGGGAGCCATGAGGCGCCGCCCTCGGCGATGAAGATCTTCAGGTCGGGGTGGCGATCCAGGGCGCCGCCCGCGACCATGTGCGACACCACCCGCATGCCGGGGTAGGTCGTCTCCATGAAGTTGACGACCGCGCCGCCGGGGCCGCGGTAGACGACCGTGTCGCCGCCGGTCCCGATGTGGAAGGCCAGTGCCATGCCGGCGCGCTCGGCGACCGTCCACAGCGGCTCCCACCGGTCCAGGCCGTACTCCTCGCCGGCCGCGGTCTGGGTGGGCAGGAACACCGCCTGGAAGCCCAACTCCGCGGCGCGCTCGAGCTCGGTGACGGCGTCGTCCATGTTCGCCATCGAGACGCAGGCCGGAGTGAAGATCCTGTCGGTGCGCTGCATGATCTCCGCGTGCGCCCAGTCGTTCCAGGAGCGGACGACCTCGCGGGCGAGCTCCTGGTCCCGGATGAGCACGTGCCAGAAGCCCATCGAGGGGAAGGCCACCTGGCCCCAGACGCCCTCCTGGTCGAGGTCCTTGAGCCGGACGTCGAGGTCGCGGGCGCCCGGCGGGCGGATCGCGTCCATCATGTCGTTCAGCTGTCGGCTGACCTGGTCGCCGTCGATGTAGAGCACCTCGAACCGGTCGCCGCGCTCGCTGCGCGGCGCGCGCTCCGCCAGCCGCTTGGGCAGCGCCTGGAGCCACAGGTCGTCGGGTTCCAGCACATGCGAGTCGGCCGAGTTGGCCCAGATCTTGGTCATCAGACCTCCTGAACATCCCCGAGAAGATGAAACTATTCTATATATCTAGCTATATCCCGCAAGGTGAGGCCCGGTGCTCCAGGCCTGTCCTCGCCTTGTTAAAGTAGTAGAATTATGTAACTGTATCCCACGCAGAGAGGGAGGTCGCATGGGTGGTCTGATCGCCTACGGCGCCTACGTCCCGCACCGTCGGCTGCGCCGGGCGGAGATCGCCGCGGTGCTCGGCGGCCCGGCCGCGCCGGGGACCCGCGCGGTCGCCGGGCATGACGAGGACAGCACCTCACTGGGGGTCGAGGCCGGCCGTACCGCGCTGCGCGGCCTTCCCCAGGGGCACGCCCCTCGCAGGCTGTTCTTCGCGTCGTCGGCGCCCGCCTACACCGACAAGACCAACGCCACCGCCGTCCACGCGGCCCTTCGGCTGGACCGGTCGGCGCCCGCCGCCGACATGTGCGGCGCCATCCGGTCCGGGCTGGACGCCGTCACCGCGGCCGTCGACTCGCCGGTCCCCGCGCTGGCGGTGCTGTCGGACCTGCGCGGCGGGCTCCCCGGCGGAGCCGACGAGCGGGACGGCGGCGACGCGGCGGCGGCCCTGCTCTTCTCCGGTTCGGGGGACGAGGCGTCCACCGCGCCGGTGATCGCCGAGCTGCTCGGCCAGGGCTGGGCGACCGCGGAGTTCCTCGACCGCTGGCGCCCCCAGGGCGACATCTCGTCGCGGATCTGGGAGGAGCGTTTCGGTGAACAGGCATACGTGCCGCTGGCCGAAGCCGCGTTCGCGCAGGCGCTGAAGAAGGCCGACCTGACGCCGGACGCCGTCGACCACCTCATCGTCGCGGGCGCCCACGGCCGCGCCGTCCGGGCCGCCGCCGCGCGGACCGGCGTGCCGCGCGAGGCATGGGCGGACGACCTCACCCGCGCGATCGGCAACCCGGGGACGGCGCAGTTCGGCGTCGTCCTCTGCGACGTGCTGGACCGCGCGGGGGCGGGCGAGACCATCGCCGTCCTCTTGCTGGCCGACGGCGCCTCGTCGCTGGTCTTCCGGACGACCGAGGCGCTGGGCGAGCGCCGCTCCTCGCCGGCGGTCGCGGAGCAGATCGCGGGCGGCGACGACTCGCTGCCCTACGCGACCTTCCTGACCTGGCGGGGCCTCCTCGACCGGGAGCCGCCCCGGCGCCCCGACCCCGAGCCCCCGTACGCGCCGCCCATGTACCGCTCGACGGACTGGAAGTACGCGTTCGTGGCGGGTCGGTGCGCGTCCTGCGGGACGCGGCATCTCCCGCCCGCCGACGTGTGCCGTGCCTGCCGTCACACGGGGGAGATGGAGCCCGAGCCGATGGCCGACGTCCCGGCGACCATCGCGACCTTCACCGTCGACCATCTGGCGTACTCGCTCAGCCCTCCGGTGATCTCCGCCGTCGTGGACTTCGACGGCGGCGGCCGGCTGCGGTGCGAGCTGACCGACACCGATCCCGGGGCGGTCCGGATCGGGGACCGGGTGGAGATGTCGTTCCGGCGGACCCAGACCGCCCGCGGCGTCCACAACTACTTCTGGAAGGCGCGGCCCGCGCGCCGCGTCCCGGGGCAAGGCTGAGGAGGAGACCAGTGGGATCGAACGGTATCCGCGACCGCGTGGCGATCGTCGGCATGGGCTGCACGGCCTTCGGCGAGCACTGGGGCCGGTCGGTGGCGAACATGCTGGTGGAGTCCACGAACGCCGCCGCGCAGTCGGCGGGGATCGACCTGCCGGACATCGACGCCTTCTGGCTCGGCACCCAGGGGTCGGGCGTCTCGGGGCTGACGCTCAGCCGGACGCTGCGCATCGCCGACAAGCCGGTCACCCGCGTGGAGAACTTCTGCGCCACCGGCTCGGAGGCCCTGCGCCAGGCCTGCTACGCGGTGGCGTCCGGCGCCTACGACGTGGCGATGGCCGTCGGTGTCGAGAAGCTGAAGGACTCGGGCTACTCGGGACTCGTCGGCACGGCGGTCCCCGATGACGGCACCGTGGGCATGAACGACATGACGGCTCCGGCGGCCTTCAGCCTCCTCGCGCCCGCCTACGCCGAGCGGTACGGCGTCGACCAGGACCAGTTGAAGGACGTGCTGGCCCGGATCGCGTGGAAGAACCATGTGAACGGAGCCCGCAACGAGCGGGCGCAGTTCCGCAAGGAGGTGCCGATCGAGCGCATCAAGGCGGCGCCTCCGGTCGCCGGCATGCTGGGCGTGTTCGACTGCTCCGGCGTGTCGGACGGGTCCGCGGCCGCGATCGTGGTGCGCGCGGAGGACGCCCACCGCTACACGGACAAGCCGATCTTCGTGAAGGCACTGTCCTTCGTCGCCGGGGCCGCCACCGGCACCAGCGATCCCGACTACGACTTCACGACGTTCCCCGAGGTGGTCGCGTCCGCCCAGGACGCCTACCGGCAGGCCGGTGTCACCGACCCGCGGACGCAGATCGCGATGGCGGAGGTTCACGACTGCTTCACCCCCACCGAGCTCGTCCTCATGGAGGACCTGGGGTTCTCCGAGCGGGGGCAGGCATGGAAGGACGTCCAGGCGGGCGCGTTCGATCTCAACGGGGAGCTGCCCGTCAACCCGGACGGGGGACTGAAGGCGTTCGGCCACCCGATCGGCGCCTCGGGGCTGCGGATGATGTTCGAAGCCTGGCTGCAGCTGCGCGGCGAGGCGCCGGCGGAACGACGGATCGACTCCCTCGCCGAAGGCCGCCGGCTCGCCCTGACCCACAACCTCGGGGGCGCGCCCGGCGAATGCGTGTCCTTCGTCTCCCTGGTCGGCGCCGAACCCGGCGCATGACACCGCTCCCGAGAAAGGACGGCGAATGACCGTCACTCGTCCCGGCCCCCTGAGCGAGGCGGAACAGCAGGAACGACGGGAGTGGTTCCGCGAGCACTGGCAGCGTGGAGTCGCGTTCAACAGCGACTGCGGGATGCGCGTGCTGCGGTGGGAACCCGAGGGAATCGAGATGAGCCTCCCGTACGCCGAGCGCCTCTCCGCCCATGACGGGGTCTTCCACGGCGGCGTCGTCTCGGCCCTCATCGACACGGCCGGGGGCGGCGCCGTCATCGCCGGCCACGACTTCGGCAAGGGCAGCCGGCTGAGCACCATCTCGCTGACGGTGCAGTTCCTCGCTCCCGCGGCCGGTCCGGAGGTCGTCGCGCACGCGACCTGCGTGCGGCGGGGAGGCCGGGTCCACTTCGCCGAGGTCGAGGTCCGCAGGACCGACGGTTCGGTGTGCGCCCGGGGCCAGGTCGTCGTGAGCGTCTCCGGTGAGCGGCCTCGCGTGGGCGAGCCGGTGCCGGGCGGAAACGGAGGAGAGTAGATGTCGGAACAGGACGATCTCGTCCTCTACGAGGTGGACGCGGACGGCGTGGCCACGCTCACGTTCAACCGCCCCGAGCGGAAGAACGCTTGGAACATTCCCATGGAGGAGCGGTTCTTCGCGATCCTGGACCGGGCCGCGGCCGACCCGGACGTCCGTGCGCTGATCGTCACGGGCGCGGGAACGGCCTTCTGCCCTGGGATGGACATGCAGCGGCTGGAGCGCAACTCCCAGCCCGGGCAGACCCTGAACCTCAAGGACCGCACCCCGATGTACGGCCGGCGGCTGCTGCCCAAGCCGATGATCGCCGCGATCAATGGCGGCTGCGCGGGGATCGGTCTCATCCAGGCGCTGATGTGCGACGTGCGGTTCGCCGCCCGCGGCGCCCGCTTCACCACCGCCTTCACGCGGCGCGGGCTGGCGGGCGAATACAACATGCCCTACGTCCTGCCCCGGGTCATCGGCCTGGAGAATGCCCTCGACCTGCTCCTGTCCGGACGGACCTTCGACGCCGACGAGGCGAAGTCCCTCGGATTGGTCAGCCGTGTCGTCGAACCGGCTGACCTCCTGGACGCGGCCCGCGCGTACGCGGGTGACATCGCGCGCAACTGCTCGCCGCGGGCCATGGCGGTCATGCGGCAGCAGGTCTACGGCGATCTCGACCGGAACTTCGACGATGCCCTGTCGCGAAGCTATTCGGTGATGGAGTACTTCGCCGGATCGCCGGACTTCCGGGAGGGAGTCGAGAGCTTCACGCAGAAGCGTCCGCCGAAGTTCGAGGGCCTGCCTCCCGATTTCGATCCCCTGGACGCCGTCGCCGACCCGTTCCTGCCGGGCTGAGCGACTGGAGTGCACACGAGAATGACGACGAGCAACGGGACCTCCGGTACCGTCGGCGGGACTCTGTCGGCGGCGGCCTGGCACGACCTCAGGTCGCTCCTGGACCTGACGCCCACCGGAGCCGATCGCTTCAGCGCTCCGGCCACCATGACCGGGCACCGGACCCTCTTCGGCGGCCTTGTCGCGGCACTCGCGGTGCTCGCCGCGGGGCGTACCGGTCGGCCAGGGCAGCTCCCACATTCACTGCACGCCTATTTCCTGAGGAAGGCGAGTGACTTTCCTTTCCTGGACATCCGCGTTCACCGCATCCGGGACGGGCGAGCCTTCGCGGTCCGCGAAGTCGAGGTGAACCAGGAAGGCCGGACTCTGTTCACCATGATGGCGTCGCTTCATGCGGCCGAAGCAGGCGACGACTGGTACGAAGGCGAGGAAGGGGGCGTCGACGACCCGGCCACCGCGGTGACGGTGCAGCCGACTCAGAGGCTGCGGGATGTCGGCTTCCCCTTCGAGATACGCCACGTCGCCCGCCCGCGCGCCGACGGGTTCGTGCCCCTGCACCCCATGTGGCTCCGGCATCACCGGCCCCTGCCGGCGGACCCCCTGTGGCAGGCCGCGGCGCTGACCTACATCTCCGACCTCGGCGTCGTCATGGACGCCCGGCCGCCCGGCTCCACGCTGCCGCACGACTTCGTCGGGACGAGCCTCGACCACACGGTCTGGTTTCACCGGCCCGTCCGGCTGGACGACTGGGTGCTGATGGAGTCCGACCCCCTCAACAGCAGCGGCGGCCGAGCACTGAGCAACGCCCGGATCAGGGACCGCTCCGGCCGGCTCGTCGCGACGGTCCTCCAGGAAGGACTGCATCGACGTGTCGACTGATCCGTCCTCCTCGGCGCGGGATGCGACCTGGTCGGCGATGGTGGCAGGCGCCTACGATCACGACCGGTCTGCCGTGCTCTACGACGAGACGGCGTGGAGCGGGCGCGAGCTCATGGACCGCGCCGGCGGCGCCGCGTGGTGGCTCGACTCGCTCGATCTCCCGGTTGGGGCGCCGGTGCCCGCTCTTGTCGCCTCGTCACCCGAGGCGCTCGCCCTAGTGGTCGGCGGCGCCGGAAGCGGGCATCCGATCGCGCCGCTCGGCGTCCGCATGACGGCCGCCGAGATCGCCGCCGTGGTCCGTCCGATGGCCTCGCCGGTGGTGGTGGCACAGGAGGCGTACGCGTCTCTGGGGCACGACGTGGCGGAGCGGACCGGCCGCCGCCTGGTGCTGGTGCCGCCGCTTGGAACCCGGCAGCTCGAACTCCATGCGAAACCGGACGACGTGGCGATCGTGTTGCACACCTCGGGCACCACCGGCGTGCCGAAGCCGGTCCCGATGCCCCAATGGCGCCTGGCCGCCCGCGCCCGCGTGAACGGCGGCCTCTGCCAGTTGGATCCGGAGAGCCTCTACGGCGGCAGCGCACCCTTCCACCACATCTCCGGGCTGGGCAACGTGGCGGTCGCGCTCGGCGTCGGTGCCCAGATGACGGGGATCCCACGTTTCACGGTGGAAGGCTGGCGGCTGCTGTGTGAGAGAGGCGCCACTCACACGAGCATGGTCCCGGCCATGCTGGAGATGCTCCTGGCGGAGGGCGAACTCCAGTCTGCGAAGTGGCGGGTGCTCCAGTACGGCGGGGCCCCGATCCGTCCCTCGACGCTCCGCCAGACCTACGACGCCGTCCCCGGCGTCCGCATGCTCAACATGTTCGGCCAGACCGAAGGCTCCCCGCTCTCGGTGCTGACCCCGGAGGATCACCGGGCCGCGGTGGCCGGCCGGGAGGATCTGCTCCTGTCCGTCGGCCGCGCGGCCCCCGGGGTCGAGTTGCGGATCGAACGGCCGGACGCCGACGGCGTGGGAGAAGTGCTCGCACGAGGCGATCACTTCTTCGTGCTGGACGCGGAGGGCTGGTTGCACAGCGGCGACCTGGGAAGGGTCGCGGCCGACGGTTACGTCTACCTGTCCGGCCGGCGCAGCGACATGATCATCCGGGGTGGCGAGAACGTCCACCCCGTGGAGGTCGAGACGGTGCTCGCCGCGCACCCCGCCGTCGCCGACGTGGCGGTGGTGGGCGTGCCCGACGACCGGCTCGGACAGACGGTGGCCGCATTCGTGGTCCCCGCGGAGGCCGCGGGGCCTCCGGATCCTGCGGACCTGCGGACCTTCGCCCGCGCCGAGCTGTCCGGGTTCAAGATCCCGGCCTATTGGCACTTCGTCGAGGAGTTGCCGCGCAACGCCAACGGCAAGGTCCTGCGGAGGTTCCTCCGCGAACAACACGCGTAGGGAATGGACACGGCCCGGTGCGGCGGACTTCCGCCGGCACCGGGCCGTTGCCTTTCCGGCATGCACGGTGGCGGGCCCTATCGTGCGCCCGCCGCCGTGCACGCTCGCCGGCGGGATCAGCCGGATCCGATGTAGCTTTCGAAGATGTCGCCCTTCAAGAGTTCGGCCGGCTCGCCGTCGTAGGCGATCTCGCCTCGCCGGAGCACGTAGGCGTGCGTGGCGATCTGCAGGACCCGCTGCGCGAACTGGTCGACCACGAGGAGCGCGACCCCTCGTTCGGCGAGCGACTCCAGGAAGGCGAACACCTCGTCGACGATCACGGGTGCCAGTCCGAGAGAGGCCTCGTCCACCATGACGAGCGCGGGCTCGCCGAGAAGCGCCTGAGCCATGGCCAGCATCTGCTGCTGGCCGCCGCTGAGCGTTCCGGCCGTCTGGTCGAGCCGGCCCGACAGCGACGGGAACGCTTCGACGGCGCGGTCGATCGCGGTGGCGTCCCTCGTACGCGCCTGGAGCCGGAGGTTCTCCCGGACGGTCAGGCCCCGGAACACGGCATGGCCTTCCGGGATGTAGCACAGGCCCCGCCGGACGCGCTGGTGGGCGGCCAGTGCGCCGACATCCTCGCCCAGCATCTCGATCCGCCCGGACTTAAGGCGGTTGAGCCCGCCGACCGTCCGCAACAAGGTCGACTTCCCGGCGCCATTGGCGCCGAGGAGGGCCACGACAGCGCCCTTGGGCACGGTGAGGCAGACCCCGTGCAGGACGGTGGTCTCGTCATAACCGGCCCGGACGTCATGCAATGCGAGGACCGGCGACGCGGCGCCGGCGACGCTCGCGGCGGACTGCTGCAACTCGGTCATGCTTCGGCCTCCTGAACGTCCCCGGTGGTGTGGAGCTCTTCGGTACCGAGGTAGGCGGCGCGGACCGCCGTGGAGGAGCGCACGCTCTCCGGGACGCCCTCGTGCAGCAGCTTCCCGAAGTCGAGAACGTAGATGTAGCTGCAGATACGCATGACCAGGGACATGTCGTGCTCCACGATGAGGACGCCGATTCCGCGGTCCAGCACCACCCTTTCCAGCACGTTCGCGAACCGCGCGGTCTCCACCTGGTCCAGGCCCGACGAGGGCTCGTCGAGCAGGAGGACGTCGAAGCGGCCCGCCAGGCACCGCGCCAGCTCGACCAGCCGCCGCTCGCCGGTGGACAGTTCGCCCGCCTGCCGGTGGGCCAGGTGCGCGATGCCGCACAGCCGCATCGCGTCGTCGGCGGCGGTCCGGGTCTCGCGCCGTTGCGCGCGCGTGGCCGCGAGCTGCGACCAGGGCCGGGAGCCGGCGAGGCCGCTCTCGTGGCCCAGCGCGACGTTGTCGGCCACCGTCAGCGAGTCGCAGAGGTTCATGATCTGGAACGTGCGTCCCACGCCGGCGCGTCCTCGGGCGGCGGCCGAGGCGCGGGTGATGGCCCGGCCGGCCATGGAGACGTCTCCACGGTCCGGTTTGAGCAGCCCTGTCCCGGCGTTGAACAGCGTGGTCTTGCCGGCCCCGTTGGGGCCGATCAGCCCGGTGATGCGCCCGATCGGGGCGTGCAGGTCGATCCCGTCGACGGCCGTGACACCGCCGAACCGCACGGTCAGCCCGCGGATCCGGAAGCCCTCGCCGGCCTCGGGGACGGCGGAGCGGTCGAGGGAGGCGTTCGGCGCGGTGTCGTCCTCGTCCGGTGCCTGCCCGCCCGTGTCCGGAGCGTGACGTCCGCGCCTACCCAGGCGTTCCATCGCGGCGCGGAGCCGGGCCGGGGCCGCCGGGGTGCCGCCCGCCATGGCGACCTGGACGGCGAAGAAGCCGAACGCCGCGTTCAGCCAGTACGTGGTGTCCTCGCCGGGCAGGTAGCCCGGGATGATCGCCACCATCCCGATGAAGACGGCGTACCAGGGGTTCGCGAAGGGCGCGAGGGCGAGCGTCACCAGGAGGATGATCGAATAGAAGGACGAGTAGTGCGAGTCCGTGGTGCCGGCGGAGTGCAGGGCCGATCCGTAGAGGATGCCGGAGACGCCCGCCATGAACGCCGAGACGCAGAAGACGATGAGCTTGGTGACGCTGATGCTCAGGCCCGCGGTGGACACCGCGGTCGGCGCTTCCGCCATTCCCCGCAGCATCCGGCCGATCCGGGCCCGTTCCGCGGCGACCACGGCGGCACCGCACACGACGACGATCGCGAGTACGAAGAAGTAGTAGGCGTCGTCGCTCTGGGCGAACGACGGGCGCGGCATCACGCGTCCGGTGCTCACCGGGGTGAACATCCAGTCGAGCGGGTAGAAGAGCCGCTCGACCATGATCCCGAACCCCAGGGTCGCCAGGGCCAGGAAGACTCCGGACAGGCGGAGCGCGGGCAGGGCCACGAGGGCGCCCACGGGAACCACGACCAGCGCGCCCAGCAGCAGGGCCACGAGCCAGGGGAGGCCGTGGTCCACCGCGAACTGGGAGAACGCGACGGCGCCTATCGCCCCGAAGGCGGCGTGGCACAGCGAGACCTGCCCGGACGTGCGCACCAGCAGCCCGAGCGACATGAACATCACGACCTGGGTGAGCGCCACGATGTAGAAAGTGAGCTTCGTTCCCGCGAAGGCCGGAACGGTGGCCAGCGCGCCCACCACGACCACGGCCGCCACCGCCCGTGCCCGCCACGGGGCGTGCCATTGCAGGGGCGGACGGCGCTCGATCAGTGACGCGGCCATGAGCTTGCGCCGCGGCATGACCAGGAGCGCCACGACGAGGATGACGAACGGCAGGCTCGCGGGGAGCCCGGCCAGCCAGCTCACGTCCAGCACGTAGTTCTTGGACACGTCGGTGGCGACGCCCAGGGCGAGCCCGCCCAGGAAGGTCAGCGGGACGCTGGTGAACGCGCCGATCGCGGCGGCACCGAACGCCGTCACGACGAGGAAGGTGAGGGCGATCGGCTCCAGCCCGACGAGCGGGAGGAGCAGGACCCCGGAAAGGGCGGCGAAGGTCGAGCCGATCAGCCACGCCGCCCGCCGGACCCGTACGGGGCCGACGCCCTTGACGGCCAGCAGATCGGGATCGTCCACGACGGCACGCATGGCCAGGCCGATCCGGGTGTAGCGGAACAGGGCCCACAGCGCCGCCACGGCCACGAGGGCGATCACTGCCGTGAACAGGAACTTGTACTGCACGTTCACGGACCCGACGGCGAAGGAATCCTCGGATTTCGGGAGGAAGCCGTCCACGCTGATGGCGTCGGGGCCGTACTTGATGGTCCCGAGGCCCTGGACGAGCAGGATCAGGCCGGCGGTTCCGACGATCTTCATGGGAACGCGCTGGGGCGCCAGCCGCCGTGCGATCAGCTCCATGAGCAGGCCCATGAGCGGACCCGCGACTAGGACGGTGACCGCCGCGGACACCTGCCAGCCCAGGCCGAGGTCGACGTGCAGCCAGTAGAAGCAGTAGGCGGCGACGGTCGCGAGCGCTCCGTGCCCGAAGTTGAAGATGCCGGAGGTCTTGTAGGTGACCACCAGGCCGCTGCCGATCAGGCCGTACACGGCTCCGATTGCGAGGCCGCTGATCAGGAAGGGGATAAGGTCCTGCATGGACGGTCCTCAGCCCGCGGCCGGCGCGGCCATGCAGTCGGACTTGAGCGGACCGCTGGCGGCACTGTTCCCGGACGGGCCCGAGAGAGGCGCGCTCGCGAACTTGCCGTTCTGCATCTTGTACACCCACAGGCAGTTGATGGCGGGGCCGGGTTTGCCGGCGGTGTAGGTGAGCTTCTGCGCGAGCAGGCCGCCGAGGTCCTCGTCCTTGATCGTGTGGAGGCCGGCGGTCATGTCCTTGCGCGTGGGCTTGTCCGGAAGGTTCGCCGCCGCCTTGCGGATCAGCTCCAGGGTCGACCAGACCGCGGTCGAGGCGGGGTTGGCGTAGTCGGCGTCCGGGGCGTACTTCTTCATGGCGTCGCGGAACTGCTTGACCTGCGGGGTGTCCGCCCACCAGGGGAAGCCTTGCAGACCGCCGACGAGCTTGGCGTTCGGGGTCTTGGTGATGTCGGCGTTGACCGCGCCGGCGGTGACGCCGAAGTATCCCTTGTAGCCCTGGCCGGTGCAGTCGGAGATGAGCTTGCGGCCGGCCGCCGGGGCGATCGAGATCTGCACGAGGTCGGCGCCCATGTTCTTCAGCCGCAGGCACTCCGCGGTGTAGCTCGGGGCCGTCGTGGAGGCCGCCACCGAGCCGACGTACTGGACTCCCTGCTGCTGGGCGATCGGCCCGTACAGGCCCACGGCCTCCTTGCACGCCGCGATCTCGGCGCAGTAGACCGCCGCGAACTTGTGCGCGCCGACCGCCTTGGCCGAGGCGATCTGGACCGCCACCGTCGCGGGGAAGGCCTGCGGAGCGGTGGGGAAGTAGTTGGGCTGCGCCGTCCAGATCTTGGTCTGGTAACCGGTCGCACCGACGACGGGGACATCCTTGCCGCCGAGCGCGGAGGCCACGGGCTGCTCGGTGTTGCTCGCCTCGGTGGTGATGGACAGGACGTTCGGGTCGGCCAGGAGTTCCTGCGCCGCCGCCGTGGCGGTGGCACCGTCGCTCTTGTCGTCCTTGACGACGATTCGGACCGGATGGCCGGCGATCCCCTGGCCGGCGTTGACCCAGCGCTGCCAGGCGAGCGCGACGTCGGCTCCGCTCTTGTCGGAGGAGGAGCTCGTTCCGGTCCGGGACACGATGAGGCCGAGCTTGATCTCGGACTTTGTGAGGGCGGGGTTCACCGTCGTCTTCTTGGCGCCGTCGTCGCCGTTGCCGCCGCAGGCGGTCAGGGCGAGCGCCGAGGCGCCGAGGCAGGCGATACCGGCAAGGCGAAGTGATCGGGTCATGGCAGGTGACTCCCTCGCGCGTGAGACCGCTGAGAAGGGTTGGGGTGGGCAGCCGGGCGCGGCTCCACGGCACGTCCTGGGCGGACGCGCGTGAGGAAGCTAACAGAGCAACAAGGTCAAGTAAACAGATTGGTTATATGTTTCAGCTATATCGAAGAAGTTACCCAGTGGGAAGGGACGGCGGATGGAACGGTCGGATGCGGAGAAGTCGCAGGTGGGAACGGTGGGACTGCCGAGGCGGGGCACGCGGATGCGAGGCCGCGTTGCCCTCGTGAGCGGGGGCGGCGGGGGTTCGGACGCCGATTTCCTGGGAACGGGGGCGGCGACGGCCCTGCTGTTCGCCGAGCAGGGCGCGGTCGTGGGAGTCCTCGACCGTGACGAATCGCGCGCGGGCCGGACGTGCGAGCTCGTCCGTGAACGGGGCGGGCGGGCCGTGCCGCTCACCGCCGACGTGACCGACGAGGCGGCCGTCGAGCGGGCCGTGGCCCACCTGGTGGCGGAGGCGGGCCGGCTGGACGTCCTGGTGAACAACACCGGCGTGACCGGCGGCGCGATCGACGCCCCAGATCTTCGCGACTGGGACCGCGTGATGGCGGTCAACCTGCGCGGCTGCGCGGTGACGAGCCGCGCCGCGCTCCCGCATCTGCGCGCGGCAGGGGGCGCCGCCATCGTCAACGTCTCGTCCGTGGCGGCGATCCGCGCGTTCGGGAGCGGTGCCTATGGTGCGTCGAAAGCGGGAGTGATCGCTCTGACCCGTGACCTCGCCTACGCTTGGGGGCGGCACGGAATACGCGTGAACTGCATCGTCCCCGGCCACCTGCACACGCCGATCGGGAACCACGGCGGTGCGGAGGGCCGGGACCTGCGGCGCCGGGCCAGCCTGCTGGCCACCGAAGGCAGCGCCTGGGACGTCGCCTGGGCCGCGCTCTTCCTCGGGGGCCCGGAGAGCGCCTGGATCACCGCGGCCGCGCTCCCCGTGGACGCCGGCTCGACGGCCGCAACCGCCCTGGGGCTCCTGCCCCTGATGTGACCGGAGCCCCGGATTCGCGCCTCGGGGCTTCGGCCCGCCGGCGGAGGCGGCCGGCCCCGAGCGCGAGCCGACGTCAGGAGGTCAGCGCCTTCAGCGCGTTGTCCCGCAGGAACTTCCTGCGGTTCTCCTCGCCGAGGCCGGCGACCATGTCGAAGTAGTCCCTCGGGTCGGCCAGTCCCTCGGCGTGCGGCCAGTCGGACCCCATGACCAGCGAGTCGACCGTCCCGAGCCGGTCGGCCAGGCCCGTGATGTCGTCCTCAGGGTAGGGCACCACCTTGACGTGCTTGTGGAAGACGTGGCTCGGCCGCTCGGCCAGCTGCCCTCCGAGCCACACGCCGTTGCGGCCCATCCCGCGGCTCTTGTCCATGTGCTTGAGGAAGTGCGGCACCCACTCGGCGCCGAACTCGCTGACGATGACGTTGATGTTCGGGTACCGGCCGAAGAGGTTGTCGAAGATCAGGGCGGAGAGCGTGTCGGTGATGGGGCGCTCGCCGTAGGTGTTCTGCCACTGCCATGCGGAGAACTGGAAGGGCGGGACCAGGCCCCATCCCCAGTGCGAGGCGACGTTGGCCTGGTAGTGGAACTCGGAGATGTGGAAGGCGACGTTCGCCTTGGCCTCGTTGATGCGGGACCAGAACGGATCGAAGTAGGGGTCGCCCGGCGAACGCCCGTAGGCCGGCCCGGCGGGGAGCAGGATGAACCGGGCGCCCGCATCCAGGACGGTGTCGAGCTCGGCGACCGCATGGTCCAGATCGCGGAGGGAGAGCATGGCGGGGGCGTAGATCCGGTCCTTGTAGTGGAAGCCCCAGTCCTCGTCCATCCAGCGGTTGAAGGAGCGCAGGTTGTCGTAGAGCGGCTCGATGCCGTCCAGGTAGGCCTCGGCCATCAGCGCCCAGCCTCCGGGGTACATGAGGGCGCGCTCGATGTGCTGCTCGTCCATCTTCGCCAGCCGCGCGTCCCTGTCGAGGTACTCGTCCCTGATGTCCTCGAAGAACCGCTCGGCGTCGGCCGAGTCGCCCTGGGAGCGCTGCCGGAGCATCTCGGCGAGCGAGCCCGGGACGTAGGCCTTGTCCAGGTGGTTCTCCAGGGCGTTGACGATGCGATGGTTCGCCAGCAGGGCCTGCTGTCCGGAGGCGAGCGTCACCGGTTGCACCGCCGTGTCGATCTTGTCCTTCGGCATGAACCGGGTGAAGCAGTCGGTGGTCTCGTACGAGTGGGTGTCGAAGTCGATCATTCGGTAGGGGAGTGCGCCGCTCATCGGCCGTCCTCTCTTGGCAGGGTAGGTCTACTTCTAATATAGCTATATAAATACAACTTGCTAGCTTTCACCTGGTGGCTGGCGGAGCGGAACGGCGAGGTGACGGTGTATGGACGCGGTCGATGTGGCTGCCCTGCTCGTTCGGGTGGTCGTGGGTGCGACGATGGTGGTCCACGGCTGGAATCACCTGTGGGGCGGCGGGGGAGTGTCGGGCACGGCCGGCTGGTTCGCCTCGCTCGGCATGCGGCCGGCGAAGGTCCACGCGCTGCTGAGCGGAGCCGGTGAGATCGCCGCCGGGGCCGCCCTGGTCCTCGGTCTCCTCACGCCGCTCGCCTGCGCGTTCGTGGTGGGCACCATGGTGGTGGCGGGCGTGACGGCCCACCGCAAGAACGGCTTCTTCGTCTTCCGCGACGGCTACGAGTACGTCCTAGTCCTGGCGGTGACCTGCGCGGCGCTCGCCCTGCTCGGGGCGGGCTCGGCCTCGCTGGACCGGCTGATCGGCGTCGAGGACGACCTGCGCGGACCGCTCGGCGCGGCGATCGCGCTGGCCGGCGGCGTCGGCGGTGCGGCGCTCCTGCTCGCCGCCACCTGGCGGCCGAGCCGCGCGGCGGGCTAGTTCACGACCTCGAGGCCAATAACCGCTGAATCAGTTGACTAATTCAATGCTTTGTCTGATGATGTGGGTGGCCTGCGTCACAACCCGAGGCCGCGCCATCGCACCCGCGCCGGGCCGCGGCCGTACGGCCACCGTCGACACGGCCGCCCGCGCCGCTCGGAGCCACCTTCCCGAGCCCCGTTACGAGGAGGGCCCATGCCGGATGACAGATACCTTGAACCAGCGGTCGAGACCATGTCTCGGACGGCGCTCCGCGAACTCCAGGAACGGCGGATCCTGGACCTGGTGCCGTCCGCCTACGAGAACTCGCCGTTCTACCGGGAGCTCTGGGACTCCCACGGTGTCCACCCCCGCGACATCTCGTCGCTGGACGACTTCCGGGAACGGATCCCGTCCTTCGGCAAGGACGCCCTCCGCGACTACCGGGCGCGCACCGGCGACCCCTTCGGAGGCCTGCTGCGCGTTCGGCCGTCCGAGCTGACCTCGATCACCTCCAGTTCCGGCACCACGGGCGATCCGGAGTTCTTCGCGGAGATCTGGGACGGGGCTCCACCGCTGGTCACCGCGCAGCTCCGGGACCTGTGGGAGCTGGGACTGCGGCCGGGGGACAGGGTGCTCAGCCCTCCGGGGACCTTCCGCAACCTCATGGACTACGGCTACCACGCCCTCGGCGCCGTCGTGATCTCCACGAACACGTGGTTCGGGCGGATGCGCGAGACGCTGGAGGCGGTCCGCCGCTACCGGCCCGCCTACATGCAGTTCATGTACCCGCAGCTGGTCGAACTCGAGCACCTGGAGAACGAGTACGACCTCAAGGAGATCTTCGCGTCGTTGAAGGGCGCCGCGTGCGCCGGACAACCGATCAGCCCGCGGATGCGGGAGAAGGTCCAGAACGAGTGGGGCGTCGAGCTCTACGAGTACTCGAGCGCGGCGGACACCGGAACGGCCTGGGAATGCCGTGAGCACAACGGTTTCCACCTGTGGGAGGACACCGTCTTCGCCGAGTGCCTGGACCCGTCCGGCGACGAGCCGGTCGAAGAGGGTGAGATCGGCGAGCTCGTCGCCACCGACCTCGACAACCGCGCGGCGCCGCTCATCCGCTTCCGCAGCGAGGACCTGGTGCGCATGACGAGTGAGAAGTGCGGCTGCGGCCGGACGCACGGGCGTATGTGGGTGTCCGGCCGAAGCGGCGACGAGACCGTCGTCGACGGCAGGCCGGTCGTCCTGCGCGACGTGTGGCAGGCCGTCGAGGCCGAGCCGGAGACCGTCGGCGGGTTCTTCCAGATCGTCCGGCCGGCACGCGAGGTCGACCGCCTCCGCGTCCGCGTCGGCTATGACCCGTCCTTGAGCGGCGACACCGCCGACCTCGCCGACCGGCTGCGCGCCGGCATCGCGAAGCGGACCGGAGTGGAGCCCGATCTGGAACTGCATACCGAGGAGGAACTCATGCGAACCGTGCGCAGTGTGGCCAAGTTCCCGAGGGTGGTGAAGCAGTGATGGTGCGACAGGACACGCTCTCCCGCGCCTGCATGCTCGACCACCCGCCGGTCGCCTACCTCCTTCCGGTGCCTGGCCCGGACGGCATCGCCGACTGCGAGGTCGGCTGGGACGACCTCGGCAGGGACGCCGCCTGGACGCAGGAGCGGCTCCAGGCGCACGGGTTGGCACAGGGCCACCACGCGGTCGTCAGTTTCTCCGGACACGAAGGGGCCTGGTTCCAGCCGGTCATCGAGGCGCTCCGCAACCTGGGCGTGGTGTACGGCAGCGTGGAGACGATGGGCTGGGACCACGTGCGCACCAGGGTGTTCCAGCGTGAGCTGGACCTCCACGCCATTCTCGGCCTGAGCGGGGAGACACTGGAGGCGCTGAGCGGGCAGAGCATGATCGGCGACTTCTTCGGCGAGACGCCGGTCGTCATGGCCCGCCCGGACGGGATCGCGAAGCTGCGCGACGCGGGGGTGTCCGCGGCCGTCATCTCGACGCTCGGACCCGCGCTGGCCATCGAGTGTCCCGAACGCGCCGGCGCGCACGTGAACCGCGCGGAATGGACGGTAACCGAGCGGGACGGACGCCTGTCGGTGACGGCATCGGCCGAGCGAGCCGTCGGCGGACGGGAGTTCCTCCTCGAGACAGCGGGGACCGTCCGCGCCGACCCCTGCGCCTGCGGTAGTGACGATCCCCGCGTGATGTTCACCTGAGAGCGACACGGGTGCTCACGAAGACGGCGCCGGGGTGTGATGTCCGGTCACACCCCGGAGCCGTCGCCATGCTGAGGCTCCTGCGGTAGAGAGGCCGCAGACGGGACGGGGTCCCTGCTTCGCGAAGTTCGCCGCAGCATCTCCATCTCCTGGCGCCGTGCCCGCATCTTCCGTATCTTCGTTTCGAATCATCGTTCCGAAACGATGACGGCGGCAGCCTATCGACGGAGGTCGGCATGGATGCACGAGTCAGGTACACCCACGACGCCGGGGTCAGCAGTATCGACATCGACGACGGCAAGGTGAACGTCATGTCGCCTCAGATGCAGGCCGAGCTGACCACGGCGTTCGACCGCGCCGAGCGTGACGACGGTGTGGTCGTTGTGCGCGGGCGTCCGGGAGCGTTGTCCGCCGGGTTCGATCTCAACCTGCTCGGAGAGGCGTCCGGTGAGAGTGCCGGGATGGTGGTCGGCGGTTTCGAACTCGCGCTCCGGATCCTGTCGTATCCGCGTCCGGTCGTGATCGCCCGTACCGGCCACGCCGTCGCGATGGGCGCCTTCCTGCTGCTGAGCGGCGACTACCGGATCGCGACCACGGCACCGGCGCGCCTGACCGCCAACGAGGTGGCCATCGGGCTGACGATGCCGCGCGCCGCGATCACGATCCTGAGGCAGCGCCTGACCCCGGCGGCGTTCGAACGGGCAACCCTCCTGGCCGAGGTCTTCGGTCCCCAGAGTGCGGTGGGCGCCGGCTTCCTCGACGAGGTCGTCGAGCCCGACCGTTTCGACGAGAGGATCGCCGAGGTGGCGAGCGCGCTGACCCGGCTCGACCGCGATGCGCAGTGTGCGACCAAGCGGCGGACGAGGGCGCCGTTGATCGCCGCCCTCACAGCGGCGATCGAGGACGACCGCGAGGAATTCGCCGCCCGCGTGGCCTCGGCCGCGGTGAACTGATCGGTCGAAGGAGCCGCCATGCCGCCGGCCAAGGAACGAACTCCGGAGCTGCGTCGCCACATACTCGACACGGCGATCGACGTCCTCGCCTCGGAGGGGGTCGCAGCGGTGACGACGCGTAAGATCGCCGGACTGGCCGGAACATCTCCTCCGGCCATCTACGAGCTCTTCGGCCACAAGGCCGGACTCATCCGTGAGTTGTTCTTCGAAGGGTTCCGGCGACTCAACGCCGCGTTCGAAAGGCTCGGCACGAGCGGTGATGCGGTCGCCGACCTGGCAGCGACCGTACACGCGTTCCGGACCTTCGCCTCCGACAACCCGAACCTTTTCAACGTGATGTACAACAGGCCCTTCGACGGCTTCGAACCCGACGGCGCCAAGCGGTCGGTCGGTGACGGCACCCGTCGGTTCCTCGTCGACCGGGTCGGACACTGCGTACAGGCGGGCGTCATGGCCGGTGACCCGATCGACATCGCCCATGCGCTGCTCGGCCTCGCCATCGGCCTCGCGACTCAGGAGAACGCCGGCTGGCTCGGGAGCACGGCCGAGTCGCGCGACAGGCGGTGGACCCTCGCCGTCGACGCCTTCATCCGGGGATTCGCACCCGCACGCTGACGACCGGCGCGCGAAACGGCCCGCCGCGGGTGCGGCGGGCCGTCGACGAGGGCGCGGTCAGAACCCGAGACGCTCCAGGAAGCGCTCGTGATAGGCGTGCGGGCCCCCGAAGAGGAGTTGCGAGGACTTGGCCCGCCGGAAGTACAGGTGCGCGGGGTGCTCCCACGTGAAGCCGATCCCGCCGTGCACCTGGATGTTCTCCGCCGCGGCGAACATGTAGGCCCGTGAGCAGCACACATGCGCGGCGCTCGCCGCCACCGCGAAGGCCGTCTCGTCGCCCTTGTCGGCGATGACGGCGGCCTCGCGGGCACTGGCACGCGCCAGTTCGAGTTGGACGAGCATGTCGGCGCACTTGTGCTTGACCGCCTGGAAGCTGCCGATCTGGCGGCCGAACTGCACGCGGGTGCGGGCGTAGGCCGTGGCGCTTTCCAGGCAGAGTTCGGCTCCGCCCGTCTGCTCCGCGGCCAGCCCGGTCACGGCGAGGTCCAGGATGCGCGCCATCAGGCGGCCGCCCGCTCCGTCGGTGCCGACCAGCCGGGCGGGTGTGCCGCCGAGACGAACGCGAGCCATCCTCCGGGTCCCGTCGAGGGTCTCCAGCGGTTCGGCAGTCAGGCCCGCGGCACCGCGGTCCACGGCGAACAGCGACGGTCCCGCGGTGGTCCGCGCGATCACCAGGAGGAGATCGGCCGAGACGCCGTCGATCACGAAGGACTTGGTGCCGGTCAGCTCCCATCCGGCATCCCCTTCGCCTCGCCGGAGCGCGCGCGTCTCGATCTGTACCGGATCCCAGGCGCCGGTTCGTTCGGACACGGCGAGTGCGGCGGTCGTCGTGCCGTCCGCGATTCCGGGAAGGTACGCCGCGCAGGCTTCCTCGTCGCCGGATGCCAGCAAGGCCTGTGCGCCGAGGACCACCGTCGCGAAGAACGGAGAGCACAGCAGGGCCCTGCCCGTCTCCTCCAGGACCGCGCCGAGCGCCACCTGACCGAATCCGTCCCCGCCGTACTCCTCGGGAATGATCAGCCCGGGAAGGCGCAGCTGCTCCGCCATCTGCGACCAGACCTCCGGGTCGTATCCCAGGTCGGTCTCGATCACCTTGCGGACGGCCTCCTCCGAGGACTTGGCCTCCAGGAAGTCCCGTACGGACGATCGCAGCTCGCGAAGCTCCGATTCGGAGAGCTCGGTGATGCCGGTCATGCCGCCCCCTCTCCGGTGCCCGAACGGCGCAGCTCGCGGAAAGGCGACCTGGTGTCGATCCCCGGCTCCTTGGGGAGGCCGAGCACCCGTTCGGCGAGGATGTTCTTCATGATCTCCTCCGTGCCGCCGAGGATCCGCAGCGCGGGCGTCGCCAGGAGGAGTTCCGACCAGGCGTAGGTGCCCCACTCGCCCGAGTCGGCGATGGCGCGGGGACCGAACACGTCCGTCACGAGATGGGCCGCGCACGTGAGGTTCTGCGCGTACATCAGCTTCGCCACCGACATCTCCGGCCCGGGAGTCACCCCGGCGCGCATCCCGCGCAAGGCGCGCGTGTTGAGGTGCTCGGTCGCCATCACGTCGGCCAGTAGCTCCGCCGCCTGTGCACGTACCGCGCGATCGTCGAGCGTCCAGCTGGCGCGCAGGACCGCGTAGAGCCGTTCGGGCGTCAGCGCCGCGGCGGCGGGTCCGCCGTTGTCGCCCCCCACCGTCGCGCGCTCGTTCATCAAGGTGGTCAGCGCCACCGTCCACCCGCCGTCGACCTCTCCGAGCCGGTGGTCGTCCGGCACCCGGACCTCGTTGAGGAACACCTCGTTGAAGTCCGCCCCGCCGGTCATCTGCCGCAGCGGCCGGACCTCCACCCCCGGAAGGGTCATGTCCACCAGGAAGGCGGTGATGCCCTTGTGCTTCGGGGCGTCCGGGTTGGTGCGCGTCAGCGCGAGCCCGAGCCTGCTGTGGTGCGCGACGGACGTCCACACCTTCTGCCCGCTCAGGACCCACGCGTCGCCGTCCCGGACGGCGCGCGTCCGCACGCTCGCCAGGTCGGACCCGGCCTCGGGCTCGCTGAACAGCTGGCAGGCGATCGCCTCGCCCCGGTACATCGCCGGGAGCCAGCGGTCCTTGATCTCGTCCCGGGCGTGGGCGAGGATCGTCGGGCCGATCATCCCGAGGCCGACGACGCTGAGGACGCCGGTGTCGGGAACGTCGTACTCGGCCTCGATCGCGTTGTAGACCATGTCGTGCACGGGCGTGAGGTCGCGGCCCCCGTACTGGGCGGGGCCGGTGATCCAGCCGAAGCCGTTCTCGTATCTGGTGCGCTGCCAGGCGCGGGCCTCTTCGAGCTTGCGCTGCTCCTCCTCTGGCGGATCGGAGCTGAAGTAGGCCATCCGGTCGTCGCCCTTGCCCCAGACGAACGTCCCGGCCTTGTCCTCGCGCGCGGTGCCGCCGGGCGCGTGGGCGTCGAGGAACGCCCGGACCTCGGCCGTGAAGGAGGCGAGGTCGCCGGCGTCGGCGTGCGTGTCATGAGCCATTGATGCGTTCCTGAACTGTGCGTCGACCCGAGGTCAGGTGGACAGGATGGTGACGGCGGAGACGCCCGGAGCGCCGTACAGGTGGGTGTAGCCGACCCGGGGCGCCCCGGGGACCTGGCGGGACCCGGCGGTGCCGCGGAGCTGGTGCACGACCTCGTGGATCTGCCGCAGCCCCGAGGCGCCGATCGGCTCGCCGTTGCCGATCAGGCCGCCGTCGGTGTTGACCGGCAGGCGACCGCCGGGCTCGGTCGCGCCCTCGGCGATGAGCCGCTCCTGCTCCCCGTCCTTGCAGAGCCCGTTCTCGGCCATGTGGATGACCTCCGAGCCCGCGTCGGTGTCCTGCAGCTGGGCGATGCCGACGTCCTCGGGACCGATGCCCGCGGCCTCGTAGGCGGCGCGGGAGGCGTCCACGGTCGGGCTCGGTGCATGCTCCCCGGCGGGCATCGCCGGGCTCTGCACCTCGAACGCCCCGAGCCTGCGGCTGCGCAGCACGCTGGCCCGTACCCGCACGGGCTTGTTGGACGTGTACTTGTGCGCCTGGTCCGCCCGGCACAGCACGACCGCGGCGGCGCCCTCGTCGGGCCCGCAGTACATGAACTGGCGCAGCGGGTAGTTCAGCACCGGCGAGGCGAGGATCTCCTCCTCCGACAGCGGCTTTCGCCGCCACGCCTTCTCGTTGCCGGAGGCGTTGCGGAAGTTCTTCGCCGCGACCCGGGCGAGCGTCCGCTCGGTGATGCCGTGGTCGTGCATGTAGCGGTTGATCTTCATGCCGAAGAAGTGGGTGGTGAGGAACATCCCCGTCTGGCCGTACCAGTCCGGGAGGCCCGCCACCGACGGGTCCGCCGCGAAGGCGCCGCGCGGGTGCTTGTCCATGCCGATGGCGATGGCGAGATCGTGCTCGCCGTTCTCGATCGCGTTCGCGGCCATGGAGATCGCCGTCCCGGCGGTCGCGCATCCGTTGAAGACGCCGCGCAGGGGGATGCCCGTCGGGCCGAGGCGGCCGACGATCGCGTCCGGGTTGGCGACCTCGAGGCTGCCGATGAAGCCGCCCTGGATCTGCGGCCACCGCACGCCCGCGTCCGCCAGCGCGAGACGCACCGCGTCGGCTCCCATGTCCATCGCCGACTTGCCGGGGAAACGGCCGAAGGGGTGCAGCCCCACGCCGATGATCACCGCTTCCATCATGCCTCCTCGGTGGCGCCGGCCGGCGCGAACGCGAACGTCAGGACCTCGGTGCCGTCCTCGGTGACGCTGTAGGGGACGACGACCATGCGCATCGGCTGCCCGATGCTCAGCGCTTCGGGATCGGGCTCGGTGAGCCTGGCCTCGACCAGGACCTCCTCGGGCAGCTCGATGTAGCCGACGGTGTACGGCCGGAAGGTGTCGGCCGTGTCGTTGCCGTCGTAGGGAGGGGAGGGGGGACGGAAGCCCTGGGTGGTGAAGGTCCAGAGCGTCCCCCGGTCCGAGAGCAGCCGCCGCTCGGCCTCCGTGCCCCCGCAGCGGGCGCACTGGTCGGCGGCGGGAAAGGCGACCAGTCCGCACTCGGCGCACTGGGAACCGATCAGCCGGGGCTCGTCGGAGGGCCAGGTGAACAGCTCCTCGGCGACGGGCTTGGTCTTCGTCATCGGCCACTCCATTCGTTCCGGGCCGGGCAAGCGCGTGCTGTGGCCGCAGCGTATCCGGAATTAGTTAGATATGTAAATTAGTTCGTCTCTTGCTGGAAAACGGTGATCAGAGGTCCAGGGGGTTCTTCCGCCCGACCGCCTCGAAGTCCGGGCGCCGCTTCTCCCGGTGCGAGGCCACGCCCTCCAGGACCTCGGGTCCGCCGAAGCCGAGGAACTCCAGCCCGAGCGACGCCTCGAAGATCGGCGAGGCGCTGCGGTACCAGTGGTTGAGGGAGCGCTTCGTCCAGCTGATGGCGCTGCCGGCGCCGGCGGCCAGGTTCGTGGCGATCCGCAGGCCCTCGGCCTGGACCCGGTCGTCCTCGACGCACTTGGACACCAGGCCGATCCGCTCGGCCTCCTCGCCGGACAGCGACTCGCAGGTCAGCAGGTAGTACTTGGCCTTGGCCATCCCGCACAGGAGCGGCCAGCAGATGGCGGCGTGGTCGCCCGCCGCGACGCCCAGGCGGGTGTGACCGTCCACGATCTTCGCGGTGCGTCCGACGACCGAGATGTCGGCCATCATGCCGATCACCAGGCCGGCGCCCACCGCCGGGCCGTGGATGGCGGAGATCACCGGCTTCGAGCAGTTCAGGACCCCGTAGACCATGTCGCGGGCCTCGCGCATGACGCGCACCCGCACCGCGTGCTCCGCCGTCATGCGCTCGATGGAGTCGAACGTGCCGCCGGCCGAGAAGGCCTTGCCCGCCCCTTGGACGAGCACGGCCCGGGTCTCCTCGTCGCGGTCGATCACCGGCCAGATGTCGGCCAGTTCGCCGTGCATCCGCGGATCGACGGCGTTGAGGTTGGGCGCGTCGAGGACGAGCCGCAGCACGCCGGGCGCCGGGCGGTCGAACTTCAGGGAGGTGAAGCTCGCGTACGGGTCGGACATGGCACTCCTTGATGTCGGTGCGGCGGGGCGGAGACGTGCGCTCAGGGCTGGGCCGGCCGTGGTTCGCGCGGCAGGCCGAGGACCTTCTCGGCGAGGATGTTCCGCTGGACCTGCGAGGTTCCGGCGTAGATGGTCCCGGAGCGCGCGATGAGGTAGGTGGCGGACCAGGACCCGGAGGAGTTGGCCGCGCCGGGGTCGTCGGTGCGGTAGGTGCGCAGCGGCGGCCGGCCGGTGGGCACCTGGGCGTGCATGCCCATGATGTCCATCGCCAGCTCGGTGACCTTGAGGTGGTACTCGCTCCAGTAGAGCTTGGCGATGGAGGACTCGGGGCCGGGCTCGGCGCCCTTGAGCCATCCGGTGAGGATGCGGTAGCCGAGGAAGCGCATGATCTCGACCTTCGACCAGCACCAGGCGATGCGCTGCCGGATCAGCGGATCGGTGTCCTTGCCGTACTCCCGGGCGAGATCGATCAGGCGCAGCACCTCGGCCTTGAAGAGGATCGGGTTGGTCGCGGCCTCCTCGCCCCGCTCCACGCCCAGCAGGCTCTGCGCCACCGTCCAGCCGTCGTTCACGGCCCCGACGACGAGGTCGGCGCGCGTCCGGGCGCCGGTGAAGAACACCTCGTTGAAATGCTCCTGGCCGCTCATCATGCGGAACGGGCGCACCTCCACGCCGGGCTGGTCGAGCGGCACCAGCAGGAAGGAGATGCCCCGGTGCTTGGGCGCGTCCGAGTCGGTGCGCGCCAGCACGAAGATCCAATTCGCCTGGTGCGCGCCGGAGGTCCACACCTTCTGCCCGTTGATGACCCACTCGTCGCCGTCCCTGTCGGCGCGGGTGGTCAGCGACGCCAGGTCCGAGCCGGCGCCGGGCTCGGAGTACCCCTGGCACCAGACGTCGTCGCCGTTGAGGATGCGGGGGAGGAAATGCGCCTTCTGCTCCTCCGTGCCCCACCTCAGCAGGGTGTTCGCCAGCATCTTGACGCCGAAGGTGTCGTGCGGGAGCCCGAACGGGACGCCGGCGAGCGCCAGCTCCTCCATGAGGACGACCTGGTGGAGCTTGGTGAGCCCCCGTCCGCCGTACCGCTCCGGCCAGGCGATCGACAGGTAGCCGTGCTCGGCGAGGATTGTGCGCCACTTGCGGGCGAACTCCCAGGCCGGCTCCTCGTCCAGTGCGCCGATGCCCGCCCAGTCGGCGGGCAGGTGCGCCGCGAGGAACCCCTTGACCTCCGCCCGGAACTCCTCGGCCTCGGGAGGGTAGCTGATGTCCACGGCCCGGCCCCTTCTAGTAGTTAGATAATTGTACTTTATCGGGAAGGCTTGGCCGCTGGACCCGTGCCCCGGACGAACGGGCCCGGTCCCGACCCGAACCGTTCCCGCAGCGGTCCGATGCGGACCTTGCCCGCCGGGCTCCTCAGCTCGTCGCGGGTGAATTCCAGAGAGCGGGGGCACTTGTAGCCCGCCAGCTGGGCGCGGCAGTGCTCGAACAGGCGTT
The DNA here is from genome assembly GCF_008923205.2 of Actinomadura physcomitrii. Lineage (GTDB taxonomy): Bacteria > Actinomycetota > Actinomycetes > Streptosporangiales > Streptosporangiaceae > Spirillospora > Spirillospora physcomitrii. The sequence goes on along the minus strand of NZ_WBMS02000007.1, from coordinate 102,293 downwards.
CGGCGGTGTCGCGGTCCGCGCGGCTTCCGACCTCCAGCTGGACGACGGCCTTGACCTGCTCGCCCATCTCCTCGTCCGGGATGCCGAAGACCGCGGCGTCGGCGACGTCGGGGTGCAGGACCAGCGCGTTCTCGACCTCCTGCGGGTAGATGTTGACCCCGCCGGAGATGATCATGTTGGTGGCGCGGTCGGTGAGGTACAGGTAGCCGTCCTCGTCGAGCCGGCCCATGTCGCCGACCGTCCGCCACCCGCGCCGGTCGGTCGCCGCCGCCGTCTTGCCGGGGTCGCCCCGGTACTCGAACGGCGTGCCGCCCTCGAACCAGACGACGCCGACCTCCCCCGGCGGCAGCTCCTCGCCGTCATCGTCGAGAACGTGCGGCGTCCCCATCAGCGGACGCCCCACCGAGCCGGGCTTGCGCAGCCACTCCTCCGACGTGATCGCCGTGGCGCCGATGCCCTCGGTGGCCGAGTAGAACTCGTACAGCAGCGGGCCCCACCACTCGATCATCTTCTGCTTGACCGGCACGGGGCAGGGCGCGGCGGCGTGCACGGCCCAGCGCAGGCTCGACAGGTCGTAGCGGCGGCGGACCGCCTCGGGCAGCTTGAGCAGCCGGACGAACATGGTCGGCACCCACTGGCCGTGCGTGACCCGGTGCCGCTCGATCAGCCGGAGCGCCTGCTCGGCGTCGAAGCGCTCCATGACGACCACCGTCGTCCCCGAGCGATGGCACGCCATCGACCAGGCCAGCGGTGCCGCGTGGTAGAGAGGGGCCGGGCACAGGTACACGTCGCCCGGCCGCATGCCGAGGGTCTCCCTGAGCCAGTGGCCCGGGACGTCGGGATAGCTGCCGATGGGCGTGCCGGTCACCTCCCGGCGGATGCCCTTGGGGCGCCCCGTCGTCCCGGACGAGTAGAGCATGATGTCGCCCTCGCACTCGTCCGGGATCGGCGTACCGGGAAGGCCGGCGACGGCGTCCTCGTACCGCTCCCACCCGGGGACCGCCGCGTCACCGATCATCAGACGCCGCTCGACGCCCGGCGCCCGGTCGGGCGAGAGGCCGCGCGCGGTCTCCGCCAGCGCGCTCGTTGCCACGACCACCCTGGCGCCGCTGTCGGCGACGATGTAGGCCGACTCCTCGACGGTGAGGTGGTGGTTGACCATGGTCAACTGGAGACCTGAGCGCTGGGCGGCCCAGGCGAGGTCGAAGACCTCCGGCCGGTTCTCGCTCAGCACCGCGAGCGTGTCACCGGGGCGCAGCCCCTGGTCGCGGAGCAGATGCGCGAAGCGGTTGGAGCGGGCGTCGAGGTCGCGGTAGGTCACGACCTCGCCGGAGCCGCCCATCACCACCGCGGGCCGGTCTGGGCTGGTCTTGGCGAAAGTCCCTGGGTACACGGTTCCTCCCGGAGGGGCTCGATGTAATGGCGGGCTGGTCGCGGCGGGCGCCGCGGGCTCAGACGCCGATGGCCTGGGCCAGCAGCTCGCGGTGCCGGTCCGGGTCGCCGAAGAGGAGTTGCGAGGTCTTCGCGCGCTTGAAGTACAGGTGGGCCGGGTGCTCCCAGGTGAACCCGATCCCGCCGTGGACCTGGATGTTGGACTCGGTGGCCTTCAGGCACGCCTCCGAGCAGAACGCCTTGGCCAGGCTCGTCGCCGCCGGCACGTCCTCGTCCTCCTGCAGGGCGAGGAGGGCGGCATAGGCCGCGGCCCTGGCCGACTCCACCTCCAGCAGCACGTCGGCCAGCAGATGCTTGACGGCCTGGAACGACCCGATCGCGCGCCCGAACTGGTGCCTGACCTTGGCGTACTCGACGGCCATGTCGAGGGCGCGGGACGCCACTCCGACCTGTTCGGCCGCCAGCGCGGCGACGCCGTGCCGCAGGACGACGGCGACCAGGTCCCAGCCGTCCCCCGCCGTTCGGAGCCGGCGCGCCGCCACCTCCCGGTACTCCAGCCGGGCCTGGCGCCTGGTCGGGTCCAGGGTGGGCAGGGCCGTGCGGGTGAGGCCGTCCGCGCCCGCCTCCACGAGGAAGAGGCCGATGCCCTCCGGTGCCTGGGCGACGGTGATGATCGTGTCGGCGGCGGCGCCGTCGAGGACGAAGGTCTTGTGCCCGTCGAGCAGCCAGCCGTCTCCGGCGGGACGGGCGGTGAGGGCGACCCCCTCGCGGTCCCACCGGGCCGAGTCCTCGGTCAGCGCCAGGGTGGCCACCCGGTCCCCGGACACCAGGCCCGGCAGCAACTCGGCGCGCGCGCCCTCGTCGTCGCCGCGGACGAGGGCCGTCGTCGCGAGCACCGACGACGAGAGGAAGGGGGCGCACAGCAGCGCGCGGCCCATCTCCTCCATGACGAGCCCGACCTCGACGGGCCCGGCGCCCGCGCCGCCGTACTCCTCGGGCACGGCGAGCCCCTGCAGGCCGAGTTCCGCGCCCATGCGCCGCCAGACGGCGCCGTCATAGCCGGTCGCGGTCTGCATGGCCCGGCGGGTCTCGCTCTCGGAGGCCGCGTCGGCCAGGAAGCCGCGGACCGCCTGGCGCAGGTCCTCCTGGGTCTCGTCGAAGGCGAAGTCCATGATCACTCCTGTGGGGTCGGGGCCGGGGGAACGGCCTTGCGAGCGGGCAGTGGCCGGTCTCAGTCCTTCGCCAGGAGCTTGTCCACGAGCGCCACGTGTTCGGGGGAGTGCATGCTCTCCCGCTCGGCGGTCAGAGCGGCCTCCAGGCCGGCCGACATCGCCCGCTCCAGGTGCAGGTTCACCGCCCGCTTGGTGTCGCGCAGCGCCTGCGCGGGCATCTCCGCCAGGCGCTGCGCCAGCTTCATCGCCTCGTCCACCACCTGCTCCCGGGGCACGACCGAGTTGACGAGGCCGAGGTGCTCGGCGTCCTGCGCCTTCACCTTGCGGCCCAGGAAGAGCAGCTCCTTGGCGCGTGCGAGCCCGACGATCAGCGGCAGGACCAGGGCGCCGCCGTCGCCCGCGACGAGGCCCACCTGGAGGTGCGGGTCGGCGATGTGCGCGCTGTCCGCCATGACCACGATGTCGCTCAGCAGCGCGAGGCTGCAGCCGAGCCCGACGGCCGGCCCGTTGACCGCCGCGACGACCGGGACGGGGCAGCGCACCATGCCGGTGATGATCCGGCGCGCCTCGACCACGTTCTGGTGGCGGAAGGCCTCGTCGCGCTGGACCCGCCGCATCACCTCGAAGTTCCCGCCCGCGCTGAACGCGCGGCCGCGGCCGGTCAGCACGACCGCCCGGGCCCCGTGGTCGGCGGCGACGCGGTCCCACACCTCGGCCAGCGCGGTGTGCATGCCCTCGCTCGCGGAGTTCAGCTGGTCGGGGCGGTTGAGCTCGATCAGCCGGACCGGCCCGTGGGCGGTCACCGCCAGGTCGGGGGACAGGTCGTACATCGCACCTCCATGCGCTTGCCAGGTAAAGGGAAGCATAGTTGAATGGTCTAACTAAATATACTGAGGTCGATGCTTCAATGCGGGCGAGGGGTGCGTGTGGGCGAGACGCTCCGGTGGGAGTACGAGACCGTGCTCGCGGACCTGGAGGACGGGATCCTGACGGTGACGCTCCACCGGCCGGACCGCCTGAACGCCTTCACGCCGCAGATGATGGAGGACCTGCTCGCCGTGCTCGACCGCGCGGACGGCGAGGACGGCGTGCGGGCCGTCATCGTGACGGGCGCCGGCCGGGGCTTCTGCGCCGGCGCCGACGTCGGCGCGGGGAGCGGCTCCTTCGACCACCGCGAGGCCGGCGCCTGGCACCGCGACATCGGCGGCAAGGTGGCCCTGCGGCTGTTCGCCTGCCTCAAACCCGTGATCGCGGCGATCAACGGGCCCGCGGTCGGGGTGGGGGCGAGCATGACCCTGCCCATGGACGTCCGACTCGCCTCCACCGAGGCGAGGATCGGCTTCGTCTTCGCCCGGCGCGGCATCGTGCCCGAGTCGGCCGCCAGTTGGTTCCTGCCGCGGGCGGTCGGTGTCCAGCGCGCCATGGAATGGGTCGCCACCGGGCGGCTCTTCGGGGCCGAGGAGGCCCGCGGGGCCGGCCTGGTCCTGTCCGTGCACGAACCGGAGGATCTGCTGCCCGCGGCGCGCCGCCTGGCGAGAGAGATCGCCGACAACACCGCTCCCGTCTCCGTGGCGCTGGCCAGGCAGATGATGTGGCGCATGCTGGGCGCCCCGCATCCGATGGAGGCGCACCGCCTCGACTCGCGGATCATGAGCCAGATCGGCGGCGGCCCCGACGCGGCCGAGGGGATCGCCTCGTTCCTGGAGAAGCGGCCCCCGCGCTTCCCCGGCTCGGTGAGCACCGACATGCCCCCGGTCTATCCGTGGTGGCACGACGAGGGCTTCCGTCCGCTGGAGGCCGACCGGACAGAAGCCCCATCAACAGATTAAATAGTTTAGCTATATATTCCCATCGGTAGCGCCCCGAACCCTGCACAGGAGTGCCAGTGACCACGAACCGCCACATGACCTTCGGCGATGTGATCCGCGAGCATCGCCGTTCCTTCGCCGACTCCGCCGCGCTCGTCGACGGCGACCTGCGTCTCACCTGGTCGGAGCTCGACGCCAGGACGAACCGGCTCGCCAACGCGCTCACCTCCGCGGGCGTGAACGCCGGTGACCGGATCCTCTGGCTCGGCCAGAACTCCTTCCGGGTCTACGAACTGCTGGGCGCGGCGGCCAAGATCGGCGCCATGGTCTGCCCCGGCTACTGGCGCTGGGCCGCACCGGAGATGGTCTTCGCCATCGAGGACTTCGATCCGAAGGTGGTCATCTGGCAGCAGGAGGAGATCGGGGAGACCGTCGCGAAAGCGCGGGCCGAGACCGCCGACCGCAAGACCCTGTGGCTGCGGCACGACGGTGCGGAGGCGGACGAGGACGGGTACGAGCGGTTCCTCGCCTCGGGCTCGGGGGACGACCCGGAGCGAGAGGTCGACCCCGACACCGCGCTCCTGGTCATCTACACGGCGGCGATCAGCGGCCGCCAGTGCGGATCGATGCTCTCCCACCGCAACCTGCTGACCATGGGCGCCAACGGGGCCTGGCTCGGCGACATCGGCCAGGAGTCCGCCTTCCTCAACGCGGGCCCGATGTTCCACATCGGCAACTACCAGCTCTACGGCATTCCCGTGTTCGTCCAGGGCGGCAAGAACGTGGTGGTGCGCCGTGTCGATCCCGAGCAGCTGCTTCCGCTCCTCGTCCGGGAGCGGTGCACCCACGCCTACCTGATGCCGCCGACGATCGTGCGCATCGTGGAGCTCAACCGCGAGGCCGGGCACGACCTGTCGTTCCTGCGCGCCACCATCGCGCCGCAGCTGTGGGACGGCATGGCCACCACCGACTCGAGCCGGTTCGCCCGCAACGGCGGCGGTGAGGGCCGCGCCTACGGCCAGACCGAGGTCACGGGCCTCGCGGTCACCCAGGCCACCGGCGGAGCCGGTATCGGGAACGCGGGGCGGCCGGGGCCGTTCGCCATGGTCCGCATCCTCAACGGCGAAGGCAAGGAGTGCGCGGTCGGCGAGGCCGGCGAGATCTGCGTGCGCGGCGACCTGGTGCACCTGGGCTACTGGAACCGCCCCGAGATCAACGCCGAGCGCTTCAGGTTCGGCTGGTGGCACACGACCGACCTCGGCCGCCGGGAGAGCGACGGGACCATCAGCTTCCTCGGCACCACGACGAGGATGCTCAAGTCCGCCGCCGAGAACATCTTCCCGGCCGAGGTCGAGAACTGCCTGGAGTCCCACCCCGCGGTCCGCGAGGCCGCCGTCATCGGCGTTCCGAACGAGCGCTGGGCGCAGGACGTCAAGGCCGTGGTCGTCCTGGTCCAGGACGCCACGGCGACGGCCGAGGAACTGATCGAGCACTGCCGCGAGCGCATCGCCTCGTACAAGAAGCCCAAGACCGTCGAGTTCGTCGACGCCATTCCCCGCACGGGTGCGGGCGCCAAGGACTACGAGGCGCTGGACGAGCGGTTCGGGGGCGGCGGCTACCCCGGGACCGAGTCGCTCGGAGCGGGGCGCTGATGCGGACGGCCGTCACGATCAGGGAGGTGCGATGACACCGAGGAGAGCGGTCATCGTCGGAGTCCACGCGACCGAGCAGGCGCTGTCGCTGCCGAACCGCACCGCGATGGATCTCGCCATGGAGGCGGTCAAGGGCGCGCTCGCCGACGCCGGGCTCACCGCAGCGGACGTGGACGGGGCGCAGCTCGACTGGCCGGGCCCCGGAGGCGTGGAGGGGGAGGGCAGTTCCTGGGCCCGGGCGTTCGGCAGGGACCTGCGCTGGACGAGCGACTCGATGCTCGACAACTCGGGCGCACGAGGTCTGCTGAAGGCGGCGGCCGCCGTCACCGCCGGCTACGCCGACACCGTCGTGGTGGGAGGCTGCCGCCTGGTGTCGCGAGGACCCGCCAACGCCCCCGTGGGCGCGGGGGTCCCGCTGGAGTTCACCGACGTCTGGGGCTCCTATGTGGTCGCCCAGTTCGCCCTCGTCGCGGCGCGCCACATGCACGAGTACGGCACGACCTCGCGGCAGCTCGCCGAGGTCGCCGCGACGATCCGCAACAACGGGTCCTCCAACCCCGAGGCCATGATGTACGGGCGGGGCCCCTACACGGCCGAGGACGTGCTCGCCTCGCGGATGGTCGCGACCCCCTTCCACCTGCTCGACTGCTGCATCGTCGGCGAGGGGGGCGCGGCGTTCGTGGTGACGACCGCGGAGCGCGCGCGGGACCTGCCGGCCGCTCCCATCGCCGTGCTCGGCGGCGGGATGGAGTACCACCAGGCCGCGTACGCGAACCCGGCCCTCTACCGGGAGGTCGGCCGGATCGGCCGGGACGCCTCGGCCCGCGCCTACGCCTCGGCGGGGATCACCGCCCACGACATCGACGTCTTCTCGCTCTACGACCCGAACTCCTTCGAGATCATCCGCCAGATGGAGGCCCTCGGGGTGTGCGGCGAGGGCGAGGGCGGCCCGCTGGTCGAGAGCGGGGCCATCGGCTTGGACGGCAAGCATCCGGTGAACCCCGACGGCGGGTGCCTGTCGTACGCGTGGAACGGGACCCAGCAGATGACCCTCAAGGTCGTCGAGGCCGTCCGGCAGCTGCGCGGCACGGCGGTCCACCAGATCGACGGCGCGAGCCTGGCGCTGGTCGGCAACGCGGGCTCGGGCGCCCAGCACTACGAGATGGCGATCCTGGGGGAGGACCGATGACCCGGCCGACGCCCGTGCCCACGGAGCTGTCACAGCCGTTCTGGGAGGGGACCCGCCGCGGCGAGCTCCTCATCCCCCGCTGCGCGGACTGCGGGACGAGGTTCTTCGTCCCGGAGCCCGTCTGCCCGAACTGCATGTCGGCGACATGGAGCTATGAGCCGTCGAGCGGGCGGGGAGTGGTGTACGCGGTCACCGTCGTCCACCGCGCCCCGGGGCCCGGCTTCGACGTCCCGTTCGCCCTCGCCGTGATCGACCTGGACGACGGCGGGGCCCTGCTCTCCCATGTCGTGGACGTCGAGCCGGACGAGGTGGCGACCGGGCTCCCGGTCCAGGTGTCGTTCCGGCCCCTCGACGAGTCGATCACGCTGCCCTACTTCGTGCCGGCCGACGCTCGCGCAGCGGACGATTAACGTCTTTTAATCATTTAACTGTATTGTGGCCCGTGTCGGGCACATAGACGTTCAGGAGGACACGTGGAACTGGAGGGCAGGGTCGCCCTGGTCACCGGCGCCGGACGCGGCATCGGGGCGGCCATCGCGGACGCGCTGGCCGCCCGCGGCGCCGCCGTCGGCGTATGCGATCTGGACGCCGAGTCCGCCGCGAAGACCGCCGCCGCGGTCGCCGAGCGGCACGGGGCGCGGACGGCCGGCGTGGCCGCCGACGTCTCGGACGGCACGGCGGTCCGCGCGGCGGTGGCGGAGGTCGCCGACCGGCTCGGCCCGATCGACGTCCTGGTCAACAACGCCGCCGTGGACGTGGTCAAGCGGTTCGTGGACAGCACCGAGGAGGAGTGGGACCGGATCATCTCGGTCAACCTCAGGGGCACCGTCACGGTGACCCGCGCCGTCCTCGACGCCATGATCGAGCGCGGTGCCGGCAAGATCATCAACATCGCGTCGGACGCCGGCCGGGTCGGGTCGTCGGGCGAGGTGGTCTACTCCGCCACCAAGGGCGGCGTGATCGCCTTCGGCAAGGCGCTGGCCCGCGAGGTGGCCAGGAACGGCGTCACCGTGAACACGGTGTGCCCCGGCCCGACCGACACCGCCCTCCTGGGGCAGGTCGCGGAGTACAGCCAGAAGATGTACGACGCGACGATCCGCTCCATCCCGCTCCGCCGCGCGGCCGAGCCGGCCGAGATCGCGGGCGTCGTCGCCTTCCTCGCCACCGCCGACGCCGCGTACATGACCGGCCAGACGCTGTCGGTCAGCGGCGGCCTGACGATGGTGTGAGGAGCGTCCCGATGACCGACGTCCTGACGAGCGAGGTGCGCGACCGCGTCGCCGTCCTCACCCTGAACAGGCCCGACAAGCTGAACGCCATCGGAACGCCGACGCTGGACGCGCTGGAGGCCGAGCTGGACCGGCTCCGCGACGACGACCGGGTGCGCGTGCTGGTCATCGCGGGAGCCGGCCGGGCGTTCTCCGCCGGCGCGGACCTCGACGAGATCTCCCAATGCGCGACGGCGTACGACTTCCGGGCCTTCGTGCACCGCACCACGGACGTCTTCGCGCGGCTGGAGGAGTTCCCGAAGCCGTCGGTGGCCGCGATCCACGGGTTCGCCTTCGGCGGCGGCTTCGAGCTCACGCTCTCGTGCGACCTGCGGGTCGCCGAGGAGGGCGCGAGGCTGGGCGTCCCGGAGATGAAGCTCGGCGTCCTGCCGGGTGCCGGCGGGACGCAGCGGCTCCCGCGGCTCGCCCCGCCGGCGGTCGCCAAGCAGATGATCCTCACCGGGGAGCCGATCTCCGCCGAGCGGGGCCACGAGATCGGCCTCGTCAACGAGCTCGCCGAGTCCGGCGGGGCGCTGAAGACCGCGCTGGAGCTGGCCGGGCGGCTGGCGGCCGGCGCCCCTCGCGCCCTGGAGGCGGGCAAGCGGCTCGTCGACCGCGGGCTCCCGCTGGAGCTGCACACCGCGATCGGCTACGAGCGGGAGACCGTGTCCACGCTGTTCACCACGCTGGACCGCGAGGAAGGGCTGAAGGCGTTCCGCGAACGGCGCGAGCCCGACTTCCAGGGCCGCTGAACCGCGGGACGAGACGAGGGAACACGACCATGGACTTCAGCTTCAGCGAGGAACAGGACGAGCTCCGCGCCACCCTGCGGTCGTTCTTCGCGCGGTACTCGACCGAGAACGACGTGCGCCGCATCGCCGAGAGCGGCGAGGGCTACGACCCGGACGTGTGGCGGCGGCTCGGCGGGGATCTCGGGCTGCAGGGGCTCGCCGTTCCCGAGGAACTGGGCGGCTCCGGCTTCGGCTACGCCGAGCTCGGTGTCGTCTTCGAGGAGATGGGCCGGGCGCTGCTGTGCGCCCCCTACTTCGCGACCGTCGCCCTGGCGGCCGAGACGCTCCTGCGCTGCGGCGACGAGCAGGCCGCCAAGGACTACCTGCCCGGCATCTGCGCGGGCGGCACGGTGGCGACGCTCGCGCTGACGGAGGAGGGCGGCGCCTGGACCGAGGCGGGAGTCCAGCTCGCCGCGTCCGCTCGGAACGGCGGCTGGACCCTCGCGGGCGCCAAGACCTACGTCCCGGACGGGCACCTCGCCGACCTGCTCCTGGTCGCGGCGCGCACCGAGCGGGGCGTCAGCCTGTTCGCCGTGGACGGGGCCGCGCGGGGACTCGAAAGGACCGCGCTGCCGACCCTCGACCAGACGCGGGGGCAGGCGCGGCTCGAGTTCTTCAACACGCCCGCGCGGCTGATCGGCGAGGAGGGCGGGGCCTGGCCGGGCATCGAGCGGGCGCTGGCCACCGCGGCGATCCTGCTCGCGGCGGAGCAGGTGGGCGGCGCGGCGGCGGCCCTGGACACCGCCGTCGAGTACGCCAAGGTCCGCGAGCAGTACGGCCGGCCGATCGGCTCGTACCAGGGGATCAAGCACCTGTGCGCCGACCTCCTGACCGAGCTGGAGTCGGCGCGCTCCGCCGCCTACGGGGGGCTGTGGGTGCTCGACGCGCACGACGAGGCCGAGGTCCGCACCGCGGCGGCGCTGGCGAAGGTGTACTGCTCGGAGATGTTCACGCAGGTCGCGAGCGGCAGCGTGCAGATCCACGGCGCCATCGGCTTCACCTGGGAGCACCCCGCCCACCTGTACTTCAAGCGGGCCAAGAGCTCCGAGGTCTTCCTGGGCACTCCCGCCCATCATCGTTCGCTCCTGGCCGCCGAGCTGGGCATCTGACGTCAGCGCCCGGCCCTGCGGCGCGCGAGGAGGAAACCGTGATGGAACTTCAGTTCGGACCGGGGGTCGCCGACTTCCGGGAGGAGGTCCGCACCTGGCTCGCCGAGCACCTCGTCGGCGAGTTCGCCGAGCACCGCGGCGTCGGCGGGCCGACCGACGGGGAGGCGTGGGAGGTCCGGCTCGCCTGGGACAAGGAGCTGTCGGCCGGCGGCTGGCTCGGTCTCGGCTGGCCCGTCGAGTACGGCGGCCGGGGCCTCGGGCTGCTGGAAGAGATCGTCTTCGAGTACGAGTACGCGCGGGCGGGTGCGCCCTTCCGCGCCACCGGCAACGGTCTGGACCTGCTCGGCCCCATGCTCGTGGCGATGGGCAGCGAGGAGCAGAAGCGGCGCTTCCTGCCGCGCATCCTGGCCGTCGAGGAGCTGTGGGGCCAGGGCTTCAGCGAACCGGGCGCCGGGTCCGACCTGGCCGCCGTGCGCACCAGGGCCGAACGCGACGGCGACGAGTGGGTGATCAACGGGCAGAAGGTCTGGACGACCTTCGGCATGCACGCGGACTGGCTCTACGTCCTCGCCCGGACCGATCCGGACTCCCAGCGGCACAAGGGCCTGAGCATGCTCCTGGTCCCGGCCGACCAGCCGGGCGTGGAGATCAGGCCCATCCGCTCCCTCGCCCGCCAGGACGAGTTCGCCGAGGTCTTCTTCACCAACGCCAGGACGCGCGCGGACCTGGTGGTCGGAGAGGTCGGCCAGGGCTGGCGCACCGCGATGGGGACGCTCGGCATCGAACGGGGAGCGACGCTCCTGCCGCTGCAGCTCACCTTCGAGCGCGAGATGGACGCCCTGCTCGACCTGGCGCGCGAGCGGGGCGCGCTCGCCGACCCGATGCACCGCCGGGCCGTCCTGGACGCCTGGATGTCGGTGCGGATCATGCGCACCACCAACCTGCGCACCGTCGCCGAGCTGCTGCAGGGGCGCACGCCCGGGGCCCAGGCCACGACGGCCAAGCTCTACGCCTCGACGCGGCACCAGACGATGGGCCACGTCGCGATGGAGATCGCGGGGGCGAGCGGCCAGATCGTCGGCGACGGCTACGCGCTCGACAACCGGCAGCGCTCGTTCCTGCTCTCGCTCGCCGAGACGATCTACGGAGGGGCGAGCGAGATCCAGCGCAACATCATCGGCGAGAAGGTGCTCGGGCTGCCGAAGGACCCGAGGCCCGCGTGAGCGGAGTGGGGAGCGGTACGGTGACGGGCGCGCCCGTCACCGCGCCCGCGGGCTCCGGCGCGTCAGTCGAGGAGCTCCAGCAGGGTCTTCGGGCCGGCGGCGTTGACGACGTCGTCGGCGGCGGTGATGTGCCGGTGCCACAGCTTGACCGCCTCCTCCGCCTTCCCGGCCTCGATCAGGTTGACCAGCCGCACGTGGGCCCGGTGCCCCTTGCGGGCCTGCGCGGTGTGCTCGGGGTTGTCGCCCTCCTCCGCCACGTGCGCCGCGTTGGCCCGGTCGACGATGTACCGCAGCATGCCCGCCAGCAGGATCAGGGTCTGGTTCCCGGTCAGTTCCACGACCAGCGCGTGGAAGCGGTCCTGCGCCTCGACGAGCGCGTCGGGGTCGTCCAGCGCCGCCTTCTCGGCTTCCACCGCTTCGCGCAGCTGCTTCACGACGGCCTGGGACGGCCGCTCCGCGAGCGACCGCACGCACGCCGGCTCGATGATCGCGCTCGCCCGGAAGACGTCGCCCAGCGTCGTGTCCTTGTACTCCAGGATCAGCCCCGCGTACCGCGCGGCCACCTCGGGGTCGGGCGCGCTCACCCGGGCGCCCCCGTGCACGCCCCGGCGCACCGTGATCAGCGATTCCGACTCCAGCACGCGGAACGCCTCGCGGAGCGTCGGCCGGGAGACGCCGAACTCCTCCATCAACGCCGATTCCGACGGCAGCGCGGCGCCCTGTTCCAGCTCGCCCCGCACGATCTGCCTGCGCAGGGCTCCGGCCACCAGTTCCGCCGTCTTGGGCACGCGCACCTGGCGGCCCACCCGTGCCCGCGCACCGGCGCCCGCCCTCGCCGCGAGAGCCGGAGCCGGTCCGGTCACCGAACGCGCCACCTCTGCCAACGCCCACACCCCCACAAGAACAGATGTTCAGTCAGATGATTTCGCCAAGCTCAAACAAGACTACCAGTGAGTCCAATAAGCGATCATCGGGCGACGTGTCAACGGGGGGTCATGTCGGAAGCCGACCGAGGGATGTCACCAGTGCCCGATAGAGACGCCGTGGACGACCGGCTCGACCGGATCGAATCCCATCTGGCCATCGGCCAGCTGCCCATCCGCTATGCGATCGCGGTCGATTCGCGCGATCTGGACGCCTGGGCGGCATGTTTTCGCCCGGACGTCGACATGGGCCGGCACGGTGCCGGCCGCGAAGCCCTGCGCGGCCATATCGAGCCGCTCGTCCGGGGGTTCTACCGGTCGATCCACCAGATCTGCGGTCACCGCATCGAGTTCGTCGACCGCGACCACGCCACCGGGGTCGTGTACTGCCGGGCCGAGCACGAGGTGGGGGACCGGTGGATCGTGATGGCGATCTGCTACCTCGACGACTACGTCCGCATCGACGGTGAATGGTTCTTCTCCCGCCGGCGCGAGAAGCACTGGTACGCCGCCGACGTGACCGAGAGGCCGCAGGCCGTGGATTTCGGGTCCTGGGACGGAGCGCCGTCTCCCGCGCTGCCCGCGCACTTCCCGTCCTGGGTGAGCTTCTGGCAGGACGATCCGTCGGTCGGGCGGCTGACGGCGCGTCCCTGAGCCCTTGACTTCGAGCGACATCACCGATGAAGGAGCCTGATATGTCCGAGAAACTGTGCGACGGGCGCGTCGTGGTCATCACCGGAGCCGGCAACGGCCTGGGGCGCGCGCACGCGCTGGCGTTCGCCGCGGAGGGCGCCAAGGTCGTCGTCAACGATCTGGGGTCCGGCCGCGACGGCGACGGCGCGTCGGGCGGTCCGGCCCAGCGGGTGGCCGACGAGATCGTCGCCGCCGGCGGCGCCGCGGTCGCCAACACCGATGACATCTCGTCCTGGGACGGAGCCGGCCGCCTGGTGCGGCAGGCCGTGGAGGAGTTCGGCGGCCTCGACGTCCTCGTCAACAACGCCGGCATCCTGCGGGACCGCATGGTCTTCTCGATGACCGAGCGGGACTGGGACAGCGTGATCGCCGTGCACCTGAAGGGCACGTTCGCGACCCTGCACCATGCGGCGGCGTACTGGCGCGAGCAGGCGAAGAAGGGCCTGTCCGTGGACGCCCGGGTCATCAACACGACCTCGCCCTCGGGCTTGTTCGGGAGCGTGGGGCAGACGAACTACGGTGCGGCCAAGGCCGGCATCGCGAGCATGACCATCATCGCCGCCGCCGAACTCGCGCGGTACGGCGTCACGGTGAACGCCGTGGCGCCGACGGCGATGACCCGGCTCACCGAGGACATCGAGATGATGCGGCAGGCGGCCGAGACCGCGGACCTGAGCCCGGAGGCGATCTCCCCGCTGGTGGTCTGGCTGGGGTCCGCGGCGTCCAAGGACGTGACGGGCCGGGTCTTCGCCGCGATGGGCAACCGGATCACCGTCCTGGAGGGCTGGGTCAACGGTCCGGCCGCGGACTCCGGCGAGCGGTGGGCCCCCGCGGCGCTCACCGGCGTCGTGCCCGCGCTGGTGGCGAAGGCCGCGCCCAACGCCGGCGCCATGGGCGGCCGGGCGTGACATGGGGCACGCCGGCAAGGTAAGGCCTCCTCCGCTTGCGCTGGGAGCCGGATCCAGTAAATAATCTAACTAAATAAGCCATATTCTAGATCGGGAGCGCTCGTGGACTTCGCCCTGACAGACGAGCAGGAGATGCTGCGTGAGACGGCACGGCAGTTCGTCGCGGACGTGTGCCCGGCCGAACGCGCCAAGGAATGGGACGAGCACTCCACGGTGCCTCCCGAGCTCTTCGAGGGCATGGCCGAGCTGGGCTGGTTCGCACTGCCGTTCCGCGAGGACGAGGGCGGGGACGGCGGCGGGCCCGTCGAGCTGATCGTCATCGCCGAGGAGCTGGGCAGGGCGAGCTTCGACATCGCGATGTGCTACATCGGCGTCCTCATCCCCGGGCTCACCGTGTTCCGCTGGGGCAACGAGACCCAGCGCGCGTTCATCCGCGAGCGCGTCATGACCGGACGGCACCGCCTCGCCGTCGGGCTCAGCGAGCCCGACAGCGGGTCGGACGCCGCCGCGCTGCGCACGCAGGCCGACGACCAGGGCGGCCACTTCCTCGTCAACGGCCAGAAGGCCTGGTGCACGGGCGCCGGGCTGCCCGACACGACGATCGCGACCTACGTGCGCACGGGGCCGCGCGAACCCAAGCACGGCGGCATCAGCCTGCTGCTGATCGACCCGTCCACCGAGGGCGTGGAGGTCCGGCGCACGCCGACGCTGGCGCGGCACATCCTCGGCACCAACGAGGTGTTCCTCAACGACGTCGTGGTGCCCAAGGAGAACCTCGTCGGCCCCCAGGACGAGGGCTGGAAGGTGATGCTGTCCAACATCGAACTGGAGAAGGTCATCATCACCGGCGGCTACCTGGGTGCCGCACAGGCGACCCTGGACGAGATGCTGGCGTTCGCGCGCGACCGGCACGCCTTCGGGCGCCCGATCGGCAACTTCCAGTCGCTCGCCCACGCCATGGCCGACCTCCAGACCGAGATCGACTCGGCGCGCCTGCTCGCCTACCGGGCGGCCTGGCTGCTGGCGCAGGGCAAGCCGTGCACCCGCGAGGGCTCCATGGCGAAGCTCAAGGGGTCGGAGACCTACGTGGCCGCCGCCCGCCTCGGCATGCAGGTGTGCGCCGGCCACGGGTTCTCCACCGAGAGCGTCATGAGCTTCCGGTACCGGGAGTCGATCGTCGCCACCATCTCGGGCGGCACCAGCCAGATCCAGCGCAACGGCATCGCGCGCAGCATGGGCCTGCGCAGCTACTGAGAACGCACACCGCAACGCCGGTCCGCAAGCGACCGCGAAGGAGGTAGGTCGATGGGATACGTGACCGATCGGTCGCTCGCCGACGCAGGGACGGCGGGGGTGGATCCGGCCAAGCTGGAGACGCTCCTGCGCCGGGTGAGGCTGGCGGTCGAGGACGGGCCGCTGCCCTCGGCGCAGGTCGCCGTCGCCAAGGACGGCCGCCTCATCGCCTTCGAGACCGTCGGCGACGCCGACCCCGGGACCAGGTACATCCTGCAGTCCGTCGGGCGCTCGGTGGTCGCGGGCGCGGCGTGGAAGCTGCTCGGCGAGGGCCTGCTCCGCCTGGACGAGCGGATCGCGGAGATCATTCCCGAGTTCGCCCCCAACGGTAAGGAGACGGTGACGGTCGAGCACGTGCTCACGCACACCGCCGGATTCCCGTTTGCGCCCCTCGGATATCCCAAGATGTGCGATCGGCGGGAGCGCCTTGCCGCCTTCGGCAGATGGCGCTTGGACCACCCGCCGGGGACGCGGTTTCAGTTCCACCTCACCTCCGCCGCCTGGTTGATCGCCGAGCTCGTCGAGCGGCGGACGGGCCTGCCCTTCGCGCGGTACCTGGACGAGCGGATCGTGCGGCCCCTGGGGTTGTCGAGCATCGAGCTCGGTGTTCCGGTCGAGCGCCAGGCGGAGAGCGTGGCGCCGATGATCGCGACCGACCGCAGGAGCGAGGAGGACGAGGTCGACCCGTGGGGCCCCTGGTACCTGTCGAACCCGGAGGTGCTGGCCGCGGGCGAACCCAGCCACGCTCTGGTCGGGACCGCGGCGGACGTGGCCCTCTTCTTCCAGGCCATGGAGCACTCCGACCTGTGGCCCGCCGGTGCGGTCGCCGAGGGCAGGAGGATGCGCTTCGCGGAACGGCCTGCTGGCGATGGGCTCTACGGCGGCTCGGACAAGCGCACCGGGATGGGCCTCTTCGTCACAGTGGCCGGCCCCGATGCCGGCAGCAACCTTCCCGCGACCGGTTCGGCCGCTCTGTACGGCAACAGCGGCGCCGCCTACCAGCTCGCGTTCATGGATCCGGAGAGCGGGCTGTCCTTCGCGTGGCTTTGCAACGGTTATCCGCTGTCCGGGTACGACCAGACGTCCTGGGGGACGGCTCTGCTGGCCGGGGTCGCCGACCTTGCCGCGGACCTCTGCTGAACCGCTCAGCGGCACGTCACCGCGCACGGGACCGGGCACAGCCGGCCGGTCCCGTGCGCTTTTCGGGCGCCGGCATGAAGACGGCTCTCTAGCCCGCTGCCTCTGACAGCCCCTCGCGAAGGACGTGCTTGCGGATCTTCCCCGAGGCGGTCAGCGGGAACTGATCCACGAAATGCCAGACCCGCGGAACCTTGTACGAAGCAAGCCGGGCGCGGGCGAAATCCTCCAGATCCGACGGGTCGGCGGTGGCGCCGGCGGCGCACCGGACGAAGGCCGCCACGATCTCCCCGAGGCGTTCGTCGGGAAGCCCCAGGACGGCCACGTCCGCGATCGATGGATGCGTGAGAAGGGCCTCTTCGACTTCGCGCGGGTAGATGTTCTCCCCGCCGCGGATGATCACTTCCTTGCTCCGGCCGTGAATGCGCAGGACGCCGTCCTCGTCCATGCTGCAGATGTCGCCGGTGTGGAGCCAGCCGTCCGCATCGATGGCCTGCGCGGTCTCGTCGGGTCGATCGTGGTACGCGGTCATGTTGAGCGGCGAGCGGATCAGCAGCTCTCCGTGCTCGCCGATGCCGGCCGTCCCTCCGCCGAGGCGTTCGATGCGCACTTCGCGATGGGCACAGGGCCGGCCGAGCGTCTCCGCCTTGACGACGTCGCTGTCGGACAGGTCGGTGGACGTCGCATAGGGACTCTCGGACTGGCCGTAGGCGATGCTCAACTGGACGCCCAGGCTGGTCTCGAAGCGCCTTATCAGCTCCGGCGGCACCGTCGATCCGCCACCGCAGACGACGCGGAGGCTGCTCAGGTCCCGGGTGCGCAGATCGGGGCTCGCCAGGATGTCGGTCATCATCGTCGGCACGAGTCCGAGGATCGTGGTCTTCGACCTCTCGGCGAGCTCCAGCACGCTCGCGGCGTCGAAGGCGGGCGCGAGCACCAGGGTGGCGCCCACCGATGCGGCGGTGAGCACGGCGCAGACCGAGGCGCCGACGTGATGGAGCGGCAGCGGCGTGCAATAGACCTCGGCCGTTCCGGGCTCGTGCAGTTTCTTCATGCCGAAGCGGCCGCTGTTCACGCAGGCCAGATGACTGAGCACGGCGGCCTTCGGCAGGCCGGTCGTCCCCGAGGTGTACTGGAGAAGGAAGGGGGACTCGGGAGCGGGCAGTGGCAACGACGAGGGATCGGGCCGTGCGGCCGTCCGCCAGGCGTCCATGCCGAGTACGGGGCAGGGCTCGGCATGCTCGCCCGCGAGTTCGATCGCGCGGTCGCGCAGTGGCCTGCCGCGGTGCTCGTCCGCCGCGATGATCAGCCGCGCCCCCGATTGGCGGAGCTGGTACGCGGCCTCGGCGTCGGTGAGATTGGGGTTGACCGGCACCAGGGGAGTGGCGGCCAGAGCGGCTCCGTACTCGAGCACCACCCAGTCCGGTGAGTTCGGGGCCCAGACGGCGAGCGGCTCACCGGGGGAGAGGAGGGAGAGGACGAGGCCGGCGGCGCGCTCCGCTCCCGCCAGGAGTTCGGCCCACGTCATCTGGGCGATCCGGTCTCCCTCGGGCCACATGAGCGCCGCGCGCTGGGGATGCCTGCCCGCCAGGTCGCGGAGGAGTTCACCGACGGTGATCTCCCAGAGAGGGGCGGCGGTGTCGGCCGGTCGGTGCGCGGCCGCGAGCGGGGCGGGGGTGGTCGGAGTCATCGCCGTCACAGCCCCAGGGAACGGCCGACGATCTCCTGCATGATCTCGGAGGTCCCGCCGTAGACCCGCTGGACGCGGTTGTCCCGCCAGATGCGGGCGATCTCGTACTCGTTGACGTAGCCGTAGCCGCCGAAGAGCTGCATGCAGCGGTCGATCACCCCCCATGCGGTCTCCGATGTCCAGTACTTCGCCGCGGCGGCGTCGTCCGCCGTCAGGTGCCCCTCGACCAGCGCCATGATGCAGCCGTCGACGTACCCTCGCGCGGCGTTCAGCTTCGCGCGGGCGTCGGCGAGGGCGAACCTGTTGGCCTGGAAGTTCCCGATCGGCCGGCCGAACGCGGTCCGCTCGCCGGCGTACTGGAGAGTGATCGCGAAGGCGCGCTCGGCGGCGGCGAGGGACGACACCGCGATCGCCAGCCGCTCGGTGGGGAGGTTGCCCATCATGTGGTAGAAACCGCGCCCCTCCTGTCCGATCAGGTTCTCCGCGGGGACCCGGACGCCGCGGAAGAACAGCTCGGCGGTGTCCTGGGCCATCATGCCGATCTTGTCCAGCTTGCGGCCCCGCTCGAAGCCGTCGGCCCCCCGCTCGACGACGATCAGGCTGATGCCCTTGTGGCCCGCCTCTGGGTCGGTCTTGCAGGCGACGACGACCAGGTCGGCGAGGATCCCGTTGGTGATGAAGGTTTTCGATCCGTCGATCACCCACTCGTCGCCGTCGCGGCGTGCGGTGGTGCGGATGTTCTTCAGGTCCGAGCCCGCGCCGGGCTCGGACAGGGCGAGGGCGCAGATGGTCTCCCCGGCGACGACGCCCGGTAGCCAGCGGGCCTTCTGCTCATCGGTGGTCAGCCCGCCCAAGTACGGGGGGATGACGTCGTTCTGCAGACCGAGGCCGATGCCGACCGAGCCGGTCGAGGCCATCTCCTCGGCCATGATCGCGTTGTACCGGAAGTCCCGGACACCCTGCCCTCCGTGCTCCTCGGGGAACTCCCAGCCGATCAACCCGGCCTTGCCGGCCGCCGCCCAGGCGTCCCGGCTCACCTGGCCGGCGCGCTCCCAGTCGTCGACATGGGGGGCGCACTCGCGTTCGAAGAACGTTCGGGCGGTCTGACGGAAGAGTTCGTGCTCTTCGCTGAAGATCGTGCGACGCATCGGCCGGCCTCCGGGCTCGGGTGAGGAGAGGGGCGCCCCTGAGGGGTGGCCCTGAGCATTGGCGTTAGATTAGTGTATATAGCTAAATCATTCAGAGTCACTGCGTCGATGGAGGTTCGGTTGCGGCCGCTCGAGGGATACCGCGTCGTGGAGCTCGGCACCTGGGTCGCGGCCCCGGCCGCCGCGGCGATGCTCGCCGACTGGGGCGCGGACGTGATCAAAGTGGAGCCGCCGCGCGGCGACCCCTTCCGCTACACCCTCCGGCACGTGGGGCAGGACACGGAGGCGGCACCCCCCTTCGAGACCGACAACCGCGGCAAGCGCGGCGTCGTCCTCGACCTCCGGCAGGACGAGGGGCGGCGCGTCATGGACCGGCTGCTGGAGACCGCCGACGTCTTCGTGACCAACATGCGCCCCGCGGCCCTGGAACGACTCGGGCTCGACCCGGCGACGGTGCGCTCGCGCCACTCCCGGCTGGTCATAGGGACGCTCACGGGGTACGGCTGGTCCGGCCCCGACAGGGACCGGGCCGGATACGACGTCTCGGCGTTTTGGGCGAGTTCCGGAATCGCCTCGATGCTGAATCCGGCGGGGGAGGCCCCGCCCGCCATCCGTCCGGGCATGGGCGACCGCGCGGCGGCGGCCAACCTGGTCGCCGGCGTTCTCGCCGCCCTCCTGCGCAGGGAGCGGACGGGAGAGGGCGGCGTGGTGGACGTCTCGCTGCTCCGGTCCGGGACCTACGCGATCGCGAACGACCTCGCCATCCAGAACTTCTTCGGCAAACGAGGCCGGACGCGCCCGCGCACCGAGCACGAAACTCCCCTGTACAACTGCTACCGCGCAGGCGACGACCGCTGGTTCTGGCTCGTCGGCCTGGAAGGCGACCGGCATTGGCCGGGCCTGCTCAAGGCGCTCGGCCGCGAGGACCTCGAAGACGACGAGCGTTTCGCCACGGCCCGGGCCCGCCGCCGCAACACGCGGGAACTGATCGAGATCCTCGACCGCGAGTTCGCCTCGCGCCCGATGGCGGAATGGGCGGCGAACTTCGATGCCGCAGGAGTGTGGTGGGCGCCCGTCCGGACGCTGCCGGAGATCATCACCGACCCGCAGGCGGAGGCCGTCGGAGCCTTCGTCGAGCAGCCCGGCATGGCCGGGACGCCGCCCCTGCGCACTCCCGCCACACCCGTGGCCTTCTGGGACGTGGACGGCAAGCCGCGGTCCGCGGCCCCCGCTCTGGGCGAGCACACCGACGAAGTCGTCGGGGAGCTGGGCGCCTCGTCCGCCTGATGCCCGAAGCCGACCCGATTCTGCGGCGACTCGCAGATCCCACTGAAAGGACGATGTCCATGCCGGTGCCGAGGTTCCCGGTCGAAGCCGGGCACGTGCTGATGTTCGCACGTGCCATCGGAGACGACGACGCGGCCTACCAGGCCGAGCTCGCCGACCCGGAGGGCCGTGCGGCGGCCCCGCCCACCTTCACGATGGCCGCCGCCCAGTTCGACGACGACTATCCCCTGCGGCCCAAGCCCGGCCAGAAGTGGTTCGGCTCCGGCGCCGGGCCCGGCGAGGCGCTCGAAGGCTCGGGCGGTCTTCACGCGGAGCAGCATTTCGAGTACCACCGGCCGGTGCGCGTCGGCGACATCCTGTCGGCGGAGAGCCGGCCGGGCCGTTCGTGGGAGAAGACCGGCCGCGCCGGGCTCCTGCGGTTCAGCGAAACGATCACCGAGTACCGGGACGCCGCGGGCGACCTCGTGGTGACGGCCCGCTCGGTCGGCGTGCTGGCGGAAGCGTCCGGGCCCGCCTCGGACGCCGAGGACAACGGAGGGAACGGCTGATGCCCGTTCGCAGCGACGAGATCAAGGTCGGCGAGTCGCGGGAGCGCGTCGTCGTCGAGGACCTCAAGCGGACTCAGATCGTCCAGTACGCGGGTGCCTCGGGAGACTACAACCCGCTTCACACCGACCACGAGTTCGCGACCGGGATCGCGGGATATCCCGGGGTGTTCGCTCACGGGATGCTGACCATGGGCCTGACCGGCCGCCTCCTCACCGACTGGTTCGGCAGGGACTCCCTCCTGCGCTTCGGCGTCCGATTCAAGGCGCAGGTCTGGCCCGGGGACACGCTCACCGCGACCGCGACCGTCGAGGAGATCACGACAGATGAGGGCGGCTCCCTGGCGGAGCTGTCCGTCCGGACCGTCCGCCAGGACGGCACCGAAGTGGTGAGCGGAACCGCCGCGGTGCGGCTCGAAGGGGTGGCCTGAACCATGACGACGTCGACCGAAGACCCGGCGACACCGAACGCCGGCGCGGAGGCCGCCCCGGTCGCCTCCGGCGAGCCGGTGATCCTCAGCGAGCGCACCGACGACGGGGTGCTCGTGCTCACCCTCAACCGTCCAGGCCGCCACAACGCGTGGACCCTGGAGATGGAGCTGCTCTACAACGAGCTCTTCGAGCAGGCGGAGACCGATCCGCGAGTGCGGGCGGTCGTCATCACCGGGGCCGGCCGCAGCTTCTGCCCCGGCATGGACATGGCGGTGCTGGACGCGGCCTCGTCCGGCGCCAAGCCGTATCCGACCGACCAGCTGCCGCCGCGCACCCGCCCCGTCGACCTGCCCAAACCCGTGATCGCCGCGGTGAACGGGGCGTGCGCGGGCATCGGGTTCAACCAGGCGCTGATGTCGGACGTGCGGTTCGCGGTGCCGAACGCGAAGTTCGCCGCGGCATTCAGCCAGCGGGGCCTCGTCGCCGAGGACGGGGTGGCATGGATCCTCCCGCGCGTCGTGGGGTTCGGGAACGCGAGCGATCTGCTCCTGTCCTCCCGTCCCGTGACCGGTACGGAGGCGCTGGAGATGGGTCTGGTGAACCGCCTGCTGGAGCCGGAGGAGCTCCTGCCCGCGGCCGTGGAGTACGCGGGCAGGCTCGCGCGCCAGTGCAGCCCGTACGCCATGTCGCTGATCAAGAGGCAGCTCCGCGACGATCAGGCGCGCAGCTTCGCAGAAGGCAACCAGGATGCCCGCGCCCTCCTCAAGGAGGCCCGGAAGGGGCCGGACTACCGGGAGGGCGTGCGCAGCTTCATCGAACGGCGGCCACCGCGCTTCGAGGGACTGGGGAAGGGCGAGTGAGCGCTCCGGAGGAGGCGCTGGCCGCAACGGGGGAGAGCCGCCAGCGTGGAGGCCGTCTCGCCGGCAAGGTCGCCCTGGTGACGGGCGCCGGTCAGGGCGTGGGACGCGGAGTCGCGCTGGCCCTGGCCGCCGAAGGGGCGGCCATCACCATCACCGGCCGTACGGAGAGCAAGCTGCATGCGGTCGCCACCGAGATCGAGGCCCGTGGCGCCCGGGTGCACTGCGTGGTCGGGGACGTCGGGCTGCGCGCGGACATCGAGCGCATGGTCCAGTCGTGCGCCGAGACCTTCGGCCGGCTGGACGTGCTGGTCAACAACGCCCAGTCGTCGGTGCAGCGGCTGCTGGCGGACACCGATGACGACGACGTCGACCTTGCCTACCGCACCGGTCCGCTCGCCACCTTCCACGCGATGCGCGCCGCGCTGCCGCACCTGCGGAAGTCCGCGGGGAGCGTGGTGAACTTCGGCTCCTCGGCGGCGGTGGAGGGCGAACGCGGGTTCGGCTCCTACGCGATGGCGAAAGAGGCGATCAGGGGACTGACGCGGGTGGCGGCACGCGAGTGGGGACCGTTCGGCATCCGCGTCAACGCGATCTGTCCCGCGGCCCTCAGCCCGGCTGCCGAGGAGTTCCGCGACGCGGACCCGGACCGCTTCGCCCGCATCATCGCGCAGATACCCCTCGGCCGCATGGGCGACCCGGAGGGCGACATCGGACGCGCGGTCGTGTCACTGGCCTCCGACGACATGGCGTACCTCACCGGCGCGACGCTGATGCTGTGCGGCGGCAGGACCCTCCTCGGCTGACGTTCCGACCGCGCAAAGCGTTGCTCTCATCATCCAAGAGGGCAGGCGCACGACGGCGCCCGTCAGTGCCCGGAACGAGCCATCACGGTCCTGCCGGGACTGATCCCCTCGCGTCGCCGCAGGCGTTGAGGACCTCCCTGGTCGGGAGACCCTCAACGCCTGTTCGCTATCCGGCCAGTGCCTGGCCGTTGAGCAGCTTGCGGACGCTGCGGGCGCCCTCGATGGTCTCCTGCGCGCCGGCGTCTCCCGGGATCAGGTTGAACGACCGGCATCCCGCCCGCACGTACCCTCGCAGGGCGCCCGCCACATCCTCGGCCGTCCCGTACGGGGTATAGCGTTCGAACTTCTCGAAGGGAGTCCGGTAGATCTGCTCCATGCTGCCGGCCAGCGCGCTGCGTGCTTGTTCCGGAGAACGGTCGAACCCGCACCAGACGTGCATGCCGTGCCGCCAGCCGTCAGCGCGGGGCCCATCGGCCGCCGCCAACTTTTCGATCTGGGTGCACGCCTTTGCATATCGTTCAGGGCTGACCCACAAGGCGAGCCAGCCATCCGCGTGGAGGGCGACGCGGCGCAGTGCGGCCTCCGAACGGCCCCCGACCACGATCGGCACGGGCTTCGACGGGATCGGACGGATGCAGACGTCCTCCAGCGGAAAGAACTCCCCGGACGCCGTCACCTCCGCTCCGTTGAGCAGCGCTCGGACCACGCCGAGTGACTCGTTCATCCGCCGCCCCCGTGACCGGGGATCCACGCCGCAGGCACGGTACTCCGCAGGGTCCTCGCCCCCGACGCCGACACCGAACACCACACGCCCCGGAGCGAACTCTGCCAGGGACGCGACCTGGCGTGCGACCGGGACGGGATGGCGCAGCGGGAGCAGGTAGACGGCCGTCTGGATCGTGATCCGGGTGGACACCGCCGCCAGCGCGGTGGCGTGCACGAGGCCGTCGAAGCCTTGGCCGCCCTTGAAGGTCACGTGGTCGCCGACGCAGAGCCGATCGATTCCCGCTTCCTCGGCGCCGGCCACGAAGTCCCGCAAGGCCGCGGTATCACTGAACAATCCGTGCGGAACGCGCACGCCCACCGTGATCTCGTTCTCCATGCTGCCTCCTCGAACGTCCACTTCTCCGGGAGCCGGTCAGGCGCCCATGCTCAGCCCACCGTCCACAGTGATCACCGAGCCGGTGATGTAGGCGGCGCGCTCGTCGAGGAGGAACCGCACAGCGTGGGCCAGTTCCGCCGGGTCCCCGCGCCGTCCCAGCGGGATCATCGACCGAATGGTCTCCTGGTCGGCGGAGTCCATGGCATTGGTCATATCGGTCTCGAAGACGCCGGGGACCACCAGGTTCACGGTCACGCCCTTGCGGGCCGCCGATCGTGCCAGCGAACGCGTCAAACCGAGAAGCCCGGCCTTGGCCGCGGCATACCCGGCCTCCATCGGGTTGCCCATCGTGGCCGTCACACTGCCGACGTTGACGATGCGGCCGAAACGGCGTTCGGTCATCGGGGCGAGAACGGCCTGAGCCAGGTTGAAGGGGCCAGTGAGATTGACCCTCAGCGCCTCGTCCCATTCCTGGGGCGTCATGTCCCTCGCCTTGTTCTCCACCAGGAATCCGGCGTTGTTCACCAGATGATCGACGCGGCCATGGAGGGACAGGACTTCGCGGACCAGGCCGAAGCAGAAGCCGCGATCGCCCACATCTCCTCGGTGCACGGATATCGAAGCGCCGTCGTCCGCCAGTTCCTCGGCGAGCCTTCGGGCCGCCTCATCGTCCTTCGCGAAGACCGCCACGACATGCATGCCGTCGGCGGCCAGGAGGCGGGTGATGGCGGCACCGATCCCGCGCGTCCCGCCGGTGACGATGGCCACCTGGTCGTGCCCGTTCATGCTTCCTCCGTATCTCCGCGACCAATGCCGCCGTCTGGTCGAACACCCGAACCAGCTGAGCGTGGGGGATCGTGCCTCACCGCTCTGACCAGCGCGGCGGACGCTTCTCGGCGAACGCGCGCGGTCCTTCCACGGCGTCGTCGCTCTTGATGAGCCGGGCATGGTATGACGCGGTCAGCGCCCACGCCTCAGCTTCAGGCAAGCGGGCCGTCTCGTAGACCGCGGCCTTGCTCATGCGAACCGAGAGCGGGGCGTTCTCCGCGATGATCGACGCCAGGCGTAGAGCGGTCGCGAGCACCTCCCCCTGCGGGGCAAGCGTGTTGACCAGGCCCCATTCATGGGCGGTCGGCGCGTCGATCGGCTCTCCGGTCAGCAGCATCTGCAGAGCACGCCGCTGCCCTACGACGTCCTGCAGACGGACCAGGCCTCCGCCGCTGGCGAGCAGGCCGCGTTTCACTTCGGGAAGGGCGAACCGGGCATGGGAGGCACTGACGACGAGGTCGCAACCCAGCATCAGCTCCAAGCCCCCGCCGTAGGCGAGTCCGTTGACCGCCGCGATGACCGGGGTGGCTATTCGCTGCTGCACCAGCCGTGTCACGACGCGCACCCCGCGGCCGGACCGAGTGCTGCTCGCGTCGATCTCCTTCAGATCACCGCCGGCGCAGAAGGCGCGCTCACCGGATCCGGTGATGACGATGGCCCGCACGTGCGGATCGGCGTCCGCCGCACTCAGGGCGTCTCCAAGCCGGTCGCCCAGAACGGTCGTGATCGCGTTCAGGGCATGCGGTCGGTTGATGGTGAGGACGCGGACGTGCTCGTGATCGGAAACGAGCAGCTCACCGTCCGCTCCGACTGCCGGGCCGAAGCCCTTGAGCTGATGCATGACCCTCAGCTTAGGTTAAATGATTAATCTATATTTAGGCCAGGTGTCGTTTCGGCGCATGACGACGTGGGGCGGTGCCTCATCCGTTGGACCACCGTGCTCTCCGCCGTCAGGCGAAGGCATCGAGCAGACGTGCCAGCTCAACAGGCCTGTCACCTTGGACCGAGTGGCCCGCGCCCTCCACGGTCTCGACTCGTGCATGAGGGACGCGGCGCGAGAACTGATCGACGTCGTCGGGGGAGACGACGCCGGAAAGCGAGCCCCGGACCAGCATCGTCGGCACCTTCACCGCCGCGAGGTCGTCCCAGAGTCCCTCGAAGGCGAGGCGGTCTCCCGGAGGCCGGAGGCGGTCGTACCGCCACTGCCACGTGCCGTCCTCGCGACGACCGGCGTTGTGCATGATCCCCCTGCGCAGCGAGCTGACCGACCTGCTCGGGTTGAAGCGGATCGTCCGTTCCAGCAGTTCATCCAGGGAAGCGAACGTCTCGGGGCCGTCGACGAACGCCGCGATGGGCGCGGCCTTCTCCAGGTTGACGCCCGGTGTCACGTCCACCACGACGAGCTTCCGCACTAGCGCAGGGTGCCGCGCCGCCAGGCGGATCGCCGTAAGGCCGCCCAGCGACATGCCTACGACCATTTCGGCCTCTGGAGCGAGGCGTTCGATGACCGTGGCGATCGCCTCGGCGTTGCGGACGGGCCAGTAATCCCGGTCCTCGCGCCAATCGGAGTGTCCATGCCCCGGCAGGTCGATGGCGATCAGCGGGCGGTTGAGAGCCAAGGCGACGGTGTCCCATGTGTGCGCGTTCTGCGCACCGCCGTGCAGCAGCACGGTGCGGGGCGCCCCATCACCCCAGATCAGGGCGCTCACGCGCTGGCCGGCACCGACATCGACGAACTCTCGCCGCACCGCCGGGCGTCCCGTCCAAGGCAGTCCTGCCTCCCGAGCGTTGTCCTCGAAGAATCCGAACTCGTTGTAGCGCATACACCTCACCTCATCACGGACCGGCTCAGTGGCGGAGTGTCATGGTGCCTGCCCCCGACGGTCGCGGTGTGCCCGAGGCGGCTTCTCGGCCGCGACCAGCAGCAGGCCGGCTTCGAATCGGCCGTGTCGTGTGCGCGGATGGCCCGCCATCTTCTGAACCGGACACGAGGCCTCCCTCGGCGACGCTCAGGATCTGGACAATATAACTCAATCATTCAACTGTCTATCTTTTTATTTGGATTCGTTCTTCCAGGTCAGGCTGCATGCGAGGGCGCCAGAACGGTCGGACGGGGGCGCTGACTCCATTGACACATCGGAGTCGCAGGCTTAGCTTCCCTGGCACACGGCGTCGGCACGACGAGGATGACCAGCACCCTCCGGGACCATCTCCGCCGCAGGCGCGATCGGCGAGCGTACGTCTCGTCCGGCCTGCCGCGTCATGAAGCCCATGAGAAACGAGTGGTCGAAACGCTCCTCGGCTCTGCCCTGCCGACGTCAACTTCGGTGATCGGAGGATCACGTGCGCAAGATCGGGAAACGGTCGGTTGCGGCGGTCTCGGCCGCCCTGGCGCTGGCCGGAGCGGGCACGGCCACCGCGGCAGCGTCAACGAGGACCACCGTCGCGACATCCGCACAGATCACGCCGGCGTGCCCGCCGGCGAGTCAGCTGGCCTCGACTGGATACTCGACCGGCTTCGGCGGCTACCTGTACGAGCTGGACCTCACGCGGCTGAAGGCGACCGGATCGATCTCCGGGCTGAACGGCCCATCCAACAGCTACGTCTCCAAGGACGGCAAGACCGTCTACATCGACAACTGGGGCGGCGGCACCGTCGAGGTGCTCAATGCCTGCACCCGGCAGATCGACAAGTCGGTCAACGTCAACGGGCCGGTGCTGGGTGCGATGAGCCGCGATGGCCGCTACCTGTACGAGGTGGGCTACCAGGGGCTCGGCGCGACCGGCCGGGACACGACGGTGTACGTGATCGACACCAGCTCGAACACGGTCGTGCGCACCTGGCCGGTGAAGGACTCGTTCGCGCTGACGCTCAGCCCCGACGGAAGGCGGGTGTACGTCGCCGGCGTCGATGACGTGTACGTCTTCGACACGGCCGGGAATCGGCTCGACACGCTTTCGACCGGGCATCTGCCCGAATGGCTGGCGGTCACGCCCGACGGGCGCACCCTCCTCTCGTCCAACTACGACGGGACGACGACCGCCACGAATATCGCTACCGGTGCCCGACTGGCCACGATCGACCACGGGGCCAAGAGCGCCCCCGAGTACGTCACCATCACCCCTGACGGCACGCAGGCCTGGGTGACGCTGGGCATCGGCGGGGTCGCGGTGATCTCTCTGGCCGACTACTCGTCCACGGTCGTGCCGACCAGTGGCATGGGGCTGACGGTGACCTTCTCCAACGACGGGAAGTTGGCCTACGTCAGCGAGGGCGGCCCGGACACGGTCAATGACGATGGCGTGGCCGCCACCGAGAAGGCGGTCTCCGGCACCTGGAAGACAGGCCCGGGCAACATCCGCGTCTTCTCGGTGGCCACCCACAAGGTGGTCACCACCATCCAGACCGCGCCGTTCCCCGGCAACGTGTCGCACCAACCTTCCTAGCGCACGCACTCTCCCTGGGCATCTTTCGGAACCGTCAGCGGGCATCGCGTGACGGCAGGTCCAGCGAGGCTCGAAAAGCGGACCCTCCGGTGCCGAGGCATGGTCGTCGAGATGCCGCCTCGGTGACCGTAAACGGGAGGCACAGCGCGGCGTCCTCTGCTGATGTGCGTCGGTTCACCCGCGGTCATCGTGCCTTCCCGCTCTGTCGGGCGGGAAGGCACGACTTTCGGGAATCGCGCGGTGGCGTCGCCGTCGTCCGAACAGCCGCGCAGAACCGGTGGTCCCTTCAGGCTCCGCGCTCTTTGCGTCCGACGCCGCAGTACACCCATCGAGTGCCGGCGCCGTCTCCGTCGTCGGGTCGCCACTGGCTCACCCAGACGACGCCTGGTTCCAGCAGCTCGAAGCCGCGGAACATGGCTTGAACTTCGTCTCGGCTACGGCCACGGATTCGCGCCGAGGCGTTGCGCCACGCGTCTTCGGTGGAGGAGCCATCCTCGGGGTGGCCGTCCGGCGTACCGTGGGAGATGACCAGTAGGCTCCCGGAGGCCATGGCCTCGTGGAACGCAGCGATCGTGTCCCGTACCTCCTCGTCTGTGGCGAAGTGAAGCACGGCGAGCATCAAAACGGCGACAGGCCGCCGGAAGTCGATCAGTTCCTGCAGGCGCGGATTACCAAGGATGGTTAGGGGTTCACGCAGATCCCCTTGGATCACGGTCGTGGTGTCGGACAGCGAAAGCAACGCTCGCGCGTGCGCCAGCACGATCGGGTCGTTGTCGACATAGACGGTGCGCGCCTCAGGAGCGCGGGACTGTGCGATCTCGTGGACGCTGCCCTGCGTCGGCAGCCCGGTGCCGACGTCGATGAATTGTCGGATCCCCGACTCGATCGCGAACCGTACGGCGCGCCCTAGAAAGGCTCGGTTCTCACGCGCGGCCAGCGGGATATCGGGACCGGCCTGCAGAGCGAGCTGAGCGGCGGCGCGATCGACGGCGAAGTTGTCCTTACCGCCGAGGAAGACATCGTAGATCCTTGCCGGGCTCGGAGTCTCCAGGTCGACACAGGGCGGAGCGCTCTCCTCTGTCATCCCGCCACCTTATATTCATCTAGCGATATTTGCTCTTGAGTTGAGAAGATCCGTGTCTCGTGTGCTGTCTCGATGCCCGGCTCGGTGTCGTCCACGCCGGAGGTGAGCCCGCCCAGCTGCCGGCAGATGCCGGAGGCGCCCAGCACGTTCGGAACTGGGGGAGTGGCCGAAGAGGCGTGCGTGGTAGGTGTGGACTGGCCACCCGAACCGGCCCGCCACCGGGGCGGCCGATCGTAAGCGAACGACTCGGGTCACCCCGCCACTACTCGGGTCACTCCGCCACATGCCGGGGCAATATGGCCGAATCCCCGCCGACTGCGGGTACATCGCGCGTCCCCCGACACGAACAATGATGCGACCCCCCGGCCGCCTTCGCATCAGAGGAGATCGTCATGGACGACCGAACATCAGCCGACATACTGTCACGTGCGTCACCGTGTATCCGTACCCACGGATCACCCACGAACTCAGGATCGGTCGGGCCATGCTCGTATGAGCAGGCTGGCGCTGTCCCTGCTTCTCGCACGGGAGCCAGTTTCGGGAGCCAACGCCTTCAGGCTCCCATCGACTTGCAGCGACTTTGCCAGGAAGTTTTTGCAGGTCAGAGGCTCCCCATCCGACTCGAATCGACCAAGATCGACTTCCCTTGATTGCTTCACACCGAAGAGGTCACTGGTTCGAACCCAGTATCGCCCACCCAGGTCACGGGCCACTCCAGTTGCAGCGGAGTGGTCTTCTGATCTTGGTGACTGACTAACTGCCTGACTCGCGCGGATACGCGGCATCGCGCTGGCATGAGGTTGCCCGCAGGGCCCACCGCTCTTCGGTGTATCCGGGGGCCTGGTTGAGCAACTGCGTTAGTGCACACCCCCAACTGGCGAAGGAGTCACTTGTCTCCTCCTGCAGAGCAGTTGAAGAAGGTAGCTCTGGAGCAGATCGAATCTGTAGAGCAACTCTTCATTGATCTCAAGCATCATGCCGAATATCTGGACTTCTCCGGCCAGACGAGCGAGTACGGTCTCCGCACGCAGTTCAATGCACGATGCCTTGCGACTCTAGAGCGAGGCGCTGCGGCAGGAGGCGCTCAAGTACGGAGTTCGGGTCACGGTCATCGAGCCCGGGATCGTGACCACTGAGATCGCTGATCACATCACCCATGACCGGGTCCGGGAGCAAGTCAAGGAGCACTACAGCTCGTTCGAGGTGCTCACCGCTGACGACGTGGCATCTGCGATCCTCTACTCCCTGGATAGGCCTTCACATGTCGCGGTTAACGAGCTCCTCATTCGGCTGGCACTTCAGCGTGAGTAGAATAACGGTGCCAATAGAGGCATCCATGAAAATGGCGTGCCCGTCCGTGCGGTCGCCGGGCATATCAGGGCCCTGACCGGACAATGTCGCTGCTTCTTCCGCAGAGCAGCCTGGAGCTGCGTGAGAACTTTAACGTGCCCTGGACGTGCCTCGGTGCGTCCAGGGCACGCCATTTAGCCGTGTCAGCGCGGGGCCATCCGGATGGCCCCGTCGATCCGGATGGTCTCGCCGTTGACGTAGGCGTTCTCGATAAGGAACTGCGCGGTCTGGGCGTATTCGTCGGTTGTCCCGAATCGCTGCGGGTTCGGAATGGACGCCGCCAGTGACTGCTTGACGTCGTCGCGCAGCGAGTCGAACAGGGGCGTGTCCATCAGGCCGGGTGCGATGGTGTTGACCCGGATGTGCTTGGAGGCCAGGTCGCGGGCCGCCACGATCGTCATGCCGACGACGCCGGCCTTGGAGGCGGTGTAGGCGATCTGGCCGATCTGGCCCTCGAACGCGGCCACCGACGCGGTCAGCACGATGGCGCCGCGTTCGCCGTCCACCGGCTCTCCGGCCGCCATGGCGGCGGCGCCCAGGCGGAGCGCGTTGTAGGAACCGATCAGGTTGACCCGGACGACCTGCTCGAATGCCGGAAGGTCACCCGGCTCGCCGTCGCGTCCGACGACACGGATGGCGTGGCCGATGCCGGCGCAGTGCACTAGAGCACGGAGCGGGCCGGCCTCGCGGGCCACCTCGATGGCGGCATGCAGTTGCTGCTCCGACGTGACGTCCGTGGGCACGAACCGCACGTTGTCCCCGAGTTCGTCCGCGACCTGCGCGCCGCGTGAACGGGGCAGGTCGGCGATGACCACGCGGGCTCCGGCCTTCGCCAGCCGGGTGGCCGTACCGAGGCCGAGGCCGGACGCCCCGCCTGTGACCAGTGTGCTGATGCCTTCGACGCGCATGTAGTGCCTCCCTGGATGTCGACATCTGGTTCACATAGGATACTTCGTGAACTATGTTGCCTTGGAGGGTGGGTGATGTGACCGAAGATCCGCTGGTCCAAGGGCTCGGCGCGCTGAGCGTCTACCTGGACCGCGTGCTGGACGGCGGGCTGCGAGGAGACCTGACGGCGTCGTTGATCGGCGGCGGCCGCTCCAACCCGACCTACCGGCTCGCAGATGACGAGCGTGTGTGGGTGCTGCGCCGGCCGCCGTACGGACACCTGCTGCCCAGCGCGCACGACATGAAGCGCGAGTACACGGTGATCCGGGCTCTTGCAGGCAGTACCGTCCCGGTCCCAGAGGCAGTCCACCTCTGCGAGGACGCGTCGGTCATAGGGGCCCCCTTCTATCTGATGAGCCTGGTCGACGGCGTCCCCGTCGGGACGCTGGAACAGGCCTCTGCCCTCACTCCGGACGAACGCCGGCAACTGGGCTTCGCCCTTGTCGACACTCTCGCCGACCTTCATTGCCTAGAGCCCGCGGAAGTAGGACTCGGCGGCTTCGGGCGGCCGGATGGCTACCTCGCGCGCCAGCTCGACCGCTGGGCGCGCCAGTGGGAGGCGTCCCGAGGCGCGGACAGGCCGGAGGTGGCGATACTGCTCGGAAAACTGCGTCGTGCCCTTCCGGAGACGCGCCGTTCGGGAATCGTCCATGGCGACGTCAAGCTCGACAACGTGCTCGTGTCCGCGCGCGACCCTGCCCGCATCGTCGCGCTGCTCGACTGGGAGATGGCGACGCTCGGCGACACGCTCGCGGACGTCGGGATCATGCTGAGCTTCTGGGACGTCCCGGGGGCCGAGCCCAATCCCATCACCCGGGGGTTGGCCACACTCGACGGTTTCCCCAGCCGTGGCGAGATGGTCGGGCGGTACGCCGACCGATGTGGCATCGAGCGGCCAGAAACCGACTGGTACACCATTTTCGCCGATTTCAAGGTCGCCGTGATCCTGGAGGGCATCCGTGCCCGCCATGCAGGTGGCGCGACGGTCGGCCAAGGCTTCGACGGCATCGCCGAGATGGTTGAGCCATTGCTGCATCGCGCGCTCGAGCTCGCCGCCGAGTCCAACCATCCCGAACTACGCCGCTAGACGATCATCAAACTGGAGAGAACTCAATGGATTTCGAGTACGGGCCCAAGGTCATGGCCCTGCGGGAGAAGCTCATCTCCTTCATGCAAGAACGAGTGCTTCCGGCCGAGCCGGTCTTCGAGCGGCAGCTCCAGGACGACCCCGGCCGCTGGGGCGCGCCCCCGATCATGGCGGAGCTGAAAGATGCGGCCAAGGCCGCCGGTCTGTGGAATCTCTTCCTCCGTCAGGAAGGTGGCCAGGGTCTCACCAACCTTGAGTACGCCCCGCTCGCCGAGCTGACGGGCTGGAGCCCCGCCATCGCACCCGAGGCGCTCAACTGCTCGCCGCCCGACACGGGCAACATGGAACTGCTGACCCGTTACGGTACGCCCGATCAGCGAAACGAATGGCTCGTTCCCTTGCTCGACGGCGCGATCCGGTCCTGCTTCTCGATGACCGAACCCGACGTCGCCAGCTCCGACGCGAACAACGTCCGGTTGGAGATCCTCGACGAGGGCGACGCATGGGTTCTCAACGGCCGTAAATGGTGGTCGACCGCCGCACTGCGTGAGGACTGCCGAGTTGCGCTGGTCATGGGTGTGACCGATCCGGATGCTCCCGTCGGCCGCAGGCACAGCATCGTGCTGGTGCCGACGGATACTCCCGGCATGACCCGGACCCGGTCGACGATGGTGCTCGGCTTCGACGACCGGCACGAAGGCGGGCACGGCGAGATCGTGTTCGACGGCGTCCGCGTGCCGAAGGAGAACCTGCTCGGTCCGCGCGGCGGCGGTTTCGCAGTCGCCCAAGCGCGTCTGGGGCCCGGCCGGATCCATCACTGCATGAGGCTGATCGGCATGGGGGAGCGGGCCATAGCTCTAATGACCGAACGGGCTCGCACCCGCGTCGCGTTCGGCCGGCCCCTGGCCGACGAGGGGGTGGTGCAGGCGACCGTCGCCGACGCGCGAATCCGCCTCGATGCCGCGCGCCTCATGGTCCTGCGCGCGGCCTGGCGGATGGACGTGGACGGCCCCAAGGCCGCCCGGCACGACATCGCGGCCGCGAAGGTCATGACGCCCTTGACGGTCAAGCACCTCGTGGACGAGGCCATCCAGATCTTCGGCGGCGCCGGTCTCTCGCAGGACACCCCTCTGGCGATGCTGTTCGCGCAGGCACGGTATCTGCAGATCGCCGACGGTCCTGATCAGGTGCATCGCCGTTCGATCGCCCGAGCCGAGTTCGCCTCCGACCCGGTACTGAAGAAGATCGGCTGACGCACCCGTGCCATGCCGAGTCGCGGTGCAGGACATCGCCCGCTCTGCGCCCCCGGAACACGATCGGCACGGATACTTGTCAGGGGACGCTTACGACCCCGCCGCGAAACAGGACGGTGCTCGCCGCACGGGTCCTGATGAAGGAGTGAAGGAGTTTCCATGAGTTCTCTCGCCGGCCGTACGGCCCTGGTCACCGGCGGCGGCCGGGGGATCGGTCGCGCGATCGCGCTGGCCCTCGCCGCCGGCGGCGCCCGGGTCGCGATCGCCTACCGGCGCGACGAGGAGGCCGCCCGCAAGACCGTCGCCGACATCGAGGCCGCCGGCGCGCACGGCCGCGCCTTCCAGGCGTCCGTCGACTCCCTCGACGCCTGCCGGGCGCTCGCCGCGGCGGTCGAGGAGGAGCTCGGCGGGCTGGACATCCTCGTGCACAGCGCCGGGATCGCCAGCCGCGGCGACAGCGTGGCCGACACCGATCCCGCCGAGCTGGAGCGGGTGCTGCGCGTGCACGCCTTCGGCCCGCACCACCTCAGCCAGGCGCTGATCCCGCTGCTGCGGCGCGCCGAACGCAGCGACATCGTGTTCGTGTCCAGCGTGGTCACCGACCTGTTGCACCCCAACTCGGGCCCCTACGCGATGGGCAAGGCGGCCCAGGAGGCGCTGGCGCAGGTGCTGGCGAAGGAGGAGCGCGCCAACGGCATGCACGTCAACGTGGTCGCGCCAGGCGTCGTGGACACCGACATGGGGCGGCGGCTGGTGCGCGCCACGATGGGGGTCGACGACATCCGCCAGGTGGACGCAGCCTTCCCCTACGGCCACGTCTGCACGCCCGAGGAGGTCGCCGAGGTCGTCCGGTTCCTGGTGTCGGACGGCGCGTCCTACCTGACCGGGCAGCGCATCGTCATCGACGGCGGCACCTTCTAGGGCATGTCCAGGTCCGGTGCGTGAGGTTTCCTCTGGCCGGCCCGCAGCGTCTCCGCGGCGGTCAAGGTCTGGCGGGTGCCGGGGGTGGCGAGTGGAGGAGCGCGGTCGGACGCCCGGAAGCGGATCATCCGACCCCGCTTGCCTTTACTCGCCGCGCCAGACGGGCGGGCGCTTCTCGGCGAAGGCGGTGGCGCCTTCACGGGCGTCGTGCGAGGTGAAGATCGGCCGGATCAGTTCCTCCTGCCGCTCGAACGCCTCGTCCGAGGACCAGTCGGCGGAGGCGACGATGACCTCCTTGGTCGTGGAGACCGCGAGGGGTGCGTTCGCGGCGATGCGGGCGGCCAGGTCCCGGGCGGCGTCCAGGGCTTTGCCGTTCGGGGCCACCTCGACCACCAGGCCGTACTTCTCCGCGTCCGAGGCTGAGAGGAACTCACCGGTCAGCGCCAGCTTCATGGCGACGGCGTAAGGGAGACGCCGGGGCAGCCGGATCAGGCCGCCGGCGCCGGCCACCAGGCCTCGCTTGACTTCGGGGATGCCGAACTTGGCGTCCTCTGCCGCGACGATCAGGTCGCAGGCCAGCGCCACTTCGCAACCACCCGCAAGAGCGTAGCCCTCCACGGCGGCGATCACCGGCTTCCGCGGGGGGCGCAGGGTGATGCCCGCGAGACCGCGGCCGGGGACCGTGACGTTCTCACCGGCGACGAATGCCTTGAGGTCCATACCGGAGCAGAACGTGCCGCCGGCGCCGGTGATCACAGCCGCGGTGAGGTCCCTGCGCGATTCGAATTCGTCCAGCGCGGCGGCGATTCCGTCGCTG
This sequence comes from Actinomadura physcomitrii, assembly GCF_008923205.2. GTDB lineage: Bacteria > Actinomycetota > Actinomycetes > Streptosporangiales > Streptosporangiaceae > Spirillospora > Spirillospora physcomitrii. The sequence continues at coordinate 66,133 of NZ_WBMS02000007.1, read as the reverse complement.
ACGGCCCGGTTCACGGCGTTGCGTGCCTGGGGCCGGTTGATGGTGATCACGGTGACGCCGTCGGCGTGTTCCACCAGCACTTCGTCTGACATGACATACCTCTTCTGATCTGGGTGATCGTTAAGTTAGGCGGGATTGGAATCGCCGGGGAAGGAGGCTCCGAGCGGCCCGGCGGTCCGATCACATTCGACGACGGTCAGCGCGAGATGAAGACCTCGCAGGCCGCGGCATGCAGGACGGCCACGCCGGGGCGGCGTCGTACGGGGACGGTCATGGCGCCAGGCTCCCTGTTGGACATCCGGGCGGCCCGTGCATGGGACGCCCCGTTCATGCTGACATAGAATACTTCGTAAACTATGTAGGGTGGGAAGGGAGTGGGGCATGGAACTCGTCATCACCGATGAGCAGGCGGCTCTCGTCGAGGCGGTGCGTCAGTGGCTGGAGGCCACATCGGCCCTGGAGGACGCCCGTTCGGGGGACTCCGGCCGTAGCCGAGTCCGCCGAGAAGGTCTCGGTGCCGCGGCGGCCATGGGTCTGCTCTCGCTGCTGCGCTCCGGCGAGGGCGGGACCCATGCCGACCTGGCGCTGGTCGTCGAAGAGGTCGGACGCGCGGCGACGCCGTTGCCGATCGGGCAGTCCGCGCTGGTGTGCCGGGCGCTGGACGACGCGGGCATCGCCGCGGACGCGACCGCGGGAATCGCCGAAGGTAAGGTCGTCGCGGTCCCCGCTCAACCAGAACCGGGTGAGAAGTGCGTCGCCGGGCTGGAGCAGGCCGATGGCGCGCTGTCCCTGAGCGGTCGCGTGCCTCTGGTCGTCGGGGGCCTGGCCGCGGAGTTGTTCCTGGTGCCCGCCGTAGCGGCGGACGGCTCCCATGTGCTTGCCCTGGTCCCGGCCGCCTCCGACGGGTTGTCTCGTATCGCTCGGACGACCCTCGACCTCACCCGCGACTTCGCATCCGTTGTCCTCGACGGCGTGCGGGTTCCGGCTGGCTCATGGGCGAAGACGGAGGATGACGCCGCCGAAGCCATGGCCGACGCGCTCGCTCTGCACCATGCGGCGGACGCCGTCGGGGCGGCGGAGCGCCTCCTGGAGATGACCGTCCAGTACGTCCAGGAGCGCCAGCAGTTCGGGCGCGCGATCGGGAGCTTCCAGGCGGTCAAGCACCATTGCGCGACCATGGCACTGGACGTGGAATGCGCCCGCATCACCGTCAGAGCCGCCGCGCAGACCCTCGATTCGGCCGGCCGGGCCGCTCGCCGAACGCAGGTGTCGTCAGCGGCGTCCTTCGCCGGCGAGGCATGCTCGCGCGTCGCCGGCACGGCGCTGCAACTGCACGGTGGAATGGGCTTCACCTGGGAACACGATCTGCACCTGCTGTTGCGGCGCGTGAAGACCGGCGAGCTGCTCGGTGGATCTCCGCGCCATCACCGAGCCCGGCTCTTCGACCTGGTCGCCTGAGGTCACCGCCGCTTAGCGCGTCCTGAACAGGTCATTTCCCGAGATTCGCCTTCCCCGGGGCCCGTCACTCATGGCGGGCCTCACTCATGTCCAGGGTGCATGCCGGGGTCACTGCATCCGTGCAGCTAGATCGGGTGATCGCGTCGGCCTGGTGGTCAAGGAGCGGCGTCGGGTACGACCGCGCACCCGCCGCGCTTGGCGCGCCGGCGTGCGCGTATACCGCGAAAAGTGGTCTCTGTCACCCTCTTGTTCTCTCGGGGCGTCCGTCGCATACTCCTTCCAATCCAAGTTGACCTAGTTAACGGAGTTGCTCATGTCTCGAGTCTTCGGCGCCCCACCCCGGCCGTCGACCGGCAGGGTCGCCGCCGCGGCTCTGGCCATCGCCGCGCTGGCGTTGACCGCCGCCTGCGGCGACAACGGCGGCAAGAGCGGCTCGTCCGGCTCCGGTGACGACGCGGCGATCGAGCTGCCGACGAACAAGGCGACCGGCGCACCGATCACGGTCGGCCTGATCAATGACGACACGAGTCCCCTGGGCAGCTATGCCGAGATCAGCAAGGCTGCGCGCGCCGCCGTCTCGTACATCAACGACAGCCTCGGCGGTGTGAAGGGCCGCCCGCTCAAGCTGGCGGTCTGTACACCCAACGGATCCGCCGCGGCCTCGGCCAACTGCGCCGCCGAACTGCTGCGGCAGAAGCCCGCCGCGGTGGTCGGGGGTCTCGATCTCGGTGCGGACGGGTCCGTCCCGGCGCTGGCCAAGGCCGGGATACCGTACGTGCCGTCCAGCCCGATCGGCGCGGTCGAGTTCACCTCCCCGAACTCCTTCTCGATGCTGGCCGGCGCGCCCGGATCGGTGAGCGCGGGCTCGGTGTACGTCGCCGACAAGCTGAAGCCGAAGAAGGTCGCGGTGATGTTCAACGACAATCCGCAGGCTCGGCTCGCGGCACAGGGGTACGTCCAGAAGGTCCTTCAGGCCAAGGGCGTCACGAACATCGCCATGGTCGCCTTCGGTAACAACGAGACCGACCTGACCGGCCCCGTCAGCCAGGCCATGAAGGGCGGCACCGATGTGGTGATCGGCATCATGCAGGGCAGCGGCTGTGCCAACGTCATCAAGGCCAAGCAGTCGCTCGGTAGCACCGCCAAATTCCTGTTCCCGGGCTCGTGCGCGGACCCGCAGGTGCTCAAGGCGGCCGGGCCGGGGGCGGAGGGCACCTACTATGCCGTCCAGCAGCTCCTGCCGGGTTCGGGCGACCCCGAGGTCAAGGCGTTCGAGGCGGCGCTCGCCAAGTACGACAAATCCATTCCCGAGTCCGGTTTCGCGCAGGGAGCGTTCGGGACGGTCGTGACGCTGTCCGAGGTGATGGCCACCGCCTCCGCGCCGGACCAGCCCAAGGCGGTCACGGAAGCGCTGAAGAAGACCGCGAGCCTGAGGTCCTTCATGGGCCCGACGGTCACCTGTGACGGCAAGCAGCTCGCGGGTCTCAGCGCGTTCTGCACCAAGCAGGCGCGCATCGCCCAGTACAAGAACGGCAAGCTGGTCGACACCGGCGGCGAATGGTTCTCCGCGTGATGGGGGATTTCCTGCAGTTCGCCATCCTGGGCCTGGGCGCCGGCACCGTCTACGCGGCGCTCGGGACCGGGGTGGTGCTCACCTACCAGGCGGCCGGCGTGGTCAATGTCGCGCTCGGCGCTCTGGCCATGTACGTGACGTTCACCTACGCGTTCCTCGAGAACGAGGGGCGGCTCGTCCTTCCGGTCGGCGGCATCCGGATGGCCGGGCTGCCCGTCGTGGTGGAGATCCTGCTCGCCTTGGCCGTGGCCGCCGTCCTCGGCCTGCTTGCCTACGCGCTGGTGTTCCGTCCGCTGCGGACGGCGTCCGGCCTGCTGAAGCTGGTCGCCACAGTGGGCGTGACGGTCCTGCTCCAGGCACTCGCGGTTCTGCGGTTCTCGACCAGCGCAAGCACGGTGCCGACGATCCTTCCGGACAAGCCGGTCCAGGTCGCCGGCGCGACCATCCCGCGCGACCGGCTCTACCTGGCGGCGATCGTCATCGTGGTGGCGGCGCTGCTCTGGGCCTTCACCCGGTTCACCCGGACCGGCGTGGCGATGCGCGCCGTCGCCGAGGACGAGCGGGCGGCGACGTTGCTGGGGCATTCGCCGGAACGGCTCTCGGCGCTGGCCTGGATCTGCGCGTGTGTCGTCGCGGGCCTGTTCGGAATTCTCGCCGGCCCTGTCACCGGGCTCGATCCGGTGACGAACAGCCTGTTCGTGGTGCCGGCTCTGGCGGTCGCGCTCGTCGGGCGGCTCCGGTCGTTCGGGGCCACGGTCACCGCCGGCATCGTGCTGGGGATGCTCCAAGGCGTTCTGCTGAAGCTCCAGCAAGACTGGTCGTGGCTGCCGCAGGTCGGGTTGCGCGAAGCGCTGCCCTTCGTGGTGATCGTGGTCGCACTGGTCGTCCTCGGCGCACGCCTGCCTACGCGCGGCACCGCCGAGGAGGCACGGCTGCCGAAAGTGCCGCGCACCCCGCCGCGTCCCCTGTCGGTCACCGCAGCCGTCGTGGTCGCCGTGATCCTGACGATCGTGCTCACCGGCCCGTACCGGACGGCGCTGACCACGTCGATCGTCGCGACGCTCGTGTGTCTGAGCATCGTCGTCCTCACCGGGATGCTCGGGCAGATCTCACTGGCGCAGATGACGTTCGCGGGTGCGGCGGGTTTCGTGCTCAGCAATCTCACAACGCGTGCGCACATTCCCTTCCCCGTCGCGCCACTGCTCGCCATCGTCGTGGCGGTGGCCGTCGGTGTCCTGGTGGCGATCCCGGCCCTGCGCATTCGCGGCGTCACCCTGGGCGTGGTGACGCTGGGGCTCGGCATGGCGGTCAACGAATTCGTCTTCAAGAACCCGGACTGGACGGGCGGGCTCGGTGGCAGCAGGGTGCCCGAGGCGTCGCTGTTCGGCCTCGGGCTCGGGGGCTCCGGTGACCTCAGCTTCGCGCTGTTCGCGCTCGCCGTCGTCACCGTCCTGGCGCTCGCCGTGCTCTGGCTGCGGCGGACGCGCCTCGGAGGGCAGATGCTCGTCGTGCGCGCCAACGAGCGGGCGGCCGCGGCGGCGGGTGTGAACGTCGCCGGCGTCAAACTCGCGGGGTTCGGGATCGCGGCAGGTCTGGCCGGAACGGCCGGGACGCTTCTGGGCTACCAGCAGCAGAGCCTGTCGTTCCAGGACTTCGACGTGTTCGTGTCGCTCACCTATGTCGCCGTCGTCTACCTCGCCGGCATCAGCCGCGTTTCCGGGGCGGTCATCGCGGGTGTCCTCGCTCCTGGCGGCCTGCTGTTCTACGCGCTGGACAAGTGGATCCACCTCGGCAAGTACAGCGCGCTGGTCAGTGCCATCGGCTTGATCGCAGCGCTCGTCACCACGCCGGGCGGGGTCGCCGGGCGGCTGGAAGAGCAGGCGCAGTGGCTCGGGAAGAGGCTGCGGAGCGGTGGAACGCGGCCAGGAGCCGCGTCCGGGAACGGGAACGAGGAGGGCGCGCATGTCGTCGCTGGAAGTTCGTGAGCTGAGCGTCACCTTCGGTGGCGTTCGCGCTGTCGACACCGTCACCCTCAAGGCCGAAGCAGGAAAGCTGACCGGCCTGATCGGGCCCAACGGCGCCGGAAAGACCACTCTCCTGGACGCCTGCACCGGCTTCGTGCCCTCACGCGGTGAAGTGCGACTAGCCGGTGAACGCATCGACCGGTCGCCCGCCTACCGGCGCGCTCGCCGGGGGCTCATCCGGACGTTCCAGACCCTCGACCTGTTCGACGACCTGACAGTGGGGGACAATGTCGCCGCCGGTACGCCACCGGAGGGGCGCCGCCGCTGGTGGCATCAACTGCGCTCCATGCCGAGTGCCACCTCGGCCGCTGTCCGCGAGGCGCTGGAGGCCGTCGGCCTGGACGGCTGCGCCGCCTTGTTCCCCGGTCAGCTCAGCCAGGGCCAGCGCAGTCTGGTCTCCCTGGCCCGCGCCCTGGTCGCGCGGCCCGATGTCCTGCTACTGGACGAACCCGCCGCCGGCCTCGACTCGCACGAGAGCGACGAACTCGGCGAACGCCTGGCCGCGATTCGCGACAAGGGCACCACCATCCTGCTCGTCGAGCACGATATGGGTCTCGTCCTCGGACACTGCGATCACGTTCACGTCCTTGACGGCGGCCGGATGCTCGCGTCGGGCACTCCCGGCCAGATCCGGGAGAACCCGGTTGTGCGGGCGGCCTACCTGGGCGAAGCCACCGAAGCGGCAGAGGAGGGGATCGCCAGGTGAAGATCTTGGAAACCCGCGGTCTCAGCGTCGGCCATGGTGCCACGACCGTCGCACGCGATCTCGACCTCGAGGTGGCGGCGGGGGAGATCGTCGGGATCTTCGGACCGAACGGGGCAGGGAAGACCACCGCCCTGCTCACCCTGGCCGGCTGCCTGCCCGCCCACGGGGGCACGGTCACGGCCCTCGGCTCCTCCGTGGGACGTTCGACGGATGCTCGCGCCCTGGCCCGTCGGGGTGTCAGGCTCGTCCCAGAGGACCGCGGGCTGTTCCGCCAGCTCACGGTGCGGGAGAACCTCATCCTCGGCCTTCCCGGCCGGCGCGCCGGCAAGAGCGCCTTGGACGAGACGCTCGACGCGTTGCCGAAGCTGCGGGCGCTGCTGCCACGCCGCGCCGGCCTGCTGTCGGGCGGGGAACAGCAGCAACTCGCACTCGCGCGCGCCCTCCTCGGCCGCCCGAAACTGCTGCTCGTCGACGAGATGTCGCAAGGACTGGCGCCGACCATCGCGATGGGGCTGCTGCGGATGCTCAAAGACCAGGCCGCCGAGCACGGGACGTCCGTTCTGCTCGTGGAGCAGCACGTCCCGATGGCCCTGGACGTCGTCGATCGCGCCTACGTGTTCGGGCACGGAAGGATCATGTTCTCCGGAACGGCCTCCGAGCTGGCCGGTTCACCGGACCTTCTCGCCGCCGTCTATCTGGGTGCTGACAGCAAGGCAGCGAGGGGCCCCGCCGGAGGGTCGTCACTTAACCCGAACGAGTGACCAAGACGAAAGGAAATCGGCAGTTGAGGAACAGGGCCGGCGACAGGTTCGCCGGTTCGCGACTGAAGCGGCAGTCGACGAACTGGCCGTGAGCCGTTGCGGCGCGCCCGTACCCTCCTCGTGGAAGATGTTCCCGTCCAGCTGCCGGCCGGTACGGCTTAGTCCAGGACGTCGATCACGCGGGTGGCCTGGTGGCCGGCGAGCACGAGCTCGTCGGCCACCTCGAGGTGGCGGCGCCAGAACCGTTCGGCCTCGTCGGCTTCGCTCGCGCGCACCAGCTCGATCAACTTCTCGTAGGCGCGGACCGCACGCCGGTAGTTGGCCCGCGGGTCACCGTGGGCGGCGCCACCCGGCCCCTCGGCCTCGGCCTCGCGGGTACGGACGGAACTCTGCGTCTGGCGCAGAATGATCTCGTGCACCATCCCCGCCATCATGGCGAGCGTCTGGTTGCCGGACAGCTCGACGAGGCGCAGGTGGAACCGCGCAGTGGCGACGGCGAACCGCTCGGCGTCCTCGATGCAGGCACGCACCTCCTCCAGTGCCTCTTCCAGTCCGCCGTGGTCGGCATCCGAGTTCAGGGCGAGGAGGCGCGCGGCCGTCGGTTCGATCGCGCTGCGGGCGACGTAGACGTCGGCGAGGGTCGCTCGGCCCAGCTGGAGCTGGAGTGCGGCGGGACGGGCGACCACCTCTGGTCCGGGGACGGTCACCCGTGCACCTGTGCGCGATCCGCGACGCAGTTCGATCAGGCCCTCGGCCTCGAGCACGCGGACGGCTTCCCGAAGCGTCGGCCGGGAGACACCGAAGTGCTCGAGCAGGGTGGACTCGTGGGGGAGGAAGTCGCCGTCTTGCAGTTCCCCGTCGACGATCATGCGCCGGAGCCGCCGTGCGACGAGTTCTCCCATCTTCGGCGGCCGGACGTCGGCGGGGGGCATGGCAAGGGTCGCGCCTCGCCGTCCGGAGTCCGGCTCTGCCATCGCTGCGTCATCCTCCTCAGGCGGCGGTGACGGCCGCCGGCCATTGTCTCTGCGTCCCTCAGAATAGCTACCGGGCGGTCGCTTCCGGGCCGCGCGACCGCGTGTTCAGCCGGCCATGAGCCGGATCGACTCGGTCGCGTACGCGGCGCGGCGCCGCTCGCCGACCATGAAGGCCGGGGTGGACAGGAACGCCAGGTCCGGCAGGACCTTTCGTGCCGCGAGCTGGTCGCGGGCTTCGGCGCGGGTTCCGCAGAGCGCGATCGCGTGCAGGATCTCGTCGGTCACGGCGGCGGCCATCGCGTCGATGTCGCCGCGCCGGAACGCTTCACGGATCTCCGCCGTCTCCTTCTGCCAGCCGTGCAGCTCTGCGAAGGTGTCGTAGGTCTTGACGGTGAGGTAGAAGGCGATCTGGAGCCGCGCGTCGCGGCGGGCGCGGTCGGGGTCGTCCTCGTTGATCGCGGTGATCAGCCAGCCCCAGCGTCGCGGCTCGGTGGTGTCGCGGCCGGCCGCCGAGGCGCTCTCCGCCAGCTCGGGGTTCACCACCTCCGACCACCACCGATCGGTGAAAAGGCCGTGTCCGAGGACGCCGTCCGCGATCTGCCCCGCGGTGCGGATCATCCGCCGATTGAACGCACCGAGCAGGATCGGGATGTCGAGCCGGCCGAGGACCGGTGCCTTGATGGCGGCGTTGATCGGGTAGAACTCGCCCTCGTTGACGACCCGTTCCCCGTTCTCCGCGTGCAGGTAGGCGCGGACCGCGGCGACGAGGTCGGCCATCCGGCGCACCGGCTCGGTCGCCGGAACCGCGAACCAGTCGGTGTTCATCCGGCGGGTGCCCGAGCCGAGACCGAGGAAGAGCCGTCCGGGCGCCTGCCTGGAGAGCTGGCGGAGCGCGGAGGCGTGCACGAACGGGGAGCGCGCGAAGGCATAGGCGATCCCCGGCCCCACCATCGCGCGCTCGGTGGCACCGACCATCTCGCCGGTCGTCAGGTATGCGTTGTGGTCGGCGAACTCGCCGGCGCAGAACGCCGAAGCCCCGGCCTTCTCGGCCTCCGCCGCCACCTCTGCTCCGGGCCAGGGAAGTCCCCACTGCATCAGTCCGCCTCCTCGTCAGTCCGTTCCATATGGTAGATAACCTAGTAAACCATGTATGCTTCGTTTGGGTAGAATCAAGTTCGAATCGACACGCGAGGAGGATGGATGTCCACCGTCCAGACCGGAGTCCAGGGATCGTCCCGCGACGCCGCGTCCGACACCGGCTCCGACTGGCGGGTGCGGTTGGGCGACTTCCTCACGGATCACCAGGGCCGTCCGCCCCGCGACCGGGAAGCCCGCCTCCAATGGGCCAGGGCGTTCCATGCGGACCTCGAAGAGGCGGGACTCGCCGCGCCGGGCTGGCCGGTCGACGCCGGAGGCATGGCGCTCGGTCTCGCCGACCAGATCGCCTACCACCGTCTGATGACCAAGGCGCGAGCACCGAAGCATCCCTGCGGCCTCTCGTTCATCGTTGCGCCCACGCTCATCAAGCACGGAACCCCCGAGCAGAAGGCGCGTTTCCTTCGGCCGCTGCTGCGCGCCGACGAGTTCTGGTGCCAAGGCTTCTCCGAGCCCGGAGCCGGCAGCGACCTGACGGCCCTGTCGACCCGCGCGGTGCGCGACGGCGACGACTACCTCGTCACCGGCCAGAAGATCTGGACGTCGATGGCCGACAAGGCCGACTGGATGTTCGCGCTCGTCCGCACCGGTCCGCCAGAGCCCGGCCCGGCAGGCATCAGCTACCTGCTCATTCCGATGGACGCGCCTGGTATCACCGTTCGGCCGCTGCGCGACATCAGCGGCGGAGCCCACTTCGCCGAAGTGTTCCTCGACGATGTCCGTGTTCCGGCGGCGAACCTGGTGGGTGAGGAAGGCGGTGGCTGGGCCATCGCCCGCACGAGCCTCGGCCACGAGCGCGCGACCGCGTTCCTCTCCGATGAGTTCCGCTACCGCCGGATCGTGGACGAGCTGTTCTCCCTGGCCCTCAGTACGGGCGAGGCCGATGATCCCGTTGTTCGACAGGCGCTCGCCGGCCTTGAAGCGGCGGTGCGCGTACTGGCGTCCAACAGCCGGCGCGCTTTGGAGGCCGTACTTCGCGGAGACGACCCCGGGGCGGCCGCTTCGGTGAACCGGCTCGTCAAGTCGGAATTCGACCAGCGGCTGCACGAAGTGGCGCTCCGCGTGCTCGGCCCGGCCGCGGTCCTCGGCCAGCGGGAGCCGTCCGCGCCCGAACGCGGCCGATGGACGTACGGATACCTGATGAGCCGCTCGTCGACGATCGGTGCGGGCACGGCCGAGATCCAGCGCAACACGATCGCGGAGAAGGTGCTCGGGCTGCCCTCCCACCGCGGTGATCTGCAGATCGGAGGCGGCCGATGAGCGGATCCGAGGTCGAAACGGAGCTGCGCGGCGCGATCGCCCGTCTGCTGCGGGACCGCTGCGCCGTCGACACCGTGGCCGCTCTGGCGGACGGCCCCGAGCAGTGGGACGAGGGGCTCTGGGGCGCCCTCGCCGAAGTGGGCGTGCCCGGACTGGCCGTGGGCGAGGAGCACGGCGGCGGCGGAGCGGGATTCGCGCTCGCCGCCGCCGTCCAGGAGGAACTGGGGCGCCGGCTGGCGCCGGTTCCGACCGTCTCGCTGTTCGCCGTGCAGGCCGCGCTGATGGCCGCCGGATCCGACATTGCGGAACGGTGGCTGCCACGGCTGGCGTCCGGCGAGGTCATCGCCGCGGTCGCCACCGGCCGGACCGCGAACGGCTGGGGCGCCGCCGAAGACGTCCATGCGGTCCGCGGACGCGATGGCTGGTCGCTTCATGGCCACGTGCCGGTCGTCGCCGACGCCGCCGCAGCCGGACTGCTGCTCGTCGCGTCCATCACCGACGACGGGGACCCGAGCCTCTTCCTCACCGAGATCGATCCGTCGACCGGAGTGCACGCCCTGGAAGCCCTGGACCCGACGCGGTCCCTCGGCGCCGTCACGCTGGACGGCCCCGCGGAATGCGTCACCGGGCCGTTCAAATACGACACCGTACTGGCCATTGCGGAGAACGCCGCACTGGTGATGCTGGCCGCCGACATGGTGGGCGTCGGTGCCGAGGCGACCGACCTCGCCGTCGAATACGCCAAGACCCGCCACCAGTTCGGCCGTGCCATCGGCTCGTTCCAGGCGATCTCGCACCGCGCCGCCGACATGTTCGTGGCCGTCGAGTCGGCCCGTGCGCTGGTCGCCGCCGCGGCGGGCGCGCTCGATGAGGACCCGGGTTCCGGCGAGACCCGGATCGCGGTCCGGCTCGCCGCCGCGCAAGCCCTCGACGCGGCCGTCGCCGCCACCCAGGGCTGCGTCCAGATCCACGGCGGGATGGGCTTCACCTGGGAGCATCCCGCCCACCGTTACCTGCGCCGAGCCAAGGGCGCCGAGGCGCTGATCGCCCTTCCCGACCGCCTGCGCGAGCAGGCCGTGACCGCTGTGCTCCACAGCCGAAAAGAGGACTCCCATGCGTGACGCAGTGATCGTCGATGCGGTCCGTACCCCGGTCGGCCGCCGCAACGGCGCGCTGTCCGGCGTCCACCCGGTCGACCTGTCCGCGACGGTACTGACCGCGCTGGCAGCGCGCACCGGTGTCGACCCGTCCCTCGTCGACGATGTCATCTGGGGTTGCGTCCAGCAGGTCGCCGACCAGGCGAACAACATCGCCCGCAGCGCGGTGCTGTCGGCGGGATGGCCCGAGTCGGTGCCCGGCACCTCCGTGGACCGGCAGTGCGGATCGTCTCAGCAGACCGTGCACTTCGCCGCCGCCGGACTGATCTCCGGACAGTACGACGTGGTCGTCGCCGGCGGTGTGGAGAGCATGTCCCGCGTCCCCATGGGCACCTCCGTGCTCGATGGGAACCCGATGGGGCCGGGCTTCCAGAAGCGCTACGGCATCGCGATGGCCAACCAGGGCATCGGCGCCGAGATGATCGTCGAGCGGTGGGGGATGTCCCGCCAGCGGCTGGACGAGTTCTCCCTCGCCTCGCACGCCAAGGCCGCCGCCGCGATCGACGCCGGCCGGTTCCAGGACCAGATCGTCCCGGTCACCCTGGACGACGGCGCCCGCGTCGACACCGACGAGGGCGTCCGGCGCGGCGGGACTCTGGAGTCACTGGCCAAGCTCAAGCCGGCCTTCAAGGAGGACGGGACGATCCACGCGGGCAACAGCTCGCAGATCAGCGACGGCGCGGCGGGGCTGCTGATGACCACCTCGGAGAAGGCCGCCGAGCTGGGGTTGACGCCGATCGCCCGCGTGCACACCGCCGTGGTCGCCGCCGACGACCCGGTGATCATGCTGACGGCGCCGATCCCGGCCACCCGCAGGGCTCTCGAGCGCAGCGGCCTGTCGCTCGACCAGATCGGCGTGTTCGAGGTGAACGAGGCGTTCGCGCCCGTGCCGCTGGCCTGGCTGCAGGACCTCGGCGCCGACGAGAAGGCCCTCAACGTCAACGGTGGCGCCATCGCGCTGGGTCATCCGCTCGGTGGCAGCGGGGCTCGGCTGATGACCACCCTCGTCCACCAGATGCGCGACTCCGGCACCACCTACGGGCTCCAGACGATGTGCGAGGGCGGCGGCATGGCCAACGCCACCATCCTCGAACTGCTGTGAAGGAGACCTCGGTGACCTCGTCCACGATCGCCGGGCGGTTGCGGGCCTTGCAGGACGTCGGCGACGACGTCCCGGCCGTCGAGTTCGGCGGCGCCTGGGTCGCCTGGGGCGACCTGCGACGACTGGCCGAACGGGCGTCCGCGGAGCTTGACGCCCTCGGCCTGGGGGAGGGCGCGCGGGTCGGGGTCGTCCTGGAGAACCGGCCGGAGTCGATCGCGCTGGTCTGGCTCGCCCTGACGACCGGCCGGTGCCTGACCGTCTTCAATCCGCTCCAGCCGATGGAGCGGCTGAGCGCCGAAATCGGACGCGGCGCCCCACCGGTGCTGTTCGCCACTTCGCGGTTCTGGGAAGACCAGGCGTTCACGTTCGCGGCCGTGAAGGCGGGAGCCGCCGGGTTCGTCATGGACGGTCCCGAAGCGCGCTCCGCCGAGCTCCCGTCCGTCCTGCAGCCGGCGACCCCGGCGCGCACCGCGCCGGGGATCGCCGTCGAACTGTCGACTTCCGGGACGACAGGGCCGCCCAAACGGATCCCGCTGTCCTACCACCAGATCGAAGCGGCGCTCGGCTCGGTCAACGGCCACATGGCACCCGGGCAGCGCCGACGTGCGCCGTTCACCGGCGGCGTCGGCCTCGTCACCACGCCGATGGTCCACATCGGCGGGCTCTGGGGCGTGTTGCAAGGGCTGGCCGAGACCCGCCGGCTCGTCCTGCTGGAACGCTTCACCGTGGACGCCTGGCGCGACGCCGTGCGCCGGCACCGCCCGCGGATCGCGGGACTGCCGCCGGCCGCCATCCGCAGCGTGCTCGATGCGGACGTCCCGGCCGAGGACCTGGAGAGTCTGCGGGCCATCACCGCGGGCGCCGCGCCGACTCCGCCCGAGCTGGCCGACGCGTTCCTCGACCGGTACGGAATACCCGTGCTGGTGGTGTACGGGGCGACGGAGTTCTCCGGCGCCGTGGCGGGCTGGTCGCTGCGCGACCACGGCAAGTGGTGGGTGCGCAAGCGCGGCAGCGTCGGCCGCCCGTTCCCCGGCGTCGAACTGCGCGTGACCGGTGAGGACGGAGAACCGCTCGCCACCGGCAGGGTCGGCGTGCTGGAGATCCGGACTCCGCAGGCCGGCGGTGACGGTGGCTGGATCCGCACCAGCGATCTCGCCCGAGTGGACGAAGACGGGTTCCTGTGGCTGCGCGGCCGCGCGGACGACGTGATCATCCGGGGCGGGTTCAAGGTGCTGCCCTCGACCGTCGTGAGCGCGCTCGAGCGGCATCCCGCCATCGCCGAGGCGGCGGTCGCGGGGGTGCCCGACCGTCGGCTCGGGCATGTGCCCGTCGCCGCTTTCGAGCTGGCGCCCGGCCACGATGCGCCGGCCGACGACGAGCTGCGCACCTTCTGCCGTAAGGAACTGCTGCCCTATGAGGTGCCTGTCCGGTTCTTGCCGGTCGACGCCCTGCCGCGCGGCGTCTCGCAGAAGGTCAGCCGCACCGATCTGCTCGCCCTCTTTGCCGAAACCGAAAGGAAGTGACCGCCATGGAACGCGACGTATTCGAGGCCGATCACCGGGCGTTCCGCGAGGTCGTCCGGGACTTCGTCACCCGCGAGATGGCGCCCCACATGGAGCGCTGGGAGAAGGCGGGGATCGCCGACCGGGAGATCTTCGCCGCCGCGGCGAAGGTCGGGCTGGTGGGGTTCAACGTGCCCGAGGAGTTCGGCGGGGGAGGCGTGGACGACTTCCGTTTCAACGCCATCGTCGCCGAGGAACTCGCCGCCTCGGATGTCCACGGGCCCGGGTTCACTCTGCACAACGACGTCGTCGCGCCGTACCTGCTGAAGATGGCGAACGATGAGCAGAAGGCCCGCTGGCTGCCGCCGTTCGCCTCTGGCGAGGAGATCTGGGCGATCGCGATGACCGAGCCCGGCACGGGCAGCGACCTGAAGGGCATCGCCACGACGGCGGTGCGCGACGGTGACGACTGGATCATCAACGGTGCGAAGACCTTCATCTCGAACGGCATCAACTCCGACCGGGTCATCGTCGTCGCCAAGACCGACCCGGCGGGCGGCAGCAAAGCCTTCACTCTCTTCGTCGTCGAGCGGGGTATGGACGGGTTCACCCGTGGCCGCAACCTGGACAAGATGGGCCTGCACGCGCAGGACACCGCGGAGCTGAACTTCGACAACGTGCGCGTCCCCGCCGCGAACCTGCTCGGCGAGGAGGGCAGGGGCTTCTACCAGCTCATGACCAACCTCCCCGAGGAGCGGATGTCCATTGCCGTGTCGGCGGTCGCCGCCTCCCGCTCGATCCTGGACCAGACGATCGAGTACGCCAAGACGCGCACCGCGTTCGGGCAGCCGATCGGCTCCTTCCAGAACAGCCGGTTCCTGCTCGCCGAGCTCGACACCGAGGTCGACATCGCCCAGGTGTTCGTCGACCGCTGCCTGCGCGCCCTGTCGGCCAAGAAGCTGACCCACGTCGAGGCGGCCAAGGCCAAGTGGTGGACGACCGAGCTGCAGCAGCGCGTCGTCGACCGCTGCGTGCAGTTGCACGGCGGATACGGGTACATGAACGAGTATCCGGTCGCGAAGGCGTTCGTGAACGCCCGGATCCAGACCATCTACGGCGGCACCACCGAAATCATGAAGGAGATCGTGGGCCGCGCCCTGGGCGTCTGAGACCCGCCCCGCCGGCCGCAGGCCGGCACCGCAGACCGCAGCCGGACCGCCGCCACGGCGGTCCGGCTCAGCCGAGGAGGAGAACGACCGTGGAGTTCGGTGCCGGTACACCGCTGGAGGACTTCCGCCGGGAAGTGCGGGAATTCGTCGCCGCGCACGCGCCTCGCTTCAAGGTGCGCGCGGGGGTGCGAAGCCCGGAGGACGAAGGCGAGCTGAAGGCGTCACTGCGGTGGACGGCCGAGCTTTACGCCGCCGGATACCTGGGCGCCGACTGGCCCGAGCGGTTCGGCGGTGTCCCGGATCACGACCCGCTCCGCGACGTGGTCGTCCGGGAGGAGATCGCGCGAGCCCGGGCGCCGATGCCCGGCTCCGGCAGCGATCTCGCCGCGCATGCGCTGATCGGCTTCGGCACGGAAGCGCAGAGGCAGACGTACCTGCCGGCGATCCGGGCGGGCGAGCAGCTCTGGTGCCAGCTGTTCAGCGAACCCGATGCGGGCAGCGACCTGGCGTCGCTGCGCACTTCGGCCGTCAAGGACGGCGACGACTGGGTGATCAACGGCCAGAAGGTGTGGACCACCAACGGGCATTGGGCCGACCTCGGCTACCTGCTCGCCCGCACGGACCCCGACGCGCCCAAGCACAAGGGCATCAGCGCCTTCGTCCTGGACATGCGGGCCCCCGGTGTCCAGGTGAGGCCGCTGCGCGAGCTGACCGGGACCTCCGACTTCAACGAGGTCTTCTTCGACCAGGTGCGCGTCCCCGCCGAGGCGATGATCGGGAAGCCCGGGCAGGGCTGGGCCATCGCCAACACCTCGCTCGCGCAGGAGCGGCACGGGGTCGGCGCCTCCGTCGTCTCGGTGGAGATGGCTTGGGAGGACCTCGTCGAGACCGCCCGCGCCCTGAAGATCGACGGGCGGCCCGCGATCGACCTGGAGGACGTCCGGCAGCAACTCGCCGCCTTCCGCGCCGAGGTCGACGCGGTCGCGACTCTTGCGCACGCGTCGCTGATGCGCTGGAGCGCGGGCAAGGACCGCATCACCGACGCGCCGATGGCCAAGCTCGGCTTCAGCGAGCTGAACCTGCGCCTCGCCGAGTACGCGGTGTCGCTGCTCGGCGAGCGCGGCGTGCTGACCGAAGGCGACGACGAGGCCGTCGACGAGGGCCGCTGGCAGGACGCCTACCTGTACGCCCGCGCCTACACGATCGCGGGCGGCAGCTCCGAGGTCATGCGCAACATCATCGCCGAGCGCGGCCTCGGCCTGCCGCGCGAGCCGCGCTGAGGAGGGACGGTGCACCTGTCGGAACTGGCCCGCCGGTACCCGGACAAACCGGCCGTCATCACCGCGGCCACCGGCGCGGTCGTCACCTACCGGGAGCTGGACGACGCCTCCGTCCGGCTGGCCCGGCTGCTGGACCGGCACGGCATCGGCTACGGCGACCACATCGCGCTGCTGTTCGACAACACCGACGGCTACTTCACCGCCGCCTGGGCGTGCCAGCGGTCGGGCATCCTCTGGACGCCGGTCAACCACCACCTGACCGCGGACGAGGCCGCCTACATCGTCCGGGACTGCGGCGCCCGCGCCCTCATCGCCTCCGCGGGCCTCGGCGACCTGCCGAAGCAGGTCGCCGACGCCTCGCCCGGCGTCGAACTGCGGCTGATGTCAGGCGGACCAGGCGGTGGCGGCTTCGTAGGTCTCGCCGAGGCCACCGCATCGGTGCCGGCGGGAGAGCGCAGCGGCGAGCGCGAGGGCTACTACATGTTCTATTCGTCCGGGACGACCGGGCGGCCCAAGGGCATCCTCCCCTCCCTGCAGGGCGAACCGTTCGGGACGGGCCTGCGTATCGACCACACCATGCCGCGGCTCTTCGGCTTCGACGCCCAGACCGTCTACCTGTGCCCGGCCCCGCTCTACCATGCCGCGCCGACCGGCTGGACTCTCGGCACCATGCGCAACGGCGGAACCGTCGTGATCATGGACCGCTTCCATCCCGAGCGCACCCTCGCCTTCATCGAGAAGTACCGGGTGACGCATGCCCAGTTCGTCCCGACGATGCTCGTCCGGATGCTGAAGCTTCCGGGCGACGTCCGCCGGAGATACGACCTGTCGAGCCTGCGGATGGTCGTGCACGCCGCGGCGCCCTGCCCGGTGGAGGTCAAACGGCGGATCATCGAGTGGCTCGGCCCGATCGTTCATGAGTACTACTCGGGCAGCGAGGGCAACTGCTTCTTCCTCATCGACTCCCATGATTGGCTCGCCCACCCCGGTTCGGTCGGTCGCCCCACCTTCGGCAAGGTGCACGTGCTTGACGACGCCCACCACGAGCTTCCGCCCGGTGAAGTCGGCACCATCTGGTTCGAGGGAGCGCCCAAGTTCAGCTATCACAACGACCCGGACAAGACCGCCGGAGCCTTCGACGAACGGGGCTGGAGCACGCTCGGCGACGTGGGGCGGGTCGACGCCGACGGCAACCTTTACTTGGTCGACCGCCGTACGGACCTCATCATCACCGGCGGCGTCAACATCTACCCGCAGGAGATCGAGGACGTCCTGCTTCCGCATCCGGCGGTCGAGGATGTCGCGGTCATCGGCGTGCCCGATTCCGACCTGGGACGGCGCGTGCACGCTGTCGTCCAGCCTGCGGACCCGTCGGCAGCCGGTCCGGAACTGGAGGCGGCGCTCATCGCGCACTGCCGTGAGCACCTCGCGCTCTACAAGACGCCGCGTTCCCTCGAGTTCGTCACAGAACTTCCTCGCACCCCCACCGGCAAGCTGCTGCGACGTGTTCTGGTCGCCGCGGCCGAAGAGAGGCTGACATGAAGCTGAGCATGACCCTGAAGTACGCCGGCGACCCCGTGGAGACGATCGAGCAGGCTGCCGCCATGGAGCGCGCGGGTGTGGACGTCCTGTGGGTCGCCGAGGCCTACGGGTTCGACGCCCCGACCCTCATGGGCTACCTCGCGGCCCGCACCGACCGCGTCCGGATCGGCTCCGGCATCCTCAACGTCTACTCTCGCACTCCGGCGCTGATGGCACAGACCGCCGCAGGCCTCGACGCGATCTCCGGCGGCCGCGGGATTCTCGGTCTCGGTGCCTCGGGGCCGCAGGTCATCGAGGGCTTCCACGGTGTGCCCTACGAGCGGCCGCTCGCCCGGACCCGCGACGTCGTCGAGATCGTCCGGCAGGGGCTGCGCCGCGAGCCGCTGCGCTACGAGGGCCGGACCGCGACCGTCCCGCTCCCCGCCGATCAGGGAACCGGGCTCGGCAAGCCGCTGAAGATGCTGACCAGGCCCGTCCGCGACTCGATCCCGATCTACCTGGCGGCGCTGGGCGCGAAGAACGTCGAACTGGCGGCGGAGATCGCCGAGGGCTGGCTTCCGCTGTTCTACCTGCCCGAGCGGGCGAAGGAGACCTGGGGTGAGGCCGTCGCCACGGGAGAGGCGCGCCGCGATCCCGAGCGCGGCGCTCTGCAGGTCGTGGCGGGCGGCATCCTCGCCATCGGCGAGAACCGCGACGAGCTGCGCGATCTGGCTCGCCCGCACCTCGCCCTCTACGTGGGCGGGATGGGCGCCAAGGGGCGCAATTTCTACAACGACCTGGTCCGCCGGTACGGCTTCGAGAAGGAGGCCGAGCGGATTCAGGAGCTGTACCTGTCGGGTCGCAAGAACGAGGCCATCGCGGCCGTCCCGGACGAGTTGGTCGACCTGACGAACCTGATCGGCCCGGAGTCCTTCGTCCGGGAGCGCATCGCCGCCTACCGCGAGTCGGGCGTCACCATGCTCAACCTCGACCCGGTCGGACCGGACCCGGTGGCCGCGATGGAGAAGGTGCGCGGATGGCTGTAGACGCCGCGGGCGCCGACATCGCCTCGCTGGTGCTGCGAGTGTCGGTCGGCGGCACGCTCATCGCGCACGGCTGGAACCACGCATTCGGGGGCGGCCGGATCGAGGGCACCGCCGGCTGGTTCGAGTCCATGGGCCTGCGTCCCGGGCGCCTGCACGCCCTGATGGCCACGGGCACCGAACTGGGCGCCGGGCTGCTGCTGATCCTCGGCCTGCTGACGCCCCTCGCCGCCGCCGGCGCGGTCGGGACGATGGCCGTCGCCTTCGTCACCGCCCATCTGCGCAACGGCTTCTTCATCTTCCGGCCCGGACAGGGCTACGAGTACGTCGTCATGATCATTCTCGTGGCGTGCGGTATCGGGGCCCTGGGCGGCGGAGGAGCCTCTCTCGACGCAGCCTTGAACATCTCCGACGATCTGTCCGGCTGGACCGGGCTGATCATCACGGCGGGAGCCGGGATCCTGGGCGCCGCCCTCCTCTTGGCGGTCTTCTGGCGCCCTGGCCGCCTCGCCGAGCAGGAATGAACGCCCGGGCTCGGGGGGGCGTCGCAGATGGCACCCCCCAAGCCCAGGTGCATCACAGGGAGTCCCGAAGCCAGCCCGATAAGGCGTCCAGGTGACGCGCCATGCGGTGCCGGGCCAGGCTCGCATCGCCGGTCAGAGCCGCATCGGCGATCTGCTCGTGGATCGCCGCCGAGCGTTCCCGGTACTCGTCGTTCCCGGGCAGCCTGAGCGGGGTCGTCGCGGCCAGCACGGCGGTGAAGAGCGTGAGCAGCCGGTTGCCGCTCAACCGCGACAGCGCCACGTGCAGGTCGGCGTGCGCGCGATGGCGGACCTCGGCGACCCGTTCGTGGCGGAGGGCCGCGACCACCTCCTGTCGCTGTTCCGCGGCCGCCGGTTCCGCCGCACGGGCCGCCGCCAGTTCGACAGCCTTGAGTTCAACGGCCGTCCGCACCTCGAAGAGGTCTGTGGACTTCACCTTCAGGTAGCGCAGGTACAGCGCGAGAGCCTCGACGACCCTGGCGGGGTCCGGAGCGAGCACCATCAGCCCGCCGCCCGGTCCCTGCCGCATCCGCGCCACCCCGTTGTGCTCGAGGATGCGCACCGCCTCGCGGAAGACCGCCCTGCTCACGCCCAGCTCCTCGCACAGCGTCGGCTCGTTCCCGAGGACGTCCCCGGTCGGCCAGCCGAGCCGGTGAATCTCCTGGCGGACGATCAGCGCGACCTTCTCGGGCAGCTTGGCGGAGGCGGAGTCCGCCCCGGCCTCTGCGAGTTGTTCGGCGAGTGACAGGGGCGGCGCGACCGCACGGCCGGCGGTTCGCGCCTCCCGCACGCCGAGCAGCCAGGTGCGCTCGCCCTGCAGATGGCTGCGGACACGCCGTTCGGCCTTGACCTCGTCGCCGGACACGATCGCCTCGGCAATGGCGCGCAGCGCTCTGCTCCGCTCGGCAGAGCTGCTCTCTCCGAGGTCGTAGTCATCGGCCGGGGGGCCGGCGAGGACGCCGGTCACTCTGGTCAGCGTCGGGATGAAGATCGACAGCACCGGATTGGCGCTGGCCCGCGCGATCGCGACGCTGAGCGGCCGGGCCACGGTGTCCGTGGCGGCGACGTCGCGCAGGTGCGCTATGTCGCCCTCGCCGATGCGGCGCGCGGCCAGCTGTGCGGCCAGGACTTCCAGCGTGATGCGAGCCTCGTACAGTTCGTCGACCGACACATCCGCGAAGTGGAAGAAGGCGGCCACCGACTCGGCGACCGCGGCGCCCGCGGGAGCCCGCACCACCAGCCCGCCACCCCTACCGCGCCGCATCGCCGCGACCTGCTTGTACTCCAGGATGCTGATCGCCTCGCGGATCGCCGCGCGCGAGACTCCGTAACGCTCGATCAACTCCGCCTCTGCGCCGAGCGCCTCGCCCACCGGCCAGCCGCGATCGATGATGTCGTCCTCGATGCGCCGGGCCACCTGCTCGGCGAGCTTGCGTCGTGGCTCCGCGGGAGCGGCTTCCTCGCGCACAGTCACTTCGCAACCCCCAGCCGGTTCTCTCCACGGTCGGGGAAATCGTAGCGAGCATCTTGGCGGCGCGGGTTAAACATGCTACTAATTTGCCAAGAGAGACCTGCATCACGAGATGGCCGGCACCCTTCCCGGCCATCGAAGTGGTGTGCGAACCCGTCCGAAGACCGGTTTCAGGTTGCTGAGCCCCCGTTCTCGGCCAGCTGATTCGATCGGTTCTGCGGAGAGAGGTGGCCTGATGGGGCCGATGGCGGACCTGGCGTCGACGCAACCGGACACTCATCCGATCATCTGCAAAATAGTGAACGAAATAGCCTTGATCACGCTCAACCGGCCGAGTCGCCTCAATGCCTTCACACCGGAGATGCGCGAGGCGTACCTGGAGGCCCTCGACCGCGCGGACCACGACGCGGACGTCCGCGCCATCGTGGTCACGGGAGCCGGCCGGGCGTTCTGCGCCGGCGCCGACTTCACCGCCCTGGACGGGCTGAACGCCGCGGCGATGCGGTCGCGCATGCAGAACCAGAAAGTTCCGTTCGACCGGGCGCTGCGGCTCGGCAAGCCGCTCATCGCCGCCGTGAACGGCGCCGTCGCCGGAATCGGAATGGCTCATGCGCTCATGGCCGACATCCGGTTCGCTGCGCCCGAGGCCAAGTTCACCACCGCGTTCGCCCGGCTCGGGCTCACCGCGGAGGGCGGCACGGCCTGGTTGCTGACCCGCCTGGTCGGCACGGCGCGGGCCATGGACATGCTCTGCTCGTCCCGCGTCATCGGGGCAGGCGAGGCCGAACGCATCGGCCTCGTCCAGTGGATCGTTCCCGCCGACGAACTGCTCGACCGGGCCCTCGCCTATGCCGCCGCCCTCGCCGCCAACTCCGCGTACTCCTTGGCACGGATGCGAGACCAGGTCTACTCCGCCTGGGAACAGGACTGGCCGTCCGCCTACGAGCGCTCCCAGCAGCTCGTCTACGAGAGCCTCGACCGCCCTGAGTTCACCGAACTCGCCGCGCGCCGCAATGCCGAACGCGGGAGCCGCGCGGCGTCCGCCGGGACGGAACCCGCTTGAACGGCCCTCCGCCGAGCCGACCGCGCCCCTCGCGGCGCCCGGCACCCTTCCCAGCAGCGCATGAAGGAGTTACAACCGTGACCCGAACGGCGACCGAGACGCCGGCCCGCCCGACCACCCTCACTCCGCTCGTCTCGCCGCGCTCGATCGCGGTGGTCGGCGCTTCCGACCAGCCGGCGCGCATCGGCGGGCGCATCCTCGCCCGTCTCAAGGAGACCTACGGCGGCGGGATCTTCCCGGTGAACAGTTCCCGCAGCACCGTCCAGGACCTGGAGGCCTTCCCCGACATCTCCGCGGTCCCCGAGCCGGTCGACCTCGCCATCGTCGCCGCGCCGGGCCCCGCGGTCCCGCAGATCGCCCGGGACGCCGCCGCACGCGGCGTCGGCGCGCTGCTCGTCCTGTCGGCCGGCTTCGGCGAGGTCGGCGAGGAAGGGCGCCGCGCCCAGGACGAGCTCGTGGCGATCGGCAGCGGGGCGGGCATGCGGATCTGCGGCCCGAACTGCATCGGCATCATGAACCTGACGGTCGGGCTCCGCGCCGTCTTCTCCACCATCACCGGCGTCCCGCAGGAGACCGGGAACGTCGGCATCGTCAGCCAGAGCGGCGGCTTCGGCATGGGGATGTTCGAGACCGCCCAGCAGTCCGGGCTGGGAGTCTCCTACATGCTCGCCACGGGCAACGAGGCGGACGTGACATGTGGCGAGATGGTCGCACATCTCGTCGAACAGCCCGACGTGCAGGTCGTCGCCCTCTTCATGGAGGGAGTGCGCAAACCCGGGACCCTCATGGCCGCGGCACGTCGGGCGGTGGAACTGGGCAAGCCGATCCTCGCGGTCCGTACGGGCCGGTCGAAGGTCGGTGCCCGTGCCGCGGCGAGCCACACCGGCGCGCTGTCGTCCGCCGACGACGTGGTGTCGGCCGCGTTCGAGGCGGCGGGCATCATCCGGGTGGACGGACCGGCCGAACTGGTGGAGTTCGCCCGTGTCTTCTCCGCCGGCCGCCGCCCGCGCGGCCGGCGCCTGGCGGTCATCACCTCCAGCGGCGGTGCAGGTGTACTGATGGCCGATGCCGCCGAAAGCGCCGGTCTGGAAATGCCGCGGCCCGCCGGGGCACTGGAGGGCGAACTCACGTCGCTGGTGCCGTCGTTCGGGTCGATCGCCAACCCCATCGATCCGACCGCGCAGATCGTCAACGACCAGTCGATGCTTCGCGAGCTGTTCACCAAGGTCGCGGGGGCCCCGGACTACGACATGGTGGTCGTCGCGGGTGCCGCGCGGGGCCTGGGGCCCCAGCTCCGCGAAACGATGCAGGCGGCGCACGAGGCCACTGCCAAGCCCTTCGCGGTGTGGGCGGGTCAGCCGGACGTCGCGCGCGACCTCATGGGACGCGGTGTGACGGCCTGCCACGACCCTAATCTGCTGATCCGCGCGATGGGGGAGCTGGCCCGGTACCAGGAGAGCCGCGAGCGGCTGCTGCAGGAGCCCGCGCGCCCGGAGGGCGGTGTTCCGGAGCCGGATGCGCGGCCGCGCCCGCTGGCGGAGCACGTCTCCCGACGCTATCTGACCGAGGTCGGCATTCCGGTGCCGCCCGAACGGATCGTGACCGGCGCGGCGGAGGCGGTGGCCGCCGCGGGCGAACTCGGCGGCCGGGTCGTGATGAAGCTCAGCGCCGACTGGCTCGCGCACAAGACCGAGCACGGTGCCGTTCGCATCGGTCTGTCGGATTCCGAGGCCATCCGGGTGGCGTTCGACCAGCTCAGCGATGTCGCGGAGGCGCTGCGCCCGGATGGCGCGTCCGCCGCGGAGATCCTGGTGCAGCGGATGGCCGAGCCTGGCCTGGAGCTGGTCTGTGGTCTGTTCACCGATCCGACTTTCGGGCCGGTCGTCACGGTGGGGCTCGGCGGGACGCTCGTCGAGATCACCAAGGACAGGCGGCTGGGGCTCGCTCCGGTCGGCCAGGCGGAGGCGGAGCGGCTGGTCGGAGAGCTTGCCGGAGGGCGCCTCGTCGGCGCGGTCCGCGGGCTCACGCGCGAGCAGGCCGCGGGCGTGGCGGGTGTGCTCGTCAAACTCGGCGAGATCGTCCGGCGCCATCCCGAGGTCCGCGAGCTCGAGCTGAACCCGCTGATCGTCGGCCCCTCGGGCGCCGTCGCGGTGGACGCCCTCGCGGTCGTGGCGGGAGACGGGCCATGCTGAGGACGGTCATCATCCGGCTGCTCGCGATGATCCCGCTGGTCTTCCTCGTGGCGACGGGGGTCTTCTTCCTCAGCCAGCTGTCCGACGTGGACCCGGCCGAGAACATCGTCGGGCCCGACGCGTCCGCCGCTCAGGTCGCGGCGGTCCGCGCCGAGCTGGGCCTGGACCGTCCCGTGCTGGAGCAGTACACCGACTGGCTGTCCGGAGCCGTCCACGGTGATCTCGGCCGGTCCCTCTACACCAAGGCCGACGTGGCGACCTCGCTGATGCAGGCGCTCCCCGTCACGCTCTCGCTGACCTTCGGCGGGCTGCTGGTGGGTCTGCTGCTCGGCGTGCCATCGGGGATATGGAGCGCGCTGCGCGCGGGCCGCGCCGGAGACAAGGCGATCAGCCTGGTCGCCACGGTCGGGCAGGCGGTGCCCGGATTCTGGCTGGGGCTGTTGCTGATCTTCGCGTTCGCGATCAGGCTGCCCTGGTTCCCGTCCATCGGGTACGTCCCGATCGACCAGGACCCCGCCGGCTGGCTGCGCAGCCTGACCTTGCCCTCCATCTCGCTCGGCCTGATCGCCGCGGCGGCGATCTCCCGGCAGACCAGGTCCAGCATGATCGGAGTCCTCCAGCAGGAGTACGTGCGGACGGCGCTGAGCAAGGGCCTGTCCAAGCGCCGTGTCGTTCTCAAGCACGCGCTGAAGAACGCGGCCGTGCCGATCGTCACGGTCGTCTCGTTCCAGGTGACGACCTTGCTCGGCGGCTCGATCGTCATCGAGCGGCTGTTCGCCATGCCCGGCCTCGGGCAGCTGGCGATCAATGCGGTGCTGCGCCGCGATCCCGACGTCATCCAGGGGATCGTCGTGCTCACCGTCATCGTGGTCGTCCTCGTCAACGTGCTGCTCGACCTGTCCTATGCATGGCTCAATCCCAAGGTGCGTGCGATATGACCGAGGCGCTCGCGACCGGGACGGCCGGAGCGGTCCTTGCTCCGGACCGCTCCGGAGCAAGGATCACCGCACGGCTCCTGCATTCGAAGGCCACGCTGTTCTGGGCGGCGGTCGTTCTGGTGGTCGTGCTCTGCGCGGTGCTCGCCCCCTTGATAGCTCCCTCCGACCCGCTCAAGGGCGACATCCGTGATGGGCTGCTCGGCCCGTCCGCCCACCATTGGCTGGGCACCGACAAACTCGGCAGGGACGTGCTCTCCCGCGTGCTGTACGGGGCGCGAACCGCGCTGCTGTCGGCCGTCGAGGCGGTCGGAATCGCCGCGGTGGTCGGTATCCCGCTCGGGCTGCTGTCGGGCTACCTCGGCGGCTGGACCGACCGGATCCTGATGCGGATCGTCGAGGGCGTCATGTCGGTGCCGTTCCTGGTGCTCGCCATCGCGCTGATCTCCGTCCTCGGGCCCGGCCTGTGGAAGTCCATGGCCGTCGTAGGTGTCGTCTACGCGATGACCCTGGTGCGGCTGGTCCGCGGCGAGGCGCTGGCCGCCCGCGAGGAACTCTACGTCGACGGGGTCCGGGTGGCCGGCGCCGGGAGCGGCAGGATCGTGTTCCGGCACATTCTGCCCAACATCACCCCGCCGCTGATCGTGCAGATCACCCTGATGATCGCCGGAGCGATCATCGCGGAGGCCACGCTGTCCTTCCTGGGCCTCGGCGCTCAGGCCGGGGACGCAAGCTGGGGCTCGATGCTGTCGGACGCGCAGGCGAGCATCCGCGAGAGCTTCTTCCTGGCGCTGCCGCCAGGGTTCGCGATTCTGCTCACGGTGCTGGCGTTCAACCAGGTCGGCGACGGGATACGCGACCTGTTCGCGCGCGAGGCCAAAGCCGGTTCGATGGGCGTGAACCCGGTGTTGAAGGCCGCCGGCCAGGGGGAGGCCCCACCGGCGGGCGTCTTCGTGGACGACCCGGTGCTGAGCGTCCGCGATCTCACCGTCTCGTTCCCGCAGCCGGGCGCGGGACGGGTCGCCGTCGTGCAGGGCATGTCCCTGGACGTCGGCAGGGGAGAGATCGTCGGCCTGGTCGGCGAATCCGGCAGTGGAAAGAGCGTCACGGCGATGTCGCTGCTCGGCCTCGTTCCCGATCCGGGACGGGTGCGGGCGGCGTCCATCCGGCTGGACGGCCGCGACCTGGCCGGGCTGAGCTTCGACGAGCTGCGCAAGGTGCGCGGCGGCGAGATCGGCGTGGTCTTCCAGGAGCCGATCGCCAGCCTGAACCCCGCGTACACGGTGGGCGACCAGGTCGCCGAGGTACTCCGCGAGCACGCGGGCCTGAGCCGGGCGCAGGCACGGGAACGCGTGGTGAGCCTGTTCGGGCAGGTGCACATACCGGACCCGGCCGCGCGCCTCGGTGACTATCCGCACCAGTTCTCGGGTGGCATGGCGCAGCGCGTGATGATCGCGATGGCCCTGGCCAGCGGGCCCCGCCTGCTGGTCGCGGACGAGCCGACCACCGCCCTGGACGTCACCGTCCAGGGCCAGGTGCTCGACCTGCTCCTGGAGCTGCGGGAGCAGACCGGCATGTCCATTCTGGTGATCACACACGACCTCGGCGTGGTCGCCGACGTCGCGGATCGTGTCGCCGTGATGTACGCCGGGCAGCTCGTCGAGTGCGGGCCCACCGAGGAGGTCTTCCGCCGGCCGTCCCATCCGTACACCGAAGGGCTGCTGACCTCCCTGCCGCGCAACGTGCGCCGCGCGGGCCGGCTGCCCTCGATCCCGGGCGTTGTCCCGCCACCGAGCGCCTGGGCGGAAGGCTGCCGATTCGCGCCGCGATGCGCGCACGCCCGGCCGGAATGCTCGGCCGGCCCGATCGAGCTGGCGGCAGGAGGACGGGACCGCGCGGCCCGGTGCGTTCGGTCCCACGACCTCACCCTGACCGGCGTGCGTGCTCTCGCCGGCGAGCCGTCCGCCGCGCCCCTGGCGTCCGTCCGGATCGAGAAGAAGCCATGACGATCACGACAGGCGATGGCACCGCGCGCGACGCCGAGCTGCTGCGGGTGCGGAACCTGACCGTCACGTTCCCGGGACGCCGCAGCGCGCCCTGGCGGCGGCCCGGCAAGGTGGTCGCCGTCAACGGGTTGGACCTCGATCTCGCCGGCGGGGAGACGCTCGGACTGGTCGGTGAGTCGGGATCCGGCAAGACCACCACGGCACGAGCGATTCTCCGGCTGCTGCGACCGTCCGGCGGCACGATCGAGGCCGCCGGGTTCACGGTCGGCGCGTTCGGCCGGCGGGTTCCGCTCGGGTACCGCCGTGCTGTGCAGGCCGTGTTCCAGGACCCGCTGGGTTCCCTCGATCCGACCAAGGTGATCGGTGACATCCTGGCCGAGCCCCTGGCCGTCCACTTCGGCCTGCGCGGAACGGAACGGGACCGGCGCGTGGCCGCGCTCCTGGAGCAGGTCGGGCTCGCCGGCCATCACCTTCGCCGCTACCCCTACGAGCTGTCGGGCGGGCAACGGCAGCGGGTCTCGATCGCCCGCGCGCTGGCGGTCGAGCCGAAGCTGATCGTCTTGGACGAGCCGGTGAGCGCCTTGGACGTGTCGGTTCAGAGCCAGGTCGTCAACCTCCTGGAGGACGTACAGGAGCGCACCGGCGTGGCGTACCTGTTCGTCGCGCACGACCTCGCCGTCGTCCGCCACGCCTGCGACCGCATCGCCGTGATGTACCGGAGCCGCATCGTGGAGGAGGGCCCGGCCGACCGGATCTGCGAGTCTCCGGCGCACCCCTATACCGAGGCACTGCTGGCGGCCGTCCCGGACCCCGACCCGGCACGGCAGCGAATACAGCGGCGCCGGCGACGAGAACTGGGCGCACCCGCCCCCACGGGCGCCGTCCCGGCGACCGGATGCCCGTTCGCCTCGCGATGCCCTCACCGGATGCCGGTGTGCACCGAATCCTTCCCCGACTGGACCCCCGTCACGGGCGGCGGCCGAGTGGCCTGCCATCTGCACGGCGGTTCACCCACCACCCCGGAGGAGACATGACGATCCGGAACCCGGCAAAGGGCCGGGCGCTGACGACGGCCATCGCGCTCGCGGCAGCCCTCGTACTGGCCGCCTGCGGCGGCGGCACGACCGGAGGCGGAGCCTCGGGTCCGCTGGTCGACACCGCCGGTGCGCCCGCCTCGCCCACCGGCACGCTGCGCTTCGCCGCCTGGCAGGAGACGCCGTCGATGGATCCGGCGCGCACCACCACCCAGAACGGTGCGCTGATCTTTCCCGAGTACGACACCCTCACGGCCGTCGACGGCAACTTCGATCCGAAGCCGTGGCTGGCGACGTCCTGGTCCCAGCCCGACCCCAGGACCTGGGAGTTCAAGCTCCGCACCGATGTGACCTTCCATGACGGCTCGAAGTTCGACGCCGAGACCGTCAAGCTCAACCTCGACCGGGCGAGGAAGGTCACCGGCGGCCCGTACACCAACATCTACGCACCGATCGCCTCGGTGAAGGTCGTGGACACCGCAACGGTGGACGTGTCGTTCTCCGAACCGCAACCCGACTTCCCCTACAGCATGTCCACGGTCGCCGGAGCGATGGTCAGCCCGAAGGCGATCAAGGACGGCACCGACCTGACCCGCACGGCGGCCGGCAGCGGCGGCTGGATCTGGCAGAAGGACGCCCACAAGGAGGGCGCCGAGCACGTTTACAAGGCGAACCCGAACTACTGGAACAAGGCGGCCGTCCGGGCGCAGACGATCGATGTGAAGATCATTCAGGAGGACAACGCCCGGCTGAACGCCGTGCAGACCGGCCAGATCGATGTCATGGGGACGCTGCAACCGGGCCAGATGCAGCCGGCCCAGGCCGCCGGCCTCAGGGTGCTGTCCGACTTCACTTTCACCGGCACGTTCCTGATCATGGACCGCGGCGGGAAGAAGGTGCCGGCCTTCGCCAAGCCGCAGGTCAGGCAGGCCATCGGTCTGCTGCTGGACCGGGACGCCTACAACAAGGCGCTGCTGTCGGGCAAGGGCGACGCCAAGAGCGGTGGTTTCGCGGCGCCGGGCTCGCGCTGGTACGACGCCTCGCTCGATGGGCTGAACAAGCCGGACATCGCGAAGGCCAAGCAGTTGCTCGCCCAGGCCGGCTATCCGAACGGCTTCACCTTCGAGGTCGGCAACGCCCCGGTCATACGGCAGATGAACGAGACCATCGCGCAGCTGCTGAAGGAGGGCGGCATCACGATGAAGATCACCGACGTCGCCGACGGCCAGTACACGGCGGAGGTCCGCAAGGGGCGCTTCCCGGCCGGCTACTTCGTGCCGACCTCCATCGACCCGTACCAGTGGTGGAGCCGGACCATCTCCAACAACGGCATCTACAACTCCTTCGGGCTGAAGGACCTCGCCGACCTTGAGAGCGTCTACGACAAGGCGCGCGCGATGACGGACGACGATGCTCGCAAGCCTCTGATCAGCCGGTTGCAGAAGGAGACCGTCGAGCGCGGCGTCGCCTTCCCGCTGAGCCAGAACCCGCGGGCCGCCGCTCTGACGGCTTCGGTCCACGCTTCGCAGCAGCCGATCTTCGCGCCGGAGGACATAGCCCCGCGCCCGTACTTCCTCTGGACCAAGTAATCTATGTTCACGAAGTCATCTATGTGGATGTGGGCTGAGTGGACGAACTGACCCCGACGGCATGGCTGTTCGACGTGGACGGCACTCTCCTGGACTCCGTGACCGGGACGTCCCTGCGCCCGCTGGCCAAGGAACTGCTCAGCGGTCTGGCCGAGCGGGGCGTGCCCGTGCTGCTGTGGAGCGCGGGCGGTGCCGACTACGCGCGCCGCCGCGCGGACGGGGCGGGCATCGCCGGATACGTCGCGGCCGTGCATGACAAGGAACGGCGGGACGGGGACGGCCGCTGGGTCCTGCCCGACCTGCCGCCGGAGCACACTCCCGCCGTCCTCGTCGACGACCAGCCGGACGAGCTCCCCCCGGCCGGGGAGGTGCTGGGAGTCTCGCCGTACGTCGGCCCGAATCCGCGCGACACCGGACTCGCCTCCCTGCTGGCAAGGCTTGCGCGCCCCAGGGAGTCGGTCCGGGTGCTCGAACGAAGGGAAGCAATGAACGACGTCGGCCCCGAATGCGGGCGGCCTCTGTCCGCTCGACTGTGCCGGATGATCGCCATCGATCCTTCGGCGACCGCCCTCACATTCGGTGATCGGACCTACTCGTGGTCCTTCTACCGCGAGGCGATCGAGGATCTGGAGCATCTGCTGGACGGGACGGGCGCAAGGCGCATCGGCATCGTGCTGCGCAACCGTCCCGCTCACGTGGCGGCACTGATCGCCGTGCTGGCGACGGGCCGCGAGGTCATCACGCTCAGCCCGTTCCACGGGGACTCCGGACTGGCCGAGGACATCGCGGAACTCGCACCGCAGGCCGTCATCGCGGATCCGGAGGACTGGGCCAGGGAGGGCATCGCCGCAGCGGCGCGGGGGGTGGGGTCGGTCGCGATCGAGACCGGTGACGCCCGCGCCCTCATCCGGCACGCGGCCGCCTGGACTCCGGATCCGCGCCCGGCCGAGGCCTCCGACGTGGCGATCCTGATGCTCACCAGCGGGACCACCGGCAAGCCCAAGCGGGTCGAGTTGACCTACGACCGGTTCACCGCGGCGTTCAACGCCGCCGGCACGGGCGCCGCGATGGACGCGGAGGCGCGCCTGCGCCCCGAGACCGGCATCCTCTGGGCGTCCCTCGTGCACATCGGCGGATTCTATTTCGCCGTGAGCGCCGTCCTGGAGGGCCGGGCCACGGCGCTGATGGAACGGTTCGACGTCGAGATCTGGACGGCCCTCGTCCGCGAGTACCGTCCCAAGATCGTCGGGCTGCCGCCGGCGGCCATGCGCATGGTCATGGACGCCGACGTTCCGCTCGACGTGTTCGACGGTGTGCGCGGGGTCCTGTCCGGCACCGCGCCGCTGGACCCCTCCGAGGCCGAGCGCTTCGAGGCCCGCTACGGCGTTCCCGTGCTGACCAACTACGGCGCCACGGAGTTCGCCGGTGCCATCGCCGGCTGGCATCTGAAACTGCGCAGTGAATGGGGCCATCTGAAGAAGGGCAGTGTCGGGCGCCCGCACCCGGGCATCGAGTTGCGCATTGTCGACCGCGAGAGCGGAGCGCCCTTGGGCACCGGCGAGATCGGTGTCCTGGAGGCGCGCGGAGGCCAACTCCCGGGCGCCGGATGGACGCGCACCACCGACCTGGCCTCCCTGGACACGGACGGTTTCCTGTTCATCCACGGCCGTGCCGACGACGCCATCAACCGGGGCGGGTTCAAGATCGTTCCGAGCGTCATCGAGGACGCGCTCAAAGCGCATCCGGCGGTCACCGACGCCTGCGCCGTCGGACTGCCCGACGAGCGGCTCGGCGAGGTTCCGGTCGCCGCGGTCAGTCTCCGTGCCCCGGCCGAGGCCGTGGAACTCCGCGACTGGCTGGCAGGTCGGCTCGCCCGCTACCACCTGCCTACCGACATCAAGATCGTGGACGAGCTGCCGCGCACCCCGTCCATGAAGATCAGCCGCCCGGACGTCCGGGCCCTCTTCGTCACCGAAAGGACCGCCCGATGAGCGAGACGACCGATGAGCGCACCAAGGAGGAGTTCGAGCAGGCGACCTCCGCCGAGCTGAACGACGCCGACATCGACAAGGACCGCGCGATCGTCGGCCGCGACTGGGCGAGCCGGTCGCAGGAGTTCCTCGGCACCGCGACGCCGGAGGCCATCCGCAACTTCGCCAACGGCTACGGGGACGACAACCCGCTGTTCACCGACCCGGAGTACGGGCGGGGCACCCGCTGGGGTGGGCAGATCGCTCCGCCGATCATGGCGGCGATCCTGAACGCCCCGCTGCGCGGTGAGCGGCCGTCCAAGCAGGAGCGGGGCGGCAGCTACCGCGGCATCCACGCCTTCGTGTCCGGGGGCACGTGGGAGTGGTACCGGCCGATCCGGCCCGGCGACACCCTTTACAGCTTCGGAGGCCTGGAGTCGGTCGAGGTCAAGCGCTCGGAGTTCGCGGGACGGTCGGTCGTCAAGGTGAACCGCGAGGTCAAGATGAACGGGAACGCCGAGGTCGTCGGCGTCTACCGCACCCTGGTCATCTACACCGAGCGCAAGAAGGCCCGCGAGCGCGGCAAGTACAGCAACATCGAGGAGCCGAACTACACCGACGAGGACCTCGCCAAGATCGACGAGATCTACGCGGCGGAGAAGCCGCGCGGCCGCGAGCCGCGCTACTTCGAGGACATCAAGGTCGGCGAGGAGCTCCCGCCGATGGTCAAGGGCCCGCTGACCACCACCGACATGGTGGTCTTCCATGCCGGCGGCTACGGCTTCGTCCCGTACGGGTTGAAGACCGGTCGGCTCGCCTACCGGAACCGGCAGCGGATCGCCCCCTTCTACATCAAGAACGACTACGGGGTGCCGGACGTCGCGCAGCGCGTCCACTGGGACTCCGCCTGGGCGCGGGCCATCGGCAACCCCCGTGCCTATGACTACGGCGTCCTCCGCGAGTGCTGGGCGCACCACTACCTGACGGACTGGGCCGGCGACGACGCCTGGGTCGTCGCGCAGCACGACGAGATCCGCAAGTTCAACTACCAGGGCGACACCCAGTTCCTGTCGGGCGAGGTCACGGCGAAGGACGATCGGGAGGGCCGGTGCCTGGTCGACATCGCGTTCAAGGCCACCAACCAGCGCGGCGAGGACACGATGAAGGGCACCGCGACCGTCGCCGTGCCGAGCCGTGAGCAGGGCCCGGCGCTGCTGCCGGAGGTTCCCGCCGACCTGCAGCGCAAGGCGATCGAGATGATGGCACGGCACGGCGAACTGCTGCGCGAGGACCGGCGATGACGGCCGATGAGGGCGGCGCGATCCGTTCCGTCCTCACCGAGGGCGTCCTGCGGATCACCCTGGCACGCCCAGGAAAGGCGAACGCCCTGCGCCGCGAGGACATGACCGCTCTGCTCGACGTCCTCGAACGTGCGGCGGCGACCGGCGACGTGCGGGCCGTGCTCATCGACGCGGAGGGACGGAACTTCTGCGCCGGCGCGGACCTGGTGACCGCCAATGCGCCGGGGGCCGGCAAGCCGCCGCTCGGCTCGATGATCCGTTCACTGGCCGCGACTGCGCACCGGCTGATCCAGACGCTGTGGGACTTCCCGGCGCCGACGGTCGCGGCGGTGCAGGGCCGGGCGGCCGCACTCGGGCTGAACATCGCGCTGGCGACCGACTTCGTGGTGGCCGCCGACACGGCCTCGTTCGCCCACCCGTTCGCGCAGCGGGGCTTCACCGCCGACAGCGGCGCCACCTACCTGCTGCCGAGGCTCATCGGAGTGGCGCGCGCGAAACGGATGCTGATCCGCGGGACGGTCGTCCCGGCACCGCAGGCGCTGGAGTGGGGGCTGATCGGGGACGTGGTCCGAGCAGAGGAACTGCCGGGGGCGGCGGAGGCCCTCGCGGTCGAGTTGGCGGCCGGGCCGACGCTCGTCCATGCGCTCACCAAGGCACTGGTGTCGGACCATCTGACCTCCGACCTGCCGCGCGCCCTGGCGGCGGAGGCCCGCACGGTCGAGCTCAGCCTGCGAGGCGACGACTTCAAGGAGGGCGTGCGCGCCTTCCTCGGCCATCGCCCCCCGGTCTTCACCGGCCGTTGACCAGGAGGAACAGCGTGGAGATCGGATTCACCCCCGAGCAGGAGGAACTACGCGCCGTGCTGCGCGCCTTCCTGGACGAACATGCCGACAGGCGGAGCCTGATCGCCACCGAGGACCGGCACGCCCCGGAGCTGTGGCGGCGCATGGCCACGGAGATCGGCGTGCAGGGGCTCGCCGTTCCCGAGGAGTACGGCGGCGCGGGTTTCGGGGCGGCTGAAATGTGCGTGGCGTTCGAGGAACTCGGCCGTTCGCTCGCCGGCGGGCCGATGCTGGCGACTGCCGGGTTGGTCGTGCCGGCGCTGCTGGCCTGTGAGGGCGAGGACGCAAGGGCGGAGTTCCTGCCGGGTATCGCAGATGGCTCCACGGTCGCGACGCTGGCGTTCGTCGAGGCCGAGGGCACCTGGGAGACCGGCGCGGTCCACACCCGTGCGAAGCGGACTGGCGACGGCCACATCATCGATGGCACCAAGTACTTCGTGCTGGACGGAGCGATCGCCGACCTGGTCCTCGTCACCGCCCGCACCGATGACGGGACGGCGCTCTTCGCGGTCTCCGGCGATGCCGCCGGGCTGTCCCGTCGCGCGCACGAAGCCGTCGACCTGACGCGGGGAATGGCCCGGCTGGACTTCGCATCCGTGCCCGCTCGCCTGCTGTCGTCCGATCCGTCCGTGGTCGAGACCGCGCTGGACCGGGCTCGGATCGCCCTCGCGGCAGAGCAGGCCGGGGGAGCGCAGTGGTGCCTCGACACGGCTGTCGCCTACGCCAAGACCCGTCACCAGTTCGGACGTCCCATCGGGAGCTTCCAGGCGGTGAAGCACCGCTGCGCCGACATGATGGTCGCGGTCGAAGCGGCGCGCTCCGCCACTTACCTCGCTGCGCTCACCGCGCATGGCGCCCCTCAGGATCTGGCCGTCGCCGCCACGAGCGCCCAGGTCTGCTGTTCGCGTGCGTACACGGAGGTCGCGGCAGGCGCCATACAGGTCCACGGCGGCATCGGCTTCACCTGGGAGCACGATGCGCACCTGTTCTACAAGCGCGCCAAGACCGACGAGCTGCTCTTCGGTACGGCCGACTGGCACCGCGAGCGGCTCGCGCGGCTCACCGGAATGGGGACGGCCGAGACCACGGAAGGGGCCGTGAATGTCTGACGACACCGAGTTCCGCGAGTCATTGCGCGCGTTCCTGAAGGAGCACGCGCCGGGCAGGGCGCCGAAGGGCGCGGCCGAACGACTGGCCTTCGCCAAGGCGTGGGCGGCGACCAAGTACGACCACGGCTTCGCCGGGCCTGCCTGGCCTCGTGACGCGGGAGGCATGGGCCTGCCGTTCGAGCAGCAGGTCATCTACCACGAGGAGATGGCCAGGTACCGGCTGCCGGCGATGCCAGGGACCGGCTGGGAGATGGTCGGACCGACGATCATCAAGTACGGAACGCCCGAGCAGAAGGAGAAGTATCTGCGCGCGACGCTGCGCGCCGACATCGTGTGGGCGCAGGGTTTCTCGGAGCCCGAGGCCGGCTCCGATCTGCCCGGTCTGCGCACGACCGCCCGCCGCGAGGGCGACCACTACGTGGTGAACGGCCAGAAGGTGTGGAACACCAACGCCGAGAAGGCCGACATGCTGTTCGTGCTCGTCCGGACCGGCACCCAGGAGGCGCGGCAGAAGGGCATCAGCTACCTGCTGATCGACGCGCACGCTCCTGGCGTGACCGTCCGTCCGATCCGCGACATCACCGGCGGCGAGCACTTCTGCGAGATCTTCTTCGACGAGGTCAGGGTGCCCGTGTCGCAGCGCGTGGGGGAGGAGAACGAGGGCTGGCGCATCGCCCGGACGACCCTCGGCCACGAGCGTTCGGCGGGAGCGCTGAACCAGGCCGCGTTCTACCGCCGGATCGTGGACGAACTGATCGCGCTGGCCCGCGAGCGCGGCGCCGTCGCGGACACCGGCATCCGCCGCAGGCTCGCCGACTTCGATGTGCGCGTCCGGGTGATGAACGCGCACGCGGCCCGGACGATCGCCTCGATCGTCGCCACCGGCGAACCCGGCCCCACATCCTCGGTGTCCCGCCTCTACAACAGCGTGTTCGAGCAGGAACTGCACGAGTTCGCAGTCGAGCTGCTCGGCCCGTTCGGGCTGCTCGGACGCGATGACCCTGACACGGTGCAGCGCGGCCGGTGGACGGGCGGATGGCTGGCCACCCGCGCCTCCAC
This sequence comes from Actinomadura physcomitrii, assembly GCF_008923205.2. GTDB lineage: Bacteria > Actinomycetota > Actinomycetes > Streptosporangiales > Streptosporangiaceae > Spirillospora > Spirillospora physcomitrii. The sequence goes on along the minus strand of NZ_WBMS02000007.1, from coordinate 30,335 downwards.
CATCGGGGCGGGTACCGCCGAGATCCAGCGCAACACCATCGCCGAGCAGGTGCTCGGCCTGCCCCGCGACCCGGCAATGCCGCCTCGCTCATGACCTCGACCTGTAATGAGGATACTCTTTAGCTATGAGAACCAAGGAATCTTTCCAGAAGGCGCCAACTCGGCAGCAGTTCGGGATACTGACCGATGAGGCCATCGAGCAGTCACGAAAGCGCCTCGGCGTTCCGCAGCCGCAGCACAACCCGCCTCACAACTACGAGGTGACGTGGGACGGCGTCCGGCATTTCGCGTTCGGATACGGTGACGACAACCCTCTGTACTGCGACCCCGGGTACGCGGCGTCCTCCCGGTGGGGCAAGCTGATCGCACCGCCCACCTTCCTGTACACGATGGGTGAGGACGCGGCCCCCAAGCCGTCTCCAGAGACCAAGGCGCTGCTGAAGGGTGATCCTTTCGCCGGGCTCGGCTCTTACCAGGCGGTCATGGAGTTCGAGTGGTGGCGTCCCCTGGAGCAGGGCGATCGCTGCAGGGTCCTGCAGGCGCAGGTGGGCGTCCAGCCGAAGCCGAGCAGGTTCGGCAAGCGGACCGTCCACATCACCCACGACTACATCTACACCAATGGTGCCGGCGATCTGCATGCGGTCAGACGCGGCACCTGGATCAACGCCGAGCGGCACACCTCCAAGAAGGTGGCCAAGGAGAAGCTCGTCCAGGAGCCCTACACACCTGAACAACTGGCCGAGATCGACGCCGCCTACGCGGCCGAGACCCGCCGGGGGGCCGAGCCGCGCCACTTCGAGGACGTCCGAATCGGTGATGAACTGCAGCCGCGGGTCAAAGGCCCGCTGACCACCACCGACGTCGTGGTCTGGCATCTCGGCTGGGGCATGCAGCTCACCCCGCCCGGGTCGTTCCGCCTGGCCCACCGCATCCGCCGGAAGGCGCCCGGTCTCTACCCGCCGAACGACCTCAACATCCCCGACACCGTGCAGCGGCTGCACTGGGAACCGAAGCGCGCCCAGGAACTCGGCCTCCCGAGTTCCTACGACTACGGAGGCATGCGCGAGACGTGGCTCTGCCACATCATCACCGACTGGATGGGCGACGACGCCTGGCTGTGGAAGCTGCGTTGCGAGCACCGGAAGTTCAACTACATCGGTGACGTGACATGGGTGCGCGGAAAGGTCGTTGACAAGGTCCGGCAGGACGGCCGGAACGAGGTGCACCTCGAGGTCTGGTGCGAGAACCAGCGCGGCGAGACCACCACTCCCGGCACCGCGGTCGTCCTCCTGCCGTCCCGGAGCGCCCCCAGGGTCGAGTTGCCCGCACCCCCGGCCACGGATCTGGACGGAATGGTCCGGCACGAACTCGTCCGCTACGGCGTCGGTGACCAGGAAGACACCGAATGACCCGAAGGATTCGTGTCACCGTCGACTACCCGGTCAGTGTCCGAGGCTACGATCCGAGCCTGCTCGCACCCGAAGGCATGCGCCGGATCGCCACGGCCGCTGAAGACGCAGGGCTGGACGCCATCGCCTTCACCGAGCACCCGGCCCCGTCCAAACGGTGGCTGGACGCGGGCGGCCACGAGGCGCTGGACGTCACCGCGGCGCTTTCCTTCTGCGCCGCGGTGACCGAGCGGCTGCGGCTCCACTCCTACCTTCTCGTCCTGCCCTATCGAAATCCGTTCCTGACGGCGAAGAGCGTCGCGACCGTGGACGTGCTGTCGGGCGGGCGGATGACGCTCGTTGCAGGTGCCGGCTACATGAAGTCGGAGTTCAAGGCGCTCGGCGTTCCGTTCGAGAACCGCAACGACCTGTTCGATGAGGCCCTGGAGGTGCTACGGGGCGCCTGGACGCAGACTCCCTACACGTTCCAGGGCGGTGCCTTCGAAGCCGATGCGATCGCCCCGCTCCCCCGGCCCGTCCAGAAGCCGGACGGCCCGCCGATCTGGATCGGTGGGAACAGCGCGCGAGCCCGCCGGCGTGCAGCGGAACACCAGGGGTGGAGCCCCCTGCTCATCGACGAGACCCTGTCCCGCACTACGCGCACCCGAGCGCTGAGCAGCGTGAAGGAACTGGCCCAGGCCATCTCGTCCGTCCGCGACATGGCCGCCGACATACAAGGCAAGGACGCTCGCCTGGACGTTCAGGTCCAGACTCCGCAGAGCGGCTGGCTCCGAACCGGCGGCTCAGCGGAGGAGCACCGCGAGCACCTGGGCCGCCTGGTGGAGGCCGGGGTCACCTGGTTCGTCATCCAACCCCCGGGTGACAGCGTCAGCGCGACGGCCGAGGCGCTGGCCAGGTACGGCGAGGTTCTTTCCGCCTTCTAGACCCATCTGCCTCCAGCACACGAAGAGCGGCCGACGTGAAGGCACGTCGGCCGCTCTCTTGCGTCGTCTGTCAGGGCTGTCCGGGCTTGAGTGCCACGAACAGGCCCTCCGCTTCGGCGCAGAGGGTCTCGCCGTCGAGAATGACACCCCTGAGGAAGCGCTTGCGGCCCTCCTCGCGGTCGAACCACGCCTCGGCGTGCAGATCGCGATCCAGGGGGGTGATGCTGCGGTAGTCGACGCGAAGGTAGGCGGTGCGGGAGATGGGACGTCCGCCTGCGTTGGCCAGCCTTCCGAGCATCTCGTCGAACACCAACGGGATCGCCCCGCCGTGGGCGGCGCCGTTGCCACCGAGGTAGTAGCGGCCGAACCGGACACTGCCCTGGACATGCTCGTCGTCGGACTCGTCGACCGTGAACACGGGAACGAGCGCTTGCCCCCGTCCGGGCAGGTCGATGCGGTGCCCGGTGATCTGCTCCCGCTCGGGGACGGCGTAGCGCCCCAGCTCCACTGCCAGGTCCTCGAAAGCCCGGGTCATCTCCTTGAGCAGCTCCGGTGGCGGAGCCGCACCGGTGATCCGGTCGTGGAGCAGGCGCAGCGACTCGATCATGCCGGCGAACTCGGGGCCACCGGGAGCGGAGTCGTCCCCATTCCCGGCTCCCCAGCCTGCGGTGCCGTAGCGGCTCATCCGCGCGCCACGGGGCGGAACAGCGGCAGCAGCCAGCCGTCGGAGATCGGCGAGAACAGGACTTCGAGCTCCATGCCGATCTCGACCTTCTCCGGCTCCACGTCGATGACGTTGCTGACCAGTCGGGCACCCGGAGCGTCCGGCAGATCGAGGATGACCGGGACCAGGGTGATGTCCGGCAGGCCGGGGAAGCCGTGGACGACGGAGAAGCTGAAGACGGTCGCGCGGCCGGACAGCTCCGTCCAGTCCACCTCGGTCGACTGGCATTCCGGGCAGAACGGCGTCGGCGGAAGCCGGAACGTTCCGCAGGCGGCGCACTTGGGCGCGACCAGCCGTTCCTGCTTGGCCGCCTGCCAGAACGGCTCGGTCGAGGTGTCGGTAGTGATCCGCACGCGGTCGGCCGGAAGGGCCTGTGCCTTCATGTTCGCTCCCATGCTGTTCACGCGTCCCGGCCGAGGATGAGCCCGCTGACCGGCAGCGCCGCGGGGCCGCCGGAGACCAGCGCCAGCTCCGCGCCGGCCACCTGGTTGACGGCGGTGCCGCGCATCTGCTCGACGGCCTCGCGAATGTGGGTCATGCCGATGATGTAGGCCTCCGACAGCTGCCCGCCGTGGGTGTTCACCGGTATCGAACCGCCCTTGTAGCGGATCGCGCCGCTCTCGACGAACTCGCCGCCCTCGCCCTTCTTGCAGAAGCCGTAGTCCTCGAGCTGCATGAGGACCATCGGTGAGAAGTGGTCGTAGAGCAGTGCGACGTCGATGTCGGTGGGCGCGACCCCGGCGCGCTGGTACAGGTGCTTGGCGACCGGGGCGTGTCCGGATGAGGCGAACGCCTCGCCGGGCATGCCCATCCAGGCGAAGGCTCGACCCCAGTCGCGGTGGCCGCCGTGGGCCGCGGCGATGACCGGGACGGGCTTCTGCCGGAGGTCGCGCGCCTTGTCCAGGCTCGTGGTGATCACCGCGACGGCGCCGTCGGTCTCCAGGCAGAAGTCGAACAGGCACAGCGGCTCGGCGATCATCCGGGCGTTGAAGTAGTCGTCCAGGGTCATCGGCTCGCGCTTGAGGGCCGTCTCCCGGTTGCTCGCGTTCTGCCGCTGCGACATGGCGATCTCGGCGAACGCCTCGCGGCGCGTCCCGTAGTCGTGCATGTGGCGGCGGGTGAGCACCGACATCAGGTGACCGGGGCCGGAGAGCCCTGACGGCTGAAGGAACGAGTTGATGGGGCTCGGCGCCGCGGCCGCGAAGACGCTGCCGAGCCGCTGCCTGGCCTGCTGCAGGGCCATCACCGTGACGACGACGGTGGCGTCCCCGGCGAGGATCGCCGCGCGGGCGAGGCCGATCGAGCCGGCCGAGCCGCCGCCGCCCGACGTCAGCGCGGCGCTGAAGGTGACCTCGGGGATGCCGAGGGTCTCCATGAACTCCGCCGTGTCCATCTGGGAGCCGTATCCCGCGCCGGCGCCCGAGTAGTAGGCGAACCCGTCGATGTCCTTGACCGAGAGACCCGCGTCCTCGCAGGCCGCGAGGATCGCCTTGCCGGCCAGCTCCGTGATCGTCTGCGGAACGGACTGCCCGCGCGGGTAGTACGGCGTCGCGCCGACTCCGACGATCGCGACCTGCGTTGCGTTGCGGCTCACATATGCCTCCACTGTGCCGTGTACCGGCCGGTGCTCTGCACGGGGCGGTTGCCTCTATTCGTTATACCGTTCATCGCCAACACCCCGAGAGTCAGGGGTCGAAGGGAGTCGAGGTCGGTAAAAAGAAGATACTCATCTCTCCACTTTCCGAAGTCGTCGCCCTATAGTGAGAGCCCACCCCCGTACTCGCCCCGCCCTGCCCGGACGTGTCAGGGCGGGGCGGGGGCACGTACGTCTGTGGAGGAAACCCCATGAAGCTTCGCCCAGGTCAGCAGATCGCCAGCACCGTGGATGGGACGAGGTTGATCGTCGTCCGGGCCCCCGCCGAAGAAGTGGCCCTGACCTGCGGCGGCGTTGAGATGGTCGATGCCAAGCAGGCGCCCGCCCCGTCCGGTGTCCCCGCCGACGATGCGCGCGAGGGGACCCAGCTCGGCAAGCGCTACGCCGCGGAGGCACTCGGCATCGAGCTGCTCTGCACCAAGCCCGGTGAGGGGACGGTGGCCGCCAACGGGACGCCGCTGGTGCTCCAGGGCGCCAAGCCGCTGCCCGCCTCCGACTGAGCCCGTAACCGATTCCGAACTCGGGGCCGGGAACGCGTCGGCGGACCAGTCCCCGATCGGCGAGTGGAGCATGCGATGAACGTGACGATGCTGCTGGACATGGCGGCGGACGGATTCGGCGATCGGACGGTGATCGGCTCGCGGAAGGACGGACTCACCGCCGCGCGGCTGCGAGAGCTCTCGGCGGCGGCCGCCGCGCAGGTGCGCGCCGCCGGTGCCGAGGCCGTCGTCTACCTCGCGGTGAACGGCCCCGCGTTCCCGCTGGCGATGTTCACCGCGGCGCGAGCGGGCGTTCCGCTCGTCCCGGTGAACTACCGGCTCGGCGCCGAGCAGCTGGCGACCCTGCTCGCCAACCACCCGAACGCGTACGGCATCGCCGACGAGGCGCAGAGCGAGGCGCTGACCCGCGCGGGACTCTCCGTCCGGACGCCGGAGGACTTCATCCTCGAGGCCGCCCAGGCCGCTGAGAAGGGCATCGGCGACCAGGACGACGCCGATGACGCGCCCGATGCGCCCAATGCGCCCGCCGTCATCATCTACACGAGCGGGACCACGTCCGCCCCCAAGGGCGTCCTGCTGCACCATCGCAATCTGGTGTCGTACGTGCTCGGAACGGTCGAGTTCGCCGCGGCCGGCGATGATGAGGCATCGCTGATGAGCGTTCCGCCGTACCACATCGCGGCCGTGTCCAACGTGCTCACCAACCTGTACGCGGGACGCCGGTTCCTGACCCTCCGGAACTTCAGCCCCGAGGGCTGGCTCGACCTGGTGCGCGCCGAGTCGGTGACCAACGCGATGGTGGTTCCCACCATGCTCGCCCGCATCGTGGACGCCGACGGCGTGGACCGCTCCGTTCCCAGCCTTCGCGCGCTCGCCTACGGCGGGGCGAAGATGACCCCGCGCGTGATCGAGCGGGCCCTGAAGGAGTGGCCGCACATCGATTTCGTCAACGCCTACGGGTTGACGGAGACCAGTTCCACGATCGCGATCCTGGGGCCCGAGGACCACCGGGCCGCGATCACGTCGGACGACCCGCTGGTCCGGGCGAGGCTCGCGTCGGCCGGACGGCCCGTCCCGTCGGTCGAGGTGGAGATCCGGGACGAGGCGGGCCGGCCCGTTCCGGCGGGTGAGGCCGGACGGATCTACGTGCGCGGCGAGCAGGTGTCGGGGGAGTACGCCGGATCCGGGCCCGCCGTCGACGAGCGCGGGTTCTTCGACACCCGCGACTGGGGCCGGCTGGACGAGGACGGCTACCTTTTCGTGGAGGGCAGGATCGACGACACGATCATCCGCGGTGCGGAGAACATCGCACCGGCCGAGATCGAGGACGTTCTGCTGCGCCATCCAGGGGTCGCGGACGCCGCCGTGGTCGGCGTCCCGGACGAGGAGTGGGGCCAGCGCGTCGAGGCGGTCGTCGTGCCGCTCCCGGGCGCCGATCTGGACAGTGAGACTCTGCGCGCATACGCGCGCGAGAGGCTGCGCGGGTCTCGCACTCCGGACCGGATCGCACTCTGGACCGAGCTGCCCCGAACCCCCACCGGAAAGATCGTCAAGCGGGATGTGGTCGCCGGTCTCACGGCGGCCGGCCGGCAGACGGCCTGAACGCCGGCGGGAGGACGAAACGGCCCCCAGGACCCTTGCGGTCTCGGGGGCCGTTTCGCTGTTCACCATGCCGGAAGGCCGCCCGTCACACTTCCGTGCCGGTGTGGACGCGGGCCAGCCGCAGCCCTTCGGCCCGGCCGGGGGCGATGATGTCCCACCGGCCGCATGAGCACGCGCAGCGGTAGCCGCCGTCGCCCACGGGGATGACGGACTGGGCGACGCACCGTCCGTCCTCACTCGCCACGTCGTGGAGGAACTCGGTGGGCGAGTCGTGCATGACGTTGCCGCTCATCCCTACACCGCCACCGCGTCAGCCGTCGGCAGCGGCGGCACGCCTGGGAACAGTTCGGTGAAGGCGCCGACGGTGATCCGGTGTTTCAGCGCGGAGGGCACGTCGTCGAACAGGCCGTGGAGGGTCTCCTGGGTGTGGCCGTAGGTCCCCTCCATGTGGGGGTAGTCGCTGCCCCACATGACGTTGCTGTAGCCCATCGACCGGGCGGCGGCGACCGCCGTGGCGTCGTGCTGGAAGGAGGCGTACACCTGCGAGTAAATGATCTCCCGCGGCGAGCGCTTCAGCTTCGGGCGCACCGCCATCGCGTGCTGGCGGTAGCCCTCCTCGATCCGGTCGGCGATGAACGGCACCCACGTGGCGCCGCCCTCGGAGATCAGTACCTTCAGGTTCGGGTGCCGGTCCAGGGCGCCGGAGGCGACCATCTTCACCACTGCGCGCTGCCCGCCGAACGTCGTCTCGGTGTAGTTGAGGACGGCGCCGCCCGGGCCCCGGTAGACCTGGCCGGCCATGCCGCCGCTCGACAGGTCGATGGGGTCGGTGCCGATGTGGAACGCCAGCACGATCCCGGCTTCCTCGGCGGTCGCCCAGAAGGGCTCCCAGACGTCCTGGTTGTAGTCCTTCTGCCGCGGGTGCGGGCTGACCGGCATGAAGACCGCCCGGAAGCCCATCTCCGCGCACCGCTTCAGCTCGGTGACCGCGTCGTCGATGTCGAGCGTGGACACCTGGGCGGTGCTGATCAGCCTGGGCGAGTACTTGTCGATCGTCTCGTAGGCCCAGTCGTTGGACACGCGCAGAGCTTCCCGGAGCACCTCCGGAGTCCGGAAGGAGCTGCTCCACATTCCCAGCGAGGGGAACACCAGCTCCGACCAGATGCCCTCCTGGTCCAGGTCCGGTAGCCGCTTGGTGATGTCGGCCGCCCCGGGCGCACGGTGCGACGCCTCGAGAAACTCGAGCGCCTTGCCGGTGGGCAGCTTGCGGCGGAACGACATCCCGTCGATGTGGACGGTCTCCCACTGCCCGTCGGGGTCCTTCTCCGTCCGCGGCACCAGCTCGGCGAGCCTCGGGGGCAGGGACTCGCGCCACAGCTCGTCCGGCTCGAGGAAATGCGAGTCGCCCGAGTTCGCCCAGATCTTCTGCGTGTCGCTCATCGGGTCCTCCGTTCGTTGTCGTGGTTGCGGTTCACTGCGCGGTCCAGGAGAGCGGGTACGTCCTCCAGGGCGCGCAGCATGTCGTTGAGGTGCGTGCAGGTCGTGGTGCCGGTGAACCGGTCGCGGACGTGCTTGCGCAGTCCGGCGAGCGGGACGCCGGCCAGCCGGGAGGCGCTCGCCACGGCGGCCGGGCATTCCACCCACGGCAGGACACGGGCGCGAGCCTCGCATCTGGTGAGGGCCCCGCCCTCGACGTCAGCGGTCAGGGTGTACTCGTGGATGACCGTCTCGAGCCCGCCCGGAAGGACGTAGGAGTCCCGGAAGAACGCGTCCACGGTCGCGTGCTCGCCTGGAACCACGTCGATCCGGCGGGCACGACGCATCCCGTGCGGCGGCAGGGAAGCCGTCTCGTGCCAGGCGTCTGGGTCGTCCTCGGCCCTGAGGGAGGGTGCTGTCGGGCCGGTCACGGTCGGAGGCAGTCCGGTCGCCTCGATTCCATTCATGATCGTCCCGCCGGTGGCGAATCCGGCGCAGAGACCGGCGACGAACCCCGGGCGGCCGGCGCGGCCCGGCATCGTGCCCTGCCGCGCCAATTCCGCCTTCATCGCCTGCTCGGAGGTCCCGGCGCTGACCGCCTGCCCAGAGATCAGCGTGGTGACCGGGACCTCGTCCAGCAGGAGATAGAGCAGATCATGCTCCGCGGCCAGGTGCGGATCGGCCTCGTCCAGCCGGCCCCGGAACCCGGAGCTCGCTCGGACGCCGATCAGGGAGTCCAGCGGGCGGACGGGATCAGTGCTCAATTCCCGCACGAACCGTCCGCCGACGAAGTCCACAACGGCGCGCATGCCCGCCTGCGACACGGTGCGGGCCTCGCCGGCCGCGTCTGTGAGCAGGTCGCGCCCCCGGCCGGCCAGGATCAACGGGCCCCGCAGGCCGCCTGGTCGGAGCATGTCGACGGTACTGGTCCGGCGCACCGAGCCGGGAAGCCGCGGGGGCGTGCCCGAGGTGGGCTCGTGCAGCCCGTGACGCGGGTGCAGGGTGCGCGTCGCCGGCGTGAGGGTCATCGCTGCTCCAAGAAGGCGGGCCAGAGGAGAGTCGGCCCGGTGTGTCCATGCTTGCGTGAAAACGGCTTTTTCAGTCCTAGCGCATAGATACCCATCTTGTCAATAGTGGTCTCGTCGGCGTCAGCCGATGACGCCGCGCTCGCGCAGGGCGGCGATGGCGCTCTCGTCGTAGCCGAGCTCGCTCAGCACGGCATCGGTGTGCTCGCCGACCGAGCACCCGCCCTCGGCTCTGGTCGCCGAACGCGAGAAGCGCACGAGCGGTCCCATCCGCAGATGCTCATCGAAGATCGCGTTGGCCGCCGTGACGCAGTACTCCGCCGCGAGCGCCTCGTCGGTCTGCAGGAGAAGTTCCGGAAGCCGTTCGGTGACCTGCACGCACCCGACGTCGGCCTTGGTGAGAAGAGCCTCCCACTCGCCGGCCGGCCGGCGCGAGAACACTCCGGCCAGCGTTTCCGCCAGCGCCTCGTCGTTCCTGCGCCGCGCCTCCCGCGTCGCGAAGCGTTCGCCGCCGAGGTCGGCCTCCCCGGCGAGCGCCGCCGCCAGCTGCTCCCATTCCCCGGGCTCGGGGGCCGCGAGGAACACCCACCCTTCGGAGGCCTCGTACATCCGGTAGAGCGCGTTGAACCCGTGCCCGTCCGGATCCGGCGCCGGCGCCGGCGCGCGCCCCGGGTAGTCGACGACCTGCTCCAGAATCGCATGCGTCGCGCTCCCTACCATGGTGGCGGTCAGCTGCCCCATCGGCCGGCCGAGCCGCCGGGCCAGCGCGCCGAGCAGGATCGTGGACGCGACGCCGAGGGCCGCGATGCCGTCGGCTTGCATGGTCGGTACCGCGGTCGCGGTCTGCAGCCGCATGGCCCCGGCCTTGATCTCCCTCAGAGACTCCGTCGCGTGCGCGGCGTCCGGTGCGTCCGTGAGCGCCAGCCCGAAAGCGGCACCGATGGAGGGAGCGTAGGCGGGCCGCTTGCCGGAGGGGCCGCCGGTCCCATAGCCGGGCGCGTTGACGTAGATCAGGTCCGGGTTGACCCTGCGCAGCGCCTCGGCGTCCACACCCGCGCGCTCTGCCGCGCCCGCACGGAAACTCTGCAGAACCACGTCCGCCTTGGCGGCCAGCTCGCGAACGATGCGCAGCCCTTCCTCCGTCGTGAGGTCCAGCGCGACGCTTTCCTTGCCTTGCAGCACCTTCGCGCCACCGGACTCCGGGAACGGACCGATGTTGCGGATGCCGTCGCCTTCCTTCGCCTCGACCTTGATCACGCGGGCGCCGAAGTCGGTGAGGACCGTCGCACCGTACGGTCCGGCGAACATCGTCCCGAGCTCCAAAATCGTGAGGCCCTCGAGCGGAAGCGTCGGCGGTGCCTCCGGTGGGGCGGCCGCGGGTGATGCGGGCGCCGCGGACGCCGCCCTCTGCCGCAGCTCGTCGCCATGCTCGTCCTCACGTGGCGCGGGACGGGGCGCGCTGAGCGGCATCTCGTTCTCGTGCACGAGCGTGGACGGCTGGACGACCCGGCCGAACTCCGGGTCGTCGACCTCGGCCACCCGCCGGTCGTGGTCCAGCTGCGGATGGTTCAGCACATCCGGACCGGCCCGGAACACCTCGGCCATGATGTCGGGGTTGGTGTCGAAGACCTGCTGCCACTCGGCGAGCGTCCGCTCCTGCACCTTCCTGATCATGATTTCCCAGAGCTCGGTTCGCAGCTCCTGGGTCTCCAGGACCGGAAGCCCCTTCCACTTCGGATCCGCCAGCATCTCCGTCAGGCCGAACTCCTTGAGCATGGCGGCGAACAGCCGGGGGGCCGTCTGCGCGAACTGCAGCCAGTGGCCGTCCTTGGTCGGTGCGATGAGCAGCGGGTAGACCAGTGGCGCTTGCGGCTCACCGTCTTCGGTGAACGCCTCGACGTTCTGGTAGGCGTCGGGCCAGCGGAGCCCGACCATCTCGGTGAACCATGTCCAGGTGTCAAGAGCGGTGACGCCGCGGACCATGTCCGCCTCGACGTGCTGGCCGCGGCCGCTCGACGCGCGTTCGAAGAGCGCGGTGAGAATGCCGTGGACCGCGGTCTGTGAGGCGCCCCATCCCGCATAGGGAACGGACACGAAGGCCGGCCCGGGCCGTGTGACCATCCGGCTCTTCGTCTGGAACATGCCGAGCTTGGCCATCACCATGCCCTCGTAGCCCTTGAGGTGGGCCCAGGGACCGGACGCGCCGAACCCCGTGATGGCCGCGCTGACCAGGCGCGGGTTGAGAGCGGCGAGGTCGGCTGGGGCGAGTCGCAGCCGGGCGGCCGTCTGCGGCCGGAGGGTCATGACGAATACGTCGGCGGTGGCGATCAGGCCGTTCAACGTCGCTCGGCCGGCGTCGGCATGCAGGTCCAGGCTGATGCTCCGCTTCCCGCGGGCCAGGGCCGGCCAGGCGGCCCGGTCGCGCAGCGGGCTGCCACCAGGCGGCTCGACCTGGACGACGTCCGCGCCCGCGTCGGCGAGGAACTGCGTCGCCTGCGCCCCGGGGAACGTGCTCGACAGATCGACGACCGTGATCCCGGCAAGCGGACCCCCCGGGCGTCGCTCGTGCCCGGCCACCGTGTTCGCCGCAGGACCTTCGCCCACCGTGCCACCTCCATGAAGAGCAAGAATCTATATTCTTTAACTCGGTACGATACGTAGTGGACTGTGAGCCGGGCAACACACCGGACACAAAAGATTGCACTGAATAGGCCGAGGGTTGCTAGAGGCGTCCGCTCCGCGCTGGGAGCGGGGTCCTAGTTCGCGGGGCGGCCCGCGCCGAGCGCACGCAGCGCGAAACCGGTGATCTGCGCGGCGACGGTCACCGCGTCGTCACGCGCTGCCCCGGTCATCTGGTCCTCGAAGGCCTGCCCCAGCACGGCGCGAATCGAACGCGCGTCGGGTTCCGGGTCGGTCCAGGGGAACGAGCCGTCCGCCTGACCGGCCCGCAGGATCTCGACGATGAGCTCCTCCTGCTCGGCGAGCGCCCGAGCGCGCTCCTCGGCGTAGCCGCGTGCGCGAGTCGCCTCACCCGAGCTGAGAGCCAGCACGCGCCTGCGACGTCGGTCGTCGGCGGTGATGTGCAGCATCCCGTTGACCAGGGCCCCGAGTGCCTCGGCCGGACTGTTCGCGGTAGAGGTGAGCGAGCGCAACTCCGTCATGACCCGGATGCCGTCCCGGCGGAACATGGCCAGGAACAGGGCGTCCTTGGACTCGAAATGCCGGTAGAAGGCACGCGTCGACAGTCCGGCGGCGGTGAGGATCTCCGTGATGGACACCGGTGCGCCCTCGGCCCCGGCCAGGCAGCGGTAAGCGGCGTCGATTATGCGCACCCTCTCCGCGGCCTGACCTTGCACCGGCACGATCCCTTCCTACGTCTCGCGGCCCGGACAGCGCATGCGGCGGTCTTCGGCTCCTTGAGACAGCCTATCCGGGCAGGGACGCGTCGGCGGGGTGGCGCGGAGCGACGCGGGCGGGCGAGATCAGTGCCACCACTCGTTGAGGATGGCGAGGTGACGGCGCATCCGGTAGCGGGCGAGGCTCTCGTCACCCGCGAGGATCGCCTCCAGGATGCCCTGGTGGACCCGCTCGACCTCCACCGCCGTTTCGGCGCCCGGCAACGGCGGTGTCTGGGTGCTCGCGTGCCGCGTCCACAACTCGGTGAGGACGCGCAGGAACAGCATCAGTACGGGGTTGCCCGCCAGCAGCGCCAGTTCCCTATGAAAGGGGTCCTGCGGTGCTCCGCGATCGTCGTGCGGCCAGATCACTTTCACGGCGTTCCGCAGGCGGGTGGAGACGCCTGGCTCGTCGCGCCGGGCGATGACCGGGCCGAGCGACCCGAGCTCGATCGCTTCGCGGACCGACAGAAGATTCGCCACGCCGGCGCGCTGGTAGTCGAGATACAGCGCCATCGTCTCGATACTGGCGCGCGGGTCCGGTGCGGTGACCAGCAGGCCGCCGCCGGGCCCTCTGCGCATCCGGGCGACTCCGTGGTACTCCAGCAGGCGGACGGCCTCGCGGAGTACCGCGCGGCTGACGCCGTGACGTGCGAGAAGCTCCGCCTCCGAGCCGAGCGCCTCCCCGATCGGCCAGTCGTCGGCGGCGATCTGGTGATGGATCCTGGAGGCCACCACTTCGCCGAGTTTGCCGTCGGGCGCCTCGATCAGCGGCGGCGCTATCCGGGCGTCCGGGCCGCCGTTCCGGTGCGTCCTCAGCCAGTCGGCCGTCGCGGTGAGGTGCTCTGCGATCAGTGCCCCGGCCTGTCCGGTGCCGCCGGAGATGACGGCCTCGACGATCGCCGTATGGTGGCGGCCGGCTGACTCCTTGCTGCGCACCGCCTCTGCCTTCGGCGTGTGCGTCGCGGTGTGCGCGTACCGGGTCGTCAACCGCGTGAGGATCTCGATGAACGCCCGGAGCACCGGATTGCCGGACAACTCCCCGAGCGCGAGGTGCAGCGCGTCCTGGGACCAGATGCCCGGCTCTTCGCGCCGTTGTGCCTCCTCTTCCAAGAGGTTCCTCAGCCGCCGGACTCCGTCCTCGGTAAGGCGTTCGGCCGCCAGTTCCGCGGCGCGCGGCTCCAGCAGCAGCCGCGCGCCGATCAGGTCGTCGACACTGGTGCCGACATAGTCGAGATAGATGACCATCGCTCGGGTGGCGGGCGCCGCGTCGGGTGCCGTCACGAACAGGCCCCCGCCGGGACCGCGGCGCATCCGGGCCACCTGATGATGCTCCACCAGGCGCAGGGCCTCGCGCAGGACGGCCCGGCTCACGCCGTACCGGTCCTGGAGGTCCTGTTCGGACCCGAGGTTGCGGCCGACCGGCCAGCCGGCCGACATGATCCCGTCTTCGATCCGTCGGGCGACCTGTGCTCCGAGCGATCCGCCGCGTGCGTCGGATCGGGAGTCCCGTTCGGATGCGGTCTCGGCTTCGCCCACTGGCGAGAGGCCCGCAGCAGGCGTCGTCATGTGGCGGGGAGCTCCTCACAGATCGGGGATGAGTATCCTCAGTTTAGTCGATCAGGAGGACGCCACGAAGCGCCGACCGGACGAGCGTCAGCGCGGAGCGAAGCGCTGGCCGGCGTCCAGCCGCAGGCACTGCCCGTTCAGCATCTGGTTGTCGACGATCGAGAGCACCAGCTTGGCGTACTCCTCCGGGCGGCCCATCCGCTTAGGGAACGCGGCGTCCTTGGTCAGCGCCTTGGCGAAGTCGTCCGGGATCTTGGACGTGATGCCCGTCGCGAAGAGGCTCGGTGCGATGGCGAGGACCCGGATGCCGAGCGAGCCGAGGTCGCGGGCCATGGTGAGGCACATGCCGGCGATTCCGGCCTTGGCGGCGGTGTAGGCGACCTGACCGATCTGCCCCTCGAACGCGGCGATGGACGCCGTGTTGACGATCACGCCGCGCTCCTCGTCCTCCGGCTCGTTGGCGCTCATGTGCGCGGCCATCAGCCGGGAGATATTGAAGGTGGCGACCAGGTTCAGGTCGATGACCCCCCGGAAGCTCTCCAGGTCGTGCGGCCCTTCCTTGCCCAGCGTCCGCTTGGCGATTCCGCCACCCGCCGTGGTGACGCTGACGTGCACCCCGCCGAGGTCCTCGACCGCGGCGTTGATCGCGGTCTCGGCGGCTTCGAAGTCGGTGATGTCGACCGGGTGGAACGGCCCGTCCAGCTGCGCGGCCACCTTCTCGCCCTCCGACTCCGGGCGGTCCAGGATGGCCACCTTCGCCCCGCGTCGCGCGAGGAGTTCGGCCGACGCCCGTCCCATGCCGGACGCTCCGCCGACCACGATGGCCTTCTTGCCGTTGATCTCCATGCTGTCCTCCTCAACCGGCGTGCACGCTCGCGGGATGCACGCTCCCGGGCGGCACTAAGATAACTAAGTTAGTCTAGTATGTCGATGACCTGGCGGCGAGCGGCGCCCGGGTCCTCGAACAGGTGCTCCTGCGCCCGGCGCATGTGCTCCGCCCAGTGCCGCTCAGCGCCGGCGCCGTCCCGCCGGCGGACCAGTTCCACGAGCCGCTTGTACGAACGCAGCGCCAGCCGGTTGCTCTCCTCGAGCGCCGCGCCTTGCCGCGGCGTCTCGTCGTAGGCGGTGGCGATCTGCCGCGACATGATCTCGCCGAGCAGCGTCACCATGGTCGACAGCGTGCGGTTGCCCGACAACTCCACGACCCGTTGATGGAATCGGACCGTTGCGGCCCCGAACCGTCCGTCGACGGCGGCCTCGACCTTCTCCAACTCCGCGGCCAGCGCATCGTGGTCGGCGTCGGACCCCGCCTCGGCCAGCAGCCGTGCCGCTGGTGGTTCGATCACCATCCGTGCCGCGTAGACGTCCTCGACCGTCGTGTCCTGCAGTGCCAGAAGGAGGCTGAAGATCGGTGCGGCCGCCTCGGGCCCCGGGATGCTGACCCGTGCCCCGCCCGGCGGTCCACGCCGGACCCGCACCAGCGAGTCCGCCTCCAGTAGGCGGAACGCCTCGCGCAGTGTCGGCCGCGACACCCCGAACCGCTCGATGAGTTCGGGCTCCGTCGGCAGCCAGTCGCCTTCCCGCAGTTCGCCGCGCACGATCTGCTTGCGGATCTGATCGGCCACCAGATCCGCCATCTTCTTCGGCCGCAGTTCGGGCCCTCGCCGCATCAGCGCAGCGCCCATTCGCGCCTCGACACGGCCGAACGCTCGACCTCTGCCTGCCCGATCGGGTTGCCGATCTGCGTGTAGGACAGTCCGGTCCGCAGTGCCTGCGTCCGGGTGGAATCGAGTGATTCCCACACGGCCCGGACGGTTCCCTGCACGGCCGCCGGCGGCTTTGCGGCAATGATCCGCGCGAGCTCAGCGCCCCGGTCCCAGAGCTCCTCGCGCGGCAGGACCTCGCTGACGAGGCCGATCTCCAGCGCCCGCTTCGCGGACATGCGCTCGTCCAGGCCGAGCAGTGCGATGCGCATGACCTCGCCGACCGGGATGCGCCGGGCGAGCCCGATCGGCTCCAGCGCCGCGGTGAGCCCGTAGCTCACGTGCGGGTCGAAGAACGTGGCGTCCTCCGAACAGATCACTATGTCCGACTCGTTGATCCAGTAGAAAGCGCCGCCCGCG
This sequence comes from Actinomadura physcomitrii, assembly GCF_008923205.2. GTDB lineage: Bacteria > Actinomycetota > Actinomycetes > Streptosporangiales > Streptosporangiaceae > Spirillospora > Spirillospora physcomitrii. Next base: position 13,935 of record NZ_WBMS02000007.1, on the reverse strand, counting down.
GCCATCCCGTGCACGCAGCAGACCACGGGCTTCCACACGTAGTTGAGCTTCGGGGACAGCTGGGCGCCCGGGTCCTCCTGCGTCCAGACGTTTTCGGGGCGGTGGATGCCCTGCTTGACGTCGACGCCGGTGCAGAAGGCCCGGTCTCCGGCCGCGCGGAGGACGACGACATGGACGTCGTCGTCCTCCCGGACCATCTTCCAGATGTCGGTGAACTCGCCGCACATCGCCTGGTTGAAGCTGTTCATCGCCTCTGGCCGGTTCAACGTGACCGTCGCGACGTGGCCGGTGACCTCGTAGGTCACGGTCGTGAAGCCCATCCGTCCTCCAGATCTGAAGAATCTATATTCATAAGATCTATAGCGCCTCCCGCGCCAGAACGGAAGTCGAGGGCGGCCTTCGACGAGCCGTCCCGGGATCGAGACGCACCGCATGGCGGCTTGAAAGATCATCGGTATTGACAAGTAATATTCATAACGACAACATGTTGTCATGTTCCCGGATGACGATCACCCGCTGGCCGAGCTCGTCGACGAGGTGCTGCGCTGCCATGGCAGATTGCTCACCGCGACCGCGAACCTCGGCACCGGGGACGGGCTGACCGGCGCCCAGCTGCTCGTGCTCACCACCGTCGTCCGGGCGGACCACGCGCCCACCGTCCCCCAGATAGGCCGCAGTCTCGGCCATTCACGGCAGGCCGTGCAGCGGCTCGCCGACGCGCTCACGGAGCGCGGACTGATCGAGGCCGTGGACAACCCCGACCACAAGCGCGCACGCCGGCTCGTCCCGACCGAGGCCGGGCGGCGCGCCTACGAGAGCAGCAACGCGCGCAGCCGCGACTGGGCCGCGCGCATTACCGAGGACATGAGCCCCGCCGAACTGACCGCGGCCACCGAGACCCTCAGGCGGTTGCGCCGGCGGCTGGAGGCCGACAACCCCCGATGAGCTCCGAGGAGGCCCCGTGTGGGACTTCAGCACTGATCCCGAGTTCCAGGCGAAGCTGGACTGGATGGACACCTTCGTCCGCGAGGAGGTCGAGCCACTCGACCTGCTGTTCCCGAGCGGCGGTGCTCCTTATGACGTAAGCGACTCGGCGGCACGCGCGATCCTTCGTCCGCTGCAGGTACAGGTCAAGGAGCAGGGGTTGTGGGCCTGCCACCTCGGCCCCGAGCTGGGCGGCCAAGGGTACGGCCAGCTCAAGCTGGCCCTCATGAACGAGATCCTCGGACGGTCGTACTGGGCACCGACGGTCTTCGGCACGGCGGCGCCCGACACCGGCAACGCCGAGATCCTCGCCATGTTCGGAACGGAGGAGCAGAAGGCCGTCTACCTGCGCCCCCTGCTGGACGGGGAGATCGTGTCCGCGTACTCGATGACCGAGCCGCATGCTGGTGCCGACCCCAAGGAGTTCACGTGCCGGGCGTACCGGGACGGTGACGGCTGGGTCATCGACGGGGAGAAATGGTTCACCTCGAACGCCCGGTACGCCGAGTTCATCATCGTCATGGCGGTGACCGACCCGGATGCGCGGCCGCACGAGCGGATGTCGATGTTCGTCGTCCCCGCGGACACCCCCGGCATCGAGATCAAGCGCAACGTCGCGACGATGGCCGAGCGCGACGACCTGGACGAAGGGATCCACGCGTACATCCGCTACGACCATGTCCGCGTGCCCGCCGACGCACTGCTCGGAGGCCCGGGGGAGGGGTTCCGGGTAGCGCAGGCGCGGCTGGGCGGCGGCCGCGTGCACCACGCGATGCGGACGGTCGGCCAATGCCGGCGCGCGTTCGACATGATGTGCGAGCGCGCGCTGTCCCGGCGGACGCAGGGAGAACGCCTCGCCGACAAACAGGCCGTGCAGGCGTTCATCGCCGACTCGTGGATCGAGCTGCAGCAGTACCGGCTGCTCGTCCTCAACACCGCCTGGACCATCGACACCCAGCCGCACGGCGCCGCGCGCACACAGATCGCGATGTGCAAGGTCGCGATGGCGAAGGTCTACCACGACATCGTCCAGCGAGCGCTCCACCTGCACGGCTCGCTGGGGACCACACACGAAACGCCGCTGGCGGGCATGTGGATGAGCGTCCCGGCCCTCGCGCTCGCCGACGGCCCGACCGAGGTGCACCGGACCACGATCGCCAAGCAGATGCTGCGGCGGTACCGGCCCGCGGAGGGCCTGTTCCCATCGGAGCACATCCCGCCCAGGCTTGCGGCGGCGCGCGAGCGCTACGCCTCGATCCTTGAGGAGCACGGCGTCAAGGAGCATGTGCGATGAGCGATCTCTTCGACCTGGGCGGCAAGGTCGCACTGATCACGGGAGGCAGCCGCGGACTCGGCCGAGAGATGGCTCTTGCGTTCGCCCGTGCCGGCGCTGATGTCGTCGTCACAAGCAGGAAGGTGGACGCCTGCCGGGAGGTGGCCACCGAGATCGAGTCGCTCGGACGCCGCGCGCTGCCGTACGCCTGCCACGTCGGAAAGTGGGACGAGATCGACGCCCTCGTAGAGGCGGCGTACGCCACGTTCGGGCACGTCGACATCCTGGTCAACAACGCGGGGATGTCTCCGCTGGCGCCCTCGTCGGCGGAGACCAGCGAGGACCTGTTCGACAAGGTCGTGGCCGTCAATTTCAAGGGCCCGTTCCGGCTCGGCGCCCTGGTCGGCCGGCGCATGGCCGACGGCGATGGCGGCTCGATCATCAACGTCTCCTCCTCCGGTGCGCTGATGCCGCGACCACGTTTCGGGCCCTATGCCGGCGCCAAGGCGGCCCTGAACGCCCTCACTCAGGTGCTCGCTTTGGAGTACGGGCCGTCGGTCCGGGTGAACACGATCTCGGCGGGCCCGTTCCTCACGGACATCTCCAAGGCCTGGCCGGCGGAGGCTCGCGAGCGCGCCCGCAGCGCGGCGGGCCGTCCCGGGCGGCCAGAAGAGATCGTGACAAGCGCCCTCTACCTGGCCAGCCCCGCGTCCAGCTTCACCACGGGAGCGCTGCTACGCGTGGACGGGGGTCTCTACTGATGACGGACGAACTGGAGTTCTCATTACGAGAACGCGCGACCAAGGCGGCACAGACGTGGGCGCCTGGTGCCGAGGTCACCGAAGTCGCGCCACTGACCGGCGGTGCCTCCAGCCTCACATTCGTGGCGCATCTTCGATCGGAGGGGCGGCAGGAGGAGCGAGTGGTGCTCAAGGTCGCGCCACCGGGGCTCTCGCCGGTACGAAACCGGGACGTACTGCGACAGGCGCGGGTCATGCGAGCGTTGCACGGACGACCCGGTGTCCGAGTCCCTCCGGTGCTGTTCGAAGACCCGGGTGAGCCACCGGACACGCCCCCCTTCCTCGCGATGGGGCTGGTACCGGGGGAGTGCGCTGAGCCGGTGCTCGAAGAAGAGCGGGATCCTGCCGGATTCGCGGCTGTGCGGTCCAGCGCGCTCGACGCCGCAGCGGTGCTCGCTGCGATTCACTCGGTCCCTCCGAGGGGGGCGGGGCTGGAGGCCGAACCGGTCGTGACGCTCGCGGACGAGATCGACCGTTGGACGCGCGCCTTCGCGACGGTCCCGCCCGATCTGCAACACGAGTACGAACGGTGTGCCCGCGCACTCCACGCGACGATTCCCGCTCCTCTCGATCCCGTCATCAACCACGGCGACTACCGGCTCGGCAACACGCTGTGCCGTCGCGGCCGGGTCGAGGCGGTGATCGACTGGGAGATCTGGTCGGTCGGCGATCCACGGGTCGACCTCGCCTGGTTCACCTTCTTCACCGACGAGGCCAGGCACCCGGCGGCGCCATCCGATGAGCCGAGCGGCATGCCGCCGGGCACGGAACTGCTCGCCGCCTACGTCGCGGCCGGCGGCCGGCAAGTGCCCGACCTCACCTGGTTCGAGGCGCTCACCCATTACAAGGAGGCGGGAGCGACGGCACTGCTGATCAAACGCGGACGGCGTGCAGGAGAGCTCGCTCCGGCGATCGCCCGGATGGTGCCGGCGCTCCCTGGTCTGCTCGCCAAGGCCGAGGCACTCCTCGGCTGAGGGGCCAGGACGAAGCGAGTAGCGGAGCATTCCTTATACTGATCCTCACATGTTCCGTGGAGGAAAAATGAGCGATGGCCCCGTCATTCTCGCAGCCGACACTGGCGCCGTGCGAATCCTCACACTCAACCGTCCTGGTGCCCGCAATGCGCTGAGCAGTGAGCTGAACAACGCCCTGTATCGAGCTCTGGAGGAGGCGGACGGCGACGACGCGGTGAAGGCCGTGGTGGTCACCGGCGCCGATCCGGCGTTCTGCGCGGGACTGGACCTCAAGGAGGCGGGGGCCGAGGGCGCCGCGTTCTTCGAGCGGTTCCGCGGCGCCAACTGCATCGTGCGGATCGGTGAGATGCGCAAGCCGGTGGTCGGGGCGGTGAACGGCGCAGCGTTCACCGGGGGTCTGGAGATCGCGCTTGGGTGCGACTTCCTCGTGGCTTCCGAGCGCGCCGTGTTCGCCGACACCCATGTCCGCGTCGGCGTGCTGCCCGGGGGCGGCCTGACCGCCCGGCTGCCCCGGGTCGTCGGTGCGGCCAATGCGCGGCGGATGTCGATGACGGGTGAAGTGGTGGACGCGGCGTGCGCCGAGCGGATCGGGCTGGTGAGCGAGGTGGTGCCGCACGGCGAGCTTCTGGCGCGGGCACTGGCGTTGGCGTCCTCCGTCGCCGAGGTTCCGGCCGAAGCCATGCAGGACCTCAAGCGGATGTACAGCGAGAATCGCGGACTGGTGGACGACCTCGCCGCTGAGGTGGCCATCGCCGGTGCCTATCGCGCGGATTTCGACGGGATCGAAGGCCGGCGTGCCCAGGTGCAGAGCCGGAACCGTGCGCAGATCTCCCAGGAGGAGCGTTGAGCGAGATCGTGGTGACCCGGCCGCGGTCGGGCGTCACCCGTGTTGAGATGAACCGGCCCGAGCGGTTGAACGCGATGACCGTCGGGATGGTCGAGGGCCTGCACGCGGCGCTGGCCGAGGCGGGCGCGGACCCGGCCTGCCGGGTGGTCGTGCTGACCGGCGCGGGCCGCGGCTTCTGCGCGGGCCTCGACCTGGGCGGCTACGGCGACCCGGAGGGTGCGGAAGGTGCGGGCGCGGTGCAGCGGGGCCTGGCGACGCAGCGGCACATCGCCGGTCTGGTGCAGCGGATCCGGCGGCTGCCGCAGCCGGTGGTCGCGGAGGTGAACGGCGCGGCGGCGGGCGGCGGGCTGGCGCTGGTTCTGGCGTCGGACCTGCGGATCGCCGCGACGTCGGCGGTGTTCGCGGTGTCGTTCATGCGGGTCGGGTTCTCGGCCTGCGACATCGGCACGTCGTGGATGCTGCCGCGGCTGGTCGGCGCGGGGCGGGCGCACGAGCTGATGATGACCGCGCGGCGCTTCGACGCCGAGGAGGCGCTGCGCATCGGCATGCTCGCCGACGCCGTCGCGCCCGAGGAGCTGTCCGGACGTGTGGAAAGGGCGGTGGACGACCTGCTGTCGATGCCGCCGCTGTCGCTGTCGCTGACCAAGCAGGCGATGTGGCTGTCGCTGGAGATCCCCTCGTTCGACGCGGCCGTCGAGCTGGAGAACCGGCAGCAGGTCCTGACGATGATGACCGCCGACCAGACCGAGGCCATGACCGCCTACATGCAGAAGCGCGCCCCCGACTACGGCAACCACTGACGGGAGAACAGGGCGGCGCGTCGGGGCGGGGCGCTCCGCCTAAGGCTCCAGCAAGCGCATGACGAGGTCGACCGTCGATGTGCAGCGCGTCGCGAGGTCTGAGTCGCTCGCGAACGGCCTGCCAAGGCCGCGGTTGAGGACCTGCATCGTCACCGCGCCGTAGAGACATTCGACGACCGGGTCGACGGCGGCCTCGTCGATGGCGTCGCCACGTTCGCGTGCGCGCTCGAACACCCGCCGCGCGGCATGGCGGTGCCGCTGCGCGAGCTCCTTCGCGACGTTCTCGTAAGCAGGGTTCGCGACGGCGTCGACCGTGATCCGGAATGTCGCGTAGCCGACCGGCTCCAGTAGGAAGCGCAGAAGGTTCGTCGTCAGCTGGATGAGATCGCCGCGGAGCGATCCGGTGTCCACGGCCTCGATGCTCCTCGAACGCGCTCGGACGCTCTCTACCAGGAGTGCATCGCGATCCGCCCAACGCAGGTACAGGGTGGACTTTCCGACCCCGGCGCGGCGGGCGACGCCGTCCATCGTGAAGCGCGCCGCGCCGCGTTCGAGGAACTCGTTGATCGCCGCGTCGAGGATGCGCTGTTCGGCAATGGGGTCGCGCGGCCGGCCAGGACGTTTGCGAATCGTCGCGGCGGCACCGGTGTGCCGCTCATGAATGCCGGACATCGCGGTCATCACACCATGCCCTCCCCTCCCTGTCACGTGCTGGGGCTAATTTCCGACGATCTCGTCCGTAACTCTTGACCAAGCGCCCCCAGACGCAGATGATTGGGTAACTTAGTTAACCCGGTCGGTCTCGAGGAGTGCCGCATGTCCGACGTCGACCGCATGCCGCCGAAGGTCCACCTCCGGATCAACGGCGAGAAGCTCGAGAAGGGGTCCGGGGGGACCTACGAGCACATCAGCCCCGTCACCGAGCAGGTGGACGCCCGGATCCCGCTCGCCGGCGAAGAGGAGGTGGACCTCGCCGTCTCCAAGGCGCACGAGGCGTTCCAGATCTGGAAGCGCATGTCGCCGGCGCAGCGCCGGGAGCCGCTGAGGAAGCTGGCCGACCTGATCGAGGCGAACAGCGCGGAGTTCGCCAGGCTCGGCGCGCTCGACAACGGCACCCCCGTCACCATCGGTTCGGCGTTCCCCGCGACCTCCGCCGAGTGGACCCGTTACTACGCCGGATGGGCCGACAAGATCCAGGGAGACGTCACCGGCAACCCCGTCCAGGACGGTGAGCTCGGCTACACCCTCGCCCAGCCGTACGGTGTGGTCGGGATCATCATCACCTGGAACGGGCCGCTGATCTCGCTCGCGATGAAGATCCCGCCGGCGGTCGCAGCCGGCAACGCGGTGGTCGTCAAGCCGTCGGAGCTGACCCCGTTCAGCGGCGAGCTCTTCATGGACCTCGTCGAGGAGGCGGGCTTCCCGCCGGGCGTCATCAACGTCCTTCCCGGTACGGCGGAGGCCGGTGCCCGGCTGGTGGCCCATCCTCTGGTGAAGAAGGTCAGCTTCACGGGCGGTCCGGCCACGGCCACCAAGATCCTTGAGACCTGCGCGCCCGACATGAAGCCGGCGGTGCTGGAACTCGGTGGCAAGTCGGCCAACATCGTCTTCGAAGACGCCGACATCGAGGCCGCGTGCCACCTCGGCACGACATTCTCGCTGATCGCCCTGTCGGGGCAGGGATGCGCCTTCGCCACCCGGATGATCGTTCACGAGGACGTCTACGACCAGGTCGTCGATCAAGTGAAACTGATCGCCGGCAACATCCCGATCGGCGACCCGTTCGACCCCGGCATCATGTCCGGCCCGGTCGTCAACGAGGCCGCGGCTGAACGGATCATCAGCATGATCGAGCGCGCCAAGGAGCAGGGGGCGACCCTGGTGACCGGTGGCGCCCGGCTCGACCGGGTCGGCTACTTCATCCAGCCGACGGTGTTCACCGACGTCGACCCGGCCTCCGAGCTTGCGCAGACGGAGGTCTTCGGCCCGGTGCTCGCGATCTTCAAGTTCTCGACCGAGGAAGAGGCGATCGCGCTCGCCAACGGCACGCGCTACGCCCTCTCGTCGTACGTCCAGACCAGGGACCTCAAGCGTGCGATCCGCGTCGCCGCCGAGCTCGAGGCCGGCGAGACCCTCATCAACGGCGCCGTGAACCTCCAGGTGGGCCGCCCGTTCGGCGGCTTCGGCCTGTCGGGGGCGGGCAAGGAGGGTGGCCGGCAGGGGATCGAGGAGTTCCTCCGTATCCGCAGTGTCGGCATCGCCATCTGACCAGGCCCTCGAAGGACAGGAGACCCATCATGACCGGAAGCCTCGAGGGCCGCGTCGCCTTCATCACCGGAGCCGCCCGCGGTCAGGGGCGCGCGCACGCCGTGCGCCTCGCACGAGAGGGCGCCGACATCATCGGGCTCGACATATGCGAGGACATCGCCAGCTTCGACTACTCCTGTGCCACCTGGGAGGAACTTGAGGAGACCGCCGCCCTGGTCGCGAAGGAAGGGCGGAGGATGGTCACCGGCAAGGCCGACGTCCGCAACCCTGCGGCGGTGAAGCGGGTCTTCGATGACGGCTACGCCCAGCTCGGTCGCATCGACATCGTCATCGCCAACGCGGGAATGATCCGTTACGGCACCCCCCAGGACCCTGCCCAGGAATGGCAGGACACACTCGACGTCATCCTCACCGGCGCGTTCAACACCGTGCAGGCTTCGATCGGGAAGCTCATTGAGGGAGGCAACGGAGGATCGATCGTCCTGGTCAGCTCCAGCGCGGGGCTCAAGGGCACCGGCAGCGACCTGCCCTCAGCGCAGGCCTATACCGCGGCCAAGCGCGGCCTGGTCGGCTACATGCAGGTGCTCGCCCAGCAGTATGCCGAGCACTCGATCCGGGTCAACACCATTCACCCGACCGGCGTGGTCTCGGGCATGACCACGAACGAGGCGATGATGAAGATGGCCGCCGACCCGAACACCAACATCGCGGCCATGCAGAACCTGCTGCCCATCCAGATCCTCCAGCCGGAGGACATCGCCAACGCGGTGGCCTATCTCGTGAGCGACGAGGCGGCCTTCATCACCGGCACCCAGTGGGCGCTCGACGCCGGCTTCTCGGTGCGCTGAGAGATCGGACGGACATGGCGCTCACAGATCACCGGATGGTCGGAACAGGGCCGGTCGAAGATGCCGGCCGCCGGTTCGACGATCTCCGAAGGGAGCACCGGATCGTCAAGGTCGAGGAGCCCGAGCGTGACTACTGGATGGTGCTCGGCCACGACCTGACGCGCGAGTGCCTGCAGAACCCGTCCGCCTTCTCCAGCGAGGTCATCAACCCGCTTAACCCGGATCCACCGTTCAGGATGATTCCCATCCAGCTCGATCCGCCGGAGCACACGCGGTGGCGCCGCCTTCTGGCGCGGTATTTCTCACCGCGCCAGATGGCGCTGCTCCGGCCACGGCTCGAGCAGCGGACCAGGGAACTCGTGGCGGAGATCAGGAAGAAGGGGGAGTGCGACTACGTCTCCGAGTTCGCACTCCAGTTCCCGACCGTGGTCTTCCTCGAGATGATGGGCCTCCCGGTCGACGAGCTCCCGAGATTCCTGGAATGGGAGAAGCTCGCGCTGGCGCCCTCCGCGGACGGCACCTTCGACGCCGACCGTCAGGTCGCGGGGATCCTGTCCGTGGTCGGCTACTTCCAGGCCACGATCGCGCGCCTGCGCGACGGCGGCGCACCCGGCGATGATCTGCTCTCCCAGATGATGGAGTGGGAGTGGGACGGCGACCCGATCCCGGACGACGACCTGGTCAACTGCTGCCTCCTCCTGTTCCTCGCAGGCCTCGACACGGTCGCGATGAGTTTGTCGTTCGCGATGTACCACCTCGCGACCCATGACGCGGACCGTGCGCACGTCGCAGCGGTCGCGGCGGCGGGCGGTTCCATGGACGAGATCGTCGAGGAGATGCTGCGCTTCTACGCGGTGCCCGAGATCGGCAGGAAGGTCGTCCACGACATGGAGATCGACGGCCACCGGCTCAAGGCCGGTGACCTCGTCCTCTTCCCGCTGGTCGCAGGGAACCGCGACCACGCGCTGGTCGCGGGCGCTGACCACGTGGACCTGCAGCGGGGCCGTACCACTCCCCACCTGGCGTTCGGCGGCGGACCACATCGGTGCCTCGGCTCGCATCTGGCCCGGATCGAAATGAACATCGCGCTCCGCGGATGGCACGAGGCCATACCCGAGTACCGCCTGGTGCAGGGTGCGATGCCGAAGGCGTACTGGTCAAACGTGCATGGCCTTATGGAACTCCGGCTATCCGGCTTCGGGAAGCGTGAAGGCGTGGGGTGAGTCCAGAACCGTCGAGCCGTAGTACAAGGTTGACTTAGATAACCTGCTGTGTAGGGTATTCGAGCGGGGAGGGCCGCTGTGCGACCGTTGGACCAGTGTTTCGACGTCACCGAGAAGATCGGGACAGGAGAGCCGCTGAGCCAGACGGCCTGGATCCTCGCGCCGGAGGACGCCGAGGTGAAGGGTGCGATCCTGTGCCTGGCCTTCGGCACGTACGACAAGCGGTACTACCACAACTTTGCGGGGCGCCGGCGGGAGCTCTGGCATCGCCTCGCGTCCTGGGGTGACACGATCTCCGCCCGGCGCGGGACGCCCGTCGACAGCTTGAAGGGCGATGTGGAATGACGGTCGAGTACACGGCCGAGGTCCAGGCGAGTGCCCCTGCCGACCTGGCGGCCGCCTTGCGGGAAGGCGCTGCTCGGCGCCCCGCTGATCTGGTCTTTCACGGTGAATCGGGGACGACCGAGACCACGTCTCCGGAAATTCTCGAACGGGCCGGTCGGGTCGCCGCCGGGCTTGCCGGGCTCGGTGTCCGGCCTGGAGATGTCGTCGCCTTCCAGTTGACGAACCGGGTCGAGAACGCGATCGTCCACGCCGCCGTGCTGCTGTGCGGTGCGGTCGCGCTGCCCATCGTGCCGATCTACAAGCTCCGGGAGGTCTCCTTCGTCCTGCGTCAGTCCGGTGCAACGGCGCTGATCGCCTTCTGCGGGATGGCAGCGGAAATACAGGCCATCCGGGGTGGCCTTCCTGATCTCTGCGCTGTCATCGCGATCCGTGAGGGCAGCGACGTTCCGGTGCCGCGAGGTGCGACCGATTGGACGGAACTCGAGCTCAGCGAACCTTTGCCGATCCGGGCTCCCGCACCGTCGGAAGAGGTGGCCGTGCTGGTCTACACGTCCGGTACCACCACCGAGCCGAAGGGCGTTCAGCACACGCACCGGACGCTCATGGCGGAGATGGCCACGCTCCCCGGTGTCCGCCGCAACGCGGACGGTGTCGTCTACCTGGACGCATTCCCGCCCGGCCATGTCGCCGGCCTGAACGTCGTCCTTCGCGCATTGATCCATGGACTGTCGACCGTCTTCATGGAGCGCTGGAACGCCGAGGTCGCGCTGGATCTCATCCATCGCCACGGCGTCACCTCTTCGGCAGGTGTCCCGTTCCACTTGGCGGCGCTGCTCGACGCGGCGGACCACACCGGACTCGGCACCGGCACCTTGCGCGACTACCTCGTTGGCGCGGCCAGCGTTCCGCCCGTGCTGGTCGAACGCGCTCAACGCGCAGGCGTCGCGGCCTACCGTTCGTACGGATCCAGCGAGCACCCCACGATCAGCTCCGGCACTCCGGACGACCCGCTTATCAAACGCGCGCACACCGATGGACGACCGATGCCCGGCAACGAGATCCGCATCGTGGACGCCCAAGGTCGTGACGTGCCGCTCGGTCAGGACGGCGAGATCCTCTCTCGTGGTCCCGAACTGTTTCCGGGTTACCGCGACGATGCTTTGAACGCGACCACGTTCACGCAGGACGGTTGGCTCCGCACAGGGGATGTCGGGCGGATCGACGAGGACGGGTATCTGACGGTCACCGACCGGTTGAAGGACATCATCGTCCGGGGTGGAGAGAAGATCTCATCGAAAGAGGTTGAGGACCTGCTCGCCGCACACCCCGCCGTCGCCGAGGCCGTCGCCGTCGCCGAGCCCGACGAGCGCTACGGCGAACGCGTTTGCGCGTTCGCCGTACTGCATCCTGGTGCCTCCCTCGACCTGGACACCGTGCGTGAGCATTTCGCGGCTGCAGGAGCGGCCCGGCAAAAGACCCCGGAACGCCTTATCCTCGTCGACACCTTGCCGCGCACCGCGGCCGGGAAGGTCCGTAAGACCGAGCTGAGAGCCTCGCTCAACGGGTAGCCTGTTCGCGGCGCCGAAGCGATCCGAAGCCACCGCTGTGAGCCGTCGTCGCACCCAAGCAAAGGGACACCACCCAGGCTGGCAGGCAGACCTACGGTCCTTGCGCACGGATGCCCCAGTGGCGTGCTCCTGCGTAACACCGCTTCCGGCGCCCTGCCGATCCTTCGCCGCTCAGCGCAGCCGACCCGGAGCGCGCCACATGCACAGCGCAAGCGTGACCCGCTACCGCGCCACCCCTCGGTGACGACGAGGCCCCGCCCCGTCGACCGCGCTCGAAGTCGCTCGTTGGCCACCGCCCCCCAGGCGGCACCTGACTCCCTCGTCACGTCCACGGCAACCTGGCACGAGCCACCGGCGCCCCAGTGCACCTCGCACCAGCCCGCCGGCCAGGCCCGGGGACGCGAACAGCGCCCAGACCACCAGCGAGGAGTACGACCCGGCCTGGGGAGCGGCACACCTGGACCTACGGCTACGACATCCGCGGCCGCAAGACTGTCGAGAGCGACCCCGACAAGGGACCAGCCGGTACACCTACGACGACCTTGACCGACTCACCGTGACCGAGAACGCGGCGGGCGAGAAGGCGGCGTTCGTCTACGACGGCTCGGCCGCAAGACAGAGGAGCATGCCGGCTCGCCCACGGGGACGATGCTCGCGGAATGGGTGTACGACACCGTCCGCAAGGGGCAGCTTACGTCCGCCACCCGCTATGACGGGGCCGCCACCTACACCAGCAAGATCAATTACTACGATCCGCTCGACCGGCCGACCAGCACGACAGTCAAGCTCTCTGGGCTCCCGGCGGGCGACGCCCAGCTCGCCGCCACCAACGGCTACACCTTTACCAGCACCTACAACCCCGACGGGAGCCTCAAGACCCAGGGGATCCCCGCAGCTGGCGACCTGCCCGGCGAGAGCATGACGTTCACCTACGACGACTTCGGCCGTTCTACAAGGATGGCGAGCCAGCTGTCGTCGTACGTTGTCGGAACCGACTACGGCAAGACCGGCAAACTCATCGGCCTGCAACTGGCCACCGGCGCCGGTGACCGCAAGACCAGCCTCAGCTACACCTATGAGCTCGGGACGCAGCGGCTCAAGAGCGCCACGGTCGTCCACGACGGCCAGTCCGGAGTCGACCGCAGCGCGGTCTACAGCTACCAGGACGCCGGGAACATCAGCCAGATCGTCGATACCTCCCGCCAGGGCGTCGACAACCAGTGCTTCAAATACGACGATCTGCAGCGTCTCACCGACGCCTGGACCCAGAACGTCTCGGACGGCGGCACGGCCGCGTGCGCCGGAACCGCCGCCGGCGCCACCCTCGGCGGGCCCGCCCCGTACCGGGTGAGCTACGGCTACGACGAGACCGGCGACCGCAAGACTGAGACCTCCTACGGGTCGGGGGACCAGGTCCTGTCCAACCGGACCTATCGGTACGCCAACGGCGACGGCGTCGATCCGGCGTACGAGGGGCACGAACTCGCCGACGTCACACAGACGGGAGCGAGCCCCCACACCGAGACCTACGGGTACGACGCCACCGGCAACACCGTCACCCGAAAGATCGGGACCACGACCCAGCACTTGACCTGGAACGTCGAAGGGCGGCTCGTCAAGGTCGCCGACTCCGGCAAGGGCGACACGTCCTACGCCTACACCGCCGACGGTGACAGGTTGCTGCGCCGCGATCCCGGGGGCACGACCCTCTACCTGCCCGGCATGGAGGTGCGGCTGGACAAGGGAGCCTCGACCGCCAAGGCCGTCCGTTATTACAGCCACAACGAGCAGACCGTCGCCATGAGGAGCGGCGACGGGGTGACCTTCCTTGCCACCGATCCGCAAGGGACGGCGCAACTCGCCGTCAATCCGGCGAACGGCACTTCCAGTGAACGTTTTTCACCAGCAGCCGCGCGACGAATGATCACAGCATGATCGCGGACGGTGCGGCGGGCCCTGGAACGTGAAGAAGCCCTGGTAGGACGGGTGATCTCTCACAACCCAC
>NZ_WBMS02000069.1:18830-33937 GCF_008923205.2 Actinomadura physcomitrii | reverse complement strand
ACGCTTGCCTGGCGGACCGCGGACGAGTTCGTGGCGCGGCTGGAATGGTTCGCCGCGGAGGTCATGCCGCACGCAGAACCGTGTGGCCGGCGTGCGTGCTCGGCGGCCCGTCGCGGGCCGCCGAGCGGCGTACGCAAGCGCCACCCCACCACACGAACACCCCTCCCGCCAACCGAGGCGCACCCCACCCCCTCTTGAAGAGCACGATACCCCTTTCGAGAAACCATCCGACCCCCACCCCCCGAAGAATTAGCGAAAGAAGGCACAACAGAAACACGACGATCCAATGCCAACCCGCAAACGCAAACACACACGCACACGCACGCCTGATACTTCACCCTGATACCATTTTCAGGTGGACGCCGCTCTGGAAATCATATGCCTTCGGCATGCCGAGTCCGAGAATGTCATTGCTGGGGCGGCCGGGGCGTTGCCTGAGGCGCGGCTGACTGAACTCGGGCACGTGCAGGCGGCTGCGGTGGCGCGCACACTGCCGGCGGTCGACCACATTTACACGAGCACGGCTGAGCGCGCGCGGCGGACGGCAGAGGCGATCAGCCGGGTCCAAGGAGCGCCTATCACCAACCTGCCCGAGCTCGCCGAGGTGAGGATCGGCGTCCTGGAAGGCGCGGCGGATCCGGCGGCACGAGCCCGGACTGCGGAGGTGCTGCGGGCCTGGGTCGTGGATGGGAATCTGCACGAGCGGGTCGCCGACGGCGAGACGGGCCGTGCGGTGGTCGGGCGGGTGACGGCGGCGTTCCGGACGATCGCGGCCGCGCACGGTGACGGTGGTGCGGTCGCCGCGATCGGGCATGTGGCCAGCCTTACCGCGGGGTTGAGCGTCCTATGCGGGCTCGGTGCGGCGGTGTGGGGGGCGCCGCTGCCGCATGCCGCTCCGTTCCGCGTCCTTTTCGACGACCGGGGCTGGCGCTGCGAGTCCTGGCCGGGACGCTGATCGCGTTCCAGCCGGGCCGCGATCTGATACTGGCTGGGGCCGCGACCGAGTTCGACCCGTGGCCAGCCCCTTGGGACCGGACTGGCCTCATGCTCGCGGGGTATGCAGCGGAGGGCCGGACTTGACCTGGAGTGCACTCCAGGTCGCAGAGTCTTGGGCAAGTAGCAGCACGAGCACGAGAAGACGAGGGAACCGCCATGCGCATCGGACTTCAGGTGCCCAGCTTCACCTTTCCCGGCGGGCCTGAGCAGATAGGCCCGACGTTCGCCCGCATCGCGAAGGAGGCGGATCAGGGCGGCCTGCACTCGCTCTGGGTGATGGACCACTTCTTCCAGATCAACATGGTGGGTCCGGCGGACGAGCCGATGCTGGAGGGCTACACGGCGCTCGCCTACGCCGCCGCGCTGACGGAGCGGATCACGCTCGGCACGCTGGTCACCGGCGTGACGTACCGGCATCCCGGCATCCTGGTGAAGACCGTGACGACGCTGGACGTCCTGTCCGGCGGGCGGGCCTGGCTCGGCATCGGCGCGGCGTGGAACGAGGAGGAGTCGCGCGGCCTCGGGGTGCGGTTCCCGCCGACGGCGGAGCGGTTCGAGCGGCTGGAGGAGACGCTGCGGATCGCGCACCAGATGTGGGAGGGCGACGAGTCGGCGTTCGAGGGCGAGCACTACCGGCTGGAGCGCCCGCTGAACTCGCCGCCGGCGCTGCGGCGGCCGCATCCGCGGATCCTGATCGGCGGCACGGGCGAGAAGAAGACCCTGCGGTTCGTCGCCAAGTACGCGGACGCCTGCAACCTCTTCGACGGCGACGAGCTGCCGCGGAAGATGGAGGTGCTGCGCGAGCACTGCGAGCGGGAGGGCCGCGACTACGCCGAGATCGAGAAGACGTCGCTGGCGTTCTTCGCCGGGACGCCGTCGGTCGGCGCGGCGGTCGACACGGTCGGGCGCCTCGCGGAGCAGGGCGTGGACCAGGTGATCTTCTCGCAGGGCACGGGCCAGGACCTGACGGGCGTTCTGGCGGAGGCGCTGACGCAGACGGAGAAGATCGTCCCCGCGGGGCGCTGATCCGCGTCCCCCTGGACGACCCGCGCCCCCCGGCCGTCCCGGTGTCCCGCCTCCCGCACCCGCCGGTTTCCGAGCCGGCGGGTGCGGCGCGGGTCAGTCCCGCACCGGTGGCCTGAGCTCCAGCGGGACGCTGAACAGGTTGAGGGCGTTGATCAGCGACACGAGGGCGGCGAGGTCGCCGAGTTCGCGGTCGTCCGGGTAGTGCTTGCGGAGCGTCTCCCAGAGTTCGTCGTCGACGAGCTCGCGGCGGGTGACGGCCTCGGTGTAGGCGAGGGCGGCGCGCTCCGGTTCGGTGTAGAGCGGCGATTCACGCCACACCGTCAGGTGGTGGACGCGTTCCTCGGGTTCGCCGAGCGCCCGGAAGTCCCGGGTGTGGTGGTCGACGCAGAAGGCGCATCCGTTCAGCTGGGAGGCGCGGATCTTGATGAGTTCCTGGGTCGGCCGGGGCAGCGGTCCGTGCTGGATGAGCGCAGCGATCCTCATGTATCCCCGGTAGACCTCGGGGGTGGCCTCCTGGAGGAGCATGCGTGCCATGGTCTTTCTCCCTTCGTCACCAGGGAGACGACGCACCCCGGGGGCGTGTGACAGGAAGTACCGGCCCAATTCAACAGCCCCGGATTGGCTCTTCAGCTGAGCCGATTCGCCGCCCTAGGTTCGGCGGCATGACGGCTACCGGAGACAGGACGGTCAACGGGAAGGCGCGGCTGTTCCGCTCCTACCACGAGGGACTGCTGGTCCTGCCGAACGCGTGGGACGCGGGCAGCGCGGCGATGATCGAGCGGGCCGGGGCGTCCGCGATCGGGACGTCCAGCGCGGCGGTGTCCTGGGCGCTCGGCAGGCCGGACGGCGAGCATCTCGGCCGGGACGCGATGGCGGCGGCGGTCGACCGCATCGTCCGCGCGGTGGACGTTCGGGTCACCGCGGACGTCGAGGGCGGTTACGGTCCCGCTCCGGGGGATGTGGTCGGCGACGGTCGAGGCGGTGGTGGACGCGGGGGCGGCCGGGATCAACCTGGAGGATTCGCCGGGCCCGGCGGGCAGCCCGCTGCACTCCGCCGAGGCGCAGGCGCAGCGGATCGCGGCGGCCCGCGCGACGGCGGCGAGGGCGGGTGCGCGCCCGATCTGGTGGTGAACGCGCGCACCGACGTGTTCTTCCACCAGGTCGACGACCCGGCGGGGCGGCTGGACGAGGTGATCGCGCGGGCGGGCCGGTACGCGGAGGCGGGCGCGGACTGCCTGTTCGTCCCGGCCTGCTGGATCTCGGTTTGCTGCGGACGCTGACCGCCGCGGTCCCGGTCCCGGTCAACGCGGGGTCGTTCTTCGCGGGCGGCCCGACGGTGGCGATGCCGGCGGAGGCGGGCGTCCGGCGGGTCAGCGTGGGGACGGCGCCGGCGGGCGCCGCTTACACGGCGGCGCTGCGGGCCGCCGAGGCGTTCCTGGAGAGCGGCGATCTGGACGCGACCGCCGGCAGCGTCTCGCCGCTCGAGCTGGACGGTGCGATGCGCCGTCCCGCCGCCGGCTGAACGGGAACGGCCGGCTACCAGCCGAGGGCCGAGCGGGCGGCGGCGAGCTTTTCGGGGTTCAGGACGCGGCGGACCGCGACGATCCGCCCGTCCCGGACCTCGAGGGTGTCGACGGCGGCGAGCCGTCCGGCCCGGTTGCGGACGAGCAGCGCGGCCTCCCCGTTCACCTCGGCGGGGACGAGCACGAACCGCTGGCGGACGGCGACCCGCAGCAGCGCGGTGGCGACGCGCCCGGCACCCGAGATGATCTTGCGGGCGGCGAAGACGTGGCCGCCGCCGTCGGTGGTGTAGGTGGCGTCCGGGTCGAGCAGCGCGAGCAGCGCGGCCTCGTCGCGGCGCTCGTAGGCGGCGCGGAACGCGCGCAGCACCCGGTCGCGCTCCGCGGCGCCGGCGGGACGGGCCGGGGACGCCGCGGCGATCTTGCGGCGGGCGCGGGACGCGAGCTGCCGGCACGCGGCGGGCGTCCTGCCGAGCACCTCCGCAACCGCGTCGTAGGGCACGTCGAACGCCTGGTGCAGCACGAACGCGAC
This sequence comes from Actinomadura physcomitrii, assembly GCF_008923205.2. GTDB lineage: Bacteria > Actinomycetota > Actinomycetes > Streptosporangiales > Streptosporangiaceae > Spirillospora > Spirillospora physcomitrii. The sequence continues at coordinate 29,863 of NZ_WBMS02000069.1, read as the reverse complement.
CCGCTCGGGCGGCGACAGCTCCTCCAGGACGAGCAGCATCGCCGTGCCGACGGTCTCGTCGACGAGCACGGGTTCGGCGGCGTCCGGGCCGGTCAGCAGCGGTTCGGGCAGCCACGGCCCGACGTAGTCGACGCGGCGTGCGTGCGCGGAGCCGAGCACGTCGTAGGCGCGCCGGGCGGCGACGGTGATCAGCCAGGCGCGCAGGTCGCGGACGTCGTCGAGGGATCCGCGGGCGGTGGCGCGCAGCCACACGTCCTGGGCGATGTCCTCGGCGTCGGCGGCGCTGCCGGTGATCCGGTAGGCGACGCCGAACACCGCGGGCCGGTGCAGCGCCCATTCGTCGTCGAGACGCCCCAACTCAGGCGGCCGCCGTGGTGAAGACCCACTTCTTGTACGACCAGTAGCGGAACGCCGAGCCGAGCACGACGCCCGCGAGGAGCCCCAGGTTGTAGGCGATGCCGCCGTGCAGGCCGAGGCTGTAGTAGGTGAAGCCGGTGCACAGGACCTGGATGCCGAGCCCGATGCCGTTCAGCGCGAAAAAGATCGCGAACTCGCGGCCGGAGCCCTCGCTGTCGCGGTGCCGGAACGTCCAGTACCGGTTGAGCAGGTAGGAGCTCAGCGTGGACACGACCGTCGGCACGGCGACGCTGGTCACCGGGCTGCCGCCGAGCCAGGCGCGCATCAGGTTGGCGCCGAAGATCATGATGAGGGTGCCGACGAACCCGACGGCTCCGAAGCTGAGCAGCTCGCGGAGGAACGCCCGGTACGCCGGTGCGGGCGGGACCGTTTTCGCCGGTCTCGACCGCTGCATGGTGCTCACCCGCCCAGACCTTACCTGAACGGTACATATAACGACGTCACAACCCCGTCAAAACGGTCCGCCCCATCCCCCCGCGACGGCCACCCGACGCCGGTCCGGCCCCAGGCGCGGGTCTCAGCGTTCGGCGGTGGCGGCGGCCGGGGCCAGCAGGACGATCAGCCCCGCGAGCCCGGCGGGGACGGCGAGCGCCCACGCGAGCCCGACGCCCTGCGCGACGAATCCGATGACGGGCGGGCCGCCGAGGAGACCGAGGTAGCCGACGCCGGTGACGCGGGAGATCCCGGCGGCGGCCGGGACGCCGGGGACGTTCCCGGCGGCGCTGAAGGTGACGGGCGCCACGACGGCGACGCCGAGCCCGAAGAGCGTGAAACCGGACACGGCGGCCACCGGGTGCGCGAGCGCCAGCCCGAGTGCGAGCCCGGCCGCCGCGATCAGCGAGCCGGTCCGCAGCACGGTGACGGGTCCGAAGCGGGCGACGACGCGGTCGCCGGCGAGCCGGCCGGCGGTCATCGCGATGGCGCATCCGGCGTAGCCGAGGCCGGCGGTTCCGGGTCCGGTGCCGAGTCTTTCCCGCAGGTAGATGGCGCTCCAGTCGGCCATGGCGCCCTCGCCGACGAACGAGCAGAGCCCGATCACCCCGAGCATGATCAGCGGCCATCGGGCGGCGCGGGCGGCCTCGGCTCCCGGCCTCCCGGCCCGTTCCCGCCCGGACGCCGATCCCTCCGCGCCCACCGATCCCACCGCGTCCGGCGCGTCCGGTGGTCGGGAGGCGTCGTCGAGGGCGGCGCTCGCCGGTTCCGAAGGCGTGTCGATGGAACGATCCAAGAGGTCGCGGCAGCCGACCGCCAGCAGCAGCACCAGCACCGCCGCCGCGACCGTCAGGTGCACCTCGACCGGGACGCCCGCGTGGGCCGCCGCGGACCCGGCCAGCGCCGACAGCAGCGTCCCGATGCTGTACGCCCCGTGCAGGCCGGACATCAGCGGGCGCCCGTAGCCGCGCTCGACGGCGACGCCCTGGGCGTTCATCGCCACGTCCATCAGGCCGAGCGAGCCGCCCATCAGCACCAGGGAGCAGATCAGCGACCCGAGGTTCCACGACAGCCCCAGCGGGACGAGCGACAGCGCGCCCGCGGTCCCGGCGGCGATCGTCGTGGCGCGGCTGCCCCACCGGTGCACGATCAGGCCGGCGAACCGGACCGCGGCGACCACCCCGATCGGCGCGCCGAGCAGCGCGACGCCCATCGTGCCCGCGCTCAGCCCGAGATGCTCCTTGATCTGCGGGATGCGCGCCACCCACGCCGCGCCGAGCAGCCCGTGCGCCACGAACGCCGCCGTCACCGCCAGGCGCGCCCGCACCGGCGCCGCGATCTCGTCCGTCACCACCCGGCCGACTGTACGTGCCTTACACCTCGGCTCGATACGGCCGTCCGGTGACAAGATCGAGATGAGGCTCAGGCAAGAACTCAGCCCAGGAGGGCGGCGAGCGGGACCGCCGGATCGGCCAGCCGGGCCTCGTCGACGGGGCGCCCGGCGCGGATCAGCGCCTGCACGTCCCCGGTCACGTCCCACACGTTGACGTTCATCCCGCCGACGACCCGGCCCTCGTTCAGCCAGAACGCGATGAACTCGCGGGCGGCGACGTCGCCGCGGTAGACGACCTTGTCGTACTCCCCCGGCGCGGCGACGCCCGACATCTCCATGCCGAGGTCGTACTGGTCGCTGAAGAAGTACGGGACGCGGTCGTACACGACGTCCCGGCCGAGCATGGCGCGCGCGGCGGCGGGCCCGCCGTTCAGCGCGTTCGCCCAGTGCTCGACGCGGATCCGGCGGCCGAGCAGCGGGTTGTAGGCGTTCGCTACGTCGCCCGCAGCGTAGATGTCGGGGTCGGAGGTGCGCAGCGACTGGTCGACGAGGATCCCGTCGGAGACCTCCAGGCCCGCCTTCTCGGCGAGCGCCGTGTTCGGCCGGACGCCGATGCCGACGACGACCACGTCCGCGGGGACCTCGGCGCCGCCGGAGGTGACGACGGCCGACACCTGCCCGGCGCCCCAGAACCCGGCGACGCCCTGGTCGAGGCGCACGTCGACGCCGTGCGCGTGGTGCAGGTCGGCGAACAGGCGGCCGAGCTCGGGGCCGAGCGCGGCGTGCAGCGGCGTCGGTTCCGGCTCGATGAGCGTGACGTCGTTGCCGTACGCGCGGGCGGCGGCGGCCGCCTCCAGCCCGATCCATCCGGCGCCGGCGACGACGACGCGCCGGCCGCCGTGCGCGAGCGCCTGCTTCAGCGCCGCCGAGTCGGCCATGGTCCGCAGGTAGTGGATGCCCTGGAGCTTGGAGCCGGGGACCTCCAGGCGGCGCGGCGACGCGCCCGTCGCCAGCAGCAGCCTGGTGTAGCGGATCGGCTCCTTGGTCGACAGCCGCACCTCGTGGGCCGCCCGGTCGATCGCCGTGACCGAGACGCCGGTGCGCAGTTCCACGTCGTGCTTGTCGTACCAGTCCGCCTCGTGCACGTGCGCCTTGTCGCGCGGCTCCTTGTCGAGCAGGAACCCCTTGGACAGCGGCGGCCGCTCGTACGGTCGCTCGATCTCCTCGCCGATCAACAGCACGCGGCCCGCGAAGCCCTCCTCGCGGAGCGCCTCCGCCGCCTTCGCCCCGGCAAGGCCGGCACCGACGATGACGAACGTCTCCTCGGGCATGGCGACCTCCTGTAGTTGGCTTGTAGCTATCCCTACAGCGGCCTCCGTAACGAGACAAGGGCCATTGTTCGGCGCGTCGGGGCGGAATGCACGCACCCGGGCCTCGCAAGGCCGAGACCGCCACGGGCGGGAACAGCGCCGGCGGGGCTACTGCGGCCGGCCGCCGAGGAGGCGGTGGCGGGCGATCGCCGACAGGTCGGTGAGCGAGGCGATCTGGTCGACGACGGCGCGCAGCCGGGCCGCGTCGTCCTCGGCGTCCGTGAACGCCTCGCGGAACCCCGGGTCCAGGGACGCGGGCGCGCCGGCGAGCATCATCTCGGCCAGCTCGGTGATCAGCGTGCGCTGGCGCGCCCTGACCTCCTCGTGGCTGATCCACACGTAGTGCGCGGTGATGCCCTTGAGCAGCGCGTTCTCCAGCCGCTGCGGGCGCGGGACGATCAGCTCGGCGGCGTACCGGGTGAGCGGCCGGTCGCCGTGGGCGGCGCGGGTGGCGGCCTCGGCGGCCAGGCAGAACCGGCCGATCAGCGTGCTGGTGAGGTTCTTGAGGGCGGCGAGGCTGCGCGGCGTGCCGTCGTAGCGGTCGGGCCAGTACGGCTCGGCGAGCAGCGCGGCGAACCGCTCCTCCAGCTCGTCCAGGCCGGCGTCGGCGCAGTACAGCTTGGCGGCGGTGGCGGCGACGAGCCGCCGCTCGGCCGGGTCGGCGAGCCGCGCGAAGTCGACGTGCCCGGCGACGAGCGCGTCCTCCAGGTCGTGGACGGAGTAGGCGACGTCGTCGCTCCAGTCCATCACCTGGGCCTCGAAGCAGGTCCGGCCGTCGGGGGCGTCCTCGCGGACCCAGCGGGCGACGTCCACGTCGTCGGCGTAGACGCCGAACTTGCCGTTGACGGCGTCCTCCTGCGTCCACGGGTACTTCATCGCCGCGTCGAGGGCGGCCCGGGTCAGGTTGAGGCCGACGCTGCGGCCGTACAGGGGCGGGCCGTCCGGCGCGAACGACTTCGGCTCGAGCCGGGTCAGCACGCGCAGGCTCTGCGCGTTGCCCTCGAAGCCGCCGCAGTCGCGGGCGACGACGTCCAGCGCGGACTCGCCGTTGTGGCCGAACGGCGGGTGCCCGATGTCGTGCGACAGGCACGCCGCCTCGACCAGGTCGGGGTCGCAGCCGAGGGACTTGCCGAGCTCGCGGCCGACCTGCGCGCACTCCAGCGAGTGGGTGAGCCGGGTGCGCAGGCTCTGCACGGTGTCGGCGGCGGCGTCCGCGCCCGGCGAGGCGACCTGCGTCTTGGCGGCGAGGCGGCGGAGCGCGGCGCTGTGCAGCACGCGGGCCCGGTCGCGTTCGAACGCCGTGCGGTCGCGGCGCTTGGGAGGCTCGGGCGCCCAGCGCTGCTTGTCGGTGCCGGAGTATCCGGACCTCTCCGAGCGTCCGGTGCGTGACGGGTTCTGGGTCATGTCCTTCCAGAGTAAGCGGGCAAAGGCAGAGTAAGCGGAGCCGCCGGTGAACCGGCGGCGCCGGGCCTGGCTCAGCGGGTCGGCGCACCACCCGGAGTCGCGCCGGAGGTCGCACCGGGCGTCGCGCCGGGCGACGTTCCGGGCGACACGGTCGCGGTCGGATCGCCGTGGATGATCTTGATGGTCTCGCTCGGCGTCTTGACGCTCTTGCCGAGCAGCACGTACGACAGATACCCGCCGGTCTCCCGGACGATGTAGTGGAACTGGGTGTCGCGGGTCTGCACGCTCGGGCCGCTGTGGGTCGGCGACGCGGCGGCCTTGATCCCGCTGTCTTCGGCCATCCGCTTGGAGCGCAGCGCGTGCCACGGGTCGGTGACGATCACCCCGGACGTCCAGTGCCGCGCCTTGTAGGCCGTGCCGACCGCCTTCATGCTCTGCAGCGTGTCCCGGCCGGCCGGCACCGCGACGACCTTGGACGCGGGCACGCCGCCCTTCTCGATCAGCCAGCGGCGCCCGGACTCGGCCTCGGTGTAGTTGTCGCCCGGCGCCTTGCCGCCGACGGTGACGATCGCGGGCGCGACCTTGTCGCGGTACAGGTCGAGGGCGTGCTGCAGGCGCCACCGCAGCGTCGGGGACGGCACCCCGTTGTACTGCGCGGCGCCGAGCACGATGATCGCGTCGGAGCGGGGGCGCTCGTCCTGGCGGGCCTGGTACCAGACGCGCGCGCCGACGGTCAGCGGGGTCAGCACCACGATGGCGACGAGCGCGCACAGAACGGTCACCGGGATCGTGAGCCAGAGCGGCTTGCGGCGCCGCCCGCGTCCCTTGCGGCCGCGCGGGCTGTCCTCGCCGTCCTCCGGCTCGTCCGGGTCGTGGTCCGGCAACTCGACTTCCAACGTCATCGCTCTGGACACGTTAATGAGATGGTCCGGCGAGCGCTGGAGGTTCGCAGGTCCGGCGTGTTGCGCGCCCCACATTTCCCGGTTCCGGACGCCCGGTTCCGGGAGGCTCGGAGTTCAGGGATGCCCGTTTCCGGGCGGCCGGCCGCGCGGGGACGGCCGCCCGGAGCGGGATCAGCGGCTGTCGCTGCCTCCGGCACCGGCCGCCTCGATCGCGGCGCGGCCCGCTTCGAGCCGCGCCACCGGTACCCGGAACGGCGAGCAGGACACGTAGTCGAGCCCGACCTCGTGGCAGAAGTGCACCGAGTCGGGGTCGCCGCCGTGCTCGCCGCAGATCCCCAGCTTGATCCCCGGGCGGGCGCGGCGGCCCTCCTCGGCGGCGATCCGGACGAGCCGCCCGACGCCCTCCCGATCGAGGGTCTCGAACGGCGACACCCCGAAGATCCCGAGCTCGAGGTAGCGGGAGAAGAACGCCGCCTCGACGTCGTCGCGGGAGAAGCCCCACGTCGTCTGGGTGAGGTCGTTGGTGCCGAAGGAGAAGAACTCGGCGGCCTCGGCGATCTGCCCGGCGGTCAGCGCCGCCCGCGGCAGCTCGATCATGGTGCCGACCAGTGCCGGGACGTCCACGCCGGTGGACTCCTTCACCCCGTCGAGGATGGCGCGCGCCTCGTCGCGGACGGCCTCCAGCTCCTGCACCGCGCCGACGAGCGGGATCATGATCTCCGGGCGCGGGTCGCCGCCGGCGGCCTTGCGGGCGGCGGCGGCCTCGGCGATCGCGCGCACCTGCATGCCGAAAAGCCCCGGAATCACCAAACCGAGCCGCACGCCGCGCAGCCCCAACATAGGGTTCTGCTCGTGCAGTCGGGTGACTGCCTCGAGCAGTCTCCGGTCCTTGGGGTCGGCGCCCTCGCCGGCGAGGGCCACCCTGACCGACAGCTCGGTGAGGTCGGGGAGGAACTCGTGCAGCGGCGGGTCGATGAGCCGGATCGTGACCGGCAGCCCGTCCATGGCCGCGAAGATGCCCTCGAAGTCCTGCTTCTGCAGCGGCTCCAGGGCGTCCAGCGCCGCCTGCCGCTCCGCGTCGCCCTCGGCGAGGATCAGCTGCTCGACGAGCTGCCGCCGGTCGCCGAGGAACATGTGCTCGGTGCGGCACAGGCCGATGCCCTCGGCGCCGAACCGGCGGGCCCGCGCCGCGTCCTCGGGGTTGTCTGCGTTGGCGCGCACCGCCATCGCCGCCCTGGCGTCGGCGTGCGCCATGACGCGGTCCACCGCGGTGACCAGCTCGTCGCCGTCGGCGGCGGACAGCTCGCCCTCGAAGTACCGGACGACCGGGGAGTCCTCGACCGGGACCTCGCCGAGGTAGACGTCGCCGGACGTCCCGTCGATCGAGACGACGTCGCCCTCGCGCACGGTGACGCCGCCGGGCGCGGTGAACGTCCCGGCCTTGACGTCGACGTCCAGCTCCTCGGCGCCGCACACGCACGTCTTGCCCATGCCGCGGGCGACGACGGCGGCGTGCGAGGTCTTGCCGCCGCGGGAGGTCAGCACGCCCTTGGCGGCGACCATGCCGGACAGGTCGTCGGGGTTGGTCTCGCGGCGGACGAGGATCACGTCCTCGCCCGCCTCGGCCAGCTCGACGGCCCGCTCGGAGGTGAACACCGCCTTGCCGACGGCGGCGCCGGGCGAGGCGTTCATCCCCTTGGTGATCTTCTTGACACCGTCCACCCTGCTGGCGAACCGGGGGAACATCAGCTGCGCGAGCTGGTCGCCGGTGACCCGGCGGGCCGCCTCGTCGGCGTCGATGAGCCCCTGGTCGAGCAGCTGGCAGGCGATCCGGAACGCGGCGGCGGCGGTCCGCTTGCCGACCCGGGTCTGCAGCATCCACAGCTTCCCGCGCTCGATCGTGAACTCGATGTCGCACATGTCGCGGTAGTGGTTCTCGAGCGTCTCCATGATCTCGAGAAGCCGGTCGTAGGACGCCTTGTCGATGCGTTCCAGCTCCGTCAGCGGGACGGTGTTGCGGATGCCGGCGACGACGTCCTCGCCCTGCGCGTTCTGCAGGTAGTCGCCGTAAATGCCCTGGTGCCCGGACGCGGGGTCGCGGGTGAAGGCGACGCCCGTCCCCGAGTCCATCCCCATGTTGCCGAAGACCATCGAGCAGATGTTGACGGCGGTGCCGAGGTCGACGGGGATGCGCTCCTGGCGGCGGTACAGGATCGCGCGGGGCGCGTTCCAGGACTCGAACACCGCCTCGGTGGCGAGGTCCATCTGCTCGCGCGGGTCGGTCGGGAAGTCCCGTCCGGCCTGCTCGCGGACGATCGTCTTGAACCGGTCGACGAGCTCCTTGAAGTCGTCGGCGGTGAGGTCCACGTCGTCGTCGGTGCCGCGGGCCCGCTTGACGTCCTCGACGGCGTCCTCGAACAGGTCGCCGTCCACGTCCAGGACCGTCTTGCCGAACATCTGGATCAGCCGGCGGTAGGAGTCCCACGCGAACCGCTCGTCGCCCGCCTGCCGGGCGAGGCCGTGCACCGACTCGTCGTTGAGGCCGACGTTCAGCACGGTCTCCATCATCCCGGGCATGCTGAACTTGGCCCCCGAGCGCACGCTGACCAGCAGCGGGTCGTCCGGCTGGCCGAGCCGCTTGCCCATCGCCTTCTCCAGGGCGGCGAGGTGGGCGTTCACCTCCTCCGCCAGCCCGTCGGGCAGGGTCCCGTGCTCAAGGTAATGCCGGCAGGCCTCCGCGGTGATCGTGAACCCGGGAGGCACGGGCAGGCCGAGATTGGTCATCTCGGCCAGGTTGGCGCCCTTGCCGCCCAGCAGATCCTTGAGGTCCTTGTTTCCCTCGGTGAAGTCGTACACGAACTTCGGCACGGGGAGCTCCTTCTCGCTCCGGTTCCACCCAGTGGCAGTGCCGGACCCTCGCGCCGGGGAGGCCGCGCCGTCGCGTTCTCCCAGGCGGCGGCGGGGCCGCTGCCCTGTTTGCCGGGACTGTACCCGCGCCTGACCCGGTCTCCCGGCACCCCGTTCCCGGAGCAGCGTTATCGCAGCTCAGGGGCCCTTTAATGGTCTATTCCAAGTGGTCTGAACCACTGCTTGGAAGGCAACGCCGCCCATGAGGCCGCACACCGCGCGCCCGGCGCCGGGGAAACACCCCGCGCTCCTGGCGCACCCATTGCTCTGGAGAGGGAATGATGGATCAAGGAGGTGAGGCTGTGAGGCCGAAGGTCGCCGGCGGCCGGGCGGGAGACCCGTTCGCCCCGATCGCCGATTTCGGGTTCCTGTCCGACTGCGAGACGACCGCGCTCGTCGCGCCCAGCGGGAACATCGAGTGGATGTGCCTGCCGAAGATGGACTCGCCGAGCGTGTTCGGGTCCATCCTGGACCGGGACGCCGGATACTTCCGGGTCGGCCCCGCGGGCGTGGAGGTGCCCGCCGCGCAGCGCTACATCCCCGGCACCATGGTCATGGAGACGACCTGGTGGGTGCACGGGGGCTGGCTGGTGGTCACCGACGCCCTGCTGATGGGGCCGTGGCACCACGAGACGGAACGCTCCCACACGCACCGCCGCGCTCCCACCGACTACGACGCCGACCACGTCCTGCTGCGGATGGTGCGGTGCGTGAACGGCCAGGTCCAGGCCCGGCTCGACTGCATGCCGGTGTTCGACTACGGCCAGACCCCGGCCCGCTGGGAGCACACCGGCGCCGGGTACCACGAGGCCGTCGCGCGCGGGAACGGCGTCGGCCTGCGGCTGACCACCGACATGAACGTCGGGTTCGAGGGGTCCCTCGCCACGGCCCGGACGCTGCTGAAGCAGGGCGAGTCCCGGTTCGTCGCGCTGTCGTGGAGCGAGCACGCCGCGCCGGCGTCGTGGGAGGAGGCGCAGGAGCGGCTCGTCTGGACCGTCCACCACTGGCAGCACTGGCTGGACCGCGGCCGGTTCCCCGACCACCCGTGGCGCAGCCACCTGCAGCGCAGCGCGCTCACCCTGAAGGGGCTGACGTTCGCGCCGTCCGGCGCGGTCGCGGCCGCGGCGACGACGTCGCTGCCGGAGACGCCGGGCGGCGACCGGAACTGGGACTACCGCTACACCTGGATCCGCGACTCCACCATGGCGCTGTGGGCCTTCTACACCCTCGGCTACGACTGGGAGGCCAACGACTTCTTCTACTTCATCACCGACGTCGCCGAGGCCGCCGAGGGCAAGCTGCAGATCATGTACGGGCTGGACGGCCGGGAGGAGCTGCCCGAGTCCACGCTCGAGCACCTGACCGGCTACGACAACGCCCGCCCGGTGCGCATCGGCAACGAGGCGTACATGCAGGCCCAGCACGACGTGTGGGGCGCGATCATCGGGTCGATCTACCTGTTCGTGCGCAAGCGCGACCGGCTCGACGACCGGCTCTGGAAGATCGTCGTCAAGCAGGTGGAGGACGCGCTCGCCAACTGGCGCACCCCCGACTGCGGGATGTGGGAGGTGCGCGGCGAGCCGCAGCACTTCACCTCCTCGAAGGTGTTCTGCTGGGTCGCGGCCGACCGCGGCGCGCGGCTCGCCCGGATCCGCGGCGACCAGGAGCGGGCGCGCCGCTGGCAGGCCGCCGCCGACGAGATCCACGCGGACGTGCTGGCGAACGCCCTCGACGAGCGGGGCGTGTTCACCGCGCACTACGGCGCGGACGCGCTGGACGCGTCGGCGCTGCTGATCCCGCTGCTGGGGTTCCTGCCGGCCGACGACAAGCGGGTCCGGGAGACCGTCCTCGCCATCGCCGACGAGCTGTCGGAGGACGACCTCGTCCTGCGGTACCGGGCGGCCGAGACCGACGACGGCTTCGAGTCGGAGGAGGGCACCTTCACGATCTGCTCGTTCTGGCTGGTCAGCACCCTGGTGATGATCGGTGAGCTGGACCGGGCGCGGGCGCTGTGCGAGAAGCTGCTGTCGTACGCGAGCCCGCTGCAGCTGTACGCCGAGGAGATCGACCCGCACACCGGGCGGCATCTCGGCAACTTCCCGCAGGCGTTCACCCACCTCGCGCTGATCAACGCGGTGATGCAGGTGATCAACGCGGAGCGCGCCCAGGAGCAGCCGCCGCTGGCCTGAGAGCCGGCGGGGGGGGGGGGGGGGGGGGGCGCCCCCCCCCCCCCCCCGGGGACCCCCCCCCCCCCCCCGCCCGCCACCG
>NZ_WBMS02000069.1:0-18820 GCF_008923205.2 Actinomadura physcomitrii | reverse complement strand
CGGCGGGTGCCTTGTGCGGCGGGGGCCGCCGGGGCGGTGTCGGCCCCGGGCCCCGGCGCTTCTCTCTCGGCGCCGGTCAGCTCGCCGCCGAGGCGACCCGGTCGAGCGGCGCGGGCGCGGCAGGCGAGCGGGCGCGTTGGACCGTGACAGAGCGGGTGGGCACGGAGTCGGGGCTTCGTCAAGCGGGTGCTGCGCCACAGCCCCCTACCCGCGCGCCGCCCGTGCGGTCTTACCAGCAGACACTGGCTGGTGTCCCAATCCGGCCAGTCGGGGTTCGGCCTCGCGCCATTGCCGCGCCGGGAAAGGCGAATTACTTTCGCGTTGCCCACCCTGAACCGGATGAAGGAGTTTCCGGTGGTACGTATCAGACAGACCGCGATCGTCGGGACCGCCGCACTGGCCGTCCTCGCCGCGGGGATCGCCCCGGCATCGGCCGCGGGCACGACCATCCGCTCGGCCGACGACGCCCCCTACTCCGGCAACGTGCAGGCCTCGCTGGTCGGCGACGCGACCGTCTCCACGTCGATCGGCAGCGGCTCCTGCAGCCAGTCGACCATGACGGGGTCGATCAACTCCGACGGCACCGGCCTCAGCATCAGCAGCGCCGACTTCAGCAGCTGCACCGGCACCGCCTCCGTCACCATCACCGCGCAGGCCCTGCCGTGGACCGGCGGCAACGTCACCTACGACCCCGACCACACGGACGGCCGCGACGCGACGGTCACCATCGCCAACTTCAACGTCAAGGCCGTCGTCAACCTGTTCGGCGGCATCACCTGCGTCTTCGGCGGCAACCTCACCGCCAACGGCTACAACCCCGGCAACCCCGTCACGAACTCCGACCAGGCAGAGGTCGGCGTGAGCGGCGCCACGGTGAACAAGCAGTCCGGCAGCAGCTTCCTCTGCCCGTCCACCGCCACCGTCACCGCGACCTACGAGCTCAAGGGCGAGACCACCGCGGGATCCGGCACCTACGACCAGACCCTGCACGTCACGGAGTGATCACCAGAGGGGTGCGCTCCCGAGCGACGTGCTCCCACCGACGCGAATGATCGCTCCCGATGGAGAAGCGGGCCGCCCCCACGCGCGGGGGGCGGCCCGCGACGGCGTCGCGGCCCCGCCGGGTCAGCAGCCGACGAGCTGGGCGGCCAGGAACGACTCGACCTGGCCGATCGCGATCCGCTCCTGGCTCATCGAGTCGCGCTCCCGGACGGTCACCGCGTCGTCCTCGAGGGTGTCGAAGTCGACCGTGACGCAGAACGGGGTGCCGATCTCGTCCTGCCGGCGGTACCGGCGGCCGATCGCGCCCGCGTCGTCGAAGTCGACGTTCCAGTTGCGGCGCAGCCGCGCGGCCAGGTCGCGGGCCTTCGGCGACAGGTCGGCGTTGCGCGACAGCGGCAGCACCGCGACCTTGACCGGGGCGAGCCGCCGGTCAAGCCGCATCACGGTCCGCTTCTCGAGCTTGCCCTTGGCGTTGGGCGCCTCGTCCTCGGCGTAGGCGTCCATCATGAACGTGAGCGTGCACCGGTCGACGCCCGCCGCCGGCTCGATCACGTACGGGGTGAACCGCTCGCCGGACTCCTGGTCGAAGAACGACAGGTCCGCGCCGGACGCCTTGGAGTGCGTCGACAGGTCGTAGTCGGTGCGGTTGGCGATGCCCTCCAGCTCGCCCCACTCGCTACCGACGAAGTCGAACCTGTACTCCACGTCGACGGTCCGCTTGGAGTAGTGCGAGAGCTTCTCGGCCGGGTGCTCGTACAGCCGCAGGTTCTCCTTGCGGATGCCGAGGTCGACGTACCACTGCAGGCGCTCGTCGATCCAGTACTGGTGCCATTCCTCGTCGCTGCCGGGCTTGACGAAGAACTCCATCTCCATCTGCTCGAACTCGCGAGTCCGGAAGATGAAGTTGCCCGGCGTGATCTCGTTACGGAACGACTTGCCGATCTGCCCGATGCCGAACGGCACCTTGCGGCGGGCGGACTGCTGGACGTTCAGGTAGTTGATGAAGATGCCCTGCGCGGTCTCGGGCCGCAGGTAGGCCAGGCCCGACTCGTCCTCGACGGGGCCGAGGTAGGTCTTGAGCAGGCCGTTGAACATCTTCGGCTCGGTGAACGAGCCCTTCACCCCGCAGTTGGGGCAGGTGATGTCGGCGAGCCCGTTCGCGGGCGGGCGGCCGTGCTTCTCCTCGTAGGCCTCCTCCAGGTGGTCGGCCCGGAAGCGCTTGTGGCAGGACTGGCACTCGGTGAGCGGGTCGACGAACGCCTGCACGTGGCCGCTGGCCTCCCAGACCTCGCGCGCCAGGATGACGCACGAGTCCAGGCCGACGACGTCCTCGCGGCCCTGCACCATGGACTTCCACCACTGGCGCTTGACGTTGTTCTTCAGCTCGACCCCGAGCGGCCCGTAGTCCCAGGACGCGCGGAGCCCGCCGTAGATCTCGCTCGACGGGTAGACCAGGCCCCGCCGCTTGGCGAGGTTGACGATCGTGTCCAGCACATCGGAACGGCGTGCCATGAGTCTTCTCTCCATCCGGCTGGCGGTCGGCGGGTCAGTGCGAACGCCCCGGTCCCCCGGTGACGGCGGGACGGCGGCGATGGTGATCCCCGGTGATGGTGCGCTGTGAGAGCGGTGAGGCGCGGTCTCCCCGGCGCCTCAGAGCATTCCCCAGCTTAGGGCACCGGGAGCGGTCCCCGGACGGTACCGCCGGGGAGCGTCCCGGGCGTTCCGGTCATCCTTCCCGGAGGCCGGCCGGCCGCGGGACCCGCAGGTCAGCCGGGTCCGGGCCGGTGCGGCCCGCCGGTCAGCCCGCCGGTCAGTAGGCGCGGCCGTCGGCGAGGCTGGTGTCGATGTTGAGCGTGACGCCGCCGTGCCGCTCCTTGTGGGCGCCCCGGTACTGCTTGATGCGGCGGTGCGGCGGCCACCAGCTGTCCCGCAGGTACTTGTCGCCGTACACGCGCGCCTTGCCGTTCCAGTTGGCGAACCATATGCCGACGGGCTTGGCGATCCCCTTGGCCGCGCCCACGTCGTGCACGCCCGAGCTGGCGCTGCCGTAAAGGCAGGGCTTGTAGTGCTTCTTCTTCACCTGCTTCACCCAGGCGTTCACGAAGCGCAGGACGGCCGCCTTGCAGGTGGCGTTCCTGCTGTTGTAGGCCTCCAGGTCGAGGTAGATGGGCTTGTCGGCCGGGATCCCGAGGGCCTTGGCCTTCGCCGCGGCGTCCGTGGCGGTCTTCTTGCCCTGCGCCGCGGCGTTCCGTGCGCTGAACTTCTGCGGGCGCGTCCCGCACGGCGGCTGGAGGCCGACGTAGGTGGGCAGGATCCGGTAGCCCATCTCGTGGACCTTCTTCACCCACGAGGCGGTGAGGTTGGGTTGCGCGCAGCCGCGTGCGGCGCCGCCGATGTAGATGTTGGTGACCTTGTAGGACGACCGCCAGGCCCTCATCGTGGCGAGCGACGGAGCGGTGCAGGTGTCGAACCCCTTGCCGGAGGCATACCCGAGCCGGTCGGGCGGGCTCGTCCGGGCATCGCGCCGGCCCCCCGGATCCGGCGGCGTCGCGGCGTGCCCGGCCGGGGGCCGGCCGTGCGCGTGGCGCCTGACCTTCACCCGGGTGCCGCGCAGGACGTGCTGGAGCGCCGACGGGTCGGTCCCGTACACGCCGGTGATGCCGATGCCGGCCTCGGGCAGCGCCAGGCTGGTCTCGTGCCCGATGGACGGCTCGACGGTGAGCGAGCCGAGCTTGTCGGCGTGCACGACCGTGCGGGACGCCGCGACGCCGCGCAGCGGCTGGACGTGGACGGCCTCGGTGCGGCCGACCACCCGGGCCGGGCAGTCCGGCTGCGGCCCGGGGCGTCCCAGGTAGACGGCGTGCCGGTCGTAGCGGACGCAGGCGGACGGGTGCTCGTCGAGGCGGACGACCGTCCAGCCCGCGGGCACGGGAACGCGCACCCCGCGGTAGGTGACCGAGCGCGGTTTCGCCGAGGCGAGCGCGCCGCGGGGCGCCGCACGGGGCGTCCCGTGAGGCGCGCCGAGGATCAGCGTGGTGGCCTCGTGGGCCGCGGACCGCGCGGGGGCCGCCGCGTGGAGGGCGCCGAGGCCCGCGACGGCGGCCGTCCCGGTGGCCGTGCTGAGCAGGACGACAGCGGTCTGCGAGACGACACGGCGCATCACTTCTCCCCCGATGGACGCCGGGCCCGGCGGCGGCCGTCTCCCCCGCGGGCCGTCGGCATGATCATGACCAGGCGAAGATGACCTTGCCGGCCGGACCCGAAACCGGGACCGGCCGCTTCTTGCCCCGCCGTTTCCCGCTTCGTTGACTTGCGGCGAGTCGTCGTTGTCGCCGCCCGCATAACGACGACTCGCCGCAAGTCAACGCGGGGCGGAGGCGACGATCTCGTAGGCGCCGGGTTCGTCGAGGGCGAACGCGGCCAGCGGCATGAACTCGAGCCGCACCTCGTAGGCGCCGAGGGCGCGGCGGTAGTGGCCGGCGCCGTCCCATTCGGTGACGAGCGCCCACAGGCCGGGCTCGTCGACGGTCCTGGCGAGCCGCCCGGAGCGGAATCCGGTGCTGCGCGACAGCGCGGCGAGCACCGCGGTCATGCGTTCGGCGAATCCGTCCGCGTCCGCCGCGGGCACGCGGTACCGGGTTATCGCGATCATCCGCCCATCCTCGCAGTACGTTGGCCCCGTGGAGACTCGGAGCGGACGGGAACGGCCGGCGGGCGGCGTGCGGGCGGCGGTCGAGCGGTGGAGCGCGGCGCCGGTGGTGTTCCTGCACCGGCTGCCGCGCGCGGTGCTGCTCGTCGCGGTGTTCGCGCTGCTGGTGATCGGCATGGCGGGGACGGGCTGGGTGGCGGCGGCCGGGCTGCTGGTGCTGGCGGCGGCGCTGGCCTGGTTCGCGTTCCTGAACTGGCCGGAGCTGGCGGCGCAGGGACGGGTCCTGCGGATCGTCGCGCTGGCGGTGCTCGTCGGTTTCGCCCTGGGGCGGGGCATTGGACGGTTTTGACAACCGTTTTCATCTTCGTCCATAATCGGAGGGTGTTCCGACCTCGCTTCCCCTACCGCGCCGTACCCGCCGCGGCCCTCGCCGCCGGGCTCGGCGCGGCGCTGGCGGGCTGCGGCAGCGCCGTCGCGGACGTCCCGCCGGGCAAGACGAGCGTGGTCGCGTCGTTCTATCCCGCGGCGTGGCTCGCCAAGCGCGTCGGCGGCGGCGACGTGTACGTCCGGACGCTGACCGAGCCCGGCGCCGAGCCGCACGACCTGGAGCTGACGGCCCGGCAGGTCGCCCAGGTCGAGAAGGCCGACCTCGCGGTGTACGTCAAGGGCGTCCAGCCCGCCGTGGACGACGCGGTCGGCCGGCACGCCAGGGGCCGGTCGCTGGACGCGGCGAGCCTGGTGAGGACGCTGCCGCCGCCGTCCGGCGACGAGGGCGAGATCGAGGAGCACGACGGCGACCGGGGGCACGCCGACGTCGGCTACGACCCGCACGTCTGGCTCGATCCGGTCCGGATGGCGACGGTCGCGACGGCCCTCGGCGACCGGCTCGCCGAGGCCGACTCCGCGCACGCCGCCGCCTACCGGCAGCGGGCCCGAACCGTCGCCGCGCAGCTCGCCGGCCTCGACCGGCGCTACCGCGACGGCCTCAAGGACTGCGCGCGCCGCGACATCGTCACCGCGCACGCCGCGTTCGGCTACCTCGCCGAGCGGTACGGGCTGCGGCAGGTGTCGGTGGCGGGCCTCGACCCGGCGATGGAGCCGTCGCCGAAGCGGCTCGCCGCGCTGACCAGGGAGGTTCGCTCGACCGGCGCCACGACGATCTTCACCGAGAAGCTCGTCAGCTCGAAGGTCGCCGACGCGCTGGCCCGGGAGGCGGGCGTGCGGACGGCCGTGCTCGACCCCGTGGAGGGCGTCGAGAAGGGCTCCTCCGACGACTACATGTCCATCATGGACCGGAACCTGGGGACGCTGCGCCCCGCTCTGGAGTGCTCATGACCGACGGTGTTCGCGCGACGGACCGGGACGGGGCGCCGCCGCCCTTCGCGATGGCGGGCGGCGTCGTCCGGCGCGACGGCCGGGAGGTGCTGTCCGGCGTCGACCTGCGGGTCGAGGCCGGCGACGTGCTGGCGGTCCTCGGACCGAACGGGGCGGGCAAGTCCACGCTGGTCAAGGCGCTGCTCGGGCTCGTCCCGCTGGCCGCGGGCCGGACCGAGATCTTCGGCGAGCCGCCCGCCCGGTTCCGCGGCTGGCAGCGCGTCGGGTACGTCCCGCAGCGGCTGCCGATGGGCGGCGGCGTCCCGTCGACCGTCCGGGAGGTGGTGGCGTCCGGGCGGACCGCGCGGCGGTCGCGCTGGCTGCCCGCGCTGGTCACCGACCGGGCCGCCGACCGCGCCGCCGTGGACCGCGCGCTGGCGGCCGTCGGCCTCGCCGGCCGGGCCCGCGACTCGGCGCACCTGCTGTCCGGCGGGCAGCAGCAGCGGGTGCTGATCGCCCGCGCCCTCGCCGGCGAGCCTGACGTCTTCGTGATGGACGAGCCGACCGCGGGCGTGGACGCGGCGAGCCAGGCGGCCCTCGCGGCGACGCTGCGCGGCCTGGCGGACGCGGGCCGGACGGTGGTGCTGGTCGCGCACGAGCTCGGTCCGCTGGAGCCGCTGATCACCCGCACGGTCGAGCTGGAGCACGGCCGGGTGGCGCGCGAGAGCGCACCGAGCAGGACGGGGAGCACGACGGGGAGCAGGACGGGGAGCGCGGCATGACGGAGATGCTGGAGTTCGACTTCATGCGCATCGCGCTGGTGATGGCGGTGCTGATCGGCCTGACGGCCCCTGCGGTGGGCACGTTCATCGTGCAGCGGCGGCTGTCGCTGCTCGGCGACGGCGTCGGGCACATCGCGCTGACCGGGATCGGGCTCGGGCTGCTGACCGGGTCGTCGCCCGTCCTGGGCGCGCTGGTGGTGGCGGTGCTCGGCGCGGTCGCGATCGAGGTGCTGCGCGCGCGCAGCCGCAGCGGCGCGGACGTTGCACTGGCGCTGCTGTTCTACGGCGGCCTGGCGGGCGGCGTGATCCTCACCAACGCGCAGGGCGGCGGCTCGAGCCTGCAGTCGTACCTGTTCGGGTCGATCAGCAGCGTGTCGGCGTCCGACCTGTACGTGGTCGCGGGGCTCGCGGTCGTGGTGCTCGGGATCGTCGCGGTGTTCGGCCGGGAACTGTTCCTGCTGTGCCAGGACGAGGAGGTGGCGCGGGCGGCGGGGCTGCCCGTCCGGTTCCTCAGCGTGCTGATCGCGGTGACCGCCGCGGTGACCGTGGTGATCGCGATGCGGGCGATCGGGCTGCTGCTGGTCAGCGCGCTGATGATCGTGCCGGTGGCGGCGGCGCAGCAGCTCGCCCGGGGCTTCCGGAGCACGATGCTGCTGGCGATGGGGGCCGGTGTACTCTCGGCGGTGTCGGGTCTCGCGGGCTCGTTCGAGTACGATCTCCCCCCTGGCCCCTCGATCGTGCTGCTGGCACTGGCGCTGTTCCTGGCGGCGGCCGCTGGAGGGACCGTGGTGCGCCGCCGGCGCGCCCGCCGGGACGGGGCGGCCGTGCCGGCCGGGACCGGCGAGCGGCCGCGCGTGGACGCCGAGGCGGAGGTGATCAGCGGATGACGACGGCCCGCCGCGACGCGGTGCGGCAGGCACTGGCCGGCTGCCAGGGCTTCCGCAGCGCCCAGGACATCTACGCCGACCTCCGCGCGGACGGCTCCAAGATCGGCCTGACGACGGTGTACCGGGCGCTGCAGGCGCTCAGCGACTCCGGCGAGGTCGACGTGCTGCGCACCGACGAGGGCGAGGCGGTGTACCGCGCCTGCCGCACCGAGCAGCACCACCACCACCTGGTCTGCCGCGCGTGCGGCCGGACGGTCGAGGTCGAGGGCCCGGCCGTGGAGCGCTGGGCGGACGCGATCGCCGCCGAGCACGGGTTCGTCGAGATCACGCACACCGTCGAGGTGTTCGGGACGTGCGCGGACTGCCGCTCGGCGTCCCGCTGACCCCGCAAACCCCGCCGGCCTCGCCGGCCTCGCCGGCCTGCTGACCAGCGGCCCGGCCGACCCGGCGCGCGGGGGCCGCGCAAGGCGCGTAGTTCACACGCTGCGTGTCGGTCTTTTGGCTGTTTGCAACAGGTACATCTAAAGCCTCGTATGTCATAAATGCCCCATTGCCACGGCGGGCCCGACGGCGGGCCTCTCGGGGGGCCATGGCGCGGCGACGGCACCCAGCTCGGCCCGCTCACCGCCCTCGACGTCACCGCGCACGAGATGACGCACGGCGTCACGTCCGCGACCGCGAACCTCACCTACTCCGGCGAGTCCGGCGGGCTGAACGAGGCGACGTCCGACATCATGGCCGCCGCCGTCGAGTTCTACGCGAACAACTCCGCCGACCCCGGCGACTACCTGGTCGGCGAGAAGGTCGTCCTGCCCGGATTCGGCCAGGCGGCGCTGCGCTTCATGGACAGGCCCAGCAAGGACGGCGAGTCGCCGGACGCCTGGTCGTCCGGCACCAAGAACCTCGACGTGCACTACTCCTCGGGCGTCGCCAACCACTTCTACTACCTGCTGTCGGAGGGCAGCGGCGCCAAGACGATCAACGGCGTCTCCTACGACAGCCCGACGTCCAACGGCTCCACCGTCACCGGCATCGGACGCGACGCCGCCACGAAGATCTGGTACCGCGCCCTCACCACGTACATGACGTCCTCCACCGACTACAAGGCCGCCCGCACGGCGACCTTGAACGCGGCCAAGGACCTGTACGGCGCGGGCAGCGCCCAGTACAACGCCGTGGCGGCCGCCTGGTCCGCCGTCAACGTGAACTAGGCATCGCGTGGCAGGCCCCCGCATCGTCACGCGATGCGGGGGCTTCCGCGTTCCGGCGGGCCGGCGTGGGAGACAATCGGATCATGGCTACGACACGCACCGCCAACGCGCACTGGGAAGGGCCGCTGCTCAGCGGCCAGGGCACGGTCTCGCTCGACTCGTCCAAGGTCGGCACGTTCGACGTGACGTGGGCGTCGCGCAGCGAGGAGCCGAACGGCCGGACGAGCCCGGAGGAGCTCATCGCCGCGGCCCACTCGACCTGCTTCTCGATGGCGCTCTCGCACGGCCTGGCCGGCGCCGGGAACCCGCCGGAGAAGGTGGACACCAAGGCGGAGGTCACCTTCCAGCCCGGCGAGGGCATCACCGGCATCCACCTGACCGTCCGGGCGAGCGTCCCGGGCCTGTCCGCCGACGCCTTCGAGAAGGCCGCGCAGGACGCCAAGGCGAACTGCCCGGTCAGCCAGGCCCTCAAGGGGACCACGATCACCCTGGACGCCGCGCTCGTCTGAGCCGGCCCCGCGTCAGCCGGTCGCGGCGGTGGGCTCCACCGGGTTGGGGAGCGCGCCGCCGTACCGGCGGTCGCGGCTCGCGTAGACCTCGCACGCGTGCCACAGGTGCCGGCGGTCGAAGTCGGGCCACAGCGTGTCGAGGAAGACCATCTCCGCGTACGCCGACTGCCACAGCAGGAAGTTGGACGTGCGCTGCTCCCCCGACGACCGCAGGAACAGGTCCACGTCCGGGATGCCCGGCTCGTCGAGGTAGCGGGCGAACACCTTCTCGGTGATCTTGTCGGGGTTGAGCCGGCCGTCCCGCACGTCCCGGGCGATCGCCGCGGCGGCGTCCGCGATCTCCGCGCGGCCGCCGTAGTTCACGCAGAACTGCAGGGTCAGCACGTCGTTGTGGCGCGTCATCTCCTCGGCCGTCTCCAGCTCCTTGATGACGCTGCGCCACAGCCGGGGGCGGCGGCCCGCCCAGCGCACCCGCACCCCCATGGAGTGCAACTGGTCGCGGCGGCGGCGGATCACGTCCCGGTTGAAGCCCATGAGGAAGCGGACCTCGTCCGGCGAGCGCCGCCAGTTCTCGGTGGAGAACGCGTACGCCGACAGGTACGGCACGCCCAGCTCGATCGCGCCCATGATCACGTCGAAGAGCGAGTCCTCGCCGCGCTTGTGCCCCTCGGTGCGCGGCAGCCCGCGCCCCTTGGCCCAGCGGCCGTTGCCGTCCATGACGATGGCGACGTGCTTCGGCACCAGGTCCGCGGGGATCGGCGGCGGCGTCGCGCCGTCCCGATGCGGTTCCGGGGGCAGAACGGCCCTTCTCACACTCTCTCCCTGTTGGTGTCGTCGCTGCGGCCCGCGCCGTCCGGCGGGTCGCCGGCGCCCTCGCGCTCGACGTGCCGCAGCGAGCGGATCCCGTGCTCCAGATGCCACTGCAGGTAGGCGGCGACGAGGCCGCTGCTCTCCACCCGGTGGCGGTGCTCGCTGGCGTCGGCGTACTCCCAGTCGCCGCGCAGCAGCGCCAGCATCAGCGCGAACGTCGGCGGCGCCGGCGTCGCGGCGCCGGGCTGCCGGCAGTTCGCGCAGACCGCGCCGCCCGCCGCGATGGCGAACCCGCGCAGCCCGCCGCGGGTGCCGCACCGGCAGCACTCGTCCAGCGCCGGGGCCCACCCGGCGACCGACAGCGAGCGCAGCAGGAAGGCGTCCAGGACGAGCCGCGGGTCGTGGCCGCGCTCGGCGAGCGTGCGCAGCCCGCCGACCAGCAGCAGGAACTGCCGCAGCGCGGGCTCGCCCTCCTCGCCCGCCAGCTTGTCGGCGGTCTCGAGCATCGCCGTCCCCGCCGTGTAGCGGGGGTAGTCGCCGACCAGCGCCTCGCCGTACGGGCGCAGCGTCTCGGCCTGGGTGATCAGGTCGAGCGAGCGGCGCTCGTACAGCTGGAGGTCGACGTGCGTGAACGGCTCCAGGCGCGCGCCGAAACGGGACTTGGTCTTGCGGACCCCCTTCGCCGCGGCGCGGATCCGGCCGCCGCGCCGGGTCAGCACCGTCACGATGCGGTCGGCCTCGCCCAGCTTCTGGGTGCGCAGGACGATGCCTTCGTCGCGGTAGAGGGTCACCCGTTCATTCTCGCGCACTCGCCCGGGTGCCTCGTTGCGCCGCCACAGCATTTCCACAGGAACTTCACAAGTCCCCGGAATTCACCGTCTCCCCGGGATCTGGTCACGCTTCGTGACCGGTTTCGGCCGTGCGGTGACGGCCGAAGAGGTGGCCTGTCCCCACGGGGAGGTGTCAGCGTTGGAGCATGAGATGCCACATCGTGCCGCCGCACATGCTGGAGCGCATCGCGCGCAACGCCGACGACCCGGCCCTGCGCGCCCGGGCCCGCCGAACGCTGGCCCTCACCTCCGCCCACGCCACCGAACGCCGCCTCGCGGCCCCCGCCGCCGCGCCCGCCCCGTCCGGCGCGGCCGTCCCGAACCGGATGATCGCCGACGCCGGGCACAAGGAGCGGCTGCCCGGCACGACCGCCCGCGCCGAGGGCGCCGCCGCCACCGGCGACACGTCCTGCGACCAGGCCTACGACTGGCTCGGCGCGACCTTCGAGTTCTACGAGACCGCCTACGGCCGCAACTCGATCGACGGGGCCGGCCTCAAGATGATCTCGACGGTCCACTACGGCGAGCGCTACGACAACGCCTTCTGGAACGGCGAGCAGATGGTGTACGGCGACGGCGACGGGACGATCTTCACCGACTTCACCGGGCCGCTCGACGTCACCGGGCACGAGCTGACCCACGGCGTCACGCAGTACACCGCCAACCTCGACTACTCGGGGCAGTCCGGGGCGCTCAACGAGTCGCTCTCCGACGTGTTCGGCTCGCTGATCAAGCAGATGCACCTCGGCCAGACCGCAGACCAGGCCGACTGGCTGATCGGGCAGGGCCTGCTCGCCCCCGGCGTGAACGGCGTGGCGCTGCGCTCGATGAAGGAGCCCGGCACCGCCTACGACGACCCGCAGCTCGGCAAGGACCCGCAGCCCGCCGACATGAGCGGCTACGTCCGCACCTACGAGGACAACGGCGGCGTCCACATCAACTCGGGCATCCCGAACCGCGCGTTCTACCTCGCCGCCGTCGCGATCGGCGGGCACGCCTGGGAGAAGGCCGGGCGCGTCTGGTACGAGACCCTCACCGGCGGGTCGCTGGCGAGCGCCGTCGACTTCGTCGGCTTCGCCGCGGCGACCGTACAGACCGCGACCCGGCTCTACGGCGCGGACTCCGCCGAGACCACCGCGGTGGCCGACGCCTGGAAAGGGGTAGGCGTCTCACAGTGACAGGGTGGGCTGACGACGGCGTGGGGCGGTGATGGTGCGGTGAAGGTGACGGTCGTCCGCAGCGGCGGGTTCGCCGGGATCCGGCGGCGAGGCGAGGCCGACAGTGCGTCCGATCCGATGCTGGCGCGGCTGGTCGGCCGGGTCGATCTGGGGTCGGTGCCGCCGCCCGGCCGGATCCCCGACCAGTTCGTGTACGACATCGACATCGACGGCCGGCGCACCACGGTCGGCGAGGCCCAACTGAACGGCCCGCTCCGCGAGCTGGTCCACCACGTCCTCGGGCACGCCGAGTGATCCCGTGCCCGCCCCCGCACGGGCGGGAGCGCGGGTGCCTCCCGACACCCGCGCTCCGGGTCCCGCCGGCGCGGGAGCCGGTCAGCGCGTCCAGACGGCCGTGTCGGGCGGCAGCAGGCCGTCCGGCAGGGGCCCGCTCGCCAGCAGGACCTCGCCGGACGGAAGCGGGACGGGACCCGCACCGAGGTTGACCGCGCAGGTCAGGCCCGAGTCTCGGGTGAAGGCGAGCACGCTCTCCTGCGCCGGGAGCCACGTCATCGCGCCGTCGCCGAGGTGCGCGCGGCGGACGGCGAGCGCGGCGCGGTAGAGGGCGAGCATCGACCCCGGGTCGGCTTCCTGCGCCTCGACGGTCAGGTCCTTCCAGCCGGCGGGCTGCGGCAGCCACGGGTCGCCGCCGAACCCGAACGGCGGCCGGTCGCCCGACCACGGCAGCGGGACGCGGCACCCGTCGCGGCCCGGGTCGGTGTGCCCGGACCGGTGCCAGATCGGGTCCTGGCGCAGCTCGTCCGGGAGGTCCTCGACCTCGGGAAGCCCGAGCTCCTCGCCCTGGTAGATGTAGACGGCGCCGGGAAGCGCCATCGCCAGCAGCGCCGCCGCGCGCGCTCGGCGGACCCCGAGCGCCCGGTCGGTGGGCGCGCCGTGCCGGCGGTCCTGCAGGTCGAACGAGGTGTCGGCGCGGCCATAGCGGGTGACGGGCCGGACGACGTCGTGGTTCGCCAGCACCCAGGTCGGGGGCGCGCCGAGCGGCGCGTGCGTGGCGAGCGTCGTGTCGATCACCTTGCGCAGCGCGTGCGGCTCGAACGCGCAGTTGAGGAAGTCGAAGTTGAACGCGGTGTGCATCTCGTCGGGGCGCAGGTAGCGGGCGAAGCGCTCCTGGTCGGGCAGCCACACCTCGCCGACCAGCATCCGGCCCGGGTACTCGTCGGTGACCTTGCGCCAGCCCCGGTAGATGTCGTGGACGCCGTCCCGGTCGGTGTAGGGGTCGCCACCGTCCGGTTCAGCGTCAGGGTCCTTGACCAGCAGCGCCGCCGAGTCGATCCGGATGCCGTCGACGCCGCGCTCGTACCAGAACCGCAGCACGTCGTGGAACTCCTGGACGACGTCGGAGCTGTTCCAGTTCCAGTCGGGCTGCTCCGGCGCGAACAGGTGCAAGTACCACTCGCCGTCCGGGACGCGGGTCCAGGCGGGCCCGCCGAAGATCGACCGCCAGTCGTTGGGCGGCCCGTCGCCGCGTCCGCGACGGAACCAGAAACGCTCCCGCTCGGGCGAGCCGGGCCCGGCGGCGAGGGCCTCCCGGAACCACCGCGACCGGTCCGAGGCGTGGTTGGGCACCACGTCCAGGATGATCCGCAGGCCCGCGGCGTGCGCCTCGCCGATGAACGCCTCCGCCTCGGCGAGCGTGCCGAACACCGCCTCGACGTCGCGGTAGTCGGCGACGTCGTAGCCGCCGTCCGCCATCGGGGACGGGTACCACGGGTTCAGCCACAGCGCGTCGACGCCGAGCCCGGCGAGGTAGGGCAGCCGGTCGCGCAGGCCGGCGAGGTCGCCGACGCCGTCGCCGTTCCCGTCGGCGAAGCTGCGCGGGTACACCTGGTAGATCGCCGCGCCACGCCACCATGCTTCGGGCATGCGAGTACTCCTTGCTCGTTAAGAGGCGGATCGTGAAAGAGAGAGGGACGGCCGGAGTCAGCCCTTCAGGCCGCCCGCCGTGAGACCGGCCATGATGTGCCGCTGGAAGACGAAGAAGACGACGATGGTGGGCACGCTGGCGATGACCAGCGACCCGATCAGCACGTTCTGCGGCACCTGCACCGCCAGCGACGAGATCGCCACGCTGATCGTCTTGCGCTGCGCGTCGGGCAGCACCAGCAGCGGCCAGACGAAGTCGCGCCACACGTTGACGATCGTGAAGATCGACACGACGCCGAGGATGGGCCGCGATACCGGCAGGACCACCGACCAGAGGATCCGCGCGGGCGACGCGCCGTCCACCTCCGCGGCCTGGATCAGCTCGGTGGGGATCGAGTCGAAGAACCGTTTGAGCAGGAAGATGTTGAAGGCGTTCGCGGCGGCCGGCAGCCAGATCGCCCACGGGGTGTTCAGCAGGTTGACGTGCAGGAGCGGCAGGTCCTTCACGGTCAGGTAGGCGGGCAGCAGGATCACCATCGGCGGGACCATCAGCGTCGCCAGCATCAGCCCGAGCACCGCCCGGCCGAACATCGGGCGCAGCTTCGACAGCGCGTACGCGGCGGTGACGTCCACGCCCATCGTGAACAGCCACGCGCCGAGCGCGTAGACGAGCGTGTTGCGCAGGTACAGGCCGAGGTCGAGCTGCCGCCACGCCTCCCGGTACCCCGACAGGTCGACATGGTGCGGGAACACGTCCGGCGGGACGTCGGCCAGCTCGTCCGGCGACTTCATCGCGCCGGTGACCATCCAGTACAGCGGGAACACGAACACGAACGTGAAGACCACGACGATCGAGACGAGGGCCGTCCAGTAGACCGCCTTGCCGCGCCGGGTGCCGAGCGTGTGCGGCGAGACGAGGGTGCGCGTCCCGTTCATCGGCTACCTCGCCTCCTCGCGCGAGACGCGCAGGTAGACGGCGGAGAACACCATCAGGACGAGCATCAGCATCAGCCCGAGCGCCCCGCCGCCGCCGAAGTTGGTGAAGTTGAACGCGTACTGGTACATCAGGTACGCGACGGTGACGGTGGAGCCCTCGGGGCCGCCGCCGGTCAGCAGGTACGGCTCGATGAACACCTGCATCGTCGCGATGATCTGCAAGAGCAGCATCACCAGCAGGATCAGCCGGGTCTGCGGGATCGTGATGTGCCGGATCCGGCGGAACAGCCCCGCCCCGTCCAGCTCGGCCGCCTCGTACAGCTCGCCGGGGATGCTCTGCAGCGCCGCCAGGTAGATCAGCGTCCCGCTGCCGAGGTTCATCCACGTCGACACGATCACCAGCGAGATCAGCGCGGTGCTGGTCGAGTCCAGCCAGCTCAGCCCCGGCAGGTGCGCGGCGTGCAGGATCTGGTTGAACAGACCGGGCCCAGGATCGTAGAACCATTTAAAGAGCAGCACCGCGACCGCCGGGGGCAGCATCACCGGCAGGTACACCACGAACCGCAGGTAGGCGCGGGCGTGCTTCAGCTCGTTCAGCACGATCGCGACGGCGAACGGGACGACGTACCCGACGACCAGCGCGAGCAGCGTGAACTCCGCTGTGTTGACCCACGCGTCCGTGAACCCGGGATCGGCGAACACGGTGCGGAAGTTGTCGAACCCGACCCAGCGCGCCTCGCCGACGAAGTTGGTCTTCTGGAAGCTGAGCAGCACCTCGCGGACGATCGGGTACCAGGAGAAGAACGCGAAGCAGATCAGCGCCCCGCACAGGAACCCGTACGCGGTCAGGTTGCGCTTCACGGTGCGCCGGGTGCGCGACGGGCGCCGCCGCGAGCGGGCCGCGGCGGGACGGACGAGCGTCCGCGCTGTGGTCATCTGTCACTCCAGGTGTGGGGTCCGGGGCGCCGGCCGCCACGTCCGATACGGTGCGCGGGCCGGCGCCCCGCGGGTGCGGGCGTCAGCTCCCCGACCGGGCGAGCGCGGCGTCGGCCTTCTTCTGCGCGTCCGCGAGCAGCTGGTCGATGTTCGCGTCACGCCTGGTCAGCACGGCCTGGACGACCGAGTCGAGGATCGTGTAGAGCTGCTGCGCCTGCGGCGGCTCCAGCTTCCCGGGCACCTTGCCATAGGCGTCCTCGTACGGCTTGAAGTTCCCGACGGGCAGGTTCGCGGCGTCCGCGCGCAGCTGCCTGTCCTTCTCCCCCACCGCGTTCTGGCCGAACAGCTTCGGCTGCGGGATGCCGACGGGACGGCCGTCCTTGGCGGCGCGCGCGTAGTTCAGCTGGCCCTGGCCTGGAGTGAGCATCGCGTAGTCGAGCCACATGAGCCCGGCCTTGATCTTCTCCGGGGACGCCTTCGGGCTGAACAGGTAGCCGTCACCGCCCATCAGCGTCCCGACGGATCCGGGGATCGGCGCCATCCCGTAGTCCTCGTACTTGCCCTTGAACTGGTCGACCAGCGCGGTCGCGTTGTCGGGGGCGCCGAGGTACATGCCGAGCTTTCCGGCCGCCATCATCCGCTGCACGTCGGCGTCGACCAGCAGCTGCTTGCTGCCCATCGAGTCGTCGGTCCAGCGCATGTCCTTGAGGTTCTGCAGGACGGCCCTGCCCTGCGGGCTGTTGAACGCCGCCTTCTTGCCGCCGGCGTCGACCATGTCGCCGCCCTGGCTGTAGATCGAGGTGGCGAAGTGCCAGCCGCCCTGGTTCTTGGCGCTGAACTCGGCGTACCCGACGGTCCCGTCGCCGAGGGCGCTGATCTTCTTGGCGTCCTCGCGGACCTCCGCCCACGTCGTGGGCGGCCGGTCGGGGTCGAGACCGGCCTTCTTGAACAGGGCCCGGTTGTAGAACAGGCCCATCGAGTAGTTCTGCCGGGGCAGGCCGTAGACCTTGTCGCCGTCCTTGAAGACCTTCTCCACGGCCGGGTCGACGTTCGGGTATTGCTTGGACTGCCCGATGTACGGGGTGATGTCGGCGGCCTGGCCGTTGGCGATGATGGCGCGCACGTCGGTGAAGTAGACGTAGTAGACGTCCTCCATCTGCCCGCCCGCCAGCTTCGCCTGGAAGGTGTTCGGGTCGATGCAGGGGAAGGCGTCCTTGCCCTCGATCGTGATGTTGGGGTGCAGCTTCTCGAACGCGGCGACGTCCTCGAGCCACTCCCTGCGCTGCGCGGCCTGGCTCTTGGCCGGCATGCAGCCGACCGTGATCGACACCTTGGTGCCGGCGTCCAGGGGCGCGGTGTCCTTGCCACCGGAGCCGTCCCCGCCGCAGCCGGCGACGGTGGCGCCGAGGGCCGCGGCGAGCGCGGTGGCGAGAATCCGGGATCTCATGGGGTTCCCTCCTGGGCCGTTGGTCGGCCGATTGCGAGGAACATACAGAGATCAACATCACAGTGCAATAGATGAATGAATATTCGCAAAAACTCAACAATTGGAAACACCCGCAGCGCAATGCACCCCAGAACGACGAAAGCCGCCCCGCATGGGGACGGCTTTCGGACAGACCGGATGAGGCGGCGGCTCAGCCGCGCGCGGTCCTGACCCGCGCGGTGGACGCGCGGACGACCAGCTCCGGCTCGTACAGCAGCTCCTCCGCCGCGACCGGCCCGCCCTCCACCTGGCTCACCAGCAGCGTCACGGCGGCCCGCCCGATCGACTCGATGGGCTGCCGCACGGTGGTGAGCGGCGGGCTCACGCAATTCATGAACGCCGAGTCGTCATAACCGACGACCGAAACATCCTCCGGCACCGACATGCCGAGCCGGCGCACGGCCCGGATCACGCCGAGCGCCAGCGGGTCGCTGGCGCAGATGACGCCGGTCACGCCGTCGCGGATCAGCCGTCCGGTGACGGCCTGGCCGCCCTCCAGCGAGAACATGCTGCGCCGCACCCACGCGGCCGGCAGGTCCACGCCGGCGCGCTCGGCGGCGGCGCGGGCGGCGGCGAGCTTGCGGTTGGACGGCACATGGTCCTGCGGGCCGAGGACCATGCCGATGCGCTCGTGGCCGAGCGACAGCAGGTGCGCGAACGCCTGCTCGGCGGCCACGGCGTCGTCGGTCGACGCCTGCGGGAAGCTGAGCTTCTCACTGGCCGCGTTGACCAGCGCGACGGGCAGCCGCACGTCCCGCAGCCGGTGGTAGTGGTCGTGCCGGGCGTCCGCCTCGGCGTACAACCCGCCCGCGAAGATCACCCCGGACGCCTGCTGCTGCAGCAGCATCTCCACGTAGTCGGCCTCCGACAGGCCGCCCGGCGTCAGCGTGCACAGCACCGGCGTGAACCCGCGCTGCGCGAGCGCACCGCCGACCACCTCGGCCAGCGCCGGGAAGATCGGGTTGCCGAGCTCCGGCAGCACCAGCCCGACCAGCCGGGCCCGCTCGCCGCGCAGCTGGGTCGGGCGCTCGTAGCCGAGCACGTCCAGCGCGGTCAGCACGGCGGCGCGGGTCGCGTCGGAGACGCCCGGCTTGTCGTTCAGCACCCGGCTGACGGTGGCCTCGCTGACCCCGACCTTCTTGGCGACCTCGGCCAGTCGACGTGTCATACCGCAACCATACGACACAATCTTGCAAGCTGCTTGCGTTCCTTGCAGAACCACCAACCGTGGACCCGGTTGAACACAGACACGGAAGACCAGACCCCAGCCACCGGCACGGGCAGGCACGCGGAGCGAGTGCAGCGAGCGCAGCGGGCCTGCCCGGCGGTCGGCAGGCTGTTTCGCGCGGAGCTCTAGCGGAGCGGGA